>NZ_MDDP01000004.1 GCF_001999725.1 Cellulophaga omnivescoria
TTATTGTTATAAACTTATTTTTAATATTTATCTAGTATTTACAGTTCATACAAAGCAAAAAGAAATATTTATAGAAGGTAAAAATTATTTGTTGAGTATTTGTCTAGTATATATTTATCATAATTTTCTTGTTAAATAGTAGTTTCGTTATAAATAATTTTAGTCTGTTTCCCCAGGATATGAATTTTTTAGAAGAAAATAATTTAATTAATATTTAAACTACATTTTTTATGAAAAAGATTAACCTACTATCAGTTATTATGTTTCTACAATTGCTATTTGTTAATGCTCAGTACGATTGGGATAACATACCTATACCCGCAAATGCCGGAGCAGGAAAAACGTGGCAATTACAAGTACAAGCCAGTGATGATTTTAACTATCAATTTTCACCAACTAACAACGTAACAGATTTTGGACCAGCTAACAATGCCAAATGGTATAATAAATTTCACAACCAACCTAATGGAACACCAAATAATTGGCCTGGACCTGGACCAACCGTATGGATGCAAAACCACGTTGCTGTTTCTGGAGGTCATTTAAATATTTGGGCATCTAGAATCCCTGGAGCAACTAAGTCTTTTGTTGGCTCTAGCGGAAATTTAATTTCTAGACCAGAAACAAGAGCTGGTTGTATAACTAACAAAACGCGTGTAAAGTTCCCTGTATTTGTAGAAGCTAGTATAAAAGTAATGAACTCTTCATTAGCTTCGGATATTTGGTTGTTAAGCCCAGATGACACACAGGAAATAGACATTATAGAATGTTATGGAGGGCCAGGAGACGACAATAGAAATGGCTTTTTTGCAAATAAAATACACCTTAGTCATCACGTATTTATTAGACCTCCAAATTTTAAAGATTACCAACCAGCAGATCTTAACAGTTGGTGGAAAAAAGATGGAGTATCACAATGGGGTGGTAGAGTAGTAAGAATTGGTGTTAATTGGGTTTCTGCTACAAGATTAGAGTATTATGTAGACGGACAAATGGTTCGTGTTTTAGATGATACTGCAGTACAAACCAGATTAGCAGATGGTACTTGGCAATATACATACCCAGCTGGTGTAACTAGTACTGGTGTTAACGGACAGTTGGTTAGAGAAAATGGATACCAGAAAATGAATATTGCTACTAGTTTAAATGATGCAAAAAACAAGTCTAATATTAGTGTTATAGATCCATTTAATTATTTAAATAACCAGAGAAGATTTACAAAAGAAATGGATATTATTATTAATGTAGAAGATCAAAGTTGGCAAGCAGAGGCTTTTAGGTCATCTACAGACGCAGAGCTAGAAAATTTTGAAAACAATAATTTACTTGTAAATTGGATTAGAGTATATAAGCCAGTAAATGCTCGTAACTTTGTGAATACAGAACTTACAAGTACAGAGATTTCTAATAATTCTGCTAGAGCTTTAACTTCTAATGAAGAAGAAAAGCAAGAGCTAGCAGTATTTCCTATTCCTGCTAAAGACGTTCTAAATATTAGTAGTAAAGACTATGTACAGGCTAAGGTTTATAATTTACAAGGACTAATTGTTTTAAGAAAAGATGTTGCAGATGGTACACTAAATGTTTCTTCTTTAGAAAATGGTATTTATGTACTAGAATTGGCCAAAGCAAATGGTGAGTCTACAAAGCAAAAAATTGTAATATCTAAATAACAATTTTCTTTATTAACTAAAAACCCAAAACATAATTTATGTTTTGGGTTTTATTTATAATTTAGTTTTTTCACTTTCTTTAGGTTCAACTTTAGAAGAATATTTTTTAAAAAATTGCTGCTGTTGTTGTAGCATTCTATTTCTAATTTTATCTAGCTGCATAAAATCTTCTCCAAAATCACTAGAGAAAAAATCATCAGTAAAAAAACTATCCATAAATATAGAGTCTATATGTTGTGGTGTTGGAAAAGAGTGTAAACTAGAGAAAAACTTTGACTTGTAACTGTGTAACAAGCTGTCTTTTTCTAGATCAGATAAGTTATTGTAACCACTGCTAGATGACCAAGAGTAAATACTGTCATACTGTATTAAATTTCCCTTGTCATCATATTGTTTATTAACCGTCCAATCTCCTAAAGGCTTTTTTTCTTCGTTTTTTGGCTTTGTTTCATTTTTATTATTCTGCCCATTGCAACTAATATTTAAAGACACTAATAAAGCCAATGCAATACATTTTTTCATCACTTTTAAAAATTTATTAGACATTAAAGACAACAGGAAGCTAATTTTAGCTCCCTGTTTTTAGTTTTAAGATATAGTTATTGTTCTTGCAGGCTTTTGTTTAGCCTCTTCTTTTTTGGGTAGTGTAATATGCAGAATACCATCAGTATATTTTGCATCTATATTATTATCATTAACAGTTTCTGGCAGCGTAAAAGTTCTTTTAAAAGATGAGTATCCAAACTCCCTACGGGTATATTGTTCGTTATTGGTTTCCTCTTCTTCTTTTATCTGTGCAGAAATAGTTAAAGAATGGTTGTCTATTTCTACCTGAAAGTTAGATTTTTTTAGACCAGGAGCAGCCATAGAAACTAAAAAAGAATCTGCTGTTTCCTTAATATTTACTTTGGGTAAAGTAATACCAGTATTAAAGTTTGATGTAAATACAGTAGGTAAATCTACATTAAACATATCGTCTATTACTCTAGACCAACTAGGAAAATTAATAGGTGAATTTGTGCTTGTTAAACCTCCGTTTTTAGGAACATTAATTAAATTGCTCATAATTACAAAAATTTTAAATTAAACAAAAAATCAAATATTTTATAGGTATGTAATTAACAACAAAAAAAATGCCAATTTTATCAACTGACATTTTAAAATAATCTTAATTTTTTATTCATTATTATTAAGCTCTTGCTGTAGTGCAAAGCCCTCTTTTTAATAACATATATTCTCCGTTATTTTTAAATTCTTTAATAGATGTACCTGCATAACGTTTAAAGGTTTTAGATAGGTGGCTAACATCCGTAAAACCTAATTCATCCGCAATTTGGGTAAGCGTAAAGTCAGAATTTAACAAGCGTATTTCTACCAATTTTAGTTTCGCCTTTATAATATACTCCCTAAGTGACATATTTACTTGTTTTTTAAAATATTCACTAACATAAGTAGGTGACATTATAAAAACATCTGCTAAATTTTCAACTTTTAAAAGTTCTGTTTTATCTATATTTTCATTTATGTAAGTCAACATCTTTGTTATTCTGTCATCAGAGTTATTTTTGGGAACTTCAAAATAAGTACTCTTTTTAATATTACGTATTAATACTTCTAAAACACTCGTCATTAAACTTGTAACCAAGTTTATAGATTCGTTCCCGTAATTCATAGATTCTTGCGTAATCATACCTATTAAGCTTTCTAAATGATTACGATCTATATCATTTTTTATAATTTCTCCTGGCAATTGGTTGTAGTTAGAAAGTATGTATGATGCTTCTTTAAACCACTCATTTCTATCAATAGTCAGTTTGTTAGCATTTTTAAAAAAAGAATCAGTAAATTTTAAAAACACAAATTTTGTAGGTTTAGTTATTGTAAATGAATGACATTTTAAAGGTGGTAATAAAAAAATACTACCTTTTTGGTAATTATGCTCATTATAATTTATGCATTGCGTACCCTCGCCGTTTTTGATTAAAACTAACTCAAAAAAATTATTTTTAACAGGTCTTTGTTTCCATTCTGTTAATTCTAATTCTTGTATTTCAAAAGGTTTGTGTGCTTCTAATACTTGCATAACAGTGTTTATTTTAGTTCAAAATTAGTTAAAATATACTTAAACAGTACAAATAGAGGTATATAAACCTTTATTTGTACATACATCACCTTTTTTTGTACCAATAAAATGCTTGGTTGCACATATATCTTTGTATTAAAATTAAACAACAGATATAAAACACATACAAATGAATTTAAAAGAAATTTTAAACTGGAGATACACAACTAAGGAATATGATGCAACCAAAAAAATATCTGATGCAGATATGGCTGAAATTAAAAACTTGTTGAGAATGAGTCCGTCAAGTGTAAATTTACAACCTTGGCACTTTATAGTTGCTGAAACTACAGAAGGTAAAGCACGTGTTGCAAAAGGAACACAAGGCTTTTTTAGTTTTAACGAACCTAAAGTAACTAATGCTTCAGCTGTAGTTTTATTCTGTGTAAAAACAGATGCAGATGATGCATATTACCAACACATTGCAGATACGGAAGACAAAGACGGAAGATTCCCAAATGACGATGTTAAAAACGGATTTTTAGGTGCTGTAAAAACATTTGCAGGAATTCATAAATACGATTTAAAAGATTTACAACACTGGATGGAAAAGCAAGTATACCTTAACATTGGTAGCTTTTTATTAGGTGTTGCAAGCTTAGGAATTGATGCTACTCCAATGGAAGGAATCGAAGTAAAAGCTTTAGATGAAGAATTCGGATTAAGAGAAAAAGGATACACGTCTTTAGTTGCTGTATCTTTAGGATATCACGCTGAGTCTGATTTCAATTCAACAGAAAAAACACCTAAATCTAGATTAGCAGAAAGCGAAATTTTCACTTTAATATAATTTCAAAACTTTTATCAGATGAAAGCAATAGGATACAAAGAAAATCTTCCGTCAACAGATGTTAATTCGCTTCAAGACATAGAGGTAGAAACGCCTAAAGCAACTGGTAAAGATATTTTAGTTGAAGTAAAAGCCATTTCGGTAAACCCTGTAGATTATAAAATTAGAGCCAATAGACCAGCTCCAGATGGAGAATGGAGTATTATTGGTTGGGATGCCACAGGTATTGTTAAGGAAGTGGGAGAAGATGTATCTCTTTTTAAAGTAGGTGATGAAGTTTGGTATGCCGGTGATTTAAACCGACAAGGTAGTAATGCCCAATATCAGTTGGTTGATGAACGTATTGTAGGTAAAAAACCTGCAAGTTTATCATTTGCAGAAGCCGCTGCCTTACCATTAACTACGCTAACGGCTTACGAAATGCTGTTTCATAGACTAGAGGTTTCTAAAGATGATACCAACAAATCTATTTTGGTTATTGGTGCTGCTGGTGGCGTGGGTTCTATTTTGGTGCAACTGACTAAAATGCTTACAAAATTGAATATTATTGGTACCGCTTCTAGAGAAGAAACAACTTCGTGGTTAAAAGAATTGGGTGCAGATACGGTAATTAATCACAGAAATAAGCTTAGCGAGGAATTTGATAAATATAACTTGCCAGCACCAGAGTATGTGGTGAGTTTAAATGCTACGGAACATCACGTAGATGAAATTGCTAAACTGATTAAACCACAAGGGAAATTCGGATTTATAGATGACCCAACATCGTTAAACGTGATGCCTTTTAAAGGCAAAGCGGTATCTACACACATTGAGTTAATGTTTACGCGCTCTATGTTCCAGACCGATGATATGATAGAACAGCATAACATTTTAAACGAAGTTTCTGAACTTATAGACAACGGAATAGTAAGAACCACTTTGGGAGAAAACTTTGGAACTATAAATGCTAAAAATCTTAGAAAAGCACACGCTTTTTTAGAGACCGGAAAAGCAAAAGGCAAAATTGTTTTAGAAGGATTTCAAGTGTAATTAATAGAAACTGAATATAAAATGAAAAATATATTAATAATTTTAACTGTAGCGGCTGTATTTGCAAGTAACAAGATAACTGCACAAACACCAACAACAGACGACATTAAGTCTGTAAATGAAGTAGTAACCGCAGACAACGTAGAATGGGGTTGGTTAAACCCTTTGCGAGGCGATAAAAGTCCGGCAGCAGGAAAACTTTGGGGAGACAGAACCAAAAACGAACCAGCGGGATTTTTAGTGAAATTCAAAAAAGGATTTTCGTCACCACCACATATTCACAATATAACTTATAGAGGTGTAGTAATTAAAGGATTGTTACATAATGATGATGAAAATGCCGAGAAACAATGGCTACCAGCAGGTTCTTATTGGCAACAACCAGCAGGAGAAGCGCATATTACCGCTGCTGACGGTCAAGAAAATATGGCGTTTTTAGACATTCAAGAAGGTCCGTATTTGGTGAAACCTACATCAGAAGCCTTTGATAATGGCGAAAGACCTGTAAATGTTGATAAAACAAACTTGGTCTGGTTAAATGCTAATGACATCCAATGGGTTGCTCAAAAGAGCAATGTGCAAACTGCTTTTTTATGGGGAAGTCACGAAAAAAATCAGCTACGTGCCGCACTTTTAAAATTGCCAGCTGGTTTTAATGGAAAGATTAAAAACTTAAGTCCTAATTTTAGAGCAGTGGTCATTTCTGGTGAAGTTAAACATCAGTTTTCTAAAAAAGATACTAAAAATAAGTTACAACCTGGTTCTTATTTTGGAGCTAAAAAAAATACAACTTCAATCATTTCTACCGCTAAAGAAACAATTCTTTACGTAAGAAGTAATGGTGAGTTTGAAGTGAAGTAATTGTATTTAATACGAATTAAGAATTTAGAGGCTGTTTTTTTAGTATATTACTTAAAAGACTGTTCCCCAATGAAAAGTCGCTTTAGGGCGACTTTTCTATTAAAAATAAAACCAACAATATGCCACGTACCATAATCGAAAATATCGTAATTCAAGAATACAAAGACCAAACCTTTTTTGAGTTTTGTAAGTATACTACCATCAGGTTTTTTGAGATTGTGTATTTTGAAAAGGGTAGTGGCACCATAAAGATTAATGGGAAAACAGTAAATTATTCGGCTAACAGCATTTTTGTTTTTGTGCCAGATGATATTTATATCGTAAATCCGGAATCGGCAACTACTACCATTGCCATTAAATTCTTGAAAAGCTTTTTTAAGGGAGATGCGCCGCAAAATGCAAATCTTCCGGTGAACGATTGGTTTCGTAAAATTGAAGGGATTCTAAACAGTGAAAGTCATCAATTGCGTGAAATGCGTTTTGAAACCGAATCGGACAAAATACACCTAATATCATTGATAAAAATGGTGGCGGCAGAAAACGATAAAAAGAAATCATACGACCTGTTTATCATTCAAAATTCACTTTCCGTAATTCTTCACCTTATTGCCCGTAACATTCAGTTTTTAAATGCTGATATGAGTGCCAAAATAGTAGAGTCTTCTAAAATTCAGCAAATCATCAACTTTATTCACGCCAATATTTACAATCCAGAATTGCTGACCACCAAAAACTTGGCAGAAGAGTTTCATATGGCGGACAATTACATTAGTGAATATTTTAAAAAACATACTGATGTATCGCTAAAAAAGTACATTCTTAACTACAAATTAAAACTCGTAGAAACCCGATTAAAATATACCGATTTGCAGTTCTCAGAAATTGCAATGGAATTAGGCTTTACAGATTCTAGTCACCTTAACAAGACTTTCCAAAGTTATAAGGGGATGACTATTGGTGCTTATAAGGCAAGTATTTCCCAATAAATTACCATTTACCTCTTTTTTTACTAAAAGCCCTGTGTTTTTTACTTATCCAAAGCTTGAGTGCCTAGGTAACTTTGTCCTGTAATACTAACAGAACAATAATTAACCAAAAACTCAATACTATGGAATACAAGAATTTTCAAACATTTACGGCAGAACAAAAAGAAGGAATTTTAACAGTGACTATCAATTTTGGTCCTGTAAACGTACAAGGGCAAGAAATGCTTGCAGATTTAAGCAGTCTTTGTTTACGATTGGAGCGCGATAGAAGCGTAAAAGTAGTGATTTTTGAATCTTCAAATCCAGATTATTGGGTATGTCATTATGATACCAACTTACTTAGAGATATGTCTATGGAAGCGGTGCCAAGAAACGAAGTACAGTTATTAGACTTACAAGCAATTTTAGAAAGATTAAGCAACGTGCCACAAGCAACTATCGCCAAAATTGAAGGTTTTGCGCGCGGTGGCGGACACGAAATGGCATTGGCACTAGATATGCGTTTTGCAGCAAGAGGTAAAGCCAAGTTTATGCAAATGGAAGTAGGTATGGGCATTTTACCTTGTGGTGGCGGAGCTTCACGTATGGCAAGACAAACAGGATTAGGAAAAGCATTAGAAATAATATTAGGTGCAAGAGATTGGGATGCAGACGAAGCTGAAAAGTTTGGAACTATTAACAAAGCATTAGATGCAGATGAAATAGGACCTTATGTAGATGCTTTGGCGGAACGTATCTCCAAATTTCCGGCAGATTCTATTGCAGCTAGTAAACGTGCAGTTTATGCATCTATAGACTTACCAATTAAAGAGGCTTTAAAGGAAGAAGCCTACCAATTATTTCAGGCGACAAGCAGAACACCAGCCATAAAAAGATTCACCTACGCAGATGAAAATGGCGCTCAGTTTGACCATAACAACCAAAAGAATTGGGAACAAATGGTAATGGATATTCAAGAAGTAAATTAATAAAACAAGAATTATAATTAAATAAAAACAGAGATTGATATGAAAGCAATGCTTATAAACAACTACGGAGAAAACGGAAATTTCGAAGTATCAGAAATTGAAAAACCAGCAGTAAAAGCAAATCACGTATTGGTAAAAATAGCGGCATCTAGTGTAAATACAATTGACACTATGATCAAAAATATGGGAACCGATTTACCATTATCACCAGCTACACCAGCCTTATTAGGTATGGATTTCTCAGGAACTGTAGAATCGGTTGGCGATGGCGTAGAAGGTTTCAAAGTAGGTGATGAAGTATACGGTTGCGCTGGCGGATTAGCCGATTTACCAGGAACCTTAACGGAATATATTGTAGCGGATAGCAACCTTGTAGCGCACAAACCAAAAGGCTTAACTATGCGCGAAACTGCAGCCTTACCATTAGTAGCTATTACAGCTTACGAAGGTTTAACAAGAGCAGGCGTAAAAGCAGGTCAGAAAGTATTGGTACACGGTGGTTCCGGTGGTGTTGGTCATTTAGCGGTGCAGTTGGCAAAGTATTTTGGAGCAGAAGTTTTTGCAACTGGCACTGGTGATAATCAAAAAGCTATTGTTGAAAAATTTGGTGCAACTTTTATCGATTTTAAAACTGAAAAAGTAGCAGATTACACAGCAAAATATACCGATGGTGGTTTTAATGTGGTTTTTGACACTGTTGGTGGTGCAAACCTGACCAATTCTATTGAAGCGGTTGCCTTAAACGGACATATTTCTACTACGGTTTCGTTGTGTGAGTTAGACTTAACCCCATTGCATTTTAAAGGAGCATCATTACACGTGGTATTTATGCTAATACCAATGTTGTACAATTTTAAAAAAGAGGAACACGGTACTATTTTAGAGCGTTTAGCTGAAATTTCTAATGAAGGACATTTAACGCCAATAGTAGATGAAAACAAGTTTTCGTTAGAAGAAGTTGGTGATGCTTACGCACATTTACAAAGCGGAAAAGCTATTGGTAAAATAGTAGTTGAGAACTAAAAACAAATAAGGATTTGCAATGTATCCTTATGGTTGATCAATAGTGTTAAATGCCTCTTTTTAGAGGCATTTTTCATTTAACACATAGCAAAACCTTGTTTTTTACTAAAACCTCCATTTTTACTACCAAAGTCAAACAGGGGTCTGTGCTTAATTTTGTTGTAGATAAAAACAATAGCAGTAGCTATACTTAAAACATATAATTATGAAAACAATAGAACATACAAATGCACTTGCTGAAGCTCGTGCTTTAGAAGTACCATCACGAGAATTATCATTAAGACGCGATCCATCTGTTTCTCAATTTTGGAATGAAAACCGTAAATTGTTAGAAGCTGCTTGGGCAGAATGGGAAATAGAAAACAAAGACGATTTACTAGTTCCTGACGAAACTTTGCTAGACCCGCGTTTACGTAAAGCCATTAAAGACGCTTGGGAAAATCCTGAAAAAGAATCTGCTGTTGCCGATTTATGGGAAGAAGTTATACCTGGTGTTTATGTAGCACAGTTTTTTGATGTAGATCGCTTAGCGGATTTTCGCAACTACTTAGAAGCTGTGGCAAACTCAAGAGTACCAAAACGTGCGCCTTACGGTATACAGTTAAACCGATATGGAATGATGCTAGACCCTCGTTCTGAAGGGCATTTGGCAGCACCTAATTTTCAGGCATTTTATAATGATATGATGGACCGTTTTATGCGTCCTATAGCGCGCTTGTTATTGGGAACTTACGATTATGACAATCAGACTTTTGGATTTTCAATACAGTACAACCCAGATAAGGATAAGGATTTACACGCACATACCGATGCTTCTGCGGCTACCTTGAATATCAACATTAACTTACCGGATGAAAAGTTTACAGGATCCGAGGTCGATTTTTATGATAAAGCTTCAGGAAAAACGGTACAAGCTATTTTTGAGCCAGGAAAAGCCATCATCCATAGAGGGAATGTGCCACACGCAACACACCCAATTACAAGCGGACAACGTAGTAATTTAGTAGTTTGGCTGTACGGTGACCGTATGCAAATACCACGTGGTAGTACTAGCAGTTACGGAAATAGTAGCAGTGACACCATTAAAGATGTTACATTGGAAAGTGTTACCCCTCGCCAACGTTGGAGTTTACCTGATGGTCCTAAGGATACTGTAGCACCATTCTAATTACAGGAAGCGTAGTTTATTATATTAGACAAAAATAAAATTATAAAACTGGCAATAGTTGTATTGCCAGTTTTCATCAACATATAAGAATAAAATGAAACATATATTAATAACAGGAAGCACAGACGGTATAGGTAAATTACTAGCCTTGCGTTTGGCTAAAGAAGGGCACTTTGTAGCCATTCACGGTAGGAGTGATGCTAAATTAGCAGCTACTTTAAAAGAAATAAAACAACAATCTCATAATGAAAATGTTATTGGCTTTTTAGCGGACTTTTCAGACTTAAGTGCGGTAAAAAAAATGGCTGAAGAAGTTGCAGAAAAAATGCCAGTAATTGATGTTTTGGTCAATAATGCAGGCGTTTTAATGACAAACGGTACTAGTGGGACTACAGATATACGGTTTGTGGTAAATTACTTTGCACCTTATGCATTAACTAATGGCATATTAGCAAATTTAAAAGCATCGGACGCACCAAGAATTGTAAATTTAAGTTCCGCCGCGCAATCAACTATAAATATACAAGCGTTAGAAGGCAAAACAGGCTTGGGCGCCAACGAAGCTTATGCGCAAAGCAAACTGGCATTAACAATGTGGAGTTTTTATTTAGCGGAACAAGAACCTTCAATTACAGTAGTGGCGGTAAATCCAGGTTCCTTATTAAATACCAAAATGGCTAAAGAAGCGTATGGACAGCATTGGTCATCAGCAGAAAAAGGGGTTGACATTCTGTACAATTTAAGTATGACAGATTTAGCAAAATCAGGTGAATATTTTGATAATGATAAAGGTTCATATGCCACAGCACACGCAGATGCTTATGACAAAAATAAAATTGAAAAATTAATTGAAGTTACAATGTCTAATTTATTGTAAAATAGTTTATTAATGTTGTTTTTAAAATGAGTTTTTGGTTGATTAAAGCAACTTGAAATTCATTTTTTTGTATCTTATTTTCAACTAAATTCGCAAGATGAAAAAAATATTAGTTTTGTTTTCTCACCCAAACTTTGAAAAGTCTAGAGCAAATTCTATTTTAATAGATAAAATTAAGGATAAAGAAGGAGTAACTTTTCATGATTTGTACGAATGCTATCCGGATTTTAATGTAGATGTAGCGGCAGAAAAAGAACTATTAAATAGTCATGATGTTATTATTTGGCATCATCCTTTGTATTGGTATAGTTGTCCGCCTTTAATGAAACAATGGATGGATATGGTTTTAGAATTTGGATGGGCTTATGGTCCAAATGGCAATGCCTTATATGGCAAAAAGTGTTTAAATGTTATTACTACTGGTGGCACAAGAGCTGTTTATTGTAAAGAAGGCACCAATAGCTTTTCTGTAAATGAATTTTTAAGACCTTTTGAGCAAACTGCAAATTTATGTGGTATGTACTATTATCCGCCATTTACGGTTATGGGAACGCACAAAATTGATGAAGAGTCATTACATAACCACGCTCATAAATACAATAATTTACTAGATTTACTTAAGCAAGACTTGGCATTAGAAGAAATTACTAAGTTTTCATTTATAAATGATATTCCACAATTAAATACATAAGTTATGACGGGTAGTATTCTTTTTGAGGCTATTGTTTTTTTACTAGGAGCAATTATATGCGTTTCTATAGCTAAGCGTTTAGGACTAAGCTCTGTGTTAGGTTATTTATTTGCTGGGGTATTAATAGGTCCTTATGTTTTGGGTTTTATAGGGCAAGAAGGAGAAGACATATTACATTTTGCAGAGTTTGGAGTTGTAATGATGTTGTTTTTAATTGGTTTAGAAATTGAGCCTAAAAACTTCTGGAAAATGAGAAAAACTATAGTAGGTATGGGCGGCTTACAAGTTGCCTGTACAATGCTCATTTCTTATTTTTTATTTTCTCTATTGGGTTTTGAATGGAAAGTAGCACTAACATTTTCAATGGCGGTGGCACTATCTTCTACTGCCATAGCGTTGCAAACTATTAAAGAAAAAGGACTATTAAACACTACGTTTGGCGCTTCATCTTTTTCCATATTGTTGTTTCAGGATATTATAGTAATTTTTATGTTGGGTGCATTGCCCTTACTTGCCAATACATCTAAAACGGCAGTAGAACAAACCTCAGACCACACAAATTTGTTGCAAAATTTACCTTTAGGGCTACAAACGCTAGCAATACTGGGTTCTGTAGTTGTTATAATTATTGCAGGGAAATATTTAATAGTTCCTATGTTGCGTAAAGTAGCCAAAACAGGAGTTAGAGAATTATTAATAGCAGCGGCCTTACTAATTGTATTTGGAATTTCTTTTTTAATGGAATTAGTAGGTCTTAGTCCAGCTTTGGGAGCTTTTTTAGGAGGAGTAGTATTATCTAACAGTGAGTTTAAACACGAGCTAGAAAGCACTTTAGAACCTTTTAAAAATTTACTATTGGGATTGTTTTTTATGGCCGTAGGCGCCTCAATAAATTTTTTAGTTATAGCAAAAAGTCCGTTTACGGTAGGAGGTATTTTATTAGCGGTTATTGTATTAAAAGCCTTGGTTTTATATGTTACAGCAACAGTTTTTAAACTAAAGTTAAATCAGAAATTGCAATTAACCTTTACGTTGTCACAAATTGGAGAATTTGCTTTTGTACTGTTATCTTTTGCATTTTCATTACATATTTTAGAACAAAACCAATTAGATATTATGTTGGTGGTTACTGCATTAACAATGACAGTTACACCAATTATTGGAATGCTTAATGAACGCCTTTTGTTGCCACGTTTAGGAACTAAAGAGTCTATAAAAAGACCAATGGACCATATTGCTAAATCTCAAAAAATAATATTGGTTGGTTTTGGACATTTTGGCAGTACAATAGGTCGCTTTTTGCGAACGCACGGTGTAGAGGCAACCATATTAGACCATGACTCTAACCGTGTAGATTTTTTACGTAAAATGGGTTTTGAAGTTTACTATGGAGACGCTACACGTACAGACTTGTTAGAATCTGCCGGAATTGCAGAAGCAAATATTTTAATATGTGCTATGGATAACCCAGATGTTATTAAAAAATTAGCAAAAACGGTAAAAGAAAATTATCCACAGGTAAAGCTTATGGTCCGCGCTAAAAATAGATATGCAGCTTATGAGTTTTTAAATATGGAAATAGATCATATTTACAGAGAATCTTTAGAAACATCATTAAAATTGGCAAGTGAAGTTCTTAGTCAAATGGGATTTAGGAGGTATACATTGCAAAGACAAATACAAAATTTTATAAAGTATGATGAAGATAGTTTAAGACGCTTGTCTAAAGAAAAGAAAATAGGGGACGATAGTTATATTTTTAAGGCTAGAAAAGAATTAGAACAGCAAGAAAAATTGCTAGAGCAAGACTTTAAAAGAGGTATTGTAGAGTTTGATAATCATTGGGATGCGGAAAAAATAAGAAAATCATTAAATAAAAATGAAATTGTAAAAAATGTATAGTTATGGCTGTTACAGAAAGTTTTTTAACCTATGTATTAGATCAATTAATATGGGATAATATTGTATCAAAAAAAATGTTTGGTGGTGTTGGTCTTTACTACAATGAGTTAATGTTTTGTTTGCTGTATGAAGATGTAGTAGCATTAAAAGTAGATGACACAAACATTAAAAAATATGAAGATATAGGAGAAAAACCTATTAAGGTATTTAAAAGTAAAACATCAATACCATCATACTACACAGTACCATCACATATTTTAGAGGATAAAAAAGAATTTACAGTTTGGGCTAAGGAAGCCTACCAAATACAATTAAACAAAAATAGCATTAGTTAAAAAAAAGCAGCCACTACAAAAGTAATAGCTGCTTAGTTTATAGCATACTTATAAATTAATTACATGAATTTATTGTACCAACTCCTTTGTTACATTTTTTAGCAGTATTGTATTTAACATGTAGTATGTGGCTACTAGGAAAACCTTGTACGTTAGATGTGCTCACATTTACATTGTAATTCCCAAGACTGTTATCTCTTTTTGTATTGTCTATAGTAACGCCTAAAGACGGACCATTAAACTCAAACCCAGATGGTCCTGGCTTACACAATTTAGACCATTCTGGGCAAGGCAAGTATGGTAAAAATGCCTGTTTTAACTTAGCGCCTGTATTTTTATAAACCACTTTTACATTTTTTACAGTTGAGTTAGCAAATTTTCCAGGTTTTATACCGTTAACTGCAGGGTTAGAGTGGTTGTACGCTTTTTCATTAAAATCATTAGCAATTCTAGCTGCCCAAGTTCTTCCGTTATTACGTTTGTATACAACTTCTACAGATCCATTACCTAATATACCTTCAATATAATTTTTATATGCTTCACCACTAGCTCTATTTTGTTTGTCAAAAAGTTCTATAAAACCGTGTTCTACACGTACCGCATAGGCACAACCAATAGCAGTAACACCATCTATAGTTACTTTACCATTTTCCATAAAGTGAGGGGAGAACATAACAGGAGTTAGCCCATTTTTATTTTCAATATTGGTAGCAAATATTTTTCTTACGCCTCCTTTTTTAGCTGTTTTCATTGCAAGGTTATCAGTTTCTAATCTTAAGGTTACACCACCTGTACAACATAAGTTGTTAAATAATATGTTATCTGCTGCATAAGCTTGTATTAAACCGTAACCAGTATGTGCATTGGTTTGGTTTATATTTTCTATTATACCATTATGTGGCCAGGCATTGCCAGCTTTATTTGTAAAGCTTATAAGTATAGATGCAAATACCGTTTTTTCATCTTTAATAGAAAAGTTAGCTATTTTAAAATTATCTACATTACCAACGTCTGCCACAATAATATTTTTAGAAGAGTTACCTCTTACATCAACATTAAATTTACCTCCTTTACCAGTAATACTAACATTTTTTATTTTGTCTTCTGTTTTACTAGCAAAGTCAAAAATTCTATGGTTTTTAGCAGGAGTTAAACCTTTTGTAGGGTAAATTGTTGATCCTTTTTCAATTTGTAGATGTACGTTAGAGCGCATTCTAACCTTATTTAAATAATATTTACCTTTTGGAAGAATGATTACACCACCAGACCCAGAAATGTCTTTTATAGCTTTGTTTAGTTTTTCTGTGTCATCATTAGCATCTTTATTATTAACATTATAGGCAGTTACTAAATTTACTTTATTACGTAATACCGCTGCAGTAGGTGGTTTGTAAAAGTTAGATGCTTGTGCGCTTACCTCTGTAAGTACTTCTGCTTGTTGGGTATTTTCTACTTCTTCAATTTCTTTAGAGCAACTAATAAGCATTGCTGCCATTGTTACTACATACACATGTTTAATTTTTAGTTTCATCATAGTAAAAATTTTAAATTAATATGATGTAATATTAAAAAGTATATTCTTACATTTGTAGATTTATTTTATTGTTAAACAACATTATTTTAACAATTTTTTATCTGTATTCATATTTTTTAAACTCAATTTTTTTGTGATTTATGCAGATTTCTTAGTTGCTAATATGTGTTTAGTGTAAATTTTAACTAAATTTCTAGTGCTAAATTTTGCGTTAAATATATCTTAATTGATGTAGGTCAATGAAATTGATAGCACACTCTTGTAAATTTGTAGTTCACCTTAATTATAAAATTAAATTATATGAGTAATCAAAATTTACTAAAACCATATACAAAAAATATAGAGCTTAAGAACAGAGTAGTAATGGCACCAATGACTCGTAGTCGTGCTACAAATAAAGAAAAGGCTGCTACAGATGAGCTGCAAGGCCTTTATTATGAGCAAAGAGTATCTGCAGGTTTACTAATTACAGAAGGTTCTCAGGTATCAAAAAAAGCAGTAGGTTATATTAATACGCCAGGTATATACTCTGCCGAGCAAGTAGAAGGCTGGAAAAAAGTAACCAAGAGAGTGCATAATAAAGGAGGGAAAATATTTATTCAGCTTTGGCACGTTGGCCGTATGTCTCATCCAGATTTTCATAACGGAGAATTACCATTAGCACCATCTGCTATTAATCCTAATGAAAAATCATATACCGAAGAGGGTTTTAAAGATACTGTTACGCCTAAAGCAATGACACTATCAGATATTAAACAAACTGTACAAGATTTTAAAAATGCTGCTTTAAATGCAGTACAAGCTGGTTTTGATGGTGTAGAGATACATTCATCTAACGGTTATTTGTTTCATCAATTTTTTACAGCAACATCTAATACCAGAACTGATGAGTACGGCGGTAGTATAGAAAATAGAGCTCGTTTTTTCTTTGAAGTGTTAGATGAAATGAAACAAGTAATTCCTCAAGAAAAAATAGGTGTACGTTTTAATCCTTCTTTAAATGGCCTATTTGGTATTACTATGGATGAAGAAACCATACCTACGTTTGAATATATTATAAAAAAATTAAATGATTATAATTTAGCGTATGTTCATCTATCAGAACCTTTTACAGATGTGTCTAATATACCATTTGCGGTTACAGAAATAGCAAAACATTTTAGACCATTGTACAAAGGAACGTTAATGATTAATTCTGGTTTTGATAAAGAATCTGGCAATAAAGTTATAGAAGAAGGTTATGCAGATTTAGTGGCCTATGGTAAACCATATATATCTAACCCAGATTTGGTAGAACGTTTTAGAGACAATGTGGCACTTGCAGAGTGGGATGAAAGTACTTTTTATGTTCCAGGAGAAAAAGGATATACAGATTATGAAAGGGCAACCAAGTAATTTATAAATATTTATAAAAAAGGGATATTACAATTAAGTAATATCCCTTTTTTAGTTTTAATCGTATTACATTAATTTATAGGCGTAAGATAGCCTAGCAGTATTAGACACGCTAAAAAAAATGGTTACAGAATTAAACAGGGTATTTACAGAAAAGCAGCCCCATTACACAGATAGTACAACATTAGCATTACTAAATACCGCATCTTTGTAGTGTAAATAAGATTTTTGATAATAGTAGTTTTTTAGATTGATTGAGATTTAACTACTTGTAGTTGGTAGTTAAATTGGTTAGTAGTTGAGTTAGTTTTAAAAAACCGGTTATTTTTAAATAGCCGGTTTTTTTATGTCTTCATATTTAATAGCTTGTTATATGCTAATTAAATAGTTCTTCTGAAACATTTTATCATAAATATCCTTACTAAACATATACAACTGTGCAGGTTTTTTAGAAACCCCAACCTGCTTTTCATCTAAAGCAATTATATATTTTTTATTAATTAGCTTTCTCCTAAAGTTTCTGTTGTCAATTTCTATACACAAAATAGACTGGTAAAGGTCTTGTACCTCATTTATAGTAAACTTATCTGGTAATAGTTTAAAAATTATAGGTTCGGATAAACACTTTTCTTTTAAATCTTCATAAGCTTCTAAAATAATTTTTTTATGGTCAAAGCCTACATCTGGTAATTTATTTACTGGAAACCATTTAGCATCAATTTTATTAAGATCTATATCATCTGTTTTTAACAAAAAGTAATAAGCAATAGTAACCGTCCGTAAATTAAACTCTTCATTTTTTATCCATATTAGGTCTTTTTCATTCATCAATCTATCTGGATCACCAAAAGCCTTAAATTGTTTTTTGTATTGGTTTTTTAAACCTGTTAATTCTTCTAAAACTCTAGTGGCTGTTTGGTCTAATGTTTCTTCTTCGTATTTATGATATCCTGTTAATACATAATCATTTACAAGTACTTTATTGTTTTTTTCTAAATACCTTTTAATAAGCAAAACATTTAAAGATTTGGTAACGGTATCAAAACCAAAAACAACACAATCTACAGATATATTTAATATTTTTTTCTGTCCCATAGTATAAATCAATCTAAAGAATATAGATAATAGTTAGGCTAATATAAGTATTTTTTATAATTAAACGTAATAATTACGTTATTGTAATTTTCCTTAAAATTTGATGATATGATAAAAATAGGGTAAAATATTACATATAAGTGTTAAATTATTATATTTTAAATACTAATAATTAGGTTTTTAAGTTATTTATTATTTACATTTGAAAAATAAACGTAAAAATGACGTTTATAATTTATTGTAGTTTATATATTATCAATTATGAAAAATAATACGCAATTCTCCTTAAAAAACAGTATTTTCTGTTTTATTATAATTTTTGTATTTGTACTACATACAGGACAGGCACAAAATGATACTTTAGTTAACTACAAACCATTTAATGTAAGTGCACATGTTAAAAATATGCACATATGGCACGGTTTTGTAGTTCATTCTGGAGCTGTATTGGCTACAAGTTTGGAATTTAATTCAAAAAACCAAAAATTTACTTTTGGGTTTTGGGGTGGAGGTAGTTTTGCTACTACAGATGTTACAAATAAAATTACTGGTGATAATGTAAGTGCCTATTACAAGGAGTTGTCTATTTATACTAAGTATCGTTTTTCGGACAAATTTTTTATTGAAGCCGTAACACACAATAACTACACAGGAGTAGAAGAAAGAGGAGACAAATTAAACTATTGGAGTTATGATAAAACTCAAGGATATAATTTTGTGGACCTTAACTTTGGTTATAATGTTACACCAAACACATTACTATACTTAGCAACAATTATAAATGGAGGTTCTGGAGATTATGAAGTTTTAAATGATGGAAGTTTACAAGAGTCATGGACACATTATTTTGAAATTAACAGTAAAATTTGGCAAGATAAAAACTCTAGTTTATCAGTATTTGCAGGAGGAGCTTGGTCTTTTATAACTGATAAAACTTTTTATACAGAAAGTAACGGTAACATTATTAATGTTGGTGCTGCATACAATAAAAATATAGATATAAGTGGATATAAATTACCTGTAGATGTAACTTTAATGTGGAATCCTGAAGCAGAAAAGGCTGTTTTACAGTTAGATATTACCTTATTTTAATAACAACTAAAAACTTAAACTATGAAAACTAAGAAATTAAAAGTAGTATTAAAAAGATTTAGGATACCACTTTTGGTATTTACTTTACTTTTAAATATGGTTGGTTGTGCAGAGGAAATTAAAACAACCAAATCATCTAATGGAAGTGAAGAAGAAACCGGAGAAATATTTAAAAGTGATATTAATTTAACCGGCAAAAAAGTGGGGTATTGTACACCATCTTTAAACGCACCATATTACCAAGCTTTATTACAAAGCATAAAATCTACCGTAGAAAAAAACGGAATGGAGTTTATTTCTGCAGATGGGCAAGATGATATAAATAAGCAAGTAGCTGCTGTAGAAGACTTAATTACTAAGGGTGTAGATGTTTTACTTTTAAACCCTAAAGATCCAGATGCTTTAGTTGGTGTTACTAAAATGGCAAAAAAAGCAGGTATACCTGTGTTTATTATAGATAGTTCTATAAGTCCGGCTGCAGAATACGTTACAACTATACAGTCTAACAACTTAGCTAATGGCGAATTGGCCGGAGAATGGTTGGTTAAAAAAATGGGAAAAACTAAAATGAATATTGCCCTACTAAGCGGTAATGCTGGTAATCCTGTTGGTAAAAAACGTAAACAAGGTTTATTACAGGGTATAACAGAAGAGCAACTAAGAACCCAAGGAAAAATAGATTTAAATGTAAAAACTCAAGCTTATACAGATTGGTCTTATGCAGGAGGTTTAAAAGCTATGGAAGATATTCTAGTGGCTCACCCAGATATTAATGTAGTTATTACAGAGTCTGATGTTTGTGTACTTGGAGCCATAAAAGCTATTGCACAAGCGGGTAAAACGGATGATATTTTAATAGTTGCCGGTGCAGATGGGCAAAAAGAAGCTATTAAATATATTATGGATACAGATTTTTATGGCTGTACAGCTATGAATAGTCCTGTGCAAATTGGTATTAACTCTGTAAAATATGCTATAGAGTATTTAAATGGAAAAAGAGATTTTGATAAAACATCTTTTACAGCTCCATTACTTATTACCAAAGAAAATGCCTCTAAATACTACAATCCTAAAGCATTATTTTAGTATGAAAAAGTCTGACAATGAGTACCGCTTAGTAATGTCCGGAATCTCTAAAAGTTTTGGTAATGTTTCTGTATTAAAAGATGTAAACCTAAAAGTAAAACACGGAGAAATTCATGCGTTATTAGGAGAAAACGGAGCAGGAAAATCTACCTTAATAAAAATACTAAGTGGTGTACACCAAAAAGATACAGGAAAAGTAGTTTTAGATGGTAATGAAATTGCACCAAAAAACACACATGACGGTCAGGTTTTAGGAATAAACGTAGTATACCAAGAACTTTCTTTGGTACAGGATTTATCTGTTGCAGAAAACATTTACTTACATAAACTGGGTGCCACCAAATTTTGGATGAACTGGAAAGAGTTAACCAATAACGCTCAAGAACTTATAGACTCTTTGGGTTTTGAAATTGATGCTTCGGCAAGAGTAAGAGACTTAAGTATAGTGCAAAAACAAGTAGTAGAAATAGCCAAAGCAATATCTGAAGATACTAAAGTTTTAGTATTAGATGAGCCAACAACTGTTTTTGATCCTACAGATATAAAAAAGTTATTTAATAATTTATTTAAACTAAAAGAAAAAGGAATTTCTCTAATATACATTTCTCACCATTTAGATGAAATATTTAAAATAGCAGACACAATTACCGTACTAAGAGACGGTGTAGATACGGGTACTTTGGTTGCAGCAGATACAGACAAAGACAGTGTAATACATTTAATGATAGGGCGAGAGCTAAAAGATTTATATCCTAAAAAGGATAGTAAAATAGGTGAAGAACCTGTTTTTGAAGTAAAAAACTTAACCGCAAAAGATACTATGGTTAACAACGTATCTTTTAGTGTTAAACCTGGAGAAATACTAGGTATTGCAGGTTTGGGAGGTAGTGGAAGAACAGAAACAGCCAAACTAATTTTTGGTGCAGACAAAAAAAAATCTGGTACTTTAATCTTAAACGGAAAAAAAATTGAAACAAATTCTCCTGTAGATGCTGCTGCGCACCAAATAGGCTTTGTATCTGAAGATAGAAAAGAAGAAGGTGTCTTTTTACCGCTATCAATAAGGCGAAATATAAGTGTAACCAATTTTAAATCTATCTCTAGTAAATTAGGTTTTATAAATATAGATAGTGAATATAAAAAGGTATTGGGTTTAATTGATAAATTAAATATAAAAACACCAAACTCCGAGGTTAATGTAAAAAACCTAAGTGGGGGCAATCAGCAAAAAGTAGCACTAGCAAAATGGTTAAGTATAGATAGTAAAGTAATTTTTATAGATGAACCAACAAGAGGTGTAGATGTTGGTGCTAAAATTGAAATTTATAAGCTAATAAATGAAGTAGCTAAAAAAGGAGTAGGTGTAGTTGTTATATCTTCAGATATGCCTGAGATTATGGGAATATCAGACCGTATTTTGGTAATGCACCAGGGTACTATTTATGGCGAACTACAAAAGCATCAATTTTCTGAAGAAAACATATTGCGCTACGCTATAGGAGAACCATTAAAACAAACTAATTAATAATATAAAACCAACATTATGGCTATCACATTAAAAGAACAATTAAGCAGCCCAGGTGGTGTTCTTAAGTTTTTAGTAAAATATAATACAGTATTCATTTTTTTATTATTGGTGTTATTTTCTGCACTAATTTCAGATGTATTTTTTACATCAGTAAACTTATCTAACTTATTAAAACAAGTATCTGGTATAGGAATTATAAGTATTGGTATGCTTATAGTAATTTTAACAGGTGGTATAGACCTTTCTGTAGGCTCTATGGTTGCCCTATTGGCAGTTACTTTTGCCATATTGGTAAACATATTTGCTCTTCCATTAGCAATTTTAATGACACTTGCTATAGGTTTTGGATTAGGTAGCATATCTGGCTATTTAGTTGCTTATCAAAAAATGGCACCCTTTGTAGCTACCTTAGCTTTAATGACCATTGCTCGTGGGTTAGGCTTTATATACTCTAAAGGTTCTCCGGTAACCTTTAAAACTTACGGCGGTTTGTATATGTCTAATTTTGCAAACAATTCTACTTTGGGTATACCTAATATTGCAATCGTCTTTTTTATTATAGTTGCTATTGCAATGGTTATGCTTAGGTATAATGTTTTTGGAAGATTAATTATTGCTATTGGTAGCAATGAAGAGGCATCAAGACTGTCTGGTATTAAAGTAAATAAATATAAATTTTTGGTATACGCAATTTCAGGAGCATTGGCTGCAACAGCAGCAATTATAGTGGCTTCTAGAACAAATTTAGGTTCCCCAAATATGGGAATGTCTTGGGAGTTAGATGCTATAGCTGCTGTGGTTATTGGTGGTGCTAGTTTAAATGGAGGTAAAGGAACAGCTATTAATACATTAATGGGTGTATTAATTTTGGGACTTATAAGTAATATTTTAAACTTACTTAATGTACCATCTTACCCACAACAAGTAGTTAAAGGAGGCATAATCATATTTGCAGTATTGTTACAGAGGTTTGAGCGAAAATAAAAAAATCATTATGGAAAATATAAAATTAAACAACAGTAATCTTTCTAAAATATCAGAAAGAGTTTTGGTTCCTAATTATGATAGAAATGACATAAAAACAGGAATTGTACACGTAGGTATTGGAGGTTTTCATAGAGCTCACCAAGCTTTGTATACAGATTTGTTACTACAAAATAACAACAATAAAGATTGGGGAATTTGTGGTGTTGCATTGTTAGATTTTGATACTAAAATTTACAATACATTAAAAGAACAAGATGGTTTGTATACACTAATTGTTAAAGAGTTAGATGGGACACATACAAAACAAGTTATTGGCTCTATTGTAGACTATTTATTTGCACCAGAAGATCCTACAAAAGTGATTGAAAAAATGGCGCATTCTGATGTAAAAATTATAACACTTACCATTACGGAAGGTGGTTATAATTATAACGAAGTGACAAAGGATTTTAATTTTGAAAATCCGCTTATAGAACACGATTTAAATAACCCACAATCTCCAAAAACAATTTATGGCTACTTAACACAAGCTTTAAAATTAAGAAAAGAAAGAGGTTTAAAAGGATGTACTATACAATCTTGCGATAACATACAAGAAAACGGACATATGATTAAAAATATGCTGTTAAGTTATGTAAAACAAGCGCAACCCAACTTAGTAAATTGGATTAAAAAAAATGTATCCTTTCCAAATGCAATGGTAGACCGCATTACACCTTCAACAACTCAGGATGATATAGATAATTTAAAAAAGTCATCAGGTATAAATGATGCTTGGCCTGTAGTTTGTGAGCCTTTTAAGCAATGGGTTATAGAAGACAATTTTATACAAGGAAGACCTGCTTGGGAAAATGTAGGTGCTCAATTTGTTACAGATGTTGTTCCTTATGAAAAAATGAAATTAAGTTTACTAAACGCTGGTCATTCTGTATTAGGGATATTAGGAGCTTTAATTGGTTATAAAACCATAGACCAGGCTGTGAACAATAAAAACATAAGTACTTTTTTACATTTATATATAAATGTAGAGGTAACACCTACATTAGGAAATTTAGAAGGCTTAGATTTAGATTTATATAAAAAAACACTGCTAGAAAGGTTTGGAAATCCTAATATTAAAGATCAAATAGAGCGTATTTGCTCGGAGAGTTCTTCAAAAATTCCAATATTTATTTTGCCAATAGTAAAAACAAATTTAAAAAGCAATGGCTCTGTAAATTTAGCTGCGTTTGTTATTGCTGCTTGGGCAATTTACAGTCTAGGAAAAAATGAAAAAGGAGAAACTTTAATTATAAAAGATGCTAATAAATTATTATTAGATGTTAAAGCAAATATAGCTTCTAAAAAACCAGCAGCATTTTTAGAATTAGATACTGTTTTTGGAAACCTAAAAAATTCTGACATATTTAAAGAGGCATACCTTAAAGCATACAATAACATTACTAATAATGGAGTAGAAAAATGTTTGGAAGAAATAAATAGTAATAGTTTAAGTCATATATAAATGAAAAAAATTGTATGTTTTGGAGAAGTCCTTTGGGATATTTTTCCTACTCATAAAAAAATTGGTGGCGCGCCTTTAAATGTAGCATTAAGATTAAAATCGTTAAATAATACTGTTGCAATTATTAGTAAAATTGGTGATGATGAAAACGGTGAATTAATCAAAAAATATATTGATGAACAAGGTGTAAATACCAAAAACCTTCAGGTAGATGATGTTTTGCAGACAGGAGAAGTAAAGGTTATGCTTAACTCTAAAGGTTCCGCTACATATGACATACAGTTTCCTAGAGCTTGGGATAGTATAACAGTAACAACCAATACAAAGGAAATTGTTAAAAGTTCTGATGCTTTTATATATGGGAGCTTAGTTGCTAGAGATACAACTTCTAGAGATACATTGTATAGCTTATTAAAGTTGGCCAAGTTTAAAATTTTTGATGTAAACTTAAGAAGTCCTTATTATACAATTGAAGTTTTAAATTATTTAATGAAAGAGGCTAATTTTATTAAATTTAATGACGATGAAATTTTTGAAATAGGAAAAGCATTAAACTCCAAAACAAATTCACTAGAACAAAATATAAAGTTTATTGCGGAGCTAACCCAAACAAAATCTATATGTGTAACAAAAGGTCGTCACGGAGCTATTTTATATTACAATAATATATTTTATTACAATAGTGGTTACCAAATAGAGGTTGTAGATACTGTAGGTGCAGGAGATTCTTTTTTAGCTACGCTAATTAATAAATTATTAAAAGAACGTAACCCACAAAATGCAATAGATTGTGCTTGTGCGGTTGGAGCGTTGGTTGCGGGTAGTGAAGGAGCAAATCCTAAAATTGATCTTGAAGATATTAAAAAGTTTATAAACCCTTACTAATAGTACACCTATTAACTAATTATTAAAAAGAGGCTTTGTGTAGATACAGAGTCTCTTTTTTTTTTTCGTTTTTTTATAATTAGTACATATATACTATTTTTATTTATAAATTAGTATATGTTTACTAATTGTAATTTACCTATTTGCTTATGAAAAATAAAATTAAGAGTAAAGCAATTACTTTATTTAATGCCCATGGTATTGCAAACGTATCTATGAAGCAAGTTGCAGATAGTTTAAAAATGAGTGCGGGTAATTTAGGTTACCATTATAAAAATAAAGCTGCATTATTAGCTGTTATTTATGCAGATATGTACGAAGAAACTTTAGATTATATTCTTCCTGAAAACACCTACATTACGTTATTTCATTTTGAAGAAATGATGCTTAAGTTTGATGATTTACAAAAACGTTACTGTTTCTTTTTTAATGATTTAGTACATATTATTAAAACCTATCCAGCAATTGCCAAAGAGTATGAAGCCTCTAACCTAGTTAGATTTAAAGACGCCAGAAAATTAATAAATTATTATATAGAAACTGAACGATTAGTGCCTGAGAATGATTTTGTAGACTATAACAAAACTATTTACACCATTTGGATGACTAGCACATTTTGGCAATCTCAAAAATTAGCAATACACACAGCTAGTTACACAACTAATAAATGCGGGGCTATAGAAATGCTGTGGAGTATTTTATTGCCATACCTAACAGCAAAAGGCTTAGAAGAATACCAGCAGCTTAGAAAATTTGTAAAATTACCAACCAACTAAATATACAACTATGAGAAAAATTGATACCCTTTTAGCAGAGTACGCAGTAAGCCATCAAACAAAACTAAATATAGCTATACACTACATTTGCGTGCCGCTTATTTTTTTTAGTTTAATTGGTTTATTAGCCAGTATACCTATCCCAAACGTTATTACAAATACATTACCAGTTTTTTTAATGCCTTATGCTCATTTAGGAACTATTGTTCTAATTTTTGGATTGTTTTATTATCTAAAATTATCTAAAACTCTATTTGCAGGAATGTTATTTTTTTCTGTTATAGTACTTTTAGCAATAAATTATGTGTCACTTTTTATAGGAATACCGCTGTGGTTAAGTATGTTAATAATTTTTGTGCTTGCTTGGGTGGGGCAATTTATAGGGCATAACCACGAGGGTAAAAAGCCATCCTTTTTAAAAGATTTACAGTTTTTAATGATTGGTCCGGCTTGGACAATGAGTCATTTATTTGATGCTCTAAATATTAAGTTTTAACGTTTAATAGTGCTAAGTGTTATTAAAGCATTGTAATAACACTTAGCAATTTAGATTTGCTTAAAAACAAATTGTATTCTGTATCTATTTCTTTAAGCTGTGTTTCTATTAGTTTTACTTCTCTATAATTTACAAGAAAAAGCGAACCTTCTCCCAGGTTAAATTTTCTTTCCTCAGTGTAAACTAGTTTTTTATAATCTTTAACCAAATCCATAACTATAGTATGTTGGTTGGTATAAGAATCAATTTCTTGCAAACCACTTTCAATTTTGTTGCTTAAGCTAACCTTGGTGGCCATAATATCAAAATCTATATCTTGTAATTTTACTTTAGTTAATTTTAAATCTGCTCTTTCTTTTCTTAAAAATAAAGGAAAACTAATAACTAAACCTGTTTTATAGTTAGCGGAATTAAAACTATCTATATTTTGATAATCTGAGCTTAAAAAATTATACTGCAAATCTATTTTTGGTAGCAAATTATTGGTTTTATACCTTTTATCTATAGTTAGTATATTTTTCTTAATTTGTAATTCTCTTAATTTAGGATGATTTTCTACTAACTCTTCAGTGGTATTAAGCAATGAACTGTTTAAAACGGTGTTTATGCTGTTAATTGTTGTAGTATCTGGCGTTATAGCATTTGTTATCTCTAATGGGACATTGTTTTGTAGCCATAAAAAGTTAGACACTTCTAGTTTAGACTTTATGTACCCAATTCTTGCTTTTTCAATATCTAATAATCTGTTTTTATAGTTAATGCTAGCTTCTAAAGTGTCTACTGCAGGTTTATCTCCAGCAAAAAAGCTCTTTTTTACATTAAGTAATCTAATTTCTGCATTTTTTAAATAAGCAGTGTAAACAAGTTTAGCCTTGTAATTTTTTAACCAATTAAAATATGCCTCTGTAGCATCAAATAAAAAGTCGTTTACTACTAATTTTTGTTTAGCAGCAGCTTGTTGGGTGTATAGTTTAGCTTGCTTTAAGGTTGCCATTCTTTTATTGGTAAGTAGGCCCTTAGCTAAAGACACAGAAACTCCAGCGCTGTATAAACCATCTTCTGGTGTATTGTATTCTGGGTTTAAGTAAACCCCTTCATTATTCTCATAATTAGCTTTAAGTTCTACACCATACCAGGTCGGAATTTTAAAAGCAGCATTCAATTTATCATAATAGTTAGTGCCTTTAAATTCTTTATTGGCATAATCTACTTCTATCTTAGGATCAAAAGCACCTCTAGATTTTAGCAACTTAGCTTCACTATCCGTAGTAATTAAGTGAGCTTGTTTAACTATTGGATGGTACTTTTTTACGTAACCTAAGTATTCTTCTAAACTTAATATACTATCTGTTTCTTGTGCCTGTAGGGTAAGGCAAAGCAAGGAACAGAATAGAATTATATAATTTCTCATTGCTTATTTTTTATCAGAAGTTGGTGTTTTTGGAGTGTAATAATTGGGCGGAAAACTATTTATTTGTCTCCATATTTCAAACCAAATAGGCACATTTTCTAGTAAGGCAATTGTTTTGGCTCCAGAGCCAACGCGTATAGCCTCTGGCCAAGGTATTTCATTTTCATTAGGCTTAAGTAAAACTCTGTATTTACCATTGGTACTAATAAAATTTTCTATAGCTACTATTTTTGCGCCATATGTACCATAAGATACGTTAGGCCAACCGCTAAATATTATTGCAGGCCACCCATCAAACTGTACCCGCACGTCTTCACCAATATGTATTAGTGGTAAATCTATTGGGTTTACAAACATTTCTACGGCCAAATCATAATTAGCAGGCATAATATGTACCAGTGGTTCACCTTCTTTAAATGTTTCTCCTATACCTGCTTTAATGGTTTTGTTAATGTAACCAGCTTGTGGTGCGGTTATAAATAGTAAACTAGTTCTTTTTTTATAATTGGCTAAGCTTGTTTCTAATTTAGATACCTGAGCTTCAGTATCTAAACCACTAGATTCTGCTGTATACAAACTGCTTTGTGCCTTGGCAATTTTGTCTGCATAGGTGGCAGCTAACGTTGAAATAGCAAGTTTACTATTAATTAAATCTTGTCTGGTACTTAATAATTTATTTTGCTGCGAGGTAAGTTTTGCGTTAATTTCTTGCAGTTTAGATTGTTTTTCTTCTACATCTTTAACTGCTTTAATTCCTTCTGCCTGTAATGCAATAGCACGTTCATACTGCGTTTTTGCAATATTGGCATTAATTTTTAAAGCTTCTAAATCTATGCTGTCACTGGTAACTTTTAGTGCGGTTTGGGCAACTTTGTTTTTTGCTTGCTCTAATTTTAAGACACGTTCTTGCTGCAAAGCTGCTATTTGGTTTTTTAAGGCATCGGTTTTGTTTTTATAGGCTATTACAGAAGATGACTTTGCGTTTAATTGGTCATTAGTTCTTTGAGCAAGGTTCTCATCAAAATAATCGCTTTTCACCTCAGAAATACGTAAAATAGTGTCTCCTTTTTTAACAAAATTACCTTCTTGTACATACCACTGTTCTACACGGCCAGGTATTTGTGATTGTAATGTTTGTGGCCGTTGGTTTGGTTTAAGCGTAGTAACATTACCTTGACTTGTAATATTTTGCGTCCACGGTAAAAACAATACTAAAACTAAAAATATACTAAATATTTTTAAAAATGTTTTAAAGCCTTTGTGGTACTCCTTGTTAAATATTTCTTTACCAGATCTGTAATTAGATAAGTCTACATATTGAGATACCTTGTTTTTAGATATATTTAGCATAGCTTATGATTTAGAAGAGATTATAACACCATTTTTTAGTGTTATTTTCTTATTACATTTTTGTTCCCAACTTTTATTATTACTAACAATAATTAAACTCCAAGGGTGAGTTTTTAGTGATAAATAGTCTATGATTAAATTTGCTTCTTGTTCTTCAAATAAATCTAAAGGATTTTCTAAAATTAGTACTTTAGGCTGTTTTACAATTGCCCTAGCTAAAACTAGCTTTTTAGTAGTGGTGTAGGCTATTTGTTTACCTTCTGGTATTAAAATAGTGTTTAAACCTAAGGTTTGTTGCTTTAAAAAGTCTATTAGGCCTAAATGCTGAAAGGTAGTGTATATTGCCTCGTCACTTATTTCTTCATTCCCAAAGGTTACATTTTCTCTTATACTTCCTTCAAAAGTAGTTTCCTCAAACAAAGACATTCCTAAATTTGCTCTGTAGTTATTAATAAATAACCCACTTATTGCAAGGTCATTTACGTGTAAATAACCGCTTGTAGGTAATACAACACCAGCCATTAGTTGTAATAATGTAGACTTACCAGAACCACTTTCTCCGGTAACTAAAACCCTATCTTTAGGATTTACAGTAAAAGAAATGTCTTTTAATATTGTTTTATTTTTATCTGGTATGGTGTAAGATATATTATTAAGTTCTAAAGTTAAATCGTCTTTTTCATTAATTGATTCTCCGGTTTGTGGCTCTATAGGCTTATCTACAATTTGCCCTAATTTCTCTATAGAAGTTAGTACATCATAAAAAGACTCTAACCCTAATATTAGTTTTTCTACAGAGTTAATTACTAGTAGAATAATAATTTCAGCAGCCACAAACTGACCAATATTCATACGCTGGTCTAGTACTAAAAATCCGCCTATAGAAAGTAAACCAGCAGTTACAATAACCTTAAATCCCACCATTTGTAAAAATTGAACTTTTAAAATAGAGAAGTGACTTTCTCTAGATTTTAAGTATTTATCTACTAAATAATCTGTTTTTTCTAAAGCTAAAGACGTTTTTCCAGATAGTTTAAAGCTAATTACAGATCTGGATATTTCTTGTAGCCAGTGAGCAACTCTATATTTATTTTTAGATTCGTTTAAACTGGTATCTAATCCTTTTTGTGAAGTGTATTTAAAAACAACGTATGCCAACAGAACCAACAATATTCCAAACAAAATAAAAAATGGGTGGTAAAAAGATAGCAAGAGTAAGGCAAAAACTATTTGCAATAGGGCAGAAGGTACATCTATTAAAATTTTTGATAAACCCTTTTGTATAGTTAAGGTATCAAAAAACCTATTTGCTAATTCTGGAAAGTGTAAATTTCTTAATTCTACCATTTTTATTTTTGGAAAACGATAACTAAGCTCAAAAGAAGCACGTGTAAAAATACGCTGTTGTATGGTTTCAATAATTCTTATTTGCATAAGTTTTAATACTCCAGAAAAAGCAACACCAATGGTAACTAATATAATTAATACTATCCAAGAAGCAGATACTTGTGCACCTTGCAACAGGTTTATAATAGTTTGTATACCAATAGGTAAACTTAGTGCTACAATCCCTTCAAAAACAGCATAGTAGCCAATTTGTAATATATCTTTACGCTCTAACTGCAATAGCCCTAAAAATCGTTTCCAAGGTGTTAAAGTTTTATTTGGCATTTGCTAATGTTTTAAAAGTTAAATCTGTATAGAAATCTGTAGGTGTTGTTTTGCTATTACAACTTGTAATAGACTTAAAATGTAGTTTTAAAAAATGCTGATGTAAAGCACCCTCTAATAAATTACTGGCAAAACTTAAGGCGTATTTATATTTAGGGTTATAATCTGTAATCATTTCTGCAATACGCTGCACTGTGCGCTTGTAAGGCGTAAAAAAACCTTCTTTATTATCTTGGTCTACACCTTTTGTGTAGTAAGATTTAGAGTTTTCATTAATAATAATGGTATATAACAACTCTTCATTAATATGGCTGTAATTATTGTCTTGTTCTGTAGTTTTAGTAACAACCTCCACAGCTTTTTTTAATTTTTCTTTGGCATTTGTAATACTGTAGGTTTCAATTACCAACTGGTATTCTATCCATCCCCAATACCAAGCGGTTAGGTACATTAATAGTTTGTGTTTGCTCTCAAAATATCTATAAATAGAACTTTCATTAGAACCAATACTATTTCCTAGTTTTTTAAATGTAAAATCTTCAAAACCAATTTCTTCTAAAAGTATAATACTGTGTTCAATAATTTTTTTACCTAATGTAGATGACTCTGGGTCTTTTAAATAAATTCCTTCTGGTATTTCTATTTTAATATTTGATAGTAATTTTTTCATAACTAAAACTATTAAATGCAAATATAATAGTATTACTATTAAAAAAGAAACTAAAGCTATTGTGGGGCATTAAATTAACGTAGTAAAATTAGCGAAACATTAGTAAAAAAAGGACTTTACGGTGTTAATTAAATATATGTTAAATGTTATATATGTTTATTTTATAACAAAAATTATATGCCTTAGAATATCGCTATTCGCATTTCAAAAATATTTTACACAACCACTAAATAAGAATAGCTAAGAAACTTATAAAATAAGGTGTTTTACAGAAAACCTAATGGTGTTTACAGATAGTTGCTTTTTTACATAGTTAGTATGCATAGATTTGAGCAAAAGTCATAATACATTAATTTATAAAAATATGAGACTAAAACTAACAACTATACTTTTTTTAATCTGCGGTCTTCTTTTGGCTCAGGATAAAGAAACGTTTACAGGTAGTGAACATAATGTAGAATATAAAGCAATTTTTGATGGTAAAGATGTGTATCTCACTTTACGTACAGAGTTTAAGGAAACTATGCTATCTATGTTGCACCGCGGGTACACAATTTATTTTGATACCAAAGGAAAGAAAAAGAAGAATGTAAGCATACAGTATCCGTTAAAAACCGAACGTCCAGGAAAAGGAGCTAGGCCAGAAAGAGATGAGCGTAAAGAAAACAGAGAGAATAGCGAGCAAAAAGGCCCAGATATTGCAAAAATGATAGAAAACTTGCCTAAAAAAGCAAATTATTCCTATTTTGATTCTTCTGAAGATTTTAATTTGGATATGAATAATTTGGGTATTGTAATGAATTACAACTATTATAATACTAAAGAAAAAGGGGCTGTTTTGGAGTATCATTTAAAAGTACCAGCATCTAAAATATCCTCAGAAACTGGCAATCTCTCTAAACTGTCTATAGGAATTGTATCTACCAAACAAGAACAAAAAAACAACCAACAAAAACCTAATATTAGTATGGGAGGTAGGCAAGGTGGCGGTGGCCAAGGCGGACCTCCTGGTGGTGGCAGATCTGGTGGTGCAGGAAGAGGAATTAGCGGAGGAAGACCACCGCAAGCAGACACAAATTCACAAGTAGAGAAAATAGATTTTTGGTTTAAATTATATCCAAAAAAGAAAAAATAAAGGAAGAAGCACTAGCCAGTATAATTTTTTAGTTTCTTTTCACTAAACCGATTACGTTGTGGTAATCGGTTTTTTTGTGTTTTGTTGTAACCTAGCGCAACCCGTTTATATTTTTAGTTTAAAAGTAAAAAAAGTGGTAGATAAAATATAGCTTTTAGTATATGCAATACCCTTAAACATCTATTATTGTTTAATAGGATATAAGATAATTTCACCTTTACAGTGTAAATTAAAAACACCTAATAATGAAACGTTATCTTATAATAGCAAGTTTACTTATTGTACAGCTCTCCTTTGCACAGGAAAATGTAAGTAAAACTACAGCAACAAAAAATGTATGGTCTTTACAAGATTGTATTGCGTACGCCCTAGAGAATAATATAACTGTAAAAGATGCATCGCTAAATAAAAGTTTGGCAGAAGTAAATTACAGCAAATCTAAGTCTAGTAGATTACCTAATTTGTTTGGTAATGCATCTCAAAGTTTTTCTAATGGTAATACCATAGATCCAATAACAAGTAATTATGTTACAGACCAAATACACAGTACAAATGTGGGTATTAATACATCAGTTACTTTATTTCAGGGAAATCAAATTACTAATGAAATAAAACAAAATAAATTATTGCTAGAGCAAAGTATTTTTGAAGAGGAAGTAGAAAAAAATAACATTGTTTTAAATATTTTAGAAACCTACTTACAAACACTTTTTAGCAAAGAAAATATTGCTATTGCAGAAAGTAATTTAGAGGTTTCAGAGAAAGAGGTTAAAAGAGCAAAAGCACGTTTAGATGCAGGTTCTATTGCCTTAACAGATTATACAGAAGCTCAAAGCCAAGCTGCTACTAACAAATACAATTTAATTACTGCTAAAAATGATTACCAACAATATATAATAGCACTAAAGCAGTTGTTAGAGTTGCCTCCATTACAAAATATTGAAATTGAAGATGTAACCAATAATTTAGATTTTATTAATCTAGAATTAAATAAAGAAGCTGTTTATACAAAAGCACTAGATATTTTACCAGAAATAGAAGCTAGCAATTTAAATATAGCAGCAAATAAAAAAGAATTAGACATTGCTAAAGGTGGTTATTTGCCAACCTTGGCATTAACCGGTAGTGTTGGCAGTGGTTATACTAGTATAAACAGCAATACTTTTTCAGATCAGTTTGATGTAAATTTTAATCAAAAACTAGGGTTAACACTAAGTATTCCAATATTTAACAGAAACCAAACTAAAGCAGCTGTACAAACAGCCACTTTAAATATAGAAAAAGCAGAAATACAAAAGCAAAACGCAGAAAAAGAACTGTATAAAAAAGTAGAAACAGCATACCAAAACGCCTTGTCTGTCCAAGAGCAAGTAATAGCTTCAGAGACATCTAAAATAGCTGCAGAAGAGTCTTTTAAACTTGCTCAAAAAAAGTATGAGTTAGGAGACTTAAGCACTACAGATTTGGTAATAAGTCAAAACACATACACCAATGCGCAACAAAATTACTTGCAAGCAAAATACTTAAATATTTTATACCATCAATTACTACAATTTTACCAAGGAAACGATATAAAACTTTAATTAAAATACAATGAAAACAAAAAACAAAATAGTAATAGCAAGCATTACAGTACTAGTAATTGCTTTGGTAGGATATTCATTTATTACTAATGAAGATAATACAATAATACAAGCACAAACAGTTACGGCAAAAAAAGCTAATGTAGCAACAATTGTTACAGCAACCGGAACTATAGAACCAATTACACAAGTAGAAGTAGGTACGCAGGTATCCGGTGTTGTAGAAAAAATATATGTAGACTATAACAGTGTTGTAACCGAAGGGCAATTAATAGCAGAATTAGACAAAACTAATTTAAATGCTGCAAAAATTCAGGCTCAGGCTGCTTATGATAATGCGGTAAGTCAAAAAAATTATACTAAAACTATTTATGACAGGCAAAAAACATTGTTTGAAAATAAAGTCATTAGTAAATCAGATTTTGATGAAGCTTCGTACAATTATGAAACAGCCAAAGGTACAGTTACACAACGTTTTTCTGATTTACAATCTGCACGCACCAATTTAGGATATGCAAATATTTATTCTCCAATAAACGGTGTTGTATTGTCTAAAGATATAGATGAAGGACAAACTGTTGCCGCAAGTTTAAGTACTCCTACTTTATTTACAATTGCACAAGATTTAAAAGAAATGCAAGTAGAAGCAGATGTAGATGAAGCAGATATAGGGCAAGTTAAAGAAGGCCAACGTGTAACTTTTACCGTAGATGCATATTTGGGAGAAACATTTAGTGGAGAAGTTACTCAGGTGCGTTTAGACCCAACTGTTACTTCAAATGTGGTTACATATACAGTTGTTATTAAGGCAGATAATCAAGATTTAAAATTAAAACCAGGTTTAACTGCAACCATATCTATTTATACATTAGAGTTAAATAATGTGTTAACCGCAGAAGCAAAAGCAATAAACTTTAAACCTACTTTAGAAGATTTAAAAGCTTATAACAAACAACATCAATTACCAGAAAATACTACAAGTAATACTACAGATAAATCTACCCTATGGGTGTTAGAGTCTAACGGTGTTATAACTCCTAAAACAGTTGTATTAGGAGCTAGTGACGGAGTTAATGTACAGTTATTAAGCGGAGTTAATGTAGGAGATAAATTAGTGTATGGTTTAAAAGGTTTTAGTAATACAGATAGCTCTAATCAACCTAAAAGTGAAAGTCCTTTTATGCCAAAAAGACCAGGATCTAATAATAAAAAATAGAAACTATGCGTAAAGAAATTATAAAAATAGAGAATTTAAAGCGACAGTTTACAATGGGATCAGAAACGGTGCATGCATTAAAAGGGATTTCATTTACTATTCATGAGGGCGAGTTTGTAACTATTATGGGGTCTAGTGGTTCTGGTAAAAGTACAATGTTAAATATTTTAGGTTGTTTAGACCAACCAACATCTGGCATATACCAAATAGATGGTGTTAGTGTAAAGGACTTAAACAGAAACCAATTAGCTACTATTAGAAACGAGAAAATTGGTTTTATTTTTCAGTCTTACAACTTATTAGCAAGAACATCTGCTATAGAAAATGTAGAATTACCATTGCTTTACAATAGTAAAGTTTCATCTGAAGAACGTAGAGAAAGAGCTGTAAAAGCATTAGAAATGGTTGGTTTAGGAGAAAGGTTGCATCATACTCCATCACAACTATCAGGAGGGCAGCAACAACGTGTAGCTATAGCAAGGTCTTTAGTAAATAACCCTGTAATGATACTTGCAGATGAGGCTACTGGTAATTTAGATACAAGAACTTCTTATGAAATTATGTCTTTATTTCAGGAATTAAATGACAAAGGTATTACAATAACATTTGTTACTCATGAACCAGACATAGCAACATTTAGCAACAGAACAATTGTGCTAAAAGATGGAGAAATTATGCAAGATTATACAAATTATAAGGTAGAATCTGCAGCAGAGCAATTAGCTAACTTACCTAAAGAAAATAATTAATTATGAGACTATTAAATTTATTTAAAATTGCAACTAAAGCAATTGTACTTAACAAAACAAGAACATTGCTTACTATGTTGGGTATTATAATAGGGGTAGCATCTGTAATTGCAATGTTGGCAATAGGTGAAGGTTCTAAAGAAAGTATACGTACAACTATTTCATCTATGGGTTCTAATATGATAACAATTAGGCCTGGAGCAGATGATAGAGGACCTGCCAGGGGAAGTGGAGGTGATGTACAAACTTTAACACTTAAAAATTATGAAACCATAAAAGAGCAATCTAATTTGTTGAGTTATATAACTCCTGTAGTTAATGGAGGCGGACAAGTTATAAACGGCTCTAATAACTGGCCTTCTAGTATTTATGGCGTTAAACCAGAATATTTAGATATTAAAGTTGTTGGGTTGCAAAGTGGTAGTATGTTTACAGAGGCCGAGGTTAATTCTGCTGCTAAAGTAGCTGTAATTGGTCAAACTGTTGTAGATAATGTTTTTCCAGATGGTCAAGATCCGGTAGGACAAATGATAAGGTTTAATAACATTCCTTTTAAAGTAATTGGCGTATTAGAAGAAAAAGGAGAGAATACTTTTGGTCAAGATCAGGATGATGTGGTAATTGCACCATTTACAACGGTACAAAAAAGAATTTTAGCAATAGATTATCTAAATCAGATAATGGCTTCTGCTGTTAGTGAAGATGATGCGTCTACAGCCGTGGAACAAGTATCAAAAATACTGCGAGAAGAACATAAATTATTAGATAATGAAGAAGATGATTTTACAGTTCGTTCTATGGAAGAATTAATTTCTACTTTTAGTTCTACTAGTGAAATGCTTACAATATTACTTGTTGCAGTGGCTAGTATATCTCTATTAATAGGCGGAATTGGCATTATGAATATTATGTATGTTTCTGTAAAAGAACGTACTAAAGAAATAGGCTTGCGTATGGCTGTTGGTGGTAAAGGTTCAGATATTTTAATGCAATTTTTAATTGAAGCTATTTTAATAAGTATAACTGGTGGTATTTTAGGAGTATTCTTAGGACTTGGAGCAACGTTTTTTATAGAAAATTTCTTAAATTGGCCTACTAGTGTGGCCTTATATTCTATAATAATTTCATTTGCAGTTTGTGCTATAACAGGTATATTTTTTGGATGGTATCCAGCAAGAAAGGCTTCTGCATTAGACCCAATAACCGCTTTACGTTACGAGTAATAAGATTATGTATAAAAATAAAACAATAACAATAGTATCACACGTGCTAGTATGGCTAACATTATTTTGTTTGCCATATTTGCTATCGTATGGACAAGAGCTAGAAATTAATAGAGTAATTGCACATTTTTGGATTCCATTACTCTTTTCTGCTATTATTTTTTACTTAAATTTTTTTGTAATAGTAGACCGTTTTTTGTTTCCTAAAAAAACATTTTTCTTCATCATTTTAAATGCTTTTCTAATTTTCTTTTTTCTTTTTTTAAAGGAAAACATAGAAGATAATTTTTTTCAGGATTTTGTAAAAAACAGAGCAGTTAATACAAATAGGGAAGGACCTCCTTTTAAAATGGTTATTTACATACAATTTTTATCATACTTAGCTCCTTTATTTTTTGCTGTAGCATTAAAGTCTACTAAACAATGGGCAAAAACAGAAGCAGAAAGAAAAGAAGCAACAAATTTTAAACTAAAAACAGAATTACAACATTTGCACTATCAATTGCAACCTCATTTCTTTTTCAATTCTTTAAATAATATTTATTCTTTAGTTGATATATCTCCTAATCAAGCAAAAAAGTCAATACATAGCCTAAGTAAGTTAATGCGGTATATGCTTTATGAAACTAATTTAGAGTTAGTTCCTTTAAGCAAAGAAATAGAATTTCTTAAAAAATATATAGATTTAATGAAGCTAAGGGTGTCCGATAAAACAATTGTTACATATAACTTTCCTGAAAATGAAACTGGTATACAAATAGCCCCATTGTTGTTTATTTCTTTAATAGAAAATGCATTTAAACATGGTGTTTCTGCAACTAAAGAAAGTAGTATAGATATAGGTATGAGTTGTACAAATGGTGTTGTTGTATTTACTGTAAAAAACAATAACTTTCCTAAAAAAACAGATGACAAAAGTGGTTCTGGAATTGGTTTAAAAAATTTAGAGAAAAGACTAACTCTTTTATACCCTAATAAGTTTAACTTTAATAGTTCTTTACAAGGAGAAAGCTTTATAGTTTCTTTAAAAATTGATACTTCTAAAAAATGAGCAATATAAAAATTACGTGTGTTATTGTAGATGATGAACCTATGGCTCTAAATTTAGTAGAGAGCTATGTAAATAAAACACCTTTTTTAAGTTTAAAAGCCAAATGTAATAGCGCTATAGAGGCCATGGAGTTTATTAAAGAACAGCCAGTAGATTTATTGTTTTTAGACATACAAATGCCAGATTTATCTGGGATAGAATTTTCTAAAATGTTACCTAAAAATACACGTGTAGTTTTTACTACCGCTTTTGACCAATATGCGCTAGAAGGTTTTAAAGTAGAAGCTTTAGATTATTTATTGAAACCTTTTGATTATGCAGAGTTTTTAGTTGCAGCTAATAAGGCAAGTACTTGGTTTTCATTAATAAAAGAAAAAAAACAATCTAATGTATCTAATCAAAAAGAGTTTCTTTTTGTAAAGTCCGAATACAAACAATTGCGCATAAAACTAGCAGATGTGTTGTATTTTGAAGGATTAAAAGATTACATAAAAATTTGGTTAAAAAATAATCCTAAACCCATTTTAACTCTTATGAGTTTAAAATCGTTAGAAGAGGAGTTGCCAGAAACTAATTTTATGCGTGTACACCGTTCTTTTATTGTTTCTTTAAAGAACATAGATGTTATAGAACGTAGTCAAATTATTATTAACGACCAACGTATAACAGTGTCTGAGCAATATAAACCACGTTTTTTGGAATTTATAACTAACAACTCACTTTAATTATTATCATTTTAACTTTAAGTTCTTCTATGTAATTTACCTATTGGTAGATACAATTAAGGCAGTTATCTATTTGCCTTTTTAAACGTATTTTTTGGTTATACTTTTAAACTATTAATAAGAAAAATGGTCTTATTAACAAGCAAAGTATAATATTAAAAATGTATTAGTTATGAAAACATTAGTTAAAAAATACATCATACCAGTAACACTTTTAGTAGCATTAACAACTCAGGTTTCTGCACAAAGAAAGCGTACTGCAAATGAAAAAACAGTAGTAAAAACAACAACCACAAGAACAACAGTAAGTAAAAGAGTGCCTAGCACTAAAGTAACTTATAAAACGCCTAAAAAGAAAATTGTTTCTGTAAGAACGGTGCCTAATAAAACTGTGGTTAAGCACAAAGGTGTTAACTATTATTACGCTAACAACAAGTTTTACACACAATCTAGAGGTAGGTATATAGCAATTGCACCCAAGGTAGGATTTAGAATTAATGTTTTACCAACAAATTATAAAAGGGTACGTTTTAACAACCGTAATTATTATAATGTGCAAGGGATATTTTATGTGCAAATAAATAACCAATATGAGGTTGTAGATCCAGAAGTAGGTACTATTGTATATGAGCTACCTAGTAATTATGAAAAGGTAACTATAGACGGACAAACTTATTTTGAATTTGCAAATGTATTGTATGAAAAAGTACAAGTAAATGGTACCAGAGCTTATGAAGTTGTAGGTATTATAGATATGGATTAAGTTGAGTTAGTTTAGTTTTTTTAAGAAAAAAGAGGATAGTTACATGCTAATTATCCTCTTTTTATATACTATATTTTATTTATAAACTTATTTCTGGGATACTTTTATAGTTCTAAGCTTAATAATACCCAAAGCGTTAAGAATTTTTATAATAACATAAGTAACATCAACCTCATACCATTTTACACCAAAATTAGCTCTACTAGCATATTTATGGTGGTTATTATGGTAGCCTTCACCCATCATTAAAAAATCAAACCTAAAAAGGTTTTTACTGGTGTTTTTCATTTTAAAATTTACGTAACCGTAAATATGACCAAACCAGTTTATAATAACACCGTGTATTGGCGCCATTAAAAACGTAACTGGTAATAAAGCCCACTGCCAAGCGGCTGTTGTAAAGTACACAAAAAATAAAATGTATAATGTAATCCAAAGTAACCTAGAGAATCTAGAGCTTGCAAAAGCATCAAAAGATTTCCACTGTGGTACATTTTTAGTAAAACGTTTGTCTACTGCAATTCGTTCTTTATTAATGTCTTGGTATACGGTTTTTGTACGCCACATCATAGAAAACAAATTATCATCATAAGCAGGGGAGTGCGGATCTTTTTCTGTGTCTGTGTACGCGTGGTGCATACGGTGCATAACACCATAACCATAAGCACTTAAATAACTAGAACCTTGAAAAATCCAGGTTAATACAAAGGTAATACGCTCTGTAGTTTTAGACATTGTAAAAACTTGGTGTGCTGCATAACGGTGTAAAAAGAACGATTGAAAAAATAAACCTCCGTACCACAACACCAAAACAAAAATGACTATTGCCATATAACTTTTTTTTGCAAAGGTAATTTGGACTTTTTCTTAAAACAATGAACCCAAATCAATAAAAAGCCAGTAAATACCAGCTTATAGGCGCTTTCTTATACGGCTTAGAGCCTGTGCTGTAATACCAATGTAAGAACTTATGTACTTAAGCGGAATTACCTTTAAAAGTTCTGGGCGTTCCTTAAATAATTTAAGGTAGCGTTCTTCTGCAGTTAGGTTAAGTAAATTTTGTTCTCTTTTAGACTTTATTAAAAATAAACGTTCTGCAGTTAATCTTCCTATAAAATTGCCAATTTGTGTTTTTGCATATACCTCTTGCAAATCTTCATAAGTTATACTTAATAATGTGGTTTTGGTAAGTGCCTGCAACTGGTATGCAGAGGGTTGCTGCGTTAAAAATGAATCATATGCACTAATAAACTGGTTGTTAAAACTAAAACCAAACGTAATTTCTTTGTCTGGGTTATCTTTTGGTATAAACAAACGCACTACACCAGTTTCTATAAAAGAAATATGTTTTTCTATTTCGTTTATTTTTAAAAAAATATCCTTTTTAGCAATTTCTCTTCGTTGTAATTTAGAGGTAAAAAATGCCCAATCTTCATTAGAAATTGTTGCAATCTGATCTAAATATGTTTTTATCTGCTCCAAACCTTGTTAACTAGTGTTTTAAGTTGGTAAAGATACGTATTACTGGTTTTTTAGCATCAAATTAATTCATATATAACGTATTCAAACTAGTCTTGTATAAATGTGTAGGCTATATGTTTATACGCTAAAACTTAACTTAATTTTATTTGTACTATTGCAGGTGCAATTCAATTAATAATCATTTTAATTAGTACTTTAATTAGTATTTATAAAATATTAATTAATAATAAGTTACAAATTAAGGTGTTGCTAACTTTATTAGGCTTACATTTGCAGAAGTTAATATCAAATTATTACAATATTATTATGAGTAAAGGAACAGTAAAGTTTTTCAACGACACAAAAGGATTCGGATTTATAACTGAAGAAGGAGTAGAGAAAGATCATTTTGTGCACATTTCAGGATTAACAGATGAAATCCGTGAAGGTGACCAAGTTGAATTTGACTTACAAGAAGGAAACAAAGGATTAAATGCAGTAAACGTAAAAGTTATCTAAATATATATTTCAAGTTTTTACAAAAGTCCATCATTAATTTGATGGACTTTTTTTATACCTAAAAATGAGTAATTGCAAGAAATATGAGTTTATTTTAAATTGATTTTTTAAAATGATTTGTATTTTGCCAAAAAATAGAAATAAAATGAGTGACGAAAAGTTTATGCAAGAAGCTGTAAATGCAGCTTTAAAAGGAATGCAAAACAATGAAGGCGGACCATTTGGTTGTGTTATAGTTAAAGACGGTAAAATTGTTGGTAAAGGAAATAATAAAGTAACTTCTACCAACGACCCAACTGCACATGCAGAAGTTACTGCTATAAGAGATGCGTGTAAAAATCTAGACTCTTTTCAGTTAGATGGGTGTATAATTTACACATCTTGTGAGCCTTGTCCTATGTGTTTAGGTGCAATTTACTGGGCAAGACCAGAAAAAGTATACTACGGTAGCAGCCAAGCAGATGCTGCTAATATTGGTTTTGATGATGAATTTATTTACAAAGAAATTCCATTACCGTACAATGAAAGAAGTATACCTTTTGAGCAGTTATCGCCTGAAATAGCGATAAAACCTTTTCAAGAATGGACTAAAAAAGAAGATAAAACAGAGTACTAATTATTAACTACTTAGTTTTAAAGCACTAATTAAACTAGATTATAACTGGTTTGGTTAGTGCTTTTTTTATAAAAACGTTTAGCGTTAACACTAAACCTAATTAAGATAATAGTAGCTAGCTAACAGCCATATTTTTGCTATAAAAAATAAATATGGAAAATTGGTTATTTGCATCGGGCGAAATTTTAGGTAAAGTTGTACTAAGTATTGTAGCAATATTTACCATTATAATAATAATTACAAGAATATCTGGCTTACGTACTTTTGCCAAAATGTCTAGTTTTGACTTTGCTTCTACAATTGCAATAGGTTCTATATTAGCGTCTATTGTTTTAAATTCTAACCAATCTATTACTAAAGGTGCAATAGCTTTAGGTGGTATTATCTTATTTCAATCTGTTTTTTCGTATTGTAAACGCAATTATGAGTGGTTTAATAACTTATTTACCAACAAACCAATGTTATTAATGGAAAACGGAGAATTTATACTTCAAAACCTTAGGAAAACCAATGTAGATCCAAAAGATATTTATGCTAAACTTAGAGAGGCTAATGTAAAAGATAAAAGCGAAATTTTAGCTGTTGTACTAGAAAGTACTGGAGATATATCTGTACTACATAAAAGTAAAGATATAGGTCTTGCAAAAGAAATTTTAACAGGTGTACAAAAACAACAAGACTAAAATATGCGTTACTTTTGTAATTAATAAGCTATATAAAAATTACAATTTGTTAGAAAAAAGGCGACAATTACCAGAACAACAAGAAGCTAATACAGACTATTTTATTTACTGCTTAGAAGGGGTAGAAGATGTAGAGTTAAATACAATTACTACAACACAAAATAAATTAGCAGAATTAACCTCACAGTACGGTGTTGCTAGTATTTACAAAACGTGCGACACTATAGAGGATTTAGAGGCTAGCTTAAATACGTTACTTTTAGATGATCATAATTTTAAAAATTATGAAATTATTTATCTTGTAATTGCTGGGGAGGCAAATAGCATTTGTTTAAATGATTATTACTATAGTTTACAGGAAATAGCAGAAATTTTTGAAGGCAGATTGCAAAACAAAATTCTACACTTTTCTAATGCTAAAGTTTTAGATTTAGATGAAGAAGAAGCACAATATTTTATAGCTATTACTGGGGCAAAAGGCGTATCTGGTTATGGCAATCCTTATAACGGTATATCTAGTGCAGAATTAGACAAAGTTTTTTTTAATTTGTTTAAAGAAGATGACAATATGTTTGATGTTGTAGAAGAACTGCACCAAAGACATTATAAAATGTGTAAACTATTAGATTTTAGGTTATACTACTAACTTAGCTGTAAAAACTACATTTTTTGTGCTAAAATAAATTACTAAATATGTTTCTCGCTTAAGTATTTCCAATATCGCTTAGGCACGTGTTGTATGTGCAGTTTCATATTTTTTCTAGATTCAATGTTTGTACTTTTAAAATAATCGTTCCATAATTGCTGAAACTCTAATTCTACCGCTGCAAATATATCTGCAGAAGTTTTAGTGGGGTCAAAACTAGCATCAAAGTCTAGCTTAATTATATCTACCTTTTCTAAATTATAATACAAACCATATTTACGTTTTAAGTCGTAAATAAGCCATTTTTGGTCTGCATAACGTTTTTCAAAATGCCTTTTTATAAGTGGTAACACATTAAAATCTGGCTCTATGTTAGCAAAATAAACACCATCTTTAGTAAGTTTAAAACGTACAAAAGCTTCCATTCTGTGTTTTTCTCGTCCAACGTTTTTAGTGAGCTTGGCAATCTCTAAAATATGTTTGTTAGTAAAGTCAGACCCAACATTTTTATGAGAAGCAAATACATATACTATTGCATTATATAAAGTATCTTCTACAATGGGTTTTTCACTTAAAAATGCATAATAAAACCGCCTAACTTCATCTGTAGACATTTTCTTTTTTAAGCCCGCCCAAACGCGGTTGGCTTTTTCTTTGCTAGTGTAAACGGTGTCATAAGTGCCAAATAAAGGTTGCAAAAATCGTTGTTCTGTAACAATTTTAACAGTTTTTAATTTTAGCTCAAAGGCGGTAAATACTGCTGTTAAAAACCCATCAAATGTACCGTCATAAATTAGTGTGGTCTCCATAACACAAGTCTATCCAAAAAGATTTAATTGGTTACTAAGCAAATCTGTGTATTTACTTTTAGAATTTTGCAATATTAAACCTTTAATTTTTTCGGCAGTTAAATCTCTAGTTTCAAATTTATTAGAAGCGCAAATTAAAAAGTACTGCGCACGATTTAATGATACACCAATTGCCTTTAAATGCTCCCAATTAAGTTGTCTGTAGCGCCTTGCTTTTAGTATTTTATATACAGATTTCATTCCTAAACCAGGAATTCTTGCCAGCATATGCTTGTCTGCTTTATTTACATCTATAGGAAACTCGTGTAAATTACGTAGTGCCCAACCCAATTTAGGATCAATATCTAAATCTAAATGTTGGTGTTGCTCGTTTAAAATCTCTTCAATGTTAAACCCGTAAAATCTTAGTAACCAGTCTGTTTGGTATAATCTATTTTCGCGTAGCATAGGAACAGGAGTACCAATTTGTGGTAAACGTGTATCATAACTAATTGGCACATAGCCAGAGTAGTATACACGTTTTAAATTAAAATTCTTGTAAAAATAGTTAGAGGTGTACATAATCTGCATATCATTTTCACCACTGGCACCAACAATCATTTGTGTACTTTGCCCACCAGGAGCATATTTTGGTGTACTTTTAATAAGCTTTTTCTCGTTTTTGTACTGTATAATTTCATTTTTAACCTTAATCATAGGTTTAATAAAATCCTCTCTATTTTTATCTGGAGCTAAAAGTTTTAAGCCTTTTTTAGTCGGAATTTCAATATTAACACTAAGTCTATCTGCGTACAAACCAGCCTCACGCATTAGCTCATCACTAGCACCCGGAATAGATTTTAAATGTATGTACCCATTAAAATTCTCCTCTAAACGCAATTTTTTAGCCACAGCAACCAAACGTTCCATAGTATAGTCTGCACTTTTAAAAATACCAGAGCTTAAAAAAAGACCTTCAATATAGTTACGTCTGTAAAAATTTATAGTTAAATCTACCACCTCTTGTACTTTAAAAGCAGCACGTTTAATATCATTGCTTTTACGTGTAACACAGTAAGCACAGTCAAAAATACAATGGTTTGTTAATAGTATTTTTAGGAGAGATACACAACGGCCATCCTCTGTGTAGGTATGGCAAATACCAGAAGCAGACGCATTACCCAATCCTTTATTGGTATTGGTTCTGTTACTGCCGCTAGAGGAGCAAGACACATCGTACTTTGCAGCATCTGCAAGGATGTTAAGTTTTTCTTGTACACGTTGAAAAGACATACCTTAAAATTTGAATTTAGACTGTAAAGATACAATGTAAACTAATAAAAAGCATATTTTGTAATTAATTTATATCTCATTTTATGATATATAAAAGTGTATTTTACTATATTTGACACTGAAAACAATGCAGTTATGAACCGTATTAAGTATGTATTAGAAGACAAAGGAATTAAGCAAACCTGGTTGGCAGAAAAACTAGGCAAAAGCTACAATATGGTAAATTCTTATGTACAAAATAGGAGACAACCTAGTTTAGAGTTACTGTATGAAATTGCACAAATTTTACAAGTAGAAGCCAGAGATTTATTAGATGGTAACCAAGCCGTATTTAATACAACTACAACAGAAACCGATACGGTAAACATACCTTTGGTAGGTTCTGTAGCTTGCGGTTTACCGATATTTGCAGAAGAGCATATAGAGGCACAAATTGCCATATCTACAAAGTTGGTAAAAACGCCTTCAGATTATTTTTTGCTAAGAGCTACAGGAGACTCTATGAACAAGAAAGGAATAAACAGTGGCGATTTACTACTAATTAAACGCCAGCATACGGCAGAAACTGGAGATTTAGTATTGGCCTTGTTAGATGATGAAGCTACCGTTAAAGAATTTAAAAACAACGGTAGCAACCTTGTTTTAAAGCCGCACTCTACAAACCCAAAACACCAACCAATTATTTTAACTACAGATTTTAAAGTACAAGGTATTGTAGCAGATGTTATTAAGGTGTAGTTAAATACATAAGTTTTTTAGTAATTTATTTTGTAAAAAGTAGGAGGTAAGTAGCATTTTCCAAAATCCGTAGTAAGTGTTACCAATAACTAATTTTGTACCATTTATAAATAAATAGTACCCAAGTATACATATCTGTAATTGTGGTAAAAAAAATAGTTTTACATTGTAGGAAAATTTAACAACCAAAACTAACCAAACTACATTAAGAGTGTTAATACACCTGTATTGGCGTAATAAACGTTAGTATTTACGTTTATGTGTAGTTGGCAGTAATACTCAAACCAAATGCAGAAAGAAGCAAAAATTACATCAAAAGGAATTAAAAAAGTTTTAAAAAACTACAATCCAGCTTCTTCATTTGCAGAATATGTTTGGAATGGTTTTGATGCAAAAGCAACTAAGATTGAGATAAACTACGACTCAAACGAATTAGGAAAAATTGACTTTATACAAGTAAAAGATAATGGTACTGGAATTGACCTTGATAATATGGGTTTCAAGTTTGACAACTTCTATGATTCGGAAAAATCTATTCAAATACAATCACCTAAACATTCTTCAATTTTACACGGTAAAAATGGAGTTGGTCGATTAACATTTTTCACTTTTTCAAATGATGCAAAATGGACAACTTATTATGAGAAAAAAGGAATTAAAGGAGGTACAATAAGTATTTCGGCTGAAAATTTAAAAGTTTACGACAAAAGTTTAATTAATTCAGATTCAAAGTTTACTGGTACAACAGTATATTTCACAAACTTACTTATTGGTATAGATTACGCTGAACAAGAGTTGACAGCCTATTTGAAAAAAGAATTTTGCTGGTTTTTAGAGTTAAATAAAGAGTATTCAATTATTATAAATGGAATACCATTAGATTATTCTGATTTAGTAGCTGACAGAGATTTTTTCGAATTAGAAAATAGCAATAGCGTATTTAAAATAAAATATGTTCAATGGACTGAATCATTAAATAAAGAACATTCTAAATTTTATTTTCAAGATTCTAATGGAAAAGAAATTTATAAAAATTTCACTACTCTAAATAAAAAAGGAGATTATTACTATCATAGTATATATATCGAAAGTGATTTCTTCTCACACTTTGATTTTAGCAAAAATGAGGAAAGCAACCAAGTAAGTTTATTTGCAAAAGCAAAATCTTCAACAGAATACAAATACTTAATTAATAAGCTTAATGAATATTTAAAAAGTAAACGTAAACCCTACTTAAGACAATATGCAGAAAGATTAGTATTAGATTACGAATTAGAAGGAATAATACCAAACTACAACAACTCTTGGGAACAAATTAGAAGTAAAGAACTTAAAGACACAATCATTGGTTTATATGAAGTTCAACCTAAAATATTTTCTAATTTAAATTTAGAACAGAAAAAGATATTCGTACAATTTATTGACTTATTACTTGATTCTAATGAAAGGGAAAATATATTCAAGATAATAGAAGGTGTTACTAAGTTAGAACCAGAAGAAAGAGAAGATTTGTCTAATATTTTACACAAGACAAGTTTAAGCAGAGTTATAAATACAATTAAGCTAATTGAGGATAGATACAAAACTTATTACCAATTAAAAGAACTTGTATTTAATGAAGAACTTGGAGCTAAAGAAATACCACATTTACAGGATTTAATTGAAAATCATTACTGGCTTTTCGGAGAAGAATATCATTTAGTTACAGCAGCTGAACCAAAGTTTGAAGAGGCTCTGAAAAGATACATATACAAAACAACGGGAGAAATAACTGACACAAAAATTGACCATATCAATAAGAATAGAGAAATGGATATTTTTGCTTGTAGACAACATCAAAAAGATTCAAAAATAGAAAACATCGTTCTTGAATTAAAACATCCAAAAATCAAATTAGGGGAAAAGGAATATTCTCAAGTAATGAAATACTTAAGTGTAATAAGGTCTAGACAAGAGTTCAATGCACCAAATATGTCTTGGAAATTTTATCTAATAGGTAATAAATTTAATACAAGCCAGTACATCGAAATGCAAATTAAGACTAATAAAAACCACGGAGAAGAATCGTTAGTTTATAATGAGGATGGGAGAATTAAAGTCTACGTTAAAACTTGGAGTCAAATTTGTACAGAATTTGAATTGAGACATAATTTTCTTGACAAGAAATTAAAATTAGAAAGAGAAAAACTTTATGAATTAAGTAAAAATGCAGACGAAATTGTTGAAAAATCGAAAAACAATTCAGCAGTTAGTCAAAAAGAAGTTGAAATTCCGAAATAAGTACTACTGAAAACAAAGTATTGTGGTAAAAAAGAAGTAAAAACTAACTAATTTTTAGCTAAAGTTCTTCTGTAAGAATCATCATATATTAGTTCTGATTTTGCAATAGCAAAGGCTTGTTTTAGTAGTTTATTATACACGGCTATATAAAAAATAGCGGTTTTGGTGGTTAAACGAAAATGATTATTGTAAACTTAAGGTGAGTTATAATCGGAAAACTTAGTGTCTAAACCACGCAAGAAACCATATACAAAGCCGTTAGTAATAAACCTAAAAACAAATAAATGGAAAACAATAAGACAAAAGGTTATTTATTAATTGCTGGAATAATTGCAATTGTTCTAATTCCTATAATCTATATTGTATCTAATAAATTAAAATCGGAAGAATTAATCCAAAAAGGTATCAAAACAGAAGCTACAGTAGTGGGTGTATCAAGGTCACGCAATTTCAAAACCAGTACTTTTAATTACAGCTTAGCATTAAAATATAAGGACGAAAACGGGAATGTATTTGAAGAAACTATACCAGTTAATTATGATAATTTTCGTGGAAAAGGAATCGGACAGAAAATCGAAATACTTTATTTACCCGAAAATCCACAAGAAATAAATTTAGTTGACTACCAGAAACTGTACAATACAGAAGAGCGAGTTTTAGGGCCAAACGATTTATTGGCTTTTTATGAAAACAATAGTCTTGAATCAGTTTACTCAGAATTGAATAAAATAAGTAACGGTTGGTTACTAGACCAAAACGATTCAACACTTTTTATAAATTCAAGAAGAAATAGTTTTATTTACGTAAGAAAAGATTCGATAGCATATTTTACTGGTGTTAAAAATGAGACAGCAGTAAAATCTAAACTTAATTTATACAAAAGAGTCAAATCGGAGGTAATAAAAAGAGCGCCAAAAAATATCAATCCTTTTCAACTGGTAGAGTTACCAAAAAATGACTTCGAAATGCCAATGCCGACAACTTTTTACGAAAAGGATGATTGGAATTTGTATTCTACAACGGTAGTTGATTATTCTAGCAAACCTTGGTTTTCACTAGTTCTCAAAAAGTCTATTGCTAACAATGGGTAAACGTAATGCGGGCTTTGGGCAAAACCGAAAGTTTTAAAGAAGGAAAAGAAAAAGCAACATAAATCCCGAGGAGTTGGAACAATCATAATATTCTACATGTGATTTATTTGCTAAATTAGTTGCTTAAACCACGCAGCTAATCTTATACAAAACCGCTGTGTGTAACCTAATAAAACACTATGGACTTTAAACGAACAGGAATAATATTGTATACTATTGAATATAAAAAATGCGTAGACTTTTATGAAAACATACTTGAATTAAACAAAATGTTTGAAACTGAAAATCTGACGTGTTTTGAATTTGGCAACTCTTATTTGATGGTAGAGTTTGACGATGAATATAACGGAACACAAACTGAATCTGAACGAATTAAGACTTGTTTACGAATGAATGTTTCTAACGTTAAAATCCTTGCGGACAAACTGATTGAAAAAAATATTGAAGTGGACTACCAAGAACACACTTGGGGAACAATTGCGAAATTTTTTGACCCAGACGGAAATTTATGTGCCTTTAAGGACAGTGAAACTTTTGAAAAACAAATTGCAGACGGAATTAAAGTGAACTAAGCAGAAGAAGAAGAGTTAACTAACACTTGTACAAGACTATTTTTATTTACTAAATTAGGAGCGTAAACACTAAAGGTTTAATAAGCAAAACCGTGGTGTATAATTAATTAAAATTATGAAAAACATTATTAAAATTGGAATTACGATTATTGGAATTCTACTCGTAATAAATTTTATTGAAAATTTAGACAGCTTAATATCTGAATATGTCAACTACTTGGAAATGAAAAAAATGGATGGTTACACATATTCAAAACAACCTAAACTACTAGATTTTATTCTTTCATTTATAGGTGTCTTCTTGAAATTAATTTTTGGATTATTTCTGATAATTAAACCATCATTATTTACAAATATATATATTCCTGATAACATTGAGTCTAATGATGAAAAATGGGCTTTAAAGTTAATACTAAGCTTTAAATATTGTTTAGCAATTTATTTAATCGTTTTTGGAATAATTGAAGTGATAGAAGTAATTGTCAGAGAATTTCAATTCACAGAAAAGGCTAGAAACAATTATGAATTTGTTAGGTATAGTTGGACTTCTGTAATACCCAAATGTTTTAGTATTATTATAGGATATATATTATATAAATCATTTAATGAAAAATTATTTTTAAAATAACGATAAACAGTAATGGATTTAAAATTTCTGTACTAATTTAATATAAAGATACACGATTTATTAGAGTATGCATTTTTATTAAAATTAAGCTGCTAACGCATTTAATCATTAACAATAAATGCGTGTATAACTCCTGGTAACCACCCAATAATTGTTAGTATAAGACTAATTAAAAATGTTTTTCCTATTCCGTGTTTCATAAATACAGCTAATGGTGGTAGTATTATATTTAGTATAATTGTTAGTATAGACATATGTAGTTGTTTTAATTATTAAGCAGTTATGTTTATTTGTTTTTATATGTATTTTATGCTAAATTATAAGTATTATGACCAAAGCTTTACCTCAATAAGTCATATTATTAACCTTATCAAGTAATAAGAATTTCTACTTTATTTCATTACTATTTTTTAGTGAAAAATAATAGTGTTGATGTGTGTTCTCTTCATAAGTAGTAAATTATCCAATGCTAATACTATTTTATCCTAGATATTAATTGAGTTATTTTGTAGTGTAATTCTTACTACATTTGATTTTTTAAATGATTATACAATCATCACTAAAAAAATATTTAGTTCTAAAAATCAAAAATTATGAAAACAAAAAAACTACAGTTAAGTTTTATTTTGGTATGTGTTTGCTTGCTAGGCTACAGTCAGCAACCTAACAGACAAACTTCTAATCCTAACGATAATTTTAAATTATTAAACGATTTTTCTGATGAATTTAATTCAGGAAATATTAATTGGAGCAAATGGAGTAAAACAGCTAATTTACCAAGTACTAAAGCCTGGAAATGGAACAACAATGCTAATGCAAAATCTGTAAACTTTAAAGGAGAAAGTGCTGTTGAGTTAACTATGCGTCAGAATGCAAATAATGTTATAGATGGTATTACTTATTTTAAAAGTGGTTGTTTACAATCTATAAAACAGTTGCCTAAAAACTTTGTAGGTTATGTAGAGGCTAGAATTTATGGTGCAGAAATTAATTCTCCAAAAGCTACTGGACTAGACAAGTACAGAGGCGTATGTCCTTCTTTTTGGTTGTACAGTAAGTTTTTTGATAGTAAGCCAATTGGAGAAGCTGTATATACAGAAATTGATGTTGTAGAACTACAACAATTTGATTTTGATCCTAATGGTCCGGCTGGGCACCAACAAGATTTAATAACAGATGCAGAATCTAATCTTCACTTAGTAAAAAAGGCAAGTTTTGGTAGAGATTGGTATAGACCAAAACAACCAAAAGCAAGAGATGCTCAATTAAATAAGTACGAGTTACCAGGCAAATTTGACCCAACCAAAGGTTGGCATACCTACGGTTGTGAAATTACACCTTCTAAATTATATTTTTATGTAGATGGTGTAAGAGTAGGGAAGGCTTTAGATAATACCTATTGGAGTGATAATCCAATGTATGTTATAGCATCATTAGGCTTAAGAGTTCCATTTGTAGAGTTTAAAGGAAATGTATTTGAGCCTGTAAACCCAGAGGTTAATGCTAGAGCAAAAAAGAATATAGATGAAATGCCAGTATCTATGCACGTAGACTATATAAGAGTTTGGAAAAAAGATGGTTCTGGAGGAACTAATAATCCTGTTGGTAACTGTTCAACAGCTCCAACTTGGAAAAAATCAGGAAATTTTACAAAAGGAGACAGAGTAAAGCTTAATAATGCAATTTATGAACTAAAAGCTGGTAATGGTAGTTGTAGACCTGGTGGTGCTTCTAGTTGTTCTAAAAATCAATGGACTAAAATTTCTGATTGTGGTACTAATAGCAGTATTATTAATACTGACTCAGGAACTGTATATCCAAATCCTGCTAATACAATAGTTAATGTTGCTGCTAATAAAGGAGATTTTATTAGAATAATTACTTCTGTAGGCACAGTTGTACGCACTGTAAAAGCTAAAAATAGTACTACAGTAATAGATATTTCTGCATTGCCAGCAGGTTTATATACTGTTACAATTACGGGTAACAACAAAAATGAAACTAAACAATTGCTTATTAATTAATTTAAATTTAATAATAAAAGGCAGAATTAAACTTAGGTTTGATTCTGTTTTTTTTTGGTTTTTAATGAAACAACGTAGGAGGGAAGTGGAACTTTTTTTATGCTACCAATTACGGATTTCCGTAATATATACGTTGTAGGAATTAGTATTTTTAGCGTGATGAAAATATGGTGTTAATAGAACACTTTTTATGCGACGACGTAGGAGGGAAGTGGAATGTGTGTGGAATGGTCTGTTAATGTAAAGAAAAGTTTAGTTTACGATTTTCCTTCACAATAATTCCTACAATATTTTGTAGGTTTAAACTTTCTCTATTAATAATTAATTGTCTTAGCAATATTGATTTATGGCTATATGCTATTAAGCACGATTATATATAAAGAATTGATTTCATAAAACAACAACCAAGTTAAAACTTAGCAGTAATAATGGTCAAAGAAGTAACAATATATTTTGATAAACCAATGGATTTTACTCCTGAAAATATAAGACCATTAAACGGTATTACAGGTTTGTATTTTATATTTAGTAAGTCTATAGATATTAACTATCCATTTGATGTTTCTAAGCTCTTGTACATAGGTATGAGTGAAAAAAAAACGAATAGCATTGGAAGTAGGCTTATTGGTCATTATGATGGTAAGTCTAAAAATGCTGGATTATCTAATTATAGAAAAGCAGAGTCATTACTTTTCACCTATATAAATTTCGAAATGTTAAGAAGTGTTTGGGAGTTCAAAATTGAAGATTTAGAAAGCTATTTTCTTCTCGATTTTGTAGATAAATATGGTGTCTATCCAATTTGTAATAATAAGACGAGTTCTGAGATTTTAAAAAATGAATTAATAACGAGCTTCCGAATTAACTGGGAGTATTTTAAATAAAAACAATGAGCAAAGATGTAAAGTCAGGACAGGAAATATTAGATGATTTCTTTGAGACTATTGAGACTATAGAAGGCGTAGATTCAAAAATATCAAAAATGGTATCAGATTTATATAAAGAAGGTACGCTTACCGAGGCTAAAATAAAAAATGAATTGCAACAACTACGAATTCAAGAAAAGAATGAAGATGAAGCTAAAGCAAATTGATATAAAAGGATTACGTGGGATAAAGGAATCTCTTTCATTGGAACTGAATGGTAAATCTGTAGTTCTTTATGGAGATAATGGCATGGGTAAAAGTAGTATCTCTGATGCAATTGAGTGGTTTTACACAAATAAAGTAGCACACCTTTCAGGTATTGAAATTGATTTAAAAGATGCTCTAAGAAATGCTTCTTTAGATGAAGATTTTGTATCTGAAGCAGCATTGAAATTTCTTAAAAAAAGCGACTTTGATACTGGTAAAATACTTTATAAAAAAAGAGGGAAGTTAGAACATGATTATACTGTCAAATCAGATGAGATACGTGATTATCTAGTTAAGTCTAAAGAAGAGAATTTATTGCTACGCTATAAAAGTTTAAATGACTTTGTGGATATTACTAAAGGCGACAAACTTAAGTATCTATCTGATATAATTGGTTTTTCCGAGGTGACTAAAAAGAAAGAAGTCCTTAGAAAGGCTTTCAATTCTATAAAAACAGAAATAAAAAATCAAAATTTCGAAGGACAAATTAATGGACAAAAAGCCATACTTATAAATAAGATTGGAGCAGCAGTGAGTCAGGAAAAGGACTTCTTTGAAATAATAAAAAAGAAAATAGCTTCACTAAAAAAGAAAATGAAAATTGAAAGCATTGAAGATATCGATGCGCTTTTAAAACACTTGAAATCTGCAACTAATGAAAAGCTATTAAAAGAAAACACCTTTTTAGAAAAAATACAAACAGGTCTAGTAATAGTCCAAAGTGAAGTGGTTTTAATAAATACTCATTTCGACACATATTATGATGAATTCCAAAAAATTGCTGCTGATGTAGAAGGTATATTCAAAATTTTTATTGGTGATCTTTTAAAATCTGGAGATAAGGTAATTAAGAAGTTTCATAAAGAAGAGAGCTGTCCATTATGCTTACAACCAAAAGATAAAGATGAGTTAAGAGCAGAGATTGCCGAACGTTTAAAAGAAATTGAAGAAGCTGAAAAGAAGTTGAAAGCATTTCAAGAAGCTCAAGAATTAATAAAAAGTATAAGCATTGAAAGAATAAAAAGACTTGAATTGCTTTTGTCAGAGCCACTTTTTGAATTTCCAGAAAATGAACAATTAAAGAAAGATTTAGAATCTATAAAAGGAAAAATTAAACTTATGGAGACAGCAAGTTTGGTGAAACCTTCTTCTGGTGATAAAATTCAAGATTCCAAAAATATTGCTTTTAATATTTCAGATTTTCTCTTTCTAGATGGTTTAGCAGCAAGAATTAAGAAATTAAAAGAGACTATAAAAAAGGATAATATTACCGAAATTTACGCAAATATATCGGCTTCTAAGGATGCATTTCTTAAAATTAAAACTTTAGAAAAAGAGAGAAAGGCACTTGAGAAACAGAGCTCTTCATTATTTATTATTTATAATGAATTTATAAAGGTTCAAAAAGAGGGCTTAGAAAATTTTATAGACTCTTTCTCATCTAAAATAAATGAATACTACCAATATATGAATCCTGATGAGCCATTTCAGGAGATTAAGATTGTTACGATGGGAGAAGAAAATGAACTTAATGGTATAACAATTGAATATAAATATAATGGAACTTGGGTTTCGCCTCCTCAAAAATACTTTAGTGAGTCACATCTTAATTGCTTCGGAATATCATTTTTTTTAGCATCAGTAGAAGCTTTTAATGATATCAATGAATTCATAGTTTTAGATGATGTAATATCTAGCTTTGACTCTAATCATAGAAAACGATTTGCCGAGTTATTATTTGAAAAATTTTCTGAGAGACAAATCATTTTGCTAACCCACGAAGAAGAATGGTTTAGAAACTTTGTTAAACCACTTGCTAAGAAAAAAGGCTGGTTAGTAAATGAAATAAAATGGACTGAAGCTAAAGGAACACATTTTGAAGAATCTCAAGGTGATATTAAATCGAGAATCGAGAAAAAACTATCAGAATCTGAAGTTGATGGATTAGGCAATCCAATCAGACAATATCTAGAATCGTTGTTAAAAGAAATTTGTATGAATCTTGATGTTAAAGTTAGTTTTAGACCAAACGAAATAAATGAAAAGAGAATGCCAGATGAATTAATTAATGAGTTAAAATCAAGAATTAAGTCTAAAAGCAAAGATTTGAAAGAACATTATCCAACTATAGAAAGAGTTGCAAACTCATCTATTTTGGGGAATTTACTTTCTCACGATAATCCATTTAATCCAAAAATTGGTGACTTAAAGGCTTTTTGGGCAGATATTCAAGATATGGAAAAGATATTCTATTGTCAAGAAGACAAATGTACAAAACCACAAGTATCATGGAGAAACGTAGATACTGTTGAAAAAAAGATAAGATGTGGAGGCTGTGGAAAGACTAAATATGATTGGAAATAGTAATTTTTTGCAAAACAATATGAAAACAAATATCAATGAGTAAAAAACTTATATCTAGAACTAAACTATTTGATAAATTCTCAAAGCAACTTCATTTACTGAAGGAAAACGGATTGATTGATATTGAGTTAAAGTATGACGAAACTTATATATGTCCTTTATGCCTTGAGCAATTCCAAAGAGTTGATTTAATTTCTGATACTAATAAAAATTTTTTAACTGAAGAAGACGCTCCTCCTGAAAAACTGGGTGGCTCCAGAATTGCTTTAACTTGTAAGGATTGTAATTCTAAAGCAGGATATCAAATCGACAACCACTTAATAAATCGAATTAGAGAAAATGACGACAGGAAATTTTATAAAGGTTCTAAACAATATGGGAACTTAGAATATAATGGAGAAAGAGTAACCGCTGAAATAACGTCAAATGGTGATGGAACTTTAACAGTACTTCATCGAACAAAAAAAAACAACCCAAATATATTAGACAAGTTTATTTATGGTATAAAAAATAAAACTATAGGTCCAATATTAAACCTTGAACCTAAAAAATATAAAATAGATTCAGAGAGAGTTAATCTAGCTTTATTAAAGACTAATTACATTATTAATTTTGCGAAATTTGGTTATATTTTTCTTTTGGATAAACATTATGATTCTATAAGAACTCAGATTGAAAATATGGATGAGGGGTATGATGGACAGATTTTTTTAAAAGACCAATTTCCAAAAAACAAAGAAGGAATATATTATGTTTTAAATCCAGGAGCAAAATCAACTTTTAGTATTTTCTCATTGAAAACAGAATATTCAGAAACCTTAATTGGAGCAATATTACCTTTACCAAATAAAACACCAGAAGAAATTCATTATTCGCTTACTGGTAATGGATACAGTATTGGTGAAAATGGAAAAATAGGAGTTTCATTAGATACTAGTAATTATGATGGAGGTGCAGATTTATTTAACGATTTAAATGAAATAAATAAAATTATTAACTGGAAAAATGCACAATAATGAATTACAGAATACGCAAATTATGAGCAAGTATGTAATTTTTTGTAAATATTGGTTTACTTATAATTTTATAACTTTTTGTGAAAATGTATTTTAGTTTTAGATAACCACTAATTATATCTACAATTTATATTATGCTAACCACGCCACATTTAGCTTTATATATATCATTAATTATGTAAAATATTGTTGAAATGCACTATTTAGCTATTTGTCATAAATTGCACTATAATTTATATTATGTAAAATAGAATCATATAAACCATACTCTATCTACTGTTTTCATATACATTTTAATTTACTAATGTTAGCTTGTTTATAATATATGTGCCAACATTTTTGCCTTGTACAACACCATTATCTATAGCTGCCCTGTAATGTATACCTCCATATAAACGGCTTATGGCAGCTTCATTTGCAGCCGTATTAAAAGATGTAAACTTTCTGCTTGGTAAACCAAATGGCAATTCGGTATCATCTGTAAAACTAAAATTATCTCCAAATAAATGTGTTAATATGGTTGCAGATGCTCCAGAAACTACAGAATGTCCGCTGGTATATTCCGGAAACGGTGGCGTTTGTAATAATGGTGTCCATTCTTTATCTATGGTATTGTTTATTAAAGTTTCTGGTCTAATTAAGTTGCTACGGTATTTTTCATCCCAGCAACTAATAAAAGCATCAAAAATACCAATAGATGTTATGGTATTTGCGTGTACAGCAGCCATAAAGTCTAGCTTTTGCTGTTTGCACGCTATTTTTGTTATTCCTATCCAATGTGCACCTGGCGTAATTTTTTTTGTGGCAATCATTAAATGGCCTTTGCTAGTAGATACATAAGGATTACAATCCCAAAACTTTGCAATTTCTACTTCTTCAGACGTATCACCATTTTTACGAATCTCGTTAGTAACGGTATACACTTCTTGCAATTCTTTATAAAAAGCACTCTCTGGATCTAAAGAAAACTCTGGATGTCTTTTAGGCTTAAATTGTGCAGCAGAATCTAAAACCATTGGTCTAATTTTGTTCCAATGTGGTTCTATACCGTCCATATAAGCTGGTGGTGTTGGTTGCCATCTACCAGGATTATCTGTAGTTACCGTATACCCTTTAAAAGACCTAGTTTCTTTATAATTGTCTTTATGCATCCAATCTTTTATTCGGTTAGCCACTTTTATAGCGTATGTTTTAGAAGCTGTAAACTCCTTTTTGTTAGTGTTTTGCCAACTTGTGTATAAACTATCTGCGAAGGTTGTAACTATCTCATCTTTAAAAATTAGCTCTTTGCTAACATCTATATAAGCTACAAGCGCAGCAACTTTTAGGTTTACATTTTTTGGTGCTTTTGGGAATGGTTGTAAGGATTGTATTTTACCAGAAAGTGAGTTGTATTTGCTGTTGTTTTGTGCAAGTATTTCATAAGCTGCAACATTTGGATACATATATATTCTGCTTGCCACTGGTGGCGAAAATATATCATGAATCATTGTTTCTGTAATTTTATCTACAGCGTTAAAATATGTATCTACAGGTACTTGTAAAGGCTTGTTTTGTTTTGTGCAAGACACTAATAAAACTAAGCTAAACAAAGCTATAATAGCAAATTTAGAATACAAACTATTTTTAAACTGGTACATTTTATTTATTAATATAAAAACTTTTAGCTACAGTATTGTTTTGTGTAGCTATAATTAAACTATTATTTGTTGCTGTTTTAGCTTCAATTATATGATTGGATTGTTCTGGCACATAAAAACCAGATGTACTATTAGGTACAACTGTAAATCCTGTTTTACTACCTTTTAAATAGATACCTTTTATGGCTCCTGTAAAACCGTATACAGTTTCTGAGGTGGTATTATTGCCAACCAAAAGTACATCTAAATATCCATCATTATCTATGTCTTTACTAAGAATTTCATTTATTGGAGCAAGCTGACAAATATTTGGTAGTTTATTAATTTTAAAGGTATTATTGCCCACGTTTTCTAAATAAACACTTGCAAATGTAGTTGCTTTTAAGGTTTCTTCTTCTAGGTTTTTTATTTCTAATAATTCTGTAAAAGACGGATTAGAAAATTCTGCATATGTGCTGTACTTTTGTTTTAAAGCAACTAGTTGTTTTACAATATCATCTCTAGTTTGTACAGGTAACAATACATTGTTTTTATCTGGATCTGTAAAATATTGTGCAACTACAGGATCTATACTACCATTTTTATCAAAATCTTGCTTGTAAACATATACAGGTTTATTTTTTTTAGGAGAAACAAAACTATTTTCTCCTTGGTTGCCAGCAATAAAATCTATATCGCCATCATTATCAAAATCACCGGCTTTAATAGTATTCCACCAACCATATACTTCTGTTGGAGTATTGCTATTGGTTAGCCAATTAGTTAAAGATTTTTCTAAAACCCCATTTTTATTAATAAAAACCGTAATAGGCATCCACTCTCCTACCACAATTAAATCTTGCCAGCCATCATTATTTACATCTTGCCAGGTTGCATCTGTAACCATACCAATACTAGTTAAAGCTTTGTTTTTTATAGGTGTAAACTTGCCCGAGTTGTTTTGTAATAAGCTACTTTTTGGCGTTTTAGGATAACTGCCTGCAACCAATCTACTACCAACAAAAATATCTATATCCCCATCTTTATCATAATCTGCAGCAGCTATACAAGACCCAATATTTGTTACGTTTGGTAAACTATTTTTTGTTAAAGAAAAAGTTCCTTTTCCATCATTAACATAAATCCTGTCTTGTAATAAATTAGAGTTGCTATCAAACTCTACTCCACCACTTGCTACATACAGGTCTAAGTCCTTATCATTATCAATATCTATAAATACAGCGGCTGCATCTTCATATATACTATCTAGCTTTTGTGTAATTTGATAAACACCATCTTTATTTTGAGTCCATATAGTAGATGGTTGGTCTTTACTACCTCCAATAAAAAGTTCGTCTCCTGTTTTTAGGTTTATATCTGCGGCAGCTATACAAGGCCCAAATTTAGAGCACTGATGCATTAATAAGTGCTGAGAAACAAAGTCATTAGTACTATTTTCTTGGTGTTTGTATGGTAAAATTGATGAGTTATTTTTTAGTAATGTAGATTTTAAAACTGGTGCAATATGGTCTGTTTTGGCATCTGTACTATTTAATTCTAAAACAGTATTTACTTTTGGTTGGTATATTTTAGTTAGTTGCTTACTTGGCCATACTATATGTAAAGAGTCTATTATAGTATCTTTTATTCCAAAATGAAGAATAGGTTCTACAGAAGACAAATACCCGCGTGTAACAGACTGGTATTGCGTTTGAATAGTGCCATTAGACCATAATTTTACCTTAGCTCCAATGGCTTTGGTATTTTGTTTGCTGCCTTTTAATTTTACTCTTAAAAACGTGGACTTAGAATTTAATTGCATTGTGTTATTTTGCAAAATAAAAGCCTTTTGGTTTATATTGTTTACAACAACGTCTATATCTCCGTCATTATCTAAATCTGCAAAAGCAGCACCATTGCTAAAAGATTTTTGTATACTACCCCATTCATCACTAACATTTTTAAATTTTAATTTATTAGTGTTTTCATAAAAATAATTAGAAATAAAAACTCCTGGTGCTTTAGAAATTAAGGCAGACAATTCCTTGTTTTTAGCTTGTTCCGACCCAAAAATTGTGCTTTGTTTAGAGTAGTTTATAAAATCTAAATCTGTAATATCTTTTACATAACCATTAGTAATATAAATATCTTTATCGCCATCATTATCAAAATCTACTAGTAAAGGAGACCAACTCCAATCTGTTGCAGCTATACCAGCATAGTTTGCTATTTCGCTAGCCTGCAGTATAGTATTGTTTAATTCACCATTATGTACTTGTAAAGTATTGCGCATAAATTGTGAACTGTAATTATTGCGCTTTGCGGTTAAAAACTTATCATAATTATGAGCACCTAACATACTTTTTTGTCTATTATAACTTTCCGGTAGCATATCTACAACCATAATATCTGGATTGCCAGAATTGTTAATATCGGCAACATCTACTCCCATACCATTAAAACTTTGTACAGCCAATAATTGTTTGTTTGCTTCTATAAAACCTTTGTGTTTTCTTGTAACAGTATCTATACCACTGTTTAAATACAACAAATCTTCAGTTAAAAAATCATTAGACACATAAATATCTGGTAAATTATCGTTATTAAAGTCTTGCACGGCAACACCTAAAGAAAACCCTTGGTGCTTTATTCCTAAACTGTCTGATACATTTGTAAATATTGGATGATTTAAACCAGCAACGGAATCATTACGTAGCAAGTAGTCTGATAAATTCTTAGAGTAATAGTGCTTAGGAACGGGTGAATTTTGAGAAAAACGAGAACTTCCATTGTGAATTATAAATACATCTAAATCACCATCTACATCATAATCTAAAAACACGGCTTGCTGACTGTTATTAGGGTCGTTTAACTGGTAAGCCTCTGCTTCTTCGGTAAAAGTTGGTAGGCCGTTTACATTTAAACCTTTATTAATAAAGAGTAAATTATCGCAATTATTGTTACAATTTGGTCCTCCTACACTTAAATAAATATCATCCCAACCATCTGCATTTATATCTACAATTGTTACTCCGGTAACCCAAACATTGGTCTTAAAATTTGCAGCTTCAGAAATATCTAAAAAACTAAGGTTCCCTTTATTTAAATATATTTTAGAAGATACTTGGTTGGCGGTAAAAACAATATCTTGTAAACCATCATTATTAAAATCACCAATACCAACTCCTCCTCCATTATAGATGTACTGAAAAGTAACAATATTTAAACTATCATTACCAGTAATTGTGTTGTTAAAATCTACTTTAGTTATTGCTGCATCTAAAGAGGTAAACCTTTTGTTGCTTGTGCGCTCATTGCATGAGCTAAAAATTAAAAGGGTAATACAAAATAGTAATACGTATTTCAAAATGGCGGCTTTAATTTATATGAAGCAAGTTATAAAAAAAAGTTTTATAGAAAAGTGAAAATATATAGAGCAAATTTTAGTAGCATAATCATTTATTATAAAATTAAAATCTCTTAAAACACCAGTAAAATATGAAGGTTAAAAATACCTCACTTTCTAAAGAAAAAAACAAGATAAAAAAAGTGAAAATATTTTCATTTTACATTCCAAAACAAGATCCAAGGATTATAACTAAAACGTAAATAGGGTTTAACCTTAAACAAAACACAATGAGAACACTAAGTATTATTTTATTTGCTTTAGCTACAGCTGTTACAACATCGTTTACAACAGCATCATTTACGGGAACCTATGATGGTTTTGAAGATGAAATGTATGTGTTTACTACTGATGAAGGACAAACTATGGAGTTTGATGAAGTTAGTCCTGAAACTTTAGAGAAATACGACTTATCTGATGAGTCTTTTCAAGGTAAAACTTTTAAAGTAACCTACCAAACTGTTACTTATACTGATGATGAAACTGAAGAAGAAGAAATTAAAAACATTTTAACTGACTTAAAATTATTAGAAGAGTAACATAACCAACAAAAAGCGTTACTAATGTGTAACGCTTTTTACTATTAATTGTAAATAATACAAGTTTTAACATATTTTCTTGAGATATTTCTAATATTCTGATTTATAGTCGATTAATAATATTAAATATGTTAAATATGTAACAATTAATAGCTAAAAATGTAATAAAAATTTTTTTTATAACATCTAAACCCATTTATGGAGCGTAGATATAACAGTTATTAACCCTAAATAAATTTGAACACTATGAAAACTTTATCAATTGTATTATTTGCTTTAGCTACGGCTGTAACAACTTTAGTATCAACAGAAAGCGTAACGGCTACGTATGACGGTTTTGAAAATGAAACTTATCAATTTTCTGACGAAGATGGAGCTACTTTAGAATTTCAAGGATTGAGTTCTGAAGCATTAGGTAAGTACGACTTAACTGATGAGTCTTTTAAAGGCAAGACATTTATAATTACCTATGAGTCTGAAACAGTTGTAGACGATGAAACTGAAGAAGAAATAACAACAAATATTATTACAGACTTAGAATTACAAGAATAATTGCTTAAACCTGTTAATTTATTAAAAGCGTAGCTATTTTAGCTACGCTTTTTTTATTATTAGTAATAATGCAAACTATTAATTTTTAATACCTTAAATTAAACTTTAAATACTAATTATTAACTTTAATATAATATTAGGTTTAAACATTTGATTTTTTAGTGTACTATATGTATCTTCAAATAAAATACTAGACCTATGAACATAAACTTTCACTACGATGGGGTTACAGCAAGTAACCGTTTAGAAATATTTGCCGCAAAAAAAATTGATAAACTTTTAAATAAGTATGACTTTATTGTGAGTGCAGACATTTTCTTTAAAAAAGAAAATACAACTTCTCCTGAAAAAGGTAAAGTAATTGGTGTTAGGTTAAGCGCACCTGGCCCTAGATTATTTTCAGAATCTAGTGAAGCCTCTTATGAAGCAGCTATTACAGCTAGTGTAGACGATTTAAGCAGACAATTAGAAAAAAGAAAAGCTAAAATGAAAACGCATTAATTGTGTGTTTCCATTTTAACTTTTTACAAGTTTAAAATTGTTTAAAAACTGTTAGTGTATTAGTACGCTAACAGTTTTTTTAATTCTTCATTAAACCTGTTTTTAGATTGATAATTATACTCTAAATCTTTAGCAAAAGGAATTGGTGTTTCTAAACTTGCTACACGCTTTACTGGTGCATCTAAACACTCAAAACAATCTTCCATTACCATTGCAGAAATATCACTTGCAATACCTCCAAATAAACTATCTTCTTGTAAAATTATAAGTCGACCTGTTTTTTTTACAGATGCATATATAGTGTCCTTATCCAAAGGAGCTAATGAGCGTAAATCTATAAGATCTGCGCTAATTTCTGGAGTGTTTTCTAAAGACTCTAAAGCCCAATGCACACCTGCCCCATAACTAACAATGGTTACAGATGTACCTTCTTTAATTAGGCTTGCTTTTCCAATTGGTAAAGTATAATAATCTTCTGGAACATCTTGGTAAACGCTCCTGTACAGTGCTTTGTGTTCAAAAAATAAAACAGGGTTTGGATCTTCAATTGCTGTTGCTAACAAACCTTTGGCATCATAAGGAAAAGCTGGGTAAACCACTTTTAAACCCGGTGTTTTTGTAAACCAGGCTTCATTTGTTTGTGAATGAAATGGCCCTGCACCTACACCACCACCACAGGGCATACGTACTACCACATCTGCGTTTTCTGCCCAACGGTAATGAGACTTGGCCAATAAATTTACAATTGGATTAAAACCACTACTAACAAAATCTGCAAATTGCATTTCTACAACAGCTTTGTGCCCGTTAATAGATAAACCCATTGCTGTAGAAACAATAGCAGATTCACAAATTGGTGTGTTACGTACCCGTTCTGTACCAAACTCGGCTACAAAACCCTCTGTAATTTTAAAAACACCACCATATTCTGCAACATCTTGTCCCATTATTACAAGATTTTCAAACTTATCCATAGCTTGTTTTAAGCCTTCAGATATAGCATCAACCAATCTAATATTTTTTATATTAGCTGCAGGCTTAATGGCTTTAAATTCAAATGGTTTATACACATCATTTAATTCGTTTTCTATGGTAGCCGTTATTGCGGGCTCCTCAAACGCAACTTGTAAATTGTCATTAATTTCCGCTTTAAAATCAGCTTTTATACTGGCTATTAAATTATCTGTTAGTACCTCGTTTTTCTTTAAAAAATCTTCATAATTTGTGATAGGGTCTTTTTTAGCCCACTCTTCTAACAAATTATCTGGCACATAAGCAGTACCACTAGCCTCTTCATGACCACGCATTCTAAAAGTTAAAAACTCTATTAAAACAGGTCTAGGGTTTTTTCTAATACTCTCACACAATTTAGTTACTTTGCCGTAAACCTCTAATATATTGTTACCATCTATTTGGTGAGACTCTATACCGTAACCAATACCTTTATCTACAAGATGTTCACAGTAATATTGTTCTTTAGTTGGTGTAGATAAGCCGTAGCCATTATTTTCTATACAAAATAAAACAGGTAATTGCCATACAGCAGCAACGTTTAAAGCTTCGTGAAAATCACCTTCACTTGTTGCACCTTCTCCTGTAAATACAGCTGTAACCTTGCCATTATCCTTTAACTTGTTTGCTAAAGCAATACCGTCTGCAACTCCTAATTGGGGTCCAAGGTGAGATATCATCCCAACAATATTATATTCTTGTGTGCCAAAGTGAAAACTACGGTCTCTACCTTTGGTAAAGCCGTTTGCTTTACCTTGCCACTGAGAAAAAAGTCTGTATAACGGAATATCTCTGGTAGTAAAAACACCCAAATTGCGATGCATTGGAAGAATATATTCATTTTTTTGTAAGGCACTTGTGACACCAACAGCAATGGCCTCCTGACCAATACCACTAAACCACTTAGAAATTTTGCCTTGTCGTAATAAAATAAGCATTTTTTCTTCAATTAAACGCGGCTTTATCATACGTTTGTACAGTAATAACTGCTCTTCTAAAGAAATTGTTTCGTTATTGAATTCCATTTAGCGGAAAATTTTATAAATTGAAAATTAAAAGTAACAAATAAGAAGAGATGTTGTTACAAAAATCAATAATTTATCAGAAAATGTTAGATTATTATTAAATTTGAATATAAAAACATAGTAAACGATGAGTTCTATTCCAAGTGTCAATTTACAGGAATTTTTATCTGACGATAATACACAAAAAGAAAAGTTTATCAAGGAAATTGGTAGTGCTTTTGAGAATATTGGCTTTGTAGCCTTAAGTGGTCACTTTTTATCTGATGAGTTAGTGGCAGATTTATATGAAGAAATTAAAGTCTTTTTTAATCAACCTCAAGAATTAAAAGATAGTTATGAAATTGAAGGTATTGGCGGTCAGCGTGGTTATACCTCTTTTGGTAAAGAACACGCCAAAGGTAAAAAAGAAGGAGATTTAAAAGAGTTTTGGCATTTTGGACAATATGTAGAAAATGATCCTAAGTTAGAAGCAGAATACCCAGACAATGTAATTGTAAAAGAACAACCAAAATTTAATGCTGTTGGTAAAGAAACATTTAAAATGTTAGAGAAAACAGCTAAATATGTGCTTAGAGCACTTGCTTTACACTTAAATTTAGAAGAAACGTATTTTGATGATTACATTAAAAACGGTAATTCTATTTTAAGACCTATACACTACCCGCCTATTAAAGATGAACCTAAAAATGCTGTACGTGCAGCAGCCCACGGAGATATAAACCTTATTACATTGTTAATGGGTGCACATGGTAAAGGGTTACAGGTTAAAAACCACAATGGAGAATGGGTAGATGCAATTGCACGCCCAGACCAACTTATGATAAATGTTGGTGATATGTTGTCTAGATTAACAAATAACAAACTAAAATCTACCATACACCAAGTTGTTAACCCACCACGCGAGCTTTGGGGAACTTCTCGTTATTCTATTCCGTTTTTTATGCACCCAGTTAGTGAAATGCCACTAAATTGCTTAGATAACTGTGTAGATGAAAACAACCCAAAGCAGTTTGAAGATATTACTGCTGGTGAATTTCTTCACGAAAGATTAATAGAATTAGGACTTATTAAGGAGTAATAATTTTTATAAGACGTAAATAAAAACAACTAAATATTGGCATTTAAAATTCCAGTATTTGGTTGTTTTTTCTTTTTTATATTGATAAAACACCTAAATAAAGCATTAAACCAATATTTAATACAATGGATTTACAAGACCAGTTAAAAAACCTTTTTCCAGATCATAAACCAACTGAAGATGTAGAAAAAAAAGCACCAAAAAGTGATATTTGGATGCAAGAAGACCCTATAATTTGTAAGTACGAGAAAAGAAAAGGAAAGCCAATAACTATACTAGAAGGATATACCGGTGCCGATGCAGATTTTAAATTATTAGCTAAAGAATTAAAGCAAAAACTTAGTGTTGGTGGTAGTTTTAAAAATGATAGTATTATTATTCAGGGTGACTATAGAGATCAGATAATGAGCATATTAAAAGAGAAAGGTTTTAACGTAAAACGCGTTGGCGGTTAAAATTGTTAATTTTTTTTTGATTATTTAGATAAAAATGTAATTTTAAGAGTTCAAATCTAGAATACTACTATGAGTTCTACCTTACACATAACCAACGGAGGAAACTTTACAGATAGATTGAAAAACTTACCTATAAAAGGAGACATTATTACTTGGAATGAGATGTTATGCGAAGGCAAAACATTAAACAATGTGGGTAGTGAGAACTTCTGGAAAACTAGGTTTGATTTTTTAAGCAAAAACTATAAAGTTACAAAAGCAAAGTTTATAGATCTTACCCTAAAGGAATACAGGTCTTTATGCAACCATAAAAAAGAAGATAAAATTATTTTATGGTTTGAGTATGACTTGTTTTGCCAAATTAATATGCTTGCTGTAGTAAGTTGGCTAAAAATGCACCGTAGATATGCAGAAATATCTATTGTTTGTAGTGGTAAAATTGAAGGAGAAACAAAACTTTTTAGCTTATCTGAGTTAACTGATGATCAACTGCTAAACCATTATGAAGAACGTACTTTTTTACGACAGGATGATATAGAGTATGCAGATTATATTTGGCAGTTATATTGTAGTGATAACCCTATACGATTAGAAAACTTAACTGATTTTGATAAATATAGATTTCCGTATCTAGAAAAAGCTATAGAATTACATTTACAACGTTTTCCATCAATTAAAAATGGTTTAAATGCTGTAGAAAATAATCTGCTAAAATTGGCATCAGACCAAAAGCCAAAAACTAAAAATGATTTTGTTAAAAATTTACTTTTAGCAGATAATAGTTATGGGTTTGGTGATATACAATATCAAAAAATAATTACTTCTTTAAAACCTTTATTTGGTTCTTTTAATCCTGTTAAATTAACAAAAAAAGGAAAAGAAATACTAGAACAACAAACAAGTTATTACTCTTGTATACAAGATAATGACATTTATTTGGGAGGTGCATTAAAATACAACTTTTTGTACAATACCAATACAGACAGAATTCTTAAATTATAATATGCAATTAAGTCCATCGGAGTTAATACTAAATGCTGACAATAGCATTTATCACCTTAATATATTACCAGAAGATATAGCTACTACCATAATTACAGTTGGTGACCCTGACAGAGTTGGTGAAGTGTCTAAATATTTTGATACTATTGAACTAAAAAAAGGAAAAAGAGAGTTTATAACGCACACCGGTACATTAAAAGGAAAACGTATTTCTGTTATATCAACAGGTATTGGTACAGATAATATAGATATTGTTTTAAACGAATTAGACGCTTTAGTAAACATAGATTTTGCTACAAGAACTATTAAAGAAAAGAAAACAACTTTAGATATTATTAGAATTGGTACATCTGGTGCAATACAAGCAGATATTCCTATAAATTCTTTTTTACTAAGTGAATATGCTATTGGTTTAGATAGCTTGTTACAATTTTATGATAGTAAACACGTACAGCATTCAGAAATTCAAGATGCTTTTGTTGCACATACAAATTGGGCAAAAGATAAATCTACGCCTTATGTGGTTACTTGTAGCGCAGAATTGGCAGATATAATATACTCAGATAAACTTGTAAAAGGTTTTACTGCTACAAATGTTGGTTTTTATGGTCCTCAAGGGAGAATTTTACGCTTAAATACTCAGGATAATCAGTTAAACAACAAAATAGCATCGTTTAAACATAATAGTTTAAAAGTTACCAATTTAGAAATGGAGACAGCTGGTATTTATGGTTTAGCAAAATTACTTGGTCATAATGCATTATCATTAAATGCTATTTTGGCTAATAGAGCTAACGGAGAGTTTTCTGTAACACCTACAGAAACCGTAGAAGAATTAATAAAATATACACTTAACAAGCTAACATAACTTTTTTTGAAAACAGTTAAAATAATTGGAGTTCCGGAGCATTTTAATTTACCTTGGCATTTAGCCATAGAAGAAAATGCATTTAAAGACCGAGGTATTAATTTAGAATGGACAGACATTCCTGAAGGTACAGGAAGAATGTGCCAAATGCTTGCTGATAATGAAACAGATATAGCTATTATACTTACAGAAGGTTTAGTAAAGAGTATTACTGCAGGTACAAAAGCTAAAATAGTACAAGAATACATTGCAACACCTTTATTATGGGGAATTCATGTTGGCGCAAATAGTAAATACCAGACTATAGATGATCTTATAAATACCAAAGCAGCAATTAGTAGGTTTGGTAGTGGTAGTCATTTAATGGCGTATGTAAATGCGCAAAATGAAGGTTGGGACACCAGCAAATTACAGTTTGAGATTATTAATAACTTAGATGGTGCTGTAGAAGGATTAACAAATGGTACTGCAGATTATTTTATGTGGGAACATTTTACCACAAAACCTTTGGTAGATAATGGAACTTTTAGGAGAGTGGCAGACTGCCCTACTCCTTGGCCTTGTTTTGTAATTGCTGCAACAGATAGTTTTATTGCAAACAATTCTGGAACACTACAACATATTTTAGAAGTTATTAATATGTATACTGAAGAATTTAAAACCATACCAAGTATAGACCGTACACTTGCAAATAGGTACGAGCAACAATTGGGAGACATACAAGAATGGTTGTCTAAAACACGTTGGAGCCAGTCACAACTAAACACAAAAACCTTAGAAAAAGTACAAGACACGTTGCTTTCTTTAGATTTAATAGATAAGAAACTAGACAGTAGTTCTATTTTACTATAATAATTAGCTCAATTACCATTCTATCTGTGCCTTTCCACTATCTTTTAGAATGGTATTTGCAGCACTAAAGTGTTTGTTACCAAACCAATATCCTCTGTTTGCACTTAATGGTGATGGATGTCCGCTTGTTAAAATATAATGTTTATTTGTATCAATTAATTTCGATTTCTTTTTGGCATAACCACCCCAAAGTAAAAAAATTACACCTTCTTTTTCTTCAGATATTCTTTTTATAATAGTATCTGTAAACGTTTCCCATCCCTTTTTTTGATGACTACCTGCTTCGTGTGCTCTAACAGTTAATGTTGCGTTTAATAACAAAACTCCCTGTTCGGCCCATCGTTCTAAATTACCACTTATAGGATATGTAATGTTTAAATCGGTCTCTAACTCTTTAAAAATATTTATTAGTGACGGCGGATGTTTAATACCGTCTTTCACAGAAAAACACAATCCGTTTGCTTGGTGTGGCCCGTGATAAGGATCCTGGCCAATAATTACCACTTTAGTGTTAGACAAAGAACAATGGTTAAAAGCTGCAAAAATTTCTTTTGTAGCAGGGTAACATATAGTTGTTTTATATTCTTTAGTTACAAAAGAACTTAATTCTTTAAAATATTCTTTTTCAAACTCTGGTAAAATAATATGACTCCAACTATCTGGTATACTTGCTTTCATTCTTTATCAAAACTAATTAATCCACTAAAATAATATTATCTTTAAACCCTTGAAAAAATATACGCATTGAAAAAATTAAAATTCCCTTCTGCACAAGCAATTTTATTAGTAATAGCAGCGCTTGTAGCTGTTTTAACTTACTTGGTCCCTGCTGGTAAGTATAATACATTAACCTATAATGAAGCAGACAATACTTTTACCATAAATAGTGGAAATGAATCTTCTACAGTATCCGCAACGCAAGAAACGTTAACTACATTGCAAATAAACATTCCGTTACAAAAATTTAAAAACGGAGATATTAGAAAGCCTATTGGTATACCGGATACATATAAAGAAATTGATGCACAGCCACAAGGTGTAGCTTCATTTTTAAAATCACCCATTAAAGGAATTATTGATGCGGCAGATATTATTTTTTTAGTATTAATTATTGGTGGTTTAATTGCTATTATGAATTTAACTGGTGCTTTTGATGCTGGAATTGCTTGGTTGGCAAAAAAATTACAAGGAAAAGAATACATTTTAATAATTTTAGTAACCTGCTTAATTGCTTTAGGCGGAACAACTTTTGGTTTAGAAGAAGAAACAATAGCCTTCTACCCTATTTTAATTCCTATATTTTTAGCGGCTAAATATGATGCATTGGTTGCATTGGCATCTATATATATTGGGTCTTGTATAGGGACTTTGGCTTCTACTATAAATCCGTTTAGTGTTATTATAGCATCTAATGCTGCTGGCATAAACTGGACCTCTGGTATAGATGGTAGAATTATTACACTGGTACTAGGTTTAATAATTTGTATTGCATACATAATTAGATATGCGCAACGTATAAAAAAAGACCCTACCAAATCTATTATTTACGACCAAAAAGCAGAAATTGAACAATTATTTGGATCAGACACTAGTAAAACTAACTTAAAGTTAACAGCAAGACTGCGTTTAATATTACTTGTATTTACCGCTTGTTTTGTTGTAATGGTTTATGGAGTATCTAGTTTAGATTGGTGGTTTGTAGAAATGACAACGGTATTTTTAGTAGGTTCTATTATTATTGGTGTTATTGCAAAAATTAAAGAAGCACAGTTTATAGATACTTTTGTAAAAGGAGCCGGAGAATTACTAGGCGTAGCTTTTATTATAGGTATTGCTAAAGGTGTAACGGTTTTAATGCAAGATGGTGCAATTGGAGATACATTATTGTACTACGCATCTAGTGTTACTAGTGGTATGGAAAAAGGAATTTTTATTAACTCGGTAATGTTAGTCTATAGCGGACTTTCATTTTTTATACCTTCTACATCTGGTATGGCTGTTTTAAGTATGCCAATTATGTCTCCATTAGCAGATACAGCTGGCATTGGCAGAGAAATAATTGTAAATGCTTACTTATATGGTATGGGATTATTTAAATTTATAAATCCTACTGGATTAATACTTGCTTCTTTAGCAATTGTAAAGGTTGGTTACAATAAATGGTTAAAATTTGTATGGCCTTTGGTTGCCATTTTAACTGTCTTTTTAATGATAGTGCTTACGGTATCTGTTTATATTTAATGTTCTAGTTTATGGACATTTAAAGTTTAATTAATAATGGTAATCTTTTTTTAATCTACATTTACTATTAATTTTTTTTAAAAATGAGAAAGTATCTGCTTTTATTTTTACTGTGTATAACTAATTTATATTCTGTTGTTTCGCAAGATTTGTTGCAATCTGGCCCTATGGTTGGCTATTCTACAATGAAAGAAGTGTTACTTTGGGTACAAACCACTAAAGCAGCAGAGGTACATTTTGTTTATTACGAGAAAGGAAATGCTAAACAAAGATTTACAACACAAAAGTATACTACAGAAGTCAATACTGGTTTTGTAGCTAAACTAATAGCAGATAAGGTTTTACCTGGTAAAAAATACGTGTATGAGCTGTTTGTAAATGGAAGAAAGATACAAAAAGATTACGCTATGGAGTTTGAGTCTCAACAACTATGGCAATGGAGAACAGACCCGCCAGAAGTTAACTTTGCTATTGGTAGCTGTAATTATGTAAATGAAGTGGAGTTTGATAGACCAGGAAAACCATATGGTAGCGATTTTGATATTTTTACAGCTATTCATAAAAAAAATCCAAACTTTATGCTTTGGTTGGGAGATAATACATACTTAAGAGAGCCAGATTGGGACTCTAGAACAGGTATATTTCATAGATACACACACACAAGGTCTTTACCAGAACTTCAGCCGTTGTTAGCTTCTACACACAATTATGCTATTTGGGACGATCATGATTATGGTCTAGATAACTCAAACAGTAGTTTTCCTTTAAAAGAAACTTCATCAGAAATTTTTAAACTATTTTGGGGTAATCCTAATTATGATGTTATTGATAAAGGTGGTATTACAGGTTCTTTTACATGGGCAGATTTAGAGTTCTTTTTATTAGATAATCGCTACTACAGAACTGCTAATACTAATTACACTACAGAAAGACAAATACTTGGTAAAACACAAATAGACTGGCTTATAAACGCCTTAACTACTAGTGATGCTCCTTTTAAGTTTGTTGTTATTGGCGGACAAGTAGTAAGTTCTGAAGCGATGTATGAAAACCACGCTACTTTCCCTAAAGAACGTAATTACTTAATTGAAAAAATACGTGAAGCAAAAATTGAAGGTGTTGTTTTTTTAGATGGAGACAGGCACCATACTGTATTAAGTCGTATGCAAGAAAATGATAACGTATATCCATTATATGACCTAACTTGTTCTTCATTAACAGCTGGCGCTAATACTAACAAAGAGCCTTTAAATGCTTACAAAATTGATGATACCATTGTTGGCCAACATAACTTTGGAATTTTAAATGTAAAAGGTCCACGTAAAGAACGTGAGCTTACTATTTCTATTTTTAATAAAGATGGTGAAGAGTTATGGACTAAAAAAATTAATGAGAAAGATTTAAAGTATAACTAAAAAGCAATTGCTTTTTGGTTATACTTTTATAGTATGTAATAGCTTCATTATAGTTCTAAAATACTTTCGTAGGTCGGACTAAAATTAAACTTCTCGTTTTTAATTAGAAAAGTGATACATTTTTATTTTTAAAAGTAACAGTTGCAAATAGAAAATTACAACTTCACAATCTGTGCAGATGCCATAAATGAGTCTTGCATACGTTGCATACGGTCATCAAACTTAGTTCCAAAAACCAAATACTGACACTTGTTTATGCTTTCTGGTGTTCTAATTACCTCAGAAAACAGTTGTGGTTTAATTAAAAACTCAGCATCGTCTACAATAAACAATTGTAGCACGTTTAAGTTTATACCGTTAGTATAAAATATTTTATTTAACCTTTTAGGAGTGGCAATTACAATGTCTACACCATCATAAATATCATCCCTTTGGTCGTCTATATTTTGCTCCTCATAAGCACAGTACGTACGTATAGACATCCTAAATGTAAACTTATCAAACTCTTGCTTAAGTTCTAATGCAGCCTGTTTATCCTTAACAAAAATTAATGCTCTTGGCGCGTCTTCAAACTCTTCACATTTTAATTTTTGCAATGTGCTAATAACCAAAGCTGTTGTTTTACCAGATCCTTTAGGAGCTAAACCAAATATACTTGCACCACCCTTAATTTTTGAGAGTACTTTAGACTGAAACGGTGTTGGTTCAGTTATTTTTAAACGTTCTAGAGCTTCTTTTAATTCTGGATGTATTTTTTTAAACGACATCTTATATTTTTTTGTAGTTGTATAGTATTTACTAAGTAACCAATTTATGAAACAGTTATATTTGGTTTGTGGTCTATTTTAAAATTACATGAATTTGCTATAAAACACATTTTATTAGCTTGTTTATGTAATTCATTTGCTTTTTCTAACATTTTAGGATCTGTAATTATAACTTTTGGTTGTAAAGTTACCCCGGTAAATTTTCCGCTTCCATCTTCAGTTTCTTCCATAGTGCCAATAGCATTATCTACATAAGAATTTACCACAATTTTATGTACAGAGCATAAATGTAAATACCATAGCATATGACAAGAGGATAAGGAAGATAAAAAAAGGTCTTCAGGATTATATTTTGTTTTATCACCTAAAAATGAGGGATCTGATGACCCTTTAATTTCACCGTATTTGTGATTTGCTGTTATTGTATGGTTTCTATTATAAGATGTATAGTTTTGGGTACCATTACCCTCATTACCCGTCCACGCTACTGTTATCTCGTAATTGTGTTTTTTCATTCTTATAACTACTTATTAGCTGCTATTTTATACCACACACCATAATTGCAAAGGTACACAACAATAACTATTAGGTTAACAACATACATTTTATTTTATTACAAACCTTGTATACTTTAGCAGTGTAATTAAAGAGTATATAATTTTTCATTTTCATATAGTGTTCTCGTAAAAAGAGTCTTGTTTTTGCCAACAAGACTCTTTTTCATTTAAAACACTTATACCTTAATTAAGGAATCCACTTATTTTCACCAAAGTTTGGCTTACGTTTTTCTAAAAAGGCATTACGACCTTCTTTAGCTTCTTCTGTCATATACGCCAATCTAGTTGCTTCACCTGCAAAAACTTGCTGCCCTACCATACCATCATCTGTTAAGTTCATTGCAAACTTTAGCATTTTTATAGATGTTGGCGATTTTTCTAGTATTTCTTGTGCCCACTCATATGCAGTATCTTCTAACTCATCGTGTGGTATAACAGCATTAACCATTCCCATTTCATAAGCATCTTGAGCAGAGTAATTACGACCTAAAAAGAAAATTTCTCTAGCTTTTTTCTGTCCAACCATTTTAGCTAAATACGCAGAACCATAACCTCCATCAAAACTAGTAACATCTGCATCTGTTTGCTTAAATATTGCGTGTTCTTTACTTGCCAAAGTTAAATCGCACACTACATGCAAACTATGGCCACCACCAACAGCCCAACCAGGAACAACGGCAATTACCACTTTGGTCATAAAACGTATTAAACGCTGAACTTCTAAAATATTTAACCTATGCATACCATCTTCACCAACATACCCTTGGTGACCTCTGGCTTTTTGGTCTCCACCACTACAAAAAGAGTATACACCATCTTTACTAGAAGGCCCTTCTGCAGATAACAAAACAACACCTATAGATGTGTCTTCTTGCGCATCATAAAATGCTTTGTACAGCTCACTTGTAGTTTTTGGTCTAAACGCATTACGTACATCTGGTCTGTTAAACGCTATACGCGCTACACCATTGCACTTTTTATACGTAATATCTTCAAACTCCTGAGCAACTTTCCACTCAATATTTTTCATTTGTATAAATTTTAGGCTTCGTTTTTCTTTTCTTTTTCTGCTATCCATTTAGATAAGTATTTTGTACTCATCATACTATGGTGCTGTAGTAAACTACCAATAAAATTGGCGTTTCTATGCTTTTTTATATCTTTTTGCAAAGTACTAATTTTATTAGATAATTTATCCTCTAATTTAGATTTAGCATAATACGTATTTAGAATTTGTTTTCCGTTTTTTTGAGCTTGCAACCATTTAGTTTCATTGGTATACAAGCTTATAGCAGATGCAACAAAACTGTTAACTGTTGTTGATATATCTCCACCCCAAGGTAAAATACCTTGCATACCCTCTGCTCCTATTTGTGTGGTTACACTAGGTGTTCCGTTACGCATAGCATCTATTAATTTACCTTTTATACCTGCTCCAAAACGCAAGGGAGCTAAATTTACTTTAGTTTGTTGCATAATTTGGTCTACATCTTTTCCCCAACCGTGAACTAAAAACCCGGTTTTAGGGTTATGTTTTTCTGTAATTTGCTGCGGTAAATAAGCGCCATATATGTGTAGGTTTACTTCTGGTAACTCTTTACGTATTAGCGGCCAAATTTCTTTATGTAACCACAACGCAGCATCTACATTAGGCTTGTGTTTACCATTACCAATGCAAACAAAATCTTTTCTGTTTTTAAACAGCGGAAAATTAGTACTTGTACTTGTGTTTAACATAAACGGAATATGTAAAAGTAAAGAACTATCAATTTTAAAAGTATTTATTAGTAACTGCTCTTCAAACATAGAAATTATTAATGAAAAGTCGCATCTGTAAATACTTGCAATTTCTCTCTTTGTAATCTCTAATTCTTTTAAAGCTTCTTCATTAGGTTGTAATTTTCCTTTTTTAAACGCTTCTTCTCTAGCTTTACGTAAAAAATGAAGATCTTCTGTATCTAAAATTCGCAATGCATTTGGTACAACTTGTGCTACGCGCCATCCAAATTGTTCTTCAGTTAAAAATCGATCAAAAACAACAATATCTGGATTTAGTTTTGCTATAAAACTATTAAAGCTATCACTATTTAATTTTATTTCCTGTTCTAGCACTCCTAAAGATGAAAAATCTACAGAGTACAAAGATTTTGCCGCTGTACTAGCAAATGTTACGGTATAGTTTTGCTTTTTAAAAAAGTTTATTAGCTGTAAAATTCTGCCACCTGCCGCAGTGGTGGTGGGCTCTGGCCACACAAAACCAATAAATAAAACATTTTTCACGCTAAAAGATTTACATTTTAGATGAAAATTTTTGAGAAATACTTAATCGTAATTTACGCTCATAATCCTCCTCTAACCACTCTTTATAATTTTTAGTATTATTCATTATACAGTAAGAATATTGCCTAACACGGTACTGTATTTCTTCTTTAAGCTTCTTAGCCAAAATACGTGCATCAAAAACATCTTCACTATTTTCTACACATATTTTTGCGTGTTGCTCTATACTTTTTTCCAACACCGATTTAGACTTTAACCCTTTAGCAAAAGCAGCCTTATATTCGGCTTTAATATCAAAAAATATATTTTCTGATTTAGAAAACTCATCTCGTAAAGCTTGAGGCATTTCATAAACAAAATCGCGTTCTATTTCTTCATCATTCTTAATGTTTTCTAAGAAAAAGTCAGGAAAATGAAAGATTTCTTGCCAATCTATAGGTTCACTCCACAACCCAAATCTTTTGGTATTGTTACCTAAATCTATAACGGTAAACTCATCTTTAGTATCAGTCACACGAGAACCACGCCCTATCATTTGAAAATATAACGTTAAAGACCTTGTTGCTCTATTTAAAATAATAGTTTCTACTGTAGGTTCATCAAAACCAGTAGTTAGTATACTTACAGATGTTAAAATAGCGTCTGGTGTTATAGAAAACCACTCTAAAATTTCTTTACGTTCTGCAGCAGAATTTTTATTATCTAAATGACGTATGTTGTAACCTGCTTTTTTAAAGGTTTCATATACGTAGTATGATGTGCTAATACCGTTATTAAATATTAACGTTTTTGTACCTTTAGCCAACTCCTCGTAAGAAGATAGCAACTTGCTTTGCATAGTTTGGTTACTATACAACTCATCTGAAGATTTTACTGTATAATCTCCATTAATACCTAATTTTAGTGTTTTTAAACCAACATCATAACTATATTGGTTAGCTCTAGATAAAAAGTTACGTTTAATTAAAGATTGTATAGATTCGCCAATGATTAACTTTTTATAATTGTCTTTCATTGGTAGCTTAATATTAGAACTAAGCGGTGTTGCCGTTACACCAAGTATAGATGAATCTTTAAAGTATTTAAATAACTTACGAAAAGAGTTGTAATGTGCTTCATCTATAATTACAAGCCCTATGTCTTTTAGCTCTACATTTTCTTCTTGTAGTCTGTTATTTAAGGTTTCTACCATAGCTACAAAGCACATATAGCTATTTTGGTCATTTAAATCTTTAACACTACTATTTATAACTTTGTTATGTACGCCAAAACTATTAAGCATTTTAGACGTTTGTGCACTTAGCTCTATTCTGTGAGTTAGCACTACAACTTTTTTATTTTTTTGAGCTATGTATCTACGGGCAATTTCAGAAAAAACTACTGTTTTTCCACCACCTGTTGGCAATTGATACAACAAATTTGTTCCAGCAGGATTTTCATCAAAATAGGTGAATATTTTGTTTAAATCCTCTAGTTGGTAGTCGTATAATGTTTTTTCTGTAGTTGTTTTCTGTTCTTCCAAATTGGATAACCTATTTTGTAATTAATCGTAGAAAAACGATGTATTAAAGTTTAAAAATAAACCTTGCTAAATTAGGCGATTTTTGTGCTTTTAGAAAACATTAGAGCATAAAACTGATAAAAAATGTAGATAAATACGCTGGTTACTGTTTAATCTATTGCATCTAACGCCTTAGAAAAACCGTCTTTAAATAACCAATTATTATCTTGTGTATGATTGTAAATAACTAAAATACGTTCTTTAAATTCTGGTAGTATTGCATTAACTGCAATGTATTGTATGGCTTGCTCAAAAGAGTTAAGCATACTTTTATAAAAAGCCTCTGGTACATTTTTGTTAACAGAAAACTCCTGTGCAATCTCTAAATTATACAACATTACATCTGCAACTAACGGAGCGTCTACACCTAGCAGTAAAAAGTTTTTAATATATTTTTGAGCAACAGATCTGCGCGCTCTTGGTCTTTTTCTTTTTACCGGAAAATACTCATTTGCTATTTTTAACTTAGCTTCTTGTACTAATTTTTCTTCCTTAGGATTAAAAACAAAACTATAATAAGCTTTTACTGCAGGAAATTTTTCATAAAGCCCTAATAGCTGCTCTTCTAGTTCGTTTTTTTTTAATTCTGATAAATATTTTTTTAAAGCTCGTTTACTCATACAAAAATCTATAAGCCCGAAAGTTACCAAATAAAATAAACCTGAAGTAATTTATTTATATGGTCCTAATTTACAAAAAGTAAGTTTTTTATTAATAAGTAATGTATAAACATTGTGTTAAATGTTTGGAAAATAACATTTTAAAATGTATACTGTACTTTTAAACTTTAAATTAACAGAACAGATATATGAGGCAACTAAAGATCATCAAACAGGTAACCAACAGAGAATCAAAATCACTAGATAAATACCTGCAAGATATCAGCAAAATAGATCTAATTACTGCCAATGAAGAAGTAGAGTTAGCTCAAAAAATACGTGCAGGAGACGAAGCTGCATTAGAAAAATTAACAAACGCAAATTTAAGATTTGTTGTTTCTGTTGCTAAACAATATCAAAATCAAGGTTTAAAATTACCAGATTTAATTAACGAAGGCAATGTAGGTTTAGTTAAAGCCGCTAAAAGATTTGATGAAACTAGAGGTTTTAAGTTTATTTCTTATGCTGTTTGGTGGATTAGACAGTCTATTTTACAAGCCTTAGCAGAACAGTCTAGAATTGTACGTTTACCATTAAACAAAATTGGTTCTATTAATAAAATTAAGAAAGCTTTTTCTTATTTAGAGCAAACACATGAAAGACCACCTTCTGCAGAAGAAATTGCAAAAGAGTTAGAATTATCTGTTAGTGAGGTAAAACAGTCTATGAAAAACTCTGGAAGACATGTATCTATGGATGCACCTTTTAAAGAAGGTGAAGATTCTAACTTATATGATGTTATTAAATACGGGGAATCTCCAAACCCAGATGAAAAATTAATGCATCAATCTTTAAATACAGAAATAAATAGAGCATTAGAAACATTATCACCTAGAGAAGCAGATGTTGTAAAACTATATTACGGTATTGGTGATAAGCACTCTATGACTTTAGAAGAAATTGGTCAGATTTTTGACCTAACACGCGAGCGCGTTAGGCAAATTAGAGAAAAGGCCATACGTAAGCTAAAACACAACTCTAGAAGCAAAATATTAAAAACATATTTAGGTTAATTTTTACTTTAAATAAAAAAAAGAGCAACTAATTATAGTTGCTCTTTTTTTTATGCTTTTTAATAAAGTAATTATGTTACTAAGAATAATTTAGCTTGGTAATATTTACTTCAGATAGAATTTCATTTAGGCTCTCTACAAATGATAAGTAAGCCGAGTTGTTTTGGTGTGCCATAACAAAAGATTTTGGGGTTTATTAAATATTAAAATAACAACTACATTTATATGTAATCTAATTCTACTAATTCATTTAGACTTAAAATTTCGTTTAAATCATGTAAGAAGTTAAGGTATTCTTCTCCGTAAGTATCGTATAACATAATAAGTAGGTTATTTGGGTTTCTAATCTGGTCTAAAACTACAGAAACACTTTTGTTGTTACAATAAAATGTGGTGAACTTATTATTTTTTGTTGTGAAAAGCTATCTTTAATATTGTTACCAATTAAATTGATATTTTACCCTTCCGGTTACTGCTAAATAAAACTCATTAGGTGTAAAAATTAACTCTTGTCTTGTAACACCTAATGTTGCTGCAAGTATATTTTTAGTGTTTTTTACAGTAAAGTTATATGTAAACGCAGCTTCTTGTGACTCCAAATAAAATATAGACTCTGATAGTAAAACATTATTCTCTGTTAATTGTGTAGTTTCTGGTGAAAAACCAAAGCCAAACTGAAAGTCCAAATAGTTATATTTATCTTTTAAATACCTGCGTGCAGTAAAACTGTTAGAAAAACTAATTGTACTATTATTTGCAGGATTAATATAAGGTCTCCATGACAAATAGTAGTTACCAGGGTACCAACTTAAAGAACCTGTAAATACGGTTGCATTTTTACTGTTATATGATAGATACCTAGCTCCTACTGATATTTCTAAGGATTTTGGTAACGATCTGTATAGCTCACCTCCTATTCTGTGGCTCGGAAAAATTTCTGAGTCTGAATATGCATAACTGGCATATGCATACATTTTAGTACCAAGTTTAGGGTAGGCATCTAACTGATACTGTATACCATTTGTATTAAACCTATTACTATAATTAATTGTTGGAATAATATCGCCAAATTTTGTTGTACGCTTATAAGCAATACTAACAGCAGACATTGTGTTATAGACTTTATTAAATGATTGAGCTTCTGTTGTGAGTAAAATTGCATTTTTTAAATCTGAATTTACCACCACAGTGGTATCTATAACCATAGTAGATTGGCTAACTTTAGATTCTGCCTTATTTAATTCTAAAATTGCATTATTTTTTAATTCTAATAACTCAGTATTATTTTTTAATGTTACTAATCCTTTATTTGCTAAACCAAGTGCTGTATTATAGTTTTTGGCATACAACTCATTCTTTATAGCTGCTATCCAAACTTCTAAATTACTTTTATCTCTAGTTATTATATTATTATAGTGTAACCTGGCTTTGCTATACTGAGCATCCCAAGTTAATGTTTTTGCTAATAAATTTTCTACATCTGTGTAGTTAGGGTATTTAGATAAAATATGTTTTAACGTATCTCTGGCTTGTTTTCTTTTATTAGCAAAAGCCAAATCTCGTGCAACTAAAAAAGAAGCATCTGGATTTCCCATATATGTAGTGTTTTGACTATTACCCGTGGTAATAACCAAAAATGTAAATACTAATAATATGTATATAGAAAATTTCATTACAAAATACTGTAGGTATAGGTATAACGGTTATTTTTTTAGTTCTGTATGTGCCCTTTTTAATTTTATAGATAAGTTTGGTGTATTTACTCCATTTTTAAGCATAATAGACTCTAAATCTATACTCTTAATATTTTGGTTAGACCAAAAATAAACATCTAGTAATGCACTATAGGAGTCATCATATGTAGGATTTGAAGAAATACACTTTAAAAGAATTTGTTCTGCAACATCATAATTTTTGTTCCATGAATTAATTCTCCCTTTTAAAATTTTAGCATCTATGTGACTAGGAATTTCATACAGAATATAGTTGCATAAACGCAGAGCATTTTCTGTATCTCTATTAAATGCCATTTTTTGAGCAGTTTTATAAGCACTGTCAAAACTTTGTCCGTTTAAAACACTATTAATCCAAATTTTATCTTCCTCAGAAAATTGTGTGTTTTCTATTTTAAAAATTGCAGTATGTGCTGGAATTAATTTGTTATATCTAGTTACATAGGAATTTATAGACCTATAATTAACTAATAAATTATAAACACTATCGTTTGTACTTTGTATTAAATTAAGTTTGTCATCAACCTTATAAATGGTACCCGAAGAATAAAAGTGATTATTATGTAAAAAATCTTCAATTTGATTTTTATCGCGCATTATAGCAATATTTCTGTTTGCCAAAAAATTAGAACTAAAAGGTAAATTATTACCCAACCATGCCACTTTTTTTGGCACACTAATATTATAGCCGTCTGCCAATAAATTAATAAATGACGGTACAATATCTAAATGAGAAGTTACAGCTTTTAATGTTTTTGGAGCTTTTAGCATTGGGCTAAACACTAGTAGTGGAACATTATATTTTTTTAATGCGTTAGTAGCAGGTAAATTCACCAATCTGTGAGTTCCCGTAATTACAAAAATAGTATTTTGGTATTCTTTTTTGTTTTTATAAGACTGAAAAAAGTACTTTAAAGAAGTATCTGTGTATAACATACAAGCCAAAATTTCTTTTGATTTGTTTAATTGATTTTTAATTGTTTTAGATGCTTTAGAACTTTTTATTATACTTTTTACATTTTTTAAGTAAACCGTATTATTTGGTATTATAAAAGGTTCTTGTAAAGATGCTGTTGTGTACACATCAAATTTAGGTTTGTGAGCATTCCTTGGTGTATTTAAACTTTTTTTAAACAGTTCTTTGTCTGGGTAACCTAATGACTGCCCAGAACTATTTACTGGTGTAAGCTTGTAGTTTAAGCCAAAATAGCTGCGGTCTATAAGTAAATCTACTTTTTCATGATAAACAAAATTATCTACATTATTAAAAGAACTATTTGACCCTTGTAAATATGCTGTACTATAACCGTTATTTTTTAATATACTAAACAAGGTTGCTCTGTTAACTTGTTGGGTTACCTCCATAAAACCTTTTTTACCGTGTGGTAAAGAACCTACTACCGCGGGTAATGCTCCAAATTGTTTTCCGGTTGTAGCAAAACAATTTTGCCAATAAAGAGATTTTTGTGCTAAAGAATCTAAAAAAGGCATAAAATTACCATACTTGGAATTTTTGTCTATAAAATCTGCTCCTAGCCCATTTACCATTACAAATACTATGTTTGGTTTACTTGCTAATAAATTAAAGTGATTATTAAAAGTGTTATTAATTTTATAGTCATTTAACAATGGATAAGGTGGGTTGTTTGGATTATCTAAATAAGTATCGTCTTCTAAAAAATTTTGATATAAATTAACTATTAAAAATTGTGTTTTATTTTGGTTTATTGGCTGACCAGAAACAAATAATGAAGCCACAAAAATGGTGAGTAAAAAAAAGGTAAAAGGAAACATTTTATTTACATAATGATAGTACTTAGAGGTAATTAAATATGTGCCATAAAACAAAAATATTAAAATGGTTACAAGTAAAATAAAAAGAAAAGGAACCACTATGTTTGTTGTAATAGCAGATTTAAAATCTACATAATTATAATCTAAAATGTTTGCTCCTAAGGGCACATATGCTCTTGTAAAATATAAGATTAAAAAACACTCTGTTGCTAGTAAAACAAAAAGCACGAAAAAAGTGAATTTATAACCTCTTCCGTATTTAGATTTTTCTAAAAAATAATAAGGTATTACTAGCAAAAAACCAACAAATGCTGCAAAACCTATGTGGTGAGTAATATTTAACAAATAGCTAACACTAAATATGGTATTTATAATGCCTTTGTTAAACAAAACAATGTATTGGTATAACGATAAAATTACCAATACTAAAGCAAATGATATTAACAACCTTGTATAATGTTTTAAGGTTAAATCTGTGCTTGTATGTGGTACCGTAACACTCATTTATGTTGCTTTACTAAATCCTTTACGAGTTATAGTTCCCCAACCAGATTTTATTTTAAATAGTTTTTTATAGTTGCCTCTTACAGCAGAAAATGTTACCAACGGATGAAATACAAAAGGCTCTAAAATTGCAAACAACATTAAAACTAAAATGTCTTTTGTTTTGTATTGATTGTATGCATATACTTCCCAAAATATTGCAAAAAATGAGAACATAACTGAAAACGAGAAAACTGCTGCCGTTATAGCTATAAAAAATTGAAAGTTTAATATGCCTAAATAATAGAATAGAATTATTGATAAAAATCCGAAAAACTCTAACAACGGTGCTAACCACTCATAAAAAAACCAATATGGGTAACTTAACATACCTAACCTACCATATTTAGGGTTAAAAAACATATCCTTATGTTTTGTTAAGGTTTCTAAATTACCTCTAGACCACCTATCTCTTTGGTTTATAAATATTTTAACCTCCTCAGGAACCTCTGTCCAACATAAAGGATCAGGAATATATTCTACTGTATATGGTAAGTCCCTTTCATGCATATACCTACGCATTCTAAAAACAATTTCCATATCTTCTCCTACCGTATTAGTGTCATAGCCGCCAGCAGCTAATGCAATTTCACGATCAAAAAAACCAAATGCGCCAGAAATAATTAGCAAACTATCTATACTACCCCAAGCCATACGCCCTAAAATAAAAGATCTAGTATATTCTAACAATTGAAACTTGGCCAACCAATTTTTTGGTAAACGTACTTCTTCTAGCTCACCACCATCTATAATACAGGAATTAGCTACACGTATAACACCACCAACTGCAATAACTCTTTTTCCTGATCTTTGAAAAAAAGATTTTACTACATGTAAAAGAGCATCAGGCAGCAATAAACAGTCTACATCTATACAGCCAACATACCTGTTATTAGATAGTTGCATACCAGTATTTAACGCGTCAGATTTACCTCCGTTTTCTTTATCTATTACCGTAAGTTTATGAAATGCCTTTTGTTTAGACTTGTATATGCCTCTTATGGGTTTAGACTGCCAATTAGGATCTATTTTTTGCTCTATTTTCACAAGGTCATAAGCGGCAATCATTTTCTCTAGTGTATCATCTTTACTTCCATCATTAACCACCATAACCTCATAATCTACATAGTTTAATGATAAAAGAGACCTCACATTTTCTACAATATTCATACCCTCATTGTAAGCTGGTGCTATTATAGTAATACTGGGCGCTAGCGGAGATGCCATTACCTTAGATAGGTCTCCAAAACTATTTTTTCTTCTGTAGTGTAAGGTATGTTTAGTTGCCAAGTACCCCATTACCGTGTAACCAGAAAATAAGACTATGGTAAACATTAAAAATATAATGTTTATATAATCTACTATAATGGTAAAAAAATCGCTCTGAAACATATGTGGCCAAGTTTTGGCTTAGGTTTAGTTGCAGTTATCTTTATAAAACTCTTCAGATAAAATAAAATTGATATCAAAAAAGCCAAAAACATCTTCTTCTGTTTTTTCTTCTTCTTCCTCTAAAAAGCACAACTCTAAAGGTTTTAACTCTTTAACTAAAGTTGGTTTAATTGGTGTAATAGTTTTTGTAGTATTCGTGTAACGGGCGTTTAGCTCTTCTTGTAAATTTGGATTCTTGTTTATTAGTTTTGATGTAGCATTTTCTTCTAAAGCATCTTGCTCTGCTATTACAGACAATCTATTTTCTATAATAATTTTTACACTTGCAGCTTTCTTGCTAATTTCTATTTCTGGCGCATTTAATAAACTTAATACAAATTGTAGCTCCTTTTCATCGCCTAATGCTCCTATTTCATCAAGTAGAATAAGCTTTGCTTCGGTATCGCATCCATCATACAAGCTTTTAAAAACAGAGTCTGGCAGAGCCTCTTTGGAATTATTAATTAAATTTTCAGGTTCTTTTTTACTTGTGCTGCTAGACTCAGAAACATTAAAATAAACGGTATTTGGTGCTTCTTTTGGTGTTTCTTTTTTAGTTTCTAAAAATTTTATAAACTCTAAATGCTTATCATCATCTATAGGTGCTACCTCTGTAACCACATCTATAGTATCATCTATAGTAAACGTTAAAAGATCTGTCTCCGCTATATCATTAACAATTGGTACATTATCTGTGTCATCTGTTAACTGATCTATTGCAGAAGTTAAATCTTTTTCAATCTCGGTTCTTGGTGTTACTGTAACTTCAAGCGGATTTAATGGCTTTTTATCTTCTTTTTGGATTAAAACGGCACTAATATCTTCTAACCCTTCTATTTCTAAATGATTTTCTGGTAATAAACTGTTAATAGCAACTAATGCTTTGTTTTTAACAGCAAAAACTTCTTTACGATTTTCTATAGTATTTAAAAATTGTACATCCTCTGCAAATCCTAAGCTTTCTAAAGCTTCAATAATAAGTAATTTAGTATCGTTTGTACTTGTATTAAAAATCTTTTTTAAAGATTCTCTAGCCTCTACCACATTAAACTCACTAACACACTGTATAGCTACTTGCCTAATTTGGCTGTTTTTATGTCTAATTAATTGAACAATAGAAGAATTAGCGTCACTTTGATCATAATGCTTAACTAAGCGCAAAGCAAAAAGAACAGTATCTACATTTTTAGAAAATAGCCAATTTTTAAAACTAGGCGGATTGTAGTTTTTTTTATTTTGAAGTATTTCTAACAATTTAAGCTGTTGCCATTCTGATATTTTATGCTGAGTTGTGTCTAAAAAATAGTTAATACCCTCATCTTTTAATGACACAATAGCAATAACAGATTGTTTACGAATTACACCTCTACTCCCATTTACAAATTTTGTTATTTTGTTATAAGAGTCTGTAACCTTCATTTGCGTTAACTCTACAATACCTTGTGATATAGTGTGCCAACGCCAACTTTTAAGCTTTTCTAACGCATCATTATCTAAACCAAGATCTTTGTATAATTTGTGAAGAGATTTTAAGGTTTCTCCAGATAAATCTTGACTAAGTTCTACCAATACTTCTGCCAAAATTTTTCTGTTTCGCTTATTTTTAAGCATTTGCCTTATTTTAATCTTTAGGCATACATAATTATTTTTATCTTCAAGTGAAGCCGTTTTTTCATCAAAAAATAGAAATTCACTCACTATTGGACCTAGTTCTCTTTTCTTAATTTTATTACGTTTAACACCTAATGTAATATTGCTTTTTGCATAAAAAGTAATTCCTATGTATAGCAATGCAACAATTGCAAATACAATAGCTAATACCCACAAAAAGTTAACACCAATTTTTGGTGCTATACTTGTAAATATGTGGTTTAGTATTATCATTTTTTTATACAGGAACGTTTTTTAATACCCTTGCTACACGTATTAACAACTCTGGCGGACTAACAGGTTTTGACAAAAAGTCGTTTGCGCCCATTTCAAAAGCATTTAAAACGTTTTCTTCATTGCCTGCTGAGGATATTATAATTATTGGTAATGATGAATTTAAAGTATTTCTAACATAGTCTATTAGTTCTATACCAGACATATATGGCATCATAATATCACTTATAATTAAATCTGGCGTGTTTTCTACTAAATATTCTTTTACTTGCTTACCATTAATTACAACGTCTACAATGTAACCGCTTTTAGTTAACCTATATTTTAATAGTGAAGAAAGTAATTCATCATCCTCCGCCAACAGTAATCTCTTCTCCATAATATAATTTTATGCTTCTTCTGCTAATCTCAATAATTCGTCATCTAATTGTTGTTCTATAACCGGGTATTCATCTATAAAACAATTGTAAAGAAAATTTAAGTGCTTTACATCTACATCATCTTTAATTGCATTTTCCATTTGTAAAACGCTTTCAAATAAAGCATCAGTTTTCATCATTTTTAAACCTGCTTTAATTTTGTGTGTAGCAAATTTTAAGGCCTCAAAATCTTCATTTTTAATATGTACAATTGACTTTCCTATAAATTCTAAAGCATTATTTTTAAATAATTTAACTAATTCCTGAAGCATTCCTAAATCTCCCATACACTCATTTAAAACAGGTGTTAGGTTTAATTTACGGGTATCTCCATGATCATTAATATGATTACTTGTTAATGTTTCCATATTTGCATTTTTTTGTAATTGCTCCAATAAAGTGTTTAGTAACTCCTCAGAGGTGTAGGGTTTTAATAAAAAATTGGTAAAATTTGAGGTATTAAATTCTTTGCTATTTTGTATATCATCATCGGCAGTAACAGCAATTATTGGGGTATTACTAATTCTTGCGTTTGTATGAGATTTTATTATTTCTGCTATTTCATCACCATTTTTTTCTGGCATTCTCATATCCATTAAAATGATGTCTATAATGTTGTTTTCTAAAATTTCTAATCCGGTACTACAGTTATCTGTTACAAAAGAGGTGCACTGCCATTTGTCTAACTTAAATTCTAGTAATTTTTGGTTTAGTTTATTATCTTCAAAAACTAATACATTAATACCGCTAACACTAGCAATATTAGTTGCTGTAAGCGGTTTTAAAGGCTTTTTAAATGGAATTGTAAATGTAAAAGTGGTACCCACAGATTCTCTGTTAGAAACGTAAATTGTACCATTAAGAGATTCTATTAACTCTTTAGCTACATTTAAGCCTAATCCTAATTTAGAATTATCTTGTCTATAAATATCAAAAATTTCTAATGCTTTTTTATCAGTTATAGTGCCATTGGTATCGTTAACATTAAATTCTAAAATTACATTGTCTGTATAGTTTTCTTTTACTGATGCTGTAACTAAAATTTCTCCCTTAGCTGTAGACTGTATACTATTACCCACAATGTTTAAGAGTATTTGTGATAATTTAGATGGGTCTCCTATTAATTGTTTTGGTATATCAGAATCTATTTTTTTATTTAAAACAAGGTTGTCTGTAGTAATTAATGTATTGCATAAAAACAATACATCATTAACTACATTTTTAAATTTAATAGGTATGCTTAAATTTTCATTTATATCATTGCTAGTAGTGTACCCTATTAAATCTTCAGAAACGTTTAACATAGTGCTAGATGTTACCTGTATGTCTTTTACAATTTTCTCCTGTTCCATAGTTAAATTACTTTTTAATAGTTTTTCAGTGTTGTTTAAAATACCGTGTAATGGTTTCTTAATTTCACTGTTTGCACGCGTAATTAATTTATCTTTAAACGAGTTGTTTTCTGATGAAAAAGTTGCTTTAACATTACTTTTGTGAACTAAAAGTTTTTTAAAGTTATTTAAAACACCCCTAAGTGCATCTGCTTGTTTTACAGACAATTCGTTAAAAGAAAAACTATCAAGTTTTTCCTGCAAATTGGATAATGAAGTATGTAGGTCTTTCAATTTCAATTTGGGCGAAATTTATGTTGTTAAGTATTAAATTAGACACGTAATCAATTTATTACATTGTAAATCTCAATATTTAACAGAGTCCTACCAATTAAATGTTATATAGGTGCCTTATTATGTTGTGAAACCTCTTTATTTGTAAGTTTATTAGTAACAGAATGTTACAATTAGCCGTTTTTATTGACCTTTTAACCCTATTTCAATACTAAAACCCAAAATCAAATTAAAACTAAAAAATAGTTTTTTTATAAATATTTAATTTTTAAGTGAATACAAAAAAAAAGTCTTAGCTATTAACTAAGACTTTTTAAAATTTATGTTTTTAGGTATTATTTGGCTAACCTGTCTCTTACATATTCAATTTTGGTTTTTCCGTGTGGTTTAGGTTTTCCATCTTCATCTAAATTAACCATAATAATATTATCTACAGTTAATATTGTTTCTCTAGTCATTTTATTACGTACTTCGCAATTTAATGTTAAAGATGATACTCCAAATTTTATAACCTCTATACCAATTTCTACAATATCACCTTCCTTTGCAGAGCTCATAAAATTAATCTCAGACATATATTTGGTAACCACCTTTTTATTCTCTAGCTGTATAATTGTATATAAAGCAGCTTCTTCATCTACCCACGCTAAAACTTTACCTCCAAAAAGTGTTTTGTTTGCATTTAAATCTCCTGGTTTTACCCATTTTCTACTGTGAAATCTCATAATGTACCAATTTAGATTACAAAATTAGGTATTAAAATAAGTACAGGCTATTATCTAACAAAGTTTTAGGAATTTTTAAATTAGAGTCAACTTTTTTGGTTAAACTGTTAATAAAACAAGCAGATAATAATGTTGATACTAATTATACTAGATCTTTTTTATTTTTAATTATTACAACCTATTTATTTAAATGTTAAATGTTTATAACCCCGTTAAAAACTATACTTAAGTATATGTCAAAATAATAGTTAGTTATTGTACCTTTAGTAAAACGCTAGTTATGAACCAAAGATCTACAGATCTCTTGCGCATTAGGCCAGAGATAAAAGCTACTAAAATAGTAGACGGAATTAGTAATGACGAACTTTTTCAGAACAAAACAATTAGACCTATTCTTAAATTACAAAACGATTTAATTTTAGTTGTTTTTAAAAACTACATTAAAAAACACAAAAACAAATTTTACAACTTAACTCTAGAAAAGAGACTTGAGTATATTGAAAACGCCATACAAAGAGACATTAAATTTAGAAATGCACTAAAAGGCATTATTATAGGGCAATTTACTGTAGAAGAGTATGAAGCTTATACACTAAACTCATCTGCACTTAATAAACGTATGATGTCTATGGCTATTACTAGGCTAAAAGACCAATTACAGTATTTTAATGAGCCCGTTTTAGTCTAAAATTGACTCACCATTTAAATTAGTAGTTAATACATCGCTCATTAAATCAAAAAAAGGTCTAATAGCGGCAAATAGCTCGTTTATGGTATCTAAAAAGTTAGCAGACAATACTTCTTTATCTGTAAATTCTCTGGTAAAGATGTATTGTTTTTTGCGTAACAAGTCTATATCATTATGAGCAATATCAAAACCCTTTGGGGCTCTTTTTAACTCTTCTCCTTTAAGTTCTCCCCAAGCATCTTTAAAGGTCTTATTATTAATAATATCTCTAAATTCTTGCGCGTCTAACTCAATTTCTTTTCTAATTCTAAATAAATCTTCTTTATTAGGAGCCCAAAAACCAGTAGCAACAAAACTATTACCTGGTTCTATATGCACATAATACCCACCACGCAAACGTGCTCCTGCCCTAGTAAAAGAACCTGCTAAATGTACTTTGTAAGGTGTTTTATTTTTAGAAAAACGTACATCTCTGTAAATTCTAAAAACTTTAGATTTTTCAATATCATCATGTTCATTTAGCTTTTCACCAAGTAAGGTAATAAACTCTTTAAACGCATTTTCTTCAACTTTAAATTCTTCTTTATGCTCTAAAAACCATTCTCTTGTATTGTTTTCTTTTAGCTTATTTAAAAAACCAAAGGTATTTTTAGAGATTACATCATTTTTCATAAAAATCTTACTAATCTATTATTTATGCTAAAGTTAACTGTTTTTAAAAGTTTTTTTACCTAAATATTGGTTAATTTTGATAGTTGAATACGTTACATATGACACTAGAATCTGTAATTAAAGAAATAGAGTTGCATAAAAAGCAGCCTAATTTAAACTTTAGTTTAAAAGAAAAAACAGAAGTTTTTACCCAAAAGCTTTTTTATACCTTGTTTGATACCCAAACACCAGTTGCTAAAAATTTAGAAGAGTTAGAGCTTCAGTTTGATGAACTTGTGAATCTTGCTTGCTGGAAACTAGAAAAACCTTGTAAAAAAATTTGGGAGAAATACGTTGTTACCTTACCTACTATATTAGAAAAACTGAATTTAGATGCAGAAGCTATTGTAAACTGCGACCCTGCGTCTTTGTCTATAGAAGAAGTCTATATGGCATACCCCGGATTTTATGCTATTGCCATATACAGATTGGCACATGAATTACACGCCATTGGGTTTCCGTTAGTACCACGTTTAATGACCGAGTATGCGCACAGGCTAACCGGTGTAGATATAAATCCTGGTGCTAAAATAGGAAATTCGTTTTTTATAGACCACGCCACTGGTGTAGTTATAGGAGAAACTGCCATTATAGAAGATCATGTAAAAATATACCAAGGTGTAACTTTAGGAGCACTATTTGTTGCTAAAAACCTAAAGCAAACAAAAAGGCACCCTACTATAAAAAATAATGTTACCATATATGCAAATGCTACTATTTTAGGCGGCGATACTGTAATAGGAGAAAATACTATAATTGGAGGTAATGCTTGGGTTACAAGTTCTATACCTGCCAACTCAAAAGTGTTTCATAAAACAGAAATTAAAATAAAAACCACACAAAATGTCCAATAGTATACTAGATTTAATAGGTAATACACCTATGGTAGAGTCTAAAGTTTTAAATACAAACCCTAACGTTAGACTTTTATTTAAGTTAGAAGGAAATAACCCTGGTGGTAGTGTAAAAGACAGGGCTGCATATAATATGATTAAAAGCGCACTGGACAGAGGTGATATAAATAAAAATACCAAACTTGTAGAGGCAACAAGCGGTAATACTGGTATAGCATTAGCAATGATTGCTGGTATTTTTAATTTAGACATAGAAATTGTTTTATCTGAAGGATCTACTAAAGAGCGTATACAAACTATGCGTGCGTATGGTGCTAAAGTAACTTTAACGCCTGAAAACAAAGGTATTTTGGGGGCCAGGGACTATGCAGATGAGCAAGTAAAAAAAGGCGCTGTTATGTTAAATCAGTTTGGGAATAATGACAATTGGAAAGCTCATTATAAAAGTACAGGACCAGAAATTTGGAAAGATACAAATAATGAAATTACACATTTTGTGTCTGCTATGGGTACAACAGGTACAATTATGGGTACATCTACCTATTTAAAAGAACAAAATAATAGCATACAAATTGTTGGTGTGCAACCAAAAGAAGGAGCAAAAATTCCAGGAATTCGTAAATGGCCACAAGAATATTTGCCTAAAATATTTGATGCTTCTAAGGTTGATAAAATTATAGATGTGAGCCAAGAAGAGGCAGAACAAACTACACTTTTATTGGCTAAAAAAGAAGGCATATTTGCAGGTGTTAGTAGTGGTGGCGCTGCTTTTGCTGCTATAAAACTAGCCAGTACATTAGATAGTGGCACTATAGTATCTATAGTTTGTGATAGAGGTGACAGGTACCTATCATCTGGTTTATTTGGATAAAAATTAAGATGATGCTTACTGTGTACTAAGCATCATCTTTAAAATCTAAACTATGTAGCATTAAACCAGAACCCGGAGCTACAAATGTAAATTTAACCGTACTATTTGGCTTAAGAGCTTCTTCAATATCAGAAATACTTACTTCTCCTTTTCCTAGTTGTATTAATGCTCCCATAAGCATACGTACTTGGTAACGCATAAATCCTTCTCCTTTTATATGAAAGGCGTAAGATTTTTCAGGGAAAAAATTAGCTTTTAAAATGGTATTTTCTCTAATTTCGGCAGAGTTTACACTTCGTATAAACTTTCCGTTTTCTTTAGGTTTAGCTGTAAAGCTTTTAAAATTGTGGGTACCAACAAACAAACTTGTCGCTTTTTTCATTAAATCTAAGTCTAAACTATCTTGTATGTTTGCCATAAATGGCGCTGCATACGGATGATTTTTATCGCCAAAAGAAAACAAATACACATACTCTTTTTCTTTGCTATGCTGAATTATATTAAACTTTTCCTTTACGTGCTTTACAGCTACTATTTTAATATCTGAAGGCAAATTTTTATTAAAATCTTTTAAAAAAAAATCTAAATCATGTAACGGTTCACCATCTAAAAAAAGCTCAAAAGCAGCATCTAAAGCAGATACTTTAGCATCTGTACGGCCAGCTCCTAAAATTTTATACTTTCGATCTGGAAGTATAAATTTTAGCGTTTTAGTAAGCATACCTTCTATGGTTTTATATCCGGGCTGCTTTTGCCATCCACTAAATCTATAGCCTAAAAACTGTAATCTAATTAAATAATATTGCTTATTTTTTTTCACGGCAGTAAAAGTATGCATAAATGAAAACATTAAAAAACAACTTATTTTTTGTATTTTACAATTAATTAATAAACAAAACCAACCAAAATGACAAACAAACAAACCGTTAATAAAGTACCTAACTGGTTCTGGATTATTGCTGTTATAGCTTTAATTTGGAATTGTATGGGAGTTATGGCGTACATAACCGAAGCTTATATGTCTGATGAAATTTTCTCATCATTCACAAAAGAAGTGCAAGAACTTTATAAAAAAAGACCATCATGGGTCACAGGCGCATACGCCATAGCTGTTTTTGGCGGCGTTTTGGCTAGTATGCTACTTCTAATACGAAAAAAAGCAGCTAAAACTGTATTTTTAATTTCTTTAGCAGGAGTTGTTGCTCAAAATGTGTATACTTTTTTTATGAGCAACACGCTTAAAGTATTGGGCACTTCATCTATATATTTCCCTATAGTAATTATAATAATTTCAGTTTTACTTTTTTTATTTTCTAATTACGCTAGTAAAAGAGGCTGGCTATCTTAGTTTTTTACAAAGGGATTTGTTTTTTGCATTTATACATATAATCTATACAAGATTACCTTTTATCTATGCCTATACACTTACCCTTATATTTTAGTGTTTAACCGATTATATTTAACTTAATTTAACATATGATATAATTTTGTGTTAGATTAAACATAGAGCCCCCCAGCTTTTTATACTCTAATTATTATATGAAAATACCATCTATAAAAATTTCATGGAAGTTATCTGTCCTTATTTCTGTACTATTACTAATAATTGTTTCCTTTTCTAATTTTTACGGTCTATTAACAGACAAGTTTCACTTTAACAAAGCAGGTAGTTACTTTTTTATATTGTTAGCTACAGTACATATAATATACTTGTATGCTTTTTGGTTTAAACTTACAGAAAATGAATATCCAGACAAGGAAATGAGAAACTTAGAATATGGTTTTTACCTCATATTTGCTTATTATGTATACAAAATGGTAGATATTGCTAGCATAGTTTTTGGATACAGCACATATAACGATCTCATTTTACCAGATCATTTTTTACCTATAGGAATTGCAATTGTACTTGCTTATTTAGGTTTGTGTTTAATTACACTAAAAATATTCTCTATTCGTAAAAATAAAATAGGAAGCTATATTACAGATTGTTACGAGGAGGAAGACTTAGATACATGGCCTTAAAAACCATATTAAAACCAAAAAAAAACAAACAGAAACAAAATAGCCTCTAGTTAACTAGAGGCTATTTTTATTGACTAAAACAAATTATCTTTTAACCCAACCCGTTGGAAAAGAATCACTGTTTAAACTTAAATTATGTGTTGTTGGTGCAGTTTCTTGTCCAGATACACCTACTAATGGTTTAAGTAAAAATGGAGCAGGACTATTATCTGGAGATGGCTCTACAGAAATAACAACTGTTTTACCTCTAACATCTAAAGGAAAAGTAAATCCTGTTGGTGCATTATTAAAAAAATCTTCACCAGGAATTGGAGGTCCTGGATTAGCTCCACTAAAAGGATTACCAGAATCTTCTGCTTGTACAGTAGGATCCATAAATGTACCAGTTGTAATTGGTCCGTCTTCACCTACTACCCAACCTTCATAAACCCAACCTTCTGGTAAAACAGGTAATTCTAAACCTGTAGCTTGTGGCGCTCCTGGTATACCAAACCAAATACCATATTGGTCGTTCCCATTATTCATACCATCATCTTCATCTGTTGGTGTTCTTAAAAAGAATTCTCCGCTAGCACCAGTAAAATCACCAACTAAATCTGTTATACTTACAGTTGCAGTTTCAGCTGCAAAAGCTCCAGAAAGCAACTTTGTTGTTGCAGGTGCTGGGTCGTTATCAACTGCTGGTTCTATAGATAATACATAAGCTGTTGCTTGATCTAATGTTTCAGCATCTACACTAAAAGAGGTTTTAGAAGGGTTTCCGTTACTATCTACAGTAAATACACCTGTAGATACCGGAGCTCCATTTACAATTATCCATCCTTCATAAACATAATCGGCACCTAGGTCTTCTAAACCTTCAATACCCATAGTTAAATTTTTAGTTTGCGGCTCGTTTGTGTCATCATCCTTATCACAACTTACTACAAGAGCTGTTGCCATAAATAATAAAAGTAATTTTTTCATTTTTAGAGTTTTTAAGATTATGACACAAATTAACGGGTTGTTTTTAACGATGAAATCACAAAAAAGTAAACTTTACATCCAATTTTGTAAGGTATTTGTGATAACTTCTACCTTTTATTACTATAAATGCTTCAAAAGCCTTAATTTCATTAACAAATTAAACTTTTTGACTTTGTGATAGCTTTGTGATATATATTAACTTTTTTGCATCCATATTATGAAACAGATACTTATTATAGAAGACGATCCAGAAATTATACAATTACTGGAAATACATTTAACAGATATGGTGTATACCACAACTAAAGCTATGGACGGTGAAACTGGTTTAAGTTTAGCTTTAGAAAACGACTATGACCTTATTTTATTAGACCTAACCCTACCAATAATGGACGGAATTGAGGTTTGTAAAAAATTAAGAGCCAAAAAAAATACACCAGTTATAATGCTCACTGCCAAATCTGAAGAAATAGATCGTGTGTTAGGTTTAGAAATTGGCGCAGATGACTATTTAACCAAACCTTTTAGTATCAGAGAACTTTTAGCACGTATAAAGGCTGTTTTACGTAGATCTGATACTCCTAAAATTGAAGAAAACAACTCTAGTACCTTATCTTTTGATGGTTTATATATTGATATAGATAAACGTAAGGTATTGCTTAATAAACAAAAAATAGACTTATCTCCAAAAGAGTTTGAGCTCTTAGTATTAATGGCCTCTAACCCTGGTAGAAACTATTCTAGGACAGAATTACTTAATATAATTTGGGGTTATAATTTTGAGGGATATGAACACACTGTAAATTCACATATTAACAGACTACGCGCAAAAATAGAATCTAATATGGCACAACCAAAGTATATACTTACTAGTTGGGGAGTTGGTTATAAATTTAACGAAGAAATTTAATTATGGGAGCATCAAAAAAAGTATTAGGAACCAAGCTTATAAAAAAATTATGGCTAGCCTTTATTTTTATTATATTATTAATGGGTGCTTGTTATATACTAATAACCGGGTATTTTGCTAATAAATACAATGAAGCCACAACACAAAAAGTTAATGCAAAGGTTGCAAACCACTTAATAGAGGAAAAATTTCAGAATGCATCTCCTTTTTTAGAAGATGGGAGCGTAAATAAGCCCTTGTTTGGAGATTTAATGCATGACATGATGGCGGTTAACCGTAGTATAGAAGTGTATTTACTAGACAATGCAGGTTCTGTACTTTATTCTGTTGTTTTAAAACATGATGCTAACGAACCTATAAAACACGTTTCTCTTGCCCCAATAAAAGAGTTTATTAAAACAGACGGACAAAAGTATATTTTAGGTGACGATCCTAGAAATACTGAAGAGAAAAAAATATTTTCTGCTGCTCCTTACAAGAGCGGAGATAAAGAAGGATACATTTATATAATTTTAGCTGGACAAGAATTTGAAGCGATAAGTAATAGCCTGCTATCTCAATATTTTATGAAGTTGGGTATTGGCGCTACCCTGCTAACTATGTTATTTGCAGCATTATTAGGATTGTTAAGTATTTGGTTTTTAACTAAAAACTTACGAGTAATGATTAGTACTGTAAATAAATTTCAGGAAGGAGACCGTACTGCGCGTATAAAAAACCCAGAAAAGTCTGATATTGAAGTCTTTGCTAACTCTTTTAATGATATGGCAGATACTATTGTTAGTAATATTGATAAAATACAATCTGTAGATACATTACGTAGAGAGTTAATAGCAAATGTATCTCATGATTTAAGAACACCACTAGCCATATTAAAGGGCTATGTTGAAACGCTCCAAATTAAAAAAGATACACTTACAGAAGAGCAAAAAGATGAATATTTACAAATTACCCATAATAATATAGACCGTTTATCAAACTTAATAAATCAATTATTTGAGTATTCTAAATTAGAGTCCGAACAAGTTACCCCAGTAAAAGAACCATTTTCTATAACGGAGCTATCCTATGACTTAATAGAAAAATTTAAAGTAATAGCAGAACAAAAGCAAATTACCTTACATATGGATGCTTCTAATGAAAACAACTTTGTGTATGCAGATGTTAGTATGGTAGAACGTGCTTTACAAAATCTTTTAGAAAACGCTATTAAATATACAGAACCAAACGGAAAAGTAACACTAGCTATTAAAAAACAAGCTAAAAAAGTAGAAATTAATATTACAGATACTGGTGCCGGAATACCAATTAATGAGCAACCTTATATTTTTGACAGATACAAGCAGCTAGACAAGTCTGAAAAGAAAAGAGGTGCTGGCTTAGGTTTAGCCATAGTAAAGAAAATAATGGAAATGCATGACACCACTATAACTGTACTTAGCAAACCTAAAGAAGGCAGCACCTTTAGTTTTACATTACCTGTGCACTAATGTCTGTTTTTAAGTACGGTAACAATATCGTTTAATTTAAAGCCTTTTGCTTGTAACAAAATTAAATAATGAAACAATAGATCTGCACTTTCTTCTTTAAACAAGTGGTCGTCATTATCTTTTGCTTCTATTACTACTTCAACAGCTTCTTCACCAACTTTTTGGGCAACTTTGTTAATTCCTTTTCTGTAAAGAGATGCAACATAGCTGTCCTTATTGTCTGGGTTATCTTTGCGGTCTGTTATAATTGCTTCTAGTTCCGTTAAAAAACCATAGCTATTATTGTTTTCTTCTTTCCAACACGTATCTGTACCAGTGTGGCAAGTTGGCCCTACTGGGTTTACAGTAATAAGTAATGAGTCATTATCACAATCAACCTTCATAGCTACTAAATTCAAAAAGTTACCACTTTCTTCACCTTTTGTCCATAAACGGTTTTTACTTCTACTATAAAACGTTACCTTTTTTGTTTGGTTAGTTTTATCTACCGCTTCTTGGTTCATATAACCAAGCATTAAAACTGTTTTAGTAGCAGCGTCTTGTACTATTGCAGGTACTAAACCATCTGTACTTTTTGTAAAATCTATTGTCATTTTATATAGTATTATAATCTAACCGGTATACCGTTAGTTTTTAATTCTTCTTTCAAATCTCTAATTTCTATTTCTTTAAAATGAAAAACGCTTGCTGCCAATGCTGCATCTGCTTTACCATCTTTAAAAGTATCTGTAAAATGCTGAATAGAACCTGCGCCACCTGAAGCTATAATTGGAATATTTAGCTCGGTTGATAATTTAGCTAAAGCTTCATTAGCAAAACCATCTTTGGTACCGTCATTGTCCATAGACGTAAACAAAATTTCTCCTGCTCCTCTTTTTTCAACTTCTTTTGCCCAATCAAACAAGTTTAATTCTGTAGGTACTTTACCACCAACCAAATGAACAACCCAGTTGCCATCTATATTTTTAGCATCTATGGCAACAACCACACACTGCGATCCAAATTTGGCTGCTAAGTCGTTTATTAATTGTGGGTTTTTAACTGCAGATGAATTTATAGATACTTTATCTGCACCATTTTGAAGTAATATATCTACGTCTTCTATAGATGAAATACCACCACCAACAGTAAAAGGAATATTAACTTTTTCTGCAACTCGTAATACTAAGTCTGCTAATGTTTTTCTACGTTCTTCTGTTGCAGATATATCTAAAAAAACAAGTTCGTCTGCTCCTGTTTGTGCATAAATTTCTGCCAATTCTACTGGGTCGCCAGCATCTCGCAAATCTACAAAATTGACTCCCTTTACGGTGCGTCCGTTTTTAATATCTAAGCAAGGAATTATTCTTTTTGTTAACATATTATTTATGGATCATATAAAGAGAAAAGAAATAGACTTCTATTTTCCTGTACTCTCTAATCTAAATTTTTATTTATTTAATATAAAATCTTCTAATTGCTTCATAGAAATTCTATTTTCATAAATAGCTTTACCTATTATAGTTCCTTCACAACCAATTTCGGCTAGTTTGGGTAGCTCATCAAAAGTAGAAATTCCTCCACTTGCTATAAGTTTTAAACCTTTTTCTGATGATTGCAAAATTTTAGAATACAAATTAAAAGAAGGTCCTTCTAACATACCATCTTTACTAATATCTGTGCAAATAACATAGCATACCCCTTGTTTTTGATATGCTTGTATAAATGGCACTAATTCTTCTTTAGACTCTTCTAACCAACCAGAAACAGCTACTTTTTCATCCTTGGCATCTGCTCCTAAAATAATTTTATCTGCACCAAATTTTTCAAGCCAAGAAGAAAACACTTCTCTATCTTTAACAGCAATACTACCACCAGTTATTTGGTTAGCACCACTTTCAAAAGCTATTCGTAAATCATCGTCCGACTTTAATCCGCCACCAAAATCTATTTTTAGGCTTGTTTTAGACGCTATTTCCTCTAAAACTTTGTGATTTACAATGTGTTTAGACTTTGCTCCGTCTAAATCTACTAAATGTAAATACTCTATACCGTGAGCCTCAAACTCTTTAGCAACTTCTAAAGGATTTTCGTTATATATTTTTTTTGTGTTGTAATCTCCTTTAGACAAGCGTACACATTTGCCATCTATAATATCTATTGCTGGTATTATTCTCATTTTTGTTTTTTTAAAAGAAAGTATTAAATTTTAAGAACAAAGTCTTAAGTTTTTAATACTAATTTATAATAGTAAGCCTTTATATTTAAAGGAATAGAAACACTTACTTAAGACTTAATTAAACTTCTACATTTCAAGAAAATTTCTTAAAATCTGCTCTCCTACTTCACTGCTCTTTTCTGGGTGAAATTGAGTTCCATAAAAATTATTTTTTTGTAATGCTGCACTGTAATCTACATCATAATTAGATTTTGCAATGGTTTCGTTAGTAACTGGAGCATAAAAACTATGAACCATATAAATATGAGATTTTTCTTTTACTTTATTAAAAAGATTTGTTGTTAAGTTTGATATCTCATTCCATCCAATTTGTGGCACTTTTACCTTGTTTGAAAACTTTACAACATCAACATTAAAAATCCCCAAGCCTTTTGTTTCTCCTTCTTCAGATGCGTTGCACATTAACTGCATACCCAAACAAATACCCAAAACAGGTTGTTTTAATGTAGGGATTAAAGTATCTAAACCACTAGCACGTAACTTACTCATTGCACTACTAGCCTCACCTACACCAGGAAAAATAACTTTATCCGCAGCTAAAATTTCATTTACGTCATCTGTTAAGACAGCCTCAAAACCAAGTCGTTTTATAGCAAACTTAATGCTCTGTATATTTCCTGCTCCGTAATTTATAATTACTATTTTCATTTTAAACTTTAAGTATTATCACTATTTACAGCATTCCCTTTGTACTAGGTAAAACCATTTTTTCTACATCTCTTTTTACCGCCATTTTTATAGCCTTTGCAAATGCTTTAAAAATAGCTTCAATTTTATGATGTTCATTTACACCTTCTGCTTTAACATTTAAGTTAGCTTTTGCTCCATCTGAAAATGATTTAAAAAAGTGTAAAAACATTTCTGTAGGCATATCGCCCACCATTTCTCGTTTAAAATCGGCTTCCCATACCAACCAGTTTCTACCTCCAAAATCAATTGCTACTTGTGCTAAACAATCATCCATTGGCAAACAAAAACCATAACGTTCTATGCCAAGTTTTGTTCCTAAAGCCTTAGCAAACACTTCTCCTAATGCAATAGCTGTATCTTCTATAGTGTGATGCTCATCAACCTCTAAATCACCGTTTACCTTAATTTCTAAATCCATTTGACCGTGACGAGCCAATTGGTCTAACATATGATCAAAGAAAGACAATCCTGTTTTTATATCGCTTTTACCCGTACCATCTAAATTTACATTAATGTAAATATCGGTTTCATTTGTTTTACGTGTAACTTCAGAAACTCTATCTTTTAGTTTTAAGAACTCGTATATTTTCTCCCAGTCGTTGCTTTCTAAGGCTATAACATCGTTTAATTCTTCTCTTTTTACTGTAATTTCTCCAGTACCAAGATTGGTTTCATCATTAATAAAAATACCTTTAGAACCTAGGTTTTTAGCAAGTTCTATATCTGTTAATCTGTCGCCAATAACAAAAGAATTTGCTAAATCATATTCTGCAGAAAAATATTCGGTTAATAAGCCTGTTCCAGGTTTACGAGTATTGGCATTTTCGTGAGGAAAAGTTCTATCTAAAAACACCTTATCAAAAACTACACCTTCGTTCTCAAAAGACTTTAAAATAAAGTTGTGTACTGGCCAAAATGTATCTTCAGGAAAAACATCTGTACCTAAGCCATCTTGATTGGTAATCATTACCAACTCATAATCTAGTTCTTTTGCAATTTTACCCAAAAAAGTAAATGCTTTAGGGTAAAAAACCATTTTTTCAAATGCATCTATTTGCTCATCTACGGTTTCTTTAATTATGGTTCCGTCTCTATCTATAAATAATACTTTTTTCATCTTCAATAGTTCGTTATAATTCAATTTTTAAAAAAGAATTACGGTTAGTTATTAATTTGGTTTAGTGCGCTTATTAATGTGTTGTTTTCTTCTCTAGTACCTACAGTAAAACGTAATGTATTTTTACATAATGGCTGCGTGGTTCTGTTGCGTATTACAATACCTTTATCTAGTAATTGATTGTACCTTTTTGTAGCATCATCTACTTTTACTAAAATAAAATTAGCATCAGACGTATAAACTTTTTCTACAAAATTTACTTCAAGTAATACTTTAGATAAAATGTCTTTTTCTGTCATTATTTCAGAAACTTCCTGCTTTACAGTATCTACATCTAAAACACGCTCTTTTGCTCGTTGTTGTGTTAATTCGTTTACGTTATAAGGTGGTTTTATTTTATTTAAAACTGTTATAATTTCCTTTGATGCAATACAAATTCCCAATCTTACACCTGCTAACCCATACGCTTTAGACAGTGTTTGTGTTACTATTAAATTAGGGTAATTATTTAACTGAGAAACCCAACTTTCTTGTGATGAAAAATCGATATAAGCTTCATCTACAACTACCAAACCTTTAAAATTTTCTAATAACTGATGCATTTTTTCTGTAGCGAAACTATTACCAGTTGGATTGTTTGGTGAACATAAAAATAAAATTTTACTGTTTTTATCTGCTGTACTTAAAATTTCATCAACATTAGGCTCAAAATTGGTTGTAAGTAACACCTCTCTATTCTCTATGTTGTTAATAGCAGATAATACCTTGTACATACCGTAAGTTGGTGGTAAGGTTATAATATTATCTTCTTTTGGCTCACAAAATGCTCTATATATTAAGTCTAAAACTTCATCACTACCATTACCTAAAAGCAAGTTTTCTGACTTTATACCTTTTTGTTCTGCTAAAATAGATTTTAAACTACGTTGTTGTGGATCTGGATATCTATTTACACCGTTTTGGTATGGATTTTCATTTGCATCTAAAAAAATCATTTCAGTACCATCAGAAACATATTCATCTCTAGCTGAAGAATACGGACTAAGTCCTTTTACATTCTCTCTAGTTAATTTATCTAAGTTAAAATCTTTCATTATTTTAAACTCTTTAAACGTAATGTAACTGCATTTTTGTGAGCTTGTAAGCCTTCTGCATCTGCCATTAACTCTATAGCTTCACCTATTTCTTGTATACCTTGTTCAGATATTTTTTGAAACGTAATACTCTTAGTAAAACTATCTAAATTTACACCACTGTATTGTTTTGCATAACCGTTTGTTGGTAAAGTGTGATTAGTTCCCGAGGCATAATCACCTGCACTCTCTGGCGTATAATTACCAATAAATACAGACCCAGCATTTTCAATTGTGTTTAATACATAGTCCTCATTTTGTACACAAACAATAAAGTGCTCTGGAGCATACTCATTAATTAATTGCATTGCTGTTTCTAATGTTTCTATATATATCAGCTTGCTATTTGCTATGGCCTTAGTTGCTATTTCTACACGTGGTAAAACTGCTAATTGCTGTTCTAACTCAGTTTCTACATCGGTAATCATCTTTTTTGATGTAGATACCAATATTACTTGACTATCTGTACCGTGTTCTGCCTGACTTAATAAGTCTGATGCTACAAATGCTGCATTTGCCGTATTATCTGCTAACACTAACAATTCACTAGGTCCTGCTGGCATATCTATAGCTACACCATATTTGGTTGCTATTTGTTTAGCTACGGTAACAAATTGGTTACCTGGACCAAATATTTTATATACTTGTGGTATTGTTTGTGTACCAAACGTCATAGCTGCAATAGCTTGTATACCACCAACTTTATATATTTTAGTTACACCGCATAAATTTGCTGCATACAAAATAGCGGGATTTATTTTTCCCTCTTTATTAGGCGGAGAGCACAATACAATTTCTTTACAACCAGCTATGTTAGCTGGAATTGCTAACATTAGTATTGTAGAAAATAGCGGTGCTGTACCACCCGGAATATATAAACCTACTTTTTGAATAGGTCTTTTTTCTTGCCAACAATTTACTCCGTTTGCTGTTTGTACTGTAATTTTTTCAGTTTTTTGTGCTGTATGAAAAGCTTCAATATTGCTTTTTGCTAATTGTATTGCTTTTTTTAGTTCTTCTGATACTAATTCTTCTGATTCAACCAATTCTTCGTTACTAACAATTGTAGATTGTAAAGAAACACCATCAAACTTAGAAGTATACTTATTTACAGCTGTATCACCATCAGTTCTAACCTCATTAAAAACAGAAACCACAGTGTCTTCAATATCTGCTACAGTCTGTGTTGGCCTCTCTAAAACTTGTCTCCAATTTGCAACAGCTGGATTATTAATCTTATTCATTACAATACCATTTTTTCAATTGGACAAACCAAAATGCCTTCTGCACCTTCATTTTTCAATTCCTGAATTACTTCCCAGAACTTATCTTTATTTATAACTGTATGTACAGAACTCCACCCTTCTTCCGCTAATGGCAACACAGTAGGGCTACGCATTCCTGGTAATAATGATATAATTGTATCTAATTTTTCATTTGGTGCATTTAACAGCACATATTTAGATTGTCTAGCTCTTAAAACAGATTCTATTCTAAATTCTAATTGAGCTAATATCTCTTTACGTTCTTCTGTAATTTTTGGTGAAACAGCTAAAACAGCTTCACTGGTTAACATTACTTCTACCTCTTTAAGGTTATTTTTAAATAATGTACTACCACTAGATACAATATCACAAATACCGTCTGCCAAACCAATATTTGGTGCAATTTCTACGGAACCATTAATAATGTGTAAATCTGCCGTAACACCTTTAGATGCTAAATAGTTTTTTACTGTATTTGGGTATGATGTTGCAATACGTTTACCCTGAAAATCTTGTACAGATGTATATTTAAAAGATTTAGGTACTGCTAACGATACTTTACATTTAGAAAATCCTAATCTTTCTGAAAATGTAATGTCTTCTCCTTTTTCTATTAACACATTTTCTCCTATTATAGCAATATCTACTACTCCGTCTCTCAAGTACTGAGGAATATCACCATTTCTAAGGTAAAAAACTTCCATAGGGAAATTTCTTGAAGATGCTTTTAGCTGATCTTTACCATTGTCTATTGATATTCCACAATCTTTTAAAATAGCTATGGAATCTTCATTTAAACGTCCGCTTTTCTGAATTGCAATTCTAATTTTAGTCATTCTTTTTTTAGTATGTGTTTAAGAAATCAAAATGGATAAAAACAAAAAACCCGCTTGATTTCTCAAACGGGTTAGATATATGTTTAAACACGGCAAAACACTTCTAGCTCGCTTGATAGCAAGGTGTAAAGTGATGATGATGTGTGTTTTTATTTCTCATTATGCTGTAAAAGTAAAACTTATTTCTTTTATAAAAAAGAGATTTTTAAATTTTAGTTGACTCTTGATAATTTCTTAACAAATGATTGTAAATTTATTGGTTTCCTAAAATTAATGGTAAACCAGAGTCTCCACTACCAATTACAATTACTTTAGCGTTTGGAGATTCAGACAATTTTATAGTAGCATCTATACCTTTGTCTTGCAAAATTTTATCTGTTAACGATGCACTTAATATTTTGTTTGCATTTGCTTTACCTTGTGCTTCAATAGTTACTTTTTCTGCCTCTTTTTTAGCTGTAACTAATCTAAATTCATATTCTAAAGATTCTTGTTCTTGTTTTAATTTACGCTCTATGGCATCTTTAATTGTTGGCGGCAATGTTACATCACGCACTAAAATTTCATTTAGTTGTATGTATTCTCCATCAACAATTTTCTTTGTTTCATCAAAAATTTCTTGTTGTATGGCATCTCTTTTACTAGAATATAACTGCTCTGGAGTATAGCGACCAACAACAGAACGAGCTGCAGATCTAATAGTAGGTAGTAAAACTCTTTGTATATAATCCTCACCTTTTTCTTGGTGTAACTTTCCTAATTCATTACGTTTTGGCTGAAACCAAGCTGAAGCTTCTAGTTTTATATCTAAACCATTACTAGAAAGTACATTCATTTTTTCTAAAACCTCTTGTTGGCGTATTTCATAAATATAAACTTTATTCCAAGGTGCAACAACATGAAATCCTTCTCCCATTGGTGGTTCATCTGTAACTACGCCCTCTCCTAATGTCTCATATAAAACACCCGCGTGACCAGAGTCTATTGTAACAGCAGATTTAGATATAATAACTATAATTAATATAATAACAAATAATACTGGTAATGCAATTTTTGGTAATCTTTCCATAGTAGTTTTTAAGTTAATCCGTTGTATTTTCTAAGAAACCATTCTATTATAAACACCAATAAAATAAAGCCTAGTAGAAATTTAAATTCTACCAAAGATACAATATTTTCCTTGCTCCTTTGTGTAGGTTTTAGGGTTTGTTTACTTAGCAGATCTTGTTTTAAACCATTTACATTATTAACGTAAAATAGGTTTGTGTTTGTGCTGTTAGCAACCCTTTGCAACTTTTTATAATTGCTAGATGTAAATTGTTGCTCTGCATTGTAATTTAAGATGGTAAACATACCAGATTTTGTGTTTTTAGTATGTAATACCGTAGCTGTAAATGTATAATCACCGGCAGGCAAACTACTTAAGTCAGCTTTATAAGTAAATCCATTTAAAAGCATTGGAATTTCTTTGTAAATAGATTTTTCTTTATTCTTTATTTTTAAAACTACTGTAGCATTTGCATTAAACTCAAAAGCATCATCAAAAACTGATGCATTAATAACTGCCTCTCTACTACCTAAATACACTTGCTTATAATCTAACGTAAAGCTATTTTTAGAATTGCTAGAAGCTAAATACAATATTATTTTACCTATAAATTCATCAAAAGACTTAAAATCTTTTTCATTTCTAAAGGTTTGCATTCTCCATTTCCATATATCTTCTCCAAATAAAAAAGCCTGTTTTGTTTTATCAAACTCCGAAACAGCCAATAAAGGAGATTCTATTGTAACGCCTCTTATTGTTGTTTTTAATATTGTTAAGCTTTCGTCTTGCGGAAAAACAGGACTAACATTACTCTGTAAAGGAGGAAAATTGGTAGTTAAAAACTCAGAAACATCAAACTTAGAAAAAGACGAATTTAGCTTGGGAAATACTTCTTGCGCAGGAAAACCATCTTCAAAAATGTAAGTGTTTTGCACAGTATTTAAAAAATCCCAATCTGTTTGCAAACCTGTTATGTAAAACGAATTTTTGTTAGAGTTAGTAGCATAATCTATTGCATTTTTAAAAGAACTATTGGGCTGATAAAAAATAAAAACATCAGTGTTTTGCCACAAATTCTTATCGCTTTTGGGCGCTAAAATTGTTACATTACGTTGTTCATTACTTTCTATTGCTTTTTTAAGAGTTCCTAAATCTGGATGTTCTATAGCAGATACTATAGCTATATTTGTTTTTTCATCTATTACCTCTAATGCAACTGTCTTTGTATTGTTTTTTGTATTTTTCTCATTGGTTAATTCTCCTATAGCTACCTTAAGCTTTTTTACACCAATAGTCTTAGCATCTATATTAGCTGTTATGGTTTTACTGTTTTCTAATGCGCTAAAAGTCACATTTTTTGTAAATACAGTTTTACCATTTTCTTTAATAGTTATTAGTTTAGTTACGGGTGTTTTTCCTGTATAGGAAGCATTCACTTCTACAGGGTATTTGTTATTTAAAAAAGCAAAGTTATTTTTATTTACCTGGTCTATTTTAATGTCTGTATATGTTGTTGTATCACCTACAACTACCGGGTAAATTGGTGTTTTATTGTTTAATGATAAAAACTCATAATCTTCTCCTAGCGTTTGATTACCATCAGTTAATAATACAATAGCAGTATTGATATTGCGGTAAATTTCTGAAGTTGCTTGCAAAGCCTCACCAATATTTGTGTTTTGCTCTGTAAATGTCACAGAATCTTTTATTGTATTTAAATTGTATCCAAAGGTGTATGAGTCTATTGTAAATTTATCATTTACTTCACTATCATTAGTAAGGTTTTTAAGAAAATCTGTTACTTTTTGCGTTGATTTACTATTTTTTATAGACGCAGAATTATCTGTTAAAATAACAAGTCTAGTTTTCTCTACAGTATAGGTAGTTTTGGTAATTTTTGGATTAATAAGCATTAATAACACTCCAAAAACACCAAAAAAACGTAAAAAGGAGAGTAAAACAATAAGTTTGCCTCTCCTTTTAGTTTTGTAATAGTTTTGAAACAGGACTATAAGCAGCGAAAATATTGCTGCTAAAATTACCCACAGTACAGTTGTAATTTGCATGTATTAAATGTCTCTGTTTTTCAATATAAAATTTAGTATTCTATTAAGTTAACATTCCGCCATCTACATTAAGTACTTGGCCAGTAACGTAAGCAGACATATCTGATGCAAAAAACAAACATGCGTTTGCTACATCATCAGGAGATCCTCCTCTTTTTAAAGGAATTCCGTCTCTCCATCCTTGAACAACTTTTTCATCTAACTTATCTGTCATTTCAGTTTCTATAAAGCCAGGTGCAATTGCATTACATCTAATGTTTCTAGAACCTAACTCTAATGCAACAGACTTTGTAAAACCAATCATTCCGGCTTTAGATGCTGCATAATTAGTTTGTCCTGCATTACCTTTAACACCAACAACACTACTCATATTTACAATAGAACCCTTACGTTGCTTTAAAAAAGTACGTTGTACTGCTTTTGTCATGTTAAAAACAGATTTTAAGTTAATTTCAATTACAGCATCAAAATCATCTTCTCCCATACGCATTAACAAATTATCTTTAGTAATACCTGCGTTGTTAATTAACACATCTATACCACCAAAATCTTCTAATACGTTTGCTACCAATTCTTCTGCTTGCGAAAAACTTGCCGCGTTACTTTTATATGCTTTAGCTTTTACGCCTTTAGCCGTTAACTCTTTTTCTAATTCTAAGGCAGGAGCTTCACTAGAGCTGTATGTAAAGGCTACATTTGCGCCATTATCTGCAAACACCTTTGCTATTCCCATACCAATACCTCTACTAGCACCAGTAATAATTACGTTTTTTCCTTCTAACAATTTCATCTAATAAAATTTTGCGTTGTTGCAAGTCAAATATAGCGTATGTTTTAGACCTTTAAAAGGTATACTTCTTTTTTTTAATATTGATATTATAAATCTTTACAACTATTATTTATGAATGTAAAAAAACACACTATTTTATACTCCAAACTGCGTTAAGTGATGATCTAAATGTTTAGAAAACATCATATTCCATTCCTTACTAGATAGTTTTCCAAATGAATGTGACTCTTTATTATTAAAATATGTTTCTCCTAGTTTTTGAGTTTTATCTAAATATGATAATAATCTATTTTTTTCTTCTTCAAAATTTTTACTCTCTGTAATTATAAATTCTGGTGCAGTTCTACTATTTTTCTTATACGGTTTAGGACCTACAACTGCATTTTTTACAAATGTTTTTAATAAAAACTTTTTAAAAGAATTTGGTTTTGGGTGTTTATCTTCAAACGTCATTTCGTAGGCTACATTACAATGAGCTAACATTTGAGAAATTTCCATTTTCCCCCATAGGGCCTTTGTTTGCGGATTTAATTTAGCTAATCTTTTTTTTGTAAAGTTTAAATCTTCTTGTAAAAACAAATTTTTCATAACAAAATTGGTTGTGGTTAATACAACTAATGTACATTAATTTAAAGCACAAAAAAAGCGTTTACTAATTTTGTAAACGCTTTTATATATGTAATAAAGATTAAAGGATTAACCCATAACTTCTTTTACTTTTTTACCTATTTCAGCAGGAGAATCTACAACGTGAATACCACAATCTTTCATAATTGCTTTTTTAGCTTGTGCAGTATCATCACTACCACCAACTATAGCACCTGCATGACCCATTGTTCTACCAGCAGGAGCAGTTTCACCAGCTATAAAACCAACAATTGGTTTTTTACTACCACTTTCTTTATACCACTTAGCAGCATCAGCCTCTAATTGTCCTCCTATTTCACCAATCATAACTACACATTCCGTAGCAGGATCGTTAATTAAAAGTTCTACAGCTTCTTTAGTCGTTGTTCCAATAATTGGATCACCACCAATACCAATTGCTGTAGTAATACCTAAACCTTGACGTACAACTTGGTCTGCAGCCTCATACGTTAATGTACCTGACTTAGAAACAATACCTACAGTACCACTTTTAAATACAAAACCAGGCATAATACCTACTTTAGCTTCTCCTGGAGTAATAACACCTGGACAGTTAGGACCTATTAAACGACAATCTTTATCTTTAATATAATCTGAAGCTTTAACCATGTCAGCAACAGGGATACCCTCTGTAATAGTAATAATTACTTTGATACCAGCGTTAGCAGCTTCCATAATTGCATCGGCAGCAAATGCTGGCGGTACAAAAATAATAGTTGTATCTGCACCTACTTTTTCAACAGCTTCTAAAACTGTGTTAAAAACTGGTCTTCCTAAATGCTCTTGACCACCTTTACCTGGTGTTACACCACCAACAACGTTGGTTCCGTATTCAATCATTTGTTCAGCGTGAAAAGTACCTTCACTACCTGTAAACCCTTGTACAATTATTTTGGAATCTTTATTTACTAAAACACTCATTATATCGTTTGTTATTTTTTTCGCTTCACAAAAATATAGCTTTGTTGGCGATTATTAAAGTATTCTTTGTTTATTTATTTTTAATATTTTGTAAAATAGATGGTATTTTTTTAACGTTAGCCAATTGTCTCAGTTTTTCTCTGGATTCTTCAATTGGAGTACCAAAATAACTTTTGCCACCTACAATAGACTTTGTAACACCTGTTTGCCCCATTACAACTGCTTTTTTACCAATTGTAATACCACTTGTTGTACCAACTTGACCCCAAAGTGTAACTTCATCTTCTATAATAACACAACCGGCAATACCTGTTTGCGATGCAATTAAACATTTTTTACCAATTACAGTATCATGACCAACATGTACTTGGTTGTCTAATTTAGAACCTTGACCAATAGTTGTGTCTCCTGTGACACCCTTATCTATTGTACAAAGTGCTCCTATATCTACATTATCCTCTATTACAACTCTTCCGCCAGATAGTAATTTATCAAAACCTTCTGGTCTGTTTTTGTAATAAAATGCATCTGCACCTAAAACAGATCCTGCATGTATAGTTACATTATCACCTAAAACACAGTTATCATAAATTGAAACATTGGAATGAATTACACAATTTTTACCAATAACAACATTATTACCTACAAAGGCATTGGGCTGTATTACCGTATTCTCCCCTATTTTTGCTGTTTCTGAAACCGTAGAAACCGATTTTAAAAAAGGCTTAAAATACGTTGTAAGCTTATTAAAATCTCTAAAAGGATCGTCTGATAGTAACAAAGCCTTACCCTCAGGACAAGCTACCTCCTTATTTATTAAAATAATAGTAGCTTTAGATTGTAAAGCCTTGTCATAGTACTTTGGGTGATCTACAAAAACAATATCACCTTTGGTAACTACGTGAATCTCGTTCATTCCTAAAACAGAAAAACTATCATCACCAACATATTTACAGTTTATAATAGCTGCAATTTGCTTTAAAGTATGTGGAATAGGAAATTTCAAATGTTTATTATACCTAATGTTTATATTTTACAGAAAAATTAAAGACTTACTCTTTTACACGCTCCATATAAGAGCCTTTTTCTGTATCTACTTTTATTTTATCTCCTTCATTTATAAAAAGAGGAACGTTAACTTCTGCTCCTGTTTCTACTTTTGCCGGCTTAGTAGCGTTTGTTGCTGTATTACCCTTTACTCCTGGTTCTGTATATGTAACTTCTAAAATAACACTAGCAGGCATATCAACAGATAAAGGTAAACTATCTTCTGTATTAAATAAAATAGTAACTACTTCTCCTTCTTTTAACAAACCTGGAGCATCTAAACTATTTTCTTCTAATGTAATTTGATTATAATCATCTGTATTCATAAAATGATACGTAGTACCTTCTGCATACAAAAACTGATAAGAACGTGTTTCTACACGCACATCATCAATCTTATGGCCTGCAGAAAACGTATTATCAATAACCTTACCTGTGGTTACACTTTTTAATTTTGTTCTTACAAAAGCTGGTCCTTTACCAGGTTTTACGTGTAAAAATTCTACAATTTTAAAAATATCATGATTGTATCTTATACACAATCCTTTTCTAATGTCTGATGTTGATGCCATACTTTTATTTAATTTGAACTAAAATAGCCTTTCATAATTCCTCTTTGAGAATCTCTAATAAACTGAAGAATTTCGTCGCGCTCTGGAGTTGCTTCCATTTCTGCTTCAATAATTTCTACAGCCTGACTATTGTTATAATTTTTCTGATATAATATTCGGTAAATATTCTGTACTTCTCTAATTTTTTCTGAAGAAATACCTCTTCTACGCAAACCTACAGAGTTTATACCTACATAAGATAATGGTTCTCTGGCAGCTTTTACATAAGGTGGCACATCTTTACGTACTAAAGAACCACCTGTAACAAAAGCGTGGTTACCTATAGATACAAACTGGTGAACAGCTACTAAGCCTGCCAAAACTACATTATCTCCTACAGTTACGTGACCTGCTAAGGTAGAATTGTTAGAAAAAATACAATTATCTCCCACAAAACAATCATGAGCAACATGACAATACGCCATTATTAAACAATTTTTTCCAATTTTGGTTTTTTGCCTGTCCGATGTACCTCTGTTTATAGTAGCACATTCTCTTATAGTGGTGTTATCTCCTATCTCTACAATAGTTTCTTCACCTGCATATTTTAAATCTTGTGGAGTTGCAGATATTATGGCTCCAGGAAAAATGTTGCAATTTTTACCTATTCTTGCGCCTTCCATAATAGTTACGTTAGAACCTATCCAGGTTCCCTCGCCTATTACTACATTATTATGTATTGTTGTAAAAGGTTCTACAACAACATTTTTTGCGATTTTAGCACCTGGGTGTATATACGCTAAAGGTTGATTCATTCTATTGTTTTTTTGCTATTTGTGCCATCATTTCGGCTTCACAAACTAATTTATCATTTGCATAAGCATACGCTTGCATATGACATATTCCTCTGCGTATTGGTGTTATAAGGCTACAGTGAAATATTAATGTATCTCCTGGTAAAACCTTTTGTTTAAACTTAACTTTGTCAATCTTCATAAAAAAAGTTAAGTAATTTTCTGGATCTGGTACAGTACTTAAAACTAAAATACCTCCTGTTTGTGCCATTGCTTCTACTTGTAAAACTCCTGGCATAACAGGTGCTCCTGGAAAATGACCTACAAAGAATGGCTCATTCATTGTAACATTTTTCATCCCCACTACATGATTATCAGAAAGTTCTAACACTCTGTCTATCAACAAAAATGGAGGTCTGTGTGGTAACATATCCATAATTTGATGAATATCCATTAAAGGAGGTAAACTCAAATCATATTTAGGTACACTGTTTCTTTTTTCTAACTTAATTATTTTAGCTAATTTTTTTGCAAATTGTGTATTTACAAAATGCCCTGGCTTGTTAGCTATAACCTTACCACGTATTCTAATACCTGTTAAAGCTAAATCTCCAATAACATCTAATAGTTTATGACGTGCAGCCTCATTAGGCTGGTGTAATGTTAAATTATCTAATATTCCATTAGGCTTAACAGATAATTTCTCTTTCCCAAAAGCTTTTTCAAGCTTTTTCATTGTTTCATCAGATATTTCTTTATCTACATAAACTATGGCATTATTTAAATCACCTCCTTTAATAAGTCCGTGTTCTAATAACATTTCTAACTCATGTAAAAAGCTAAACGTTCTTGCATTAGAAATTTCTTCTTTAAAATCTGATAATTTTAACAAAGTAGCATTTTGTGTACCCAAAACCTTGGTACCAAAGTCTACCATAGTTGTTATTTGGTAATCATCAGATGGTATAATAGTAATTTCACTACCAGTAGCTTCGTCTTTATAAGAGATAACATCCTTTACAATGTATTCTTCTCTTTCTTTTTCTTGCTCTACTACACCTGCATTTTCTAAAGCCTCAACAAAAAACTTTGATGAGCCATCCATTATTGGTAACTCTGGAGAGTTTAACTCTATTAAAACATTGTCTATCTCTAAACCTACTAGTGCAGCTAATACATGTTCTGGTGTTTGTATTTTAACACCTTTCTTTTCTAAATTAGTACCACGCTGTGTGTTTTCTACAAAATTAGCATCGGCCTCTATTATAGGTTCCCCTTCTAAATCTATACGTTTAAAAGCATAACCGTGGTTTTCTGGAGCAGGTAAAAACTTCATTGTAACTTTTTCACCTGTGTGTAAACCTACACCTGTAAGCGTAGCTTCTTTAGCTATAGTTCTCTGTTTTGCATTGGGTTTATTTGCCATCAAACTTTTTTTCAATGTTATTTATTCCTTTCACTATTTTTGGTAAGTTTTTAAAATGAACGTAAGACTTATTAAAATCTCCATAATTCATAGCAGGTGAGCCTTGTAAAACCTCGTTATCTTTAATGTTTTTACCTATGCCAGACTGTGCTTGTATGCGTACATTATCTCCTATAGAAATATGACCTACAATACCTACTTGGCCACCTATCATACAATTTTTTCCAATTTTAGTAGACCCTGCAATTCCTGTTTGAGCAGCAATTACAGTATTTTCACCAATTTCTACGTTATGTGCAATTTGTATTTGGTTATCTAATTTAACCCCTTTTCGTATAATTGTAGATCCCATTGTTGCCCGGTCTATAGTAGTACCAGCTCCAACATCTACATTATCTTCTAAAATTACATTACCTATTTGTGGTATTTTTGTAAAAGTACCATCGGTATTTGGAGAAAAACCAAAACCATCAGAACCAATTATAACTCCTGTATGTATTACGCAGTTGTTGCCAATTATAGAGTCTGAGCATATTTTTGCTCCAGAAAATAAAGATACATTATCTCCTATGGTTACATTATCTGATATGTATACGTTTGGATATATTTTAGCATTTTTACCTATAGTTACATTTTTACCAATGTAGGTAAATGCACCTAAGTAAACATTTTCTCCATAACTAGCAGATTCGTCTACATAAACTGGCTGTTCTATACCACTTTTATCATTTTTAACCTGATCATAATAGGTTAACAATTTTGTAAAAGATTGATAAGCATCATCTACTTTTATTAACGTTGTTGTAAAGTCTTTCTCTGGTAAAAAATCTTTATTAACAATAGTTATAGACGCCTTTGTTGTATATAAATGTGGTGTATATTTAGGATTAGCTAAAAAGGTAAGCGAACCCGCTTTTCCTTCTTCTATTTTAGCAAGTGTATGTACAGTAATTTCAGGATCTCCCTGAACTTCACCTTCTAAAATACTTGCAATTTGACTAGCTGTAAACTTCACGTGTTGTTAATTAATTTAGTAAGGTGTTTTTTTATCCTTATTATGTATTATTAAAAATTAAGGTTTTACAAAAACCATAATTAACGGTGACAAAAGTAAGAAAAATAGTGAAATGTTTACATTTTACTTGAGCTGTGTTTTTATAATACCAAGTAAAACGCTGGCTTATAAACTTTAACCCATTATAATATTTATAAATTTTCTTTACATTTTTTTTACATTAACCTATTCTGTTTTAGGATAACAAGCGTAGTATTTGGTTACTGTTTTAGATAATGTTTTGCTATTTAGCTGGTCTGATGCTTTTGAAACATCTATTATTTTTCCATTTTCTTTTAGCACTTTTATAGGTTGTATATGCTGTATATAAGCCGTATTTTTTATTTCTCCACTAAACACAAAGTATGCTGTTTCTTCATCCGTTAAATTGTGTTTCTCTTTAAATAAATTAAACTCTTTTTTTACTTTTATTGCAGATATTGGCTTTTTCTTCATTTTTATATGAAGTAAATCTCTATGCAATATCATTCTACTTAATGTAGCTAAAACAAAATCGCTATTATGCTGCCACTCTTTAATAGCTGCCATAATATCTATATCATCTAACTCCGAAAATTTTTCAATTACATCAGCATTAAAATCTTTTAAAGTTATTTTGTTTTTTATAAAAAATGATAAAATAGAACTACATGGTAAATTATTACCGTTATGTATTAATTCCTTTGCCCTTTTTAACGTTTTTATTAATAATTGCTCTGCTACCAAGCCAGTTTTATGTAAATATACTTGCCAATACATAAACCTACGAGCCATTAAAAATTTCTCTACAGAGTATATCCCTTTTTCTTCTACAACCAAATCACCATCTACCACATTAAGCATTGTAATTAGGCGTTCTGCATTAATATTACCTTCCGCTACACCTGTATAAAAGCTATCTCTTTTTAAATAATCCAGCCTATCCATATCTAATTGACTAGATACTAAATCATTTAAAAACTTTTTAGGGTGTTCTTTTTTAAAAATAGCTATTGCTGTATCTAGCTTACCATCAAATTCTTTATTAAGCTGTTGCATAAACACCAAGGATATAGCTTCATGATCCACACCCTCTACAATAGTATGCTCCATTGCATGAGAAAAAGGGCCATGACCAATATCATGTAAAAGAATGGCGCATAATAGTCCTTCTTCTTCTTTTTTAGATATTTTTACACCTTTAAAACGGAGAATTTGTACAGCTTGCTCCATTAAATGCATACAACCCAATGCGTGCTGAAACCTAGTGTGCTGTGCTCCAGGATATACTAAATATGTTAAGCCAGTTTGTGATATTCTGCGAAGCCTTTGAAAATAAGGGTGCGCAATAATATTAAAAATTAGCGTGCTTGGTATGCCAATAAATCCGTAAATTGGATCATTGAATATTTTAAGTTTGTTAGATATAATCAAAATCTTCTTTCTTTACAATTACAAATATAGACACTAAATGAACAAGATAACAATACTTTGGGTAGATGATGAAATAGATTTACTTAAACCACACATAATATTTCTAGAAAAGAAAAATTACCAAGTGATAACTTGCCAAAGTGGTAGAGAAGCTTTGGAAGAGCTAGAAGAAACTAAAGTGGACATTGTTTTTTTGGATGAAAATATGCCTGGAATTAGCGGTTTAGAAACACTTTCCGAAATTAAAAAAACAAACACTTCTTTACCAGTTGTAATGATTACAAAAAGTGAAGAAGAGCTTATTATGGAAGAAGCAATTGGCTCTAAAATAGCAGATTACCTTATAAAACCAGTTAACCCAAACCAAATATTGTTAAGCTTAAAAAAGAGTTTAGACCACTCTAGATTAATATCAGAAAAAACAACATCTAACTACCAACAAGAATTTCGAAAAATTGCAATGGATTTATCAATGGTAAATACCTATGAAGAATGGGTAGAGTTGTACAAAAAACTTATACATTGGGAATTACAACTAGAAGAAATTGAAGATACTGGAATGTTTGAAATTCTTGAATCTCAAAAAATTGAGGCTAATAATCAGTTTGGTAAGTTTATAGATAAAAACTACCCTAATTGGTTTTCAGTTGACAATACTCCTGTTTTATCACATACGCTATTTAAAAACTTAATTAAACCAGAGCTAAAAGATAAGTCCACCCTGCTTGTGGTTGTAGATAATTTAAGGTATGACCAATGGTTAGCTTTTGAAAGTACCGTAAATATGTTTTATAAAAAAACAAAAGAAGAACCTTATTTTAGTATTTTACCAACCGCTACACAATATGCACGTAATGCCATATTTTCTGGATTAACACCTTTAGAAATGGAAAAACAACATCCAAACTGGTGGAAAAATGATACTGACGAGGGTGGTAAAAATTTATACGAAGAGGATTTTCTTAGCGCACAATTAAAAAGGCTTGGACTAGATTTAAAATGGGAATACCACAAAATTAGTAGTTTAAAGCAGGGCAAACAATTGTCTCAAAACTACAAAACTCAAAAAGATAATAATCTTACTGTAATTGTATACAATTTTGTAGATATGTTATCACATGCAAAAACAGAAATGGAAGTAATAAAAGAGCTTGCAAGCAATGACAAAGCTTACAGATCTTTAACTGTAAGTTGGTTTAAAAATTCACCTTTATTAGAAATAATACAGCAAGCCCAAGCAATGGGACAAAAGCTTATAATTACCACAGATCACGGCACAATAAATGTAAAGCAACCCTCTAAGGTTGTAGGAGATAAAGACACTAGCCTAAACCTAAGATACAAGACAGGAAGAAGCTTGTCTTATGACGATAAAGATGTTCTTGCTGCAAAAAATCCAAAAGATTTACAACTCCCAACAATTAACATGAGCAGCTCTTTTATCTTTGCTAAAAATGATTTATTTTTTGCCTACCCAAACAACTACAACCATTATGTAAGCTACTATAGAAACACTTACCAACATGGCGGTGTGTCATTAGAAGAAATGATTATTCCGTTTGTTGTTTTAGAGCCTAGATAATTGTTTTAAAACTTACTACTAAATACTTTTGTACGCTTGTAATTTTTTATAAAATGAATAAAACTTTTTCTACACCAGAAATTCAGGATATTGCTAAGGATATAATTAAAAACACTCCTACTAAAACCTTATGTTTTTATGGAGAAATGGGTGCAGGCAAAACCACTTTAATTAAAGCCATAATGAAAGAACTAGGTGTTGCAGGGGACACCTCTAGCCCTACCTTTGGCATTGTAAATGAGTATCATAATAACAAAAACGAAACCTTAGCTTATCATTTTGATTTTTATAGACTTGAAGACGAAATGGAAGCCTTAGATATTGGTATAGAAGATTATTTTTACGCTAACAAATGGGTATTTATAGAATGGCCTGAAAAAATAGAGTCATTTTTACCAGAAAATGCTACCAATATTAAGCTAGAGGTAATTAACCCTACAGACCGTAAAATCAGTTTTTAATGAAGGTTTAGAAAAACCAAATTAACCAATGGTTTTAAAAATAAAATTGTAATTTTGATGGTCAGATTTAATTAATATAAACGGATATGAATCAGCCTTCTTCGCCATTTAGCAAATATCAATTACTACCACAAGAAGAAAAGCTAGAAATCCTTAGAAAAAAAGGTGAATTATTTATTGGTATGCTGAAAGAAAATCAGTACCAAGAAAAAAGAATATGCTTAACTCCAGATGCCGTTAACGCTCTTACTTGCAACGGGCATAGGGTTTTAATAGAATCTGGGGCTGGTGAAGGTGCAAATTTTTCTGATTTAGATTATACCAATGCAGGCGCCGAAGTTACAAAAGACACTAAAAAAGTATTTTCTTGTCCGCTTATTTTAAAAGTAGAACCACCTACTCTTTCAGAAATACAAATGTTAAATCCGCAGACTACTATTATATCTGCGCTTCAGATTAAAACACAATCTAAAAAGTATTTTGAAGAATTAGCAAAAAAACGAATTACCGCAATTGCTTTTGAATACATACAAGATGAAGATGGTAAATATCCTGCTGTACGCTCTCTAAGTGAAATAGCCGGTATTTCATCTGTCTTAATTGCTTCAGAATTAATGGCTACAACAAATAATGGCAACGGATTAATGTTTGGAAACATTAGCGGTGTACCACCTGTAGAAGTTGTAATAATTGGTGCCGGAACAGTTGGCGAGTTTGCTGCAAGATCTGCTATTGGCCTAGGCGCTAACGTTAAAATATTTGATAATTCTATAACCAAACTAAGACAAATACAAACCAACTTAAAACAAACCGTTTACACATCTACATTACAACCAAAAAACCTTTTAAAATCTCTAAAGAGATGTGATGTTGCCATTGGCGCAATAAGAGGTAAAGACCGCTCCCCTATTGTAGTTACAGAAACTATGGTAGAAAATATGAAAAAGGATGCTGTGATTATTGATGTTAGTATAGATATGGGTGGCTGTTTTGAAACCTCAGAATTAACTACACACAATAAACCAACCATTAAAAAACACGGTGTAGTACACTATTGCGTACCCAATATACCATCTAGATACCCTAAAACGTCATCAATATCTATAAGTAACATTTTTACACCTTACCTTTTAAAAATTGGTGAAGATGGTGGAATGGAAAATGCATTACGTTTTGACAAAGGACTACGCAACGGACTATATATGTACCACGGAATTTTAACAAACAAATCTGTAGGAGAATGGTACGACTTACAGTATAGTGATATCAATTTTTTAATTTTTTAATATGGCATTCATCAAACGATTAGGATGGTACTTAGTTGGGCTATCAATCGGTATTGTATTTTTAACTGTTTTCTTAAAAAAGAAATCAGACGAAACAGGAACAGAGTTCTGTTATTTTCCTAACTGCAGAGTTCTTAAAGACCTACGCTCTAAACCTTTATCTTACTCTAACGATATACAAGTTTTACTTAACAACAAAACTATAGATTCTACTACAGTAGCATATTTTTTTAATAATGGCGATATAGATTTTGGCAATAGCGATACTAAATCTACACCGTGTAAAACCTATAAAATTGAAGGTTTAGTTAAAGAAAAACAAGCAATTTTAACTGTAATAAATTGCACAGACAAAGTAGTTGTAGATAAAATTAGCATAAACAATTAATCTACATTACTTTATGTATAAAAAAAGGGAGCATTTAATATGCCCCCTTTTTTTATAGTATTTATTGTATTTTTCTTCTTTTACGTTCTTCTTTTAATAAAGACAACTCCCTTGTGGTTTGCCCCGCTACAGAAGTATTCTCCTCTGCCCTACGTATTAAGTATGGCATTACATCTCTTACTGGTCCAAAAGGTAAATATTTGGCAACGTTATAACCTTTATCTGCTAAGTTAAACGATATATGATCACTCATCCCATACAACTGTCCAAACCAAATACGAGGATCCGAATGGGCAATGTTTTTATCTTTCATTAATTGCATTAAGCTATAACAACTGTTTTCATTATGTGTACCCATAAAAATAGACATTGTATCTAAATTATTTATCATATACACAACCGCAGCATCAAAATTATCATCAGTGTCTTTTTTAGAAGCACATATTGGTGTGGGATATCCTTTTTCTTCAGCCCTCTCATTCTCTTTCTCCATATAAGCACCACGCACCACTTTCATTCCTATTTTAAAGCCTTCTAATTTAGCTTCTTCGTGCAATTTTTTAAGGTAATCTAACCTGTCCCAACGGTACATTTGTAATGTATTATACACTACAACTTTTTCTTTATTGTATTTACGCATCATTAAAGCACATAAGTCATCTGCCGCATCTTGCATCCAACTTTCTTCACCATCCACTAAAAGAGCAACATCTAAGTCATAAGCCTTTTTACAAACCTTATCAAATCTAGCAACAATTCTATCCCACTCTAATTGTTCCATTTCTGTTAAAGGAATACCTGCACCAACTTTTTCAAAAAGAATAAAACGTCCAAAACCGGTAGGCTTAAAAACAGCTAACGGTATAGACTCCTTTTCCTTTACAAAATCCAGTACATGTAATATTTTTTCGTAAGCTAAATCAAAATGATTTTCCTCTTCTTTACCCTCAACAGAGTAGTCTAAAATTGTACTAACTTTTTTGTTGTACATTTTATCTATAACAGGCAAACAATCTTTCTCACTAACACCACCACAAAAATGGTCAAAAACAGTAGCCCTAATTAAGCCCTCTACTGGCAAATGTGCTTTTATAGCAAAATTTGTTACTGCTGTACCAATACGTACTAACGGTTCATTAGCAATTAGCTTAAATAAAAAATAGGCTCTTTCTAATTCAGAATCCGATTTTAAAGCAAAAGCAGTTGCTGTATTTTCAAAAATTTGTTCCATTTTTATGAATTTCGTAATGCGGCAAATATAAATACAGATTTTGTATTCTAATAACTAAAATATGTCTTTATTTTGCGTCTAGTAAAATAAAAATTATGCAGTCAATTTCAGCTCAAACATATTCAGTTCATTTTAACCAAAAAGCCTATACAGAACTAAACACACATTTAGCAAAAGCTAACTACTCTAAAGTGTTTATTTTGGTTGATGAAAATACCCACCAACATTGTTTGCCAAATTTTATGGCACAAATTAATGGTGACTATAATTTTGAAATAATTGAAATTGAAGAAGGTGAAATAAACAAAACTATAGAAACTTGCGTACAAGTTTGGCACGTTTTATCTGAATTAGATGCAGATCGTAAAAGTGTTATGATTAACCTTGGAGGTGGTGTAATTACAGATTTAGGAGGTTTTGTTGCTTCTACATTTAAAAGAGGCATAGATTTTATAAATGTACCAACTACACTATTATCTATGGTAGATGCTTCAGTTGGTGGTAAAACCGGTGTAGATTTAGGCTCTTTAAAAAACCAAGTTGGCGTTATTAACCAACCACAAATGGTGTTAGTTATTTCTTCATTTTTGCAAACATTAGAAAAAAGACAACTAAACAGTGGTTTTGCAGAAATGCTTAAACACGGCTTAATTAAAGATAAAAAATACTGGAACGAATTAAATTTAGTGTCCGACTTTAATAATCTTGATGAATTTATTTACGACTCTGTGGTTATTAAAAATGATGTTGTAACCATAGACCCTACAGAACAAAACCTGCGTAAAATTTTGAATTATGGCCACACGTTAGGACACGCTATAGAGTCTTATTTTTTAGAAAATGAAGACAAAAAAACACTCTTACATGGAGAAGCCATAGCTATAGGTATGGTACTAGAGGCTTTTTTAAGCAATAAATTAACTGGTTTAGAAAATAAAGATTTAGAGGCTATTAAAAATACCTTTACAAAACACTACGGAAAAGTTGAATTTACTGAAGATGATATAAAACAAATTTTAACCTATTTAAAGTTTGATAAAAAGAATTCTCACGGCAATATCAATTTTGTTTTATTAGAGTGTATTGGAGAATGTAAAATTGATGTTAATGTTGATGAAGATTTATTACACCAATCTTTTGCATACTACAAAGTTTAAGCTACACACCTACATAAAAACCCTGCTACACAACTAATTACAATTTTGCTGTAAAAAAAGTTTTAGTTTAGTTCTTATAAAACTAAAACCTATGAATTATGTTACGCAAACTAGTAGATTACAAAAAACTTGACCACACTGTAGCCGCTAAATTAATAGAGTCTTACCCGCACGGATATGGCGATAATGACATTATTGTTTTTAAAAATGCAAAAGGGGAATTTGTAGAGGCTGTAGAAGTCAGAACAGAAGACACCATTTACTTAGTTAGAATAAGTAAAAGCTTATCTAATTTTATAGCTAATTTTGACGATGCTATAGAAAAAGAATTAGAAACAACAGGTACAGAAACTTCTGCGTCTGCTAATTTTGAAGACGCAGAGGAAACGGAATAGTGTTTTTACACCACCTATTATAAATATCTATCTAAAACAATTTTAGTATGATGCTCTAAATGGCCGCAAGCAACAAAACCTGCAGCTGCAGTACTCATTGGAGAGTTGCTTGCCGTACCCACAAACTTTAATTGCTCATTGGTTAAATTTGCAAACAAAGAAATGGTTGCCGCTCTAACATCTAAAAATTCTTTTAATAAACTTTTTCTATTTCTTGAATTTGCATTAGATGTTGGCACATAATCATCTTGATCAAAACCTGGTAAAGGAGTAGCATCTAATCTAGAAAAACGCAATGCTCTATACTGAAATATACGCTCGGTATCAATAATATGCACTAAAACTTCTGCTACAGTCCATTTTTCTGTAGCATAGGCATAATTTAGCTTGCTATCTGGTATAACCGCTATTAAATCCTTAAACTTTTTTTTACCGTTTTCCAAAGCGGCAAGTAAGCTTACATCTCCTAACAAATCTATATACCCTTTATAATAAGCATTATAATCTTGTGATGTTAATTCTGTTGCTTTCATTTCTAAAAAATAAAAAACCCAATGCGTAAAACATTGGGTTGGTGTTATTAATTTACTTTCAATATTAAGAAATTACAATTCATTAAAAATTGTATGCATTAAACGTTTTTTATCGTTAATACTTTCTTCCAAAGAAATCATTGTTTCTGTTCTACTAATACCATCAATATCATCTATTTTAAAGATAATATTTTTAGCATGTTGAGTATCTCTTGCTCTAATTTTACAAAAAATATTAAACTTACCTGTTGTAATGTGCGCCACGGTTACATATGGTATACCAATTAAACGCTCTAGAACAAACTTTGTTTGATGTGTTTTTTCTAAAAATATTCCTACATAAGCAATAAAAGAATAACCTAACTTAACATAGTCCAATGTTAAAGATGAACCTTGTATAATACCGGCTTCTTCCATTTTCTTTACCCTTACATGTACAGTACCCGCAGATATTAATAATTTTTTTGCGATATCTGTAAACGGAGTTCTGGTGTTATCTATTAACATATCCAGAATCTGGTGATCAATTTCGTCTAGCTTAACTTTAGTCATTATATAATTAAATTTGGAACAAAAATAGTAAAATAAGAAGATATACGCACTAAATATGACTTTTTTTTATCAATAATGCAATTATTTTACATATACTAATTAAATTGTTAATTACCAAGTAAAGCAGTAGATAAAAGATGGTTATTTTTAACAAACTCTAAATCATTATTATTCAGTAAATTAAGAGTTTTATGAGCGTAAAAATTGTCTATTTTTTTTGCCTCAGTTACAACAGGCTCAAAAACAACTTTCTTACCTTTTAACACTTCTTTATAAAGAATACCTAAAGAATCGGCATTAGGATATGTAGTTGTTATATTTTTAGTATTATAAATAATAAGGTCTAAAAACTGCTTACCATTTTCTGGAATTTCAAAATAAGCATCAATACTAAAATTATTTAGAGAGTTATTAGCTATAGTTTCTACTCCTTTTAAAAGAGAATAAAAAATAAATTCTCTGGTTTTCTCTCTTTCATAATCATCAGGAAAGTGTCCAGATTCAAATAAAATGGTTGGCGTATTTAACATCTGAAAAGCATCACCAACACAATTAGCATTAAAACCATCATCATACCTACCAACTTGACCTGGTATAAAGTATTGCAAAACTCCATTCATAGCTGCAATAAGCTGCATACTTTTTTTTCTAGAAACAGATATATCTCTTTCTTCATTAAATGCAGGAGCTAAAAAAGATACCGTAGCAGGTTTATTAGTTTCACCTACATTAAAAATTGTTCTCTGGTCATGTAAGTTAAAACAAAAATCAGGTTTAAACTCATCATATACTTTTCTCAAAATTTTACTTTCTGGCTGAGTTCTTTCTTGCGCATCTCTATTCAAGTCAATTTTGTTTGCATTAATTCTAGTATATGCTTTTGCTCCATCTGGATTTAGTATTGGTATAATTTGTATGGTACATTTTTCTAAAATAGAAGACTGCAAATTTGATGGTTTCTCTAAAAAACTAATAAAGTCTAAAACAGCCTTTGTGGTTGTAGACTCATTACCGTGCATTTGAGACCACATTAGAATCTTAATTTTACCAGTACCAATTGTAATTAATTTTATTGGTTCTCCCAAAACAGATTTTCCTACTTGCTTATTTTCATTCTTAAAAATGCTAACTTCTAAAAAAGGAAAAACATGCTCATTAGTCACATATCTACCTACTACACTACCAACTTTACAACTTAAAAATATCTGTTTAAAATCTATCATTTTAACCTAATTATGAAGTGGTAAATATAGTGCTATATTCAGTTACATATGTAACATATGTAATTACAAATGTAACTACTTAATTCACTTTTGTAAACGTAAATTTTATATGCAATTAATAATTAGTTACATTTGTAAATCAATAAGTTTAGATGTATTGATTTTACTTATGAATAAAATATAAAAATCATTATATCAAATAAATAGATTTCTTTATTTAAAGTAAAAATATAAATAATTTTACTAGTTTACAAACTAATACAAGTAAAAAAAGTGTTAAAAAAGGATATAAAATGTTACAATGGTAAATTCAGAGGCATTCATAAAAAGACTAGAGAAAATAATTAACTATTACGATTTAACTGCTGCTGCTTTTGCCGAAAAAGTAGAAGTGCAACGCTCTAGTATATCACATATTTTATCTGGAAGAAACAAACCCAGCTTAGAGTTTGTTTTAAAAGTAATAACACACTTCCCTGAGGTGAATTTATATTGGCTTTTAAACGGCAAAGGGAGCTTTCCTGAAGCAAACAAAACACACTCACACCCTGCCGAGAAAGCAGCTCAAAAAAACACAGACAACTTTAAAAAAGAAGTTAGTAAAGTAATTATTTTTTACACCGATGGAACTTTTGAAACCTATAACAAATAGTAAATTAAAGCCTTAATTTAACAATATATCAATGGCTAATTTTAAGCTAATTGCATATTTTTGTGATATGAAAATAAAATATTTTTACCTGATAGCTTCTGCTTGTTTAGTAACAGCTTGTTACACACCTAAAAGAGATTGCAAAGACTTTAAAACCGGGGAATTTACTTTTGATTACGAAATAAGCGGCGAGAAAAAAACAGGACGTTTTACAAGGGACGAGAATTATAGTGTTGAGTATTACGAAAATAAGATAGACAGCTCATCCGTACGATGGATAAATGATTGTGAATTTGTATTAAAGTCTTTAAAAGATCAATCTTCTATCCACTTTAAAATACTAGAAACCACTGAAAACAGCTACACGTTTGAATACAGCAATGCTGCCAGAGACCCTAAAAAAGAATTAGTAGTTATGAGAGGTGAAGCTATTAAAGTAAAACAATAGAGTACCGACTAAGAATAGCCATCTTAAGCACACATTTACATTACAAACACATAAATAAAGTGCACTACACTCTTAAGCGCTTAAAAGCTATTAAAAACAATAAAGCCTCGCTATAAGCGAGGCTTTATTGTTTTATTTAAAGAGACAACCAATTTAGTTAGGCCTTTCAAAAGACTTTTTAGGATTATTTTTTGCATATTGCTTAAACTGCCTTTGCTGTTGCTTAACAGTCATTGTACTGCCATCATGACTCCATCCAGGAGGACCAAAAATATACATTAACTTATGAGATAGCTTTTTTGACTTCTTCATATCCATCCAAATATCTTTAAACTCGTGCGTTAAAATAACAATTGGATTGTTAGAGTTTGGTGCATGTATTACACCATACTTAACATCAATACTATCATCTAAAGGCAACCAAGTACCAAACATTCTGTCAAAAATATTTAAAAAGCCTCCATGGTTTTTATCTAAATACTCTACGTTTTGCGCGTGGTGTACCTGGTGCATTGTATGCGTATTCATAAACTTCTCAAAAATACCTAACTTTGGTAATAACACCGTGTGCAACTGAAACTGCCACAAGGCCTCTATACCTAAACAGAACACAACCATCTCTGGCTCAAAACCTATAGCTGGCATCCACATATAAAATAGCGGCTTGTAAAGTAATGTAAACCAGCCATTTCTAACAGCTGTTCCCAAATTAAAGTTGTCTGATGAGTGATGTACAATGTGTGCCGCCCATAAAATTCTTATTTCATGATTTGCCCTATGAAACCAATAGTATGTAAAATCATCTGCAAGCTGACAAAGCAACCAAACATACCAAGCATAACCAAAAGATTCATAACCTAAAAGATTAGTATTTACACCATTTACTTCTGGATTGCAAAGCTCAAAAACAAACTCAAAAATTACAATGGCGGATATTACTTTTAATGCTGCAGCAAGTATTGCAGATCCCACACCCATAAAACCACTTGCAAAAAGATCTTTCCAGTCGTAAAGATCATGATGTTCTTCATGACTTTTACTATATGCTAATTCTAATAAAATAAAAATTATAAACGCTGGACCGCCATATACTAGCGGGTTTGTTAAATCCATATAAAAATATTTTTTTTGCTAAGATAACTATATTAAAGGTTATTATTTCTAAAATAAAGTTGTTTGTTCAGTATCATCATCAGTAGAATCATCTTTATCATCCGCTTTAGAATCCATAACCTCCTCCTTCTCTGTCACTTTCGTTTCTTTTAAAACCTCCTCTTCCTCTTCTACCTCTTCATAAGGTAAAGACTCTAGCACATTGGTATTTTTAATCTTGTCTGCGGTTAACTGATTACCTAAAGCTTTAATTCCCTTAACAGCTATAAAATCCTCTATATCAACCTCTTGATTTGGTTTCTGCTCTTTACCTCTAGGCTTTACAAATTCTAATTCCACAACCGGTCTCCAATCTGTAGATACCAACTCTAGAACAGACTTTGGATGCTCAGAAATAAACAACTCCTCCTTATTTTCATTCTCTATAAGAAAGCGCTTCACGTAATATCGCTCTTTTGCACCATCAAAATAAATAGCAGAAATAGGCTTTTTAGGGTTCCATTTTTCCAAAACTATCATATCCTCTTCAAAATGAGTTGTAATTTCTGGTTTAACAGTTTTTGCAATTCCCTTTTGAGTTATAATAAGAATTAAATCTTCCCCTTTAAACTCGCCAAGCAACTCTCCTCTACCATCTAAATTTAACTTACCCACCACATCATCAAACCAAATTTTCCGTGGTTTTAATGTAGAAACACCTTTTTCTTTTAAGTCTATACGCTTAACTGCATATTTACTAACAATATTACCTTTTGAAGATCTACCTTTAATTAAAATATCAGAGAAATTCATATCCCATTTTAACTTCTTAATACTCCCTACCTGTCTTAAGTGAATTGTCACCACTTCTGCTTCACCATTAGGATTTGCAGAAAAATAAAGAACATCAGAATTTGGCTTCCCGGTAGTTAAGGGATACAATTTATCTCTGGTAACAGAGGTAACATTAAAACGCTTTATGTAGCTAGCTCCGCCTTTACCATCTTTATAAATCATATTATAAGTGGTACGTTTGTCTTTTTTCTTAAATACAGCTACGTGTATAATATTTTTGCCTACAAATATTTTTGAATCTACCTTAGAAACCATCATATGGCCATCTTTAGTAAAAACAATAATATCATCTATATCACTACAATCTGTAACATATTCGTCTTTCTTTAAAGATGTACCCACAAAACCTTCTTCTCTATTTACATAGAGTTTAGTATTTCTAATAACAACTTTTGTTGCTTCAATATCATCAAAAACTCTAATTTCAGATTTACGCTCACGATCTTTACCGTATTTCTCCTTTAGATTTTTGAAATAATCTATAGCAAATTCTATCAAATGCTCTAGATTATGTTTTACCTCTGCTATGCGCTCCTCTAAACTATCAAGTAATTGCTGAGCTTTATCTAAATCAAATTTAGAAATACGCTTTATTCTAATCTCTGTTAAACGAGTTATATCCTCCTCTGTAACAGCTCTTTTTAAATGTTTGGTATGCGGTTTTAAACCCTTATCTATAGCAGCTATAACACCTTCCCAGGTTTCTTCTTCTTCAATATCTCTATAAATTCGGTTTTCAATAAAAATACGTTCTAAAGAAGAAAAATGCCACTGCTCCTCTAACTCACCTAATTGAATTTCTAATTCTTCCTTAAGGAGTTGTACAGTATAATCTGTAGAGCGCTGCAACATTTCTGTTACCCCAATAAATAACGGCTTATTATCTTCTATAATACAACCTAAAGGCGAAATAGAAGATTCGCAAGCTGTAAACGCGTAGAGTGCATCTATAGTTTTATCTGGTGAAATACCAGCTGGCAAATGAACCAAAATCTCTACATCTGCAGCTGTATTATCTTCAATTTTTTTAATTTTTATTTTACCCTTATCATTGGCTTTTAAAATTGAATCTATTAAAGAAGAGGTGTTAGTCCCGTATGGTATCTCATTAATAACCAGAGTGTTTTTATCTAGTTGAGATATTTTAGCTCTAACCCTTATTTTACCACCTCTAAGTCCGTCATTATAACCAGTAACATCTATAATTCCTGAAGTAGGAAAATCTGGGAACAATTTAAATTTTTGCCCTTTTAAATGCTTAATAGAAGAATCTATTAATTCTATAAAGTTGTGCGGAAGAATTTTAGTTGATAAACCCACTGCAATACCCTCTGCACCTTGCGCAAGTAATAATGGAAACTTAACTGGTAGGTTTACAGGTTCTTTTTTACGGCCATCATAAGATTGTTGCCATTCAGTAATTTTAGGACTAAACACAACATCTAAAGCAAATTTAGACAACCTAGCTTCTATATACCTAGACGCCGCCGCCCTGTCTCCTGTTAATATATTACCCCAGTTACCTTGCGTATCAATTAAAAGATCTTTTTGCCCTATTTGCACCATAGCATCTGCAATACTCGCATCTCCATGCGGATGATACTGCATTGTATGCCCTACTACATTTGCAACTTTATTATACCTTCCATCATCTAACTCTTTAAGCGAGTGCATAATTCTACGTTGCACAGGCTTAAAACCGTCTTCTATAGCAGGTACAGCACGTTCTAAAATTACATAAGAGGCGTAATCTAAAAACCAATCTTTATACATCCCAGTGACCTTTGTAAGCTCATCTTGTGGATTGTTTGCGTTATTATCTAGATTTTCGTTAACTTCTTCGTTCTCTTCCATAAAGAAAGACTCGTGTTTATCTGGTTTATAATTAGTTGTCCTCGATTAAATCAAGTTCTACTTTAAGATTTTCTATAATAAATTTTTGACGATCTGGTGTATTTTTCCCCATATAAAAACTTAACAATTGCTCAATTGACATTGCCTTGTCTAGCATTACAGGTTCTAAACGAATATCATCACCAATGAAATGTTTAAACTCATCTGGAGAAATTTCACCCAAACCTTTAAATCGGGTAATTTCTGGTTTACCAGTTAACTTTTCTATTGCTTCAGCCTTTTCCTCTGGACTATAACAATAGTATGTTTGTTTTTTATTACGAACTCTAAAAAGAGGCGTTTGTAATATATACAAATGATTTTCCTTTATTAATTCTGGGAAAAACTGCAGAAAAAAAGTAATTAATAACAATCTAATATGCATACCATCTACATCGGCATCTGTTGCAATTACAATATTATTGTAACGCAAATCTTCCATAGACTCTTCTATATTTAAAGCTGCCTGCAATAAATTAAACTCTTCGTTCTCATACACAATCTTTTTAGACATTCCGTAAGAGTTTAAAGGCTTACCACGCAAACTAAAAACTGCTTGGGTATTAACATCTCTAGATTTAGTTATAGATCCAGATGCAGAATCTCCCTCGGTAATAAATAAAGTAGACTCTAATCTTCTGTCCTTTTTAAGGTCTCCCAAGTGAACACGGCAATCTCTTAGTTTTTTATTATGCAGACTGGCTTTTTTAGCTCTATCTCTTGCAAGCTTACGAATACCAGACAAGTCTTTACGCTCGCGTTCTGCTTGTATTATTTTACGCTGTAACGCTTCTGCTGTTTCAGGGTTTTTATGAAGGTAATTATCTAAATACTTACCAACAAAATCGTTTATATAAGTACGTACAGTTGGGTAGTTACCTCCCATATCTGTAGAACCAAGTTTTGTTTTTGTTTGACTTTCAAAAACAGGCTCCATTACTTTTATTGATACTGCAGAGATAATTGACTTTCGAATATCCGAAGCCTCATAACTTTTCCCGTAAAAATCCCTAATTGTTTTTACAATAGCCTCTCTAAAAGCAGATTGATGCGTACCACCTTGTGTGGTATGCTGACCATTAACAAAGGATTGATACTCTTCACTATACTGTGTTTTACTGTGTGTTATAGCTATTTCTATATCATCTCCTTTTAAATGAATAATAGGATACAGTAAATCTTCAACATTATTATTATCTTCTAAAAGATCTTTAAGTCCATTTTCTGAAAAATATTTTTCTCCATTAAAAACTATAGTCAATCCAGGATTTAGGTACACGTAGTTTTTAAGCATACGTACTACATACTCATTTCTGTATTTGTAGTTTTTAAATATAGTTTCATCTGGTGTAAACGAAACTTTTGTACCTTTTCTTTTAGAGCTATCTACAGGACCTTCTTCTGCAACTAAATTACCTTGACTAAACTCTGCCCATTTAGATTGCCCTTCTCTTGAAGACTCTACTTTAAAAAAGTTAGACAAAGCGTTTACAGCTTTGGTACCTACACCATTTAATCCAACAGATTTTTTAAAGGCTTTAGAGTCGTACTTACCACCAGTATTCATTTTAGATACTACATCTACAACTTTACCTAGCGGAATACCACGACCATAATCGCGAACCTTAACTAAATTATCTTTTATGCTAATTTCTATGGTCTTGCCTGCACCCATTACAAACTCATCTATACAGTTATCTAAAACTTCTTTTAAAAGAATGTAGATACCGTCATCTGCAGATGAACCATCGCCTAATTTACCAATATACATACCAGGACGCATACGAATATGCTCTTTCCAGTCTAAGGAACGTATATTGTCTTCAGTATATTTAGTATTGTCTGACATTGATTTAGGATAATTGCAGTTTGCACGCTAATATAGTAAGTGTTAGAAAAAAATGAAACACCTACAGCTTAAAGTAATTAACAATAGTACATTTAATTTTGTTGATATATAGAAATTAAGTAGTTACAATTAAGAAATAAGATAAAAAATTCATCATTTTAACTTTATAGCACAAAAAAATGCTGCAACAAGGTTACAGCATTTTAATTTATAATTAAGTTAAAAACTATTATACATTAAATCTAAAGTGCATAACATCTCCATCTTTTACAATATACTCTTTACCTTCTACACGCATTTTTCCTGCTTCTTTAACTTTAGCTTCGCTACCGTAAGTAACATAGTCATTGTAAGCAATAACTTCTGCACGTATAAAACCTTTTTCAAAATCTGTATGTATAACACCTGCTGCTTGTGGCGCGGTTGCCCCCACTGGTATAGTCCAGGCTCTCACCTCTTTAACACCTGCAGTAAAATAGGTCTCTAAATTTAGTAGCTTGTAAGCACCTCTAATTAACTTAGCAGAACCAGGCTCTTCTAAACCTAAATCTTCTAAAAACATTTGGCGCTCCTCATAACTATCTAACTCTGTAATATCTGCTTCTGTACCTACTGCTAAGAAAATAACTTCTGCATTTTCTTTAGCTACAGCTTCTTTAACTTTTTCTACATATTCATTACCATTTACAGCTGCATCTTCATCTACATTACATACATACATTACTGGCTTATCTGTAATAAACTGTAGCGGTTTAACATATTCTAAATGGTCTTTTTCTTCAACCTCTATAGCTCTAACAGAAATACCAGCTTCTAAACCTTCCTTTAACTTTAAAAGAACGGCTTCTTCCTTCTGCGCCTCTTTATTTCCTGTTTTAGCTGTACGTTTTACTTTTTCTAGTTTTTTATCTACAGTTTCTAAATCCTTTAACTGCAACTCCATATCTATGGTTTCCTTATCTCTAATAGGATCTACAGAACCATCTACGTGTACAATATTATCATTATTAAAGCAGCGTAATACGTGTAAAATAGCATCAGTTTCTCTAATGTTTCCTAAAAACTGATTCCCTAAACCTTCTCCTTTACTTGCACCTTTTACAAGACCTGCAATATCTACAATCTCTACAGTTGCAGGTAAAACACGCTCTGGGTTTACCAATTCTTCTAATTTTTGCAACCTTGCATCTGGTACATTTACAACACCTATATTAGGCTCTATAGTACAAAACGGAAAATTTGCGCTTTGCGCTTTTGCATTAGACAAACAATTAAAAAGGGTAGATTTCCCTACGTTTGGCAATCCAACAATACCTGCTTTCATTTCAAATTCTATTTTTAGTGCCGCAAATATACCATTTAAAAATTTTCGAGAACAAATAAAACGTTTTTGATTACCTTTAGATTTATAAAAACCTAAATATCAATCTATATGAAAAAAAAATGTATTCTTATTTTTAGCCTATTATGCTTCTCGTTCGCGTTTAGTCAATCTACAATTACAGGTACTGTAGTAGATGATGAAGGAGCACCGCTAGCCGGCGTAAACATTCTAGAAAAAGGCACAACAAACGGAACATCTACAGATTTTGATGGGAAATACAGTATTGACACGCAAACAAATGCCACACTTGTGTTTAGCTATATTGGCTTTAACACACAAGAAATTAGTACGTCTGGCAAAACAACTATAAATGTAACCTTGTCTGAAGGTATGCTACTAGATGAAATACAACTTGTAGGATCTAGAAGCCCAAAAAGAACAGCTACGGACACTGCTGTACCTATTGATGTTTTAGATGTTGCAGAAATTGCCTCTAACACAGGTAAGGTAGAAGTTAATGACATATTACAATATGCCGCTCCTTCATTTAATGCCACAAAACAGTCGGGTTCCGATGGTGCAGACCATATTGTACCTGCTAGTTTAAGAGGTTTGGGACCAGACCAAACACTGGTACTAGTAAACGGAAAAAGAAGACATCAATCTTCTTTGGTAAACATTTTTGGAACTAGAGGTCGTGGTAACTCCGGTACAGATTTAAATGCTATTCCTGCTTCTGCCATAAAACGAATTGAAGTTTTACGAGATGGCGCATCTGCACAATACGGATCGGATGCCATTGCCGGTGTTATTAACATTGTATTAAAAAACAATACCAACGGATTTTCTGGCGGAATTACCTACGGAGCCTACAGCACTGCTATTGGAGATGGATGGGCAGAAGAAACAGGAGAAACGCTTTATAATGTTGAAGGCAAAAACAGACTGGACGGAAAAGACAAAAATTTTGATGGAGAAACTACTAAAATAGATCTTAACTACGGTATGGCTCTTGGAGAAAATGGTGGTTTTTTTAATGTTACAACCGAATTTTTATCTAAAGAAAAAACACTTAGACCAGGATTTAGCTGGAGAAAAGGATACGGAGGAGCTGCAATAGATGGTTTTAATTTTATGATTAATTCTGCTGTTCCTATTGATGAAAACACAGAGGTTTACGCCTTTGGTGGCAGAAATTACAGAGATACCAATGCAAACGCTTTTTCCAGAGATGGTTTTGCAGATGGCGACAATAGATCTGTACCAAGTTTGTACCCAGACGGATTTACACCTCAAATTACTTCATTAATTACAGATGTTTCTGTTTCTGCTGGTGTTAGGAGCAAAACTAAAAATGGATGGAACGTAGATTTTAACAACACTTACGGGAAAAATAACTTTCATTATTTTGTAAAAAATACAAATAACGCTTCTATGCAAGATGCTTCTCCTACTGATTTTGATGCTGGTGGACATTACCTTTCTATGAATACAACAGGATTAGAACTTAACAAGTATTTTGATGATGTTGCCGCTGGTTTAAATGTAGCTTACGGATTTGAATACCGCACAGAAAACTTTGGTATATTTTCTGGCGAAGAAGCATCATACTCATTGTATGATGAAAATGGCGTAGTACTTACAAACCCCGCTACACAAACTGCTGCTCAAGATAGTAACGGAGATGATTTACCTGGAAGCTCACAAGGTTTCCCGGGATATAGTCCTGCTAACGAAGTAGACCGTAGTAGAACCAATTACGGTATTTATGTAGATTCTGAATTAAATGTAACTGATGAATTTATGGTTGGAGGTGCATTACGTTATGAAAACTATAGCGACTTTGGCAACACTTTTAACTTTAAACTAGCTAGCAGATATAAAATTAATGAAAACTTGGCATTTAGAGGATCTGTTTCTTCTGGCTTTAGAGCTCCATCATTAGCGCAATTATATTACAACTTAATATTTACAAATATTGTTGCTGGTAGGTCTGTACCATCATTATTATCTGCAAACAATAGCACTGTAACCAAAGCTTTTGGAATAGGACAACTTAATGAAGAGAAAGCCTTAAACGCCAGTTTAGGATTTACTTATACAAATGGTGGTTTTTCTGCAACTATAGATGCTTATTCCATTGCTGTAGACGACCGTATCATTTTAACAGATAACTTTACAGACCAAGCTGTACTTGGACCTTTAGGTGTAGATGCAGCACAATTTTTTGCAAATGGCGTAGATACCAGAACTACTGGTTTAGACATTGTACTTAACTACACCACTACTATTGGTGCAAACGGAAAAGCTAGTATTGGTTTAATTGGTAACTTTAATGACTTAGAAGTAAAAGAAATACACAATGGTAATTTAAATGAGTTTACTTTCTTTGGACCATTTTCTCAAGCTTATTTAGAAGCTGCTGCACCAGATTACAAATTTGGACTTAATCTTGGTTATTCTACTCCTAAATTTAATGCACAAGCAACATTAACACAATTTAGTGAAGTAGAATTACAAGATTTTCAGTGGGTAGATACACCTGCAACTACACAAGCTGAAGCGGATTTACTCTACCCAGTAGCTACAGATATTTATGAAGCAGCACTAGTTGTTGATTTAAGTGTTGGCTATCAGTTTTGTAAAAATTTAAAACTTACAGTTGGCGCTAATAACTTATTTAATGAGTATCCTACTCCACAATTTGATGGATGGACAGATCAAGGTGGTTTAGCAGATTCTGTACAAATGGGCTCAGACGGAACCTATATTTTTAGTAGAATAAACTTCAACTTCTAAGAGTAGATAATTTAAAAACACAAAAAAGCGAGGATATAATATCCTCGCTTTTTTTATCATAAATAATAAGTAAAACTCTTTTACTACTACCCCTCTGGGTGCATAAAACGTTGCTTTGCAAGCAGTTCTTCTTCTGTTTCTACAATGTCATCATCCGGCACACAACAGTCTACAGGACAAACCGCAGCACACTGTGGCTCTTCATGAAAGCCTTTACACTCCGTACACTTGTCTGGAGATATATAGTAAATTTCATCACTAATAGGCTCTTGAGACTCTTCAGCATCAACCTCTTTACCATTTGGTAAAACAATTGTTCCTTCTAAAGATGTTCCATCTGCATATCTCCAATCATCTGCACCTTCATATATTGCTGTATTAGGACATTCTGGCTCGCAAGCTCCACAATTAATACATTCGTCTGTAATTATTATTGCCATAATTTATATCAATTTTTAGACTGATATTTAATCAGTATATCTACTTTTGCACAAAGGTAAACCCTATTAAATCACTATACAAATAAAATGGCTAAACTTGAAGATAGAATAGTTGCTTTTTCTGAATTAGGAACTTTGTTTGCAGATTATTACGAATTTGCAAACTCAGAAAAACAAGAAGAAAATACAAATGAATGGGTCTTAAAATTACAAGATGCAGTACATACAGCTAGCTTACACAACGGTTGGTTTACTGAAGAAAATATTCTTTTTTGCTTAAAAAATTGGAGCAATTTACTAACTCAAAAAAACTTAAATGATTGGTTTAAATCATACAACTTAAGTTCGCTTAATATCAAAAAAGTAGCCATAATAATGGCCGGTAACATCCCGCTTGTTGGTTTTCACGATTTTTTAGCAACTGTATTAACAGGTAATACCGCTTTAATTAAGTTATCATCTAACGATAAAATACTACTTCCTTTTGTAACATCGTTTTTAATTAGTAAGCTTCCAAGTTTAGCAAATTCTATAATTTATGTAGATGGTAGATTAGAGGGTTTTGATGCTGTAATAGCTACCGGAAGCGATAATACTGCTAGGTATTTTGAGCATTATTTTGGAAAAAAACCAAATATTATAAGAAAAAACAGAAATTCTGTTGCAGTTTTAACTGGCAACGAAACCAATGAGCAATTAGAAAATCTTGCCGAAGACATATTTACATACTATGGCTTGGGTTGTAGAAGTGTTTCTAAACTATTTGTTCCTAAAGGATATAATTTTGATGCCTTTTTTAAAGCAATGTATCCCAAACAAGACATTATAAACCATATGAAATATGCAAATAATTATGATTATAATAAGGCTGTATATTTAATGAGTGAATTTAATATTTTAGAAAATGGATTTTTGATGATTAAGGAAGATGAAAGTTACGCTTCTCCTATTTCCTCTGTTTTTTATGAGTATTACGAGTCGTTAGACGCTTTAAAGCAAAAACTTACCCATGATAAAGACAAAATACAATGTGTTGTTGCTAATGGTTTGCTTAAAAATGAAATTAATTTTGGTGAAACACAAAAACCTAGTTTAACAGATTATGCAGATAATATAGATACTGTTGAATTCTTGTTGAAAACATCCTAGAATTAATTCAAATTATAAAAGGTGTATTGTTATAAAATTTAGACCTTTACCTTATATTTAAATAAATTTAATAAAGCTATAAACAATTAAAAAACAATTAATTACTTGTAGCTACAAACATAAATTGGCTAGCAAACCAATTACAAACAAAAAACGTACAAATGAAAAAGCATAATTTTAGCGCAGGACCTTGTATTTTACCACAAGAAGTATTATTAAAAGCATCAGAAGCTGTTGTAGATTTTAATGGTTCTGGTTTATCTTTGATAGAAATATCTCACCGTAGTAAAGATTTTGTAACTGTTATGGAAACTGCACAATCTTTAGCATTAGAGCACTTAGGGTTAACAGACAAAGGATACAAAGCATTATTTTTACAAGGTGGTGCTAGTTTGCAGTTTTTAATGACTGCCTATAACTTATTAGAAACAAAGGCAGGCTACTTAAACACTGGCACTTGGAGTGATAAAGCTATTAAAGAAGCTGAAATGTTTGGTGAAATTGTAGAAGTAAGGTCTTCTAAAGATAAAAACTACAACTACATACCTAAAAATTATATGGTTCCTGCAGATTTAGATTATTTTCATTTAACATCTAACAATACCATATTTGGAACACAAATTAAAGAGTTTCCTAAAACTAAAGTCCCTGTAGTTTGCGATATGAGTTCTGATATCTTTTCTCGTAAATTAGATTTCTCTCAGTTTGATTTAATCTATGCTGGTGCGCAAAAAAATATGGGTCCAGCGGGTACCACCTTAGTTGTTATTAAAGAAGATATATTAGGTAAAGTTACTAGACAAATACCTTCAATGTTAAACTACCAAGTACATATTAGTAAAGACAGTATGTTTAATACACCACCTGTTTTTGCTGTTTACACATCTATGTTAACAATGCAATGGCTAAAAGACCTTGGAGGTATAGAAGCTATTGAAGAAATAAACGATAAAAAAGCACAATTGTTATATTCAGAAATTGACTTGAACCCTTTATTTAAAGGTTTTGCAGAAAAAGCAGACCGTTCTAATATGAATGCCACTTTTAATTTAACAGATGAAAAATTAAAAAAAACTTTTGATACTATGTGTAAAGAGGCTGGTATTAATGGTATTAATGGCCATAGATCTGTGGGTGGTTACAGAGCCTCTATGTACAATGCATTGTCTTTAGATAGCGTAGGTACTTTAGTAGATGTTATGAGCGACTTAGAAAGAAAAGCATAAATTGTTATAAATAATTTAAGATTACGTATGAAAAAAATATTAGCAAACGACGGTATATCACAAAACGGTATAGACGCATTAGAAAAATCTGGTTTTAAAGTAATTACCACTACTGTAGCACAAGAACAGCTTGCTAATTATATTAATGAACATAAAATTGCTGGGTTAATAGTACGTAGTGCCACCCAGGTACAAAAAGATATTATAGACAACTGCCCTACTCTAGAATTAATTGGTCGTGGTGGCGTTGGTATGGATAATATTGATGTAGATTACGCAAAAGAAAAAGGCTTACACGTTATTAATACACCTTCTGCTTCTTCTGCTTCTGTAGCAGAACTTGTATTTGCACATTTATATAATGGTGTACGTTATTTATATGATGCAAACCGAATTATGCCTTTAGAGGGTGACAGCAAGTTTAAACAACTTAAAAAGGCCTACGCTAAAGGTGTAGAACTAAGAGGTAAAACAATAGGTATTATTGGTTTTGGTAAAATTGGTAAAGCTACAGCCCAAATAGCACTTGGTGTTGGTATGAAAGTAATTTACCATGATACGCAGGTAGAAGAAGCTACTGTTACAGTGCCTTTTTTTGATGGACAAACAGTTTCCTTTAATTTAAAAAATACACCAAAAGATACTCTTTTACAAGAATCTGACTTTATTACAGTGCACGTTCCTGCACAAGCAAATTACACTATTGCTGATAGTGATTTTGATAAAATGAAAGACGGTGTTGGTATTATAAATGCTGCTCGTGGTGGCGCTTTAGATGAAGTTGCACTTGTAGATGCTTTAGAGGAAAATAAAGTTTCTTTTGCTGGTTTAGATGTATTTGAATCTGAACCAAATCCAGAAATAAGAATCTTAATGCATCCAAAAATTTCCTTAACTCCACATATTGGTGCTGCTACCAATGAAGCACAAAATAGAATTGGAGAAGAATTAGCTACTCAAATTGTAAGTTTACTAAAATAAGTGCAGATTATCGGTTATTCTACAATAGCATTTATTTTTTTTGTAAATTGAAGCATTATTAAACATTAACTAAACAAATCAAATGTCAGGATTATTAGACTTATTAAATAGCCCAATAGGCTCACAAATTATTAAAGGTGTTGCAGGACAGGCTGGAGAATCTGAACAAAAAACAGCAGGTGTACTTAGTATGGCCCTACCTTTATTAATGGGTGCAATGAAAAAAAACACAGCAACTCCAGAAGGTGCGCAAGGACTTATGAGCGCATTAACAAATAAACATGATGGTAGTATTTTAGACAACCTTGGTGGTTTATTTGGCGGCGGTGTAGATGACAACGTTATGAACGATGGTCAAGGAATACTTAACCACGTATTAGGAGCAAAACAACCACAGGTAGAAAATGCACTAAGTCAAAAAGCTGGTGTAAGTTCAGATACTGTTGCTACTATATTAAAAGTTGCTGCTCCTATATTAATGGGTGTTTTAGGAAAACAAGCAAGAAATGAAAACGTTGTTGAGTCTAACGGAATAGGAAATCTTTTAGGAGGTTTACTAGGAGGTGATGAAAACAGCAATAAAGAACAATCTTTGATAGAATCTTTTTTAGATTCTGACGGTGATGGTAGTATTTTAGATGATGTTGCCGGTATGGTTCTTGGAGGAAGTAACAAAAGCGGTGGTTCTGGAATTGGAGGCCTATTAGGCGGACTTTTTGGAAAATAAACACGTTTTAACAAACTTATATAAGCCACTTGACAAAATCGAGTGGCTTTTTTTGTATATTAGAATAAATACAGATACTATGAAAAAGAAATTTTATTTAGTTAGTTTATTAATTTCCGCTACCCTATTTATAAATTGTACTAGTACCAAAGAAACTGTATTAATATCTAACGCAGAAAAAGATGTATTTGAACAAAAAAATGGAGATCCTGTTGTTATAGCTGATGATGAGTCTGAGTATGAAATAACAATTATAGACCCAGGATTTAATGCTTGGCTGGTAAGTTTTGCTAGGCCAGAGCAATACTATTCACAAAGTTACCTAGAAACAAGAAACCGTTTATATGTTACAGAATGGAACCAGAGAGTTACACAACCTTTTAGGTTTAATCCAAATTTATACGAAATGCAAATTAACTATTCTGCAAACATAGATTATGGTTATGAAGTAAATTATAAACTCTACAATTACTTTATTTATTTTCAAAGAAAATACAATCAGCGTCTTGGCCATTTTGTTCCTCGCATATAAGCTGTTATATTTGCGGTCGATTAAATGCTATTATGGAAAAATTAAAACAACGCTGGGGAATAGATTCTAATTTCGCCATTGTTATGATACTTATTGTATTTGCCCTAACAGGTTCTTCTTCTTTAAAAATTGCAAGACCTTTTCTGGACTTTATAGGCTTTACAAGAGAAATTTTCCCTTCAGATTGGTATTTTTCAATTTTATATTGGACAGTACGTATACTAATTATATTTCCTATATATCAAATACTACTAGTTGCTTTTGGTTGGCTATTTGGTCAGTTTAAATTCTTTTGGGCTTTTGAAAAAAAGATGCTCTCTAGACTTGGTTTTGGTCGTTTTTTTAAATAAAAATTTAGAAAAAATCTCCTAATAACAATTTATTAACCAAGTCTTAATCTTAAGGTTTTTGTTTGCGATATAGATACACTTTCTTTTGTAAAGTATTAGATAGTGTCCCCTAAATGCTAGTAAATCAAAAACAATTTAACGAACAACTTCTTTTAAAAGAAGTATATAAAGGCAATATAAATGCCTACGAAACTATATTTAACACATATTGGAAAAGACTTTATTTATACGCTTTTAAAGTTTACGAAGATGAGTCTTTATGTGAAGATATAGTACAAGAAGTTTTTATAAACTTTTGGGAACGCAGAGAAAGTTTAAATGTAATTAAACTAGAAAACTACCTTTTTAAATCTGTTAAATACAAAATGGCAAACGCTATTAGAGATTTAAAATTTACAAACATACACTTATCTAAGCTTTTAGATCTTCCAACAGACAGTTCTCAAGAAAACACTGTAGAATATAAAGAACTTCAGCAAGAAATAAACTCTGTGATTGCTACACTACCAGATAAATGTAAAAAAGTATTTATTATGAGTAGGTTTGATGATCTTACAAATGCAGAAATAGCTGCAGAACTAAACTTATCTATACGCACTGTAGAGACACATATTAGTAATGCTATTAAACACTTAAAAAATAATTTAAGCACCACTTCTCTTTACGCTAGCATTATTCTAATGTTAACTTAATATCACTAAAACAACCCGCAGATTAACCAATTGTTAAAAGGCTTGTTTTTTAAAAAATTGCTTACGTGTACTCCTTTGTTTTTGTGACTACCTAGTAAAAGCAATAACATTGAAGAAAGAAGAATTTATAAAAATTACAGAAAAGTTTTCTAAAGGTACAGCATCAGAAAAGGAAGAGAATATTGTTTCTACCTTTTTTGATTCATTGCAAGATAAAGAAGTAAACACAGACATTACTAATGAAGCACGAAAGCAAAAAATGTTTGACGCTATTAAGGCAAAAACCGTTAAACAGTCTAAAAAAACAACTTTTGTGAAAATTGCTGCTGCAATAATACTATTTATAAGCTTAGGTACATTTGTTATACATACTATTACTAAAGAAACCATAGTAACTTATGCTACAGTAAAAGGTGAACGAAAAAATATAACGCTACCAGATGGAAGTTCTATTTTTCTAAATTCAAAAAGTAGTATTTCTTACGCTAAGGAATTTACAAATAACAGAAATGTAACACTAAATGGTGAAGCATTTTTTAAGGTTACCAAAGACAGCCTAAACCCTTTTAGCGTAGAAACTAATACCATAAAAACTACAGTATTAGGTACATCTTTTAATATAAGCTCCTACCCTAAAAACAATGCTAAAGTAACTGTAAACACAGGAAAGGTAAAGGTACAAATGATTACAGATTTAAGTAAGCAACTGTTTTTAACAAAAAATCAAAGCGCTACTTATGTTTATGGTTCTTCTAATTTAGAAAAAAGCACAAGTAATGCTAACAATTACAATGCTTGGACCAAAAATACTTTGTGGTTTAAAGACAATAACCTAAAAGAAGTTTCAGAAAAATTAGAGAATTGGTTTAATGTAAAAATTACAATTAAAGACCAAGATTTAGAATCATTAAAACTTACGGGTACTTATAAAAATCCAAAATTAATTGAGGTATTGGAAAGTATTAAATTCCTAAAAAACATTGAATATACTATTACAAACAACCAAATAACAATACTAAAAACTAAAAATGAAGAAATGCCTATGTAAAACAAATAAAAAAACCCATTTCTGCGGGAACAGTAATGGGCTATAATGAATCTTCAAGCCTAAAACTTGAAAAAAACTTTAATAAAGACTTATCAGTTAACACTAAAAAGCCAAAATGAAATCAAATTTACAAAAAAAGCTAATGAAAAAACTCAAATCATATATAAAACTATATTTTGTCATTAGTCTTGTATTAACATCCAACATAATGTTGGGTTTTAATCAACCAGAAAAAATATCAGTAATTTTAAATAAAGTTAGTTTAGACAAGGTTTTTAAAGCAATAGAAAACAAAACAGAATACACCTTTGTTTATGATAATAGTATTGTTAAAAATACTACCAAAAAAAACTACAATTACACTAATACTACACTTAAAGAAATATTAGCAAAACTTAGTGAAGAAGAAAAAATTGCATTTAAAGTTATTAATAAAACAATAACTGTTGCTAAAAAAACCAAACAGTTAAAGACAATTAAAGGAATTGTTATTGATAAAGATAACATACCATTAGCTGGAGCAAGTGTACTAATTAAAGGAACTAAAACTGGCACAACAACAGATTTTGATGGTAAATTTTCTTTAGACATTAATGTGCAAGCTACCACCCTAATTGTTAATTATATGGGGTTTGAGTCTAAGGAAATTACAACAGATAACCGCTCTTTTTACCAAATAACTTTAGAGGAAAACGTTAATGCCTTAAACGAAGTAGTTGTAACAGCTTTAGGTATTAAAAGAGAAGAAAAAAAATTAGGTTATGCACAACAAACCGTTAAAGGAGAACAATTAACAGACGCACGCCCTAATAACTGGTCTGATGCTTTACGCGGAAAGGTTCCTGGTTTAAATATTCAATCGTTAGGCGGACCATTAAATTCACAAGAAATAAAATTAAGAGGAGACAGCTCTTTAAACCCTGGTAACAATGCAGCTCTGGTTGTTGTAGATGGTGTTCCTGTTACTAGTGGTTTAGCATCTACAGGTGCAAGTAATTCCTATATGGGAGGTGATGCATCTAATGATACACCTGTAGATTTAGGTAATGGAATATCTGACCTTAACCCTGAGGATATAGAAAGCGTATCTGTATTAAAAGGAGCTGGCGCAGCTGCTTTATACGGTTCTAGAGCAGCAAACGGTGTAGTTATCATCACAACAAAATCTGGAAAAAAACAACAAGGTTTAGGAATTACTTTTAGTTCTAATACCAAGTTTGATGTAGTCACTAGATACCCTGATTACCAATATGAATATGGACAAGGTAGTGGTAAAGGAAGTTATCTAAAACCTGATGGAAGCACTTATTACACTTACGGAGCTTCTGAAGACGGAAAAAGTACTGCTGGTAGTAGTAGTGCTTTTGGCCCTAAGTTTGAAGGGCAATATTATTTTCAGTACGACCCCACTGTTGAGGGACAATCATTAGAGCGTCAATTATGGCAACCATACAAAAATAATAGAAGTGATTTTTGGCGTGTAGGTAGCACACTAACTCAAAATTTAGCAATTCAGGGTGGTAATGATAAAGGAAGTATGCGTGCTTCTCTTACACATTCTAAAAATGAATGGATTATGCCAAACACTGGTTTTGATCAGCTTTCAATATCCGTAAATAGTAAATACCAAATAACAGATAATGTAAAAATTAGTTCTGTTGTTAATTATAGAGACAGAAATAGTGATAACCTTCCTGGAACTGGTTACAACAACCACTCCATAGCTTATTTTATGATTTTTCAGAATCCTAATGTAAACTTAGATTGGTACAGACCTATTTGGAAAAAAGATAAAGAGGGTTTAAGTATGATAAGACCTTATAGTAGTTATATAGACAACCCTTACGGTATTGCATATGAGGTAGAAAACACATTAGAGCATGATGCTGTTACTGGTAACATACGTGCAGATATTAATCTTACTCCTAAGTTAGATTTAATGTTGAGAACCTCTTTAAACTCTTACAACAAAAATGCAGAACAACGTAGACCGTATGATATAAACAGGTATAAAACTGGTTATTATAAAACAACTAGTATTTTTAAAAGAGAAGTTAATTCTGATTTTTTACTTACCTATAATAACACTATTAAAAACATAGATTTAAATGCTTCTGTAGGTGCAAATGCAATGGTTTACAAGTACAACAGATTAGATTCTTGGACTGTTGGTTTAGAAACACCTGGCATTTACAACCTTGTTAATGGTACAAACCTTTTTACAAATGAGTATGAAGGAAATGAAAAAGTAAATAGCCTTTACGGAATGTTATCATTAGGCTTTAATAATAAGTTATTTTTAGATATTACTGGACGTAATGACTGGTCTAGTACATTACCAAAAGAAAACTGGTCGTTCTTTTACCCATCTGCAAATGCCAGCATACTTTTAAATGAAATATTTACACTACCAATTGCTATAGATTTTGCTAAACTTCGTTTTTCTTACGCTAAAGTTGGTAATGATGCACCACGTTATAGCACTAAAAAATACTTTGGCAGAAGCGGTTATGAATTTGCGAGTTCTGCAGTGGCACCTACTACTTTATATAATACAGAATTAAAGCCAGAGCAAACTACAAGTTATGAGGCCGGTTTAGACATTCGCTTATTAAAAAACAGATTAAGTTTGGATGCTGCTGTTTATGAAACGTTTACAGATAATCAAATTTTAAAAGTTCCATTAGCACAAAGTAGCGGTTATAGTTACGCTTGGATTAATTCTGGAGAAGTACGCAACAGAGGTGTAGAATTGACTTTAAAAGCAACTCCTGTAAAAACTAAAAACTTTAACTGGAATACTACAATGACGTGGTCTACTAATAAAAGTAAAGTAATGAGTTTAGATGACAGACTAGAAGGTAAATTACAAATGATGAGCTCTTCTAATGCTAGGCTTGTTGCAAAAGAAGGTGAATCTGCAACAGCTTTATACGGTAGAGGTTTTGAAAGAAATGAAAACGGAGATATTTTATATACAGACAATGGTTACCCTATAAAAACTGATGACGACATTTATATAGGAGAAACTACTCCAGATTGGCGTGCGGGCTTCATTAATTCTTTTAAATACAAAAACCTTAGACTTAATATGGTCATAGATGGCCAATATGGAGGTGTAATTTACTCTCACACACACCATAAATTAACTCAGCAAGGAAAACTAAAACACACTTTACGTGGTCGTGAAGAAGGTGAACTTATAGGCAAGGGTGTTGTAGATAACGGAGATGGTACTTACAGACCAAACACTACTCCTTTACCAATTGCGGTGTATTATGATAAGCATTATGAACGTGTAAATACAGAAGCCAATAGTTTTGATGCTTCTTTTGTAAAGTTAAGAGAGGTTAGTTTAGAATATAAAGTTCCTGCTAAATTTTTAAAATCGCTATTTATATCTAGCGCTAGTTGTTCTGTTTACGGAAGAAACTTGGGCGTATGGACAGACTTTCCTATTTATGATCCAGAAGTTGCTGCACAGGCAGGTGGCACAAATATTTTTACAGGTGTAGAAGTAGGACAATTACCTGTTGCAACAGAATTTGGTTTTAATGTAAAATTAGGACTATAACACATAACAATATATACTATGAAAACTATAAAATTTTTACTTTTTTCAAGTTTAATCTTAGTGCAACTAATTTCTTGTACATCAGATTTTGAAGAAACAAATACAGATCCAAACAAGCTAGAAAACATAACAGCTGGTAGCGCCATTAATCCAATTATTTATTCCTTAGCAGTACGTAATGCTAATGAAGCTCGTAATAACAATTTTGGCCTAATGCAGGTTTTTTATAGAATAGATGATTTATCTGGACAACCATTTTTATATGACTTAAGAACAGATATAGGAGCCTCTTTATGGAGAGATTATTACAAAGCGCTTACCAATATTGTAGAAATGGAAAAAGCTGCTATATTAGAAGAAAAAGTAAACTACCAAGCGGTTGCTTTAACCTTAAAAACCTATGCTTTCTCTATACTAACAGATACTTTTGGTGATATTCCTATGACTGAGGCTTTACAAGCTGAGGCCGGTATTCTTTTCCCTAAATTTAGCACACAAGAAGAAATATACACACAGTTATTAGCAAATTTAGAACAGGCTAATAATTTGTATGATGTATCTGTGGGTATGGTTTATGAAAATGATATTCTTTTTGATAATGATGTAACTAAATGGCAAAAGTTTACAAACTCATTACGCTTACGCTTACTACTACGTATTTCTGGTAAAAAAGACACTTACCAAGAAATGGTTTCAATACTAAATAACCCTAGTAAATATCCTGTTTTCACTTCTAATGAAGATGCAGCTGTTTTAAACGTAACAGGTGAAGCCCCAAACCTATCTCCTTGGGACAGAGCTTCAGATTTTGGTTTATTTAGGTATTATGGCGATTTTTTCATAGATAACTTAAACAAATTTAAGGACCCGCGTAGAAGCATATACGCTACACCAGCAAGAGGTATAAATGATGAAGACTTAGGATACATTGGTCAACCTATAGATTTTAGTAATAATCCGTTACCAAACAATATTGCTAGTGCTTCTGGTATAAATCAAGAGCAAATAATAGCTCCAATGATTATTCCTCTTATGACCTATTCAGAACTAGAATTTATTAAGGCTGAACTAGCTCAAAAAGGTTATTTAACTAATGCAGAAATTGCTTATAACAACGGTGTTACTGCTGCTATAGAGTTATGGGGTGCAGAAGTTCCTACTGATTATTTTGACAATACTGATGCAGCTTACAACAATACGCTAGAACGCATAATGTTACAAAAATACTACGCTTTATATTTAACAGATTATCAATCTTGGTTTGAGCACAGAAGAACTGGGTTTCCTGTTTTACCTACTACTGATGCTATGTTTAATGACAAAAAAATGCCAAGTCGCTTTTTCTATCCAATTGCTGCTAGTACTTTAAATAGTGACAATTACCAAGAAGCTGTAAACCGTATTGGAGGTAATGAAATTAATGTAAAAGTTTGGTGGGATAACAACTAAAAAGCACACAATGGAAAATAGAAGAAAATTTTTAAAAAAATTAGGAATTACTGCTGGTGGTATATCTACAATTGGTGGCTTATCTCCCATTTTTGCAAATACCAAAGAGCAATTAGTAACCAATAAGCACATTAAAATTAATGGGCGCGTTACTACAAATGGTAAAGGTATTGCTAAAGTTCAAGTTACAGACGGACAGCAAATTGTGCTTACAGACCAAAATGGTAATTTTAATTTTTTAAGCAATAGTAACAGAAAGTTTGTATACATTACACAACCTGCAGGGTTTAAAATAAACCAACTAGAAAATGGTTCTGCAGACTTTTTTAAACATATGGATGCTACTAAAAAAAATAATGAGTTCTTGTTTGAACTAACACCTAGTGTAGTTTCAGATAATGAACATCATTTTTTATTACTTGCAGACCCTCAAATACAAAGTAAATATGAGGCCCAGCAATTGTTAAACGTGGCTACACCAGATTTTATTAATACTGTAAAAGATATAAATCATCCTAATACATTTGGTATTGGGTGTGGCGACTTAGTTTTTGATAAACTAGAATTATTTAAAGACTATAACCAATCAATAAAAAATACAAATGTACCTTTTTACCAAGTTATTGGTAATCATGATATGGATTTAAATGTGCGTAGTGATAAAATGACAACAACTACCTTTGAGTCACTTTTTGGTCCAACATACTACTCTTTTAATCGTGGAGAAATACACTATGTTGTTTTAGACGATGTATTTTTTATTGGTCAGGATAAAAAATATATTGGTTATATAAATGAAGAACAACTTGCTTGGTTAGAACAAGACTTAAGTTTTGTAGAACCAGGAACAACAGTTGTGGTATCATTACATATACCAACTTATACCGGTGCAGTACGCCGTTATCCAGAAAGAGATGTAATGGGAGGTGTTGTTAGTAACAGAGCATATTTATACAAAATACTAGAACCTTACAATACTCATATAATGTCTGGTCATACTCATTTTAATGATAATATGGTTGCTAAAAGCAGGTTTGAGCATTGTCATGGAACCGTTTGTGGTGCTTGGTGGAGTGGCCCTATTTGTTGGGACGGAACTCCTAGTGGCTATGGCGTATACTCTGCAAAAGGTTCAGATTTTAAATGGTATTATAAATCTATTGGACACGATAAAGATTACCAGTTTACAGTCTATAAAAAAGGAGAACATCAAGACCATAAGGATAAATGGTGTTTAAATGTATGGAACTGGGATCCGGAATGGCAAATTTGTTGGTATGAAGACGGAATTAAAAAAACTGACGTATCTAAAATTATGGCTTTAGATCCACTTAGCATTAAACTACATACCGGACCAAAATTACCTGAAAGAAGATCATGGGTAGAGCCACAATTAAATGATCATATGTTCTTTTTTACGCCAAATGAAAAAGCAAAAACTATTACTGTTGAGGTTACAGATAGGTTTGGAAATACATACTCACAAACAGTATAACATTACAAAAACATTATGAAAAAACATATAATTACAAGTGTATTATGCGCTGCTTTTGCTGCAATAAGTTGCCAAACAGAGGCAATAGACACAACAGAGGACGTTGTAGCTACACCTTCTAATACAGGTATTAACTACGTAGATGAAAGTGCTTTTATAAACTCTTTAAGTACAGAAACTTTCCTTAACCCAACAGATATTAGCCTAAACAGGAATGCTACAACTGCTGGTTACAACCAGGTTTATGGTTTTAATATTCCGGAAGATAACCAAGTTTTAGGTTTTAAATGGAATACTGGTGACCAAAACACTACAGATTGGAGACCACAGGGAATAACTGGTTTTACGTGGAATCAGAAACGGTTTTTACTAGCAACTTGGTATGGTATTGGCCCATCTAATATAAACGGAGTTGAAAACCAACATAAAGGAGTTAGAATTTCTTTGGTAGATATCACAAACCCAAACAACATAACTTACCGCCATATACTATTAGTACAAGACAAAAATAATATTAGTAACCCAAAGTTATTTAAGGCTACAAATAGTTATGATCAGTTAAATTTGTTTGCACCGGTTACCGTACACGCTGGTGGTGTAGCTTATGCAAATCAGAAAATATATGTAGCTTCTACTAGTTTAGGATTACGTGTTTTTGATTTAAATAATATTATAGCTGTTAGTTCAGACAATACCAAAAACAAAATTGGCCAAGATGCAAACGGAGATTTAAAGGCTTTTAATTATGGGTATATTTTACCGCAATCTGGATATTATGATATTTTAGATGGAGATCCTTTTTCTTGTGTATCATTAGGAGAAAACACTACTGGTAATAATATGCTTTACACATCACAATATAAAACAAGTAGCAGCAGTATTATACCTTCTGTTTACGGTTTTAACCTATCAAGCAACGGAGATATTGATACTTACATAACGGCAGAAATAAGTGTTCCTAAAGATAATGCATCTGGCAATAACGGACCACTTTACAATATACAAGGTGTTTATAGAAAAGATAGCACAAGTGTTTTTGCTGTTACAGGTAAAAGTAGTTATAAAGGTTCTACAGCAAGATTAGTGCGTTACACAGACGGTGAAGCATCTGGAACAAGATATAGATGGCCACATGGAGCTGAGGATTTTTACCTTGAAAAAAGCACAGGATTATTATGGAATTTAACAGAGTATGAAACCTCTAAGTATGGTGAAGAAAACAGAACAGTATTTGCCGTACGTTACGCTGACTATAATTAATTTTTAGTTTTTTCGTTAATAGTTGTCTACAGCCCTTAGAGTATTTTCTTAAGGGCTTAGATTTAAATAAAAGCTTTAAATAAGGTTATTTAATAAGTTTTAAATCTATTAATAACAAGAAGTAATTTAATTTAACTGGTACCACTCAATATTTTCTAAATTAGCACGTCTACCCATACTTTTGGGTGCGTAATTTTTAGCTAAGTAGTTTACTATAATCTCTTCATTATTTCCTAAATCCCAAAGGTTTTGGGTTTCTTGCATCCATCTAATTGTAGCTATCCAACGTTCTTTAGTCATTCTGTTTTGAGTAACCATTTTGGCAGAGTGGCAGCTAGTACAATTATTCACCACAGTCATTAACCCATCATCCTCTACAAAACCTGTTCTTATGTGTATCCCATTTTCAATTTTGTCCCAATCACCTTCTTCAATAGTGTTTTCTATTACAACAGTTTGCAATTCTTCATCTGTATTAAAAGCAGAAAAATTTGGATCTACAAGCGCATAAATAGCAAATACTACTCCCAAAAGCACTACACACCACACCATAATAAGCATTCTGTATACCTGCTTAGCCTGATTTTTAAACTTGTTTTCTTTGCTCATTATTTCACTTTTACAGCTATTCTATGACAAGCATTGTTTAAATATCCTTTAGGGTTCCAGCCAGGTACAAGCATTGGCTGTGCTACATTATTTACATCTGTTGCCCTAGCCCAAACCTCATAATACCCTTTTTCTGGAAATGTAATTGCTGCATTAAAATGCTGCCACGCTAACCTGTTTACAGGTTTTTCTAGGGTACAGGTATTCCAGGTAGCACCAAAGTCTATAGAAAACTCCATTTTAACCACCTCTAATTCTCCTGCCCAAGCGTGTCCGCGAATGTTTAGTTTTTTACCCAAATCTATCATTGCTCCAGATTTAGGATAAGTAATTAAAGATTTTACAGGCATAGACTCTATAATTTTCATATCCACGTCTTTAACCTTTTCTCCTGGGGCAACCGGATTCTTTGGCACTCTGTAAGCCGGAGCTTTCATTTTAGCACCATCATGTTCTTTGTTTCGTACACTAATACCATTTAGCCATTTCCCAGATGTAGATGCTGGCCAACCACCACATACCAAACGCAAAGGATAACCGTGAGCCGCTGGTACATCTTTACCGTTCATTTTAAAAGCAACCAAAGTTTCATCTTGTAAAGCTTTACTCATTGGCACGCCTCTAGAGATAGGCTCTTTGTTAGGGTTTCTACTAATATGTGAGTCTGCTGCGTGGTATCCAATATAAATAGCAGAATCTTTAATACCTACATCATCAAGTATATCTTTAAGTCTAACTCCTGTCCAACTTGCGCAAGATACAGCACCAACAGTCCATTGGTTTCCTTTAGCAGGCGGATTAAACTCAGATCTACCATTACCGCCACACTCTATAGTTAATTGGTAAGTATACTGTTTAAATTTAGATTTTAATTCTGATAAAGTGTATGATTTTTTCTGCTGAACAGATTCGCCATCTATGGTAAGTGTCCATTTAGAGATGTCTATATTTTCTGGCGGAATACCATTATTTCTAATAAACATATTTTTGTTAGATGTTACTTTTTCATCTAGCAAATGTGCTTTAGCTTCAATATTCCAAGGCTTATCATTTAAAACAACCATTTCCTTATCTAAATTAAACAAGGTAAATGGATCTGTTTCTTGTAAAGCTAAAGGTTGGTAATTTACGGGCATTTTAGAACCAAAAACAATATCAGCTCCAATAATACCAGCCATAGTAGTTAAGGATGCCTTTTTAACAAAGTTTCTTCTTTTCAATTTTGGTATAAGATCAAAAAATTATTACTCAATTTCTCCCCTATTTCTTGCTCTTATATTAAAAATCATAGCAATGGTTATTATTACCGCGGATACAATTCCCACATAAAAACCAATACTTAAGTTAGTATAATCTGCAGTAAGTAGGTGCATTAAAATTAGCAATAAACAAAAGAAAATTACTATAAATGGTATAATTTTTTTACTCATACTATTTTTTTTCTAGTACCTCTCCAAGTTTAGAGCCACTTATAACGTAGGTATAAAACCACATAATGGTAAATGATGGTATAAAATCTGTTCCCGGAATTAATTCTTCTACAAAGGATGCCATACCTGCCGCTTTACCTGCCGCGCCCTTATACATTCTGGTCATTAACCAAAAAGAAAGTGGTGCCCAAATAACATCGGAAAATTCTCCTATCCCTAATACCGAAAAGGATAGCATTCCTACGGCGTCAAAAAGAAGCCCTAAAAATAAGTCTCTGTATTTTGTATTTTTTTTGTTTGTCATATTAAAATAGTTAATGTTACCTACTAATATACAAAAGTAATGCCAGTGTTTATTAGGATAAGTCTGAGCTAATTAACTTTAAAAACTCATTACGCGTTTCTTGCTTCTCAAACTGACCTCTAAAACCAGATGTTGTGGTTACAGAATTTTGTTTTTGCACGCCACGCATCATCATACACATATGCGATGCTTCTATAACAACAGCAACTCCTTGTGGTTTTAAGGTATTATTTAAACATTCTAAAATATCATGAGTTAACCGCTCTTGTACTTGTAGCCTTCTGGCAAAAACATCTACAATTCTAGGTATTTTACTTAACCCAACTATATGTCCGTTAGGTATGTACGCTACATGTGCTTTACCAAAAAAAGGCAGCATATGGTGTTCACATAAAGAGTATAGTTCTATATCTTTAATAATAACCATATCGTCATAATCTTCCTTAAACATTGCAGCTTTTAATATCTTTACGGGGTCTTGCTCATAACCTTGGGTTAAAAACATCATAGCTTTTGCAGCTCTTTCTGGTGTTTTTACCAAACCTTCTCTACTAACATCTTCTCCTACTCCTTCAATTATTTTAGCGTATTTTTCTTTTACAGATTCTGTTGCTTCTAAATTATATTCTTCAAAATTTTTATAAAAAGACATCTATATATTGTTTTATGCTTGTTTTTTTGGTTGATATAGCCCTTGCTTTACTAAAACGGACTCTTCTATTTCAAAAATAGGTATTAAAATTGAATACCGCTTTCTTTTATTTATTTTTGCCATATCAACGCTAATGAGTACTTTCATCAGCGAAAAAGACAGGGAATGATAAAAGCAGAAAATATTCAAAAGTTTTACGGTAAACTACAGGTTTTAAAAGGGGTAAATCTTCATATTAAAGAAAAAGAAATTGTCTCTATTGTTGGCTCTTCTGGTGCTGGAAAAACCACTTTATTACAAATATTAGGAACTTTGGATGCCATTTCTAAAACATCTTCTAGCAGTTTGCTAATTAAAGATACAGATATTACCAAATTAAAAGATAAGGAGTTAGCTAAGTTTAGAAATGAAAATATTGGTTTTATTTTTCAGTTTCACCAATTATTACCAGAGTTTACTGCTTTAGAAAATGTATGCATACCTGCTTTTATAAAAAAAACAACTAAAACTGCGGCAGAAAAAAGAGGAAAAGAGCTTTTAGATTTTCTTGGACTGTCTCATAGATACCACCATAAACCTAGTGAGTTGTCTGGCGGAGAACAACAACGTGTTGCTGTAGCTAGAGCTTTAATAAATAACCCTGCTATAATTTTTGCCGATGAACCTAGTGGTAATTTAGATTCTGAAAGTGCAGATAACCTACACAAATTATTTTTTAAGCTTAGAGATGAGTTTGGACAAACATTTGTAATTGTTACACATAACCAAGAGTTAGCAGATATGGCAGATAGGAAATTAGTAATGGTAGACGGACAAATACAACAATAATATGCTAAAATTAGTTTTTCAGTTCTTAAAAAACCCAGAAAATAATCCTGATGAGAATACAGATTTTAGATATAGATTTATATCTTTTATTAAATTACTTTTTTGGGGATTGCTTATTGGTATTGGTATTGTTGTTTTTAACTCTATTTGGGAGGTAACTGGTATTCTAGGCCCAAATGAACATGCTTTAAGTTCCGCTATGGACGATTATACCACGCCAATGCTTTTTTTATTAATTGTTATAGCCGCTCCCTTGTTTGAAGAATTATTTTTTAGAGGTCCGCTTGCTTTTTTTAAAGAAACTAAAACGTTTAAAATAGCCCTTTATGTATCTATTTTATTATTTGGAGCTGTACATATTACTAATTTTGAAATTACACCAATGGCACTTCTATTGTCACCGTTTTTAGTAGCTCCACAATTGGTTTTAGGTACTTTTGCTGGTTACATACGTGTAAAATTTGGTCTAATTTGGTCTATTGCACTACACGCCTGCCATAACTTTATTCTGTTTTTGCCATTGGCTCTTTTTAAACTTTTAGAACTCCCTATAGAATAATGACTAAAGCAGAATTAAAAGAGTTTTTAGATGTTAAGGTTGTACAATACAACAACCCAGATTTTATAGATTCTGATCCTTTACAAATTCCACATCGCTTTACTAAAAAAGAAGATATAGAAATTGCTGGTTTTTTAACGGCAACTATAGCTTGGGGAAACCGAAAGAGTATTATTAAAAATGCAGATAAAATGATGACTCTTATGCACAACTCTCCTCACGATTTTGTGCTAAACCATTCTGATGATGATTTAGGTAACTTTAAAGGTTTTGTACACCGCACATTTAATGAAACCGATTTTACTTTTTTTGTACAGAGTTTAAAAAACATTTATACAAATCACGGTGGTTTAGAGGCTGTTTTTGCTAAACATATTAAAAATAATGATTTGCAAACTGCAATCTCTAAATTTAAAGCTACTTTTTTTGAAATTGGACATCCTAAACGTACTACAAAACACATATCAGACCCTTTAAGAGGTTCTGCTGCAAAACGTATTAATATGTTTTTACGTTGGATGGTACGTGATGCTAGTAGCAAAGTAGATTTTGGCATTTGGAAAACTATAGACCCTGCACTACTCTCTTGCCCATTAGATGTGCATTCTGGCAACGTTGCGCGTAAACTTGGACTTTTAAAACGCAAACAGAATGATGCTAAAGCTTTAGCTGAATTGGATAAAAGCTTGCGTAAACTAGACCCTAAAGACCCATCTAAGTACGACTTTGCTTTGTTTGGTCTTGGAGTTTTTGAAGGGTTTTAGATTAGATTTTTAGTTCTTCTCTATTATTTATATCAAACTAAAAGCAAGTTTATCTCCAGTAAATTTCTGAGCTAATATATTTATTGCGGTGTTTGATAATTGCAACACTCTTGGGTAACCACCTGTGGTTTGGCAATCTTTCATTAAAATTATAAGTTGCCCAGATGGAGTTAGCTGTACTGTTCCTGGTAATACTACTGATGTTATTATAGGCTCTAAAGTATTAGGCAAAAGTTCTGTTAGTTGGTACGCCATTCTACTATTATTTTTTGAAACCGTAAACACTGTATTTAATAGTTTTTTCTGTTGTTGAATAGTTAACTTATGAAACTCTGGCCCTTTATGCGCTGTAATGACTTTTTCTTCTAAATAAACATTATTTACAACTAAACTAGCGTTTGATTGCTTTTTTATAGTTACAGCATTTTTAATAGGTAAAAAAAGATTTTTTTGTATGGTTTGATGCTGAGTAACGTTTTTAAACATACTTCTACTTTTCATAACAACATCAGTTAAAAATCCGCCTAAAACAGCAATATAACCTCTAAAACCACTCTTTTTTGCTCCAAAAGAGAGAATATCGTTCTTTTTTACAACTATTACACTATTATTTTTTATTGGTATGCTATTTAATTTTGGCTGAAAATCCCCTCCTGTAATACAAATTCTGCTTTTACATAAAAACTGAAGTTTTGGACCTGTCATTGTAAACTCTAAAACGGCATTATTTTTAGCATTTCCTAATAACAAATTAGCTATTAAAGCAGCTCTTTCATCCATTACACCTGCGTAAGGTACTCCGTATTGCTGGTAACCAAACCTACCCAAATCTTGTACAGAAGTATAAAAACCAGTTTGTATAACCTTAACCATTGTAATCCTCACTTTCTATCTGAAAAACATTAGCATTTACTAAAGTTTTTATATCATCATACTTCTTTTTAGTAACCGAATAAAACTGAATAGCATCACCTGCTTTAGCAAAACAAGGAACATCTTTGGTTATATCAAAAAAAGGAAGTGGCGAGTTGCCAATAATATTCCAACCTCCTGGGCTTTCTACAGGGTAAACTCCCGTTTGGTTACCTCCTATTGCCACCGCACCTTTTTTAATTTTTAAACGCGGTGCTGCTTTTCTGGGCATTGCTAACTCTTCTGGCAATCCACCTAAATACAAGAACCCTGGTAAAAAACCAATAAAAAATACGGTATATACGGTTTTAGTATGCAGTGCTATAATTTGGTCTACACTAATATTTTTCTCTGCAGCTATTTCTTTAATATCTATTCCAAATTCATCTTCATAACAAACAGGAATTTTCCACAGTGTACTATTACTTTGTTTCCTTTTACTTTTCTGAGAGTATATTTGCTTTAAATTTTCAATTTCATTCGTCAAATTAATTCTAAAATCATCAAAAACTATTAAAAGAGAATTATAAGCAGTTGTTATTTCAATTCCTGATGTATAAAAAGCTTCAATTTTAGATTTAAACGCTAATACATCACTTAAAATATCTTTTGTAATAACAGGCTGCCATTCTACCAAAATAGAAGTGTCTCCAAATATTTTATAGTTTACATTAGTTGTCATATGTTAAGCAACATCAATATTTAAACTCTTTAATTTATCTTTTAACTGTTTTATAATTTTTACCGCATTTGGGTTGTCTCCGTGCACACAAAACGTATCTGCTTTAATTGTTTTTATTGTTCCTTGCACAGTAACCACCTTTTTACTGTAAAACATACCGTACACATGATTAAACAGCATATCAAAATCTTGTATAACTGCATTTTTTTGTAATCTAGAAACTAGTGTTAAATCATCATTATAATTACGATCTGCAAAAGCCTCGTACTTAATTTCTAAATTTTCCTTTATTGCTATTTTTTCAATTACTGAATTGTAAGGAACATATAATTTTACAGGTAAATTGATGCTTTTTACAGCTTTTACAACCACTTTTGCTACATTCTCATCTACAGCAGCCAAATTGTACAATGCGCCGTGTGGCTTTATATGATGCAAAGTAGTTTGTTCTTCTTCAATTACAGTAAGTAAGTTTAGTAGTTGTTTTTGAATAGAATTTAATAACTCCTGGTTACTCATTTTCATTACAACCCTTCCAAAGTTTTCTTTATCTGGAAAAGAAGGATGTGCACCTATTTTTACGTTATGTTTTTTTGCTAAACCTACAATGTGTTTCATTAAATCTATAGTACCAGCGTGTCCGCCACAAGCTATATTACAGGAGGAAATATAAGGCATTAATTGCGACTCATTACCAACACCCTCACCAACATCTACATTAATATCTATAGTTTTTTCTGTCATTAAAATAAGTTTAAAGAAAATACTTTATTTAAGGTTGCAACAGATAGTAAAATACTAATTGCAAGAATTATAAAGCCTAGTATATTTTGTTTTATATTGTTTTTGTATACACCTAAAACCGACTTTTTATTCATTATCCATAATAAAAAAGCAGCTATAATTGGTAGTAAAATTCCGTTTGCTATCTGAGCAAATTTTATAATGTCAATAGGTTTAATTCCTAATGAAGAAAATACAACACCTAAAAACAAAATAAACATCCAAACAGCTCTAAATTTTGATGATTTTAAGTTTGTAGACCACCCCAAACAACCACAAGTAACATAAGCTGCAGCTAATGGAGCCGTAATTGCGCTAGTAATACCAGCTGCAAATAAACCAATAGCTAAAAAGTACTTAGCAAAGCTACCAAACAAAGGAGCTAAACCTTTAGCTAAATCTGCGGCAGAACTAACCTCACTACCTTGTATTGCCGCAGCAGAAATTATAACGCACATAGATACTATACCACCTAAAATAACTGCTACAATAGTATCTTTACGAGCATATTGTAAATCGGTAACAGATTTCCATTTTTCACTCACCAAAGATGCGTGTAAAAACAAATTATAAGGCACAACGGTTGTTCCTATTAAGGCAATAACGGTTAATAAACCGTCTTTAGGTAGACTTGGCTTAAAAATGCTGCTAAAAATTGCTAATAGATCTGGTTTGGTAATAATTGCAGTAATTAAAAAAGCCAAACTCATTGCTATTACTAAAGAAATTAACGCTTTTTCTAAAACCTTATAATTACCAATAAATAGTAATACAAAAGCTATAATACCAATTAATATACTTAAGTAGTTCAAAGAAAAACTACCTATATTTATATAAGAATCTCCTAATATCGTTTCTAATCCAAGTATACCACCACTAATATTACCTGCCTCATAAACAGCATTACCTATAACAATTGCAGAAAGTATAAGAACTATGGTTAACCATTTTACAATTGGATTTTTAATTTCTGTACGTATAATTTTGCTTAGTCCTTTTTGAGATACAATACCTACTCTGGCAGACATCTCTTGCAATACAATTGTTGCCACAATAGAAAGTACCATTGCCCAAAGCAATGCAAACCCAAAATAAACTCCCGCTAGTGTACATACTGTAATAGTTCCTGGACCAATAAAAGCAGCAGCTATAAGCGGCCCTGGACCAATGTTTTTAAACCATTTTTTTATCATTCTGTAGGTTGGTTATTTAATGTAAGTTGAAAGATAAAAAACTTATAAGTTTATTACATTTAAAATGTGACAAATATTAAATAATGTATTCTATTGTTTTAGCTTGTTAAAACTTACCCCAACCACCCTTCTCTGTCTAAACTACGGTATTGTATAGCTTCAGAAATGTGATCTCCTAAAATAGCATCAGAATTAGCCAAATCTGCAATAGTTCTAGCCACTTTTAAAATTCGGTCGTACGCTCTGGCAGATAAATTTAAACGCTCCATAGCGTTTTTTAACAACTCTTTAGACGGCTTATCTAAAACACAATACTCTCGTATTTGCTTGGTATTCATCTGTGCATTATAATGTATGTTTTCTAAGGCTTCAAAACGTTTTGTTTGTACTTCTCTTGCCGCAGTAACACGTTTTCTAATCTCTACGCTACTTTCTCCTTTACGTTCTTCTGATAGCTTTTCAAAAGGAACAGGAGTAACTTCAATATGTATGTCTATACGGTCTAATAACGGTCCTGATATTTTACTTAAGTACCGTTGCATTTCTGCAGGTGAAGATGTTACAGGAGCATCTGGATCGTTAAAGTAGCCTCCCGGACTAGGATTCATACTTGCAACTAACATAAAACTACTAGGATAGGTTACCGTAAAACGCGCTCTAGCAATGGTTACCTCTCTATCTTCTATTGGTTGGCGCATAACTTCTAGTACTTTACGCTCAAACTCGGGCAGCTCATCTAAAAATAAAACTCCGTTATGCGATAATGATATTTCTCCTGGCTGTGGGTAACTTCCGCCGCCTACTAAAGCAGCAGAGCTTATGGTGTGGTGTGGATTTCTAAACGGACGTTGACTCATTAGTCCAGCATTTTTAATTTTACCTACCACACTGTGTATTTTTGTGGTTTCTAAAGCTTCATGCAGGGTCATTGGAGGCAAAATAGAAGGTAAACGCTTGGCTAACATTGTTTTTCCTGCTCCAGGAGGACCAATTAGTATAATGTTGTGTCCGCCTGCTGCTGCAATTTCCATACTACGCTTAATACTTTCTTGGCCTTTAACATCAGAAAAATCGAACTCTGGAAACTCTAAACTTTTATAAAACTCGGTTCTTGTATCTACAATGGTTTGCTCTAAAGGAACATCTTTATCAAAAAAATCTATAACCTCTGTAATTTTTTCTACACCAAATACTTTTAAGCCAGAGACAATTGCCGCTTCTTTTACATTTTGTTTTGGTAAAATAAAACCTTCAAACCCTTCCTCTTGTGCTTTAATAGCAATGGGCAAAGCACCTGTAATGGGTTGCAAACTTCCATCTAAGGAAATTTCTCCCATTATTAAATACTTTTCAATATTATCTGATTTTATTTGTCCGGATGCACTTAAAATTCCTATTGCCAAGGTTAAATCATAGGCAGAACCTTCTTTACGTAGGTCTGCCGGAGCCATATTTATAGTTATTTTTTTACCTGGAATTTTGTAACCATTGTTCTGCAAAGCCGCAGCAATTCTATAGTTACTTTCTTTTATAGCATTATCTGGCAAACCTACTAAATGGTAGCCAATACCTTTATTAATATTAACTTCTACTGTAATAGTTGTAGCCTCTACCCCAAATACAGCACTACCAAAAACCTTTGTAAGCATTAATTATTTTTTTCTTAAAAGTAAGAAAAATATTCTAAAATGAACAATTGTTTATTTAACGGTGAATTTAAAACTGCAAATAAAAACCACTAGTCATTTTCAACATCTGCCTTAAAAACTAACAACGATTTTTTTGTAGCAATAATTTCATCTTTATTCATCATCATTTTACGAAACTCACCATTTAAATACATTTTAGCTTGGTCGTTATAATGAGAGCTAAACGGACTGCCAGATTGTCCTGTAGGAAGTATACTTACACTATTTTCTATATCAGAAAAATCTATAACCCTACGTGTAGATGGGCCAGATGTTACTTTGTAAATACTATCTTCACTATACGTAAACCCCATATTATTTATAACCTCTTTAGTGCCATTTACAGGAAAAGGCCCTACATTAAAGTACTTACGTAACGCTTTTACTTTGCCAATAGGATGCTCGTGTTCTAGTGTGTGTATTTTTCCCCAAGTCCAAGTTTCCGTATCTTCTCCAAACTGTTTTTTTAACGATGACAATGCTGCTGTAAATGAAGATTGAAAAATATCATCTGAAGTTTCTACTTTATTGGTATTTACATTATCCCACCATATTGATGATTTATTAGTAACCAAAGGTGCTATTAACCTTTTATGAAAATGTGTTGTGAGTAATTGGTTAAATAGCTCCTCTCCCAACTCATCTTTAAAAGTATGCTTTAACATATAAAACACCCAACGTTGGTAAACGCTAGATTCTACACTGTTTACCGTAGCACTACCATCCCAATTGGTAAGTTTATCTAACAATTTAATGTCGTTAATATTTAGCTTACTAATGTCTATATTCTTTGCCATATTGGTAACAGTAGTTGGGTCTACAGCAGATGTTACGTCTGTTATCATTTTAGAAACCGACTCCAAATTCCAATCATTTTTGGGCTTTAACAACTGCTCTATACGTTTGGCTCTGTTTTCTGGCAAATAGTATCCAGGAAAAAATCTTCCGTTTATAGTGTCTGGCTGGTTGTTTGCAGAATACACAAACTCCCAAGGCGGGTTTTCTGCATGGGGATTATCTGAAAAATCTAAAAACGTACCACGTTCTTGTGTTCCATTAGAACCGTTTAAAATTAATTTGGTATTGGTACTATCGGGCATTTCATAAAGTTTTGCCGTTGCCCACCAAGCTACATTACCTTCTGCGTCTCCGTACATTATATTTAGCCCTGGAGCATGTAAATCTCTTAAATGACGCTTAAAAGTGCTCATAGACTCTGAATGCGACATACCATAAAGCGCACCAAGTAATTTGTTTTCTACCTGCGTATATATCCAAGATATAGTTACTGGTTTTTCTCCTGATACACTGGCAGCAACTCCATTTAATACGGCTCCGTGTCTGGTAGTTTTTACAGTAAATTTTACATCATCCTCACCTTTTACCTTTATTGTTTTGTGCTTATAATGGTATTTTCTCCAGCCATTTTCTGTTTTATACTGTGTAGTATCTTTTGGGTTGGTTTCTTCGTAATAAAAATCTACATCATCATTCTCAAACATTGTTAAACCATAAGCCAATTGCCTATTGTGTGCCAATAAAGGAAAAGGAACTCCCGCTAAATGGTACCCATATTTTTTATAAGTTGGAGTACTTAAATGGGCTTCATACCAAACGGTTGGCTGAGAAAAACCTATATGCGGATCGTTTGCTAAAATTACAGCTCTATTTTTTGTTTTTTCAGGCGATAAAACCCAACTATTACTCCCCTCAAACAAAGGAACTGGTAAATTTTTAAATGAAGATGCCAATTTACTAGCTAAATTAAGCTGTAAGGTATCTTTTAATGGGTCGTAATTTTTTATAAGTGTAGAGTTTGGTTCTGTGTTAACAGATAAATCTTGCAAATAAGCAGCTCCTAGCTTGTTTTTTATAGTACTAAGCAATGGATCTGTTTTATGAGCCATTGCAAAGCTAAAAGCCATATACCCAATGGTATTATGAATATCTTTAAGTGTAAACGGACGTTTGTTAACACCTGTAAGGTAAAATTCTACAGGAGTTGGCCCCTCTTCCTGAAACTGGTTAATACCATCTAAATAAGCCTCTGCCAATTGCACATAATCACTATTTGGATCTAAGTTTGCAACTGTTCGCTTAGAGTAATCATCAATACCCAACGACAAAAATAATTTATCGGTCTCTATTAATTCTTCTCCAAAAATTTCTGATAATTCTCCTGGACCAATTCTCCTTAACAATTCCATTTGCCACAACCTATCTTGCGCATGAACATAGCCTAAAGCACGTATTGCGTCTTTTTCTGTGGCACCATAAATGTGCGGAATTCCGTAGTTGTCATAATAAACATCTACTTGGTTAGATAAATTTTTTAAGTCTTTTTCTCCTTCATATTCAGGAGTTAAGGAATATATAAATATACAAAAGGCTAAAAATAACAGCCCCAAAACAGGAATGGCTATTTTTAGAATCTTTTTTAGTCGGCGCATGGGGTAGGTTGTTTGCCTAAAGGTAAAATTAAATTTTAAAAATGGAAACCTATTTAGCTGCTATAATTAAAAAAAAGGCAGGTATTATTTTACTAGACTGATTTTTAAAACGTTATCGCACCCAGCAGCTACTTTAAATCTATTATCTGCACGCTTACCTACTACCCAAACTATGTTAGACCCGGAGCATAATAACCACTGTTCATCCTTTTCTACAACACTAAGTTTTATATCTTTATAATATTTACTAAGCTTTTTTTTACCTTTTTGTCCAAACGGATAAAAAACATCTCCCTCTTCCCTTTTACGTAAAACCAGCGGAAACTTTAATTTAGACTTATCTACATAAATGGTGGTATTATTAGTAATTCCTATTTCAGATACATTTTTAAAATGCAATTTTATAGGATAACTTACAGTTTCTTGGTCTTTGTTCACCAAATACACGTCAGAATTAGCTTCTTTAAGCTCTTGTAACAACAAGTTTTCTCTATTTTTTACCAACCTGTGCGTTCTAGACAAAACCTGTTTACCGCTCATTGCAGTTAGTAAATTGGCTACATCTTGCCATTCTGTAAAACCATAATCACTAAACAATGCATACAAATAGGTTTTTAAAGGGTTATAAGTAATTAATTTGGCTACAGACACTTCTATAAATCCATTTTTATGTACAAATAATTCTTTTTTAAGAAGTGTGGTATAATCTTCCGCCAAAACAGAAGTCTCTTGTAAGTAAACTTGTGTATTATTAAAATTTTGTAAAAACGTAGGATGCAATTCTTTTAATTCTGGTACAATTTTATGTCTTATTCTGTTTCTTAAATATTTGGTTTCTTTATTGCTTTTATCTTCTCGCCATATAATATTGTTTTGCTTAGCAAAATTTTCTATCTGATTACGAGTAAAAGGTAATAATGGTCTAGCCAATGCACTAGTTTTTGATGGTATACCCAACAGACCATCTACCCCGGTACCACGAGATAAATTAATTAAAAAAGTTTCTAAATTATCATCTGCTTGATGACCTGTTAACACGGTTTCTAGGTTGTTTTCTTTAACTAATTTAGCAAACCAAGCGTACCTTAAGTCTCTTGCCGCCATTTGAACAGAAACTTTATTCTTATTAACATAACCAACTGTATTAAAATTAGTTACAAAAATTTTTTTGTGTAATTGGTGTGCTAAACTTCTAACAAATTCTTCGTCATCGTCACTAGCTTTGTCACGTAACTTAAAATTACAATGTGCAATAGAAAACTCTAGGTTTAATTGTGCACATAAATGTGCCAAAACAACGCTATCTACACCACCACTACAAGCAACCAAAAATGGACGTTGTAACAGCAATGGAAAATTAGCTTTAATATGATTTTTAAATTCTTTTAGCACACTACAAATGTAACTAAAGTTTAAGATACTTTACCCTCTAAAACTTGTCTCATTGCTTTTGCTTTAAGTAAGCACTCTTCATACTCCTTTTCTGGACTGGCTTTTGCTGTTATAGCACCACCAACAGAAAACGACACGTATTTTTCTGTGGCATTATACAAAATACTACGTATAACCACATTAAAATCAAAATCTTGTTCTGGCGTAAAATACCCAACGGTACCACTATACAATCCTCTTTTTGTAGCTTCTAATTCTTCAATTATTTGCATTGCAGAGACCTTTGGAGCGCCTGTCATACTTCCCATTGGGAACGTTTCTTTTATAATATCTACTACATTCTTATCTTTTTCAACACTTGAAGTAATTGTTGAAATCATTTGATGTACTTGATTATAGGTGTACACTTTACATAATTCCTCTACAGTAACACTACCTTTTAATGCACTTTTGGACAAATCATTACGTACCAAATCTACAATCATTATATTCTCTGCTCTTTCCTTTTCATCTGCACTTAAGTTTGCTCGTAAATCTTCATCTTCAAATTTGTTTAAAGATCTTTTTGCTGTACCTTTTATTGGTTGAGAAATTACCTTTGTTCCTACTTTTTTAATATACCGCTCTGGTGATGCAGAGGCCAAATATTTATCGTTTAATTTTAAGAAAACAGAAAAAGGAGCTTTTGATATTTTATTTAATTGATTAAAAGTTTCTAAAGGATTAATGATTGTATTTTCTGCATAAAACTCTTGGCAGAAATTAGCCTCATAAATATCTCCTCTTTGTATTTTTTGAAGCATTTTACCTACCCTACTAAAATAATCATCTTTAAAGATTCTCATTTTAATATGTATGTTTTTTTCTTTTAACTTCTTTTCTTTCTTAAGTTTTATGTTAGCAATTTCATTAAAATCTGGCTCAATTTCATCATCAACCATATTTAAATACATAAAAAGCACAGTATTCCCCTGTATTTTTATAATTTTTTTGGGTTGAAAAAAGTATAATTCTGGAAACTGTAAACCATCAAAATTTTCAGATTTTAAACGTTCTGTAGTATTTTTTAAATCGTACGTTAAATAACCAAAAATCCAATCTTTTGTTTCAGACTGGTAGGTTTTTAAATCCTCAAAAGCATTAAAACTATCTGTAGACAATGCGGTTAAGGCATCTACAGCCAATAATCCGTCTACAGAACTGTATTTGTCTTTATGCAAATTACTATCTAACCAAACAAGCTCGTAAAATTGCTGGCTCCAGATGAGTAATTTTGATTTAAATTCCTGTACATCATCAACCGTAAAAGAAAAAGATTTGCGCAATGGCATGGTTTATAATTTAGCTAAAAATTGATTTATAACTGCCTGGTATTCGGTCTTTAAATTAGATGCTACAAAAACATCTTCTTTAAAATTATCATAAAAAGAAGGCAACGAAAAGCTACCAACTATTTCTGCTCCAAAGCGTGGCAATACACCTTTTGCTTGTTCCATTGCACTAATTGCGCCTCTTTTACCAGGAGAAGTTGATAGTAAAAGTACTTTTTTATCTTCTAAAAAATTACGATCTAGCCTAGAAAGCCAGTCTATTAAATTTTTAAAAAAAGAAGATAACCCACTATTGTGCTCATTTACCGCTATTACTAAAGCATCTGCACTTGCAATTGCGCTATTTACCTTTTTTAGTTCTGCAGAAAAACCATCATTTTTTTCTGCATCTTCACTATACATAGGAATATTAACCTTAGACATATCTAATAAAGTAATAGAATTATCACCCAAAAGACTAGCGGTATATGTAGCCAATTTGTAATTTATAGAAGTACTACTATTACTTCCGGCAAAAGCTAAAATATTACTCATTTTTAAATAGTTTTTAACGAAAATACCGTAAATAACAATCATTTGCGAGCATTTTAGCTAATTTTGCAGACGAAAATAATAAAACCAACTGTAAAACAAGCACATAGCTTTTTTATAACCACCAATGGAGAAGAAAACCAATAGATTATACTTTATAGACGCAATGCGTGCTTGGGCTATTTTAATGATGTTACAAGGTCATTTTATAGACGGATTATTAGATTTTGAATACCGTGACAAAACCATTTTGCCTTATGCAATTTGGAGTTACTTTAGAGGAATGACTGCTCCTGTTTTTTTTACCGTATCGGGCTTTATATTTACATATTTGCTGGTTAAAGGCAATAAAATTGGTTTAAAAAATCCGCGAGTTAAAAAAGGAATTAAACGTGGACTGCAATTAATTTTAATAGGCTATTTACTTAGAATGAACCTGTTTAGCGTGCTTTTTGCAGAACTGTACGACTCTTTTTATTATGTAGATGTATTACATTGTATAGGATTTTCTATTTTAGGTATTATTGCATTGTATTTGCTTACCAGTAAAACTAAACCAATTGTATTTGCTACTATTTTGCTTTGCATAACATTAGTTTTATTTTTATATGAACCTAGTTATGATAAACTACCACACACCTATTTACCTAAAGCCATAGCAAATTATATTACCAAACTATACGGTTCTGTATTTACCATTATTCCTTGGTTTGGATATGCTACTTTTGGTGCGTTTATGGCTATGTTATTTACCAAATTCAAAAACTACAAGCATTTATACCTAACTGCTATACTTATTTGTACAACTTTAGGGTTGTTTTTAATTTTTGGATCATCACCAATGTTTGCATTTATTTGTGATGTTACAGGCAGTAACTTTTTATATGCTGTGTATACCAATAACTACTTGTTTATTAGACTTGGAGACGTACTTATTATTTTTTCTTTATTTATGATGCTGCGCTCTTTTTTAACCAATAAAGTAGTTTTAAGGATAGGGCAAAACACCTTAGCCATTTACGTTATACATTTTATTATATTATACGGTAGCTTTACTGGACTTGGAATTTACCACTACTTAAAATATTCTTTACACCCAGCAACAGCCATAATTGGAGCTATTTTATTTATGATTAGTTGTACATATTTAGCTTTATTGTATGATACTTATGAAGATAAAATAAAAGCTACACTGCAGAAGATAAAGTTAGGAGTGTTAAAACTATTTAGACTAGCTAAAAATTAAGTTTTACTATTTTTTGATGCTTAGTTTTACGCTATGTTTACAGCCAAATAACTATAAAAATGAGCAACGAAAAAAAATACTCTCCTATTAAAGTAGAATTAGAAAAAGATAAAAATTACGGTTGGTGTACTTGTGCACACAGTAGTAACCAACCTTTTTGTGATGGATCGCATAGAGCGCATAATGCAACACCGTCTATGCGTTTTTCTGTAGAGGAAACAAAAACATACAATATGTGTACATGTAAGCTAACGAGTAACCCTCCTTTTTGCGACGGATCTCATAAATAGCCAACACTTAATACAAAGAAAAAAGTCCTTATGTAAAACTCTTAAGGGCTTTTTTGTTGTTTTGTGCGTATGTTAATACAGAACAGTCTAGCGCAAAGTCTACAAATTACATAGCTTTGCAAACTTATTATTAACATTACAAATGAAAAACACTACTACCATTTACAACACTGTACTAACAATTGCTGGGAGCGACTCTGGCGGTTGCGCTGGTATACAGGCAGATATAAAAAGTATAAGCGCAAACGGGGGTTTTGCAACTACTGCAATTACAGCTATTACAGCACAAAATACACTTGGTGTAAATGCCATTTACCCAATACCAACTAATGAAATTAAAAACCAAATAATTACTGTACTTAGTGATATTAATGTTGGAGCTATAAAAATAGGAATGTTGCAATCTTCACAAATTATAAAAACTGTAACAGAAACTCTAAAAGAATACAAAGATATACCTATTGTTATAGATCCAGTTATGGTGGCTTCATCTGGTCATAATTTATTAGATAATTCTGCCTTAGATGCATTAAAATTGCTTTTACCAATGGCAACTTTACTTACACCAAATATACCAGAAGCATTAATTTTATTAGATATTGATACTATTTCTCCTGACAATATGCCCAAAATGGCAAAAAAAATAGGAAAAACCTATAAAACATCTGTTTTACTTAAAGGCGGACATTTAGAAAATTGTACTTCTCTAATGGATGTTTTATATGTGTATGATACAGATAGCTTACATAATTTTTCTAAAACACAAATAGATACCAAAAACACACACGGTACAGGCTGCACTTTATCTTCTGCTATTGCTACACATTTAGCGTTGGGTAATACTTTAAAAGATGCGGTACAAAAAGGAATTACTTACACACACCAAGCTATTGTTGCTGGTAAAAGTAAAAAATTAGGTAAAGGAAATGGTCCTGTAGACCATTTTTACAAGCTATATTAAAAAACAAAAAAGGCTGCCCATAAGAGCAGCCTTTTTTATATTATTTTATTATAAGAGCTTAAATATGTAAAGCTCTATCTCCTGTAGCAGCTAAAGCCGCTTCCTTAATAGCTTCTGTAAACGTTGGGTGAGCATGAGACATTCTAGATACATCTTCTGCACTAGCTCTATATTCCATAGCAACAACAGCTTCAGCAATCATATCTGCTGCACGTGCACCAACCATATGTACACCTAAAATTTCGTCTGTATTTTTATCAGCAAGTACTTTTACAAATCCGTCTAAATCCATACTAGCTCTAGATCTACCTAAAGCACGCATAGGAAACTGACCAACCTTATAATCAACACCAGCTTCTTTTAATTGCTCTTCAGTTTTACCAACAGCAGCAACTTCTGGCCAAGTGTACACAACGCCAGGAATTAAATTGTAATCTATATGTGGTTTTTGTCCTGCTATAGTTTCTGCAACAAAAGTACCTTCTTCTTCTGCCTTGTGTGCTAACATAGCTCCTTTAATTACATCACCAATAGCGTAAATATTAGAAGCGCTTGTTTGTAAATGCTCATTAACATCTACCAAACCTCTGTCTGTTAATTTAACACCAGCAGCTTCTGCATTTAAACCATCTGTATATGCATGTCTACCAACTGCTACCAAACAGTAATCTCCTGTAAATGTAACTTCTTCGCCTTTTTTATTATCAGCCTTTACAATAACTTCATCACCATTGCGCTCTACAGATTTTACCTTGTGAGACAAGTTCATTTTAAACTTCTGTTTCTTTAAAACTTTGTTTAATTCTTTAGACACGCCTTTATCCATAGTTGGTACAATGCGATCCATATACTCAACAACAGATACTTCTGCTCCTAATCTTTTGTATACTTGCCCTAACTCCAAACCAATTACACCGCCACCAATAACAATAAGGTGCTTAGGTACTTCTTTTAACTTTAAAGCTTCTGTAGAAGTTATAATACGTTCTTTATCTAATTTTATAAATGGCAAAGTAGATGGTTTACTACCAGTTGCTATAATTGTATGTTTAGCTTCAATTTCTGTAGTTTCCTCACCTACAATAGAAATATGCGTAGCATCTTTAAAAGAACCAGTACCTACGTAAACATCTATTTTATTTTTTTTCATTAAAAAATCAATACCACCAGTTGTTTGGTCTACAACAGCTTGTTTACGAGAAATCATTTTCTCTAAATTGATTTTAATTTCGCCAGGAATATCAATTCCGTGCTCTTCAAAATGCTTTACGGCATCTTCATAATGATGAGAAGAGTCTAACAACGCCTTAGAAGGAATACAGCCTACATTTAAACATGTACCACCTAAAGTTGAGTATTTCTCTATTATTGCTGTTTTCATTCCTAATTGTGCGCAACGTATAGCTGCAACATACCCTCCAGGACCTGAGCCAATTACGGCAACATCATATGAATTCATATATTTTTCTTTGATTAAAGTTGTAAAATTAGCACTATTTTTTGTGGTTAGGAAATTATAAGACCTTCCTATTTTTATTATAACAATTTTTTAGCGTTTTAGTGTGTAAAAACACATATGTTAAACGCCAACTTCTATGGCCGTAGTATGTTTTACTTCATTTATTACAAAAGAACTTTGCGTACTACCAATATGGTTTAATACCGTGAGCTTGGTTACCATAAAGTCTCTAAAAGCCTCCATATTCTCTACGTACACTTTTAAAATATAATCGTAATCTCCACTAACATGGTAACACTCACCTACTTCTTTTAACTTTTGTACCTCTTTTTCAAATTGCATTAAAAACTCTTTTGAATGTTGTATTAGCTTTATATGACACAGAACAACAAAAGAACGTTTTACTGTTTTTTTATCAATTAAGGCTACATATTTTGTAATAATACCTGTGCGCTCTAAACGCTTAATACGCTCATAAACAGCAGTAACAGACAAGTTTAAGTGCAATGCATATTCTTTGGTTGTTTTTTTACAATCGTTTTGTAAAAGCGCTAGTAACTTAACATCTGTTTCATCAAAATTTGCCATTTTTTCATAGAATTGAAGTAATTATCCCTAAAAATAGAATAAAAATCTAAAAATTTTAAAATTAATAGTTTTATTTTAATCAAATTTTAAAATATATTGACAATCTAACTACTAAAAAATACATTTAATGCATTATTAACAACCTAAATTTTAGTATAATGGATTATAAATCATCAGACAACATATTAGATTTACAATATTTTGGAGAATTTGGAGGTGTTAACCCTTCCATATCAGACTCATCTACCTACACATTTATATCTGCCAAAACAATGTCTGATACTTTTGAAGGAAACACAGAAGGCTGTTACCTGTACAGCAGACACTCCTCACCCTCTAACCTTTATTTAGCTGAAGCTTTAGCTACTTTAGAAGGCACAGAAAATGCTAATGTTTATGCTAGCGGAATGGGTGCTATAACATCTGTTATATTACAACTTTGCAATGCGGGCGACCATTTAGTGAGTAGTAGAACCATTTATGGTGGAACCTATGCTTTTTTAAAAAACTTTGTAAAAAAGTTTAATGTAGACACATCTTTTGTAGACATTACTGCTATAGAAGCTGTTAAAAACGCAATTACACCTAAAACAAAAATGATTTACTGTGAGGCTGTTAGTAATCCATTGTTAGAAATAGCTGATATTAAGGCATTGGCGGCATTAGCAAAAAAACATAATATACCGCTTGTTGTAGATAATACGTTTTCTCCATTATCTATTCTTCCGGCCAAGTTAGGCGCTAATATTGTAATACATAGTTTAACCAAGTTTATTAACGGTACTAGTGATACTGTTGCAGGTGTTGTTTGTGGCACTACAGATTTTTGTGCCAGTTTAAAAGATGTAAATAATGGTGCTGCAATGCTTTTAGGTAGCACTTTAGATAGTTACAGAGCTGCATCTATTTTAAAAAATATGAGAACGCTACACATCAGAATAAAAAAGCATAGTGAAAATGCATTATACTTATCTCAGAACTTTGAAAAAGATGGTTTACGTGTTGTTTACCCTGGGTTAGCATCACACCCTAGTCATTCTAAAATGAAACAACAAATGGTTGCAGAATATGGTTTTGGTGGTATTATGACATTAGACGTGGGCTCTTTAGACAAAGCAAATGCATTAATGGAGCTTATGCAAGAACGTAACTTAGGATATTTAGCAGTTAGTTTAGGCTTTTACAAAACACTTTTTAGTGCTCCAGGCACATCCACCTCTTCAGAAATACCAATGGAAGAGCAAGAACAAATGGGACTTTCTAACGGATTAATTAGATTATCAATAGGGTTAGATAATGACATAGAAAGAACCTATAATATGATAAAAAAGTGTATGATAGACTTAGGTATTTTATCTTAAAACAACCAACAGTATAAAGCTATAAAACTTGCAAGAAACGCTCCAAAATTGTAATATTACAAGGTAATTAACTAACTAAACTTAATGCAAAACCAAAACTTAAGCACCTCAGATCCTAAAAATGAGCATGTTGTAGAAAATAACGAATTAAATTTCTTTGAAGCTTTAATTCCGGTTATCATATTAATGTCGCTTTTGGCTTATAACATTTTTTTTGTTGACGGTCAAGAATGGTTTGGTGCTTACACCAATCAAATTATACTTTTAATTGGTGGTGCTGTTGCTGCATTTGTAGGTCTTTACAATAAGACATCTTTTACTACAATGGGTAAAGAAGTTTGGGAAAACTTAAAAAGTGTTTTTATACCTATATTAATATTAGTAATGGTTGGGGCGCTAGCAGGTACTTGGCTTGTTAGCGGTATAATACCTGCTATGGTTTATTATGGATTACAAGTTTTAAACCCTAGTATATTTTTACCTGCTTCTGTTATTATTGCAGCTATAATTTCAATTGCTACTGGTAGTAGCTGGACTACCTCTGCTACGGTTGGTATTGCTTTAGTTGGTATTGGTTCTGCCTTAGGTATTAACCCAGGAATGATTGCCGGCGCTGTAATATCTGGAGCGTATTTTGGAGATAAAATGTCTCCTTTGAGTGATACAACAAACCTTGCTCCTGCAATGGCTGGCACAGATTTGTTTACACATATTAAATATATGACTATTACAACAGTGCCAACGCTTATAGTTACACTTATATTTTTTAGTATTTTAAGTGCAAATATAGATACAAATGGCACTACAGATATTGCCTTTATTTTGGATACTATAGATGCTAATTTTACTATTACACCTCTATTATTTATAGTACCAGTGGCGGTTGTTACTCTTATTTTATTAAAAACTAAACCTTTGGTTGCATTACTTTCTGGTGTTGGTTTAGCCATTGTTTTTGCTTTTATTTTTCAGCCAAAATTATTAGATGGGTTAGCAGATTCTAAAACAAATGCTATTGTTACAGCTGTTTTAACAGATACCAACGTGAGTATTGATGACAGTGAAGAGCTTGCTAAATTATCTGCAAAAGAATTAGCTATTATTAAGGAACATAATGATTTGTCTAATGTTTTTACTGAAGATGATGTAGAAGGGATTTACACTAAAAAAGATTTAGCTGCTGTTTTTACCAATAGCACTGCAGACAAAGCAAGTTTAGCAAACATAGCAGATAACCTAGACAAATTAATTACCAAAAAAAGACTACGCAAACTATTTAGCGCTGAAGGAATTAATGGTATGCTTTGGACTATTTTGCTAATATGTTGCGCAATGGTTTTTGGTGGTATTATGGATGGCATTGGAGCCTTGTCAAGAATTACTAAAGCACTTTTATCTGTAGCAAAATCTACATTTGGACTATTTGCTAGTACTGTTGCTAGTTGCTTAGGATTAAATGCAATAGCTAGTGACCAATATTTAGCTATTGTTATTCCTGGTAAAATGTTTAAAAAAGCTTACGAAGACAAAGGTCTTGCTCCTGAAAACTTAAGTAGAACCTTAGAAGATTCTGGTACAGTAACCTCTGTATTAATCCCGTGGAACACCTGCGGAGCTTACCAATCTAGTGTTTTGGGCGTTGGTGTTGGTGAGTATTTTATTTACGCTATGTTTAACTGGTTAAGTCCGTTTACTACATTATTATTTGCTGCATTAAACGTAAAAATTAGACAGTTACGTGCTAAATAAATTTTAACATAAAGAATCTTTATTCTCCTATAAAGAATTAAAATTTTATTAATCTAAAAAAGCATATTTGTAGGTTATATTTGCAGTAACAAAATGTATAACCTTAAATAAAAAATAGATGGCTTTTGTAGGAAAAAAATTCCCAGATTTAACTGTTAACGCAATGAATGAAATGGGTGATACTTTCAAATTAAATATTTTGGAAGAAGCTAAGAACAATAATAAAAAAGTATTATTATTCTGGTACCCTAAAGATTTTACTTTTGTATGTCCAACGGAATTACACGCTTTTCAGTCTGCATTAGCAGAATTTGAAAAAAGAAACACAATAGTAATTGGAGCTTCTTGTGATACTCCAGAAGTACACTTTGCTTGGTTAAATACTCCAAAAGATAATGGTGGTATAGAAGGTGTTACTTACCCAATTTTAGCAGATAGCAACAGAAATTTAGCATCTACATTAGGTATTTTAGATATTTCTAACGAGACTTATAATGATGAAACTGGTGTTATTACTGTAGATGGTGATAATGTTACGTACAGAGCTACTTACTTAATTGACGAAGAAGGTACTGTTTTTCACGAAGGAATAAACCATATGCCTTTAGGAAGAAATGTAAATGAGTTTTTACGTTTAGTAGACGCTTACACACACGTACAAGAAAAAGGTGAAGTTTGTCCTGCAAACTGGGAAGAAGGTAAAGAAGCTATGCAAGCTAACGCTAAAGGTACTGCAGAATATTTAGCATCTAACGTAAACTAATTTTAGTATGTTACTAGAACTAGAAAACGACAATTTAGCAGAATTAATTGCTGAGCACAAAAAAGTGGTTGTGCAATACTCTGCTACATGGTGTGGAAACTGTAGAATAATGAAGCCTAAATTTAAAAAAGAGGCTGCCGCTAACGAAGACATTACATTTATTTTAGCTGATGCTGAAAAATTTCCGGAATCTAGAAAATTAGCCAATGTAGACAATTTACCTACGTTTGCAACTTTTGAAAACGGAAGTATTAAAAACCAGACGCAGACTAATAAATATGATGTTTTAAAAGAATTAGTACATGAAATTGCCAGTAATTAAACACCTTACGGGTTTTATAAAAGAGAACGATGAAGATTACGTTCTTGAAACAATTGAAACCTTAGAGGCGCTAACAGAAGTTTCTTCTCTTAAAGATGAAGAGCTAGATGTTATTGGAGAACTAATTTCTAATATGTATGGTGCTATTGAGGTACAAAAATCTATTAAAGAAGGTGTACCAGAAAAAGAAGCATTAAACGGGTTTATGAAACGTGTATTAGGTTCTATAGATAAATAAAACAGTACATACTGTTCCATAATAAAAGCCACAATTCTTTAATTAGAATTGTGGCTTTTTCTTTTTCATAGACCTGCTTAAATGCACAAAAAAACCTCCAAAGTAAAACTTTAGAGGTTTTATATTTATTACTTTAACATTTATACTAAAAGCGATTCTAAATCGCTTAATCCTTGCATTTTTGCATGATCTAAAGCTGTGTTTCCTCTTTGGTCTGCTACAGTTTTATCTGCATTTTTATCTAATAACATTTTAATAATAGATTGTCTGTTAAATGTAGCTGCGTAAATTAAAGGTGTAGCTCCAGATAAATTTACAGCGTTTACATCTGCTCCTTTTTCAATTAAATATGCTGCAATTGCATCAAAACCTTTAAAACAGACGCCCATTAAAGCCGTATTGCCAGAGGCATCCTTATCATCTATTGGTGCGTGGTTATCTAGTAAAACCTTAGCTATATCTAAATAGTTATAATAAGTTGCTAAAATTAAAGGTGTAGAACCACGTGCATCTTTTACAGATACTAATTCTGGGTTCTCTTTTAACATTTTTATTACTTCTTCTGTATTCTCTTCTCGTATTGCATTAAAAAATGCTGTTGTTGTTTCTGTCATTTTATAGCTATAAAAAAAGGGATAAGCACCACTGCTTATCCCCAATTAAACAATTTTATTTTTTAGTAATTTTCTAGTTCAGAAATACCCAAAGCTTTACGTACTCCATTACCATACTCAGGATCTGCTTTATCAAAATGAACCAACTGGCGCTCTATTATTTCCATAGAAACACCTTGCATTGCTGCAGCTATATTATTAAATAATCTATTTTTTTGGTCATCATTAAACATCCTAAATAAATCACCTGGCTGTTTGTACTCGCCATAAGTGTCATTTTCTTCATAACGTTTAGCGTCACCACTAATTTTCATTGGTGGTTCTTCTACAGTTGGGTCTTCTATAGCTCCTCCTTTACTGTTTGGCTCATAGTAAGCATCTGGATTTCCAAAATCATTTGTAAAGAAACGCATAGAACCATCTTTATGGTAATGGTTTACTTCAGATTTAGGAGCATTTGCTGGTAATGCCTCGTAGTGCGTACCTAGTCTATACCTATGTGCATCTGCGTATGAAAAAATACGGGCTTGCAAAACCTTATCTGGAGAAAAACCAATACCTGGTACTATGTTAGATGGTGAGTAAGCTGCATTTTCAATATATTGCCAGTAATTTTCTGGGTTTTTATTTAACTCCAACTCCCCTACTTCTATTAACGGATAATCTGCATGTGGCCAAACCTTAGTTAAATCAAACGGATTGTACGGTGTTTTTTCTGCATCTGCCTCTGGCATTACCTGTACTTTTAGTGTCCATTTAGGATAATCTCCTCTTTCTATGGCTCCAAAAAGCTCTTCTTGGTACTTTTCTCTAGTTTCACCAATAATTTTAGCCGACTCTTCATTTGTGTAATGCTTATGTCCTTGCTGTGTTTTAAAGTGAAATTTCACCCAAAAACGTTCTCCATCATTATTCCAAAAACTAAATGTATGCGAGCCATAACCGTTCATATGCATAGGGGTTGTTGGTATACCTCTATCAGACATTAAAATAGTTACTTGGTGTAAACTTTCTGGTGATAAAGACCAATAATCCCACATTGCTTCTGGTGAGCGCAAATTTGTTTTAGGGTGTCTTTTTTGAGTGTGTATAAAATCTGGAAATTTGTATCCATCTCTTAAAAAGAAAACTGGAGTATTGTTACCTACTAAATCCCAATTACCTTCTTCAGTATAAAACTTAACAGAAAAACCTCTTACATCTCTTTCTGTATCAGCAGCTCCCATTTCACCAGCAACAGTAGAAAAACGCGTTAAAACTGGTGTTTTTTTACCTACAGACGAAAACAGTTTAGCTCTTGTGTATTTGCTTATATCATGGGTTACTGTAAAAGTACCCATAGCACCCCAACCTTTTGCATGTACAACACGTTCTGGTATGCGCTCTCTGTTTTGGTGTGCTAGTTTTTCTAATAATTTATAATCTTGCATTAAAACAGGACCTCTATCACCAGCCGTTTGTGAACGTTGGTTATTAGATACTGGGGCTCCTGCAGATGTGGTAAGTTTTTTATTTTCCATAACAGTCTAAATTTTTAATGAGATAAAATTAGTTAAATATCTAATGGAACATAAGTTAAGAAATTGATAGTTTTTATCAAAGAATAAATTAATCTTATATTAAATAAAAATCACATAATTAACACCTATTAAAACAACCTATATTTTGTGAAATTACTTTTTTATCAAAATAGTTACATATCACTTATATATTTTTTAATTTCACACCAAAATTAAAACACATACATTATGGCTATAGTAACTTTAAAAGGAAATAAAATAAATACAATAGGTAATTTACCACAAGTAGGCGCTACAGCACCTAATTTTACGTTAACAAAAAACGATTTATCTACCGCTACCTTAGACAACTACAAAGGTAAAAAAGTAGTTTTAAATATATTTCCTAGTGTAGACACTGGCACGTGCGCACAATCTGTAAGAGAATTTAATAAAGAAGCTTCTACATTAGAAAACACTGTTGTTTTGTGTGTGTCTAAAGATTTACCTTTTGCTCAAGCACGTTTTTGTGGTGCAGAAGGGTTAAATAATGTAGAAATGTTATCAGACTTTAAAGATGGTAATTTTGGAAAAAACTATAATGTTGCTTTTACAGATGGACCGTTAGAGGCATTATTATCTAGATCTGTTGTTGTTTTAAATGAAGAAGGCAAGGTAATACACGCAGAACAAGTTGCAGAAACAACTGAAGAGCCTAATTACAAATTGGCTTTAGAAGCATTGTAACATGCCTAAAGAAAATTTTGCATTAAACAGAATACGTAGCGTTGGTTACGCTTTAAAAGGTGCTTTTTTATTATTAAAAACCGAAGCTAGTATTAAAGTACAATTTGTTATTTGTATAATTATTACCATTTTTGGCTTTTATTTTAACATATCTAATACAGAGTGGATACTTCAAATATTTGCTATTGGTTTGGTTATGGGTATAGAAGGCTTAAATACTGCTGTAGAAAAAATAGCAGATTATATACAACCAGAGTTTGATGCCAAAATAGGCTTTATAAAAGACGTTGCTGCAGGTGCTGTTATGATTGTTTCTATAGCAGCATCTATAATAGGATGCATTATTTACATCCCAAAAATTTTTAACTTGTAACCAATTTGTAGGTTACACATATTAAGGTACACACATTTAATGGCAAAAAAGACTACTAAAAAGAAAGCAACTACACCTAAACAAAAACGCAGTTTTGGCTTATCTAAACAAAATAAAATATTGTTAGGTAGTGTTATAATGCTTTTTGCTATAGCTCTGTTTTTTTCTTTTTCATCTTTTTATTTTACGTGGCAAGATGACCAAAGTTTATTGTCTGAATTTGCAAACAGAAATGAACAAGCTAAAAACTTACTAAATAAATTTGGGGCTAGTATTGGACATTTGTTTTTATACAAAGGCTTTGGTGTTGCTTCTTTTGTTTTTCCTGTTTTATTATTTTTATCTGGTTTAACATTATTTTTTAGCCTACCTAAAAATGGACTAATTAAAAAATGGATATGGGGCTTAATATTTATTTTATGGTTTTCTGTAGCTTTTGGTTTTTTTGCTGAAAAATGGCCACTTTTAGGAGGTTTAGTTGGTTTTGAAATGAATGATTTTCTGCAAGACTATACTGGTAAAATTGGTGTACTACTTCTTTTAATTTTTGGGTTGATATTTATTTTAGTAAGACTATTTAAATTTACTCCAGAAAGCACCTTACAATACTTTAAACAGAAAAAAGCTGCATTAACAGATGAGTTAAAAAATTCTGACTATGATGAAAATTCTTCTGCAAATGCAACAAGAAAGCAAACGGCAGAAACAGTTGAAGAGGCTACTGTAGAAGAAACTCCTGTTGTTTTAGATACTTATACTCATAAAGAAGAAATACCTCCAATAGAAAAAGAAGAAGTACCTGCAAATGATGATGGTTTTGAGGTTACTGTTGCTGAGGATGAAGAAAACGTAGAAGAAAGTCTAAATATTGAGGTAGAAAAAATTACCGAAGAAAAAGAAGAAATAGATAACCTAGCAGACAAGTTAGTTGATGATTTTGGTGAGTTTGATCCTACTTTAGAGCTAGCAAACTACAAATTTCCACATATAGATTTGTTAGATCAACACGGAGCAGGTGGCGGAATAACAATTAACCAAGAGGAATTAGAGGAAAACAAAAACAAAATTGTTGAAACTCTTAAAAACTACAAAATAGGAATTGCACAAATTAAAGCCACTATTGGACCAACAGTTACATTGTATGAAATTGTACCAGATGCCGGTGTGCGTATTTCTAAAATTAAAAATTTAGAAGATGATATTGCTTTATCTTTAGCTGCATTAGGCATACGTATTATTGCACCTATACCTGGTAAAGGAACTATTGGTATAGAAGTTCCTAACAAAAACCCTTCTATTGTATCTATGCGTTCTGTTATTGCTAGCACAAAATTTCAGAAAGCAGAAATGGAACTGCCAATTGCCTTTGGTAAAACCATTAGTAATGAAACTCTTGTGGTAGATTTAGCTAAAATGCCTCACTTGCTTATGGCAGGTGCTACGGGGCAAGGTAAATCTGTTGGTTTAAACGCTGTATTAACATCACTCTTATATAAAAAACACCCAGCAGAGGTTAAATTTGTATTGGTAGATCCCAAAAAAGTAGAACTAACGCTATTTAATAAAATAGAGCGCCACTTTTTAGCCAAACTGCCAGACTCTGAAGATGCCATTATTACAGACAATGCAAAAGTTATAAATACATTAAACTCTCTTTGTATTGAGATGGATAATAGGTACGAGTTGCTAAAAACTGCAATGGTACGTAACTTAAAAGAATACAATGCTAAGTTTAAAGCTCGTAAATTAAATCCTAATGACGGACATATGTTTTTACCATACATAGTATTGGTAATAGATGAGTTTGCAGATTTAATTATGACTGCTGGTAAAGAGGTAGAAACACCTATTGCTCGTTTAGCGCAATTGGCCAGAGCCATTGGTATTCACCTAATTATAGCTACACAAAGACCATCTGTAAATGTTATTACAGGTATTATAAAAGCCAATTTCCCAGCACGTATTGCCTTTAGGGTAACCTCTAAAATAGATTCTAGAACCATACTAGACGCACAAGGTGCAGACCAATTAATAGGTCGTGGAGATATGCTTTACACACAAGGTAATGATGTAATACGTGTACAATGTGCCTTTGTAGATACTCCAGAGGTTGAAAAAATTACAGGTTATATAGGCTCACAAAGAGCGTATGCAGAAGCACTTTTACTGCCAGAATATGTAGGTCCAGACGACTCTGGCACAAGTATTGATAATAACATAGCAGATCGTGATAAGTTATTTAGAGAAGCTGCAGAAGTTATAGTAATTGCACAGCAAGGTTCTGCTTCTTTAATACAACGAAAATTAAAATTAGGTTACAACAGAGCAGGTAGAATTATAGATCAGTTAGAAGCTGCAGGTATTGTTGGTCATTTTGAAGGTAGTAAAGCAAGGCAAGTTTTAGTTCCAGATATGTTGGCTTTAGACCAATTACTAGAAAACGAAAAAAAATAACAATTAACAAATCATAATACAATGAGAAAATTAGGAGTTTTAGTATTCATATTAATTGCAAATGTATCATTTGCTCAAAATTCCGCTAAGGCAAAAGCTTTATTAGACCAAGTTTATAATAAAGTTACCAGTTATGATAACATTTTTGTAGACTTTAAACACTCGCTTCATAATAGTGAAGCTAATATAAACAGAGAAACAAGAGGTGACGTTACTTTGCAAGGTGAAAAATACTTATTTAACTATTTAGGCTCTATGCAGTTGTTTGATGGTAAAAAAGTATATACAGTTGTACCAGATAACGAAGAAGTTACTATTGAAGATAAATCTAACGATGATAACGCAATTACACCTTCTAAAATGTTAACTTTTTATAAAACAGGCCACAATTATGCTTGGGATAAGTTGCAGACTATTAACGGAAGAAAAATACAGTACATAAAATTAATTCCAATAGATTCTAATTCCGAAATTAAATCTAGATTATTAGGTATAGATGTAGAAACAAAACATATTTACAACCTTATAGAAACTGGTGATAATGGTACAAAAACCACAATTACTGTTAATTCTTTTAAAACAAATCAAACTTTATCAAAAAGCTTATTTACTTTTGACCTAAAAAAGTACGAAGATAACGGGTACTATATCATAAGAAATTAAGCCATTGAAATTATTAGATCGTTACATTCTAACAAAGTTTCTTTTTAACTTTTTCAGTTCGTTTGCAATATTGATGTTAATCTTCATATTTCAAACGATCTGGTTGTATATAGGAGACTTAGCTGGTAAAGGATTAGACTTAGAAATTATAGGTAAGTTTATATTTTACTTTATGCCTAGTTTAATAGACAAAGTATTGCCGTTAACGGTGGTACTTTCTTCTATTTTAACCTTTGGCACACTAGCAGAAAATTATGAATTTGCTGCTATGAAAGCTTCTGGTATTTCTTTACAACGAGCAATGCGTACCATTATTGTTTTTGTTTTATTCTTAGGCGTTGTTGCTTTCTTTTTCGCAAACAATGTTGCACCTGCTGCTGCGCATAAAATATATAATCTAAAGCGTAATATTGGTAATGTAAAACCTGCCGCTATTATTGCTGAAGGCATTTTTAGTGATTTTGAAGGTATGAATATTAAGGTTGATAAAAAATCTGGTGAAAATGACCGTTTTTTAGAAAATATAATCATCCATAAAAAATCTAATAACATTATTAGTAACGTTGTTATTAAAGCTAAAAAAGGAGAATTAGTTAGTAGTGAAGACTCTGATATTGTACAACTTATACTTAAAGATGGTAATTATTATGAAGATGTACAGTCTAAAAACAGTAAAACAAAACTAAAAGTACCATTTGCAAAGGCTAAATTTAATGAGTATATCATTAACATTCAGCTAACAGATATGGGCGATCAGGACTTAGAAGAAGACCGTAAGGTAGATACTGAAAAAATGAAAAAAGTATCTAGACTTATAGTTGATATAGATTCGATAAGAAATGATAATATAAAAACAATAAAAGCATTTTCTAAGAATATTTCTATTAGAGCTGGCGCATTTAAATCTGACTACGGTTATAAAAAACCTAAACCAATGTTAGATGAAGCTTCACAAAAAGAAGACGAGAAAACAACCACAAAAAAAATTAAAAAAGACAGTTTACTATATACAGGAGATATAGCCAGCTTGTATGAAGAACCAATGCAATTACAACTATATAGCTCTGCGCATAGTGCTACAACCAATGTTTTAAGTTCTGTAAGCGCCAGAAAAAAAGAGCTAGACATAAAATACCAGCGTTACAACATACATATTTTAGCCCTACATAGTAAATATGCTTTGGCTTTTTCTTGTATTATTTTATTTTTTGTTGGTGCGCCTTTGGGTGCAATTATTAGAAAAGGCGGTATGGGGTTACCAATGGTAATTGCCATTGTACTTTTCTTAGCCTATTACTTTTTAGGAGTATTTGTGGGCAACTCTGCTAAAGTTGGTAAAATACCGCCGGCACTAGCTGCTTGGATACCTACACTAGTTATGCTACCACTAGGTGTATTTTTAACTATAAGAGCAACAAATGATAAAGGCTTAATTACTTTTGGCGATATCATTTACCTAATAAAAAAACAGTTTACTAAAAATTCCAAGACTAAAACTAATGGAAAATAAAATACAGTTAAATACAATTGAAGAAGCAATAGAAGACATCCGTAAAGGAAAAGTTATTATTGTTGTTGATGATGAAGACCGAGAAAATGAAGGTGATTTTGTAGCTGCTGCAGAAGCTGTAACACCAGAGATGATAAACTTTATGGCCACTCATGGTCGTGGTTTAATTTGTGCTCCTTTAACAGAAGGTCGTTGTAAAGAATTAGGTTTACACGCAATGGTTACTAATAATACTGACCCTATGGAAACTGCTTTTACAGTTTCTGTAGATTTAAAAGGAAAAGGTGTTACTACAGGTATTTCTGCTGGAGACAGAGCTGCAACGGTTAAGGCTTTTACAGATAACGAAACTAAAGCTCAAGATTTAGCTAGACCAGGACATATTTTTCCTTTAATTGCTAAAGAAGGTGGAGTTTTACGTAGAACAGGGCACACAGAAGCTGCAATTGATTTTGCACGTTTAGCAGGGTTTAAACCAGCTGGTGTTATTGTAGAAATAATGAACGAAGACGGCTCTATGGCTCGTTTACCACAATTGATAGATGTTGCTAAAAAATTTAATTTAAAGGTTGTTTCTATTGAAGCTCTTGTTGCCTATAGAATGGAACACGATAGCCTTATTGAAAAGAAAGAACAATTTACAATTGAAACTCGTTTTGGTGAATTTAGACTACACGCTTACCAACAAACAACTAATGACCAAATACATATAGCGCTTACCAAAGGCAGCTGGAATAAGGATGAACAAATACTTACGCGTATAAATTCTACCTTAGTAAATAATGATATTTTAGGTACGCTAACTAATAATCCTGACCAAAAGTTAGAGGATATGTTTGCTGCAATTAATAAAGAAGGTAAGGGAGCTATGGTTTTTATAAATCAAGAATCTCAATCTTTAAACTTACTAAATAGACTATCTCAACTAAAAAAGCTACAAGGAAATGGCTTAGTTAAAGCTCCTAAAGTAGAAATGGACAGTAGAGATTTTGGTGTAGGTGCACAAATTTTACACGATTTAAATATTAGCAAAGTAAAACTACTTACAAATACAACGCAAAGTAGACGTGTAGGTATTGTTGGTTACGGACTAGAAATTATAGATTACGTTACCTACTAATTAGCTAAACCACTACAAATAAAAAATCCCTTAAAACTCAGTTTTAAGGGATTTTTCTATTTCTAATAATCTGTAATAAATTATAATACAGATTTTATAGCTTTAACCATATTAGCAGCTCTTTGCTCCACCTCTTCTTCGGTCCATCCTAATTTAACCAAACAAGAAATTGTTCTACTTATCCAATGGTCAGATTTAGAAAAGTCTGACTTGCTATAGTCTGGCAATTGCTCCTTAACCTCATTTGGTAATTTACCTAACGAAGTTAAATTAGTTAAGTGAGACCATTTTTTGTAATAATGCCAATTATTAGCGTACCAGTATAAACAAGCATCAACACTATGTTCACCTAAAGCTTTGTGTGCTTTTCTTGTCAGTTCTTCAGTTGGTAAAAATATAGATAAAAATGAATAATTTTCTTCACCACCTTCTGGTACTGCTCTAAAAGTTACTTCTGGTATTGTAGACAATGCATTGCGTAAAATAGTATACGTTTTTTTCTGTATTGCAATAAACTCATCTAATCTTTGCACCTGAGCTACACCAACAGCAGCGTGTAATTCTGATATTCTGTAGTTGTATCCTAAAAACGGATGATCTTCCGCTCCCCTATCTTTTCCAATATGGTCATGACCATGATCTGAATAATGATCTGCGTTTTTATAATATTTTTCATTGTTAGTAATTACGGCACCACCTTCTCCGCAAGTTATGGTTTTAACGTAATCAAAAGAAAAACAACCTAAATCTCCATAACTACCTAAAGGTTTACCTTCATACGTACCACCAATTGCTTGGCAAGCATCTTCTAAAAGTAATAAGTTATGTTTATCACAAATAGCTTTTAAAGCCTTTAAGTTTGCCATAGACCCACACATATGCACAGGCATAACTACCTTTGTTTTTGGTGTAATTGCTTCTTCAACTGCTTCTGGATCTAGTGTTAACGTATCATCTACATCAACCAAAATAGGAACAGCACCTAAAGCTAAAATAGACTCAAAACTAGCAACAAATGTAAAGGTTGGCATAATAACTTCATCACCAGCACCTATACCTGCACTAGCCAACGCAACAGTTAAAGCTGCTGTACCACTACTAACTAATTGTGCGTAACCTACTTCCATTCTTTTTGTTAAGGCTTCTTCTAGTTCTAATGCCTTCCACTGATCACCACGCATACCGTCAAAACCATAACGCATTAAAACACCTGAGTCTAGTACCTTTTGTACTTCTGCTCTTTCCTTATCTCCAAAAAATTCAAATCCTGGCATATTGTATATTTTTCTTGTTTTTTATTTTTACTAATGCTATTAAAACAATAGCTTTAATTGATTTGTAAAGTTAGTAATTTTAGGCAATTTCTATTACACAATCTACGGTCTCTTTACGTACTTTTTTAAAGGTTGCAAACACATCGTCATCTGCTCTTATACCTATTGGCATAGTTAATACAGATGCTAAGTTTAATTTTTGTAATCCTAAAAGTTTATCATACTCGGCAGGAATAAAACCTTCCATTGGGCAAGCATCTATTTCTGTAGCTGCACAAACGGTTAATAAATTACCTAAAATAAGATATGCCTGGTTGGTTGCCCATTGCGCAACTTCTTCATCTGTTTTTTTACTAAAACTACTAGTTAATTGTTGCTTAAACGGGTCTAAAATATCATTACTAGTACCCCTAACCTGTTGTACACGGTTAAAATAATTTGCTATGTAGTCTGCATCTATAGTATTTTCTCTACACAATACAAGCACATGAGAGGCCTGTACAACTTGTTGCTGATTGTATGAACTAGCGGCAAGCTGTTGCTGTAATACTTTATTTTTAATTACTACCATTTTAATAGGCTGTAAACCGTAAGATGTTGCTGTTAAATTAAAAGCCTCTTTAATTGCTTCTATTTTAGCATCTGGTAGTATAATATTTTCATTAAACTTTTTAACAGCATAGCGCCATTCTAACTTTTTTATAATCTCCATTTTTCATCTATTGCATTAAAAAAACCAAAGCTTAACAGCCATAACAATAATCATTAGCATTAAAAACTTTTTTATAAATCCATCTCCTCTAGCTACAGAAACTCTACTAGCAACCCAAGCACCAGAGCCGTTACCAATTGCTAAAACCAGACCTATTTCCCAAATAATTTTATCATGATAAATAAAAACGGTTAAAGCTGCTAACGTATAAATTAATACAACAGCCACTTTTGTTGCATTTGCCCGAACTAAGGACATATGGTTGGCATAGTGTAAAAATAAAATAATGATAAAGCCTAAACCAGCGTTTATAAAACCACCATAAACACCAAAAAAGAAAAAAGCTATTATCCCAATCCATAAATATTTACCAGTTATACGTTCTTGTATGTCTTCTGCTTTTAATTTTGGTTTAAATATTATAATTAACAATACAGCTATCATTACCACAGCTAGTATTTTATTAAACGTTGCTCCACTTACTTCTACAGCTATATTTGCCCCTACTAAAGAGCCTAATAAAGCAGAAATTCCCAAATAAATATTAAACGGAAATGTGCTAACACCTTTACTTTTAAATCCTGCTACACCTAACATAGATTGTATTGCTATAGCCACTCTGTTGGTACCATTGGCCACAGTTGGCGGAATACCAAAAAAGATTAAAAGCGCTAATGACAGCAGTGAACCACCGCCTGCTACTGTATTTATAAAACCTACTATAAAGCCTACTGCTATTAATAACAGGTAATGATACCATTGATCCATAGCGTGCAAAAATACGGTTTTATGCTCTTTTTAAATATTTTTTAATGAATTAGTGTTTGTATTTCATCTTTACAAATTAAAATGTAATCATTTATAAAAAATAATGCTTGTAATTTGGCACTTTGCTACCTACTCATATATCATTAATTATTTACAGATATATTATTGCACTTTTGTTGCATTAACATAAAATAATAATATATTTGCACATTAATTAACAGAACTAAGTTGCAGTAACCTAACAACTGTAACGGCTATTAATGAAAATATATCAGTTTAAAAATAGTATTACCCATATATTGCTTGCATTTTTTATTGTTATAAAAATTGCAGGACTACATTCTTTATCTCATATTAATGAGCATACTGTAGATGGTGACCATCATGAATGTACTATTTGTGATTATATAAATACCCACAACACTATACCGGTTGTACCTACACAAGAAGCATATATTAAAACCTGTATTACAACTTACAATACTGTAAAAAAGATACAAATAAGCTATAACAATACGTATTTTAAAACAGAAAGTAACACACAACTATTCTCCCGGCCTCCTCCTCTTTTTATCTTGGCATAAACCTTAATTGTTTAACATTTGGGTATAATATAAATCAAATTATATACAGAATTGATTCTACATTATTTGTCTTAATACCAAACAACTACAAAACAAGTGTATACCGTTATTGCCTAAAACATTTATACACTTCACATTATTAAAATTATATAACAGCTAATTATGCTTTATAAAATGCTGAGTATATGCTTATTTTTTTGCGCATACTCTACTGCCTACGCACAAAATTCTTATGAAATTAAAGGAATTGTACTAGATGCCAACACTTTACAACCTATAGAGGGTGCTAATATTATTGGAGATCACCTATTTGCAGTTTCTTCTTCTAAAGGTGAATTTACCATAGAAGATAATAAAAAACAAACTAGTTCTTTTACAGTATCTCACGTGGGTTACACCACAAATGAGTTTATTGTTACCCCTAAAAATACACCCGAACGCATTAAAATTTACTTAAAAGAAACTTCTACTGTTTTAAACGAAGTTAAAGTTGTTGGTACTTACCATAATAAAGACAAAGAAACACCTATGGTTACTAAAACGGTTACTAAAAAGTTTCTTAACAATAACAGAGAAAACAGCTTAATGCAAACATTAAGCAAAATACCTGGCATAAGCACCATTAATATTGGCTCTGGGCAAAGCAAACCTGTTATAAGAGGTCTTGGTTTTAATAGAGTTGCGGTTGTACAAAACGGAATAAAACATGAAGCACAACAATGGGGCAATGATCACGGACTAGAGATAGACCAACAAGGAATTGAAAATATACAAATTATAAAAGGTCCGGCTTCATTACTTTTTGGGTCAGATGCTATTGCTGGTGTGGTTCATATTCAACCAAATAAAGTGCGGTTACAAAATTCTTTTAATGGCGAAGTAAATATTCTTGGAGAAAGTAATAACGATTTGTTAGGAATTTCTGTTGGCTTAACGTCTAGAAAAGAAAAATGGTTTTACCGTACTAGATTAACTTATAGAGATTATGCAGATTATAAAGTACCTACAACTAAAATTAACTATGAAAATTACGTTTTTGAGCTTCACAATAATAATTTAAGAAACACTGCCGGCAGAGAAGCTAATGCTAGTGTTAGTATTGGTTACGTAAACAATAACATAAAAACGGAAACACTATTTAGTAATGTAAATGCTAAAAACGGATTTTTTGCAAATGCACATGGCTTAGAAGTTAGAACGTCTCAAATAGATTATGATGCCTATAACAGAGATATAGATCTTCCGTACCATAATGTAAATCATTTTAAAATTAGCAATAATACTACTGTAAACACCGGTAATCACATATTTCATTTTGATTTTGGTTTTCAAAATAATAAAAGAGAAGAACACTCAGAGCCTATACCACATGGGTATATGCCCAAGCCACCAAATACTAAAGAACGCGTTTTTACTAAAAATACCTACTCTTTAAATGCTAGAGATGCATTTAACATTAACAACAAGCATAATGTTGTTGTGGGTGTAAATGTAGAGCATCAAAAAAATACTATTGGTGGTTGGGGATTTTTAATTCCTGAATATAGCCGTTTTACTGCTGGTGCTTTTGGATACAATCAATATAAAATAAATGAAAACTGGCACATTTTAGCTGGTGCTAGGTATGATTATGGTTTGCTAAAGACTAGTGCTTACAACGATTGGTTTAGGTCTACTGTAAAAAATGATGACGATACCACTTCTCAAATATACTTGCAAAGAGCTAAAAACAAAACACTAGATTTTAAAAATATAAGTGCCTCATTTGGTGTTAGTCACACTAAAAACAACACAACATACAAAGTAAATTTAGGTAAAAGTTTTAGAATGCCACTTGCTAACGAGTTGGCTTCAGACGGAGTAAATTACCATATGTATAGGTTTGAGAAAGGAAATTTAGACCTAAAACCAGAGGTTGCTTATCAACTAGATCTAGAAATAAATCACACTAAAAAACAGTTTAGTTTAAGCGTTAGCCCCTTTCTTAATTTATTTGAGAACTATATATACCTAAATCCTACCTCTAATTATTTTGAGACCTTACAAATTTATGAATACACACAAAGTAAAGTTTTTAGAGTTGGTGGCGAACTTAGTGCTAGTACTACTGTTATTAAAAACCTAGAGCTGGCTGCGTCTGCAGAATATGTGTACTCTAGACAAACAAGCGGATTAAAAAAGGATTTTACACTCCCGTTTTCTCCTCCATTATCTGGACTCTTTTCTGCGAGCTATAAAATTAAAAATTTTTCAATTTTTAAATCACCTGCAATTAACGCGGACTATAGAATTACCGAAGCACAAGAAGATATTGTACCACCAGAACAAACAACAGACGGTTACAATGTGTTACACATATCCTTTACTTCAAAATTAAACATCTTTAAAAATAGTGCTCCAATAGATTTTAGACTAAAACTAAACAATGTACTAAATACTACATATTACAACCACACTAGTTTTTATAGGCTAATAGACGTTCCTGAAGCTGGTAGAAACATTTCGGTGTCGGTAACAATACCCTTTTAAATATATAAATAATAACTATTAAAATTAAAAACAATGAGAACAAACATTAAAATGTCTAACTTTAAATTTTTAGCAATTGTTGCTTTTCTAGGACTCTTTTTACAATCATGTAGTAGTGATGATGACAGTAACTCTTTAAACGCGCCAATTATTACTGATTTTGAATATGGTGAAGGCAATGACCATTCTACAGAACAGTATGTGTATAAAGGATCTGACATTCATTTAGAAGCAAAAATAGATGCAGAAGCAATTGTTAAAAGCATTTCGCTTAGTATACATGCGCATGACTTAGAAATAGGTGAAGATGAAGTTGACTGGGATTTTGAAAAAGTATATACAGATGAAAAATACCTAGCAATAAACCCAACTTTTCATGAACATGTAGATGTACCTACAAACATACCTGCAGGTGAATACCATATAGAACTGGTAGTTACAGATGAAGAAGGAAACAGCACAGAAATTGAAGGCCATATAGATGTTAAAGACCCTATTACTTTAGGTGAAATGTCTATTGATGCAAGCGTTGCTAGAGGAAACGATTTTCATACAGAGTTTATGATTAATGCTGTTAACGGCATACATTCAGTATCTGTAGACGTGCACGCACACGGACTTACGCTAAAGGATGGAGAAGAAGAATGGGATTTTGAAAAAGAATATTTAGAAAAATACCATGAAAAAACTGAAGTTGAATTTCATGAACATATTGATGTGCCTGCAACTGCACCAGCTGGCGAATACCACATTACTTTTATAATTGAAGATGAAGAAGGTATTACCAAAGAATATGAAACACATATAGATATTACAGAATAACAAAAAACACCGCATAGTGTATACTGCACTATGCGGTAATAAAATACTTAGAAATGAAAATTAAATTAAAATATTTCTTCTTTTTACCATTATTAGCTATTATTTCTTCTTGCTCTAGTGATGACAGCAATGATAAAGATGAAGAAAAACCAACAATTAGTATTAATTACACTCAAGGTTTTCCGCAACCGTGTGTGCAGTTAGTAAAAGGAGAAACCTATAGTTTTAGAGCACAGGTTACAGATAACAAAGCATTGGCTTCTTATAGTTTAGATTTACACCATAATTTTGATCATCACACCCATGATGACCAAGAAGGCGAGTGTGATTTATTCCCTGTTAAACAAGCTGCAAACCCTTTTATTTATATGGAAAACTTTACGGTTCCAGAAGGTGCTACCAATTATGAAATAAACGTAAGTTTAACAATTCCTAATGATATTGATACTGGTGATTACCATTGTGCTTACTCTGTAACAGACAAAACAGGATGGCAGTCTAGAACATCTATAGACATAAAAATAGTAGATTAATACATACAGCAAATTAGTATACTATAAGCTGTTAATTTAGTTAAATATAAGCGGTTTTCTTTTTTTTGCATTCGTGTTGCATTATTTTTGTAATATGGGAGTGATAAGACAAACAAAATCGGTTAAAATTTTACATAATGAATTTGATAAAAGTTCAGAGGCAATTTCTGTAACTGCTTTAATAGAACGTTTTAGCTCTAAAATGAACAAAACCACTATTTATCGTGTTTTAGACAAGCTTGAAGACGATGGATACTTGCATTCTTTTTTAGGTAAAAACGGCCATAAATGGTATGCAAAATGCAACGGCTGTTCATCTAGCAATCATACAGATGCGCACCCGCATTTTCAATGTTCTAACTGTGGCAAGGTAGATTGCCTTCCTGCAGATGTTGTAATACCTAAAATTCCTAACAGAATTGTAGATGTTTCACAAGTACTTTTACAAGGTAAGTGTGAGCAATGCCATACATAAAATCACAAAACATAATTTATAATTCTAAAAAAGAGGTAATTGTCATTATCTCTTTTTTTGTTTTCATAAGTAGGTAGTAAATAAAACAATGTTACTTATTCAAATGGTACAACTCATATTAATTTTACTTCTGTTTTCTTAAAAGTTGATTATGATACTGCACAAAATGTGATTGAGTACAGAACGTTTTTGAATAATTTTTTTTGTGTTAATTATGTTTAATGAAATAAAAGAACTATTATGAAAAAAGTTTTATTTAAAACCCTTTAGGGCTTAATCTTTATAGCATTTAGCGTTGGCATTATGTGGCTACTTATATTTGCTTTTTTATTTTATTCTCATCTATTTAATGAGAGTTATAATTACCTTTATTATTTAAACAAAGGTAATTTTTTGGTATATTTACCCTCGTTAAGACAACGCAAGTAATATTTACCCTTGTTTAAAATGGCGAAATTTAAAAAAAATATACCTTATAACAGTCTACCGCTATTACCACCTAAAACAACTTTAGAAACCACTAAAGTGTTACGCAAGACCATTGATGCCAGTAGAGCATTAGCACAACTTAATGGTATGCTTACCAATTTACCAAACCCAACATTGTTTTTAGATACTATTCATTTACAAGAGGCCAAAGCAAGTTCTGAAATAGAAAACATAATAACTACTAATGATGATTTGTATAAATCTTTAGTAGCAGATAAAAAATTTGATAATCCAGCTACTAAAGAAGTTATTAGTTACAAAGAAGCTCTTTGGAATGGTTTACAAGAGATAGATAAACGTCCATTTATATCTACTAATTTATGTGTGCAAATTGTACAAAGCATCAAAAAGAATACCGCAGGTATTAGAACAACACCAGGGACTGCTTTAAAAAATGCAAATGGCGAAACTATTTACACACCACCAACAGGTGAAGCTGTGATAAGAGAAAAGATGGCTAACCTTGAAACCTTTATAAATGGTGAAGATGCTGTAGACCCATTAATTAAAATGGCATTAATGCACTATCAATTTGAAGCGATACATCCTTTTAGTGATGGTAATGGTAGAACAGGACGTATTTTGTTATTACTTTATTTAAAACTTGAAAAATTATTAGATACTCCAGCTATCTATTTAAGTGAATATATCATTAAAAATAAGGCTGATTACTATACTAAATTACGTGAAGTAACCGAAAATAATGATTGGGAAGGCTGGATACTCTATATGCTTGAAATGGTAGAATATACTGCAAACAAAGGATTGCAACGTTTAAAAGATGTTACCGATTTAATGGAACAAATGACCGATGAAATTAGAGAGACTTTACCTAAAGTATATACTAAAGAATTGGTTGAAATACTATTTAGATTACCTTATACGAAACGACAGTTTTTAATTGATGCCAAATTAGGTACACCAAAAACAGTTGGTAATTATTTAATGGAATTAGAAAAAACTGGGTTTCTAATTTCCGAAAAAGTTGGTAAAGAAAAACTATATCTCAATCACAGATTAATGACTGTGTTAGAAGCATCCTAATTTACTTGCAAACCCAATCATAAATAATAACCACCAACCGATGAATCAAAATTTAGAAAACACGTATAATTTATCTAGTAGAAAAAGAAGAATAGTTGCATTTGCTATTGATCACTGTTTATTCATATTTTTAATTGTAAGTATTGTTTTTTTATCACTTGGGTCGGATTTTATAAACGAAACCAATTTTAGTAACATTTTGTCTAAAATGCTACCATCTATGGTTATTGGCTTATTAATTTACTTTTCAAAAGATACTAAAAAAGGTATTAGTCCTGGTAAATGGATTATGGGAATTATGGTTCGTGATGAAAATGACCCCTCTGAGGTTCCTTCTTTTGGAAGGTTATTAACTAGAAACTTATTTTTAATTATATGGCCTGTAGAATTTATAGTTCTTGCTACCAATCAAAATAAAAAAAGATTAGGAGATAAAACAGCAAAAGCAATTGTAGTTAAAAACCCTAACAAACCAGTAAAACTACCAAGAATAATAGCATTAGTAGCAACAGGATTTACCTTTTTTATATTTATATTTTTCTTTGTTGGCTCTGTAATGAAAAACTCTGACGCTTATAAGGTTGCTATTATTGAAATTGAAAAAAATGAAGAAATACAATCTGAAACCGGAGGTATAAAAGACTATGGTATGATGCCAACAGGAAGCATTAATATGACTAACGGTTATGGTGAGGCTATACTAGGAATAAAAGTAATTGGCAATGATAAAGATGTTAATGTAGATGTTTACCTCACAAAAGAGAGCAATGGCGAATGGGAACTAATTGAGCTTAGTAAATAATAAAAAAAAACACTCTATACCTCTTACGGCATTTTGCAAATGCCTAAATCTTAAAATCTTAATTAACAAGGATTCACTGCGTGCATCCCAGGTAAGTATCCCGAGCAAGCATAAAACCTTAACAAACTACGTTTGTAGATTTTTGTTTTTTAAACTACTTATGAAAATAAATTTTCAGCGTAGTTGTAAAAAACAAAAACCCGTAACTTTCGTTACGGGTTTCTTTTGCGGAGAAAGAGGGATTCGAACCCCCGGAGGTGTGACCCTCAACAGTTTTCAAGACTGCCGCATTCGACCACTCTGCCATTTCTCCAAGTGTCTCATAAGGTATTCCCTTAATGCGGGTGCAAATATAAGAACCTTTTTTTATTCTATAAAACTATTTTATGCTTTTTTCTGTATTTTTTATTACTATAAACTATAACTCTTTGTTTCTTAAAAATTTAGACCTTAAAAAAAATCACAAATTAACTTCTTGGTTTATTAAGTTGCCTATCATATAAAACAATACTGCCTGCTACTGCTACATTTAAACTTAAGGTAGACTTAAATTTTACTAAAAAGTGCGACTCCTCTATGGCTTCTTTGCTTAAACCGTGATCTTCTGCTCCTAGTAAATACACACAGCGTCTAGGATGCTCAAAGGTTTCTAAATCTACCGCAGTATCATCTAGCTCCACTCCTACTATTCTGGTGCCTACAGGAATGTTATTTTTAAAATCATTAAATGTATTGTAGTGGTAATATGGTATAGATTTTACAGCATTGTGTGTATCACAAGCTTGTTTAGCATATCTGTTGCCAATAGTAAAAATAAAACTAGCTCCTAAGTTTTGTGCTGTACGCCATAAAACACCCAAATTCTCTGGCGTTTTACCGTTTTGTATGCCTATACCAAAGTATTCATTCACAAAATTATCATTCATATCGCAAAAATAACTTTATACTGTGCCTCTATAGCTTTAACTTCTTCTTTTTTTAATGCAGAAAATTCTTTTTCTAAAGCACGTTTAGATAATACGCCATTATTTTGTTCTAAAAACCTAACCAACAAAGCCACCATTTTATCTGGCATTTCAAATTCGTTATCTAGATATCTTTTAAAAGCATCATAACTTTGCAGATAATTTACTTCTTCCGGAATAACACGCTTTAACGTATCATCTACACAATCGTATAAAAATTCGGCTTGATTAGTGGCATCAAAATAACGATACAAGTCTATGGTATGGTTTAAAACTTCTACATTATTATCTTTTGTAACTTTCCATTTAATAATATCTAATAATGGATGTGAGTAACTTTCTAGTACTTTTCTATAATCATCAATATGGTCTAAAATTGATGCTGATACTGGAAAAATAACTCCTTGTTTTGTAAATTCTTTTTTAGCGAGTATATGATGTATTAAATATCTGTGCAAACGACCATTACCATCTTCAAAAGGATGTATAAACACAAATCCAAATGCTATAGATGCAGCTGCTAATACTGCATCATAAGTTGCATCTTGCATTAACACATTAGCGCTAACCAATCCTTTTAATAACAATGCTATATCTTGGTGTTTTGCTGATATATGTTCTGGTAGTGGCTCTCCAGAAATTCTATCATGTTCTCCAACAAAACCGCCTTCATCTCTTAACCCTAATTTTATAAATCTGGCATTTTCAATTACTATTTGCTGTAAACGCTCTAATTCTGCTACACTTAATGGTTTGTTACCAGCTTGCCCAATGGCTTTTCCCCAACGCATAGCTCTATTGGTTCCTGGATTTTCATTCTCTATAGTAAACGATGCTTTTGAGTCTTTTAAAAGTAAAAAGGAAGATGCACGTTGTAATACATCTTTATGGATACTATTTAAAAATGTGTTTTTTTTATCAGATAGATTGGCGTTAATATGTGTTTCTAATTTTTGGGTTTTAAAAATTAACGGACAAAAATCTACGGTTCCAGGAAGGTTGTTAATTACACGATGCCTTGCAGAGCGTGTCCCTTTTATAGCGTATTGCAATTTAGTATCTAACACGTTTACATAGTTGCCACTATTTAAATCTGGAAGATGTAATGTGGCTTCTAATAGCCATTCGTATAAAAACCATAGCCTACGTGTATATTGCCCTAAGTATTCAGATTTAATAATGCTTTCTATGTCTTGTTTAGGAACAGCGTGAAACAGTTTTTTTAACACCAATAAATTAACGCCTTCGTATTTTAAAGCAAATACTAATTGTTTATGAAGCGTGTCTTCTGGTTGATGTCTGGCTGTAAACACTTTCCAAGATGCTGTGCTGTATTTTCTGTTTTTAAAACTAATAAGCGCTAATTGGTTAGGCATAGGCACCTGCAAAGCATACGCTTGTATAATAGCGCCATAACCTACTAAAGTACCTTCTTCTGGTGCTTCTATTCCGTGAAAAGCCTTTATTTTAAGTGAATATTGCTTATTTTTCATAGGTTTTAGTGAAAAACATTTATTATCAAATATAAGTGAAAAACGCTTACAACTAATGAAAAATACTTATTTTTAAATTAAAATAGTTAAAAACACTTAATACCTTATGGTTTTATTTAAAGGAAATACAGGTTTTAAATTAATGGTAAAAATAAAACTAGCCCCTAAGTTTTGCGCTGTACGCCATAAAACACCTAAATTTTCTGGTGTTTTTCCGTTTTGTATGCCTATACCAAAGTATTCATTTACAAAATTATCATTCATACCGCAAAAATATTAAACTTTTGCTATTTTAAACAGCCATTTGGCTAGTTCTATAACTATTGCATAGTCAAATTACTTTTTTATAGTATATTACAACTTTAACATATTATTATATTATTATATTGTTTATGCACGGAAACAATTCTTTTACAAAACACCTAATTTTTAGGTGTATAGCAACACGCCTATGCGTTATTTTTAGTTCTTTATTTTTTGTTACTTCTTGTAGTTCTGGTGATGGTTCGTCCTCGGAGAAAATAGACCCTACAGAAGACACACAGGCTGAAGAACAAGATGTTAACCAAGGTAACAACACTAACAACAATGAAAATAGCAATGGTTTAAACGCCAATTTGCCGCCTTCTACAAATTTTAATTTAGCTACCTGGAATATTAGTATTCCTATAGATGAAGATAACAATAACAAAGCCGATACCGTTAAGGAAAACGAACTTAACAATGGGTTTACTAATGACAATTACTTTTATACCGCAGCAGATGGTGGTATGGTATTTAAATGTCCTATTGATGGCTTTAAAACTTCTGAAAACACCAAGTATACCAGAACAGAATTGCGAGAAATGCTACGCGCTGGCAATACTAATATAGACACACAAGGTGTTACTAAAAACAATTGGGTTTTTGGTAGCGCACCACAACAAGATATAACCAATGCTGGCGGTTATGATGGCGAATTACACGCAACATTAGCCGTAAATCACGTTACCACAACTGGTGATGATGACCAAGTAGGAAGAGTTATTATTGGCCAAATACACGCTAATGATGATGAGCCACTGCGTATTTACTACCGCAAACTACCTAATAACACTTTAGGGGGTATTTATATAGCACATGAAGAAAATGCTGCCAATGAAACGTTTTATGACCTTATTGGTAGTAGATCTAAAAGTGCAGCCAACCCAGAAGATGGTATTGCTTTAGATGAAAAATTTAGCTACAGTGTAAAAGTTACAGGCAATAATATGTGGGTTACCATTAACAGAGACGGCAAAGATGCTATTGAACAATTTGTAGATATGACCAACAGTGGTTACGATGTTGGCGGACAGTATATGTATTTTAAAGCTGGCGTGTACAACCAAAACAATAGCGGTACTGCCACAGATTATGTACAGGCCACTTTTTACAGCTTAGAGAGTGGGCATAGTAAGTAAGGAATTATTTTTCTCTATAATTTTTACCCTGTCATGCCATTAATAAAAACTTGTACAAATTCTTTCATTTTGTCTAAAATACGCTCTCCTATAGAACGTGCCTGTAATATACTTGGTCTATTATCTAAACATTTAAAAATATCATCTCGTAATGGTTCTCTACCGTTATAAGTATAACTCTCTATTAATGCTTTAAACTGTGCTTTGTCTAGCTTTTCATCCTCACATATTTTAGACAAAGCTACTACTTTTTCATCGTGCCAATAACGTTCAAATTCGTCTTGTATGTTATCTACATCACTAATATGTGGTAAGTTTTCTTCTATAAATTTTTCTATTAACTCTCGTTTACTGCGTAATTGTACATCTCCAGAAAGCATATCAATAATTGCTTTTTTCTGTGCTTTTGCATCATTAGATTTGGCATCTTTTAGTTTTACTAATAATTGTAAAATGTAAGCCACGTTTATCTCATCACGATGAATGAGTTCTAATTCAAAATCTATATCATTAAGAATTGAAGTTTTATCAACTTTACTTGCTTTTTTTACTTTATCGTTTAAACTCCAATATCTATCAACATATTCATTAAAAGTGTCTTCATCTATAGATAAATCATCCCAATTAAAATCTGTATAAGATTTTAATACATTTACAGCTCTTAACACACGCCTAAAAGCCTGAACAAAAGCTAATTCTTCATTTTCATCTTTTAACAACTCAATAGCTTCAAAAGTTGGTGTTACTTTAAATAAATGCTTTATAGCGTCATCTAATTTACTAGCAACAACATCATAATCTGGTAAAATAACATCTTCTATAGCTTCTTTGTTAGAAAACAACGTAATGGCATCGTCTGTTGCTCCTTTTAAGTTTCTGAAACATAAAATATTTCCTTGAGATTTTACATCTCCAATAATTCTGTTGGTTCTAGAAAAGGCTTGTATTAAACCGTGATATTGTAAATTTTTATCAACGTAAAGTGTATTTACCTTTTTAGCATCAAAACCTGTTAGCATCATGTTTACTACTATAACAATATCTAAACGGTCTTTATCTAAAGCAGTTGTTTTTTCACGTTCCTTTAAGCGTCTGGTTAAATCTGTAAAGTAACCATCAAACAATTTTTGGTCCTTAGTAGAGAAGGTTTGTGTAAACATTTGATTATAATCTTCAATGTACTCGTCTAGCTTTTCTCTAGTATGGTTTTCTTTCTTGTAAGCTGCATTAGGCTCAGCAGCGTAACGTCTTTTTTCTTTTTCCGTAGATGGCAACGAATCGTCTGCACCAACTCCATCCTCATTGGTTCCATAAGTAAATATGGTTGCAATACGTAAATCGTGATCGCCTGCTAGTTTTTTGCGTTTAAAAATATCGTAATACTTAATTAACGTATCAATATCGCTTACAGCAAATATGGCAGAGAATTTGCGACTAAACGTTTTAGTATCGTGATAAGCAATAATATAATCTGCAATTTTCTCTAAACGCTTTGGGTCTGCAAATACCTCTGGCTTATCTATTGCTGCAACATCAATATCTATAAACGTGTTGCTTTTTTGTTTGTATCTGCCAATATATTCTATTCCAAATTTTAATACATTATCGTCTCGTATGGCATCTGTAATCACATATTTATGCAAACATTCTCCAAATAAATCTTTGGTGGTACGTTTTCCTAAATCGTTTTTAGATGCATTTTTAGCAAAAATTGGTGTTCCTGTAAACCCAAAAAGCTGACTATTTTTAAAATATTCGGTTATTTTTTTGTGAGTATCTCCAAACTGACTGCGATGGCACTCATCAAAAATAAACACCACGCGTTTGTTTTCTAAATCTGTAAAACTCTTATTATAATTAGCTTTTGAAATAGCATTATTTAGCTTTTGAATAGTGGTTACTACCAATTTAGAGTCGTCTTTTAATTGCGCTACTAAGTTTTTTGTGTTTGTAGTACCACTTACGCTATCTTTTTTAAAGCTATTAAACTCCTTCATGGTTTGGTAGTCTAAATCTTTACGGTCTACCACAAAAACCACTTTATCTACATTTGGCAAATCCATAATAATTTGGCTTGCTTTAAAAGAGGTTAAAGTTTTACCAGAACCTGTAGTGTGCCAAATGTAACCGTTAGCTTTTACGGTGTCTGCTTTATCTGTTTGTTGTTTTGCTTTATTTACCAAAGCCTCTACAGCATAAAACTGATATGGACGTAACACCATTAGTACTTTATAGGTCTCGTTATACACCACATATTGGGCAATCATTTTACCTAAATGATTTGGGTTTAAAAACAGGTTTGTAAAACGTGTTAGGTCTTTTATGTTTTTATTATTTACATCGCTCCAGAAATACGATTGTTTTATAGATTGGTCTTTATTGTTTACAAAATACTGCGTTTCTAAATCGTTACTAATAACAAATAGTTGCACGTATTTAAACAAGCCATAGTTACTATCAAACGAATGACGTTGATAACGATTTACTTGATTAAAAGCCTCTTTTAACTCTAAACCTCTCCGTTTTAACTCTATTTGTACTAAAGGCAAACCGTTTACTAACAACGTAACATCGTAACGGTTTTTGTACGTACCTTGTTGGGTTATTTGGTTGGTTACTTGAAACAAATTATTGGTCCAATCCTCACTATTAAAAAAGCGTACATAAAAACTATCTCCGTTTTCTCTGGTAATATTGAAACGATCGCGTAAGGTTTTTGCTTTTTCAAACACGTTACCTTTTGCTAAGTGGTTTAAAATAGTAGTAAACTCTTTGGTAGAAAACACCGTGTTATTAAACGCTTCTAATTGCGTTTTTAAATTAGAAAGTAAAGCGTCTCCATCTGCAATAGTTACATTTTGGTAGCCTAAACCTACTAATTGTTTAATTAGGTTGTTTTCTAGTTGTGCTTCGGATTGTTTACTCATAACTCTTTAAATAAATCTAGCCACTCTGGGTTTACACCATCTATTAATACTATTTTTTTTGCTCTGCTACCTGCTTTTAATTGTTTTTCTCTTGCTATTGCATCTCCTATTTCTTGAAACACTTCATAATACACCAACTTGTTTAAGTTATAACGTGCAGAAAAAGACTTTTTATTGTGCTTTTCTTTATGTTGTGTAATACGTTGTACCAAATTAGATGTAACACCAACGTACAATGTGGTGTTGTTTTTATTGGTTATTATGTACACGTATCCTGGTTTCATATGTCATTGCGAGCGCAGCGCGGCAATCTGTTAATTATTAATTCTACTTCTTACGTCATTACCACTCCTTACTGCAATTGCGAAAGTAGTGAAGCAATCTGTTTCTTGTTACGTCATTGCGAGAGCCTGTTGCGAGGCACGAAGCAAACTCGAAGCAATCTGTTTAATATTAGCTCTACGCTTTATGAGATTGCCGCGCTTTGCTCGCAATGACGGTACGTTTTACACAAACATTTGCTGCAACAGCCCTTTTTTAAACGCTTGCATGTTGCTTATTTGCGTTTGTACGGCTTCTATTTTTTTATCTATAGCACTTAAATAATTGGCTATTTTTTGTTGTTCTTCGAAACAAGGGAAAGGTAATTTTATTTCTGAAAAATATTTGAAACTTATCATTTTACCATCTCTAATTCCTTCGAGTTTACTTTGTAATTGTCTTATGTATTTATCAGTTTTTAAATAACGCTTATAGAACTCTTTGTTTACTTTTTCTGAAGTAGGTCGAAGAATATTATAAGCAGGACTGCAAATACCATGATAATTTGAATATTCTATTCCTCCTTGAAAAGACCTTAAACTAATTATAAAATCTCCAACTTGAACCACCTTATAACTTGCAACACTTTTATCAGAAACTATCATATTGTAATCAATCAACTCTCTAGGAATTGCTCCTTGGTCTTGAGTAATCGCTAGTATTGGCAAATCTGAGTTGTGCTTTTTATCTGAAACACTTTTGAATAATACATTTGCATGAGGAAATTCCCAATCTGGGAATTGTGTTTGGTTTTCATTAGTGGCAGATTGCTTTGAGTTTGCTTCGTGAGATTGCTTCTCTCGTTCCTCGTTCGCAATGACGTCTGGTTTAAAGCGCAATTGTTGGCTAAACAATTGTTGCATTACGCCTTTTTTATACTGCTCTAGTGTTTCTTTTTTGGTGGTGAGTTGCTGTAGTTTGGTGTCTACTGCTGTTAAAAAATTGGCTATTTTTTGTTGTTCTGGGAGTTTGGGGAAACTAACTTTTGTTCTTCGCAATTCTTTGCCAGAAATCCCTTGTACTGTTGTTCCAATTGCTTTTCTATTTATTAGTTTTTGATAAATAGGAGCTAACATATAATGTAGTAAATATGTATTCTCTATACATTCTTTACCTCTTAATTTTATAACTCTTTGCGCTAAGGCAATATTAGGATTATCAACTTGAGCAATGTTTCCTAGAGGTGCTTCTGTAGTAAATAGAATATCTCCAACCTTTGGTAAACCTTTACTCATAACTTTAGAGTAATTTTTTATAGGAACATATTCTTTTGAATTTTTATAATCAATATAGCCTTTCTTTATATTCTTGGCAGTAACTAAAAAAATTCCTTCATCAGACTTTTCTGGACCTCTTCCTCTGTAATCAACATAAGAAGTAATATTATTCATTTTATCAAAATCCCATTCACCATTAAACTCTTTAAAGCGTAGTTTGGGTACTCTTGCGTGTGTCATTGCGAGGGACGAAGCAATCTGTTTATTATTATCGTTGGCATCATGAGATTGCTTCACTGCGTTCGCAATGACAGGTGTGTTCGCAATGACGTTTCCTTTGTTGTTCTGTGTTGCCATTAGAAAGGAGTTTCTATGTTTAACTGTTTACAAAAGTCGGCAATGGTGGCATCAGTCTTTGCTATGTCTTGCTCTAAGGCTTTTAGTTCTTGTGAAACCGCTTTTAAGTCTACAGGTTCTTCTTCTTCAAACGTATCTACATAACGTGGTATGTTTAGGTTGTAGTCGTTTTCTTTAACCTCGTCTAACGTGGCTACGTAACTGTATTTGTCTTTGGTTTCTCGGTTTCTGTAGGTTTCTACAATAGCATTAATATGCTGGTCTTGTAATACGTTTTGTGTTTTTACTTTCTCAAAATGTTGGCTGGCATCTATAAATAGTATGTTTTCTGGTTGCTCACGTTTCTTTTTAAGTACCAAAATACAGGTTGGTATACTTGTACCATAAAATATGTTTGCTGGTAAACCTATTACGGCGTCTAGGTAGTTTTTGTCTTCTATTAAAAACTTACGTATGTGTCCTTCGGCTGCGCCACGGAACAATACGCCATGTGGTAATACGCAAGCCATTGTACCATTATCGTCTAATTGGTGTACCATGTGTTGTACAAAGGCAAAATCTGCTTTAGATTTTGGTGCTAGTTTACCGTAGGCAGAAAACCTATCGTCGCTCATAAACAAAGGACTTGCGCTCCAGTTTGCCGAAAATGGTGGATTGGCAACTATGGCCTCAAAACGTTTGTCTATATGGTTTGGGCTTGGGTTTACTAAGGTGTCTTCGTTATAAATATCAAAACGTTTGTAGTGTACGTCATGCATTATCATATTCATACGGCACAAGTTATAGGTGGTTGGGTTACTTTCTTGACCGTAAAACTCGCCTACTTCCTTTACTTCTTTTGCAACACGTAATAATAACGAACCAGAACCACAAGTTGGGTCGTACACGCTTTTTAGTTTCTCTTTTCCTGTGGTTACTAATTGTGCTAATATTTTAGAGACTTGTTGAGGTGTGTAAAACTCACCTGCTTTTTTTCCTGCTCCACTTGCAAATTGCCCAATAAGATACTCGTAAGCATCTCCTAAAATATCACTATCTGAGTTTTCTAAATCGAAATCTATACCGTCTAAATGCGTTAGTACTTTTACTATCAGTTGGTTTTTAGCGTCTTCTGTTTTACCAAGTTTAGAACTTGTTAAATCTAAGTCTTCAAACAGGTTGCCAAAGTCTTCTTCGCTTTCGCTCCCCATTGTACTTTGCTCTATGCTAGTGAGCACGTTTGCTAAATCACCAAGAATAAAGTTGTTTTTGTTGCCAGAGTTACCACGTTTGGCTAGCTCGCTAAACAGTTCGCTTGGTTTAAGGAAATAGCCAAGTTTGTCTAATGCTTCATAACGAATGGCTTCTAATAATTCTTCGGCTTGCTCTTGACTTTCTACAGTATCGTAACTTAAACCGTCTGGCTCTAGAATTTCGTTAGCGTAGAGTTTCATTTTTCGACTTAAATATTTGTAGAATATAAAGCCTAATATATAGTCTCTAAAATCGTCTGCGTCCATATTACCACGTAGGTCGTTGGCAATATTCCACAGGGTTTGTTTTAGTACTTGTTGTTTTTGGTCTTCGGACATTTGGTAAAACTTAATTTGTTTTAATTTTTAAAGGTATCTAATTCAGCTAAAATTTTAAAACTAAACAGCACCAAATATGAGAAATAAATTTAGTGCTGTTTTACGCTTTTCCGTATAGCCAAATAGATTAAATATAAATTCTAGCTTTTTTCCAATTTTTTCTTAAAATTGGCTTAGCAAAACAGGTTTCACCGTTTGAAGGTTCGCCTGAGAAATGGCAATACTTTTCTTTAAAATTCTCATCTCCGTACTTATTCCACGTTACAAAAGCATTATAGCAAAACGGACGTTCTGGATTAAAAGGTATTTCTGAACCTGTTCTTATACAATAACCTTTTGTTTTTTTATTAGTTGCTGTATTTGTATTTTTAGGTGTAGGCTTAACTACTTTTACGTTTTTCTTAACTTTTTCTTGTCTTTTTTCTGATCTTGTTTTTAAATTAGGAACTACCTCGTTATCATCTAAGCTCCCTACATCTATATCTTGGTAAACAATACGCTTATAACCTCTTTTATTTGGGTCAAAAGATGAAAACAAGTCCAGTAATACTTCTGATCTTAAATAATTTTTACTTAGTCCTAACAAAGTAGTTTTAAAAACTGGTCTTTTTATGTAAATGCAATGAGCACTATTTTCTAAAAGCTCATAATGGTAATCTTCATGCTCTTGGTATAACTTATCTGTTAGCTTACTTTTAGTAAAGTAAACGCCATATTCTACATTATTTATAGCAGAGTAATCATACAAGTTCATTGAAGTTATAATACCCTCAGATTCATTTATATAACTTTTAGCATGGAGCTTTGGTTCGTAAATAATAGATACATTTGGAAAAGACTTAAAGTAATCTAAGTCTTCACTTTTCATACTTCGATAAAGATTGTCCTCATTTTTACCAAATAGAATTCTAAGATAAATATTTGGATTATTTTTTATTAAATTGAAACGTTCTTTATAATGATCATCTAACTTTATAAAAGGTGATGTTATTACTATAAACTTTTTGGCATTAGTTATTACATCATCAATAGCATTATTAAGGCTATCTTGGGTTAAAAAGGTACTCATTATAGGTTAATTATTAAATTTGGTTACATATTATATTAAAAAACTACTTGTTTTAGTTTAAAGTTCTTTGCTTTTTCTAAAAAGCAATAAAAATTTTACGGTTGTTTAAATAATTATTTTCTCTATAGATTTAAATTTATGAACGTGGTACTTTTACAATTGTTGTAAGTATTTCCTCTGTTTTTTACACTTTAAAAACACATATTAACTAAGGTTATTTTATTAAATAACATTCATAATTTATACGGTATTTAATTGTAAACAAAAGCACAAACATTTTATAATTTTAGGTTAGAAATGTAAATTTATTTTAGATAAGAAATGCGTACAATTGTATAAATGGTATTGTTTTATTTATGGTTGGCACTAAATTGTACAAAACAGTAAGTAAATAAGTGTATAAAACACAAAAAGCCCAAAAAGGGCTTTGTTTTACGTAAATGTTTGTGGGTTGTGGTACTATTGTGCTAAGTTGGTGTATTGTTTTACCAGCTGCTCACCATCTATAATATATTCTGTAATGCTAAAAACTTCTTTTCGGTTTTTTCTAAAGTCCTTTACAAATTGTGCTAAACTGTCTTCTAAAGCTGCGTGTTCTGCTCTAAATTTATGAGAATCGTACGCAAAAGGATTTTCTATAAGCTCTGTTAAATGATGCAAATGGCTTGTAGTTTTTTCTAACAAATTGGTACATTGTTTGTCTACCACCAGTAGGCTTATTTCTATTTCTTTTACCAAGTCTACGTTTTCCTTTTTAGATATCCACAATAGGTATTTTTTTATGAGTTGGTGTAAAAAGCGTAAATCGTCTTTATAAAACAACAAATCAGATTTCCAATGTTTTGTTAACAGGTACAATTGTTGCCAATTGGCTTCATTAATATAATTGTCTGCAGGTCTGTTTCTAAAATTGCTCATACTACGTAATTTTTGTAGTAAAAGTAATTATTGGTATTTGTTTGGTGTATGATAAAAATCATACCTAATTTAAAAACATTTGTATATGTTTTAAGCAAATGTGCTGCCACAATACCCCATAAATTATTGTTTGTATGCTACAGATAAAATATATGTAGTACTTTTACGCCTTATAAATTTAGATGTAATTTTAGTTGTATTTATGCAGTATACAGATGTTTTTATTGAATTTTGGGAACAGGTAAAACAAAGTGTTGAAGAAGAACGTTTTGCAAAGCTTACAATGGCAAAAACTATTGGCAAACCCAATTTAAAAAACATTTTTGTGCGTCCGGTATATTCAGATAACGGCTTTATGGTTTTGCTTAAATTACGTTACAGGTCTAGAGATACAGAAGATATTGAGCAAAAACTAACACTAGAAGAAGCTTTTCCAATAATACAAAAGCACTTAAAAACTTCATTTTTTTCGGTATTACTTTTTACCACTACCAAAGACGTTACTTTTAAAATAAATAAAAAAGGCGCTGGTAGTATTACAGAAGGTTTACCTACGTTTACCAATATTACACAGGCAGAAATGGGTGATAATTAACTCCTTTACAATTCTATTAAAAAACCACTGTAATTTAACACTTATTTTCTTACTTAATGAGTTAAATGCCAAAAAAAACCTTGAAAGCTAGAGCTGCAAGGTCTTTATTATATTGTATTGGCAAAAACTACCACCTACGATTTTTAGTTGCTTTTTTGCTTTTAGTTGCCAAGTGTTTTTGCTTACGGTATTCTGGTGAAGCAATATGCGCCTCTATACTGACAATAATATTGTTTTTTACACCAGTTATAAGCTTAGTTTTGTAGTTTTTTTTCTCATACCACCAAGCTCCTAAAAATATAAGTACAACCAGTATAATTTCCCAAGGATTGTTACCAATTACTGGAACATTATAATAATAACTAATACCTATTACTGGTTTTAAATATTTAATTCCAAAATATAACAATACCATAGCGGCAAAGGCAAAGGATAAAAAAAGGCGTTTTTCAGATTTTAGCTTTTTCTTTACTCTACTATTAATGGCCAAAATAGCTTCATCACTTAGCAAAGCGTGTTTTTTGTTGTAACTATCTGCTATAAAACGCAATCTAGACTCAATGTCGTTTTTTGAAACCCTGTTACTAGTATGCTTTACAAAATAGGTATTATAGTCCAAGTAGTCTTGGTGGGTAATCTTTAGTTTTGGATATAGAGTATGTGTGCCCATTACTACTACAAAACTAGCATTATTTATTTTTAAAGTTCTTTTTTATGAGGCGTATTTTCTATTTCTTCTTCTTTAGGCTTTTTCCACAATGCGTATGATATACCCGCCCAAGATAGGTTTATAATAATCATACCTATAAAAAATGGGTTGCGCCCACGATCCATACTGTAATCTGCTATTCCAAAAAGGTAAACTGCCAACAAGGCAAATAATACCACTACACCAACAAAATAGCCTATTTTTCCTTTTTTAGTTAAATGCTTTAATAATAATCTTTCTAACATAATTTTAATTTTTTATAAATGTACTTTTTAGAAGCTAATTTTAAAATAAACAATAAATAAGTGTAAGCGTAAAAGATATATTCGTATTAATTTTAAGCTTTAACATATACTTTATTGCTGGTGCACACAATGTTTCTACATTTGTAGAAATTAAACAACTAAATTTAATGTTAGATTATGTGGTTATTGGTGGTGCACAGGCTGGTTTATCTATGGCGTATCATTTAAAAAAAATGAATAAGAATTTCTTAGTTGTAGATAGCGAAGACCAAATTGGTGCCTCTTGGCTAAACAGATGGGACTCTTTAAAACTATTTACCTCTACCACTTATAACAACTTGCCTGGTTTAAAATTTGATGCTCCTAAAAACCACTACCCCTCTAAATTTGAAGTTGCAAACTACTTTAAAACCTACGTACAAAAATTTGATATTCCTTTACAATTAAACACCCTGGTTACTGCTGTACGCAAAACCAATAAAGGTTTTTTTATTACGCACAAAAACGGAGAAATTAGGGCTAAAAATGTTATTGTTGCTACTGGTCCTTTTCATATACCGTATACTCCGCCTTGCCATACTAAACTTGCAGATACCATTTTACAAATGCATAGTAACTATTACAAAACACCAGAACAGTTACAAAAAGGAGATGCTTTGGTTGTTGGTGCAGGAGACTCTGGTTATCAAATTTTAAATGAACTCTCTAAAGATGACTCTAGAACTGTTTATTTTTCTGGTGATACCACTGTAAAATCTATTCCGCAACAATTTTTAGGTAAAACCATTTGGTGGTGGTTTACAGTTACTGGTTTTTTAAGCTTTACCAAATATAGTTGGCTTGGTAAGCGTATTAATGCAGCCAAACAACCTGTAATTGGCACTAATGTAAAAGAAATTTTAGCACGAAAAAATGTTATTGCTGTTGGTAGAACTAATGATGCTTTAAATGAGAAGCTATTTTTTGAGAAAAAGAAGGTTTCTACCATTAAAAATATTATTTGGGCAACAGGTTACCGTCCTAATTTTAAATGGATTGAAGGTTTGGAGCTAGATGCGGATAATTATCCTAAAAACAAACGTGGTGTTAGTAATATTAAAGGCTTGTACTTTATTGGCTTACCGTGGATGTATACGCGTGGTTCTGCTACTTTAGGTGGTGTGCAAAAAGATGCTAGTTATTTAGCGAGTGTTATTAGATAAGTATTGTTCATTTTTATTTTTTTTAAAAGTCCCTTTCGAAAGTATTGCGTAAAACTAAAGTTGAGATTTCGAGCAAATAATCCGTTTGTTATGAATTCAAACAGCGTTTGAAGAACAATCTGCGATTTCTTTTTTTATCAATGAATCCCGAAGTATAGGGACTTAAAGAAATTGTAACGATTAATTGAAGATAAATTACACAATGCTTCTAATTAAAAACGAGAAGCTTAATTTTAGTCCGGCCTACGAAAGTATTGCGTAAAACTAAAGTTGAGATTTTGTGCAAATAATCCGTTTGTTATGAATTCAAACAACGTTTGAAGAAGTTAGCGATTATTTAGAAATTGAAACGTATAGTTTAGCAATGTGTTCGTAAGCCTAGATTTTTTTGGTTCGTTTTTTTATCAATGAAAAAAATGAACAAAGCTTATTATGAAGGAAAATGTTACTAATTAAAAAACAAGAAGAGTAATATTAGTAAAAAACAAAAATCGTAAACTGAGAAAGTCCTAAGACAAATCTCAATTTACGATGTATATATGCGTTTTTAATCGGTTTTTATATAGATGCTACAAACTCTAAAAATACTTTTTTGTGTAGATCTAAATCTAAATTAGGAGATAAAGAGGCGCGTACAATATAATCCTTATCGCCTTCTTTGGTTGTTCCTTGTGTAGAGGTTGCTGGTATGGTCCAGTAACACCCTTTTAATTGTCCGTAGCTTACACAAAACTTACTCTCGTTTGGTATTTTGGTAATCATTAAATTAATCAATTTTAAATTTAATGCACGTTTGTATGTTTCTCTTTCTTCTTCTGTGTCTCCTTTTGTTGGTAGATCTAGAGAAAAAACAGACGGTGTAAAGCCTTCTGATGCTAACTCTTGAGATACAAAGTTAATTTTTGCTCCTGGTAAATTTTGGTGTATAAAGTTTACAAAATTGCGCGTATTTGTGTACGCATCTGCAATTCTCTTGTTCATACTTGGTAATTGTTCTGCCAATATGCTGTACTGTAAGGCTGTTGCTTCGTTATCACAAAGTGTTAAGTGTGTTTCAATATTAGCCATTAAATCTGCCGCTTTACTATTGCCAACACAGTAACCAGCTGTACATTTTCCTCCACTTGGAAATTTAGAACCACTTGCAAAAGATATTGTTTTTACTGAAGCTAAAACATCTTCCTCCCCTAAAAAGTGTACGTTAGGACAAAAGGTTTGGTCTAATATAAACACAGGAGCTATTGCAACTTCTCCAGACGGTGTTTTACGCTCCTTACTTAATGCCTCTTTTAGTGCAAGTAAATTTGGCACTTCTACACGTGGGTTTGTTGGTATTTCTGCAATAATTAAAGGCACTGCATCCTCTGTAGCAATAGCATCTAAAACAGTATGTATGCTTTGTACCATATCATTATCACCATCTACAGGCAAGTCTACAATAGCTACATTTGGCAAACAAGCTGCTACTCTCCTAGCCTGGTCATTGGTACCGCCGTAACAATTTGGTGGCACAACAATTTTTATAGCTTTTCCTTTATAATTTTCTAGTGCATCATTAATTAAGCCCATTAAAATTGCGTATTGAATAGACAATCCGCTAGAGGCAACCAATGGTTTTGTACTTGCACGTGTAATATCTTTTATAGAAGCTAAAACACTTGCTTTATCTGCCTTTACATCTTCCTCATTATATGTATACTCTGCTTCTGTAGTAAGGGAATTTAATGCTAAAAGCGAGTTTGCAGGTGTCATTGCAATGGTTTCTCTTCTGCGTACGTGCTGTATGTCTTTTACATAGGCTTTAGCATTATCTGTAGTGTTTACAACTAAAATACTACCCAATTTACCGTGTAGGTTTATATAAAAATCTATGTTAGAATTTAATGTAACTGCACCAATGGTTTTCTGCTCTTCAATAAAAACAGTACTACCATTAGTAGCTTCAATTTCATCTGTACTACTTATTTTTTTAAGATTGAAGTTGTATCCGTAAACAGTTTTTATAACTTCTTCATTAAAATTACTAGGCAAACTGCCTTTGTAGTAGATATTAGTGTCTTTTTTATCAAATAAATTTTTACGTAATATTGATAAAATAGGAACAGTATTAGAGTCAAAACTTATAACATTTTGTGTATCTAAACCATGTAATTTTGCTATTCCCCACTCCAACACACAAGATAAAGGATGACCTAGCCTAATATAGTCATAAGCAGTGTGTAGCTCATTTAAAGCAGCTGTTGTGCTGTTATTTGCTACATATAAAGCTTCTAGCTCGTTTAAAAACTGAACTTTAGCCAATTCTTCATTGTAAATATCTAGACGATGTGTAGTTAAATTTAACCAATCTTTTGGCATATTTGTTACTACATCTTTTATATAATTAAGCGTTTTATTGTCTTGCATAAAATTCATCTTTAAATGAAGCCTGCAAGATACGTTAATTAGATTTTTTTAGGAACTTATACAAGGCGTATTGTTCTATTTTACCATAGATTTAACGCCTTGTATTTGTATTTTAAATGGTATAAAACCTTATTTTTAAGTATCTGTTGGTACATAGTCCCAATCATCACCATAGCCAATTATCCAACTAAGTGCATATCTTCTTTCATACACAACACTAGGGTTTAATTCTTCTGGCATTTCTTTACCAAATAATTGTGCGTCTCTTACTCGCCAATGCTGATTGTACAACTCTGTTTCCATAGCAGTTAAATCCTCATTAGATCTTAATGTAATAGATTTTATAAATGCTTTAGGGTTGCCTATAATTTCCGCCAATTCTTTAACACTGTACACATCAAACTGCGTGTTTAAAGCAGGCATTTCTTCAATAAAATTTGCTGCCCAAAATAACGATGTTAAAGCTTCTGCTCGCCAACTAAAATTTATAACGTCGTTTTGTTCTGGCTCTTCTGTATTTAAAAACTCCGTTTCCTTATCAGACAAATAATTATTAATATTATTATTTACTAGCCAAGACTTAAAATTTGGGTCTTCGCCCTGATGAATTTTACCAATAACTGCAAGTAATGCTAAAATACGTTCTGCTACTGCAGTTGGAGTTCTTACTTGCATATCATCATCTAATTCTTCTTCATCCATATTGTTATGTATTAAATTGTCTTTCATAACTATTTAATTTTATTTATTAATTAATTTTTTGTTTAGCCTATAATGTACCAATCCAAGTATAATAAGACACGGAACTGCTATCATTACAAAAAATAATATACTAAAAATCCACCATGGAATATCAAAACCATGACTATAAGACGTTCCTACCAAAAGACCAAGTGTTATACTTACAACAAGACTAATAACACATATTTTTAGGATATTCATTTTTAAGTTTAACATTGTGCTTTAAAATTTTTAGATTACAATTATTAACAGCTTAAATTAATTTTAAACTTGTACTTGTTAATAAAAACGTAACAAAACTGCACATATTTGATTACAATAAGGAAACTGTTACCGGTGAAAATAAAGTAACTGTTTACAGGGTAGTGAAATTTATATTTTATACCTATAATGACCAATAATTTTAAAAGAAAATAGGCAATCTTGTAAAACTTGTCCGCCTCCAATATTGTGCACAATTAAATTTCTTTTGCCATCTTTAGATTTTTTATCTACCACAATCCCAATATGTGTAATTGCACCTCCTAAATTCCAACAAACTATATCACCTGGGGCATAATCTTTAGCTTTATCTGATATTACTTTTTCTTCTCCTTTTCGTTTAAAATACGTCATTAAATTTGGCACCCTGCGATGGTCTATATTTTTATCTGTAGTTTTTAATCCCCATAATTTAGGGTAGATATTAAAATTAGACTTCATATCTAAATGCACATTTTTTTGAAGATCTACGCCTATTTTACGGTAAGCACGTATAACCACATCTGTACAGACACCTTTATCACTAGGCACATCGCCATTTGGATAATCTATAGAAAAGTAACTAGGATCATAAGTAACCTTATCTTTAGTTAACTCTATTGCAGCGTTAACTAAATTGATTTTATGATTACTTGTTTGCGAAAAACTTAAGTAAGATACAAAGAATACTAATAAAGTAAGTTTTTTCATAGGTTAGGGTTAATAACAAACATTACTAACTTTTTGATTAATTTCTAGCACATTTAAAACCTCAAATGTACCGTCATAATCAGCTGCAAATCCATATTTTTCTTTACCTTTTTTTACTACCTCTATAGTAGCATTTACTGGTGTATTAGGTTCTTTACCATTTACCAATGCATAGTATAGCTTCTCTAACCTGCCAGATTTTGTTTTGTCGTTAATCCAATAAGTATTACCACTATTAAAGGGTTCAAAAGTTGCAACTTCTACCCCAAAAACTAATTTTCCACTTAGCGTTTCTTTTTTATAAGTGGTTAAAGAGTCTACTTCTTTTTTTAAGCTTATTATAATATCCTCTAACAAAGTTATTCTGGTATTTGTTCCAATCTCATTATTTACATTGTTAGCAGTACCACTTTGTAAATTAGAAGCATATTGCTTGTTATTGCAAGCAGCAAAAATTAAACCAATTAGAGCTATAAAGGGTAAGGTGTGTTTTAGTCTCATACTATCTTTTTAAAATTTTGTTTCTCTTCTGTAGCAAACGGTAATTATACACACCAAAGATGTAACTATTATAGCAATATTATAAGCCTATTTCTAGTGAAAACAACACCCATTTTACAGGGTGTTAATTTAACTTATAGGAACTAACTATAAAGAGCATTAACCTCCTCTAAATTGGTTTTATCATTAATAATATAAAAATATTTTAATTGCCATTGTTGGGTTTTAAGTGCCTGCTTACTGCTTGGCATATCCCAACTTGGGTAAACCCTAAAAGCTCTTTTCCCTTCTTTTTTATCTGTAGATAGTATTCCTTTTTTTAGTAAAATAGACTTGGGGAAAACAAATTGCCCAAACTTATCTTTATAAGTTACGTTTACAATAAAAAAATCTATGTTATCTGTATAATTAAACGGCTCTATTGGTCCTGTACTACTTCGTTTCCAAAAAGTAACAAACTGACCTACCTTTTTTGGGGTTATTTTAGAATTTCTGCTAATTATAACGCATTCGTTTAACAAAAACCTACAAGCATCATAATCCTCACTTTCATCTTCTAGTATAAAATTGCTAATGCATAGTTTACGTTTATCGTAAATTTTAGTTTTTATAATGCTTAGTTGTTGGTTCATTATTATAAAACGTGTAAATTATCTTTTTAAGGTAAAATGGCCCGTAAAAATTATGCTACCATCTAAGCTCATAAATTTATACCAATAGTCTGCAGATGGTAATTTTTTACCATTAAAAGTTCCATCCCAGCTACCAGTTTCTGCATCTAATTGTTTTATAAGTTTACCATAACGGTTATAAATTGTAACAGTTCCTTCTAATGTAAAAAATTGTTGATCTACTTTCCAGAAATCATTTATACCATCAAAATTTGGTGTAAAAAAATTAGGAAATTTAGATTTTATAGCTTCTTCAGAATCCTCGCAAGCCAACAAATCTATACTCACCTCAAAGCTTGTTTCTTTTGAGCAAGAACCACGCTCATTAAAAATATAAACTGTTTGTGTCTCTATGATGCTATCTCCTGCGCTTAACCGTAAACCTTGACCATTAGTTTCTGTAAAATAATTGCCATTACTAATACTTGGTAATATATAAACACCACATTCTGTAACGTTCTCTAGATCGTCTACTAACAACTCAGGTTCTATTGTAATTTCAAAATTGGTTTCATCTGCGCAAGGTCCTGTACCTGCATAGATATAAATAGTTTGTGTAGTTGTAAGTATATCGCCCGCTTGCAATTGCGTACCGCTAGCGTTTGTTGCTGTATAGTAATTATTACCAACACTTAATTGTGGTAAAGTATAACTACCACATGCTAAAACATCATTAGTATTATCTGCAACCATTGGTTGTGTAGTTGTGAGATTAAAAGTGGTATCTGTATAACAACCACCCATATCTGTTACCCTAACGGTTATAGTCTGGTTATTAGGTACTATATTTGTATAATTATCAGTTAAAGTTAATGGTGCTTCATTTACATCTAAATAAGAGACTGTAACACCACTTTGTGAGCCAATAACTTGAGATTCTATACTTGCTAAATCTAAACTAAAATTGGTAAAACCATCTGCATCTAAGTCACAAGAAAATATATCATTTAAGCTATTTGCTGTGGGACCTGTTTGGTTTACTGTTAAAGATATAGGATTACGCTCTAAAGTTAAACCTGTTACAATTGTACTTGTTATTAAACAAGTGTATGTACCAGAATCTGTTGTTGTTAACGGATTTAAAACCAAATTAGCAGCTGTTGCACCAGAAATAGCAACGCCATTTTTAAACCATTGATAAACATTAGCCCTGCCACTAACTACCGTAGAAAGTGTAATTGTAGAGCCAGAACAACTTGTTAAGGATTGTGCATCGTTAACTTTTGCTTGTGGTATATAGAAAAATCCAGCAATTTGCTGGTCATAATGCGTAAACTCATCTTCAAAATCTCCAAATTGAAACTTATTACCGTTAATTTCTAAAGACTCTCCGTTAGAACCTGATGGTACTGCCGTAAGAATAGATGTAAAATCTGGAATATCTCCCTCAAATTCATTATTCCGAATATCAATAGAATTTATATTAGACCAATTTACTAAAGTTGAAGGTAATTCTCCACTAAAATTGTTATCTCCCAGGTTTATTATAAATAAATTGATAAAGCTTCCGTAACTATCTGGAATTTCACCCGAAAAATTATTTTTTTGTATATCTAATATTTCAATTAATGTCCAGCTAGAAAATAACGGAGATAGTTCTCCTGACAATTGGTTTCCTCCAAGACGTAAAGTAGCTAGGTTTGTAAAATTCTGGTAGCTTTCTGGTATATTTCCTGTAAGCTGGTTAGATCCTGCCTGAAAAATTTGGACATTACTCCATGCTCCAAGACTAGCAGGTAATTCTCCTGAAATTTGATTACCGCTAATATTAAAATTGTTCATTTGAACTAAATTCCCTAATGAAGTTGGTATTACTCCTGATAGGTTATTATTAGTTAACATTAAAGAATTAAGATTGATTAAATTTCCAAATTCTGTTGGTATAGGGCCAGAAATGTCTGTTCCAAATATATTTAGTGCTTGTAAATTAGCTAAATTTCCTAAACTTGTAGGTAGTTCTCCATTTAAATCATTATTACCAAGCCAAAGCGACCTTAAATTAACTAAATTTCCAAATTCTGATGGTATAATACCAGATATTGAGTTGCCTACAAAATGAAACTTGTTTAAATTTATTAAATTACCATATTCAGGATATAGATAACCTGTAAATTGATTGTAGGATAACGTTAAAACTCTTAAATTTATCATATTTGTTATCTCAATAGGTACTTCTCCACTAAAATTATTAGAGTAAATTTCCAATACCTGTAATAGATTTAGAGTAGTAAGTTCTACCGGAATTTCTCCACTAAAATTGTTGCTTTGCAAATAGAGCGAGACTAAATTAGTGAGTTGTTGTATTTCTGGAGCTATTGTTCCTGATAGATCGTTTCCTGCTAAGTCTAGAGTAATTAACGATGTAATATTATATAAAGTTAAAGGAATTGTACCCGTTAAATTTTCTGCAAATAAACTTAAAGTTCTTAAAGATGATAAATCACCTATTTCTGGAGGTATAATGCCAGTTAAGTTGTTAGGATTATTAGTGTTTCTTGTAGGATTCATATTTATAGAAACAACATTTCCTCCTGAAACTGTAAGTCCAAACCAATCATTAGTAACATTACCACTAAAGTCCCAATCGTTTGTAGGATCAGCATCGGTTTCACTAAACCAATTTGGTCCATCGGTTGCATTGTAAAAAGCCAACAATGCTGCTTTTTCTGCAGGAGTAACCTGACTAAAAATTAAATTTGTAATTAAAAGTAGAAACAGAAATAAAAAGAAGCGCATAGGGTATTTTATAATTTATAGTTAATTGGTAAAGTGTGTAGCTAAAATACAATTTTACATTTTTAAAGACATAGTTAGTTGTTAAAAGACACTAACAATAACTAATTTCTGAATTTAAATAGGTTTAAATTAAAAAACCTGCAACATTACTGCTACAGGTTTTAACTTATTTGGTTTAGTTGGATTCTAAATTTTAGAGCTTTCCCTTTAAAGATTCTAACCTATCTAAATCATCAAACTTAGCAGTTATTACTTTACCATCTTTTAGTCCTTCTATTTTATTGTCTAAAATTTGAAGTTTAAAATCACGATCTATTAAGTAGTTTTTTAATGCTTGTTTGTGGTCTAAAGCAATAGCACTAATTAACTGCGGAAAAATAGTTAACACTTTCTCTAATTTATTTTTATCTATAGCTGGTATTTTAGTATCATCTATAGTTACTACCAGTGTACCTTGGCCGTAATTAGCGCAATAATAGCTTTTAGAGTTAAACAAGCCACAGGCTACCATTCCCATTTTGTGTTCAAAATTTTCCTCTACATTAAAATGAGGCTCTATTAACTCTTTAATACTATGGGTTTCTCCAAACTGTTTTAACTTATTAGATTGAAGTAGCAAACTCTCTGGAATTCCACTTTGTTTATTTGCCCAACCCCACATCCAGGAGTTATCATTAAACGATAATGAACCTATAACCTGTATAGGAAAAGATAAATCTCCAAAAACAATAGTAGCGGTACCCATATCTAATTGCCAACCATTGTCTCCTATTACATCTGCAAAAACAAATTGTTTTTCAAAAGATAGGCCAGCATTAGCATCTACCAAATCATTAAAAGATTGCGGTTTTAGCTTTTCTACATTTACAAATTTACTAGTATCTAAAGTGTTATCGTTTTCCATTATTTTTATTTAATAGTATTATTTTTTATTGTTGTTTTCTGGGATTAAAGGTAAAAATAGTTCTCCGTCATTGGTCATACCTATTGGATCCTTTGTTCTTTCCAACCACTCGTCTTCATATAAAAACTTATTACACTCACTAACTACATTACGACTAAACCTGTCTTTTGCTAACTTAATAATTTGTTCATCTATAGCTGTGGTATTGTATTTATAAAAAGGTATATACTCCATATTTAAATGTAGTAAAATAATATGTGTTTTATTCTCTTCTTTATAAATGTCTAACACTTTATAATACGCAGGAGCTCTTAAAACAAAAAAGCCAAACTTTGCAACATCTGGGTTTATTTTAGCCATATTAATAGCCTTGTTTGTTGCTATGGTAAAACGTACGTTTTTAGATAAGCCTTCGGAAAAAACAGATACATCTGTAAATCCGTTTTCTTTTAATATTTGATTTTTTTTATAATTTAAAAGCAACTCATTACGCAAGTCACAATCTCTATAAAATAATAGCAAACCAGTATAAGTTTCTTTCTTTATTTCTGATAATTGGTCTGCGCTTTCACCTTCTTCAATCATTTAAAATAATTGTTCTTATTTTTTACAAATAGAATATGCTAGATCTAAGTCTAACTCTAAAGTACTTAATTCCTCTTCTGTTAAATCTCTTAGTATAGTTTGCATATAACTTGTGTTTTACAAATTATTCTCTAATAAGTTTGTAAGCACTTTTACTCTGCTATTAACATCTGGAGCATTACTTACTGGGCAATGGTTTACTTCTAAAGTACCATCTGTAAAAGTATAGGCTCTTTCTGGATTGTGGTGATTATCTCTGTTTACAATTACAACTTTTTTAAGTCCTTCTTGTAACGCTTCTTTACCCATATCATCTGCAGTAATTGCGGTAAAAGCTTGCACTAATGGCTCAAAATAAATTTGAGAATATGTATCCATATACAAGTGCGTAAAACGGTCTTCAAACAATGTTTCCCATTCTATTTCTAAAGGTACATCAAAGCCAGCTGCAGCAACAATTTGTTCTTTTAACGCAGGAAATTTTTCGTCTTGAAATGCTTTTGTAATTTTCTTTTCTTTAAGTCCCATAATAGTATGTTTTTAATGTTTATTTTAATAATATAAGATTCTAAAATAGCACTAAAACACACCTATGTTGTAAACGGTTTTACAAACGTTGTTTTTTGTTTTAAATCCGTTTATAAATTAGCTAAAAACTGTTTTAAGTAACTTTTTTTACGAGATGCTAAGGGTATTTTTTCTCCGTCTTTAAGTAAAATATTATTTAATATAATAGACTCTATATAATTTATATTTACAAGATGAGATTGGTGTACTCTAACAAAAATTTGATCACTTAAAATGTTCTCATAATATTTTAAATTACGTGCACTCATTATTTTTTTATCTGCGGTATAAAAAATGGTGTAACTACCGTCTGACTGACACCTAATTATATCATTTAAAGGCAAAATATGCTGCTCTTGAGTTGTTTTAATAAGTAAGTTTTTTTGCTCTTCTTTGGCCTCAAAATCTTCAACTTTTTTCTCTAAGGTTTTAAGTCTCTTATTCTGTTTATGAGTAACTCTAAACCTATCTATACAAGCTGTAAGCTCGTCAGAATCTATAGGTTTTAACAAATAATCTACAGCATCTACACGTATTGCTTGTATGGCAAAATCATCATAAGCAGTTGTAAAAATTATTTTAAAAGAAATACTTTTTAAAGCATCTAGTATAGAAAATGCGTTGCCACCAATTAGTTCTATGTCCATAAAAACTAAATCTGGTGTATGCGTTTTTAAAAATTGTATAGCTGTCTCAACAGAGTCTATTTTTGCAATAATTTCTATATCTTTTTGTGTGTACTTTAGTAATTTAGACAAGGTGTTTTGGGCATTAAACTCGTCCTCTATTATAACAACTTGTATCATGCAATATTAATTTTAAATGTAATTTTAGTTCCTACTGCTTGGTTATCTTCACCATATAAATCTTCAATAGTAAAACTTTTTTCTTCAGATTTTTTGCGCAATTTTAATCGTTCTTTAAAAACATCTGTAGCGTGTACTTCTTTACTTTTTTTTGTTTTAGATTGATGTGATCTTCCCACGCCATTGTCTTTTATCACAAAACAAAGTTTATTTTGCTCTTTTGCTATGTGTAACTCTAAAACACCACCTTTTTTCTTCTCTTTTAATCCGTACTCAATTGCATTCTCTAAAAAGGGTTGTAATAACATTGGTGGTACTTTTAGGCTTTTAACATCACAATCTTTAGCTACATTTAACACGTATGTAAAAGTATAATCAAAACGTAATTGTTGTGTTTCAATATAGTTAGATATCATATTAATTTCTCGTTCCAAACTAATTTCTTCCTTACGAACATAATCAAAATTCTGGCGTATAAGTTTGGCAAACTTTGCTATATAGTTTGATGATTTTATTGGATCTTTTTCTAAAGTAATATTTTGTATTGCAGCTAGTGTATTAAAAATAAAATGTGGATTCATTTGCATTCTTAACAAGCTTTGCTCTAGTTCTGATGCCTTATTGGCCGCTTTAAGCTTGGTAATGTATAAATAAGCTCCCAGTAGCACCAAAAGTAATAACAAAGCAGCAACTAAACTCCCATAAAGCATCCTGTTTTTTGCGGTAATTTGTTTTAAAAATAAAAGCTCTGCTTCTTTTTCTTTAGCCTTATATTTTACTGTAGAAAAATGTAATAAACGTTCTGTTTCTTTAGTATGCTGTTTTATTTGTAAAGCATCTCTTTTTTCTTGATACGCCAAAGCTTCCTCTGGCTTATTAGTACGTATTGCAATAGTTATAAGTTTATCTAAAATTTGTATTTGTTGAGGCGTATCTTTATTCTGTTCAAAAATTTCTATTGCCTTTTTATAATATGCTTTAGCTGTAACAAAATCGTTATTTAAAAAATAGGTAAAACCAAGTCCTTTATACGGAGCTCCATTAATTACGCTAATATTTTTATTTACTTGTATAGCCGCTTGTAAAAATTTTGCTGCAGAAGCATATTGTTCTGTTTCTACATACGTATAGCCTATGTTATTTAAAATTTTTACAATAGTTTGCGGAGATTTTATATTTTTACCAAGTTCTAAAGCCTCCTGGTAAGCTAGTAAAGCTTTGTTATACTCTTTTTGTTTTAAATAAATACCAGCAATATTAGACTTTATAGCAATTACAGATGTGGTATCGTTTTGGTTTGTAAAAATATTATCGGCCTTTTTTATATACTCTAAAGCCTTAGGGTAATCTTTTAATGTAAAGTGTAACTGAAACAGCAAATTATTTGCCTTAGCAAGTAGCCTTTTGTCTTTTAATACACTAGCATTTTTTAATGCTTCTAAAGCAAATTCTTGTGCTTTTTCTAAATTATTAAAACGTAAATTTGCGGCACTTAACGTTATTAAACTTCTGGTTGTATTGTAGTTATCATTTAAATTTATAAATAAATCTTTTGCTTTTTTATGTGTATTAATAGCCTCTAAAAACAAATCGTTTACATAATAAATTTCTCCTTTTTTAAATAAAATTAAAGCGTTTTGCTGTGGTGTAAGTCCTTTTAGGTTGCTTTGTAAGCTATCTAAAATATTAATAGATTTTTCATAATTAAACTGTGAGAGACTGTCTGTAATTTTAAGAGTTTCATCAAAATCTATTTGGTTGTTTTTTGTGTTGGTACAACTAAATAAAATAAACAATAAAACACTATAAACCAATCTATTAACAAAAAAGCAATATTTCATGTAAGCAAGTACTATTCTTTAACAAACGAAACTAACATTTTTAAGGTGAAACAGAAATTTTTTTAACAACTAAATGGCAAATATAAAACCGTTAGCGTCGGTTATAAAAAGCATCTATAACTTTATAAAAATGAATGTTATTTTGGCTTTATAAAAAAGTGAATATGGACTATACAGAAACTGTTGATAACATAACAAAAGGTTGTGGTTTTGAAATAACACACAAAAAAGAGATTACTAAAAAAATTGCAGCAAAAATTAGTATAGATGATGCTATGTTTTTAATTTATGATTGGCCAGACGATAAAGAAGGTGCTAACACTAGCATTATAATTAACTTAAACTATTTTTTTATTTTAAATGATAAAAAGTATGAAATAAGCACTAAAAATACTTTTTATGATTTTGACAATAAATTTTATGACAACTTACAAGATTGGTTTTATAAAGATATGTATCCATTATTTGTAAAAAAAGCGTTAGAAGTTTCTAAAAAAAATATAGAAAAAGATCTTGGAGTTTCACTTTCTAATATTGCACCTTTTGACACACAAGAAACTAAAGCAAAAAGATTAGCAAACAAAGCAGCTAAGGGTACACTTGTAGATTATGTTTAAAAATACAATTAAACAATATGTGTAACTAGTTATTAAAATAGAATAAATGAGCAATAGTTTATTACAAAAGCAAAATGAATTATACGGTAATTTAAATTTTGCAGCAGCAATTAAAAAAGACAATGTTGGAATTATAAAACATTTTATTGCGAGTGAAAAAGAGGCGTATGAAAATAATTTTCAAGGACAATTTTACCCTTCATACCATTATGAAATAAGCAGAGTAATGAGTACTAAAATGTCTAAAATTGATGATGAAGATATTTATTTGGCATTTTATTACCAACTTAAACTAGGCAACATATACAAGCCTTTAGAGAAACATTACCCTTTATTTTTAAAAGCTTTAGCACACAATATAGATGACAATGATTTAGATACTACGTTTTTAGACGCAGATATACTGTATTTATTATTTGGTATAAAAAACAATGAAAACTCTGACTCTGTTTACGATATTTTATATAATGACTATGCAAATTTTTTACAATTTACAAAACTCTGTAATAGCTATACCACATTTCCTAATCTTAGAAAAAAACACGCTAAGTTTGCCCCTTTTTTAAATAACAAAGCATTGGTTAACCGTATAAAAAAAGGACTTCATTATTATTTTAAGAGTAGTTTTTTAACAGCTGGCTCTTTAGTTTTACTGCTATTAGATACTAGTGATAGTGCTAAGGAAGTATTATACAACTTGCATAAAACAAATTTAAAAAATACAGATGTTTGGCTTTTAGGTAGCTTTTATATGGACTTTAAAAAAACAGATGCCAACAAAAAACTTTTAAAAGATTTATATGCTACTTACCCAAAAGAATGGATAGATGAATACCAAAAAACTGATTGGAGCTAAACTACTTTTTTATAAAATTTTTGCGAATTAATTTTAATGCCTTTATTTTTTTTATTGTAGATAAATGTATTGACAATATTAATAAGCAAAGACCATAAAACAAAGCCTATAAATACCAATAGAATAACTTTTAAAAAGTATTCTTTAGTAACATCTGGTATTTTTAATACATTAAAATAATTACTATAAAAATCATACCCTTTAGAAATTCCTATACTAAAAAATATAAATCCAATAAGTAAATACACATACTTAACAAAAAAATCTTTTTTGGGTAAAAAGTAATCTTTAGATGGGTTTTTAGGGTGATAATAAACAGGTGTAGTATCTCCTATTTTTACTTTAGAATTGCTTCTTCCTTTAATTCTACAACTTTTTATTTTTTCGTTTTTAAAATACTCAAAACTATAAACAGGAACCTTTATTATGCCAGAGAATCCTTCTTCATTCTCTGAACCCTTCTCAAAAGATATAGATATAACTTTAGCATTAGTTAATATTCCGTTTCTTTTAATTCTTCCGTTCCTAAATAAGATGTACAGAAAACCTAAAATTAACAGCAACCCAATTACCAAAAAAATTGTACTTGCAATTATAGCCATATTAAGCTCAAAAAGTTATAGTAGATAATAAATTTGTTACTTAATATATGTAAAATATATCATAAAAAAAAGTGTTTTTATAGTAAATACTTATCAAAAAAGCCATTTAAATAAATTTTACACAGTTAATTAACAAAAAAACCATCGTATTTGTAAGTTTATCCTACTTTTTAATATTTTTTTTATTACACCTTCTAATTCAGTATAACTTACCACTTCTATTTGGCACTTTTCAGTATCTATAGATAGTGTTTTATTATACTTAAAATTTTGTTTAAATTTTTATGATTTGGATAGTAAAACAAACTCGTTAAGCGTATTAGAATGTATATGCTTATTGGCCTCTTTATCTTTACGTTTTTTAAGTTGCTTTACTTTATTACTAGCCTCAACTAGGGCATAAAAATCTTTATTAATAATTTTTGCTATACACTGTAGTCGTTTTTCATTTATACTTTTACCATATAAATTGTAATTATCTACATTGGCACTTATATAAGCAACATCTTTAGTTTTTAAATACTTTTTAAAGTTTTTATCATACAAATTGTGTAGCTCTTGGTTGTATGTATTTACTACATCACTAGATATTATATCTTCAATATAAGCACCATTAAAGTTTACCCAAATTGGTGTAGAGGCTATTAACTCTATATGAATATTTATAAAATTATTTGCATTATCCTTGGCTTTAAAATGATATTCATACGCCAAGGGAACTTGCTCAAAAGAAGTAAAATTGTAATTGTCTTGCAAAAATTTAAAATATGTTTCTACAGCATATTTAACCTCATAAAGCAAATTGTTCATACCTTATATTTACTAAATAAACTAGTTTGCTTGTGCCTTAAACTCGTTCATTTTTTTTAATATTAATGGAACAAATAGGGCAAATTTTGCATTAAAGTCTTCTTGAGATGTTGCTTTGTTCATAGTTGCAACCATTGTAGACCAAGCTTTATGCAATTCATCTTCTTTAGTTCCGTTGTTTTCTGAAAACTCTATGTTTAAAGCCTTTAAAAGGCTCATAGTATCAGTTTCCTCATAAAAGCCGGTATCCTTTACCATAAAAAAAACATTTTCTAATGTTGGTTCTCCTTTTAATAAGTCTGTAATAGATAAGTTTCCTTTGTTTGCCCCAACAATCTCAAAAGTATCAATCATTAAGTTTTGTACTTTTGAATTTATATTTTCTTTTAACTGTAATGTACTCATTTTTTGTTTTTATAGTTTAACCGTTATTCTTTAATAACAATTCCGTTTTTCATTTCATCATTGCTTGGGTTCTCAAACCAAGTTTCCATAAAGTCAAAGTTTTCTTTACTCACTTCAAACTCATACGTATCTCCTTTTTCAATATTTCTTTGCATTACTCTTTTAAACCTAGTTTCTTTAGAAATATCTAAAAAATGAATTTTTACTTTAAATCCATTCTCTTCTGCAAATTTTCTAAATTTCTCCCTATGGCTATATTTAGAGAGTCCTAAATCTAAAATTGCAGCAACATTAGACTCCTGCAGTTGCTGCACTACATTTAAAATAATATCCTCTGCCCTATTTATGCGTTCTAAAAACCACTCTAAACCATCTTCTGGTTTTTTATCTGCAAGAAACAATGTGTTGTTCCATTTATCTATAGAAAATACAACCCCGTTTGTTTCTTTTTTTAATTTAGTTGCATAAGTAGTTTTACCAGATCCAGTATTACCAACAATTAAATGTATCATAACTTTATACTTTATTTTACAAAATAAAGAACGTAAATAATTACTTATCTATAGGAATTGTACCAACAATTTGCCCTTCTTTAAGCACAAAAAGTAAATTTGATATTGGTGCATTTCCATAACTATCATCTTCCCAAGTAGCTACGTGTAGATTTACAAAAGTGCCTAATAGCGTAGCATCTGCATGTCTAGATACAGCCATCATACAGGTACGCCTAGGAATACTTACTAAAATTTCTTCAGCATCTAGCATTTCATGTGCTTTGCGCATATGTTTAGATGATAGTATACGCTCACTACAAAAGTCTAAACCGCTAGAAGTTAAAACTTTATTATCTAATTTTTCTAACGCTGTAAATTCAGTTTCAAATTCTTCTAAATTTTTAAATGCTTCTTTTAGTACGGCATCAGGATCTAGTTTTTCTAAATGTTTGTGAGTTAAAAATATAAAATCATTTGGAGTATCATAACCAAAACCAATAACCACTTTTAAATCATCATCTGTACCTATAAAATTAGACTTTACAGCGCCTGCTTTAATACCTACCCAATCTCCTGGTTTAAGTATTGGGTAAATTTTATGAGCTCCACTCTCTGCCTGTTGCGCTAATTTTTCTATTTCTTCTTGTGATTTTTCACTTCCACTTACATTTTCGTTCATATCTATTCTATATTTTATTATTGAACTATATATTGAAAATATGGTAAATATTAATGAATTAAAAAATGCTTTTATATACGTAGTGTCTAGTTTTGTATTTGAAGTATATTATACCATTTTAGGTATCACAGGTAACATTATCCCAATGGGCATTGTTATAATTTATAAGCCAATTTAATGCATAATGGCGCTCATACACTACACCTGGGTGCACTTGCTCAATTTGGTTACCATTAATTCTGGCATCTACACAAGCCCAATCTAAACGGTAATATAAATCGTTTGCATTAAGTATTTCTGTAGTACTCTTAACTGTTGCTTGACTGTTTATAAAGTCCCACGGATTTTTATTTTTACCAACCGGGTACTCCTCTGATGGTATATTATTTAGGTCTGCTAAAGTATTAGGAAAACCTATTTCTTTAGTTTTGTTTAATGCCCAAAAAAGCACCCAAATACACTCACATTTCCAAGTTTCTTGACTTTTTTCATCTTCAGTAGGGTCTTGTAAAAAATCTAATTCTTTTGGTGTTACTAAACTAGTTAAATTGTGTGTGTTAATATACTCCAAAGCATCTGGCCCAGACATAGAGTTAAATGCAACAAAGTTTGTAATTGCCAATATAGTTATACGCTCTGCTATTTCTTTTGCCGAACGAATTTTTACACTTTCTTCACTCGCTACAAATGGCAAGTTTTTATTTACTTTTATATTTTTTGATGCTATAAAAGTATCATTTTGCTCTTTTCTTAATTTTTGATCTTCTGTAATATTATGCATTGGTTTGTCATAATACTTAGTGTCTATATTCACTACCAGATCTTCTATTTCACAATTACCTTTACCATCTATAATTAAATCTAAATTTTTATCTAAAAAATGCTGACCATTAGATTTTGAAATTGGAGCGTCTGGCTGTACAAAAAGCACAGCGTCTAACTCTTGTGCTAACTCTAAAATTACTTCTTTTAAATTTTTAATATTACCCTCTTGCTGAATAGAAAACTCTGCGTTTAATGTTTGTACTTTGGCTAAAAACAAGCCTTTTACTTTATCGTTATTAGTAGGTAAAGAATTTATATAGCCATATAAACCTTTTAAGTTCTCGTTTAAAGGGCAATCTTCTGTTGCATGAATTTGATAATCTGGCTGTAACCGTTCTCTATAATTAATAAGTAATTTACTGTCTTTACTAAATAACCCACCTTTGGTTTCTGCTACTATTTCACGAGAGTTTCCTCTGGTATTTACACTTACCTCAGAAATGCTTTTTTTTAACACTTCTACAATTTTATCTACACCAATATTATGTGTGTATACGGTACATATCATATGTATATTTTAATTTATAAGATTGATATTAAACAATCATTCCTGATTTTTTAGCATTAATAAGTTGCACATAGCCCTCAAAATAAAAAGGAATATTATCTTCCACCCCATTAACTAATCTTTTTTCTACCTTATCATTTGCTATAATTGAAGCTTCAAAATTAGGTTGACCAGTAACGAGTATGGGTTGGTTTAATTTATCATACCAAAAATATTTTCCTCCAAAATTTTGTCTTGCTACTTCAAAAATATATGAGCCAACTGTTGTAATTAAATTTTGCTGTTGTTCCTTATCCATTTGCTTATAAAAATCAGACGCTTCATCTAACATATTCTCAACAACTTCTAAACTTTAAACGGAATAGTCTAATCCTTTATAATTTTCTGAACTGCTGTTAACAAAAAATTCAGCAGACTTGGTCATATCATTTTTAAAATTATTTTGTTTCTCATCCAAAGATGATTCACTTTTACTTGTGTTGGTGTTCTTTTTTTTGAAAAAATTGAATAATCCCATTTTCAATATTAAATTTAAATTTATTCTTTCTGAAAAAACCAGCTATATAGAGGTGAACACTCTTAACAAGAAAAGATAGTTCTTACAGAGAGTAATTTAGAGATTGTTTTTTAATGCAGCAAAAAATTATTCGATATATGTATTTATAGAGCAGTCTAATTTGCAATTTTTAGCAAGCATTTTTCTAAAACCCACTGCTAGGTCGTACTCTTCAAAAATTAGGGCCTCTGTAATACTATCGCTAAGTATAAGTTGTTGCAACAAATACTCTACTACGTATTTATTGTCTGCGGTAAATAGTACAAATTTGGTAGTTCCCAACCTTAAAAGTTTGTTTGTATAAGATTTTTCAAATGTAATAAATACAATTTTAATTATAAGTGTAAATAAAAACCCTTCTAAAAATTTAGAAGGGTTTAGTAAAATTATAACAAAAGTTGTTATCTATATAATGTAAAGTGACCCATAAATTCTCTGTCATCACTTTCGCCATTAAGCTTAATAACGTACCAGTAATCACCTGTTGGTAAATTTGTGTTTTGGTATAAACCGTCCCACCCTTGTTCATTATCTTCTAATTTATACACTTCTCTACCGTAACGGTCAAAAATAGTAATATAAATATCAGGGAACTGATCTATGTGTTTCGGAATCCAAAAATCGTTTTGGCCATCACCATCTGGTGTAAAGAAATTAGGAATTTCTATATCTATAAACTCCATAAATATGGTTTGTATAGACTCACATCCGTTTTCATCTACAACACGTACTGTATACGTATCTGTTTTAGTAATGTAGAACGTATTATCTTCTCCGTTATCTACATCATTAAAGTAATATGTATAACCTGGTTTACCACCTGTTGCTAATGCAGTAATTTCATTAATACTTTGCTGCTCTGCAATTAGTTGCAATGGAGTAAAGTCCTCTATTTCAAAATCTACTGTATTTATACATCCGTTAGCGTGTGCAATAGTTATATAGTGCATACCAGGAGCTAAGTTTGTAAAGTCTGGATCTAATACCATTAACGCTGGGTCTGTAGTATCTAAACCATATAATACATCTGCTGCAACAGTAGGGTCTTCAAAAATTACTGCTACACTGTTGTTTGGAGTATCACCTGTACACTCATAAATAACCTCTGTACTTGCCGTAAGGTTTGCACCGCCTTCAATCTCTACAACTTCATTAGTAATACAGCCCATAGCATCTTTTACAAAAATAACATATGTACCTGCTGCCAAGTCTGTAAACGACATTCTGCCTTCTACAAAATCTGCATCATCATTACTATTAATACTTGTACTATATGGCGCTGTACCACCAGTTGCAGTTACTGTAATTGTACCATCTTCATCACCTGCGCAAATTTCTGGTGTAGACACTAAACTCATTTGTAACTCTGCAGGTTCTGTAATTGTAAACTCTATAAGTTCAAAACAACCGTTAGCATCTTGTACAATTACACTGTAATCACCAGCAACAAGCTCATCAAACATATTTTCATCATCAAACCTATTAAGATCCGGAGATATTGCGTACTGGTAGTTACCCGTACCGCCTGTTACATTTAACACAATACTACCATCATCATCACCATTACAACTTACATTAGTAATAACAGGTGTTACACTTAATGCTGTTGGTTCTGTAATATTAATTGCACTAGACAATGTTTCACAATCTTCACTCTGTACATTAACGTAATATGTACCCATTGGTAAATCTGCAAATGTTTCTGATGTTTGGTAGGCTCTAACTTGGTTTGTTAGTGTAGCATCAGTAAACAATCCGTATTGATAGTTACCTAAACCACCATCTGCTTTTGCAGTAATTACGGCAGTACTTTCTCCGTTACAGTTAATAACCGCTGCACTTTCATCTACAACCAATGTAAGTGGCGCTATAGGATCTATAACTATTACATTAGATACTGCAGAAATACAATTAAAGTTATCTCTAACATAATATTGATATGTACCATCTGCAAGACCAGTAAATACGTGCGTTCCAGGACCATTTGCATTGTTCATTGCTGTAAACGTTACACCGTCTGTACTCCAAGTATAAGGAGCAGTACCACCAACTGCAGACAACTCTAACTCAGCACCAGTAGTACAACCTAATTCTGCTGTAGTTATTAATGTTGCATTTGGTTCTAAAGGATCTACAATTTCTATAATTGAAGACTCAAAAGCACAGTTCATAGCATCTACAACACTTATGCTATAGAAACCAGCACTTAAATTACCAAATGTATCTGCAGACTGACTAACAGTACTAGAAATTAATGAACTACCGCTAGCATCTGTGTATTTATTTAATACATATTTGTAGGTAGTAGTAACATTTCTTGGGTTTACAGTAAAGGTTACTGTTGCATCAGAATCTCCATAACAAACTAAATCTGTGTTTGTAATTGTTCCTGAAATAGGATCTGGAACTACCAAATTAAACGCATTAGAGAAAGTGTTAGAACATCCCAGAGCATCATCTACAGTAACAGTGTATTGGCCTGCAGCTAAGTTTTGGAATAAGTATGAGTTAACACCACTTACTGTTTCTGTAGCCAGAGTAACATTATTTACAATAGAAATTGTATATGGAGCTAAACCTCCTGTTGGTTTAATATTTGCCGTACCCATATCATTTGTACAGCCAACATCTTCTGTAGCTATAGGATCTAATGCTAAAGCAGCACTTGGAGACTTTACATTAAACAATCTATTTTGAGTACAATCTGGGAAACCATCTTGTATTACCTCTACTCTGTAATTACCAGCTGGCACGTTAATAGGTGCAGTAGGTCCAAAATCTGCAGAACTACCACTTCTAATAGCCAGACCATCATCTAAAGGATCTGCTGGTGTATTATTAGTTTCATAAATTCTGTATGTAAATCCTCCTGTATAAGTTGCATCACTTATAGTTAACCTAACTAGTCCTTCAGTACCAAAACAAATAACATCAGATACTATCTCTACATGAACATCAAAAGTATTAGGCTCTGATACAATGTGCTCTGTAGTTATTTGACAACCAGTAGTTGTATTTTCTACTAATATAGTATGCGTACCTGGTTGTAAATCTGCAAACAAATTAGATGCTTGAGGTGTACCACTTGGCAATAATGTAAATTGATAATCGCCAGGGTTAGCACCAGTAGTATAACTTGTAATGCTACCTGTAACATCTACCCTAATATCTTCGCCAGCATTAGAACAAGCTATTGCGTCTGTTACAACAGCATTGGCCGTTAGCAATTGATTGTATGCTAACACTGTAACTGTTTGCTCTGCACTACAACCTTTATCATCAATAACACGTACTATAACATCACCACCAGCAAAATCTGTATAAATATATGTGGCATTTGTACCTGTTTGTAATATATCTCCAGTAGTTACATCTTCAAACTCATAACGAGAATAAGTGTTACTACCACCAGTTATACTAGTTTCATCTAAAACAATAGTTGCATTGTTTGTAGTATTATCTGTTATACAACCAAATTGGTTAACAACTGGTGTAGCAAACGCTACTACATTTGGCTCACCTACCACTATAGATGTTCTAGTAGTTACACAACCGTTAGGACCAACTCCAGACACATCATAAGTACCTGCCGCTAAGCCTGAGAACGAATTTGTAGTAGGATTGTAAGTTGCTACATTAGGTGAAATAGAGTATGATAATGGATTATTTCCATTATTAACTTCAGTAATTTTAATTATACCGTCTGCAGAGCTGTTGCATGTTAAGTCTGTAGCTGTAGCAGTAAAGTTTGGCTGTATTGCAGCAGGAACATTTACTGTAAACGTTCTTACACAAACTGGTGTAGATGTGCTTGCATCATAAACCATAACCGTGTACGTATCTGCAACTGTTACCGCTGCGCTTACAGATGTTGTAAATGCTGTTCTAGCAACAATTTCTGTAGCAGATGAATCTTCTATTCTATATTCATAATTTCCAGAGCCTTGTGAAGCTGTAATTAATATTTCTGCGTCATTAGTACAACCTAAACTTTGTTCTAAAGTTGCAGTAGCTTGTAAAGTTGGGTAAACTTCTGTTGGGAATGAATCTGTACATCCGTTACCATCTTTTACAAAAACAGTATATGTACCCACTGCTACATTATTAAACACTCCTCCGTTTGAAACGTAATTTGCACCACCATCTATAGAATATACAAGTGTAGCTGAATCTCCAAGTGTTGTAATAACATTTAAGGTTGCAGTAGTACCACAGTTATTAACCTCAACATCATTAATTGTTGGGTTAGCTGCTAGTGACATATTAATAGTGCCTAGAGGATACTCACAGCCATATTGGTCACTAATACTTACTGTATAATTACCTGCAACAGAACCTTCAGGAATCTCTAAAGGATTATCTGGCGTACCCGTAGCAATAACTGTAGCTGAAGGGTCTGTAAGTGTAAATGTGTATGTGCCACCACCACCAGTGATGTTTTCTACGGCAATAAGTCCTGGACTAGAACATGTAATATCTTCCAATTTTCTTAAGGTTGCAGATATTGGATCTAACTCTTCTAACAATACATTTTCTGAAGCTGATATACAGGTATCTGTAGCACCATCAATTTCTGTTACCACAATGTAGTACTCATCTGGCACCAAATTGGTTATTTGTAAGTTACTGTTAAAAGTAACAATTGTACCTGCCATACCAGGAGTAGTACCATTACCACTAGATCTGATAATGTTACCTGCTATATTGTACAATTCCCATCTGTATTGTGATCCAAAAGGAGCGGCATTATCTGTAATTGTAAAATCTATTGTTGCATTATCTGCCCCATCACAAGAAGGAGTCGATGTAAAATCAACATCTAAAGGAAGTGGATTTACAATATCGTTCACATTTACATCACTCTGGCGTACACAACCATTAAAATCACGTACATAAAACACATAAGTTCTACCAGGAGTTAAGCCTGTCCACAAGTAATTACCGTGCCCTGCCGGAACTGTTACAGCCGATCCTGAAGAATCATTTACCGAACCACCAGCTATCCAAGTAGCAGCAGCAGGGTTAAAGTTTGCAGGATCTTCAGAAAATGCATACTCATAACCAGGAGTACCTTGGGAGCCTTGTACTTTAACTTGTAACTCATTACAATTTACAACAACAGCGTCTATGGTAATATCTAAGTTATCTAAAGGATAAGGGATTGTATATCTTGGAAAATCTGTTTGACAAACAGTATTTCCAGAGCCATCTACCGTTCTCATAGAAGGGTAAACACTTTCTCCTGATAAATAACCTGTTAACCTATCTGATGTTCCAGGAACCGAGTTATCTGCTGTCCAAGTAGCACCACCATCTGCACTAAACTCTATTGTTCCTAATGTAGATGGGTAAGCATCAAATCTAAAACCAAAATCACTAGCAGTACCAGTACAAGTAACAGGTGTAACCCCTATAATATCTGCCGTTAACTCGTCAGGATTGTTAATAATTACATTAGGAGTTGTGGTTACTGTACAACCACTGGCATCTGTAATATTAATTGTATAGTTTCCTGGGTTTAAATTATAAAAAGTTTTGGTGTTGTTAATTACATTAGTAACTGTCTCGTTAGAGGCACCAGCATTATCTATATCTACAATTTGATAAGTGTAAGGTGCTATACCAGAAGTAATTTCTACTGCTATAGTTCCTAAACCGTTATAACAATCAGGATCTGTTGGATCTGCTGTAAATGTTAAAGGTGTTGCTGGGTTTACTGTTACGGTCTCCATAAACTCACAATGTGGGTCTGCTGCGCCGTTGTCCCATACATAAACATCATAAGTACCTGCATCTGCTGCAGCTACAGTAAATGTGTCTGTTCCTGAAAAATCTGCTGCAGTAACAGGAGTTGTAGTTGGTACAAAAGCATAAGCTAAATTACCATCTCCTCCTTGTGCATCTACAGTTATACTACCATCTGCGCAAGAACTAACATCTTCAACCTCTACTATAGCCCTTAAATTAGGTTGTATTACTATAGTTTTTAGTATTGATACACATCCAAAAGCATCTGTTACTTCAATATCATAACTACCGTTAGACAAACCAGTAAAAATATGTTCGTTAGAATTTGCAGGAATTGGACTTACCCAGGCATTTCCATTTATTCTAAAATTGTAGTCGCCATTACCACTAGTAACGGTAACTGTTATAGTTGCATTATTACTGCCATCATAACATGATGTAGCCGATAAATCAAAATCAATATCATCAAATTTATCTACGGTTACAGCTGTTGTTGTTACAACTTCGCAACCTTTATTATCTTTAACACGAACTACATAATCACCCTCAGTTACGTTTATAAAATTAGTATCTGTTTGGTATGCTCTTACTATAGAATTATCAGCAGCTCTTTCTAACTGATATTCATAACCTGGAGAACCACCCGTAGCAGAAGCTGTTAATGTTGCACCTGTGTTAAAACACGTATATGCAGAAGTCTCACTTAAACTTGGTAGTATTGCTGCTGGCTCTGTTAATGTTGCATTAAAGTTTGTAATACAAGCATTATCACTAACCTTACGTACTTGCACATTATATGTACCATCTGCTAAACTTGCCGCTGTTGTAACTGGTGATGTTAAAGATGTTATCCAAGTTGTACCGCCATCTACAGAATATTCAAACCCTGTTACAGTATCAAAATTAGAAACTTCAAAACGAATAGTACCATCAGAACCACCATTACAATTAGGATCTTTTGTTCCTAATAATGCGGCACTAAATTCTTTATTATCTTCTACAATTACAGTAATATCTGCAGATTGTGCACAAGCTTCTGGGGCTTGTGTTGCTCTAAGGTCATCTATAATTAAATCGTTACCATCATTACTATTTACATTGTTACGTATAACAATACCCACAGTGGTATTTGCACCAGGATTAAAAGTAACCGTACGGTTATGCCAATCATCTACATTTGTATTTTTAGGAATTTCTGCAGTTGCAACACTAGAAATTACAGTACCAGAACCGTCTACCAGTTCTATTGTCATTTCTGGATTATTGCCGCTACTACCTACTTGCATTAAATTATATGCCCACAAAGAAAAAGTAATGTCTTGGTTTGGTAACACCTCTATACCTGTTCTAGACCATAGCACACCGTTTAAAACTGGCGCTGCATATACGTCTGAAAATGTACTAACATCAATAGCTAAGAAACGACCATCTGCTAAACCTGTATGATCATTAGGGCTTCTAAAGCTAGGAACCGGATTGGTTACAAAATTTGTAACTGTATATTCTCCGTTTACTAAAATACCAGCCGGACCACGATTACAAGCTGTTTCTGCACCACTTTGCGGCTCATAACAATAATCAGATCCTATTTCTGCTATTTGTGTAGTAGCACCTGCTCCAAAACTCTCATAAAACAATGTAGACTGGCTAGCTGTTAATGCACTTGCATAATCTACAGTAATAGTATGAGAACCATTAGTTACACCTGTAAAAATATTATTATCTGCTGGTGTATTATCTACTGTATTTAGTTTATAAACATATCTAAAGTCTGCTGTATTAGAAGGTGTTACAGTTATTGTACCATCTCCAATACAATCATACGCAATATCAGTATTAAAAGTTGGTGCAGTAATTGGATCTGGAACCGTAATTTCCATCTCATAAGTACACCCTAAACTATCTCTTAAAACTAATTCATAATCTCCTGGAGCTAAATTTGCTGTATCTGTAGCACTAAAAGTACCTCCGCCGTTAAAGCTAAACTCATAAGTACCATTTCCGCCATTAGGGTTTAGTATTTTTACCAAAGCACCTGCAGGGTTACAAGAAGCATCTTCAATAATAGCTGCAGAAGCTGTTAATCTAAACGGCTGATCTATTTCATAATCTTCACTTACTATACAACCTGTATCTATTGTATCACCACTTGCATCCATAACTGTTATAGTATAAATACCTGCAGCTAAGTTGTTAAACTCATTTACAGTTTGGTAATTTGTACCACCATCTAAACTATACCTGTAAGGAGCTGTACCACCAGTAACATTTACTGTTAATGTAGATGTTGCAGAATCTGCACAAGTAATTGTGCTATGTGAAGCTGTAATTTCTGGTGTTCCTAAATCTTCAACTCTAACCGGAACAGATGTAGCATAACAACCATTATTATCTCTTACTATAAAAACGTACTCACCTTCTTCATTAGGATAATAAGTTAAAGGCGAACCTCTATACCCAAATAAGAAACTAGTACTTTCTGTAAAGGCAGAATCTGGTATAGAAGCTTCATCAGCATATAATGCAACACCGTCTTTACTCCAAATTGCCATTTCATAAACTGGACTAGGTAAACCGCCAGTAGGAGTTAAGTTTACTGTACCCGCAGTACAAGTAATATTTGCCGTAGTAACAGCCCCTAACTTAAGTTCTTCTATTTCGCCTACAGTTATATCTTGAGAATTAAAACAACCATCTTGTGTAGTAGTAATTACTATATAATTACCAGCTGTAACACCTGTAAACTCATATGTATTATCATTCACAGTTGGATGATTACGTAATGGAGAACCATCACCTCCATTAGAACCATCATCTAAACGTAGTTCATAACCATAATTAGGTAGTGCATTAGATGCCTGTACAGTTATTGTACCTCCATTATTACAATCTTCTGGAGTTGTAGTAATGTTAACAGTAAAAATATCTTCCCTAACACCAATATCTTCAGTTTCAAAAATACAAGCTCCATCTATAGGTGAGTTATCTGCAGGATTTAATTGCGTTACCTGTACTTTGTATGTACCTACAGTTGCAATATCAAAATTTGGTCCGTTGTTTGCAGAAAAAGGAACTACTACAGCTCCACTAACGGCATCTATTAACTGAAAACCATATCCTGAACCTACATTGGTAATTCTAATATTACCATCTGTATCACATAATATATTTTTTGAGGTAAACTCTATATCTAATTCATTTTTATAAACTGTAAAATAAAAACGACTAAAACATCCACCAGTATAACTTACAACAACTCTATATTCACCGCTTTCTGTTGCAGTAAAATTATCTACATTAGAAACTGCGTTCCAAGTACAAGTTAAATTTTTATTTGCACAATCGTCACCAGCATCAGAACAGCTAGCATCATCCAATTTTTCCCAAGTAATACTTTCTGCGTCTGTAATACCCAGTTGTATTGTTGCCTCATCTGTAGCACCACACAGGTATATTTTTGGTAATAAACTACCGTCTATAGGGCACGTTGCTATTTCTCCCTGTAAATCATTATCTGGGTTAGTATCACTATTTACATAGTTAAAATAGTCTAATACTGGGTTTGTTTGCGTTGTACCAAAACGTTCTACAGTAATACGCTCTACTAAATTAGGGCAAGTACCATCTCCTGTTTTTTCTACAATAAAATTACCAATATCAGTTGTACGATATGTTCTTGGATCTGTATCTGGATCACCATCATTTAAAACCGTATCACCAGCATCTACCACACCATTATTATTATTATCTAATACCCAGTTGTAAGATGTAAACCCTTCACCAGCTGTTAAAACTACAAAGTCTCCACATAGTTGAACTGTTCTAGCTTGGTTACAAGATGACAAGTCACTTAAAATTGAATTACTTGCTACTTCTGGATCTCTTGTACAAGCTCCAATAGAAGTTGCTCCTCCTTCATCTGTAAAAGTATTTGTGTTTACTGTTCCTTGGTAGGTAGAATACGCTATGTTTTCTAAAGTTGAAGAACAAGCTGCTACAAACTCTGAACAATTAGCTGTAATAGATACTTTTATTCTTATTACATATTCTGTATCCCCTACTTCTACCAGATTATCTGGTACAGTAAAGTTTAATGTATGGTTAGCAATATCATGTGTATAAGTAACTCCAGGAGCACCAGAAACATCTACGCCATCTAAAATAACATTTTCTGGCAGTATATTTCTTATGGTATAGTTTGTAGCATCATCATCTCCTGTGTTTTGAAAACGCAGTACATATTGCATTGTTTGTCCTAAAGTTACATCATCACCATTAATATCGTTACCAGATAAATCTTCAACAGTATTACCTAATAAAATTTCTGGAGCTAAAACCTCTACATATGACGCTGCTATTACAGTACCATCTGTAGGATCTACAGCTGGTGTGCCTGCTCCATAAACTCCATCATCTCCACCATCTGCATTATCATCTTTGTAATATTCATTAGCATCACTACAGCCATCACCATCACTATCTAAATCTAAATGATCTGGTATACCGTCTCCATCTGTATCTAAATTAGCACAAAAACCAGAAAATGAATCTGTATTGTATGCTAAAAAGGCAATATCTGCATCATTAGATAATTCTAAACGTAAAAATGCAACATCTCCAATATTTGCTGCAGGTATACCAAATTCTGACAACTCTATAGTTGCTAAACGGTATTCTCTAGTTGTATTGGCAAAGAAAACACTACCGTTAGGGTAGTAAACATCTAAATCATAAGAACCTACTACAGAAGATAACGCACCACTACCCGATGCTTGTACTTGTACTGCGTTACCTAAAGGAGCTCCGTTAGCATCATACAAGCTAATAACGTGCCCTGCTCCTCCTGGTTGTGCAATTTGGGTTAATAAAATATCTGGTATACCATCACCAACAGTAGTTGCTACAATTGGGTCTATCTCATAGGTCCAACTGTTTCCTATATTAGCTATACCAGTACCTAAATCTAAACTATTTTGACCGTTTGTTAATAATGGATTTAATGGGTCTGTAGTTGGGTCTCCTACTACAGTTAACCCTAAAGCATTATTAACATCTCCATCATTTAGACTAGCCTCTATAGTCATTTCGCCATAAATATTGTTAGAAGGTGTTAAACCTAACCAATTAGATTCTGAAATGCTTAAATCTGAAGAACCATCATTATTAGTATCAATACCGTCCATTAACCCATTACTATTAGCATCAAAAAGATCATCATCTATAACACCTGTAGAAAAAGTAGTTCCGCCAGATGTAAATGCCAATAACTCATGAGATAAATTTGGTCTAACAGTATTTGGACTTGCTGAAGAACTTCTCCAAAAATCATTAAAATTGGTAAAGATTTCTGTTACAGATGTTCCTCCTTGTACTGTTGTTGAAGGAGAGGTAAATGTTACATCACTAGAAATAGTACAAAGTTGTTCTACAGAATCATAAATTCCGTCATTATCATCATCTAAGTCAACAGAGTCTATAACTCCATCGTTATCATAGTCATTATGTACAATAATTCTTGCTGTAGGACTATCTGTAGTAATATTAGTATCTGTTTGGTCTTGTGTATTTGTTACCGTATTTACCAAACTCACCAAAGGAAGAATATCTATTTCATCTCCTCTAACTACCAGTTCTAATGTAGCAGTATCTCCACCATCTAATGTACCTATATTCCATACATTACCACTAAAACTACCAGTAATTGTAAAGCTAGACACTAAGGTTAAGCCAGTAGGTATATTATCTGTTATTTGAAGATTTGTAAGTGGGCCAAGTCCTAAGTTACGTACTTTAATAGTAAAGGTTGCTGTTTCACCCTCTACAATCTCAGGTTTATCTACTGTTTTATCTAAAACAACATCCGGATCACAATACAATGCATCTATAGGCTGAGAATCATATGTACAAGGACCTTTGGTACCTCTTACAAAAAATTCTCCAGCGCCAGATGGTGCATACGTAGGGCTGTTTGCTCCTGGTATAAGTACACCATCCTCATACCACTGGTAAGCATCAAAATTACCTGTAGCTTCATATATTTCAGATCCTACAAAACAACCGCTACCTCCTCTAATTTCTAAAGTAACTTCTGGTACCGTATCAAAACCAGAAAAATATCCAGCAACACCTCTAGCTCCGTTATAACCAAAAAAACCAATAGCTACAGGACCAGTAGATTGTACACTTATATTACCATTTAAATCTGGTATAAAAAATGTTTTCCAATCTGGTGTACCTGCAACAGGTACTGAGGCTGGCATAGATGTTATTTCTGTTCCGTTTTCAAAAACTTTAATATTGGCATCTGGAGTGTTAGTGGCTGCAATTATAGTTACACCACCTGTTACCGTAGTACCTGCCATATTTCTAATATCAGGAATATTATCCATATTATCTGGCAACAAACAATTTACAGGCGCTACAAAGTTTAAACCTTGTGTATACACTTCCGCTGCACCGGCCATACATTGGTAAGCGTAGGCATCTTTAGATGTTTGTACAAACATATTTGCACCAACACTATTGCTAGAGTAATAACTACTTGGTATTTCAAAATAGTCTCCGTCATTAATTGTTGCTATTGGTGTTGTACTACCATTAACATATATATTAGTATTGTCTGCTGTACCTATAATTAATGGAAATTCTGTAGTACCATTTGTACTACCATTACCTCTTACAAATACGTAATCTTTTCCTAATTTATTTTCCGGTACAGGTTGATCTATACCTGCATCTCGGTTTGATGAACCTACCTGACGACCAAAGTTCATACCACCGTTACTAATTACAATATTTTTTGTTGATTTAATAGTGGCTCCTATCCAACCATCTCTTTGTGCTTGTGTAGGAGAGTTACCAACGTAAGCTTCAAAAACAAAAGATTCATTTGCATTTAATGTTATTTGGTACGTGTTATCTGTATGTCCGTCTACATCATTACCATTTCTAAAAACACAGTCTGGATCATACCCATATACATCTACTACGGTATTGTCTTCTGTTGCCATAATACCAAGTGTATTAGATTTAGATGAGTGCTGACCTAAGTTAGGTATACCTCCCCATTTAAAACTAGTACCCATAGCAACCCTACCCTTAGATGTTAAGGATGCAGCCTGTGCAGCAGAATATCCTCTATAGTTAACATAAAATTTATTTCCGCTGGGCGACTCAAATCGTAAACCACTGTTGTTTAAAACAACACCCGTGTTTTCATTGGTAACCAAGGTAATATTATTATCTCCGTTAGCAAGTGTGTAAACAGCAGGACTAACATTAGAGATATTAAAAGTTGCAATTGGCGTTGTATTTGTACCCCTATAAGCATTAACCGTAAAGGTAGTTGGCTCTGGCGTAGATAAATAAACAGCTTGTTGCTGCACAGCTTGGTTGTTTTGCCCTTGCTTTAGTGGCGGTAAATAATGTAAATCACTTAACTGAGCTTGAATGGAGAAACTAAAGCCTATTAGCAATAGAAATAAAATAAGTATTTTTTTGTTCATCAGATGGTATTTTGTTGTAACAACACTATAATTAATACTATCAAAAAGAACATTAAGTAGGCATAAATGCAATATTTTGTTGTAAAACAGCATTAGGTTGTTGCCACAATAACAATTGTGAACATCAAGAAAAATGAAAAGCTAAATTGATTTTTTAAAATATGTAAAAAACATCGGTGAATGCACTATTTTTAAGCACTACAAAGAAAATAAGGCAAAAAAAACACAGATGAATTTTATCGTATTTTAATAACTCTACATCTAAAATATTTCTTGCTTATAATCAAAAAATATAATGCTTTATACTTTCCAAATATCATTCATTTCCTCTAAAGTTTTTCCTTTGGTTTCTGGAATAAACTTATACACAAAAAACGCCGCTAAAATGGCCATAACTCCATACACCCAATATGCAAAACCGTGATTAAATTTCTCTACTAAATAACTGTTTTTATCCATCATAGGAAACGTCCACGAAACAAAATAATTTGCTATCCATTGTGCCGCTACTGCTACAGCTAAGGCTTTACCTCTAATGCTATTAGGAAAAATTTCTGATAAAAGAACCCAAGCCACAGGTCCCCAACTCATTGCAAAACCAGCTACATATACCAACATACAAACCAATGCAAACACTCCCAAAGATGTAGTATAAAATGCTGTTCCTAGGGCTAACATAGCAATAGCCATACTTACAGCACCAATAATCATTAACGGTTTTCTGCCAAATTTATCTACCGTTTGTATGGCTAACACTGTAAAAAGTAAATTAATAGCACCCACAATTATAGTTTGCAACAATGCTACATCTGTACCAGAGCCCATACTTTTAAAAATTTCTGGCGCATAATATAGCACTACATTAATACCAACAAATTGCTGAAAAACGGATAGTAAAACACCTATTATAATAATAGGTACGCCATATGAAAATAACTTTGCAGAGTGGTTAGTAACTGTACTTTTTATTTGATTTAAGATTACTGGAGCATTATCTACACCGTTAACTTTAATTAATACATCTAATGCTTTTTTAGGGTTAGATTTTAAAACCAAAAATCTTGGGGTGTCTGGCACAAAAAGTAAAAAAAATAGAAACAAACTTGCAGGTATTATTTCTGATGCAAACATCCAACGCCAACCAAGGGTATTTAACCAAATATTATCTCCTTGACTAGATATATAGTAATTGACAAAATATACAACCAACATACCAAATATTATAGCAAACTGATTCATTGAAACCAACTTTCCTCTTTTATTAGCTGGAGCAATTTCTGCAATGTACAAAGGTGATAACATAGACGCTAAACCAACACCTATACCTCCAATAATACGGTATAGGATAAAAATATACATAAAAGTATGGTCTGCCTCTCCTATTGGTTTTACAAACAGCTCTGGCATAGCAGAACCTAAGGCTGATATTAAAAACAAAGTAGCTGCTAAGATTAACCCTTTTTTTCTTCCAAGTATTTTACTTATTAGACCACCAAAAACACCACCAATTATACACCCTATTAATGCGCTAGACACTAAAAAACCTAGTCTTGCATTAGAGGCAGTTTCAGACAAGCCAAATGGTAGCACAAAAAACTGTTCTAAAGAACTTACAGTTCCAGATATTACTGCTGTATCATATCCAAATAGGAGTCCGCCTAAAGTAGCTACCAAGGTTAACTTCCATAAAAAAAAGGTATTAGTAGAGGTCTTCATAGGTTTAAAAAGGTTAGTTGGTTATGTATATGACTACAAAAAAGGTGTAAACCATTTTATTTAAGTTTACACCTTTTTACTTATTATATATACTGATTTACGATGTTTTCAAACAATTCTTGTTTTCCACTAATTAAATCTAATTCGCCATTTTCTAGTGCTATTTTATGTAAATCTTGAAGGTTTAATTTTCCATCTTCAAACTCCTTACCTTTTCCTGAATCAAAAGAGGCATAACGTTTTTTTCTAAGCTCATCATAAGTAGAAGAAGTTATAATTTTATCTGCTGTTAGTAATGCTCTTGCAAAGGTATCTGCTCCTCCAATATGAGCTAAAAATACGTCTTCTAAATCTGTAGAATTTCTTCTAATTTTAGCATCAAAATTAACACCACCACCTTGCAAGCCTCCAGACTTTAAAAATACCAGCATTGCCTCTGTAGTTTCTTGTATATTATTAGGAAATTGGTCTGTATCCCAACCGTTTTGGTAATCACCACGGTTAGCATCAATACTACCAAGCATACCTTCGTTGGCTGCAACTTGCAACTCATGCTGAAAAGTGTGTTGTGCCAAAGTAGCGTGGTTTACCTCTATATTAATTTTAAAATCTTTATCTAAGCCATACTTACGTAAAAAACCAATTGCCGTAGCCGAATCAAAATCGTATTGATGTTTCATTGGTTCCATAGGTTTTGGCTCAATAAAAAACGTTCCTTTAAACCCTTGAGATCTTGCATAATCTTTAGCTGTAGTTAAAAACTGCGCCATATGGTCTAATTCTCTGCCCATATCTGTATTTAACAAAGACATATAACCTTCTCTACCACCCCAAAACACATAGTTTTCTCCGTTTAAAGCAATGGTAGTGTCTAATGCTAACTTTACTTGTGCTCCTGCCCTGGCAACCACATTAAAATCTGGATTAGTAGCAGCACCATTCATATACCTTGGGTTAGAAAAACAGTTTGATGTTCCCCAAAGTAACTTCACTTTTGAAGCTTCCATTTTATCCTTTAGATAATCTGTAATACTATGAATTCTTTTTTCAGACTCTACTAAAGTTGAACCTTCATTAATCAAATCAAAATCGTGAAAACAATAATAATCAAATCCCATTTTTGTTATAAATTCAAAAGCTGCATCTGCTTTATCTTTTGCTGCTTGTAATGGGTCTGATGAAGAGTCCCAAGGAAAATTTTGAGTTCCAGGTCCAAAAGGATCAGAACCTTGACCGCAGAAAGTATGCCAATACGCAATGGCAAATTTAAAATGCTCTTTCATTGTTTTACCAGCAACAACTTGGTCTGGATTATAGTATTTAAATGCTAATGGGTTTGCTGAGTCTTTACCTTCAAACTTTATATCTCCTATGCCTTTAAAGTATTCTTTATTGCCAATTAATGCCATATTATTTATGTTTTAAAATTGTTTCTAATTCGTATTTCCATTTTTCATATGCCTTAACATAAGACAATTTATCCTCTAATGGTTTGTATGTTTTTACAAGGTCGTTAGCAGTACTATTATTTTTAAAATCTGTAAAATCGCCATCAATTACGCCTGCTGCCCTTGCTGCACCAACTGCTCCCGTTGTATTGTATATTTCTATTTCAAAGCCAATTAATGTAGCCACTGTAGTAGAGAAAATTTCGGATCTAAATAAGTTGTCATTACCTGCTCTAATAACATTAATAGCAGTATTATCATCTTTTAAAATTTGCATTCCGTAAGCAAAAGAAAAAGCAATACCTTCTAATGCCGCTCTATATAAATGGGCGTTTGTATGTTTGTTTAGGTTTAGATTACAAAAATGAGTCCCTATAGTTTTGTTATTAAACATACGTTCTGCACCATTACCAAAAGGTATTAAGCTTAACCCATTAGACCCCACAGAAATTTTAGAGGCCATTTTATTCATTTCATCATAACTATTAACCCCTAAATTATCTTTTAGCCAACGGTATTGAATTCCGGCTCCGTTTATATTTAAGAGTTTACCTAACACAGGCTTTTTTTGTGTATAATTAACGTGAGCAAAATGGTTAATTCTAGATGTTTCTTTAGACTGCAGCTTATTTGTTACCGCATATACAACTCCAGATGTACCACCAGTTGCAGCAACTTCTCCGTGTTTTAATACATTAAGTGATAATGCATTATTAGGCTGGTCACCTGCTCTATAATTAATAGGTATACCAACAGGTAACCCTGATGCAATTGATGCTCTTTTAGTTACGAGACCCTGGCTTGTAAAATTTGATACAATTGTTGGTGTTAAGTCTTCATTTATATTATAATGCTCTAATAAAAATGAAGCCAACTCATCATTTTTAAAATCCCACAAAATTCCTTCAGACAATCCGTTTTTTGTTGTGTTAACTTCTCCCGTAAACTGCATTGCAATAAAATCTCCCGGAAGCATATATTTATAAATTTTATTGTAAACATCTGGTTCATTATCTCTAACCCATTTTAATTTAGATGCCGTAAAATTTGCAGGTGAATTTAAAAGCCTTGTTGCACATTTATGTTTACCAATTTCTATAAATGCCTTTTCTCCAATTTCTACAGCCCTACTATCGCACCAAATAATAGCATTACGTAAAGGGTTTAAGTCTTTATCTACAACTACTAAACCGTGCATTTGGTAAGAAATACCTATTGCAGATATTTTAGATGCGTTAATACCAGATTCTTTAATTGCCCGTTTTGTAGCATTGCATACGTGTTTCCACCATTCATTAGGATCTTGTTCTGCCCAATTTGGTTGATGAGCAATAATTTCCATTTCGGTTTCTGGTTCATTAACAACAATTATTTGTTTACCTGTATCTGTATCTACCAATGCTGCTTTAACTGATGAACTACCAATATCATACCCTATATAATACATACTTATAAAGATTCTCTTAATATTAATTTTGTTGGAATATAGCTTTGCAAAGGCTTATCATTGGTTACAAAAGAAGCAGCTGTAGAACCTAGAGCTTTAAAATCTGTAGACACTACACTAATACCTTTATAAATAAATTTTTTCATTGGAGTTTCATTGTAAGATAAAAAACCTACATCTGTACCTGGCTCTAGGTTATGCTCTTTACATTGTTCTAAAAAGTTACCTAAAACTCTATCACTTACACTTATGTAAGCCTCATTTTTAACTACCTTAAAGTCATTTATATCTAAAACAACATCATAATCTAAATTGCTTTCTTTACAGAATTTTTTAAAATAGGTAACAGTTTCAAACGGGTGATAGGTAAATGTAGGATACACAAAGACCAAGCGTTTGTATTTTTTAAAACTAGAGATAGCTTCATTTAAAGCACTAGAAAACGAAGCACCAAAATCTTGAAAAACGTAGTTATTATTTTCTTTTGCGTGTATGTTCCAATCTATTAAAAGTAAATTACTAGTATCAAAATCAGATAAAATTTCTGCTACTTCTTTATTATTAAAGTTCATTACCACATACTTATAATATTTACCTTTACTATTGTTAAGTATGGTTTTAAAATTGTTTATTTTATAATGATGAAACTGTACATCTACAATTACATTTTTTGGCAAGTTATTTACAAAAGAATGATATAAAACTTCTTTATAGGCTTTAAAAGTATCTAAAACCAAAAGCACTTTTTTAGTATCATTAGCTATATAATACCCTTTGTTAGGCACTGATACTATTACACCATATTCTTTTAAAAGTGAATACGCTTTAAATACAGTATCTCTAGACAAATTAAAGTCTTTACATACCTTATTTACAGAGGGTAACGCATCTCCATTAGTTAATACGTTTGTAGCTAAAGCATCATTAATAGCGTTAACCAATTGTAAGTATTTTGGTATATCACTATTAGAATTAATTTCAAATTTCATAAACCGTTCTGTTCTGTTCTGGTTAGTCAAATATAGAAATTTATTTTAAAATAAACAATCTAGGTTACAAACATAAAATGTAAGTAAATTCAAACATTATAAAAGTAATTAGTCGTAAAAAAAACACCTTTTATCCAAAAAACACAATATTGAGACTAAAAAAGCTTTTATTAAAAAAATGTTAAAAAACAAGATCCAATAGTCACAAAATAACGTATATATACAAACCTATAACGAATATACATTCTGAACAAGCAATAATATAAATTGTTAAAAACGTGTGAAAGTAAATTCTTATATTGCCAACGGAAACCAATTTTAAAAAACCTACTTATGAATTACAAAAATAGATTACTATCTAATTTTTTGTTGTTTTTACTACTTCTTGTTCCTGTATTGTGTTTAGGAAACCTTAACCCTACCCCTACAAACAGATTATTGGATAGTATTTTAAAGAGTACAAATGCGAATGCTGGTATTTTAAATTTACACGATGTAAATAATTCTTTTAATTTCAAAAACATTAAAGAAGAGTTTCCTACACCTAAAGCAATAATCAATGACAGAAATGAAGCTGCTGCAGTTTTAGAAGAAATAGACCTAAAAGATACTTGGGTTAATACTTTATCAAATAACGATATTGTAACCTTACCAGTAGGTATTAAAACCACTGTTAGTGAAGTAGAATACTCTATTGGAATAGCAAAAGCAACAATACACAAAGATTATACAGAATTAACTGTTTTTGCTAGAGTTAGACTACCCCAAACAGATGAAAGCGGAGATCCTTTAGAAATATTTTTTGGCGCAAATAATGTAAAACTCTCTCACGATGGTGGAATTTTTGGCGATGCAAACCTTGTTCTTTTAGGAGATGTACAAATACCTTTTAATGCTGGTAACTGGCTATTAGAACTTAAAGGTGGGTTTGACTATAAAACAGGTAATACAGATAACCTTACTTATGTTACTATAGACTGTAATGGTGTAAAAGAAATGGGCTTAGCTGCAGAAGTTCAATTTTCTAGAAATTTAATTATTCCGGTGACTGATCTTGGTGAACCAGAAAAAGAATTTAAAAGCGTACAAAGAATAGATGGTACAACAGCTCAGGTACCAAATAGAGTAACAGGAAAATTTAATATGGTTGCTAGCGGATGGAATGATATTGTAGCAACAATAGACCTTCAGCCATTTACGCTATCGAAACATCCAGATAAATTTGTTTTTAACTTAAACGAAGCTACACTAGATTTTAGTGATACTAGAACTCCTGATATTCCTTTTCCTCAGCATTACCATGAGAAAGGTTTACTATTACCAAATGCCGAATTGTGGCGTGGTGTGTACGTTCAATCTTTAGAGGTTTCTTTACCAAAGACTTTTAAAACATCAGAAAGTATAGCTAAACAAGAGCGTGTAAAGTTTGCTGCCACCAATATGATTATTGATAACAATGGCGTATCTGGCTTATTTTCAGCAGAAGATATTATTCCACTAGATAAAGGAAGAACTAATGACAAAAAAGCTTGGGCTTTCTCTGTTGATTATATTGATGTTGAACTTACCACAAACCGGATAACTAGTGCTGCGTTTGATGGACAAATAGTTTTGCCTATTTCTGCTAAAAAAGAAACAACTTCTTCTACCAATGAAGATAATAAAAAACTTGGTTTATCATACAAAGGGTTAATAAGTGAAGAAGAATATCTTGTACGCGTTGCTACTGCAGATACATTAAACTTTAACGTATGGCAAGCTAAAGCACAATTACTACCTAATTCATTTATTGAGTTAAAAGTAGCAGATAATAATTTTAAGCCTAAAGCGGTATTAAATGGTCGTATGGCAATATCCGCTAGTCAAAAAGAATCTTTAGAAAATGAAGGTACCAAAGATGCAGATAGCAGCATGGTTAATTTTAAAGGTATAGAGTTTCAGAATTTAGTATTACAGACTGAAGCCCCTATTTTACAAGTAGATTATTTTGGATATAAAGATGAAGTTAAACTTGCCAACTTCCCTGTATCAATAGCAGATATTGCTTTTAACTCTAATGACCAAGAAGCTGGTATTTCATTTGACTTGAAAATAAATCTGATGGGAAAATCAGATAAAGGTTTTGCAGCAGATGCAAGACTAGGTATTATAGGTAAATTTCAAGAAGAAAACTTTGTTCAAAAATGGAAATATGATCGTTTAGACCTTTCCGAAATAAATATTGAAGCCAATATGGGCGCGGTTAAAATAAAAGGAGGTTTACTATTAATGAATGATGATCCTATTTATGGTAATGGCTTCTCTGGTAATATAGAAGGTACTTTTAGTGAATTTGGGCCTATTACATGTAAAGCAATTTTTGGAAAAAGAGAATTTAGGTACTGGTATGTAGATGCTGCTGTTCACGGACTTAAAATAAATGCTGGCCCTATACAACTCTCTGGTTTTGCTGGTGGCGCATTTTATAAAATGACCAGACAACCTAATGCTGGCCCTGATTTTTCTCCTTCAGGACTTTCATACATTCCTAATGATGATACTGGTTTAGGTGTAAAAGCAATGATTTTTGGAGGTATTCCTGATGAAAGTGCAATAAGTATTGGTGCTGGTTTTGAAATTGAATTTAATAATAACGGAGGTGTTAATAGACTAGGTTTCTTTGGTGAAGCACAAATGATGAAAGCTTTTGATATTCCAAACCCTGTTGCTAAACTTACAGATAAGCTAGGCAAAATGGTAGATACTGAGGCCTTAAATGGAGTAATGGATAGTAAAGTTGGAAAAACTTTTTTAGACAAAGCAGATGATGAATATGAAAGTGAAGTTGTTGGTGAAGCTGGTATAACAGCTAAAATAGGAATGGAATTCGATTTTGTAAATAAATCATTCCATGCAAATATGGATCTTTACGTTAATGTAGTAGGTGGCGTGTTACAAGGAAGAGCTTCTGGTGGTAGAGCTGGTTGGGGTGTTTTTCATTCTTCAGAAGATGAATGGTACGTACATATGGGGACTCCAACAGACAGACTTGGTTTAAAACTAGGAGTTGGTGCAATATCTGCACAAGCAGGCGGATATTTTATGTTGGGTGATAACATACCTGGTAGTCCGCCGCCTCCTGCTATTGTAGCAGAAATTTTGGGTGTAGATGCTGAGTCTTTAAATTATATGAGAGATGAAAATGCACTAGGTGATGGACGCGGGTTTGCATTTGGAACAGACTTTTCTATAGACACTGGAGATATGAACTTTTTAATGTTCTATGCTCGTTTTCAGGCTGGTTTAGGGTTTGATATTATGCTTAAGGATTACGGACAAGCACAATGTGTAAATACAGGAGACCAAGTTGGTATTAATGGTTGGTATGCTAACGGACAAGCATATGCTTATTTACAAGGTGAACTAGGTATCAACCTAAAATTATTCTTTGTTAAAAAACGTATTCCTATAATAAAAGCTGGTGCGGCTGTATTATTACAAGCCAAAGCACCTAACCCTGTTTGGATGCGTGGTTATGTAGGCGGACATTATGACTTACTAGGTGGTTTAGTTAAAGGTAAATTTAACTTTAAAGTAACTATTGGTGAAGAGTGTGAGTTTGACAATGCATCACCACTTGGAGGATTAAAAATAATAAGTGACCTAACACCAAGAGATGGTGAAACAGAAGCTGATGTTTTTGCAACGCCACAAGCAGCATTTAATATGGCTGTAGAAAAAGCATTGACAATTCCTGAAGCCGATGGCGACCATATTTATAAAATTACCTTAGACGAATTTAAAATTACAGATGAAAGTAATACTGAAATCACTGGTTCTTTAGAATGGGGAGAAAATAGTAACAATGTAACATTTGTTCCTGAAGATATTTTGCCTCCTTCAACACCATTAAAAGTTAGTGTAACCGTTGGTTTTAAAGAGAGAGTAAACGGCGTTTACCAAATAGTAATGGTAGATGGTGCCCCTGCAAAAGAAACAGAAGAACGTTCTTTTACAACTGGTGGAGCTCCAGAATATATTCCGTTAAAAAACATAGTATACTCCTACCCTGTTATAGATCAAGAGTATTACTATCCTAAAGAATATAATAAAGGATATATACAACTAAAACAAGGTCAAGATTACTTGTTTGATGATGCACAATGGAAAAGTGAATTGGCATTAATTAGTGAAACTGGTGAAGAAGAAAAACCTGCATTTTCATATAATAATTCTAGTAATACTATTAATTATTCCTTACCAACATTAAATAAATCTACAACGTATTCATTATCTATTTTTAGTAAACCGAAAAATGCAAGTTCAGAATCCGCATCTACTAGAACAGAAAACAATACAGATTTTGGTGATGATAATACAGTGACTGTTACAGATAATAATGCCCAATCTGTTTCTAAAGATGGTAGTATAGAACGTATAGGTTATAATTTTACCAGTAGCGCTTACAACACTTTTGCTAAAAAAATAAAAGCAATAAAAGTTAACAACTATGGTTGGGGTAAAATTACAAATGATGTGGTCTATTTATACAACTCAATAGATAACCACGAGGCTTTTGAAACTGCAGAACTAGTTGGTACTGCCTATACAGATAATAAACCAATGATAGTTGCAGAATCTGACTTAACTGACAACTATTTTAAGCAAGATATAAATCCAATTTTATATCAAAAATACAGTTCAGGTGCATATAAAATTGAACGTCCAGAAGATCCATATGGTTTACCACCAAAAAGAGCATTGCCTTTGTTTACTAACTATGTTACAAATATTGCATATGGTATTAATAAAGGGTGGACAAGAACACATTTTCCGTTTAAATACAATTTACCAGAGATTTACAAGTTAGATTACACTAACACTAAAACTAATGTTTTAAATGATTATGTAGACGGTATAATTACGTTAACTAATCCAAATTCAGCAATACTAGATACAGAGTACATTTTTATTCCAAAAGGTACTTATACCATAAAAGTACAATATGTTTTACCTGGAAATAAGCTAGGTACATCTGAAACTGTAAACTTTAAAAATCTATTAGATTTAGACTAATGATAAAAAAACTATTTTTCTTAATTTCTTTACTTGTTACTTTCTCTACTTATTCACAGACGCAAGACAGTATTGCAACGCCCACTATACAAGCTATTGCAAGAGCACAACAAGGCAAAATATTGGTGCGTTGGGCACCAACAGATGCTATTGTATGGCAAAGAGCAAATACTTATGGTTATACACTAGAACGCTTTACGGTATACAGAGATGGTAAAAGATTAGAATCACCAGAACAAAAAACTATTGTTGCTGGAACTTTAAAACCTGCTCCTGTAGCATCTTGGGAAGAAATTTCTATGGCTAATGATAATGCTGCTATACTAGCACAAGCAATTCACGGTGAAGATTTTGAAGTTGGCACAGATGAAGGTGAGTTAATGGCTATTGTAAATAAAGTACAACAATTAGAACAACGGTACTCTTTTGCCTTATTTGCTGCCGATATGAATTTTGAAGCTGCAAAATTAGCTGGTTTGGGTTTTGAAGATACCGATATTAAAAGTAACGAAGGCTATTTATACCGTGTAAAATCTGCAATTCCTGCCGAGTTAGCAACTAATGTAAAAGAAGGTTTAATTTATATAGAAGCTTCTAATACAGAAGCACTACCTGCTCCTATAGATTTAGTAGGTGTTTTTAAAGATAAAGAGGTATTACTTACGTGGGAATATGAGCTATTTAAAAGTATTTACGCAACGTATTATGTAGAACGTTCTGAAGATGGCACCAATTATAAACGTTTAGACGACCTACCATTAGTAAACCTAAATAACACAGAAGATTCACCTACAAAACGTATGTATTATGTAGATACATTAGCCCAAAACAACAAAAAATACTACTATAGAGTATTAGGTGTTTCACCTTTTGGAGAGCAAGGTGAGCCCTCAAAATCTATTGTTGGTCAAGGTCAAAAAGCTTTAACAGCTACTCCTTTTATTACCAACCATAAGTTAATAGGTGATAGTAATGCCGATATCTTTTGGGAGTTTCCAAAAGAAAAAGAACTAGAGGTAGCTGAATTTCAAATAAGAGCTGCTACTAAAGATAATGGTGATTATGAAACCATTAGAAAAGGAATTACTCCTCAAACAAGATCTACAAATGTAACCACACCATACGCTACCAATTATATAAAAGTTATTGCTATTGGAAAAGATAGTACAGAAACAGCATCGTTTTCTGCTTTGGTGCAGTTTGTAGATTCTATTCCGCCTTCAAAACCAGTTGGTCTTATTGGTGTTATGGATAGCTTAGGTATAACTACCATTACTTGGGAACTAAACACAGAAAAAGATATGTTGGGTTATCGTGTTTTTAGAGGGAATATAAAAAACGAAGAATATGCACAAATTACTGTAGATCCGGTTACTACAAATAAGTTTACAGATACCGTACAAGTTAAATCTTTAAATGATAGAGTATACTATACTGTAGTAGCTGTAGATAACAGATATAACAACTCCGATTACTCTGATGTATTAGAGATTAAAAAGCCAGATGTTGTACCTCCTTCCTCTCCTATTTTTAAAGAATATAAAGTTCATAAAGATGGTGTTTCGCTTTCGTGGATAAAAAGTGTTAGTACAGATGTAGACAAGCACCAACTTTTTCGTAAAAATAAAAGCACTGTGAGCGATTGGGAGTTGATTTTTGAAACCAATGACACTATCACAAATTTTAATGATAACAAAGTAGTAGCTGCTACAAAATACACCTATAAAATTCAGGCTATAGACGATAGCGGACTGATATCTGCGGACTCACCTACCCTGACCATAGAAACAGCTTCTAATACAGAAGATAAAGTTTTAAAGGGATTAAACGCAACAGTAGACAGAGAGCAAAACAACATTACACTATACTGGCGAAAATTACCATCTGAAATTAAAGAATTGGTCATTTTTAAATCTAAAAAAGAAGGAAAACCTTCTACTTGGAAGCAATTGCCTGCAACACTCACAAAAATTATAGACAACAATATATCTCCCAATAATATCTATATCTACCAAATACGCCCTGTATTTGCAAATGGTAGTTTTGGAACTTTGGAGACTATAGAAGTAAATTATTAAGCTATGAAAAAAATATTTCTTTTAATCATAATTTTTTTAGGTGTTTCCAACTCTCTATTAAGTCAATCATATGAAATTAAAATTTATGATTATAACTATTGGATGACTTCCAGTGGAAATAATGTGTGTTCTGATAGAGGCACTCACTTAACAATAGTATACTTTGATGGAGATAGAGAAGAAATATACTCTGGTAATGCTAATGGATCTTTATCTGTTGCTAACTTAAGAACAATTGTAAGACAAAAACGAGTAACTAAAGTTGAATTTACTTCTTTTTTCCGACGTAGGTCCGGTATAACTTGTTCTGGAAATACATCTAGCATTGATGTAGAAAATACAATTTCCACTAGCGGTTGTGCTTATAATGGATTAATACAAGATCAAGAAACAGGAGGTTCCTCACGTTCATCAATTAGTTTTAGGTATGATATAAAACCTTTGATAGAACTAGAAACACCACCTAGTGACCTTATTGGTTATGAAGATGAATTTGATGTTAATGTCACAGCTAATTCAATAGGCTTTAACTCATCTGTCTACAATTGGCAATATCAAGTTGTTAGCAACGAAAGTGATATATCTAATAACAATTGGTTAAATATGCCCTTTTCAACTGCAACTCAAGGTGAAACTTCATTTTCTTTAACTCCTTCAAGTTTTTTAGATGAAAGTACTATTGGTAAATTTTTAGCAATTAGAGTTAATATGTGTGGAGATTTAGAGTCTCCAACCAATAATGTATTTAAAATACTCCCATCTGCACCACAAATTACAGGTATTGAAAATAATACTGGCTTACGCTGTAATGGTACAGATGACGCAGAAATAACCCTTGTTTTTGATGAAAATTTAGAGCCTGGAGAAAGTTTTGGTATAGTAATAGAAGATTTATCAAATTCTACTCCAATAAAAAATATTAACAATATTACTGCTGATGACATCATTAATGACAGATTAACCATAACTGGATTACCAGGAAGTACTGATGATGGTTTTCGTATAGAGTTTGTTGGTGGTACTACCCTTTTCGCTGATGGTGATAATCATAAAATTGATTTTGAAGTTTATGAACCACATTATGTTAGCTTTGAACTTTCAGATTCTACTAAAGTAAACTGTAAAGATGGGCAAGATGGTACCGTTTTAGTTACAGCTGAAGGTGGTACAGAGGGTAATTATCAATACCAACTAACAACACCAGATGGTACTATTGAGGATTGGGTTAATTTTGAAGATACACATACACATAGAATAAATAACTTGTCTGCAGGACTTAACAAAATTAAGGTTAGAGATGGTAATGAGTGCGTTGCAAAAGAATTAGTTCCTGATGATGATGGTAATGATACTCCCGATCATGATAACGATTTAATTTTAGAACAATTAATTGAAGAACCTAACAACATATTAGCTTTAGAATTTTTACAAGTAACAGTAGATAGATTAAACGAAAGTAATGATGCTACCGCTAATGGGTTCACAGATGGCCGTATTATTGCAGTAGTTACTGGTGGTACAGCACCTTATAATGTAGTATGGACGAATAAAAATACCGGAGTTGAAGTTACAACTGTTTCTAGCTCTGCATATGATGCAGATGAAGAAAGTCAAACTTTTACTTTAAACAATATTGGAGAAGGCACGTATACTTTAACTGTAACAGACGCTAACCATACGCAAGCAACACAAAAAACTACTTGTTTTACTGAAGGAGATTTTTCTATAGAAGATCCTGATGAATTACTTCTTACTATTGAAGAAACAAACCCTGTTTCATGTAACAGTTTAAATGAGTTTAACAATCCTGTTGGAGACGGACAATTAGTTGCTCACGGTACAGGTGGTATTAAATTAGATAGTGACATTAATAACGGATTACCATATTATTATACTTGGAAAAAAGAAGATGAAAATGGCGTTTTTCAAGTACTTACAGAAGAAAAAGATAGTATTATTAGTAATTTAACTGCTGCTCGTTATGCAGTAAATATAAGAGATGCAAACGGTATTGTTATTGGCAATTATGTAAACAATAGTTTGGTTAATGAGACGGATGTTATTCACGACTTACTAGATCCAGAACCGTTTGTAATTACTTTTACCAAAGGAGATTTACTATGTTCTGATGGTACTGAAGGTTGGGCAGAAGCCTCAATCACGGGTGGTACTGGTTCGTATACGCTAAACTGGTCTAATGGTTCTACAGAACCTAGAATTGATAATCTTGAAAAAGGAACTTACCTTCTTTTTGTAACTGATGAAAAAGGGTGTCAGGCAACTAGTCAGGTTGTAATTGATGCTCCTAACCCACTCCAAGTAGCCATTTTAGAAGAAAACGATCCTGTTTGTAATAATGGTTCAGACGGTGTAATATCTTTAGGTATTAGTGGCGGATTAGAAGATTACACATATAATTGGCTTAAAGATGGTAATGTTATACCTAGTCAGACTGGTTTTTACGCCAACAACTTAACCGCAGGGACGTATACTATCACAGTTATGGATGCTAATTTATGTTCAGAAACAGTAGAAATTACGTTAGAAAATCCTAGTCCAGATTTAATTAGCTTAGGAGAAGACAGATTACTTTGTGGCGGACAAAGTGTTGTTTTAGATGCAACATACCAAGGTAGTGGCACCACATATTTATGGACATCGGATAACGGATTTACAAGTACAGAACCAAGTATAGAAGTTGCGGAAGCTGGTACTTATACTGTACAAGTTACAACATTATTGGGTTGTAATGGTGGTGATAGTATTGTAATTACTACATCAGATACGCCAATAGATGCACACTTTATTGTAAGTACGCAGGCTTTTGCTGGTGAAGAATTAGCTTTAGTTAATATTAGTGAACCTATAGGCGATAAAGTAGAATGGTTTTTACCTGATGAAGCTGTAGTAATTGCTAAAACAGATGAAAATGTTATTCTTTTGTTTGATGAACCTGGATCTTACGATATATTGCTACGCTCTAACCAAGGAACTTGTTTCTTAGACTATATGAAAACTATTATTATTGGCGAAGCAGAAAACATTCCAGACATTGGCGATGCTGAAACGCCGTTCATTCAAGATTTTAAAATATATCCTAACCCTTCTAATGGTCAATTTTATGTAGATATTTTACTTTCTGAGGCTAGTCCTATATCGCTTAAAATATTTAGTATGGCATCTCAAGGTTTGGTAAACGAACGTCAAGAAAAAGCTGCTGTTAATTTTAATTTAGAATACGGTACAACATTAGCCTCTGGAACTTATGTGCTTTTGCTAGAAACTGCTAAAGGGAGTGAAATAAGAAAAATTATTATTAACTAATATGCTTAACTCTAAAAAAATAGCGCTTTACTATTGTAATTTAATTGCAATTTTACTTTTGTATACTGGTTGTACGCAAGAGCAAGCTGTACCAGTAGTTATAGATTTTGAAATTGCTATAATTAATGAAGATTACTCTATACCTGTTACCGTTAAAGTGTTAAACAAAACTGTTGGCGCAGACGCCTACTCTTGGTCTTTTGTAGGTGCAGATAGGGAATCTAGTACAGATAGAAACCCTGGTGCTTTGGTCTACAACAATAAAGGCGAATATACCATACGTTTAGATGCATCAAACAAAGATGGCTCTGCAGATAGTAAAGAAATTACTTTTACCCTAGATGCTGCTGTAGAAGTTGCTTTTGATGCCGAAATACAAACTAATAATTTTGCGCCTGCATCAGTTTTAATAACTAATAACACTAAAGGAGCTACAACCTATAATTGGACGTTTGCAGGTGGTACTCCAGAAACTTCTACAGAAGAACAACCAGGAACAGTAGTTTTTAATGAACCTGGCGATCATATTATAACATTAGTGGTTGGTAACGGAAAAGAAACTCACGAATTAGAGAAAACAATTACAGTTGCGGATGGTTTGGTAGCAGATTTTGATTGGGAAGTCGCTTTTCAGGATGATGATCTTCAAATTCCAGTATCCCTTACAATGCAAAATAATAGTACAGGTGTTTTAACGTACAACTGGACTTTTTCTAATGCTACACCATCAACTAGTACAGAAGAAAACCCAACTGTTACTTTTACTGCAGAAGGCACTCAAACACTAACGTTAACGGTTTCTAATGGTAAAGAATCAAAATCGATCTCTAAAACTATAGAGTTATTAGCAAATACCAATATTAGAAGTTTAACGGATATAAAATTCGGAATTAACACTGCACATAACAACAATACTGTAGGTGCTTTTTATTCCGCCACAACCAGAGAAATATATACTAAAGAAGAACTAGATGCCATAGATGGTAGCTTAATAGATATTGTATTTTTTGGCTTGGGTGAAGACTTTACCTTTAATAAGTTTGTATCTCCAGACGATTTAAGCACTACTACGTTTCCTGCATTAATAAATGCACAAAACACACGTATTATTAATTCTCAAGAACAATGTGGTTGCTCTACATTATTAACTGTAGCAGAGTTTGATGCTATGACAGATGATAGTATTTTAAGCAGTTTAACCGTTACAGAAACCAATGGTGGTTCTCAACATTTTACAGATACTACAGTGCCCAGAATTGTTTTGTTTACTACTGCAGACGGTAGAAATGGTGCTATAAAAATAAAAGAATATGTAAAAGACGGACAAAACTCTTACATACTAACCGATATTAAAATACAGAAACAGTAAGATGAAAATACGTAATTTAATACCTTTTAAAACAAGCATATTAAGTGCACCTATAAACAAGCTTTTAGGTTTTGCATTAATATTGCTAGTACTACTTACTAGCTCTGTAGCATCAGCACAATTATTCCCCGTACAAGTATCGCCACAGTTAACACCTCCTTACAGTTTAAAACTGTCTGACTATAGCACTTCTACCACAGAAAAATTATTGGTAAACTTGCTTTTAACAGATGTTAATGAGTCCGACTTACAAGTGCGTTTACGATTTTCTATCTCTGGTAACAGTGTTAACATACAATCTAAAGATTTTGTTCAAAATGCTGCTCCAATACAATTAACTGGTGGTATTCCGTTGCGCTTATCTAACCTAGATTTGCAACCGTATTTTGACTTACAAAACTTAGATGGCATTACTCCTAGCGAATACAGCAAACCGCTACCAGATGGCCTGTATCAGTTTTGTTTTGAGGTTTTTGATTGGACTACAGGTAGACCTTTATCAGAAAAAAAATGCTATCCTGTTTACTTAGTACTTAACGATCCTCCTTTTTTAAATTTGCCACAAAACGGAGAGCAAGTACCTGCCCAAGATCCTCAAAATATTATTTTTCAATGGACACCAAGACACGTAAATGCAACTGGTGTTGAGTATGAGTTTGAACTGCGTGAACTTTGGGACACAAATGTAGATCCACAAGCAGCTTTTTTAGCTTCGCCAAACTTATACCAAACTAAAGGTTTTGCAAATACCCTACTCTACGGCCCTGGAGAAACTAGCCTTTTAGAAGGCAAAACATACGGGTGGCGTGTGCGTGCTATTGTTAGCGATGGTATTAGTGAAACTGCTGTATTTAAAAATGGTGGTTATAGTGAAATTTTTTACTTTACCTATACTGGCAAGTGCGATGCTCCACAGTACATTTTAGCAAAGTCTGAAGGTACAACCACAGAAGAAATTACCTGGCAGCAAAACCCAGACCATATTAACTACCAAATACAATTTAGAAAAGAAGGTGGCAGTAATAATGTGTGGTTTGAATCTCAAACTGTTGAAACTAAAAAGAAATTATTCTTTTTAGAAGCAGAAACTACCTATGAGTATAGAGTTGGTGGCCAATGTGTACAAAATGGTGGCTACAGCTACTCCGCAATAAACACCTTTACTACGCCTGGCAAAGAAGATGCTAGTGAGTACAATTGTGGCATACCTCCAGAAATTGTAATTACCAACCAAGACCCGCTACAATTACTAGGCGTTAATGATGTTTTTACAGCAGGTGATTTTCCTGTAACCGTAAAAGAAGTAAATGGCGGCAATGGCAATTACACAGGTTGGGGTTTTATAGTAGTACCATATTTAGGAGACACACAAATAAGGGTTACTTTTAACAACATACAAATAAATACAGACAAGCAATTAACCAATGGTATTGTAGAAACGGAGTATGATGAAAAGTTTGCTACTACCGGTGGTGCTGGTATGTCTGATGTATCTGAATTAACAGAACTTATTGAAGGTGATAATGATATTGATGAATTAAATGTAAACTTTGTTATACCTCCAGATTATTTTGAAGATTACATTACTGTTGAAGACGGACAAATTGTTATTAGAAATCCTAATGATGCACAGGTAAGAACTTCTCCTTTAGGAGATGATAAAGTTATTGTAGATAGTGCTGGCAACACCTACCACGTAGATGCAGAAGGTAATGTAACCAAAGGTGGTAAAATAGACAAAGGCGGACCTGTAAATCCAGATAATGTAGAAGGTGTAACCAAAAACGGAGACATAGAGTCTTTAACTGCCAAAGGTATTACTGTAACTTTTAATACTAGAGGCACTTACGGTTATGACAAATTACCAACAGGAATAAATAACACCAAATTAAATGAAGAATATAAAACTATAAAAGATGCACAAGGTGCTAACTATGAGATTGTAAATCACGTAGCAGAAAAAAACAACTCTTCTTTAATTACAGCAACAGTTAGTATTTCTAACTCAGACTACACCATTGATGATCTTATTTTTAAGACCAAACAAGGAGAGTTATTAACGCATACAAAAGCTACCAACAACACTATTAACTTAAGTGTACAAGGAAGGTATACTTTTGAGAACGAACCTATTTATGCTGTTGTAAAATCTAAACAAGACACTACCAAACAACAAACGGCTGGTGCGTTTAATTTATGGCATTTATCTAGAAAAACTGTAGACGTTGTACTCGTTTCTGTAAACGGTGCACAACTACCTACAGCAATAGACTTAAATACAATTTTTAACCAAGCTTCAACTACGCTTAATATAGAGACTAAAAGTGTTTCTTTAACTAATGGCCTATTAGGAGCCGATAATAAATTAGAAATTGGAGACAAACCTTGGTTAAACACCTATAACCAAGAGCAGAAAGCCATTATAGCAGATTTAAAACAAAAAATAGACTACCAAAAAGATAAATACTACGTCTTTACATTTAATTCTAGTTTTAATACAACTAAGTCTATAGCTGGTTTTATGCCACTAAAACGCCAGTTTGGTTTTGTATTTAATGGTGGGTTAAGCTCAGATGAAGAAGGTAAAGGAGATTTAGCAAAAGTAACAGCGCATGAAGTTGCTCACGGTATTTTTGCCTTACAACATCCTTTTACAACTTATGGCGATGATATAAAAGGAAAAACTCCTTGGCTTATGGACTATGCTAACGGTGACCTTTTAAGTCATATGGACTGGGCACAAATACACAACCCAAATTTAAAGTTCTATATTTTTCAAGATGAAGAGGATGGGGAGAGTACTAAGTTCTCTAAAATACCTGCAGAGTTTTCTAATGGTAATGGCACATTTACCTTTATGACTTTAAATGGAAGTTATATTACATTACCCTCTGACATAAAAGATATAGTATTTTCTACAGGCTTAAACGAAATTGAAAAATATATTGATTATCCAGTTGGGGCTATTTTAGGTTTCACAATAGGAGATGAAGAGTTTGAGGTAGATGTAGATAGAAGTACTAATTTTACTAACGTAATCACTAAAGAAGATTTAACATTTACTTATAAAGGATTTATATCAAAGAAAACAAAACAATATTATGAATCTACGCAATACAATCAAGAAAGGCAAGAGTTAATTGCTTTGTTTCCTTATTTTGAAAAAGGTTCTACTTATGAGGTAATAAGTTATAGACTTCAAAAATGTAGCGTTCCAAGCAGCGTTAGTTTTGCTCCTTTAGCAAACAACAAAGTGACATTTAATTTAATAGATGATTATCAAAAATTAAAATCTATATATCAAGGAAAGACTGAATTATACAAAGATTATGATTACCAAAACGTTCCTTTCCCTGGTCAATATGAAGTAAATGCTAGTAGAATGACTGACATTCTCAGGAACATTACTGGGGATTATATGATATGTGCAAAGCTGGCATTATTAAACAATACGCAACCTTTGTTATTTAAGGATTTCATTTCTGAAAAATTTGGAATTAATGATTATGATGAACTATTTCTAAATCATCTGAATTCTGAAGCTAAAATTAAAAATGCCTACATTGACTTAATTAACTATTTTACTAAAAACTCAAAAGATAATACATCTGAGTTTATCTCATTAGTAGATAATTTTAACTATGATTCTGCTAGTAGTTTTGATTATGAAGAAGTTTACGACAAATGGGTTAGAATTTCAACAGAAGACATTATTGAATATATCCCTATCACTACAAGAAAAAAAGCACTTGATTTATTTATTGAAGGATTTAGTTCAACCTTAAGCTCTTCTAATCTTAATAATCTTCACTGGCATAATGGTATTGCAAGATTAATAAAATTCTCAAAAGAAAAGAATAACGAATATGATGATAAAAAAGAATTATATGAGTTTATAACAAAAGAAGAAAATAAATACGTTTGGCAATTTTTAGAAGATGCAAATGATGTTGCAATAACCGAATTTATGAATCAATTTACTCTCCTAAGTAATGATTATGGAGATGTAGATGACCGCATAAAAATTCTTAAAACCCTTGATAACAAAGATGATTGGGGTAGTAAATCAGAAAAAATAATTGCAGGTACTTCTGCTAATCTTACTGATGCTAATAGTTTAGCTTTAGGATTAAAGCTAAAAGAAAATCCAATTTTAGTAAAAAAAATATTTGAAACTTTAGATAATATATCTGACAATACCGAATTAAACAGTTTTATTCAAAATATTTCTAAAGCTTATATCAAAAGCTTTGAGGGAGCATTTCCTAGTTCGGTTTACGGCGATTATGCTACAATTGATTATCTCAATACGGAGTATGATAAGCTTAAAAAAATACCTGAGGACACTAATTACATACCTTTTCATCAAATATCATTGGGTGATAAAGTATATGAAGTTGCAACTGACGCCATTTTTTTAAGACACTTTTTATTTGAGGGAGCTAATTTTTCTACTAAAATAAATGAAAGTGGAAATATTGAGGTAAAATTCAGCATAAAACATTTTGGTAAGAGTGATAAAGAAATTATAAATAGGACTTTTAACCCAATGGATTTAGTGTATCTAGATTTCAAGGGAAATATTTATTTAGACACTCAAAAATTTGATAAGGGGTCTGCTTTTATGGTACCTGCTATATTTCTACATTGGTTACAAGATTCTATAGTAGATGATCAAATTAAATCAACAGTTAGAATAGCAGCAGATATCTTAGCCATTGCAGCTGCTCCTGCAACATTTGGAGCAAGTAGTACTTTCTTAATTGCATTAGAGCAATCAGCAGCTGGTATAGATATATATATGATGCTGCAAAGAGAAGAAGTAGCTGATTACCTTGGAGAAGACATATACCCTTTATGGGATAATATGTATACTATATATCAAGTAGCACAATTACCATCTGCAATAAAGGGACTATATCAGACTGTTGCTGTAGGGGGTAAAAATGTTTTAAAATTTGGGTTAGTAACAAAACAGGCTATAAAAACATTACCTGCTCAATTAAAAGGAATGTCTTCTGGAAATAGAGCTATTCTATTAACAAAATTAAATAATACATATAAAGAATTAGTTAAGTACAGAGAGTTTTTTCCTAATACAGCTAGCTACGATCAAATTTTAGAAGGCTTTGCCGAGTTAACTCTTGTAGTAGCTTCAGAAGCTAAAAACGCATTTATAACTGCTAAAGGTAAATTTGATTATTATAAAAAAGTATATAATGTTACAGCAGAATTAGAATACTCACTATTTAAGTATAATTTTGAAGGGGGTGATGATGCTCTTACTATATATAATACACTTAAGCTCCCAAATAGTTTAACTAACTCTAAAAATATTATTGTTTTAGAAGAGTTTAATGCTATAGACAAATCTGTAGATGCAGCTACCGCAAAGTGGCAAATAGTAGAAAACATTGAGGATGGTAAGTATTACATTAGAGCTGCTACAGCTGATGACCTAACTGTTTCCAATTTTATAAAAAAATTAGAAGATGATGGTTTTTCCAGCTTAAAAACAACTTTAGAAAACTTAAATGACCAAGGAAAATTAACAAAATTTGCCGATCAATTTTCAGAATTACCAGACTTACTTAATGCCCTAAACAAAAAACCAAAATCAGTTGAAGCTTGGGCTGTTTTAGACGATATAGGAGTTGATGATGTTATAAAAATAGACTTAGAAAACCTAGATGAAGTTTCTGAATTAATTGGTGGGAGTTATAAAACTTGGAAAACAAGCTCTGCCGGTGTTAACAATAGACTTTGGACAAATATAGATTTTACGGGCAAATATTATAAGGTTAAGTTTTTAGATGATGTAGATTTAGGTGTTGCAAGCTCTAGTTATACCCAAGCAACAAAAACAATTGAGTTTGACTTAAATGTTCCTCCATTTTTACAAAAACAAGGAGTAGCATCTGAAATTTATGCAAAAGGTTTAGCCAACCATCCAGAAACAAAAATTATAAAAGAAGAGTACATAGCATCTAGCCGCTATATTGGTGGTGAACCAGCTAACCTCACTGAGTTTAAAAAACTTATAAATGGAACAGACGCAATTCCACCTGTTTCTCCAAAAGAAGCTGCTTTTTTAACTCCTTCTGGAAAAACTATTAAAAGAAATAATTTTGATGCGGAACCTGAAATACTAATAAATACTGATAATAATGTAACCATACAGTTTAGAAGGGCTGGAAGTGCGGCAAATACTGTGGTTAACAACATAGATGATTTTGCTAGATTATCTAAGGCACAAAAATTAAGTTACATAGAAGATGCTTGGAAAGCATATTATCCTCAAATTTTCTTTGAGCGAAAGTTGTTTGAAGATATGATGGGCAATTACAGGTATTTGAAAACTTCTGGATGGGGACATACAGATGAAATTGCAAGTAATTTTAAAGCCATTGATTTTTATAAAAATGGAACTTCTTCTGGTAATAATATTTTTACAGAGACCGTAGTTTCTATGAAAACTACAACAGTTACAGATGTAAATAAATGGTTAGAATCTAATGCAATAAAGAATAACTTAGATAATCTTATTGCAGGTAAAGGGGCTAATAATGGTATTACTTGGAATGGTAAAACAATTATTTATAATAAAGTAGAAGTTCATATTTATATGCCAAAAGAAAAATTTAAAGATGCCATTAAAAATGAATGGTTAAACACTTTAAAGGTGGAGAGACCAACAATAGATTTTAAGATTAATACTTTAGAAGAATTTATCCCATAATGAAAATATCAGACCCTTGGATATCCAAAGAGAAATTTAAGAATATTTCCAAAATAAAAGAGAAAATATCTTACGATGCTTATATCGAATTTATAGATACTCATCAAGACTATTTTACTTGGGAAGAAGAAACTGAACAAGGTAAAAATACTTTAAAGAATTTAGATGAAATACCAAAGGCCTTTAGAGATGGTATATTGAAGAGTCATAGTAAACAAAAAGCTAATGCTGAATTTAATTTAAAAAAGGGGTATTATGAAGTTGTTGTTCAATTCAATGAAGAACTTGGAGTGATTAGAACTACTTTTCAAAAAAAAATTAAGAAGCATCATTTAGAATTGTTATTAGAGATGGCAAATTATTTAGATGCATTGCTTCTTGTTGATGGCACAAAGATTATAAATAAAGAAACTTTGAAAAATGAAATTTCTTAAATTCATAAAATATATATTTTTCTTACTCTTAACCCCCGCTAGCGCTAGCGTCACGCTCGTGCCGTAAGGAGTAAGCAAAGCAAAAAACAATATAAAAGTAAAATGAGCAGAAAATACAAATTTAATAATCCAACAGCAGCTTACTTTGTAAGCTTTGCTACTGTTTATTGGATAGATGTATTTACTAGACAAACTTATTTTAATGTATTAGAAGAAACATCAATTTAAAAACAAAAAAATAACCCAAATAAATTACATACAACTATGAAAAAACAATTGCTTATTGCCTCATTATTTTTAGTATCTCTTGGTGCTATGGCACAAAAAATAAAAGAAAAAAAAGGGGAGATATTTTTAGATAAAGTAAAAATTGCAAACATAGAAAAGGTAAAAACAGAAAAGCCTAAATACTACCAAATATCAGACGTAGATGGTAATCCGCTTTTTAAAGTAAAAACTTTTGTTTACAAGTCTATCTTATTTCATGATGATGAAACTATAGACTACCACGTGGTTACAGGAGACAAAATACAAGACACACTTGCTATAGTAGAAAAAGGCTTTTACATTACGCAAAAAAGAATTGTAAAGTACTTGGTAGAAGTTGGTTTTTTAAATAGTAACGGCTATAATGAAGCTAATATTCCCTATTTAATAGCTAAATCTATCAAAATTCCAACAAAATTGGTAGAACTACAAAACAACGAAAAAGAACTTAAAAAACACATTGGCTATAAAGTAGAAAGAGACTTTGAAAATCGTGATATTTTTATAAAAACCTATGCTCCTAAACAAACAACTAGTATTAAAAGTACTATGATGGTTACTGCTACTGAGTTAGAAATTTACCAAAATACTGCTACAGAAGAAAACCCAGATAGTGAGCCATTATTAATTGGTTACGGTGTGTATGAGTTTAAAACTTTTGCAAATAATACTACGTATAAAAAAACGTACTTATTAAATTCTAAAAGAGTGCCTTTGGCATCATACGTAACCTATAATTACAAAACATACGTTCCTTTTAGAAAAGAAGAAAGCGACAAACTAGACAAGTTAAAAACCAAAGAAGAAGTTTTAAAAGCTATGGCTATAAACCATATTTTAAGAGAAAAACTATAATTCTTGTTTTTACTACTACTATAAACACCAACCAACTTTTTTCTTGAAAAACCTATTACTTTCACTTTTTATACTACTACCTACACTTGCCATATCGCAAAGTGTAGATTTAGAAACTTTTGGAAAATCTTCGCCTTTTAAAGTAGGCGGAGGTATTTCCGCTAGTTCTGTATTTTACAGTAGCAACCAAAGAAACAACAGAGAACCTTTTACGTATTACGCACAAGGTAATTTAAATTTTAGTTATTATAATTTTTCTATTCCTGTTAGCTACAACTACTCTAACCAAGGGGAACAGCTAGGCTATCAATTGCCTTTTAATTTTAACAGGTTAAGCTTACACCCTAAATACAAGTGGATTACTGCGCATATTGGAGATGTAAATATGACATTTTCTCCTTACACCTTAAGCGGACACCAATTTACTGGTGGTGGTGTAGAACTAACACCTAGTAAAGGTTTTACATTTAGTGCTATGTATGGTAGACTTTTAAAGGCTACAGAACCTGTAGAAGATGAGCGTGCCGTAGTTGCCTACCAAAGAATGGGTTATGGTTTTAAAACGGTGTTTGAGCAAGATAAATACAGTGTGGGTGTGTCTACGTTTTATGCATCGGACAGGGAGAATTCTATTGATATTAACCCAGATGTAGAAGGTGTGTTACCTAAAGAAAACCTTGTTCTTGGTTTTGAAGGTAGTGTAAACCTATCTAAAAACTTAGAGTTGCGTGCAGAATATGCTACAACTGCCATAACGCAAGACACTAGAGCGCAAGAGACCTCTAGTGGTAAAAAAGGACTGTTAGGAAGCTTTTTTAAAAACCGAGCTTCTACAGAATATTACAATGCGTATAAATTAGGTGTAAACTACTCATTTTACCAAGCAAATCTTGGTGTTAATTATGAGCGTGTAGATCCTGGTTATGAGACTTTAGGTGCTTATTTTTTTAACAACGATTTTGAGAATATTACTCTAAACTTATCTAGACCACTATTTAACAATAAAGTAAATTTAAGCTTTAATGTTGGTTTTCAGAGAGATGATCTAGACGACCAAAAAGCAAACCCTACAAGCAGATTTGTTGGTGCTGCAAATGCAACGTATACTGCATCAGAGCGTTTAACATTTACTGGCTCCTACTCTAACTTTAGTACTTACACCAACGTTAGAACCAATCAGTTTGATGATATTAATGATGATAATTTACTAGACAACGCTACAGACTCTTTAAATTACAAGCAGATATCGCAAAATGCAAATTTAAATATCAACTATATTTTATCGAGCTCTAAAACCAAAAAAGAGAATGTAAATTTAAATTACAATGTTAGTGATATTGCCAATGAACAAGGGGGAATTGTTAGAATTGGTGATGCGTCTACTTTTCATAACATAGCTACCTCCTACACTATTGGTTTTACAGAATTAAACCTAAATATAACACCATCATTAAATGGTACATACAATACTATTGGTCGTGAAGATGCTACAACTTGGGGTCCTACCTTAAGCGTTAAAAAAGGCTTTTTTGACAACAAATTAAAATCGGTTTTAGCATCATCTTACAACAAAACCCAAAATACAGGTGGTACCACAAACATTACCAACCTTAGAGGTGGTGTGTCTTACGTGTTGCTAGAGAAACACAACCTAAGTTTAAATGCAATTCAGCTTTTTAGAACCACACCAACGGTTTCTGGCTTAAAAGAGTTTACGGCAACTTTCTCATACAACTATTCTTTTGACGTTAAAAAACCTAAAATTAAATGGGGTAAAAAAGACAAAAAACGTAAAACTAGAGATAGTATTATTACTATAAATTACAAAAAATACAAGTATGTAGATTATGCCAATAATATTACAGACACTATTTTACAACTAACCAAAGATCCTAACTTTGGAAAAATACCAGACGATAAAAATCTTGAGTTAAGAGGCTTGGCAGATAATATGATAAAAGCTATTGGTAAAAAAGATGCTGTTTACAAAGAGCAAGCTATTATCTATTTAAAGTCTTTAGAAGATTTTAAAGGTTTTCAGGAAAAATACAACGACTTTGTACTACGTGCATATAATAAACTAGTTAAAGATGCAGAAGATATAGACTATAAACTAGAAAAAGAGTTTATACGCTTAAATGCTGAGAATAACGACCCTAAAGTTAAAAAGACAGCAGCAAGTAAAGAAAAACTAAAGGTTGTTAATGAGCGTTTTGACAACCATAGAAATATGTTAGAAGGTATGCGTACTTGGGACATTATGGATGAAATTAATAGTACACGTTTAACAGCCTTTAAAGACAAGCATATAAACAAGGTTTATTTAATGTACACCAATGGTAAAACCGAAGTAGACATTGTAAACTTTTTAGAGTATTATTTAGCTGATTTATACCATAAGCAGATTAAGAAATAGGTTATAATGAAACTCTCAGATAAAACAGAAGAACTGCTTGTTAATTTGCTCGCACTTGCTACTACTGTATTTCTTTACTATATATACGATTATTGGACTCCTTTGGAAGAATTTCCTTCTAGTTGGCGAGCTGGTTTGTTAGAAGCAATATTAAAATACCTACACAACAACAAATTTGGTGTATTTTTAGGTAAAGGAACTTTACTTATTTTAAGTGCTTATTACATCTATAAAATTATAAGAGACTTTAGTAAAAACAAGTAAAATTTTTAGTTTGTTTAACGGCACAAGCAAGATGCTTGCGCTAGCGGGGGGGGTCTCCACCAATTAGACCTTTAGATTATTAATTATGTTTATTCAATTAAAACCACAAGCTCCTTCTCAGCTTGGTAGAGAAACAGAGTACGACAAGTCGTTTACACCTTGGAAAGTATTAAAGTTACATATTGTTTTAGATTTATGGTCAAATGACGATATTTTAAGAAATTCACCTTGTTATTTTATAACTAAAAGAGTTTATGATGCTCTTTTAAAGACAAATTTTACTGGATTTGAATTTGGAGAAAAAGTAAATGTTGAAGTTTCTGAGACTTTTAAAAATTTATACTCTGAAAAAAAACACCTGATTATTACTTAATTAGAATAACTGGAGAGGCGAAAAAAGATGATTTTGGAATAGAAACTCCAAATAAATTGATAATATCAGATAATGCTCTTTTGTTTTTAAAAGAATTTAATTTGGTAGATGCAAGAGTTATTTCTTTATCTTGAGAATAAACCTGTCTCGCTTTCGAGTCCTCCCCCGCTAGCGAAATCATCCTGCTCCTGCCGTAAAGAGTAATCAGAGTAACAAAAAATTAAAAAACCACCCAAACGGTACATTTAGGTGGCTTTTTACTAATTTTTAAGTATTACTGTTTATAAAATTGTTTGCTTTCTGTTCCTGGTATAGAAATAATATACATTCCAGATTTTAAATTGTCTAAAGAAATAACTGCTTCTGCTGCTGTTGCATTCATTTCTTTAACAACAACACCACTCATATTTCTAACAACTAGCTTATCTCCTACTTTTACTCCTGCTACCTTTATTAATTCACTTGCTGGGTTAGGATATACTGTTAAAACAGCTTCACTGCTTCTTAAACTAGCTGTTGTTGGTACTATTTTCCATTTTTGGTTGCCATTGTCCTTACCATAAAAATAAGTTATAGCATTTGTATTTAATGTCCCATTGTTACGGTCTAAACCTTGTGTTTGGCAATGGTTAGGTAATAAGCCGTATACATTTGCACCGTTTTCTACAACTTTCCATTGTTGGTGTTTTCCAGCTGCACTAGTATATGTTGCTACTTGTACTTTATTCTCACATTTGGCGTATGGTACTTCTAAAAATCTATTGTTTGCTTTATTTTTTATAGTGTATACGTTATCACCTAAATGCGTAAAAATCCATTTTTGATCATCAAAATTACCAGGATTTACCATTTTTGCATTAAATGTCTCTAAGGCTCTAGACAATAATCTTTGGTTAGAAGTTACAGACTCTATAGTATACATTCCATTATCTATTAACTGAGAGGTTACTGGCGAACCTGCATCTGCTTTTCCTTTAAGCAATACAATTGCAGAATAAGGCGCTACTGTTACATTTCCTGTGTAATTTTTATGCTTAGCATCTACATAATCTGTAGATCCTAAACTTACAGATTTTGCTACACCTGTTGTATTTACTACAAATTTTATAAATGTACCTGGATTTACTGTTGTTGCAAATTGTACAGGAGCACTCTTTCCTTTTTTCTCGTAATTAGGATATTTTGTTTTAAACTCATTTAACGTATACTCATTTGTCTGCCTAGCTAGCGTAATGCTCAGTTCTTCTTGTCCCTTGTATGGCATACAGTAATAATTACTATTTACATCTCCTAAAAAGGTATTAAAACCAGCATCTGTAATTTGGTTGGTATACCTTGCAGAAAACTGGTTTGGTTTTTTACAAAACAAAATATTATTAGTTATAGTGTTATTGGTGGATTTTGCTACACTACCACCAGCGCCAAAACTATTGCTATAAGTAGATAGTACTAACCCATTGTCACAATTATAAACCGTATTATCTTTAATTTTATTTTTACTAGACAAGTTTGCCATTAAACCCCAACCTACTATATTGTATACGGTATTCTCATAAATTAATTGGTTTTGGGAGTCGTTATCTATATAAATACCAGCTGTTTTAAAGCCTCTACCACTTGGCACACCTCTAATTGCGCCAGGAGAATCGTGTACAATATTGTTATAAATGCTGTTATTTCCGTTTTTATTACCAACAGAATATATACCACCACCATCATCTTTAGTATAACAATAATTACTAATGTTGTTATACCTAATTTTTAAATTACCACCACCAAAATTTAATGCATGATATCCTATGTCTTTAATTGTGTTTTTTTCTATAATGTTAGTAGATGATCCAGACTTACTAATAAACCTTACTCCTGTATAACCAATAAAACCTGGTGCACCCATACCAGTACGCATACCAATATTTTTAACTGTATTATTGCTAAAGGTTAATCCATTTATACCCTCCCAACGTATTGCTACGTTATTACTTTCTTCAAAAACAGTATTTGTTACTTTAATATTGCTTAAGGTAAAACCTAAAGACAAGTAGTTATTACCATTGTAAAAATTACAGTTTGCAATAGTTAAGTTAGATGCACCGCTAATAGACAAAGTCTGACTTAAACCTCCTTCTACTCTTAAATTCTGAATTTTAATATAATTGGTATTATTTAAAGCCAGAGCCTCTTCTCCTGATGGTATTTCTACATTTATATTATTTGGATTAGTATTGCTATACAAATACAATACACCTGCATTGGTATCGTGTGCCCATTCTCCGTTTTTGTCTAATGTGTTAACGTGATTCTGAAAAAAATATCCAAAATTGTTTTCCAAATTGTTTTCAAAACCTGCACTAGGGTCAGCTAAACTAAAATTTACCGTTGTACCTCCGTGAGATGTAACTGTTTCTACCTTTACATTATCATCTGTAGTTCTAATAGCAATTTCACCACCCTTAAACCTGTTTGATGCATATGGTAAACTAGACTCTTCTGAAATAGATTTATTATTTCCTGCGTGAGATTTTATTGTTCTGTAACCGCCATTTGCAGCACTAACATTTGGCTCCCTACCTATTTGCTGTGCTTGATTGTTTAAAAACAAAGACGGAATTCTACCGTTATTTACCTTACCCAAGTTTGTTTTCCAAATATTACCACTATGGCGTGTCCAGTTATTCATTTTTTTAGCCGCTCTAAGTACTGGCTTGTTCCCAGAACCATACGCTTGTAAGACAATAGCTTTACTAGATGACCCTTTTTTGCCTTTTAAATCTAATGAGCCATAAAAGACGTCTCCTCTATTAAAGTTAATAACATCACCTGCTTTAATGTTGTTTTTTTGGCTATTAACCTTATTTATTGTTTTCCACGGAGTAGCCGCAGATGTTCCGTTGTTAGCATCGTTACCAGAGGTGCTAACGTAATAGTTTTTTTGTGCAACTACAGATACTGCACTTAAGAATAGAAAAGCACAGAACAAATATGCTTTTATTTTATGTTTATTTATTATCATAGTAATTGTATTTATAAAGCAGCTTAACTCTAATAGCTAAGCGGCTTTTAGTTATTATTTTTTTATAAACTGAACACCTTTTTCTCCTTCTATACCAATAATATATTTACCGGCTTTTAAGCCCGAAGTAATTAAGGTTTCTGAAGTATATTTGGCTACTTTTTTAAGCAACACATTTCCTAAAAAATCATATAAAACAATATGCTTACCAACGGTAAGTCCAGATACTGTAATATACTCTTGTGCAGGATTAGGATATACTATTACTGTAGTTGTGGCTTCTACTGTTTTTGAACTTAAAATACTGTTAGTTGCTGCATTGTTACAATTAATTTTTAACTCTAATTTTGGTGGTTTTATTCCTTCTTTAGACCAAAATGATACATCGTTACCACTTGCTTGTTTTACTACCAGTGTAATTGTTTCTCCTGGTTGTACACCTGTTAAGTCCCAATTGTAAGTTTCTCCTTTTTTATAAGTAGTTGTTAATGTACCTAATGTAGAACCTGGTAAAGGTTTGTTTGTAGCAGATAAATTATCTTCTGTCCAACTATTAGATTTCCCTTTTAAAACATCTATACGTCCGTTACCATTATCAGTAGATACCGTTAGTTGTAACTTTGCACTAGTAATAGCCGCCGCATTAGCAGGTATTTTAAACTGCAAGTAACTAACCCGCTTAGTGCCCTCTACTCTTAGCTCACTTGTATTATATTTAGATGCTTGTTGTAAATATGCATCTTCTAAAACAGAAACTGTTACCTCTCTATTGCAAGCATTAGAACCTCCTGAATTTTCACTCAAAATTATAGGATACAATGTGCCTCCTTTAGGTGTTAAACTCGCAGATAATGCAGGGAAATTAGTAGCAGGGTTTGCTGGTTTTACTTCCTTAGGCCCTTTATAAAGTAAATTAGGATTAGACCAAGGCCTAGCATTATTGTGGTTTTGTTCTAAACAATTGTTCTTAAAAATAAAATTTGGTTTTTCTGAGTTTGTATGCTGACTAGACCAAGGTCCCATAATTGCATAATAATTAGGCTCTTTGCTGTTATTATAAGCTGCATTAGGAGTATCTGCCTTTGAGTTAGGCATATCAAAAGGCAATGTAATTCTGTTGTTTTCTATTAAATTATTCCCTTTATCTCCACTATGGAAACTCACCTCTTGTCTAAAATCATTATCATAAACCACATTGTACTCTACATTACCGCCTTGTAAAGAAATATGCCTTAAATGTGTAACCTCACAACCTGTTATTAAATTATACGCTCCTTGTATAAAAAAATAACCTTGTGCACCACCAGCTTTCTTATGTGCTCCATCTACCTTTAAATCTCTTAAAGTAATATGGTTAGATGGTACTCTTACAGGATCTCTAGCCGAGTTTAGTATGGTTACTTTATCTAACCAACAATCTTCAGATCTGTTAAACTTTACAGAAATATTATCATTATTTTTTAGCTCATCATTAGCATCTAAACTATAATTCCAGTTGTACTTAGGTTTTCCCCAACTACCTTCTATAGTTAAAGTGTAAATACCACTTTTACGTACTTTGTAAAAACTAAATGCATCACCATTATTCATTTTTATAATACACTTTACATTACCTCTGCTTTCTCCTATTAAAGAGACATTAGATTTCATTACAATACGCTTATTAATAGTATAAGTGCCATTTTTTAGTAACACTGCTACTAACCCACTTTGTTTAGATGCATCATTTATAGCACTATTAATAGCGTCACTATTTGCACCATTTGTAAGTGTTTTTACAACTTTTACATCTTTTAAAAACGGAATACCACCTCTAACACCGGCTTTTTGCCATTCTTTCATTTGCGGATATCTACTGTCATACTTACTATTATTAAAACGTACACCTGGATCACCTACTTTTAATTGTGCTGTTACCTTAAACCCAAAACATAATAGGCAGACTAAACAGTAAACAAATGCTTTTTTTTGTTTATATAGATAAAGTTTCATATCATTTAACTAAAAAAGCTACTTAGAAAATTAATCTCTAAGTAGCCTTATGGTTATTATTTTTTTATAAAATGAATTCCGTCTTTTCCTTTAATAGAAATGATATATTTACCCGATTTTAAGGCTGAAACATCAATGGTTTCTGCAGTAGTACTAGCTTCTTTTTTAAGTACTACATTTCCCGTAAAATCATATATAATAAGTTGTTCTCCATTGGTTACTCCAGTAATGGTTATATAATCTTGTGCCGGATTAGGAAAAACTTTAACATCGCTAGCCATAACCTTTAAAGCAACATTAGCGGTTTTAGAACTAGAGCAGCCCTCCAATACTTCTTCTGGTCCAGCTCCAACAGGTTTAGTATAAGTCTTAGAAAGTACAAACTTATCCATCTCAAATCCGTCCTCTCTCATTGAAAAAGAAATTGTATGCACTCCTGCACTTGGTACATTTATAAATATTTTTTGTGGTTCTCCACAATGGTTTGCATTTGTTCGTTGTTTGCTCTCCCAAGTCCATTGTTGTTTACCAGTACACCATTGCATTTTTTGTCCAGAAGCTGGCCAAGTACCATTAATACCAACGTGTACACCGTTATCTTCTGATCCGGTAGAATATGCTCTTACCCAAACAAAATATTTACCCGGACTAGAAAACTTAACTTTATAGTCTACAATAGCTATTTTTCCTGGCTGATTAGAAAAATTTTGAGCATTAAGAGGATCACTATGAGTTACTCTTGTATCTGGTAAAATTTCTAAATACCCGTTGCCACTAGCTTGGTTATAGTGGTTTGTATCTGGATCTGGAGTTGGAGTACCTGTTGTGGTTCCATTAAAAGAATACCATTTTCTATCGCCATCTTTAGATTGACTAAAAAAATGTTCTGCTTCTACAGCTACTACTCCATTTTTTTCTACAGCAATACAATCATTACCAGGTTCTTCAGTAGTAACATCTTCTTCAAAAATTAGCTTATTTACATTAAATAAATAACCAGAACCACCTGTAAAGTTTAATTGAAGTGTTTGCTCACCTGCATCTAAATTAACAGTTGTACTTACCGTTTTCCAGGTTTGCCAACCTCCTGTGTTTGCAACTGTAAGTTCTCCAACATTGGTTCCATTTGCATCAATCTTAATTGTACCACCAACAGTATTAGTAGCTACTTTTGCTTGTACTTTGTAAGCACCTGCTTCTGCAACAGTTACTTTATAATTGGTAAAGTCTCCGTTTTCTATATAGCCAATATTTTTTCCTCCACCAACATCAGATGTGTTTTCTACTTCTATACCCAACTGATCTGTAAAGTTTTCTGCTTCTAATGTTCCTGGTAATGAAATATTGTTATTTACTACTCCGTTAGCTTCATCACATTCAACCTCTAAAATTAATTTAGGAGCAGAAGAACCCTCTTTAGAAGAAAAAGACACATCATTACCCGCAGTTTGCTTTAGTATTAAAGTAATGGTTTCGCCAGGTGTTATATTAGTTAAGTTCCAAGTATAAGTACTACCTACACTATAAGTAGTGTTTAATTGCCCTAATTTTGTGCCTTCTGCAGGTTTGCTTGTGTTAGACAAATTAGCCTCTGTCCAGTTAGTAGAGCTTCCTTTAAAAACCTCTATTAAACCATTGCCAGAATCACTAGAAACTGTAAGTTGTAACTTTACACCTGTAACTGTTTTAGAGGTTGTAGGTACTGTAAACTGTAGGTAAGCTAGTCTTCTACCACTTTCTACTCTTAATTCTGCGTTGTTAAACCTAGTTGTTCCTTGTAAATAGGCATCGTTTGTTAAGGTAGATCTTAATACATTATCACAAACAGTGTTGCCGTCATCGTTTTTACTTGTAATTAACGCAACCCAATCGTTAGTATCTGGTGCTACCAAATTATTGCCTAATGTTGTTTTTGCTGATAAATTGCCACCTTCTCTTGGGTTAAACCATTGTACATTATACTTATTATTACCACTTGGCAAGCTTAAAGATGTACTGCCTCCGTTTGGTCTGTATATAGCGTATGTTTTTCCTTCTTCTGCAAAAACATAATCTTTACCATCTGCAGTAACACCGTCATCAGAAACCATTTTTGTTAAGTTAGGTAACAAGTTTTCGTTAAAAAATTTAAGTGCATAACTACCCTGCTTATACTTAGCTCCTCTTTTTCTATGGTCTTGTCCGTTAAGGTCGCCATCATTACTTGTATAACCACTGTAATACTCTACACCAGCGCCACCAGCTAAAAATGTAGCCCAAAGTACTTTTTCTCTAACCTGCTTGTCAGATACCATTATACCTTGTGATGCACTACCTTGCTCATCATTTGCTACCACCCATTTTTTACCAGTATTTCTTGAATTCATTACCCATCTACGTATATCTTTATGTACGTTGTTTTGACTTGTTTGTACAGATAAGCCTGTTAAGTTAGACTTGTTACCTATTAACGGATTATACCTTTGGTCTTGTTGCCCTGGATAAGTATGCAAAACGATATGATGATTATACGGGTCTAAATTTTTAATGTAATTTATTGTAGCTTTTACCACTTCGTCTTTAATGGTAGATTCTTCAGACAAGTTCCAGTTTAATGCTAAATGGTGTGCAAACCTGGCAATTAACTCGCGGTAGTATAGCTTACGTTCCCTACCAAAAGTATGACCATCCATTTTTTCACAATTTTCTGTTTCCATTGTTTTAAAATGCAAGTACATACCTTTTTTATCTGCATACTCCATTACTTTCTCCCATTGTGCAAGTTTAGATACATCAAACCTATCTTTATGTAACTTATTCCACTGTTCAGATTTGCTTGCGCTAGAGTAATCTGATGATGCCCCTTTTAATATGTGTGGAAAAACAGCACCATCATCACCACCAGCTGCCCATGTTAAAAAAGAGATAACATTAGCACCTTGTCCGTATAAATAGTTTATCGAGCCCAATATGCCTTTACCTTTACCACTGTTCCAAGTATAAGCACTTGCATCTGTAGCATTATAGTCTGTAACATGTGCTTGCCAAGTTTTACTTTTGTTACCACCTGCTGTATTTCCTGGTGTACCATCAAAATCTACATAATGAAAGCGGTTTTCTGGAGAGTCTGCACCTACTTTTAAAAACCAAGGTCCGTTAGGATTATTAGGGTTTGTACCAGTATGCTTTAAATAGTGCTCTCCTACATATTGTAATCTTCCTAAATCCTTGTTTCTTAAATCTCTTCCTGTTTTGTTAGATTCGTTAATTGTAAAACTACCAGTAGTACCATTCATAAATCCTCCGTTAGTACCGCCATTGTTTATTGCAACGTTAGTACCCGTTTTAAAAACCACTGTCCAGTTCCAAAGTCCTATATCATCTGGTGTAAAATGTACTCTCCATTTATTACCAGAAGTACAACCCGTATTTTCTGCGTTACCACACGCTGCATAATAACCAGGTACAGTAAAACTTCTGTTGCTATTTTTGTGTGTAAAAGTTACATCTAATCTGTAATCTGAAAAGGGATTAGGATTAGCAGTTTCTGAAGTATTTGGTCCATTAAAAGTTAAAGTAAGCTTATGCCACCGTTTTAATTCTCCGTCTGGAGTTTGAGCATTTAAAAACATACTAAAGAGTATGAATGCCATAAGTAATTGAGGTTTAAAAAATTTCATAGTAGTAAAATTTAAATTAAGGGTTAAACAATTAGTAATAAACACCTTGTGACCTTAAAAAAAGTTTAAGACTTTGTTATCTATATATTGTATTGTTTAAAAATAATGTACTTATATCCTAAATATAGCTTATAACTTAGCATAAGAAATTACCTAAAAAACACAATTTTTTATAAAATAACGGATTGGAAAAAATCACAAGATTTAGTTTTTCTATATCATTAAAAAATGTTGAGTAAAAACATGAGTATGCCTATATGCAACTAAATAAATTAGTCCAATTATAGTACTTGGCTTTGTTTTAGAACCAAGTAGCACATTTTAGCAAACAGTACTTTTTAACTTGTACTTTTAAATAAAAGTTGAGATGATTTTATATGATAAATAAGGAGTGAATAACAAGCCCAAAACTCGTTTTTAGCAATGTAGTAGAACTTAAGTACAATTGTTTTCATTTTGTAAATAATTAAGTTGATAAAAAAATTCTTTGGGGATACATCAAAGGTAAGTAATTTCTTACTTTAAAATTAAAAAAAATTCATATAAATAATTTTTTTTTACAATTATGCATAATCACTTAGAAATACTGACAATATAAAAGGTATTTTGGAATAAATATTAATAATTTAACAAGAATAAACTTAAATAAAAGCAAAGCCAAAATATTGCTTAAAAATTATATTTTATACTAACAACTGTTATCTAATTTGTTAATTCACATATTTTTAACACTTTTACTTCAATTTTTTTTAATAATATATTTGTGCTAACTATACAGTAAATACTACAATCTACAATTAATATACTGCTATCTATACTATTATAACAAAACTACAGCCAATACATACCAAAAAAACAGTGTTATAATTAGAAGTATTTTTGTAAATTTATGAATACCATTTACCTTAGTTACATACTAACCCCTTTTTAACCTTACTTTATGGGAAAAAAACTAATTATAGTTTCCGTAATATTATTCCTATTAATAACAATTGTAATCTGGAACGTTTCATTAGATCAAGTACAAACGTTCACAAAAAACATAATATTAGTAGAAAACATAAAATCTAACAATAAGCTTGTAGAAACAGAGTCAAAGCTAAACGAGTTATATAACATTAGTAAAAAAAATGTATTATACATTAGTAAACTAATAGAGTTAGATTTAGAGAACAATACATCTATTCTAGAAATTGAAAAGAAATTAAAAACTTTTATAGATATAGACCCTAACTACTTCCAAGCTAGATTAATTAATACTAGTGGCATAGAAGTTATACGTGTTGATATAGACTCCTTGGCTTCATCAATAAAATACCAAGACAAATCTAGCAGGTATTACTTTAAAGAATCTATAAAAGCTAAAAAGAATGAAGTATATATCTCTCATTTAGATCTTAATATAGAAAAACAAAAAATAGAAATACCCTACAGACCTACAATTCGTTTTTTTACACCTGTATATGTAAATAATGAATTGCAAGGAATAGTTGGACTAAATTTAAACGCAAAAAATTGGTTTAAAAATTTAGATAATTATAACCTAACATTACTAAACTCTAGAGGAGAAATTTTTTATGGTAATGATGATGAACTTTACAAATTATCTAAGATAGATTTAAACAAAAAGGATGAAAATGGTAATAACTTATATGTTTCTAAAACAATAAGTTTAGAAGGCAACCATCCTTGGACAATATATACGAGCACAAAAATTGAAGATACAGAAAATAGACTTGCTACTTTTAAATTTGAAACTTATAAAAATGCAGGTTTGCTTAACCTAGGGTTACTTATATTTTTAATTATAGTGTACTCTTTATATATTAAAAATGAAAACATATCTAACCTAAACCAAACTGTAGAGAACAGATTATCTGAAAGAGATACATTATTAAAAGAAATTCATCACAGAGTAAAAAACAATTTACAAGTAATTACCAGTTTACTTAGTTTACAGTCTAGCTTTATTAAGGATGAAGAAACAAGAGCTCTTTTTAGATATAGCCAATACAGAATTAACTCTATGGCCATTATTCATGAAATGCTTTACAGATCTAATGATTTAAGCAGAATTAATTACGGAAGCTATATGGAACAATTAGCAAACACTATGCTAATTTCTATGAAAGGTAATGCAACTAATATTAAACTAGATATTAAAGCAACAGACTTGTATTTAAATTTAGATACATCTGTGCCGTTAGGATTAATGATTAACGAAATAATTACTAACTCTTTAAAATACGGTTTTAAAGATATTCAAGAAGGCGTACTAAGCATTGAAGTAAAAAAATTAGTATACCCTAACTTTTTATTATTAATAGGAGATAACGGAAAAGGATTTCCAAAAAGTATCAATTTTAGAAATACAAAATCTTTAGGACTTAAATTAATACACAAACTAGCCCTACAACTTAGAGGTAATATTGAAAAAGATAACTCTAAAAAAGGAACAAATTACATCATCACATTTCAAGAAATAGAACAAACATCATAAATTATGGCATTAAAAGTACTCATAGTAGAGGATAATATGATTATCCAAATGTTTATAGAAAGCATAATTGAATCTATGGACGAGAATATTGTTAGAACCGCTAGTAATAGCAATGAGGCTATTTCTGCCTTACGATTTTTTTCTCCGGACATTATATTATTAGATATTGGCTTAAGTGGTGATAAAGATGGTGTGGAGGTTGCAGAAATTATAAATAAAGACTACCAAATACCATTTGTATTTATAACAGGTAATTCTGATGCCTCTACTATAGAACGAGCAGAGAAAACCAATCCAATGCACATTATTCGTAAACCAATTGATGAAAATCAGTTAAAAGCTGAGTTTGAAATAATATGCAGCAAATTGACCGAAAAACGATAGAAAAGTGCATTTCAGCTTAAAAAAGAGTTATTTAATCGATGAAATAACCTTTTTTAGCAAAAACCTATGAATATTTACTAGTACAGGTAACGGGTAAAAACTAGATCTTTGATGTAGTGATAATTTAACCCCTATCTTATGAAAAATTTTATAACCCACAAAGCAGCTATAGTATGTATTTCTACATTTTTCTGCTATTCGTTATCTGCACAAAATACAGTTGCAAGTAACGCTTCTAAAACAACTACTGTTGAAGTAAAAAAGAGAGTAGACAATTACAAAAAACTTAAAAGTTTAGGTTACACAGACAAAGAAATTTACGAAGATCTAGGTAACGCAAACTTTTTAGTAAAAAAGTATGAAACTGCTGCTTTTTGGTACAAAAAACTGAAAGATGTTAGTAAAGACAAAATGCTAAACAAAAGTTACCAAGAGCGTTACCAATTTGCACTTAAAAAAGTTGGTGTTAGTACAACTAAAGATACTCACAACTCTAATAAAGATTGGATGGCTGCTGTAGCTAATGATTACAAAACTACTAAGCAAAAAAACAATACTACGTATACGGGTAAGTATGGTGAGTATAGTTTTAACCCAAGAGGAAACTCTTCTTTAGAAACAGTTACACAACAAAACAACTATTTAGAAGAAATTACAGACAAGCACAACGCTTATAAAACACCTGTAGCAGTTACTGCAGATGGCAAAACAGCTTACTTTAGCAAAGGTGTTTATGTAAAGCCAGCAACTGGAATTTTTTCTAAAAAAGAACTGGTTCATAAAATTTACAGAGCACAAAAAGTTAACGGCGAATGGAAAAATGTTAAAGAAGTTGCATTAGCTCCTAAAAATTATTCGGCAATGCACCCTACTGTTTCTGCAGATGGCAAACGTTTGTTTTTTGCATCTAATATGCCTGGTACTTTTGGTAAGTTTGATATTTATGTTGCTTCAATTAAAGCAAATGGTGACTTTGGAGTTGCAAAAAACTTAGGACAAAAAGTAAACACAGAAAAAAACGATTTATATCCTAAAATTGTAAACGGAAACTCATTATTTTTTGCTTCAAACGGTCATAAAGGCTACGGAGGATTAGATATTTATATGGTAGAAGTTGGTCAGCGTAAAGTTGGTATTGCTGCAAATTTAGGTAGCAGAATTAATAGTGATAAAGACGATTTTTCTTTGGATTTACAATCTAAAAACGGAATGGGCTACGTAATGTCTAACCGCGGACAAGGAAATGTAGAAAGAGTTGCTTTTACATACACTAACAAAAACAGAGATTTTAACTCTCTAGAGGCTGTTAATGATGAATCATCAATAAACTATTCAACATCTGTTTTTGAAGATTAAGACCCAAGTTATATAAACAACCTACCCCCTTAGTTTATATTTCTTTACTGTACTTTGGCAAAAAAGTACTTACATTTTTCACCCTAAAATAACCGTAATTTTTACTACTATGAAAAGTCAAGTTTCATTTACTCACAAAATATGTTTACTAGTATTAGTATCTATTTTACTAAGCTTACAAACAGTAACAGCACAAGAGGCTACAGTTTCAGAAAATAGTTCAAACAATTCATACCACAATCAATTGTTTTTTAATAGATTTTTAATAAATCCTACTTTTTCATTAGTAAGAGAAAACAAATCTTATTTAAACATTTTACACAGAAACCAGTATGCTACTTTTGATGATAATGTGCAAAACTATTTTGTAGGTTTTAGTAGTAAAATTAACGATAACGCTGCATTTGGAATTGGTATTTACAGCCAATGGGCGGGTGTTGTACAAGAGTTTGGTTTTAATGCAAACTATGCAACAGCAGTACAATTAAGTGAAAAAAGTAAGCTTACTTTTGGTGCTAACGTTACTTATTTTAACGAGGGTTTAGATAAAAACAGAGTAATAGCAGATGATAACGACTTACAGTTAATAGACGCTAAAAAAGAAAGTAAATTAGCTATACAACCAGCAATTACACTATCTGTGGGTAGGTTTGATGTTGGTATCTACGCTAAAGATTTAGTTAAGTACAACCAAACAACCAATGCATTCTCTACTAATTTTAATGACAGAAGCGTTAAAGCATCTTTACAATACACACAACCATTTAGCGCAACTAGAGGTTTATTTGCAGAAGGTAGATTTATGCCACTTGTACAAGTTGGTAAAAACGAAAATGGTGGTATATCTTACGTAGGTTCTATGTTATTAGATTTACCTAAGTACGGTTGGTTACAATCTACAATAGATAACGAACACGGTATATCTATGGGATTAGGTTTTAACTTAAACAACAAAATGTCTTTAGGTTATTTATTAGAAAAAGATGTAATGAATAATGAAACAGACTTAGGGTGGAACCACGAGTTATCTTTGGCTTATACTTTTAAAAACAATGGTCCGGCTTTTGCAACTAATGACACACAAGAATCTCATGACAGCAAAGTAGATAAAATTATTAGAAACTATGAGGAGCAAATATTAGCCCTTATGGAAGATCAAAAAAGAGATAAAGAAAGAATTGTTGCTTTAGAAAGTGGTAAAGACGCTACCAAAATGGCAATCTCTAGCAAAAAAAGAGAAAATGAAATTTTAGCACTAATTACCAAACAAAATAGTTTAAAAAGAACTCAAAACAATACAACAGAAGCTAAAAACACAACTACAATAGCAGCTAACAGTACAACAAATACACAAAGCACACCAAAAACATACGTAGGAGCTGTAAAAACAGTTGGTCCTAAAAATGCCGTACAAGATAAGTTTAATACAATAGTTAGAAACTTTGAGTCACAAAGCGTTACGTTAAATAGTAAAAAAAGAAAAAACAACCGTAAAAACAAAAAAGCTACTAAATCTAAAGCTGTTACAGAAACAACAGTACAAGAAGATGAAAACTCATTGGCTTACCAAAACAGATTAATATTAGATGAACTAATTTTAAGACAAGATTCTATTGAAAACGCACGTAGCGCAGAATTAGAAAAAAAGTTTGAAACTATTGTACGTATTTTAAGAAACGATATTAAGCAAAACATACAAACTACAGCACAACAGGTTAATACTGTACCAAACAATGCTGTAGCTACTAAAAAAACTAAAAAGGTTACTTATAAGTTAGACGCAGATAAAACAACTAAAACAGTTGCTGCTAAAACTGATAACAAAAAATTTAAAGAAATTCCTTTAAAAGTAGTAAACCAGTCAGATATGGATGGTGTTAAGTCTGGATACTACGTAATTGCAAATGTTTACAAAACAAAAAAGTACTTAGATGCTTTTATGACAAAACTTAAAAAGCAAAACATTGATGCAAAACAATTTTATAATAAAGAAAATGATCTTTACTATGTATACATAGCAGATTACAACTATATGGAAGAAGCGGAAGACGCTTACGCATCTAACCTTAATGGTAAATACCAAGATGAAAAATGGATTTTAAAAGTAGACAAACCTACTTACTCTGCATCTACAGCAACAGCTGCAAATATATATGAAGATTAATACAATATAAGTTGACTCTCCCTAGAGTATAAATTGGGTTATTTTATAAGTGAAAATTACGCATCGGGGGTTGCGGGTAGTCCTAAAAGACAAAGTATATAACGTTCTTATACTTGTCTTTTGGACTATTTTTTTTTACAAAAAAGTGCAGTTCATCTAAAAAATTACTTTAGAATAATTCTAAATAATAAGTTAAAATTTTAACACTTTATCGATTAGCCCTTTTAAAATATACGCTTAAAAGCATTAAAGTAACGATGAAGTGCATATTAACATATATTAAATGAGATTTTACTTACTTTTTAAATTTTGCCAACTAACGCAAAAGTCATATCTTTAGTATAGAGAAACAAAATAAGTAGTGTAGAACCTATTTAATTAAGTATAGCTTTTCTATTAAAATGAACGTTAAGAAAAGGGTTTACATTTTTAAAATATACTATTTATTTACTCTAAAAAATAGATTTAGAAACTTGTAAAAGAGTTTCTTTCACCCCCAAAAACCCAAATTATATGACACTTTTTTACATTACAAAAAGTAACCAAAAACAAACCTACAAAAACTGCAATCAGCAATCATTTTTACCCCTACACAAAAATGATAATCTACGCTGTAAACGGTATAATAATCTCTGTATTTAATTTTATAGTAGCCTTAGAAATTTACTGTTTACAATAGGTATTATAACTAAAATTAAAACAAAAGAGTACCCCTACCCTTTTAATTTTAATTATAATTTCTATCTAATAAATACACTTAATTATTGTAATAAATAATTAAGGCTAGGTTTTCTATTTTCTATTTTAAAATTAAATACAACCCCAAATTTCATTTATAAACTTAACCTGTATGCTATAATGGCATACAAAAACCCCCAACTTATGCAAACAAGAAATTTAAATGTTATTGTAATAGATAACGATCCATTGTTTAAAAAAACGTACAAACATTATTTTAATCTGTACTCAGACTACAATTTAATTGGTATTTATAGCTCTGCCAAAGAAGCATTAAGATCTTCCACCACAGTTGCTCCAGATATTATTATCACAGATATTCCAGAAGAAGAATTTGGTGGTATAGATGTATTAATTAAATTTAAAAAGAAAGCAGTAAACGCAAAAATTATTATTGTTAGTGAGCAAAACGATTTTTCATTAATAAAAAAAGCTTTTAAAAACGGTGCAAATGGTTACTTAACCAAACCACTCACAGAAATGAGATTGTATGACGCATTAAATTCTATTAAGATTGATGGAGCTGCAATTAGTAATGACATTGCAAAGCAGGTTATATCTATGTTTCAGCGTAAATCTTTTAATGAATTTTCTAAAAGAGAAAATGAAATTATAGATCTTTTATTTGAAGGTGAAACTTACAAAACAATTGCAGAAAAACTATTTGTTACTGCAAGTGCTGTTAATTTTCATATCCAAAATATATACTTAAAACTTAATGTAAACTCTAAGTCTGAAGCATTGGACAAGCTTAGACAGTTAGATTGTGCTTAAAGCAAAACAGTATAGCAAAAACAAACAAAACCTACTTATGCTTTTGCTTATACTAAAATTTAAATAGTGAATACTATTTATGTAGATTGTCCATATTTTACCATAAGACCCTTGAAATTGTTGATTTTTTCAGGGGTTTTATACTTTTAATCGGTAAAAATTGTTTCTCCTTTTACCAGCCAAGCAATTCCAAAACATTCTATAGCAACCGTCTCCATCCAAAAGGTAATATGGTTTTGATAATAAAAGTCCTCTGGTATTACTTTTAACAAACCAAGCATTATTACAAGCAAAGCACAAAACATAATAGTGCCAGTTATTTTATAAATTGCATTTCGTTGTTTTTTTTCCTTTGTAAGCTCTGTTTTAGGTTTGTTAGATTTGGTAAATACAAAAAGAGACATATAATTTAAGCTTAACAAAAATATTGCAGCTGCTATGTAATGAAAACGTACACGCCAAACATTATCTTGTATATAAGTTACACTATACGCAGCGTCTGCATCACAACAGGTAATGGCTATATTATCTGTAGGGAATAGTAATAGTAAAATTGCAAAAACACCCGCTATAAAAGACATATAAAAATCTATAGGTTCTCTACCTTTGTATACCATTAAAAATATAGCCATAATACTTACAACAATAATAAATATTGGGTTTGCCCGCGTAAAGTAATAATGACTAATAGACTCTAATGCACTTGCGTGCTCTGATGTAATCCATAAAAAAGCAAATAATAAAATAGGTAAGGCTATGCCTAAAACTCCAATTAATCTTCGTAAAGTTTGTGTGTTTGTTAACCAAATATCATCATCTCTTCTATAATCTAAATGTAGCATTTTTTGCATTTTAGAAGTAGAGTTTTGCTTTTTTTCTTTATTCATAACTAATGCTATTATGGTAATTGTTGTAGCATAAATTTATAGCCTAAAGCTATTAAAATGGCTAAACCAAAACTTATTAATGTTCCTATTAAAATATATTCTGTTAATTTGCGATCGTTTGCTTTAGATAAATCTCCAAATCTAAAAACAGATTTAGCTGTTAGTAAAAAGCCAATTCCACTCCATTGGCCTAAAACAATAAACATAAAAATAAACAAGCGCTCTAACACCCCTATGTATGCACCTGCATTTTTAAGCGATTTTTTAGACTCATCTTCTAATTTCCATTTAGATATTATAACCTTCATTAATATGGCAGACACGTTTGTAAGCAAAAAAATAGCTATAAAAAACAGTATTATATTGGGCGTGGTAAAATAAGATAGGTCTAAACTATAGTCTGTATAAGTAGCAGCCACAAGTACTAACACTAATAAATGTAGCAATTGATCTAGAAAAAATAAGACTCTAGCATTGTCATCATTTTGCAATATTAACTTTGCTAAGTCTATTAAATAATGTGTAATTACAATAGTAGCAATACCAATAAAGTAATTTGTATTAAATTCTAAAACTACCATTAAGGCTAGTAAGTGTATAACTATATGCCAGTACAAGTAAGCCGACTTTTGTTTTTTCTCTAGCTTGTCTTTTACCCATTTATTTGGTTGCAACACAAAATCACCCAAAATATGAGCTAAAAGCAACTTTAATGTAAGTACTAACATAGTTTTTTTATTTGTGTGTTATAGTAATCTAATATTTTTAAAATTTCATCAAAACCAGCTTTTTTTAAACTAGTACTAATATTGCTTTGCTTTTTGTCTAACCTATCTGCCAACTCTTTTTGCGTTACACTGGTATCTTTTAAGCTTTCTTTTATTAAAAGTGCATAATTAGGTGTCCAATTATTTATGGTTAGCTCTAACACGTCTAGCAGTAAATTTAAAACCGTATTAAACTCTTGCCAAGGTGTTTTAATTGCTAAAGTTTGCTTTTTTAACTCTTCAAAACACTCGCCAGAATTTATATAAGCGCTACCATTTGCCTCTGTAACCTTTTCTGCAATGTAACTTTGCTCTCCTATTCCTATTGCCATTCTAACATCTAACGTTTTAAATTGTTTTAGTACTGTTTTTAACTTAAAAGCAACTTTTAACGCCAACTCTGGTGTAGTTTTTAATTGAAAACTATCTCCTCTATATATTTCCCAATCTTTTGGATCTGAGCCTATATTTTTCAACTCAGCCTTAAGCTCTGGTAACCAAACACCTACATCTTCTGCTCTAGAATTAATAATGTCTCCTGTTATAACTGCTATCATTTTTAATTTTTCATCAAATATATGCTATTTAACATATAATCACAATTATATGCCATATAACATATAATTTAAAATATATGCATTTAAACATATAAAAGAGTGTATCAATTTAAAAATAGGTTTTTTTAACAATATTATATTTACAAAACTAGTAATTATTATACATTCAAAACACAATTAAAGCATCAACCTAAAATAATTAACTAACAAAAAAGAGAAATTCTTTTAAAATAGTACTTTTGCGGTATGGTAAGAAACATTCAGCTTAGAACTACATTAATAGAAGAACCAATACAAGGTATTCTAACCAAAAAAGCTGCAAAATATTTAGGTGTTCCCGAAAAAGAAATTACTGCTGTAAAAGTAGATCGTAAGTCTATAGATGCACGTAAGCCTACCATTTATTTTAATTACAAAGTAACCGTATACATACAAGAACCTGCACCAGAAAGCAGTAATTATACGTTTAATTATAAAGATGTTTCTAACGCCAAAGAAGTTCATATTATTGGTTTTGGCCCTGCCGGTATGTATGCCGCACTACGTTGTATAGAGCTTGGCTATAAACCTGTTGTGTTAGAACGCGGTAAAAATGTACAAAACAGACGTAGAGATTTAAAAGCAATAAACCAAGAACATATTGTAAACCAAGACTCTAACTATTGTTTTGGCGAAGGTGGTGCAGGCACATATTCTGACGGTAAATTATATACACGCAGTTTAAAACGTGGAGATGTACGTAGAATTTTTGAAAACCTAGTATACCACGGTGCAACAGACCAAATTTTAGTAGATGCACACCCACATATTGGCACCAATAAACTACCTAAGCTTGTACAAAATATTAGAGAAAATATTATAAAGTACGGTGGTGAAGTTCATTTTAATACTAAAGTGGTAGATTTTGAAATACAAAACAACACCTTAAAAGCTATTATTTTAGAAAATGGTAATGAAATGGCCGTAAATAGTGTAATTCTAGCAACAGGACACTCGGCCAGAGACATTTATTATTTACTGCATAAAAAAGAAATTGCATTACAAGCAAAATCTTTTGCAATGGGTGTACGTGTAGAGCACCCACAACATATAATAGACAGCATACAATACCATTGTAGCGGACAAAGAGATGAGTTATTACCAGCTGCTGCATATAGCCTTGTAGAACAAGTAAAAGGCAGAGGTGTATACTCATTTTGTATGTGCCCAGGAGGATTTATAGTACCTGCTGCAACAGCTCCAGGAGAAGTTGTGGTAAATGGTATGTCGCCATCTAAACGTAATAATTTATATGCAAACTCTGGTATTGTTGTAGAAATTAATGTTGATGAAGATATTCCTAAATACAATAAGTTTGGGGTTTTAAAAGGGTTAGAATATCAAAAGGATTTAGAGAAACTAGCTTTTACGGCAGGCGGAAGAAGTCAAGTTGCACCTGCACAAAGACTAACAGATTTTGTAGAAGGAAAATTATCTACAACACTAAATGAAACCTCTTACCAACCAGGATTAAACTCTGCTCCTATGCACTCTCTGTTTCCAAAACTAATTGGAAGTCGTTTAAGAGGCGGTTTTAAAGCATTTGGAGATAAAATGAATGGGTATTACACCTCTGAAGCTAATATTATTGGTGTAGAATCTAGAACCTCATCTCCTGTTAATATCCCCAGAACAGAAAAGTTAGAACACCCAGAGATTAAAGGCTTATTTCCTTGTGGAGAAGGCGGTGGCTACGCAGGAGGTATAATTTCTGCAGCTATGGATGGCGAAAGATGTGCTGAAGCTGCTGTAGCAGGCATATAAATTATAAGCTTGTTGCTGCAAAATTAGTATTAAGCTAAAGCAACACTAGTTGCTATCTGCTTTTTCGTTACTAGTTTTTTGCACCTCTTGTGCTTTTTTTACAATAGCTTTTAGGCGTTCTTTACGTAAAGCTTCTTCTTTTTTCTTTTTATTAATTTTTCGGGCCATTAACTTAGAGTGTTTAGCCTTATTTAATGTATTTTTTTCTTTTCCTGTTTTACCCATAACTAGCTCTTTTTTAAACACTTTTATATCAACCTAAAACAAAAACTTATCTTTTTTTAACTTTTTTTAAAACCCTACTTCAAATTATCTCGTTAGTATGGCAAGAGTGTATAAGTTTTTATAGCTTTGGTAGCTGCAAAAATAACACTTAAATATACAATAATAACATAGTGTTTTTAAAGCATAAGATGGCAAACATTAAGCAACTTCTAGTACAAATTATAGCAATAAGCATCAGCTTACTGTACGTGCTGCATCCGTTGCAAAACCAAATTAAAGATGGATTACATGCTATTTCTCACGCAATAGAAGCACAAAATAGTATTACAGCACATTCTCATAGCCATTCTTCCATAGCTAAACACAGTCACAGCCATACACATGTACAAAACCACGACCACCAAATAATTACATTTATAAACGACTTATTTGGAGCTCCAGAGAACGAGAACGACTCTAATGATGGTATTTTACAAGAAATTAAAATAGACAAACACATTATAGAGCCAATTACCTATAATATAAGTAATAACACTACACTAACCATTAACTATATATATACAAGCACAAATAAAACTACAAAAGGTTATTTAGCGGCTGTAGAAAAACCTCCCAAAAGCACACATGCTTAATACTGCTTATAATTAGCAGAAAAATTAAAAATTAATTTATAAAAGTACTAGCTACTACGGGCTGTTTTATGCCCATAGGTTAGCTACGTACATACTATTTGTATCTCAGATTTAAAGCAATGTTTTTAAACCTGACAAGGATACTATTTACAACAAACAACAACAACAAATGAAAAATATAATAACTATTATACTGTTACTAATTGGTTTTAGTAACATACAAGCGCACGAGCTAAAAGGTACTATTATATCAAACAGTAATAATACACCTATAGAAGGTGTTAGTGTATACAACCAAACAAATGGCGACTACACCTACTCTAACACTTCCGGCTTTTTTAAGTTAAATAATGTCTCTTTAAACGATGTTATTTACTTTTACAATCTGGGGTACGCTACAAAACAAATTACAATTACAGAAGAGCATCTTAATACTACCATTAAAATTAGTTTAACAGAAAGTGTAGTGTCTTTAGACCAAGTAGTTTTGGTTTCTAATGTAAACACACTTAGCACTTTTTTAAACGTAGATGTTAAAACCTCTCCGGTAAAATCTTCACAAGAGATTTTACGTAAGGTTCCCGGACTAATTATTGGTCAGCATGCTGGTGGCGGTAAGGCAGAACAAATATTTTTACGTGGTTTTGATATTGACCACGGTACAGACGTTGCCATAAGCGTAGATGGCTTACCTGTAAATATGGTATCTCATGCACACGGACAAGGTTATGCAGATATGCACTTTATTATACCAGAAACGGTAGATAATATAGACTTTGGCAAAGGTCCTTACTATGCCAACGTAGGTAATTTTAACACAGCTGGATATGTAAACCTAAAAACCAAAAAGAAGTTAGACAAAAACTTACTTTCTGTAGAAGCCGGACAATTTAACAGCTTGCGTGCTGTAAGTATACTTAAGTTATTAGATGAAGAACAAAATAATATGTACTTAGCATCTGAGCTTGTACTTACAGACGGTGTATTTGATTCTCCTCAGAATTTTAATAGAATAAACTTAATGGGACGTTACAACTTTAATAATTATAACGACCAAGAGTTTACTATTACAGCTAGTCATTTTCAAAGTAAATGGGATGCATCAGGACAAATACCACAACGTGCTGTAGACCAAGGTTTAATTGGTAGGTTTGGCGCAATAGACGATACAGAAGGTGGTAAAACTAGCAGATCTAACCTATGGTTTAATCATACCAAACAATTTAACGAGCACGAGTCTCTTACTTCTAAGGCATTTGTATCTAAGTACGACTTTGAGCTGTTCTCTAACTTTACGTTTTTTTTAGATGATCCTGTAAATGGCGATCAAATAAAACAAAAAGAGTCTCGTAGTATTTTTGGAGCAGAATCTGTTTACGCGCATAATTTTCATTTTGAAAAAGGCAACTCACAATTAAAATTAGAAGCTGGTGCTGGTTTTAGGTATGATGATGTAAATGACGTAGAGTTATCTCACACAGCTAACAGGCAAACTACTTTAGAAACGTACGCTTTAGGTGATATTGATGAAGTAAATATGTATAGCTTTTTAAACGCTAAATACAAGAAAAATAAATGGACAATTAATCCTGGTTTACGTTTAGACTATTTTAAAAACGACTATATAGACAAACTACAAACTGTTTATACTAGCTTAAGTGAAGACAAGGTTTTTGTTAGCCCTAAGTTAAACTTTATTTATGCCGCTTCTCCTAGCGTGCAGTTATTTTTAAAATCTGGTATTGGTTTTCATTCTAACGACACACGTGTAGTTACAGCTAACAATGGTAAAGAAATATTACCTGCTGCTTATGGTAATGATTTGGGTGTAATTCTAAAACCATCATCTAAACTAGTTATAAACGCCGCTTTATGGAGCTTATTTTTAGAACAAGAATTTGTATATGTTGGAGATGCTGGCGTGGTAGAACCTAGTGGAAAAACACAACGTTATGGTGTAGACTTAGGTTTTAGATACAATATAACACCTAACTTATATTTATATAGTGATGCTAACTATGCTTACGCAAGAAGCACAGAAGAAGCTGATGGTGAAGACTACATACCATTGGCTCCTTCTTTAACTGCTGCAGGTGGTTTAACTTTTAACAACCTTGGTAAGTTTTCTGGCGGATTAAATTACAGATACGTAAAAGACAGACCTGCTAATGAAGATAACTCTATTGTTGCAGATGGATATTTGATATCTGACTTTAATCTTAGTTACAATACTAAAAACTGGACATACGGAGTTATTATAGAGAATTTGTTTGACACAGAGTGGAACGAGAGTCAGTTTGCTACAGAAACAAGGTTATTTAATGAAGATAACCCTGTAGATGAAATTCATTTTACACCAGGTACTCCGTTCTTTTTAAAAGCTAAAGTTTCCGTAACTTTTTAAAAACGGTATTTTTATTGCACCTAGTAAACCCATAGCATTTGTTGTGGGTTTATTTTTTATCAACCCCAAACACAAATACAACTTTTATAAAATTATAGTATATTTAGTTTAATGATTAAGAACCTTGCCTTCATTTTATGCTGTATAACACTCTTTTCTTGTGCTAACAAAAGTATAGAAAAGAAAGAGGATCCGTATGTATGGAAAACCTTAAGTGTTAGAGCCACAGCATACAACTCTTTGGCATACCAAACCTCTTCTACCCCAACAATTGCTGCTTGGGGAGATAGTCTAAAACCTGGAGACAAATATATAGCTGTTTCTAAAGATCTTTTAAAACTAGGTTTGGTAAGAAATACAGAAGTAAAACTAGAAGGCTTTAGTGGTACATATTTAGTAAAAGACAAAATGCACTCTAAATGGCGTAACCGTATAGATATTTATATGGGCACAGATGTAAAAAAAGCTATTGAATATGGTGTTAAAAAAATTAATATACAATACAAAACTCTTAAAGATAGCTTAAAAACACCCTAATTTTAAAGCGTTCTTCTTATCTTTAAAAAAACACTGTTTAGATAAATATTGTAGCAATTAGTACTACCCTATAAAAATGATAGGATAGCAATTTTAAAACGACTAAAATCAAAAATAAAATAACAGTAGTATAACAATTACAATACAGAAAATAAATTGATTTTATGCTAACTTGGAAAAATATAATTCATTTTACTGTAAAAGGTAATTTAAAGCCAGATTTTAAAGTTGAAAAGTCGGATGCAGAGTGGAAACAAATACTAACGCCAGAACAATACAGAATTACACGTAGAAAAGGTACAGAGCCAGCTAATAGTGGTGCCTTTTGTAGTTCTTTTACAGATGGTGAGTATAATTGTGTTTGCTGCAACACGCCATTGTTTAACTCAGACATTAAGTTTAAGTCTAACTCTGGTTGGCCTAGTTTTACACAGCCTATTAAAGAAAATGCTATTAAATATGTAAAAGATAATAGTTTTGGAATGATACGAGTAGAGGTTTTGTGTAATACATGTAATGCTCACTTAGGTCATATTTTTCCAGACGGACCAGAACCTAGTGGTTTACGCTACTGCATAAACTCAGAGGCTTTACAATTACAAAATAGAAAGGAAATACAAGAATGAAGAATAGAAAATTAGAAACATTAACTGTTGGTGGAGGATGCTTTTGGTGTACAGAAGCAGTTTTTAATGAGGTTAAAGGTGTAGAAAAGGTAGTTTCTGGCTATACAGGTGGTATTGCTCCTGGTAGACCAACGTACAGAGAAATATGCTCGGGTTTAACGGGTCATGCAGAGGTGGTGCAGGTTACTTACAATGCCGCAGAAATATCATACCAAGATTTACTGGTTATATTTATGACTACCCACAACCCTACTACATTAAACAGACAAGGAGCAGATGCGGGCACACAATATAGATCTGTAATTTATTACCATAATCAAATGCAAAAAGAGGTTGCTGAGGTTGTTTTAGCAGAAATGGCTCCGTATTACGCAGATGCTATTGTTACAGAACTTAGCCCCATTGGTGTTTTTTATGACGCAGAAGAAGAACACCAAAGTTTTTATAAAAATAATAAAACAATGGGGTATTGTACCGTAGTTATAGACCCTAAACTAGCTAAACTACGACAAATGCACGCAGATAAATTAAAAAGCATAACAGCTTAATACAACATATAATACCTGTAATTCTTAATGATTTACAGGTATTTTAAATTTTAGAAATAATGAAAGTTATACACGATAAAGAAAATCAAAAATTTACTATGGATGTAGAAGGTGCCACTGCATTTGTAGATTACAAGCTTAAAGATGGTAAAATGTACTTAGTATATTCTGAAGTACCTACCAGCTTAAGAGGTAAAGGCATAGGCAAAGTTTTAGTGGAACAAACTTTTGAGCTGCTTACCACACAAGGGTACAAAGCTGTAGCTGTTTGCGGATACGTTAAGGCTATTGCTAAAAGAAGTGATAAGTGGAGTACTATAATTGAACAAGCCTAACGAATGAAATTTAACTTAAAAAATAGATTCATATCGCAATTACCTGCAGATCCTATTTTAGAAAATTATAGAAGGCAGGTTTATAATGCTTGCTTTTCTTATGTTACCCCTAAAAAAACTGCAAACCCAGAAATAATTCACGTTTCTGATGAAATGCTACGTACACTTGGACTAACTAAAAAAGATAGTGCTACTAAAGAGTTTTTAAACGTATTTACAGGTAATAGCGTTATGGCAGATACCAAACCGTATGCTATGTGTTATGGCGGACATCAATTTGGTAATTGGGCCGGACAATTAGGCGATGGTAGAGCTATAAATTTAGCTGAGGTAGAACACAACAATAAAATATGGGCTCTACAACTTAAAGGTGCAGGAGAAACTCCGTATTCTAGATCAGCAGATGGTCTAGCAGTATTGCGATCATCTGTAAGAGAGTATTTATGTAGCGAAGCTATGTACCACTTAGGTGTACCCACAACAAGAGCCTTGTCTTTAGCACTTACAGGAGATAATGTATTAAGAGATATGTTGTACAATGGTAATGCTGCTTATGAAAAAGGAGCTATTGTTACCAGAGTTGCGCCAAGTTTTTTACGCTTTGGAAATATTCAATTGTTGGCAGCAAGAGAAGATACCACTACCTTAACTACGCTAGTAAATTACACTATAAAAAATCATTTTTCTCATTTAGGCAATCCATCTAAAGAAACATACATTGCATTTTTTAAAGAAGTTGCAGAACGTACACTAGAAATGATTGTACATTGGCAACGTGTAGGTTTTGTGCACGGTGTTATGAATACTGATAATATGTCTATTCTAGGTTTAACTATAGACTATGGTCCTTATGGCTGGTTAGACGATTATAATCCGGACTGGACACCTAATACTACAGATGCAGAAAACAGACGTTACCGCTACAACAACCAACCTAATGTTGGTTTGTGGAATCTTTTTCAACTGGCAAATGCTTTGTTTCCTTTGATAAATGAAGCCGCTCCCCTAGAAGCTATTTTAGACAATTACAAACTTGGTTATGATAAGGCTTCTTTAAAAATGATGCGTTCTAAAATTGGTTTGTTTACAGAATTTGACACAGATTACAAACTTATAGAACAGCTTGAAGGAAATTTACAGCGCGTAGAAACCGATATGACTATCTTCTACAGGAACTTATCCACTTTTAATAAAAACGCTCCTAAAGAAGCTCTAAACAGCATTAAAGAGGCTTTTTATGATACAAACACAGTAACAGATGATATAAAAACACATTGGAACAATTGGTTTACTGCATATGCTAGCAGGTTAAAGTTAGAAAAAACAACAGATGATGAACGTAAAGTAAAGATGAACCTAACTAACCCTAAGTACGTATTACGCAACTATATGGCGCAATTAGCAATTGATGCTGCAGACAATGGTAATTACAGCGTACTAGAGGAACTATATCAGCTTTTAAAAAATCCATATGAAGATCAACCAGAACATCAAAAATGGTTTGCCAAAAGACCAGATTGGGCAAAACATAAGGTTGGTTGCTCTATGTTATCCTGTAGCTCATAATATCTGGTCATAACTAATAAAACAGACACTATGCAAAAAACAGATTTTAGTAATTTAAAAGCAATGTACATTAACTGTACACTTAAAAAATCACCATCAGAAAGTCATACTTCTAAACTTATGGAGGTTTCTAAACAAATAATGCGTAAAGAGAATGTTACTGTAGAACAATTACGACTTGTAGATCACGATGTTGCTAGTGGTGTTTATCCAGATATGACAGAGTACGGCTGGGATAAAGATGAATGGCCAGAGTTATTTAAAAAAATTATAGATGCTGATATACTTATTATTGGCACGCCTATTTGGTTAGGAGAAAAGTCTTCTGAAGCACAAAAGCTTATAGAACGACTATATGCTATGAGTGGTATGACAAATGAAAAGGGACAGTATTTGTTTTACGGAAAAGTAGGTGGCACTATTATTACAGGCAATGAAGACGGTGTAAAACACTGTGCTATGGGTATTTTATATGCTATGCAACATATTGGTTATTCTATACCACCACAGGCTGATGCTGGTTGGATTGGCGAAGTTGGACCAGGCCCTAGCTATGGTGACACCGAGTGGAAAGGAGAAAAATTAGACACTCCTGTTGGCTTAGAGTCCGACTTTACAAACAGAAACACGACCTTTATGACCTACAACCTTATGCACTTAGCTAAAATGCTAAAAGAACAAGGAGGCTATCCTAGTTACGGAAACTCTAGAGATGGTTGGGATAATGGTAAAAAATGGAACTTTCAAAATCCTGAATATCGTTAAAAAACTAGCTAACGAACTGTAAAACAGCACTATGGTTGCACTGTAATTTTAAGCACCTTTTTCCGACAAAATAATCAATAACAAATTAACTAAAAACCACATTTATGAAAGCAATTTGGAATAACACAGTTATAGCAGAGAGTAATGATACTATAGTCATAGAAAACAATCATTATTTCCCAAAAGAGAGCATTAAACAAGAGTTTTTTGCGGCATCAACTACACATACAACTTGCCCTTGGAAAGGCAAAGCCCACTACTACAGCGTTACTGTAGATGGTAAAGAAAATAAAGATGCTGCTTGGCATTATCCAGAAGTTTCTAAAATGGCAAAACCAATAGAAGGTTATGTTGCTTTTTGGAAAGGTGTAGAAGTAGTAGAATAGTATTTTTACTCTAAAAATAGCAGAAGATTAATTTTATAAGATAACCCCAAGCACAGGTTACCATAAATATGCAAATGCTGTTTTAAAATTGTTATTTAAGATCCAAAATATAACGAGAGGTTTTGTTTTTATATTCAAATATTTCGAAAATTAAACTCACATTTTAATAATTAAATTATAAGTTTAATTAAAAAATAATAAAAA
>NZ_MDDP01000040.1 GCF_001999725.1 Cellulophaga omnivescoria
TTTTCTTCTTAGTTTCTTGGGATTGGTGATTTGTTTCAGAGACATTGGATTATCAATGTTGACGAAATCTTGGTTTCCATGTATATCATAACCTTATTCTACGCTCTGGTTCTTTTTGATTAATAAATATAAATGTAATAGATTGCTAACTTAAGATGTATAACCGCAATTACGGCGGATTCGACTACGTCCGAATCCACTCGGAATTGCTAAAGTCTGTGCCAAACCGAAAATAATAACTAATTTAACCCGCAACTGACGGTTATGCGAAACCGTTGTAAATCATAGCGCTCACTCATACGGCTGAAAATTCCGAATTTTAAAAACTTCAGATTTCTGAAAATAAAAACTCTGACTAATCTCGCGGATAAAACTACTCAAACTCTGAATTTGACAATCTTTACGCGGAACTTCACTCGGTCGGAATTGAGCTTGGTTGCGGAATTTTAAAACGCTGACTAAACAAAAATTGAGTGGATTCTCACTCTTTCGGATTGAAAATTGTTGCAAAAAAATGCTGAATAAGAACTTACTCAAACACGGAACTTCATTCAAGCTGAATAACAAATCTGATAAAGCTACAATTTACAACACTGTATAAGTTTAATTGCTTCTGATTTTCCTGCGGAAAATCCTCGCATTTTTACTATCTTAGTTTCTTAATCTGAAAATCCTCGCGGATTTCCAGCGCAACTAAGCTTATACAAATACGTTGTACGCAAGCTGAAAATCGATTATGGAAATGACAATTGACAAAATTGGAAAAGAGTACTTCTCAAGAAAAGAAAGTGATATAATTGATTTTCAATGGACTGAAAATTTCGGACTAAAAGTAACGATTTCGACTTGGAAAAACTCGGAAAAACAAATCGGAATTAAATATGAATTTAGCGGATTTAACGGATTTCGTTATTTGGACGAAGGTGATTTTTTAGGTTATTGGGATTTACCTGATTTTAAAAATGGATTTCATCTCTTTAGAATAATAAAAGGAGGTTGGAAATCTGGAGAAGTTAATCAAAACGGAATTTTAGATATAAGTAGAGCTGTCGACGAGTTGAATGAATTCTTTATAGCTACAACAAATGGATGTTTGACTGTTTTAGCCTATGAAAAACCGACTGTAACTGAAATTGAATTAAAAAATGAATAAAAGCCAGCGTACAACAACGTGTATAAAAAATTGCGTAGTTTAGTGCTTAACCAAAGTCAGTTGCAATTTTGTTACGTCTGATTTTCCTTCGGAAAATCCTCGCACACAAAACCGCAACTTTCCATACACAAACACGTTGTAGTGCATATGAAAAAAACATTTCTACTAATTTTAATAATTATGATTTCTAGCCCAAATTATGGACAAAAATTGAATGGAAAATGGATACTGAAAGAAGTTGGATATATGGAATTCAAAAAAAATCCCGGACTACAAATTCTTAATTTTAAAAATGATACTGCTAATGTTTTTACCAATTTGCAATTAGAAAAATCTGACTTGAATTTAACTGTAAAAGACAGTTCTCTAATTCTTGAAAATGGAGAAAAGTATGCAGATTTAAAATTAATCAATGAAAACTTATTGAGACTTTATGTCAATGGAACTTTTAACGCAGACCCTGTTCAAATGGAGATGAACTTTGTCAAACTTTCACCTACTAAAACGGAGTTAAGTCAAGATGAAATAGAGTCCTTAAGTTTTGAATTTCAGGAAAAAGGAAAATCAAAAACCAAAATAGCTTTCAATAAAGAACTCTGGGATAAGAAAAGATTGGAAGAGTTAGAAATTAAGGAAGGTTCGAAATGGATTTTAGAAAAGTTAGATGAAACTTATTTAATAACCATTTTCAATCGTGGTAGAAAAGGCGTTACATTACCTATCAGCGAAGTAAGTAAACAGTACTTAAAGTTTTATTGCGTTCCAAATGAAACTGGAGAAGTTATTGCAACTCGGACGGAATAAATACGCACTACAACAAAACCTAAACGTAATGCGGACTTTAGTGTAAAACCGAAAGGTCTGTGTATATTTAGAATGTCGCTAAATCTTATGGATTTAGCTTTGGACAAGAAAAAATAAAACTAAACAATAAGCTTTAGCTTCGTGCGCAGACGGAAACGAAAAGTTTCCTTACCACCGCACTACGCTTAGCTAAACCGTTGTAACCAATTTGAGAAACCGAATGGCAATTAACAAAATAAAAAAAAA
>NZ_MDDP01000041.1 GCF_001999725.1 Cellulophaga omnivescoria
GCACACCCTGCCCTATCTCCAGATGAAACCAAACTCTACTTTGCTTCTGATATGCCTGGAACTCGTGGTATGTCAGACCTTTATGTGGTAGATATTATTGCCGATGGAACCTTTAGTGCTCCTAAAAATCTTGGAAATAAAATTAATACTGAATCTAGAGAAACGTTTCCTTATGTTTCTAAAAATAATATATTGTATTTTGCATCTGATGGACACCCTGGGTTAGGTGGTCTTGATATTTTTGCAACACAAATTACTGATAACTTTAACGAATCATACATCCTAAACATTGGAAAACCCGTTAACAGCAAACAAGACGATTTCTCTTTAATTTTTGATGAAGATACACAAAAAGGTTTTTTTGCTTCTAACCGGGATGGTGGTAAAGGATATGATGATATTTATGGCTTTACACAAACAAAAGAACTTAACCTTAACTGTTACAATACTATTACAGGAACTGCTGTAAACCTTAAAACTGGTGCAACTATTGCTGATGCTACAATACAAATTAAAAACAGTGAGAACAATCTAGTTTTTGAAACAAAATCTGATGCAAAAGGAAACTTTAAATTAGATGATATTTGTTGGGAAGACACCTATACTCTACTAGGAGAAAAAATAGAGTTTGAGCAAGGCGCTACTAGTTTTGCTATAGAACGCAATAAAGAAATAAAACCTGTTATTGTAAAATTAAATCCTATTAAAAAGGCTGCGCCTATTGGTACAGATTTAACTAAGTACTTAAAACTAGATCCTATTTATTTTGACCTTGATAAATCGTTTATTAGAATTGATGGGCAAATTACTATGCAACAAGTCTTTGCTTACCTTAAAGAATATCCAGAGGTGGTTATTGAAGTCCGTTCACATACTGATGCCAGAGCTACTACTAAGTACAACTTAGCACTATCTAACAGAAGAGCCAAAGAAACAGTAAAATATTTACTAGACAATGGTATTGCTCCTAAACGTGTTTCTGGTAAAGGGTTTGGTGAGTCTGAGCTTACAAACAACTGTGACTCTAGCAGCAAATGTTCTGAAGAAGAACATCAAAAAAACAGAAGATCTGAGTTTATTGTTGTTAAAAATTAAACAACAAAACATACTAAAAAAAAAAAAAAAAAAAAAAAAAAAAACAAAAAAAAAATATTTTAAAAAAAAAAA
>NZ_MDDP01000042.1 GCF_001999725.1 Cellulophaga omnivescoria
ATATATAATATATTATTTTAAATATTTTTTTAAAATTTAATAATAAAATATTTAATTAATATTATTTTTAAATAAATGTATTTTTTTTTTAAAATAAATCAATAATTATTCATTTTTTGATTTTTTTTTGTAATTTGCACGAGTCCAAGTTTGCAAACAAAACAAGATTTTTTTGTAAAAAAAATACACTTCACTATCCGATTTTTCTAAAAAAATCAACAATTCTATTCAATAGAATACTCGTATTTACATCTTATTTTTTTAGCTATGACAATTAGAAAACTTTGGACATATTCTATGCTTGCATTGATGGTAATCAGTTGCAATAAAAAAGAAAAACAACAAAATACTCCGCCCAATTTTAAGTATTTAAATTATAGTAAAAACGTCTTAAACTATATTGGCGAACCAAAAACGAAAAATGATAGATCATCATTAGTTTTCTCTGATCAGGGAGCTTGGTTTGGGTATTGTTTAAAAAATACTTCCTCTAGAGAACTTGCTCATTCTGGTCCTTTCTTGATGACTCAAGAAAACGGTGTATGGCTTAGTCCTGCCTTAACAAGGTTACATCTATCTCAGAATGGGAAGCCTATTTCTGCAGTAAGTTCTTCTATAAAAGAAGGTGAAAAATATAGTTTAGCCAGTCATTTACAACAAGAATTCACAAGTAATGACTTCCTAATAACACAACAACTGGTATTTCTAAATGAGAAAACAGCACTGCATAAAACTCGAGTAAAAAATAATTCGAACCAAAATCAAACCATAGAATATTGGTTGGATGGATCATTGTTTAAAAATGACATGGAGCTTACTTACAATCGAAATCTAATCACCATAACATCAAACAAAAGTTCGGCTATTGGATATATAAAGCTTCCAAAAGAAATGACTTCATTAATAATTAAAGATACATTCAACTACGAAACAAATAAAATTCAATTTACATTACCTCCCAACACTGAAAAAGAAATTACATTCAGCCATAGTTTTCTTTTTCCATCTCAAACTTGGAAAACAGAGGATAAATTAATTAAAAAATCTGAATTCGATTCTGTGCTCAAAGCCAGAAAAAAGATCAAAAACACCGAGTTATCATCGATTTTCAATAATTTAAACCCACAAATCCATCATGAGGCTTCACCTACAATTATATCAAAGGCACATCTAACACTTCAAAATAATTGGAGAACTCCGGCAGGTGAATTGAAACATGCTGGTTTATTCCCTAGTTATCATTACGAGTGGTTTCATGGTTTCTGGTCCTGGGACTCATGGAAGCATGCTGTCGGGCTATCTTTTTATAATATTGATTTAGCAAAGGATCAGATAAGGGCAATGTATGATTATCAGCAGGATAATGGGTTTATTATTGACTGTATTTATAGAGACACTTTAATAGAAAAACACAATACCAGAGATACGAAGCCTCCTTTATCAGCTTGGGCAGTTATGAATATCTACAAAAAAGATAAAGACCTTCTTTTTATTAAAGAAATGTACCCTAAGATTCTAAAATATCATAATTGGTGGTATAAAGATAGAGATTTTGATGGTGACGGTTTATGTGAGTATGGTTCTACAGACGGTTCCTTAGTTGCTGCTAAATGGGAAAGTGGAATGGATAATGCCATACGTTTCGACAATTCTAAACTACTACAAAAAAATGAAACAACGTATTCATTAAATCAAGAAAGTGTTGATTTGAATGCATATCTGTATGCTGAAAAAATTTACCTCAGTGAAATGGCTAAATTAATGAAACGATCAAATGAAGCCAATAAATTGAAAAAAGATGCACATTCCATAAAACTAAGAATCCAAGAACAATTCTTTGATAAACATGACGGTTGGTTCTACGACACTTCCATTGATGGTAGTAAATTTATAAAAGGTGAAGGTAGTGAAGGGTGGACTGCCTTGTGGGCAAAAGTAGCAAGTGATGAACAAGCGGAAACTGTTATTAAAAAAATGCTAGACCCAACTAAATTCTATACTAAAGTACCTTTTCAGACGATGTCAGCAGATCATGCAAAATTCGACCCCTTAAATGGGTATTGGAGAGGACCAAACTGGCTTGATCAGGCATACTTTGGAGTAAAAGGGTTACGTAATTATGGATACCATAGTGAAGCGAATGCTGCCACTCTAAAAATTCTAAACGGAGCAGAAGGCTTACTAAAGAAAGGTCCATCAATTAGAGAAAATTATCATCCAATTACAGGTCAAGGCTTGCACGCGAAAAACTTTAGCTGGAGTGCCGCACATATAATGATGTTGCTAACTAATGAAATTTATTAAAAAATTATGTCTATAACTGCAACAATAGCCCAAAGAATAGCAAAAGAGAGATTTCATATTGACGGAAGTATCACATCTCTTCCTGGAGAAATCGATCTAAATTTTAAAATTCAGGCGAATGATAACCAAAACTATATTTTAAAAATATCAAGAGCCGATGAGAACGAACAATATTTAGATTTTCAGCAAAAACTTCTACTTCATTTAGAAAACACTTGCCCTAACTTATCTATACCAAGAGTTATTAAGGATAGAGATCAAAATATAGTTTCTCACTATAGAACTGAAGATGGTTCCATTAGAAAAATTCGCCTATTAAGTTTTATTGATGGACGAATATGGAATGAAGTAAATCCGCAAACGGATAATCTCCGATATCTTCTCGGAAAGCAATGCGGTAAACTTACTACCGCCTTATTAAATTTTAATCATCCATTCGCTCACCGATTTTTTGAATGGGATATCAATCAATCGCTATGGACAACGAAATATAACTATCTTTTTAAGGCAGATGAACGAAAAATCATTGAATATTTCCAAGACGAATTTAGCACCTCCATTAAATATTACAACACATTAAGGAAATCAATAGTTCATAATGATGCAAATGATAATAACATAATTGTTTCTGAAGATGTAGTTCATCCCATCGTAAAGTCCATAATAGATTATGGAGATACAATTCATACTCAAATAATAAATGATGTTGCAATTGCTTGTGCCTATGGTGCTATGGGCCAAGAGCACACATTAGAAGCTATTTTACCCATTGTTAAAGGCTATCATAGCGAGTTTCCTCTGATGGATAATGAACTACAGCATTTGTATATAGCCATTGCTATGCGTCTAGTAATTTCAGTTACTAAATCTGCAATCAATAAGGAAAAAGAGCCCTCAAACACCTATCTTCAAATAAGTGAAAAACAAGCATGGCAAGTTTTAAAAAAGTGGATTTCCATCGATAGTGAATTTGCCTATTTTTCGTTTAGAAAACAATGTGAACTCTTAGCTCACCCAAACCAAAAGAAATTTAAAGAATGGTCCAAATCTTCAGGTTTAAGCCTATCAGATTTATTTGCTAACTCAGCAAAATATAACATAAAACCAATAGATCTTGGAGTTGGTAGTAAACTACTAGGTCATTATAAAGATGCCACTAATTCTGACACTACCCATTTAAAGATAGCAGAACTTTTGAACGCTAATCCCAATACTATTTTTATGGGTGGGTATCTAGAACCCAGAATCAGTAGTGAAAATACTTCACTAAGAAATAATAATCACACATTTAATGAAGAAAGAACAATTCATTTAGGAACTGATTTTTGGCTTCCCGAGAAAACCCAAATTTGTACAATTCTTGACGCGGTGGTTATTTCCTCAATGGAATCACATAGCCAAGGTGTAATAGTGCTTGAACATAACGTACATGATCTTAAATTTTACACCTTATATTCAAACCTTTCCTATCCAGAAATATCTGGCTTCTGTCTAGGCGACTCATTAAAAAAAGGACACCTATTGTCCACAGGAAAGTACACAAAAGCAAATAATTTTGGTTTTTCCAAGTTGCATTTTCAAATCCTTTTATCTCCTCCCTCCAATCTCCCTAACTTTACGGCTAAGTCATCATTAGGGCAATTGGAAATTTGGGGCAGTATCAGTCAAAATCCCCTCCAAATTTTTCCGGAAATTCACCTAAAAAACTCTCATCCAAATAGATATGAATTACTTCGCTTCAGAAATAAGCATTTGGGAAAAAGTTTAAGCCTTCAATATCAAGAACCACTAAAAATAGTCCAAGGATATGATATTTATCTCATTGATGAATACGGTCGAAAATATATGGATACTGTAAATAACGTAGCCCATGTTGGTCATGAACACCAAAAAGTAGTAAAAGCTGCTACTGACCAGATAGCAGTTTTGAATACCAATTCAAGGTATTTACATGAGAATATAAATAATCTAGCTTATGAACTCTTACGTACTTTACCACCATCATTAAATGTATTACATTTTGTCAATTCTGGTAGTGAAGCTAATGAATTGGCCATACGAATGGTAAAAGCCGTAACGGGTGAAAAAGATATTATCGCCTCAGAGATAGGGTATCATGGCAATTCAAATATGTGTATTGATATCAGTTCGTACAAATTTGATGGAAAAGGAGGTTCTGGAGCTCCAGAGTACACCCATATTTTTCCTTTACCAGATACTTTTAGAGGAAAATACCGCGATACAGACGCCCCAAAAAAATATGCTCTTGAGGTATTAAAATGTATAGATACCATAAAAAAGTGTGGTAGAAATGTAGGCGCTCTAATTGTTGAACCAATTATAAGTTGTGGAGGGCAAATTGAGCTTCCAAAAGGTTTCTTAAAGCAAGCCTATAAATACATTAAAAAAGAAGGGGGACTATGCATTTCAGATGAAGTACAAGTTGGCTGTGGTCGCCTAGGAAAAACTTTTTGGGGGTTTGAACTACACAACGTAATTCCTGACATTGTAACCATAGGAAAACCCTTAGGAAATGGTCACCCATTAGCCGCCGTAGCCTGTACACAAGAAGTAGCTGAAAAATTTGCCAATGGGATGGAATACTTTAATACTTTCGGAGGAAACCCCGTGTCATGTGCTATAGGTACCGAAGTCCTAAAAATTGTTCGCAAAGAAGGGCTTCAAGAAAATGCTTTTGTTACTGGGGAATATTTAAAAAGAGAATTAGTACGTATTTCTTTAAAATACCCCATAATTGGTGATGTTAGAGGCGAAGGGTTATTCCTAGGTTTTGAACTTGTCACTAATGATTTAATTCCTTTACCTGAACACTCAAAGTATCTTATAAATCGAATGAAAGACTATCGAATTTTAATGAGTACCGATGGTCCTGATAACAATGTTATTAAAATTAAACCACCATTGACATTTTCAAAAGATCATGCGAACTACCTCATAAAACATTTAGAATTAGTTTTTAACGAAGATTTTATGCAAAAACATTAAAAATATGAAAGTAAAATTATACACAACCCTACTCGTACTTCTTAGTATTATGAGTTGTACGAAACAAGAGTTAACTAAAGTTCCTAATCAAGAATTTCACTTCAATCATACAATTTTTGAAGATCAAAAATTACCTCCAAGAGCAACTTTTTTCCAATTTGAAAAGCCTAATTTAGCTGATAAAACAAAATCCAGAAGGTTTAAAAGTTTAAATGGAGAATGGAAATTTCATTTTGTAAAAAAACCTGAGAATAGACCTAGCAAATTCCATCATAAAAATTATGATGATTCTGATTGGGATTTGATTCCTGTTCCTTCAAATTGGGAAGTCCAAGGGTACGACCATCCTATTTATTTGGATGAAAGATACCCATTTGACTCAAAGTGGCCAAATATACCAACACACTATAATCCAGTGGGTACGTATCGCAAGAAACTTGAGTTAACTTCATCATTTCTACAGGAGGACGTAATTTTACATTTTGCAGGTGTAAAATCTGCAATGTATTTATATATAAACGGATCTTACGTCGGTTACTCTCAAGGAAGTAAAACTCCTGCAGAATTTGATGTAACAAAATATCTAAACGCAGGAGAAAATACTATTGCTCTTCAGCTTTTTAGATGGAGTGATGCCAGCTATCTTGAAAGTCAAGATATGTTACGAATGAGTGGCATCGAAAGAGAGGTTTTTTTATATACAAGGCCAAAAGTATTCCTTAAAGATTACGTTTCAAACACCAATTTAACAAATGGCTATAAAGATGCTGTTTTTAACGGGACATTTACGATTACCAATCATTCCAAAAAAAGAGCAAATCGATTAGTTTCCATCAAAATTAAAGATGGTGACAAAGAGGTTTATTCTATGCGAAAAAATGTTGATATTAAAGCCAATGCAGAACTTAATCTTTCTGCTAAAGCAATCATCAATAACAGTAAAAACTGGTCAGCTGAAATTCCAAATTTATATCAATTAGAGTTGAAAATACAAGATCCTGATGACGATAAAAAAGCTATATTTTTCACAAAGCCAATCGGTTTCAAAAAGGTTGAAATAAAGAATAGTCAAGTTTTAATTAATGGCAAACCTATATACTTCAAAGGAGTTAACAGACATGAAACTGATCCATTAACAGGACATGTCATTTCCAAAGAAATAATGTTAAAAGATATTACTCTAATGAAGAAAAACAACATCAATGCTGTGCGTAGTTCTCATTATCCAAATGACCCTTATTGGCTGGATTTATGCGATCGTTACGGATTATATGTTGTTGATGAAGCTAATATAGAAAGTCATCCACTTGCAATAAATAAAGACACTCAAATCGGTAATGAATTATCTTGGCTTCCTGCACATCTAGAGCGAACAAAAAGAATGTACTTCAGAGATCGTAACCACCCGTCTATTTACGCTTGGTCCTTAGGTAATGAAGCTGGAGAAGGAGAAGTATTTAGAGCTACTTACCAATGGCTAAAAAATCAAGATAGTAACAGAATAGTTCAGTATGAACCTGCTAAAAAAGATGATTATACCGATATTTATTGTCCGATGTATCCTAGACCTGAGTATTTAATCGCTCACGGAAAATCAGATTCTGAAAAGCCATCAATAATGATTGAATATGCCCATGCGATGGGAAATTCAGTTGGAAATCTACAAGATTACTGGGATATTATTGAAGCTTACCCCAATCTACAAGGGGGGTATATATGGGATTGGGTTGATCAAAGTTTGGAGTATAAAGATGTAAATGGAAGACCTTATTTAGCATATGGGCATGATTACCATCCCGATTTACCAACTGATGGAAACTTTTTAAATAATGGATTGGTAGATCCATATCGAAATAGTCATCCCCATCTAACGGAAGTAAAAAAGGTATATGAACCAGCTCAATTTAATTACTTAGCTAATAATACAATTGAAGTCACCAATAAAAATTATTTTGCTGATTTTAAAGATAAAGAGCTTATTTGGTCTCTTCTTGAAGACGGTATTGAAATCGCATCTAGAAAACTAGCAATTGGTAGTGTTTCCCCACAAGAAACCAAAAAAATTGAACTAAAAGACTTACCCAAAAACTTAAACAATAAGAAGGAATACATTTTAGAATTATCATTAATTCAAAAATATGATCTTGGTTTGATTACAAAAGGAACTGAAATAGCTTGGGATCAATTTATACTGAACAAACCTATAAAAAAAGATACTGTACCAGCACATAATACGCTTGAAATTACTTTAGAAAATAACGTATATAATATAAAAAATGCTGTAAACGATTTTCAAATTGATGCTCAATCTGGTGAAATTAAACATTGGAAATATCAACAAAATTTAATAACAGAAAAACCTCTACATATCAATTTTTGGAGACCACCTAGTGATAATGACTTAGGAAATGAAATGCATAAATGGGCGAGGTTATGGCAAAGTATCAGTACAAAATATAGCGCTATACTAAGCAGTGAACCGGCTAAAACATTAAACGGTGTTTCTTTTTCATTAACATATAAACTGCCTGAAATTAAATCGATTGTAACCGCAAACTATCAATTGCATTCAAATGGAACCTTGGAAGTACTCTTAAATTTCATTTTAAAAGACAAAAAATTACCTCCACTTCCGAAGTTTGGAGCATATGTCATATTACCAAATCAATATAAAAAGGTAAATTGGTATGGAAATGGGCCAGAAGAAAGTTACTGGGATCGAAAGACGGGTGTAAAAACAGGTATTTATAAGAAGAATATTGCAGAGATGTTTCATCGGTATTCGCGTCCTCAAGAAACTGGAAACAGAACAGATGTAAGATGGGTATCTATACTCTCCGAGGAGTTACAATTAACCGCTACTAGTAAAACAACATTATTGAATACTAGTATATGGCCTTTTACTCAAAAGGAATTGGATTTTAATCAAGAAACAGATGCTACATCTTCAGCTTCGGGCTTAGTACCGGTAACTAAAAAACATGGTGCTGAAATAAAAATAGGCAAAGAATATCAATGGAACCTTGACTATTTACAAATGGGTGTCGGAGGTGATAATTCATGGGGAGCACCTGTACACGATGAATATAAAATTACACCAAAGTCGTATACTTATAATTTTATAATTACACCTACAAGGATAGAATCCAAAATCAATTAGATCGTGGAAAATAATAGACCAAAATTGAAACGAGCTATTGACCTTTGGGGATTAAGTTCAAATATAATTAATATAGTGATTGGAGCTGGCATATTCGTTATGCCAGCTATTATCGCTGAAAAATTAGGAGCGTCGAGTAGTATCGCATATTTCGTCTGTGCTTTTCTCATTTCCTTAATAATGCTATGCTATGCAGAAATCGGTAGTAAGATAACTGCTTCTGAAGGAACTTATACATATATAGAAAGAACGTTAGGTCCTTATTATGGTTTTGTTTCTTTATTTCTTTTTTTACTAGCCACTATTTCAGCAGATGCTGCTGTAGCCAACACTATAATAGATCTTTTAGGAACCTTTTTCCCATATTTAAAACAGCTTTGGATAAAAATAACCTTCTTTATTATACTCTTTGGAATAATGGGAACTATAAACTATTTCGGAGTGGAAGAAGGAATTCGGTTTGTAAAAGCCATTACCATAATAAAATTGACCCCTTTAATTCTTATTATTTTATTGGGAACAATTGAAACTAATTTTAATTTGTATTTATTACCATTATTTAAATACCTCCTTAATTGGACGTATATTATTCATTGGTATACATAAAATATGAATATATTTCATGTTTAGCTAATATTTGATGTTGTGCACGAATCTTTTTTGAAATACTAAAAACATTAAATAACATCAATACATCAATATACATTTTATCTGATATTTGTATTTGGAATAATTAGTTATAACGCTTTAAAAAATAAAAAAATTTACATCGTTACATAGGCTAGAACAAACCTAAAAATTTAAGTTATTAATCATTTATTTAGACAATATTAATAATGAAATCGTATTTATAAAATAGAAACATATTAAAATTGATAAAAAATAACGTATTCATTTTAAGATAATAGTTTCAAATTAATATAAAACAATGAATTACTACAGTTTACATAAAAACTCACCAAACGTATCTTTCAAAGACGCAGTTTTAAATGGGTTAAAGCATAAAACAGGTTTA
>NZ_MDDP01000043.1 GCF_001999725.1 Cellulophaga omnivescoria
ATTTTTAATTTAAACATAGTCTTTCTTATGAGGTTTTGTCTTGATTGTTGTAATGTTATAATTAATATTTCCTATATCTTTTTGTATATCTAGTCATAGTAGACGCATCACCATGACCTCAAGATAGACGGCAGCATCAGATGTCTATATCACCGCTACCTTTAGGGGCTTCTACTTCGTCATCATCAGTGCTAACTTCACCACCGCTACCTTTAGGGGCTTCTACTTCGTCATCATCAGTGCTAACTTCACCGCCACTACCTTTAGGGGCTTCTACTTCATCATCGTCTGTAACACTAATGTTGTCGTAAAGTGCGTCGTTAGAATTGCTGTCTACATCGCAAGAAAATAATAATAGGCTAAAAATAAATAATACAAGCAGGTTAATTAAATTTTTCATAATTGTTTTTTTTGGTTAAATATATTTTTATTGCTTTGCTAAAGTATAATCATCTACGTATAAAATTAGTAAGAAATTATATCTGTTAGTGTAAGTTATATATTTGTTAGTGTTTGGGTTGGTTTTGTTAGTTTTTAATTAATTCTGTGTTGAAATAGCGTTTTTGCTAATTTTATTTTTAATTATATCTATTTTTTGTTTGTATGTTTTTGAGAATGGTAGTTTAACATCGCTCTTTTTTATGACACAAATATTTTTACCATAATTAATGCCAGATACGTATGAACTATTTATAATGTAACTTTGGTGTATTCTAATAAAGTTTTCAGGTAGTTTATTTTCAAAAGTTTTAAGGGTTTTAAAAGCGCTAACTATTTTACCACTATTTAAATATATATCTGTTGCATTATTATCTGCCTTTAAATAAAGTATATCTGTAGTTTCTATGTACTGAAAATCTTTATAGGATTGAAGACAAAGTGTTTGTGTTGTTTCTTTTTTTGGAGATTGTTTTCTTATTTTAAAAACAGCTTTTCTAACATCAAACTCATTATATGGAAGTAACCAGTAATCAAAAAAACCATTTTTAATGGCTTCGTAAGCATATTCTTTATTTTTACTTATACCAATAATTAGTGGAATTTCATTAATATATTGATGAAGGTTTGAAACCATCTGAAAATATTCTAAAGCATTTTTCTGAAGGTCTATAAAAATGATATCCGGACTGTATTTAAGTATACTGTTTAGTGCGTTGTTAGCATTATCCGAAATATCAGCGCACATAAAGTCCTTATACTCTTCTAAATAATACTGAAGTTGTAAGTTAGAAGCAGCAGAGTTTCCTATTATTGTATATGAATAATTCATAGCTAAAGTTCTCTAGCATAAAATTACGTATACATACACAAAATTGATTATAGGTAAACCTCTAATTTTTTGTGGTTTTAAGTGTTAAAATGTTGGTATTATTGTATTTTTGGTGTATAAACTTACAAAAATAAAAGAAAATGAAATAAATAGTTGTTTTATTTTAATTTATAAGGGGTTGTTTATAAAATCAATAAGAACTATACAAATAGCCGAATTTAAGACGTTTTTAAGTGTGTTTTTTAATAAAAACTAAAGGAAATAATATTTTATCCATATTATTATAATTGAAAAAAATTATTTAAAATACAGAGGAGTACCCGTTTAATTCTATTTTTTAAATAAAGTAATATGTAAAATATACTCTTTTACCGTTTTAAGAAATGTATTATATATAATAAGGTATATAAATTTTGTATTTATCTGTATTACTCAATAAAAATATTCTTTATTTCTTCAGATACTCGTATGGGTCTAAAACTTTTAGAGTTTAACAAACACCACTCTGTCTTTGCTTTTAGTATAAATTTATTAGTAGCAGCATTTCTCATTTCTACTATACGAACAGATATTGCACCTTCTGATTTTTTAATATATGTTTTAACCTTAATTACATCGTTTAAAACAGCGGCAGACTTATATTCAATATAATGTGTGCTAACCACCCACATATGGTTATTTTGAACTTCTTTGCTTGCAGATGTTTGCCAATGTTCTTTAGAAATGTCTTGTACCCATTGTAAGTATCTAACATTGTTTACGTGATTTAGATCATCTAAATCATCTGTAGTAACTTTTATGGTTTTGTGGTAGACTTTCAAAAGCTTACTTTTTTATTATATTAACTTCAAACATTTTATCCCAGTTTTTACCAGTAACAAAAAATGTTTTGGTCTTTGGGTTATAAGCTATACCATTTAAAACGTCTACATTATCAGTTTTTGTAACTTTATCTTTTAACCCATTAAAATTAATAATTCCTTCTACAACACCGCTACTTGGATCTATAATCACAGCTACATCTTGTCCAGATTGCCAAGTGTTAGCGTAAATTTTACCGTTTACGTATTCTAATTCATTAATTTTTATTAGTTTTTTACTATTTGTATATACTTCAATAGCATCTTCTTCAATTAAAGTATTAGGATTTAACGTCCATATTTTTTCAGAACCATCACTCTTGTATAGTTTTTCTCCATCGTTGCAAAATCCCCAGCCTTCTTTACTTTTTCCGTATGTAAATTGATCTATTTCTTTAAAAGTATCAGTGTTATAAACAAAACCAATATTACTTTGCCATGTTAAATGGTATATTTTATTGTTTAAAATAGTAATACCTTCTCCAAACTGTGTACCCTTTAGTTTGTGCTCTTTAAAAATAGTACCAGTTTTATAATCTAACTTTACTAGAACAGATTTTCCCCTTTTTCCAGTGCTTTCATACAATGTGTCTCTATAAAACTCTAGGCCTTGTGTAAAGTAGTTTGGATTATGCGGATATTCATTTAAAATTTCATAAGTGTATATACTAGGAGAGGTACCTGCAAACACGGTTATTTTTTTTGAAACTTCTACAACAGTATCATCATAACTTATTTCTGCGGTAACAGTTTTGTTACCTACTTTTTCTGTGTTTAAAACTAATTTATTGTCTTGTAAGTTAATTTTTTTTCCATCAATGCTATAGGTAATAGCGTTAATAGTTTTATTTTTTTTATTCTTAACGGTGATATCTACTGTTTCATTTTGATGAAATTTAGCTTTTTCACCTTTAACTTCTATTTCAAATAGTTTAGAAGCGGGTGTATTTGCTCCGCCACAGGAAATTAATAATACTGTTAGTGCGCTGTAAGTTAAAAGCTTAAGTGTTTTCATAATAATGCTGTTAATAATAGCAAGGTATTTAATTAAAATTAGAATGAAAAATGATTGCGAAAAATTTAAAAGATTGTATATTTGCACTCGGCAAGTCCTACACGACCAGCTCCTGCTTAATCCCCCAGGGTGGGAACGCAGCAAGGGTACGCGGTTGAGCGGTGCGATGTAGGTAGCTTGCCTTTTTTTATGCGCTAAATTTGGCAAAGCATAATTTCCACCATCTTTTATTTATTTGTTAATTTGCACTCATAATTATTTTACATAATATGAGTAATAAAATAGTCTTAATAACAGGCGGTTCTTCAGGTATAGGTAAATCTATAGGTATATATTTAACTGCAAAAGGCTATACGGTGTATGGCACAACACGTGATAAAACTAAATATCCAAATTTTAATCATTTTAACTTAGTTAATTTAGACGTAAGAAATACAGAAACTATAAATGAAGCTGTATCTTATGTTATAGAGCAAGAAGGTTGTTTAGATGTTTTGGTTAATAATGCTGGTGTTGGTATTACAGGTCCAATAGAAGAAACACCTAATAAAGAAATTGTTAATGCTTTTGATGTTAATTTAAATGGACCTATACATTTAATGAAAGCTGTTTTGCCGCAGATGAGAAAACAACAAAATGGGTTAATAATTAATATTACATCTATTGCTGGTTATATGGGCTTGCCTTATAGAGGTATTTATTCTGCAAGTAAAGGAGCTCTGGAGCTTGTTGTAGAGGCAATGCGTATGGAAGTTAAAGATTTTGGTGTGCATATAACAACTATTGCGCCAGGAGATTTTGCTACAAACATTGCTTCCGGTAGGTATCATGCCCCTCTTTTAGATTCCTCTCCTTATAAAAAACCATACGGTAATACATTAAATGTAATGAACGAGCACGTAGACTCAGGTAGTGACCCTATACAGGTTGCAGAAATGGTTTTTAAAATAATGAATACTAAAAAGCCTAAAGTACATTATAGAGTAGGGGCTTTTATGCAAAAATTTTCATTGTTTTTAAAGAAAATTTTACCAGATAAAACGTATGAAAAATTATTATTGAATCATTACAAATTGTAGTTTTGTAACAATTGTAAAATAAGCAGATTAACTGTTAACCATATTTACTTAAAACATAATTTTTAAAAAACAAAAGATGAAATTTTTTATTGACACAGCAAATTTGGCACAAATAAAAGAAGCACAAGAACTAGGTGTTTTGGACGGTGTAACAACTAACCCTTCTTTAATGGCCAAAGAAGGCATTACTGGTAAAGACAATATTTTAAAACATTATGTTGATATCTGCAATATTGTAGATGGCGATGTTTCTGCAGAAGTTATTGCTACAGAATATGAAGCAATGATAAAAGAAGGTACTGAGTTAGCAGAGTTACATGAGCAAATTGTTGTGAAATTACCAATGATTAAAGATGGCGTTAAAGCTTGTAAGTATTTTTCTGACAAAGGAATAAGAACTAATGTTACTTTAGTTTTTTCTGCAGGACAAGCTTTATTAGCTGCTAAGGCAGGTGCTACTTATGTGTCTCCATTTATTGGTAGGTTAGATGATATTTCTACAGACGGTTTAAACTTAATTGCCGAGATTAGACATATATATGATAACTATGCTTTTTCTACAGAAATACTAGCTGCATCTGTTAGGCATACTATGCACGTTATAGATTGTGCTAAAATTGGAGCAGATGTAATGACAGGTCCTTTATCTTCTATTGAAGGTTTATTAAAACACCCTTTAACTGATAGTGGATTGGCTAAATTTTTAGAAGACTATAAAAAAGGGAACTAAGTAATTACCTTTTTTCAAAATATAAAAATCCCCTAAAATTATTTTAGGGGATTTTTTTGTGTTCTAAATAAAGCTGTTTTTAATCTGTTAAAACTCGCCATACATATTGGCAAATGCATTTTCAATTTTACCGTTTTCAGTAATTATGGCTCTGTTTAATTTTCCATTAATTATTAAAGCGTTATTTATAGTTTTTAGGCTTTTTGCTCTATACTGTGTCTCTTGGTCTAAATTGTTAGATTTTATAATGTTTTCCCAACTTTGTTTATCTGTTCTTAAACTAATACCAATAAATGTGTTTTTATTATTAGGATCACTTTTTAATTTGTTAACACGGTTAATAATGTGTTTAAAGTGCTTGTTGTTTTCACCCATCCAAAAGTAAAAAACTACATTTTTATCATTTTCACTAATAGTTTTTAATGTTTTCTCATCGCCATTAAACCCTTGTACATAAATAGTTGGCAAGCTATTGTTAGGTTGTAAACGCTCTATATTAACAAACAAAGAATCTATTTCTGCAATGTGCTTATTTTTACCGGCAATGGTATGCAAACCTTGCATAAATAATTTGTTATTGTCAAAGGTATCATCGGAACGTAAAAGGTAATTTAAAGCTACATTTCTCATTAAGTTATCTTTTAGGTTTTTTTCTCCAACCATACTATCAATCAGTTTTAATTGGTGTTCACTAAAATGCAACTGATTTACGTAATAACTACCATTTATTTCACAACCTTCTTTACAATTTATATAAGACATACCACCAAAGTGCTGTTTCATAAAATTGTAATATGGAGTAATGTATGTGTAATTAGGATTGTTGTATGTTAAATCTTTACGGTAAGCATAAAAATCTTCTGGTGGTTGTTTTAAAGCTTTTTCTTTTAGTGCTCTTCTGTGTTTAAAGGGGTATTTTTCTTTGTACAAGTAAGTTGTATAATCTATACCTGTTTTAGCAATTGTTACAGCATTATCAGATAAGTTTGCATCAACCTTTAAATTGTTTAAAGCACTTATTTTTATGTCATGTAAGGAGTCTACTTTTTTGCTAAAGTCACTAGGCTCTAATACATACATTTTATCTACAATGTTTAGTTCCTCATTCTCGTGGGTTAGAAACATTTCTAGTAAAAAATTATTTATTTCTTGTCCAATACCATCAAAAACCAACGACTCGTCAAAATCTACGGTATTTACCCTAATTAATAAACTATCTCCTTTTTCTAGATAAATGTATTGTACTTCTTTATGACCAAAATGGTATAAACCCTCTTCGGCCGAAGAATCTAATTCAAAAGCAAACCTGTTATTACTGTCTAATTTACTAGCGCAAACCTTACGATCATCTTTATACAGAACAACACTATCGTTTTTAGGGTTTACAATTTCACCAGCAAAGTATATGTAGGGGGAGTTTTTTTGTTTCTCGCCGCAACTTATTAAAAAAGAAATGGAAAGAAAAAGTAAAAATTTATTCATATAGTAATAGCTAACGTTACACACAAATTTAATGAACCTTAAGGTGTACTATTGTTAATGTGTCGTTAAAAATAATATTAGAAAGATAAAATACACTGTTTATTGGTTAAAATGTATTGGCATTAGGGGTTTTAATTCACTATTTTTGCACAAATTTTAAAATAAAAATATGCTATCAGTATCTAATTTATCTGTTCAATTTGGAAAAAGAGTCCTTTTTGATGATGTTAACGTAACTTTTACCCAAGGAAATTGTTATGGTATAATTGGTGCCAATGGTGCTGGTAAATCTACCTTTTTAAAAGTATTATCAGGACAAATAGATCCTACATCTGGACACGTGCATTTAGAGGCAGGTAAAAGAATGTCTATTTTAGAGCAAAACCATAATGCCTATGATGAGTATACCGTACAGGAAACTGTGGTTATGGGTAATAAGCCTTTGTATAAAATTAAAAAGGAAATAGATGCCCTTTATGCAGACTATAATGATGAAAATGCAGATAGAATAGGGGAGTTACAGGTGCTTTTTGAAGAAATGGATGGTTGGAACGCAGATAGTGCTGCTGCTACAATGCTATCTAACTTAGGTATTTCTGAAGAATTTCATTTCTCTTCTATGGCAGATTTAGATTCTAAACTTAAAGTACGTGTTTTATTGGCTCAGGCATTATTTGGTAGTCCGGATGTTTTAATTATGGATGAGCCTACTAACGACTTGGATTATGAAACTATTAACTGGCTAGAGCGCTTTTTAGCAGGTTATGATAATACAGTTATTGTGGTGTCACACGATAGGCACTTTTTAGATGCTGTTTGTACATCTATAGGTGATATAGATTTTGGAAAAATAAATTTATACTCTGGTAACTATACTTTTTGGTATGAGAGTAGTCAGCTTGCCGCAAGACAAAGAGCTCAGCAAAATAAAAAGGCCGAAGAAAAAGCTAAAGAATTACAGGAGTTTATTATGCGTTTTAGTGCAAACGTGGCAAAAAGTAAACAAGCTACTTCTAGAAAAAAAATGCTTTCTAAATTAAAGATTGATGATATTAAACCATCAAGTAGAAGATACCCTGCAATTATTTTTGAGAGGGAAAGAGAAGCCGGTGACCAAATATTAAATGTAGAAAACCTTTCTGCTGTTTCTGAAGACGGAGATTTACTTTTTAAAGATGTTAATATAAATTTAGCGAAGGGAGATAAAGTTGCAATAATTTCCAAAGATTCTAGAGCTAGTACCGCTTTTTATGAAATTATAAACAGTAACAAGCAAGCAGCTTCAGGAGAATTTAAATGGGGTGTTACAACGTCACAATCTTACTTGCCTGCAGATAACTCTGATTTTTTTAGCAAGCCTATTAATTTGGTAGACTGGTTACGCCAATGGGCAAAAACGGAAGAGGAAAGAGAAGAAGTACATATTAGAGGCTTTTTGGGTAAAATGCTTTTTAGTGGAGAAGAAGGACTTAAAAAATGTACTGTATTATCTGGAGGAGAAAAAGTACGTTGTATGTTAAGTAGAATGATGATGCTAAGAGCTAATGTAGTAATGTTAGATGAGCCTACAAACCACTTAGATTTGGAGAGTATTACTGCTTTTAATAATTCTTTAAAAAACTTTAAAGGGACTGTTTTATTTACAACACATGATCATGAGTTTGCAAATACTGTTGCTAACAGAATTATAGAGTTAACACCAAATGGAGCTATAGATAGGTACTTAACTTTTGATGAATATATGTCTGATAAGTCTATAAAAGAGCAAAGAGAAAAGTTATATCAATCTTAACAAATTGTTACTTTACCGATAAAATGCGCATTTTATAGTTGTATAGTAATGTAAAAGTTGTATATTGTCGGTGAACTTAAGCCGTTCACCGACAATTATAATGATATTTACTTTTACATTCGCATGAAATTCCCCCTAATTCATCTAGTAATAGCACTGCTGTCTGCAGGCTATTTATCTGCTCAAAACACTTCTACAACAACTAATAATCAAGGGATGAACCCTAATTTTTCTATTGTAGAAAACACGCAACAATCACAAACACACAAAACATTATTAGCTGCTATGCAAGGCACAGATTTAGAAGATTTGTTGCGTAATGATGGTCCTTTTACTGTTTTTGCCCCAAGTGATAAAGCATTTAGTAAAATGTCTGCAGAGAAAATTACAGAGCTTTTAAAAAGTGAAAATAAAAAGGACTTAACCTCTTTGCTTACTTACCATATAATTGCGGGTAAAATATCTGCTTCTAAAATTTTAAAAGCAATGTGCCAAGGAAACGGTGTTGCAACTTATACCACTATACAAGGTAAAAAAATTGTAGCAACAATGAAGGGGACAGATATAATACTTACAGATGCTCTAGGTCAATCAGCTAAAATTACAGCTGCAGATGCAGAACAATGTAATGGTGTTATGCATCTGATAGACAGCGTAATTTTACCAAAGCAGATTTAATTACGTTAATACATTAACGTAATTCTGCTCCTAATTTTTTCTCGTAGTTATTTCTTAGCTTAGACATAATTTTGTCTATTTGTTTATCTTTTAAGGTGTCTTTATCATCAGATAAAGTAAAACTTACTGCGTAAGACTTTTTGCCTTTTGGTAATTTATCACCAGTATAAACATCAAATAAATTAACTTCTTTTAAGTACTTTTTTTCAGTTTCAAAGGCAATATCATAAAGGTCTTTAAAGTTTACTGTTGTATCTAGCAAAAGTGCAAAATCTCTTTTAACACTTGGGTATTTGCTAATCTCTTTAAAAACAATTGTATTATTTGCTGCTAATTTTATAATATTATCCCAGTTAAAATCAGCAAACAAAACTTCTTGTTTAATATCAAAATCAGAAGTTATGCTTTGTTTAATAACACCAAATTCTACTATTGCTAATTTGTTAGCCTTTAATGATAATCCTTCCTGAAAAACATCATTCTCTATAGGAGAAGATGTTGTTTTATTTATACCAAGCTTACTTAATACTGTGCTTATACAAGATTTTAGGTAAAAGAAATCTGATTTATTCTGGGAAGCATACCAGTTTTCATCTTCTTGTTTACCAGTTAAAAACAAAGATAAATGTTTGTTTTCTATTCTTTTATCTAAGTAATTATGATACGTTTTACCAAACTCAAAAAACTTAAGATTTAAATTTTTTCTATTAATGTTGTGTGATATTGCTTCTAAACCACTAAATAACATAGACTGTCTTAACACAGATAAGTCTGAGCTAAGTGGATTAAGCATTGCTACAGAATTACTATCTTTTAAGTTTTCTGAGTGTTTATTGTAATCTATAGTGGTTAAACTATTAGCCATAATCTCATAAAAACCTTGGCTAGCTAATTGGTTCCCTATAACATTTTGCAATTTGTAATCTTCAAACCTAGATGTTGTAGCTATAGATGCATTAAGTTTTGTAGTAAAGTTTATGTTGTTGTAACCATAAACTCTTAGTATCTCTTCAATAACATCTACTTGTCTTTGTACATCTACGCGGTAAAAAGGAATTGCAAGACCCATTCCAGATTCAGATACATTTTTTACTTTAATATCTAAAGATGTTAAAATAGATTTTATAGTTTCTCCTGGTATGTTCTGCCCTATTAACTTATTTATTTTTTCATAAGTTAAAAACACTTCATGATCTTCAACTCTTTTAGGGTATAGTTCTATAATATCAGATGTAATGTCTCCGCCGGCAATTTCTTTAATAAGCGAGGCAGCTCTCCGTAACGCATATTCTACATTTTGGATGTCTATACCTCTTTCAAATCTAAACGATGCATCAGTATTTAAACCGTGTCTTTTAGCAGTTTTACGTACAGATACCGGATTAAAATAAGCACTTTCTAAAAATATTGCAGTTGTGTTTTCTGTTACACCTGAGTCTTTACCACCTAATATACCAGCTATACATAGTGGTTTTTCTTCGTCGCAAATCATTAAGTCTTCTTCGTGCAGTTCTCTTTCTACATCATCTAAAGTTGTAAACTTAGTACCAGCAGCAACTGTTTTAACTTCTATTTTGTGACCTTTAATTTTATTAGCATCAAAAGCATGCAATGGCTGTCCTAATTCATGTAGTACATAATTAGTAGCATCTACAACATTATTTTTAGGTGTTAAACCAATAGCGCGCAACCTGTTTTTTAACCAAGCCGGAGAGTCTTTAATCTCTAAATTACTAATAGAAACACCACAATACCTTGGAGCTAACTCGTTGTTTTGTACATCTACAGTAACTTTTAATGATCTGTTTTCTACATTAAAGTTTGTTACTGGTGGCGTAATTAATTCTTTTTTAATTTCTTGTTGTATTAAACCTGCTCTTAAATCTCTGGCAACACCAAAATGACTCATTGCATCTGCACGGTTAGGAGTTAAGCCTATTTCAAAAACAGTATCAACTTCTACATCAAAAATATCTACACAAGGCGTACCAGGTTTTAAATCATCTGCTAATACCATAATGCCATCATGGCTTTGTCCTAAACCAAGTTCATCTTCTGCGCATATCATTCCGTGGCTTTCTTCGCCACGTATTTTACCTTTTTTAATTTTCCAGGCTTCACCCTCAGCTGTATATAAAGTAGTTCCAATTGTAGCAACAGGTACTTTTTGTCCTTTGTCTACGTTTGGAGCTCCGCAAACTATTTGTACAGGAGCATCTGCTCCAATATCTACAGTTGTTAATTTTAGTTTATCTGCATTAGGGTGTTTAACACAAGTTAATACGTGTCCTACCACAATACCTTTTAGTCCGCCTTTAACGCTTTCAAATTCAGAAATTCCTTCTACTTCTAAACCTAAATCTGTTAATAATTCTGCCGTTTTATCAGCTTCCCAATCAATATGTAAAAACTGTTTTAACCAGTTGTAAGATATTTTCATTCTAAAAATTTAAAACCCCAAAGATAGAACAATGCGTATAGACATTCAACACATATTTTAATCAATTACCATTTTTTATTGTAAGCTTTCAAATTATATTACGATTTTTACAAAAACCACTTTATTATGAAGATTTTAAGATTTTTGCCTATTGCTTTACTTTTTGTTTTTTCTTGTTCAACGCCAAAAAAAGAAAAATTAGAAGAAGGTAAATGGTTAGCGCAACTACAAGTGCAAGATAATGAGGTGCTACCTTTTACTTTTGCAGTAAATTATAAGGATGCAAACGTGATTTCAATACAAGTTTTTAATGCTGATGAAGTAATAGAAGTAGATGAAATTAATTTAAAAAACGACTCTATAACTATAAAAATGCCTGTTTTTGAAGGGTATTTAAAAGGGAAATTTACTGCTACTGAAATTACAGGAAGTTTTATTAAAGAAAGTTTAGATAGGGTAGTGCCTTTTAAAGCAGTTTTTAATAATGATGCAAGCCGATTTAAAATAGGCAAAACTCCAAGTAAAAATGTAACTGGTATTTGGGAAACTGTTTTTAGTCCTAATACAACTAATAGTTATATTGCTAAAGGTATTTTTAAGCAGGTTGATGCTAAAGTTACAGGTACTTTTAGAACTACCACAGGAGATTACAGGTATTTAGAAGGTGTAATGGAAGGTGACTCTTTAAGGCTTTCTACTTTTGATGGAGCACACGCATTTTTATTTACTGCTAAGGTTACAGATTCTGTTTTAGCAGGTACTTTTTATTCTGGTAATCATTTTAAAGAACCTTTTTTTGCAAAAAGAAATGAAGCTTATGAGTTGCCTGCAGATACTACACTTACCTATTTAAATAAAGGGTATAAAAAATTAAATTTTTCTTTTCCTGATGTAAATAATAAGACTGTTTCTTTAAGTGATGAGGCTTATCTAAACAAAGTAGTAATAGTGCAAATTATGGGTACATGGTGTCCTAATTGTTTGGATGAAACAAAGTTTTTAACTCAGTTTTTAAAAGAATATAAAAATGAAGATTTAGAAATAGTTTCTTTGGCTTTTGAATATGCTAAAACAAAGGAAAGTGCTTTTAATAAAATAAAACGTTTAAAAGAAAAAGTAGGAGTAAAGTATCCTATTTTATTAGCACAATATGGCAACTCTAGCAAGGAGCAAGCGCAACAAAAATTACCTATGTTAAACCATATTTTATCTTACCCTACAACAATATTAATTGATAAAAGTGGAGATGTACGTAAAATACATACAGGTTTTAATGGTCCGGCAACGGGAGAAAAGTACACAGAGTTTAAAGCCGATTTTACAAATACAGTAAATAGTTTATTAAAAGAAAAATCTACTAAATAATAGTAGATTTTCCTAAGCCTATATTTTCATCGTTTAAATGTAAATACTCATCTGTATCAACTATGCTATTGGCTATATAATCGCCAACGTAATCTGTACCTAAAGTACTATCAGCATTTAAATCTGGAGTAACAACATTGTTTAATATGGCATTTTCTACAGCCATATGTATAGCTTGTGCTTCTTCTGTTAAGCCGTGATGTTCTAATAGCATTGCAGCAGATAATATTGCAGCTATTGGGTTAGCAATATCTAAACCAGCTGCCTGCGGAAAAGAACCGTGAATAGGTTCAAACATAGCATTATCAGTACCAACAGATGCAGAAGCTAGTAATCCAATAGAACCTGTAATAACACTAGCCTCATCAGAAATTATATCACCAAACATATTATTGGTTAAAATGACATCAAATTGTGATGGATTTAAAATCATTTGCATTGCAGCATTATCAACAAATAAAAAGTCTAATTCAATTTCAGGATAGCTTGTACCTATCCTTGTAACTACTTTACGCCAAAGTCTAGATGATTCTAATACATTTGCTTTGTCTACAAGTGTTACTTTTTTTCTTCTACTTTTTGCAGCTTTAAATGCTAAATGTGCAATTCTGCTAATTTCTTTTTCAGAATACTCACAAAGGTCCGATGCTACCGTTCCTTTTTCATTTAATTTTTTTTCTCCAAAGTAAATACCTCCGGTTAACTCTCTGTAAATAGTGAAATCTACACCAGAAACTATTTCTTTTTTAAGTGGAGACCTGTCTATTAAACTTTGGTAAACACGTACAGGCCTAATATTGCTAAATAAACCTAACTCTTTTCTAAGTTTAAGTAAGCCCTGTTCTGGACGTACTTTTGCATTAGGGTCATTATCATATTTAGGAGCGCCAATTGCACCAAATAATACCGCATCAGAATTTTTACAAAGTTCTAAGGTTTCATCTGGTAAAGGGTTGCCAGTTTGGTCTATGGCGGTAGCACCAACTAAAGCAGGGGAAAAGGTGAAATGGTGATTAAAAGTAGTCTCTACAGATTGTAGACATTTAACTGCTTGTGCAAGAACCTCTGGTCCTATACCATCACCGCTAAGAAGAGCTATTTTTAAGTTCATAATTATACCGTTGTTTCTATTTCTATTTTACAAACACTTATTATTTCGTGTATGTCTTCATCAACTACTTCTTTTTTTCTATCAGCATAGTTTAAAAACTCTGTGTAAACCACATCTAATTGTGTTTTAGTAAGTTCATAACCAATATTTTTAGCTCTATATGCTAATGCAGCTCTACCGCTACGTGCAGTAAGTACTATAGAAGATTCGTTAACACCAACATCCGCAGGGTCTATAATTTCGTAAGTTTCTCTATTTTTAATTACGCCATCTTGGTGTATGCCAGAACTGTGTGCAAAAGCATTTGCACCAACAATAGCTTTGTTAGGTTGTACAGGCATTCCCATTTTATTGGACACCATTAAACTAGTGTCATAAAGTAGTTTGCTATTAATATCTGTATCTAAATTAAGGTTAGGGTGTTGTCTTAAAATCATAACAACTTCTTCTAAAGAAGTGTTACCGGCACGTTCTCCAATACCATTTATTGTACACTCTATTTGCCTTGCGCCATTCATAACACCAGCAATAGAGTTTGCAGTTGCCAAACCTAAATCGTTATGGCAATGGCATGATAAAATAGCCTTATGTATACCTTCTACATTTTCATATAAATATTTCATTTTAGCTCCATATTCTTCAGGTAAACAATAACCTGTAGTATCAGGTATGTTTAGAACAGTAGCTCCAGCTTTTACAACGGCAGAGCATACTTTTGCTAAAAACTCGTTGTCTGTTCTACCTGCATCTTCAGCATAAAACTCTACATCTTCTACAAATGTTTTTGCATATTTTACGGCAGCTACAGCTCTTTCTATAATTTGCTCTTTATTAGAGTTAAATTTGTGTTTAATATGAGATTCAGATGTGCCAATCCCTGTATGTATTCTAGGTCTTTTAGCATATTTTACAGCCTCAGCAGCAACTTCTATATCTTTTTTAACGGCCCTAGTTAATCCACAAACTGTTGCATTTTTAACTAATTTAGATATTTCCATTACAGAATTAAAATCTCCTGGGCTAGATATAGGGAAACCAGCTTCAATTACATCTACTCCCAAAAGGTCTAAACGCTCTGCTATTATTAGCTTTTGCTTAGCGTCTAGCTTGCATCCTGGGACTTGCTCTCCGTCTCTTAATGTGGTGTCAAATATTTGAACTTTATCTTTACTCATTTTATTTATTTAATTTTGGGCTGCTATACGAATATATAGTCCTTTATTATTAATATTGATTCAGCAAAAAAACATTTACAACGTTTAAGCTGTTTTTTAAAATATTAATTAATTGGTAATCAGTTATTTAAATTCAATTTTTTACGATGACAACTCCTCATAAAGATGCCTTGTTTGTATTGGTAAAGTCGCTTTCTAAGTCAGAAAAGCGACAATTTAAGTTGTATGTGGGTCGCTTAGGAGTTAATACAGATGCAAAATTTTTGTCTCTTTTTAATCTTTTAGATAAAGCAAAATCATATAACGAAAAAGTAATTTTAGATAGCGGAATTGTAAAAAAAGCGCAATTATCTAACCTAAAAGCACATCTTTATAAGCAAATTTTGGTGAGTTTAAGGTTAAATCCTGTAAACCAGAATATACGTGTGCAAATAAGAGAGCAATTAGATTTTGCTACAATTTTGTATCAAAAAGGTTTGTATAAGCAAAGTTTAAAACTTTTAGATAAAGTAAAAGGTATTGCTATAGAAAACGAAGAAAAAAATATAGCTTATGAAATAGTTGAGCTAGAAAAAATTATAGAAACTCAATACATAACCCGTAGTATACCAGACAGAGCAAATGAATTGGCTATACAGGCTAAAGAATTGTCTGCGCATAATGTAATGACAAGCAAGCTTAGCAATTTATCCTTGCAGTTGTACGGTATGATGTTAAAAGTGGGTTACGTACGCAGTGATGAGGATTTAAAAAAGGTAAAAACATATTTTAATGATCATTTACCTATTTACAATATTGAAGATTTAGGCTTTAGAGAAAAGCTATGGCTTTATAAGGCTTATTTGTGGTACAGTTTTTTAACGCAAGATTTTTTATCTTGTTATAAATATGCAAATAAATGGGTAGATCTTTTTTATGAAAATAAAGAAATGATTTATTTAAATCCTGTTTTCTTTTTAAAAGGAAATCATTACTTGCTAGAATCTTTATTTTATGTAAAGTATAGTTCACAATTTAAAGCTACATTAACAAAAATGGAAGCTATGATAGAGAGTAAAAGCTTTCCTAAGAATGATAATATCTCTTCACTTGCATTTTTGTATTTAAACTCAAATAAACTTAATCAACATTTTTTAGAGGGTACTTTTGAAAAAGGTTTGTATTTGGTACGTATTGTAGAATATGGCATTAATAAGCATAAAGACCGTATAGATGAACATCACATTATGCTATTGTATTACAAGTGTGCTTGTTTGTATTTTGGAGTTGGCGATAATAAAATGTGTATACAATATTTGAAGAAGATTATAAACAACAAAAACTTAAAAATGAGAGAAGATCTTATGTGTTTTTCTCGTGTTTTAAGTTTAGTTGCGCATTATGAGGCTGGTATGGATTACCATTTAGAGGTGCAATTAAAAAGTACATATAAGTTCTTAATTAAGATGAATGATATGCACGCTGTACAAAAGGAAATGATAAAGTTTTTAAGAAACTTACGAGATATTTACCCAACAGATTTACGTAGCGAATTTAAAAAATTACATACGGAGCTAAAAAAGTATGAGAATCACCCATATGAAAAAAGAGCCTTTTTGTATTTAGATATTATTTCTTGGTTAGAGAGTCACTTACACAACAAGCCAGTTGGAGAAATTGTACGTGAAAAAGCTAAAAAATTAACACGTTAAGTTAAGAGCAAGCATCCCAAATAGGGTCTTTTGGTAAAGGAGCTGTAATTTCTAATGGCTCCTTTTTTACAGGGTGAATAAAAGACAATTTACGAGCGTGTAAATGTATACCACCATCTTGGTTACTACGATTAAAACCGTATTTTAAATCGCCTTTAATTGGGCAACCAATACCGCTTAATTGTGATCTAATTTGGTGGTGTCTGCCAGTTTGTAAGTTAATTTCTAGTAAGTAATAATTCTCTAGTTTTTTTATAACTGTATAATCTAAAATAGCTTTTTTGCTATCTGGAACTTCTTTAATGTTTGCATAAGACTTGTTTTGTTTTGTGTTTCTTTTTAACCAATTTACAAGTGTATCTTTTTGTTTTTTAGGCTGCTGTTTTACAACAGCCCAATATGTTTTTTTAGCATCTTTTTCGGCAAATAGCTTATTTAAACGCGGTAATGCTTTAGATGTTTTTGCAAAAACAACAATACCAGTAGTTGGCCTATCTAACCTATGTGCAACACCAAGGTATACATTACCCGGTTTATTGTATTTTTCTTTTATGTAAGCTTTTACAATATCACTTAGTGGGGCATCACCCGTTTTATCTCCTTGTACAATATCTCCAACACGTTTATTAATAGCAATAAGATGGTTGTCTTCATACAATACCTGAAGATTTTGTGGTGTAGAAACTTCTTTTTTATGCAAAATAAATAATTATAATTAAGTGCTAATGCACTAAATGTAAATTTAGTATTGTTCCTCTTCGTTAGGAAAGTCTCTAGTTTTTACATCGTCTACGTATTGTGAAATTGCAGAGCCCATTTCTTCATACAAATTCATATATCGTCTTAAAAAACGAGGATTAAATTCTTTAGTCATTCCTAAAAGGTCATGTATAACTAAAACTTGTCCGTCTACATCACCACCAGCACCAATACCAATAACAGGTATTGTTAAACTTTCTGCAACTTCTTTAGCAAGTGTAGCTGGTATTTTTTCTAAAACAATAGCAAAACACCCTAATTTTTGAAGTAATAAAGCATCTTCTTTAAGCTTTTTAGCTTCTGCTTCTTCTTTGGCTCTTACGGTATAAGTGCCAAATTTGTAAATAGATTGTGGTGTTAAACCTAAATGTCCCATTACAGGTATGCCAGCATTAAGTATACGCTTAACAGAATCTTTAATTTCTATACCACCTTCTACCTTTATAGCGTGTGCGCCACTTTCTTTCATAATACGTATTGCAGAGCGTAAAGCTTCTTTTGGGTCACTCTGGTAGCTACCAAAAGGAATGTCTACAACAACTAAACACCTATTAATAGCTCGTATTACAGAAGAAGCATGATATATCATTTGGTCTAATGTAATTGGTAACGTAGTTTCATGACCAGCCATAACATTACTAGCAGAATCGCCAACTAAAATTACATCTACATTGGCATCATCTATAATTTTAGCCATAGAGTAATCATAGGCCGTAAGCATAGAGATACGTTCTCCATTCTTTTTCATATCTACGAGTGACTTAACAGTAACTCTTTTGTATTCTTTTTTGGCAACTGACATTGTAAGTTTTATTTAGTTTAGATGGGTTAAAATTATGAAAAAAGATTAAGAATTACTGTGTTTATCAAACTTAAGAATGTGATATATTTTTTATAAATTGATAAAAATTAATATGATGAAAAATATTTTACTCACATTTGCAATCTTATTTAGTGTTTTTGTATCTGCACAAGCTAACGAAGTTGATGTTAAAAATACAATAAACTTGTTTTTTGAAGCTTTTCATAAGCAAGATTCTGTGCAATTAAAAGCGGTAGCTACTAACACTGTTATATTACAAACTATAGGAGCAGATAAAGATGGTAATGCAGTTGTAAAAACAGAGAGTTATTCAGATTTTATACAAAACATTATAAGTATACCTAAAGAAGTAAATTTTAAAGAAAAATTAACTTCATATACCATTAAGATAGATGGTGATATGGCAAATGCCTGGACAGAGTATGAGTTTTGGCTAAATGGGAAATTTAGTCACTGTGGTGTAAATTCTTTTCAGTTATTTAAGGATAATGGTAAGTGGAAAATTATTTATTTAATAGATACAAGACGTAAAAAAGGGTGTAATTAATGTTAAGTTATTACATCATTTTCTCTTTTAAACTGTTCTTTTTGTTCTCCCTTAAGTTGTAACTGTTGTTCTATTTTATTTTCTGTTGGCCTTAAAAATAAAAAGTAAACAATAATAGCTACGGTAATGGCTAAGTAAAGTAAGTTGCCTTTAAACATTGCAAAAAGTAAACAGATAAACGCAGCTCCTTCTATAAAAGCATACTTATATAATAAAGCAGATTGGTAAACTTCTAGTTTTTGTTTTAACGATTTTTTATTTAAAACAGGCTCTATTTTCTTTTTAAAAACATAGTTACCTAAGATTATACCAGTTATGGCTATTAATGGTACTAATACAATATAAATGCTATTTGTTGGCAAACTAAATTCCCATTTTTGTTGCTGATAATACATTACAGCTGTAAAAAATATTAAGCCAACAGAAAAGGCAATGTGCATTACAGACATTACCTTTAAAAATCCTTTAAATGTAAGTGAGTTTCTGTTGTCCATAATTATTTTACTGCATTCTCATAAGCTTGTTGCCCGCCTACTATTGGTAGTGTAATTTGTGTAGCATTAGTATCTACTGTTAATTCTGTGCCCGGCTTAGGTAAAATGGTAAATTGGTTATCACTAGAAAAAATAACTAAGCCAATTTGCTGACCAGCTTTTATTATTTGATCATCTGGTTGTAAATTAAACGTCATAGTATAAAATTTACCAGGTTTTAAAGGCTTGCTCTCAGAAATAGATTTGTGATTTTGTGGATCTGCCCAACCACGAGTAATAATATTGTCTGTAATAACAGCACCTTCATTTGTGTTCCAAGGTAAAGAAACCAATGCAACAGATAAATTTGCTGCAGGCTTGCTACTTGCAAGTTTTATGGTAATAGATGCTAATCCAGATATATGAACATCACTTGTTAGTGTAGGTGTAGTGAATACTAACCTGTTTTTTGAAGATGTAGCTTGTGCTAAATCTTCCATAGAAATGTTGTGGTCATCTACTAGTGTTTCTGGTTTTTGCTTTCTTAAAGGATTTAAAAGCAATTCTCCTTGTGTAGGAGCTCCGTTTTTTAAATATAAGGTAACATCCGTTGCATTAGGATTTGGGTAAGCGTCATATGGCGTAGGGTTGTCTTGAGTATCATATTCACGAACAATCCAAGCTTTTTTATCATCTTCAACACCATTTTTAATACCGTGTAAGTAACGCGTAAACCAACGGTTCATTATTTTTATTGGCGGTGGACCTCCATGTCCGTTTTGGTGGTAGTATATTTGTGTAGGCAATCCCTTTTCCTTAGCAGCTTTATAAATGCGGTAGCTGTGTTCTGGCATAACATTCCAGTCGTTAAAACCGTGAGACATTAATAATGCGACTTTCATTGGTTCCATTTTGTTAAGGTAATCACGCCCTGCCCAAAAATCATTATAATCTCCTGTCTCTCTGTCTAAACCATTTTTAAGCTCTGTATCCCTTATAGTTTTGTTATTGTAAGCACGCTTACTAGGGTCTCCACTATGAATAAAATCATATAAAACATCAATATCTTCACCTAAATAACCTCCAGGACTTCTTACCAAACCATTAGATCGGTAATAATGGTACGATGATGTGTTTGGGGCAATAGGTATTATAGCTTCTAAACCTTCTACACCAGTAGTTGCTGCAGCAAGCGGAATTGTTCCGTTATATGATGTTCCCGTCATACCTACCTTTCCTGTAGACCAAAAAGCTTTAACCTCCTCTTTATTATCCGGAGAAGTAAAACCTTTTGCGCGTCCGCATAGCCAATCTATAACAGCTTTTGGAGCTAATGCTTCATTGGGTCCGCCAACAGTTGGTGCTCCTTGAGAAAACCCTGTTCCAGGTGCAGATGTATGTACAACAATATACCCTCTAGGTACCCATTTTTTTATATGAGAGTTAGATATTATAGGGCGCTGTCCTCTACGTTTTACCTCTGGGTGTGAGCGTTCTGGAGCTTTCTCGCCAAGTTCATGTTTTACATTCCAAAATAAACCTTCTTCTGCACCTGTTGCAGTACCAGCATAATAAGGACTAGAACACAGTATAACAGGTAGTTTTAAATCTTCGGTTTCTGTTTGTTTTGGTCTAGTAACACTTACGTGCATGCGATCTAGTTTTCCATCGCCATCAGTATCAAAAGTTGTTTCAACAAATAAATCGTGACGTATCCAATTGTTAGAGTCACTAAAACCCTCTACAATTTGTGCTTCACCATCTTTAAAAACAGGTAATGTTTTTTCAGTTTGAGCTATACCTATTGAAGTTAGAGATAAAAGTAAATAGCTTACAATAATTTTAAATGTCTTTTTCATAGTGTAAAGTTATAAAATATAAATCTTAACAATCGCTTAAAAATACACCAACTGCTAAACCTCCAGTAGATGTTTCTTTGTATTTAGAGTTCATATCTTTTGCGGTTTCCCACATAGTATTAATTACTTTATCTATAGGAACTTTAGCATTTGCAGGGTCTGTATCTAAAGCAAGTTCTGCAGCGTTAATTGCCTTTATAGCTCCCATAGAGTTACGCTCTATGCAAGGTACTTGCACTAAACCACCAATAGGGTCACACGTTAATCCTAAATGATGTTCCATAGCAATTTCGGCAGCCATTAAAACCTGTTCTGGTGTACCGCCTAGTAATTCTGTTAAAGCACCAGCTGCCATTGCAGATGATACTCCAATTTCTGCTTGGCAACCACCCATAGCGGCAGATATTGTAGCTCCTTTTTTAAATAAACTACCAATTTCTCCAGCAACTAGTAAAAACTTTTTAATATGGTTAAAATCTGCTTGGTGGTTTTCTATAACCATATAGTACATAAGTACTGCCGGTATTACACCAGCACTACCATTAGTAGGTGCGGTAACAACCCTACCAAGAGATGCGTTAACTTCATTAACACTTAGGGCAAAACAACTTACCCATTTAAGTATTTGTCTAAACTTAACTTCAGTTTTACGTATAGTTTGTAACCATTCTTCAGGAGAGCTGTAAGGTAGTTCTCCTTTTAGTTTCTCGTGCATATCAAAAGCACGTCTACGTACATTTAAACCACCAGGTAAAGTACCTTGTGTGTGGCAGCCAATATGCATGCATTCTAGCATAGTATCCCAAACAGCTTTTAAGTCGGTATCTACTTGTTCTGGTGTACGTAAAGATAGTTCGTTCTCTAAAACTATGTCAGAGATAGATTTATTACCCTCATTACAGTGTTCTAAAAGAGCAACTCCAGAATTTATAGGATGCGGAAAAGTTTTAAATACCTGTATATTTTCTTTGGCGTGTACTCTTTCTTCTTTAACAACAAAACCACCACCAATAGAATAAAAAGTATCCTCGTAAATGGTACCGTTGTCTAGAGTGGCAGAAAACTTAATACCGTTTGCATGAAATGGCAAAGAAGTTTTTAAAAACACAATATGCTCTGTAGTATTATATGTAATGGCATACTTACCAAGTAATAATAATTGGTTATTTTTTTTTATCGTTTCTATTATAGAACCAATATTTTGTACTTGCATAGTTACTGGGTCTTCACCAGATAATCCTAACATTACAGCTAGGTCTGTTGCGTGTCCTTTACCGGTTAAAGATAAAGATCCGTACAATTCTGTGTGTATTGTTTTAACACTGTTTATAGGGTGTTCTTCTTGTAATTCTTGCAGAAATCTTTCTGCAGCTCTCCAAGGTCCTAAAGTGTGTGAGCTAGATGGTCCCACACCAATTTTAAGCATATCAAAAACACTTATACATTCCATTTACGAAAACGTTTTATTAGTACGGACAAATATACATTTTGGAATTATATATTAAACCTTTTTGTGCTATTTGTTTATTTGGAATTCCATTATGGCATATTGTTAATCATCATTAATTATGAACGGGTACTGCCACCTTGTCATATTTTGTTTGCTTGGCATATTGTTTGTCTATCTTAAATCAAAAATAAAAATATAAACGCTAATTTATTTAAGTAATATAATATGAGTAAAATTATTGGTATAGATTTAGGTACAACCAATTCTTGTGTTTCTGTGATGGAAGGGAATGAAGCGGTTGTTATTCCAAATGCAGAAGGGAAAAGAACAACACCATCTGTAATTGCATTTGTAGAAGGTGGAGAAATTAAGGTTGGTGACCCTGCTAAAAGACAAGCGGTTACAAATCCTAATAAAACCATATATTCTATTAAACGTTTTATGGGTAACAAATACTCTGAGTCTAGCAAAGAAGCAGATAGAGTACCTTATAAAGTAGTTAAAGGAGATAACGATACGCCAAGAGTTGATATAGACGGACGTTTGTACTCTCCGCAAGAGTTATCTGCAATGATTCTTCAAAAAATGAAGAAAACGGCAGAAGATTATTTAGGACAAGATGTTTCTAGAGCTGTAATTACAGTTCCTGCATATTTTAACGATGCGCAAAGACAAGCTACTAAAGAAGCTGGTGAAATTGCTGGTTTAACAGTAGAGCGTATTATTAACGAGCCAACTGCTGCTTCTTTAGCATACGGTATGGACAAAAAAGATACTGACCAAAAAATAGTAGTTTTTGATTTTGGTGGTGGTACACATGATGTATCTATATTAGAATTAGGAGATGGTGTTTTTGAAGTATTATCTACAGACGGAGATACACACTTAGGTGGTGATGATGTAGACCAAAAAATTATTGATTGGTTAGCTGATGAATTTAATAGTGAAGAAAGCATAGATTTACGTAAAGATGCTATGGCATTACAACGTTTACGTGAAGCTGCTGAAAAGGCTAAAATTGAATTATCTTCTTCTGCACAAACAGAAATTAACTTACCATACGTAACAGCTACGGCTTCTGGTCCTAAGCACTTGGTACGTACGCTAACGTTAGCTAAATTTAATCAGTTAATTGATGATTTAGTTAAAAGAACAATAGCTCCTTGTGAGTCTGCATTAAAATCTGCAGGTTTGTCTAAGAGTGATATTGATGAGATTATTTTAGTTGGTGGTTCTACACGTATCCCAGCTGTACAAGAAGCAGTAGAGAAATTCTTTGGTAAAAAACCATCAAAAGGGGTTAACCCAGATGAGGTTGTTGCAGTAGGTGCAGCTATACAAGGTGGTGTTTTAACTGGTGATGTTAAAGATGTATTATTATTAGATGTTACACCATTATCTTTAGGTATTGAAACTATGGGTAGTGTAATGACTAAGTTAATTGAGGCTAACACTACAATACCAACTAAAAAATCGCAGGTATTCTCTACAGCAGCAGATAATCAGCCATCTGTAGAAATACACGTTTTACAAGGAGAGCGCCCAATGGCTAATGATAACAAAACAATTGGTCGTTTTCATTTAGACGGTATTCCACCAGCACAAAGAGGAGTTCCACAAATTGAAGTAACTTTTGATATTGATGCAAACGGTATTATAAAAGTATCTGCAACAGATAAAGCTACAGGTAAATCTCAGGACATTAGAATTGAAGCTTCTTCTGGTTTAACTGAAGAAGAAATTAAGAAAATGAAGGCTGAAGCTGAAGCTAATGCAGAAGCAGATAAAAAGGCTAAAGAAACTGCAGATAAGTTAAATGAAGCAGACGGAATGATTTTTCAAACAGAAAAGCAATTAAAAGAGTTTGGAGATAAGATTTCTGATAACAATAAAAAGCCAGTAGAAGAAGCTTTAGAAGAATTAAAGAAAGCTTATGAAACTAAAGACTTAGCTGTTATTACTCCTGCTTTAGATAAAATTAATGAAGCTTGGAAAGGTGCTTCTGAAGAAATGTACAAAGCTCAAGCAGAAGCTCAGGGTGGTGCAGCTCCAGGACCAGATGCAGCTGCAGGTGCAGAAGCAAAAGAAGGAGATGATGTAGAAGATGTTGACTTTGAAGAAGTAAAATAACATTTTTTATAAACATATTAAAACCCACTAAATTAATTTTTAGTGGGTTTTTTAGTACGTATTACTACAATTTTTACCTTGTTTTTTGTTTTTTATAAATAATAAATAGTCTAATTTTGGAGTATGACTTTAACCATACGAAACCTATACTTGTTAATTGTTTTTATGTTGCCTTTTGTAATTGAGGCTCAAGAACTACGTATTTTTACCAAAGCAGATTTTAACTTAACTGGTAATGTTAAAAAGAGTACTGTAATTACAAATTATGGTAAAGAAGAATTTTATTTTAATAAAGAAGGAAAGCTAACAAAATCTATAACACGATACTCAGACCAAGATTATAGTATTACGTATTACAAATACAAAAACAATCAAATTTTAGAAAAACGCTTAGAAAACTATAGAGATGGCGCTTTTGATAAAAGTACATCAATAGCACATATTTTTAGTATAGACACTGTAGGTAACAAATATATAACAGAAAAAATATTAACCTATAGTAAAAAATTTTTAGATCAATACGAGTATGAGTTTGATGCGCAGGATAAATTAAAAATTATTAAACGTATTAATGATGAAGAGGTAGATGAAACAACTATAACTTATACAACTACAGATACAGAAAAAGAACAAACATTTTACTTAAACGGAAAAATACTAAAGTCCATACGCGAGTCTTACAAAACAAATGCAAAAAAAGAAAAACTAAAAATAACTTTAACAAAACAATTTTTAGATGGTAAACCTTTAAAAGCAGAAGAGGTTGTTACCAAAGAAAATGGAGAAATAGTATACAAAGATTATTTTGTTGCAGATGCTACTGGAAATAAATTTACTTTAGATAAAAAGGAATTATACACTTACAAGAAAGATGTAAAGGTTGTAGACAAAATAACCGTTAAAAAAGCAAAAACTACTTATGATATTACCTATATGCACCAGTTTGATGGTGATAAAGGCAATTGGATTAAGCAAGTTGTATCACCAGACAATACGTATACAACACGTAAAATAGAATATTACCCAGAAGAAGTGAAAGTAGTTACTGATGAAATTAAACAATAGTTTATTTGTTAAAGTACTTTTGCTTAATTTTTGGCCATTCTTCTTTTAAAATTCCATAGCAGCAAGAGCTGCGTCTAAAATTACCCTTAGTAATTACATTTTTTCTTAAAATGCCTTCAAGTGTAGCTCCAAGTTTTTCAACAGCTTTTCTAGATTTTATATTTCTTTCGTCTATTCTAAACTCTACTTTTTCAAAGTTTAATTCTTCAAAAGCATAGGAAAGCATCAGGTATTTCATTTTATGGTTTAATCCTGTTCCTTGGGCTATTGGTGATATCCATGTCCATCCAATGTGCAATACTTTATTTGTTTTGTCAATATTGCCAAACCGTGTAGAACCTATAAATGCAGAGGTTCTTTTATCAAACACAGCAAAGGCAATTGCATTTTTATCTTGTATAGCTGTTTTTATATAATTGGTTAATTTTTCTAATGTTGATACGTCATTAGAACCATATTTATATAAATCTACTTGTTGTGCGGTAGGCCAAAGCAAGTTTATATGTTTTTGCTCTAAAGGTAATAGTTGTACCGTATTATCTTCCAGGTTGTTTATAGTATGTATCATTCTACTAACGAATTTATTATTTCTTTTTTTACCTCGTGCGCACCTTTAAAAGTTATAAAATTGGTGTTTGGGTCTATGATGTTTTTAATTCTTGTTTTTTCTAAATTTTTACGCTCATCATTAAAATAAGCATCTTCGTTACCAACTATATAAGTTGTTTTGGTTTTATTGTTGTTTAAGTATATAAAATCTGTATTAGATAGTTCTTTGGGCACAGTGCCTGCATATAAAACAATGTGGTTGCATTCAATTTTTTCTTTAGCTAACCATCTTGTTACCACAGATACCCCTTGGGAATACCCTAAAACAATAAAGTTACAGTGTTCTGGAATATTTTCTGCAAGGTATACTTTGCTTAAATAGGTAATAACATTCTTTGTTTCTGCAATTGTATTTTCTCTAGTAAGCCAGCTTGCGCCAATATGAGTAAACTTGTTGTTTAGATAATATTTAGATGGTGCTTGTGGTGCAATTATATAATTTTCTTTACTGTTTAGTTCTTTAAAATAGCGTAAAAAATACTTGCTTAAATAACCCATACCATGACAAACAAACCATACATTTTTAGTTTCCGTAGTTAGGTTGTTAAGGGTTGCGTAGGAGTTGGTAGTTGTATAGCTTACTTCTTTTTCTGTTGGCTGCATAAAACAGTAGTTTCAAATGTGTAAAAAAATCAAAATTTAAAGTTATAGCTTTTGTTGTATTTGGATTGATTATTTTTACAAAAAAATATGAGATGAACGAATTTCAAGAAAAAATACTACGTATTTGTAATGAAAACTCTAAAAATACGCTAATGGAAACATTAGATATAGAGTATGTAGAAGTAGGAGAGAATTTTTTAGTTGCCAAAATGCCAGTAACACCAAAGGTATATCAACCAGACGGAATTTTACATGGAGGAGCAACCGCAGCATTGGCAGAGAGTGTTGGTAGTGCAGCGTCTTATATTTTTTTAGATGGACAGGAGTATTTTGTACGCGGATTAGAAATTACCGCAAACCACGTTAAGAGTGTTAAAGATGGTAATGTGTATGCTAAAGCCAGTATTATGCATAAAGGAAGAACCACGCAATTGTGGGAAATTAGAATTACCAATAACGCAGGTGAGTTGGTTTCTTTATGTAAGTTAACCACTATTTCTTTACCAAGAAAAAAGTAACTAAATGAATCACTTTTTTGATCGACTACAAGAGCAGCTTAATGCACAAAAACCTTTTGTAGTGTACAGAAAACCTAATGAAGATGTAGTTAGTGCTGTGTTGCAAGAAGATGCTGTTTTACACTACGTAAAAAATTACCAAGAATCAGGCTTTGTATTTGCTCCTTTTGATAGTAATTCTGCATCAATATTAATTCCAAATAAAACTATAATAACAACAAACTATAGTACAGATAAACTTTTGAGTTCTACTATAGACAATGATGTTAGTATTTCATCAACCCCAATAGAAAAACAAGACCATATTGCACTTGTTAAAAAAGGTATAACCGCAATTGGTAATGGCTATTTAGAAAAGGTGGTGCTCTCTCGCTGTATAACTACGCATACCGCTACAAAACCTATAGCACTATTTAAAGAACTACTTTCGGTTTACAAAACAGCATTTTGCTATTTGTGGTATCATCCTAAAGTAGGAATGTGGCTAGGAGCTACACCCGAGGTTTTGTTAAAAGTAACCAATAAGCGTATAGAGACTTCTTCATTAGCAGGTACACAAGTTTATGAAGAAGGAAAGGAGCCGGTTTGGGGAGAAAAAGAATATAATGAACAAGATGTAGTTACGCAGTTTATAAAAAAAGAATTAGCAGAAAAAGTAACTAATTTAAAAGCTACAGAAGTAACATCTGTAAGAGCAGGTAAATTATGGCATTTACGCACTAAAATAACTGGTTTAATGCAAAACAACTTGCAAGATATTTTAGTTGCACTGCACCCAACACCAGCTACTTGCGGATTGCCAAAACAAGAAGCTAAAGAGTTTATACTTAAAAACGAAAATTATAATAGAAGCTTTTATACAGGCTTTTTAGGAGAGCTTAACTTTACTAAAGAACAGTTTAGGTCTAAGACTAAAAAAAATATTGAAAACAGGGCGTATACATCTCTCACAAAGGTTAGTAACTTATATGTTAATCTGCGTTGCGCAGAACTTACTAACAAAACAGTAAAAGTATACGTTGGTGGAGGTATAACTAATGGGTCTATACCAGAAAAGGAATGGGAAGAAACTGTAGCTAAAAGTGGTACAATGTTGCGTATTATTTTAAAATAATTGGGTAAACAATGGTTTACGCTGTACTTTTGCATCAGTTTTTACTAATAAATATTCTTGTAATTTGAGATACTCTAGCATACCTACTGCCCAATCTGTAATTTTACATTGTAAGGCTAAAGGGGTTAAAGACATAATAATATCACCCGGCTCTAGAAATGCACCGTTAACTATAGGTTTCACAGAAGACCCTTATTTTAAATGTTATAGCATAGTAGATGAGCGCTGTGCTGCATTTTTTGCTTTAGGTATTGCACAAAATACAGGCAGAATAGTTGCTGTGGTATGTACTTCTGGTAGTGCTATGTTAAACTATTATCCTGCAGTAGCAGAAGCTTTTTATAGTGATATTCCTATGTTAGTTATTTCTGCAGATAGACCAAGTTATAGGATAGATATAGGTGACGGGCAAACTATTAGGCAAGAAAACGTTTTTAAAAACCATATTGGCTATCAGGCAAATTTAAAACAAGATGTTTCCCACGCAACGGCCACAATAAAAAAATTTGGAGCAGAACTTTTATCTGTAAAAAAAACGGTAGAAGAACAGCAAAAAGATATTAATACATTTAATAGCGCAGAATTACAAAATGCTATAGATTTTGCTATTGATGAATTAGCACCAGTGCATATTAATGTACCTTTAGAAGAACCTTTGTATAATACAGAAGAGCATAGTTGTGTTGTCCCATCTGTAAAAGAAGAAGAGGATACAGTGCTCCCTAGTTGCTCTACACTAGATGATTTTGCCTCCATATGGAATACATCTACCAGAAAAATGATTTTAGTAGGTGTAAATAAACCAAATGTTATAGAACAACAATTTTTAGATGAGGTTGCGGAGGACGAGTCTGTAATTGTGTTTACAGAAACAACATCTAATATTCATCATTCTACTTTTTTTAACAGTATAGACAGTATTTTAGCTCCTATAGAAAAGTCCAATGATAAAGAGGAGCTGTTTACAGCGCTAAAACCTGATATTTTGCTGACTTTTGGAGGCTTAATTGTATCTAAAAAAATTAAACAATTTTTACGTACGTATAAACCAAAACACCATTGGCATATTGATGGTAAAAAAGCATACGACACTTTTTTTAGTTTGTCTCACCATTTTAAAGTAGATACAAACACTTTTTTTAATGCATTTTTAGATAAAACAAAATTTGTAGATAGTAGTTATTTTGCAAAATGGTCTAAAGTAAAAGCAAACTACGAAGAAAAAAGAGAAGCATATTTAAACACTATTCCATTTTCTGATATGTTAGCTTTTTCACAAATATTACCAAGTATACCAGATGGTTACCAAGTACACTTGTCTAACAGTTCTACGGTAAGATATGCACAGTTGTTTCCTTTAAAAAATACATTAAAGGTGTATTGTAACCGTGGTACTAGTGGTATAGATGGTAGTACGTCTACAGCAATAGGAGCATCAGTATATAATAAAAAACCAACCTTACTAGTTACAGGAGATTTAAGCTTTTTGTATGACAGTAATGCACTTTGGAACAACTATGTAAAACCTAATTTTAGAATAATTGTAATAAATAATAGTGGAGGAGGTATTTTTAGAATTTTACCAGGCCAAGAAGAAACAGATAATTATAAAACTTATTTTGAAACGGCTCATAATTTAGAAATAGAAAACTTGTGTAGTATGTATAATGTTGATTATAAGTTTGCTGAAGATGAAAATGCTTTAAGTCAACATTTAGAAGATTTTTATAAAGAATCAGATAAGGCTATTTTATTAGAGGTGAAAACACCTAGAATAATAAACAATAAAATTTTGCTTAGTTATTTTGATTTTATATCTTAGAAGCATTATTAACATTAACTATACAAAAGAATATTAAAATTATGAGCCAAAGAGATGATTTAATTGCAAAGTACGCTGCCGATTTAAAAGATAAATTTGGAGAAACTGCAGATATGGATTTATTAACAAAGGTTACTATAGGTCTAGGTCCTTCTATTTATAATAAAGATTCTTCTAAAGTATCTGGTTCTGATGAAAAAGAACTAGAAACAGTAAAGAAAAATTTCTTAATGAAAAAATTGGGGATGAGTGATGACCCAAAATTAATGGAAGGTATTAAAGCTGTTATGGACAAATACGGATCATCTAACAAAAATAAGCATAGAGCTGTAGTTTATTACAAATTAGCTCAGCACTTTAAAAAAGAGTCTGTTTACGATAAATAGAATTTTAAAGAATTATGTAAAAGAGGCTACCTTAAACAAGGTAGCCTCTTTTTTTTACTGTACTTTTGCAAGCATACAATAGTTAAAATGGAATTAGGAAAATATAACACTTTAGAAATATTAAGAGATACCAGTGTTGGTTTGTTTTTAGGAGATACAGATGGTAATGATGTTTTATTACCAAATAAGTATGTACCAGAGAATTTTGAAATAGGTGATATGCTTACTGTATTTTGCTATTTAGATTATGATGAAAGGCCTATTGCTACTACTTTAAAACCCTATATTATTCGTAACGATTTTCATTTGTTGCGTGTTGCAGAGGTAAACAATTTTGGAGCTTTTATGGAATGGGGTTTGGAGAAGCATTTGTTGGTGCCATTTAGAGAGCAACGTACTAAAATGGTAGACGGCCAATGGTATATTGTTTATTGTTATTTAGATGAGCAAACAGACAGATTAGTGGCATCTAACAAATTAGATAAGTTTTTATCTAATGAAGAGTTAACTGTAGATAATAATGATGAGGTTAATATTTTGTTTACTAGAAAAACGGATCTTGGGTGGGAAGTAATAATAAACAACTTACATAAAGGATTAGTTTACGCTAATGAAGTTTTTAAAGATATTGCCATTGGAGATAAGCAAATTGGTTATATAAAAAATATAAGACCAGATAATAAAATTGATGTATCCTTACAACCACTAGGTCATTTAATTTTAGAACCAGTAGCAAACGCTATTTACCAGAAATTAAAAGAAAATGGAGGCTTTCTAGGCTTACATGATAAATCTGACCCAGAAGATATTAAAAGAGAGTTAGAGCTAAGTAAAAAAGCTTTTAAAAAAGGTATTGGAACTTTATACAGAGAACGAAAAATAGAAATTAAGCCAGATGGCATATACTTGAGTTAAATAATTAACGTTAGTTTGTAAAATAAAACTTACAGTACTAATTTTGTTATATAAATTAAGTTATTCATAATTTTATTTTAGAGTAAAAAACGTTAAATTGCATAGACCATATAACTATAAGCAAACATTAACCAACCTGTAAATTAAAAATATGCCATTTATAGAAGAAGTTGATTTATTAGAACTACACAAGGATATAGATAAGGCTCAATTAATGAACGAGCGTTTATTAGACCAAATAAAATTTAAGAATAAAGAGCTAAAAAGAAAAAAAAGACAGCGTAACGTATTAGGTATAATTGCAGCTGTATTTTTCTTAGGTACTTTAGTTTTTACTTCTTTTTCTGCAGGTTTATCTACAAGAGCTAGAGCTTTTAATTCTGCCGAGAATAATAATATCCTTGTATCTATAGATAGTTTAGATGTAATAAAAGCAAGAATAAATAATTTAAAAGAACAAAATGAAGAGTTAAATTTTGTAAACGACTTTTATTTGGCTCGTAACATTTTGGAGAAAAAAGTAATATACTCTGTACAGGTTAAAACTTTTGTAGATAATAATGTAACCTTAGTATCTAACTCACTAGCAAACACGTTATTTGTAAAAAATAACCCTTTTTATACATATTCTATTGGTAATTTTGAAACTATTGAAGAAGCAAGAACTTTTAGGTTGCAGCTTGTAAAGATGGGTTTTGAAGATGCTTTTGTTGCTTCTTATAAAGATGGCAAAAGATTAAAAATAGAGAATCCTAACTAAAAATGAAATTAAAAGCTTGGGTAAATGCCGCTAGGTTAAGAACCTTACCTTTGTCTATATCCGGAATAATAGTTGGTTATGCTTTGGCTTGCTTGTATGGTTATAATAACATAACTGTTTTTATATTAGCACTTTTAACAACCATAGCATTGCAAGTAACATCTAACTTTGCAAATGATTACGGAGATGGTGTTAAGGGCACAGATAATGAAGATAGAATTGGTCCTAAACGTGCGTTACAAAGTGGAATACTTACTCCTAAAGAATTAAAAAAAGGAATTTTTATAGCTATTATTTTATGCCTAGTTTTAATTGCAGGTTTAATATTTACGGCGTTTAGTGCAGATAGTATAATTTACATAATACTCTTTTTTGTACTTGGTGTTTTTGCAGTTTGGGCAGCTATCAAATACACCGTAGGTAAATCTGCTTATGGTTACAGAGGATTGGGAGATGTGTTTGTTTTTATCTTTTTTGGACTAGTTAGCGTTCTTGGCTTTATGTTTTTACTTACAAAAACACTCTGTTTTATGGCTTTTTTACCAGCAATTACTATTGGTTTACTAAGTGTGGCCGTGTTAAATCTTAATAATTTAAGAGATATTGTATCCGATAAAACCTCAGGGAAAAATACAATTGTTGTTAAAATGGGGTTTTTAAACGGAAAAAAGTACCATTATTCATTACTTATAACTAGTTTTATAAGTGTATTAATATTTACAGTTTATAATTATACAAATGTTTTTAATTTTATATGGCTGTTTGCTTATATTCCTTTGGCTAAACACTTTATAAAAGTATTAAAAATGAAGGATTCTTTAACGATGGATCCAGAACTCAAAATAGTAGCCTTAAGCAGTTTTTTATTCGCTATTTTGTTTTATTTTAGTTTTAATAATTTTTTGTAAATTAGCATAGATTAAGTCCATCATAAAACCAACTGAATTGGAAAAACCCATAAAAATTTTAATTGTAGAAGATAACGTTATTATAGCAGATGATATGCAATCTATGCTAGAAGAAATTGGCTATGAAATAGTTGGTAATGTTATTGTATATGAGCAAGCAGAAGAAGTGCTAAGAACTACCGAGGTAGATTTAGTACTTATAGATATTATATTAGCGTCAGATAAAACTGGTATAGATTTAGGTAAGCATATTAGGGATAACTATAACATACCTTTTATTTTTGTAACATCTAACTCTGACAGAGCTACAGTAGAAAAGGCAAAAATTGTAAAACCAAATGGTTATTTAGTAAAACCTTTTGAACAACAAGATTTATACACTTCAATAGAAATTGCATTATCTAACTTTAATTATTTAGACAAGCAAGGCTTAACGGAAGATGATGTAGAAAAGCCAATGTCTAATTCGGTTTTAAAAGATTCTATCTTTGTAAAAAAACAACATTTATATTACAGAATTAATTTTACTGATATTCAGTTTATAAAAGCTGATAATGTTTACCTAGAGGTAAATACTGTAGATAAAAAATTCTTAGTAAGATCTCCTTTAAAAGATTATTTAGAGAAACTACCAAAGGACAAATTTTACAGAGCTCACAAATCTTACATTGTTAATGTGGACCATATAGGAGCTGTAAATTCCAAAGATGTTATGATTAATGATAAATTAATTCCTATTTCAAAAGAATTTAAAGAGTTTATTATTTCTTCAATGAACTCTTAACAATAAAAAAAGCCTTGCCAATTTAAGCAAGGCTTTTTTTATAAACACGAATAGTGTTTTTATAATTTAGAAAAAGCAATTCTGTTAATGTTTATTTTAGGAGTTTAGTCATAAAACCTAACATAAAACAAGCAAAACATAATTACAAAATAGCTATTATGCCATTACTGGAGTTCTTTTCTACTTTTTAAGGGGTTTTACCTTATTATTTTTACTATTTTGAGCTTATAATTATTAAGAAAATCATAACTTGCCCTATAGTTTAACAAAAACTTAAGAAAAAGGAGTGTTTTAGGGCACTACACTCTTTTACTTATACCCAAGTAAGTCAAAATTTTTTTTATAACAGACCCGTAATATGATTACAAAAATTGCTAAAATTTTAAGCAACAATAAAAATATACAGTACATTTTAAAACCTAATAACAACATATCTACTTCTAAAACATATGTTGCAGTTTTATTTTTTTCGTTTGCAATTTTTAATGCTTCTACAGCACAAGAAATACAGTTACAACAAACGGTTTTAGACAGTTTTGTAAAAATACCGTCTGCAAAAGACAAGTTTGCCTATTTCTATAAAACACCAAATAGATATAAAGAAAATTCTAGTTACGAGTGGTTAGAGCGCATAGATTCTATGTTAACCAAAGCCAGAAATGCCCAGGATGATGGTTCTGTAGAATACTATAGAATTTTACAAGCACACATTCATCAAGATTTAGTTCAGTATGACAAAAGTATAGCTATAACCAATGAACTGTATATAGATAAAACAAAGCTTAGTGATACACTTAAAAGTGCATTGCTAGATATTATGGATGAGAATTACTCTCAGCTAAAACTATACGAAAAGCAAATTGCAATTCGTAAAGAAAAGAAAGAGTTAGGTTTAGCAGATAACATCTCTTTTTATGATATTTATGCAGATCAAGGCCTGTACCAAAAAGCTAGAGGCGAATACATTAGAGAAAAAAGTAATGTTGTTAGTAGCGATGATTATTATGGACAAGCTGTTTACAATAATAAAATAGGAGATTTCCTTAGGTTAGATAAATCGTCACAAGTAGCCTTAGAAAAATACCAAGAAGCACGTAAATATATAAACACCTATTTAGATACTATTGCCAGACCAAAAACTGAAGATGAGTTGGTAAAAGGTGCTCTTTTAAAAGGTGTTATAGAAGGTAATATAGGAAAATGTTATATGCTTTTAAAAAGGTATGAAGAAGCTATTCCATTATTAGATTCTAGTTTGGTAAAAATTAGAGAATTTAATGTAGAGGTTTATTCTCAAGATGCCGTAGAAAACACATTGGATTTAGCCAACTGCTATTTACAAACTAATAAATTAGATAAGGTTTTAGAACTTATTAATGATGATTTACGTGCTATAAAAGTATCCAATGTACTACGTAAAAATCAATTATTAGCTGTTTATTATCAAAAAATGAACGATTATAAAAAGGCTAATTTTTACCTAAACAACAATATAAAAATTAACGATTCTATAAGGGTAAATGAAACCTTAAAAAAGCACCAACAAATTGCAACTGTTTTTGAAAAAGAATTAGAAAATTCTGAAGATAGATTAGACGAAAAGAAAATTGAACTAGAGAACGCAAAAATTGAAGCACAAGCCAGTGATGAGCGTATGAGTTTAATTTTAATATCGTTAATATTTACACTTTTAGGATTAGGTGGTTTGGTATTTGCTTACATTAAAAGTATAAAAAACCAACGTGTTATTGCTAAGCAAAATAATATTATTGAAAGCCAGTTAACAGAAAAAGATTCGCTTTTAAAAGAAATTCACCACAGAGTAAAAAACAACCTTCAAATGGTATCTAGTTTGTTAAGTTTACAAACTAAAAATACTAAAAGTAAAGCTGCAATTATGGCTTTAGAAGAGGGTAAAAGTAGAGTAAAAGCAATGGCGTTAATTCATCAAAAACTATATCAGAATGATGATTTATCTGTAATAGAAATGCAAGGTTATGTAGAGAGTTTGGTAAATAGTGTACAGTCGGTATTTAAAAAAGGAGGTCATAATATAAACATTACCATAGATGCAGAAGGTGTAGAGTTAGATATTGATAGAGCAATTCCTTTTGGATTAATACTAAATGAGCTTGTTTCTAATTCTTTTAAATATGCTTTTCCAGATAATGATGAAAATGGAAAAATCTACATTCATTTAAGAAATACAGAAACAGGTGGTTATTTTGAATATACAGATAACGGTGTAGGTTTACCAGAGGATACAGATGAAAGAACTAAATCTTCAATGGGTATTCGTTTAATGAACCGTTTGGTAAATCAGTTACAGTCTACACTTAATATAGATAAATCTGTAGAAGGAGTTCGTTTTTGGTTCAATTTTAAATAAATTTGAACTAAAATAACAAACTATGAAAATTACATTCCTTGGTCACGCAACTTTGTTACTAGAAGTTGGAGGCAAAACTGTTTTGGTAGATCCGTTTATTTCTGGTAATCCAAAGAATAATAATCAAGTAGATAAAGACACTTTAAACCCAGATTACATTTTAGTTACCCACGCACATCAAGATCACGTTTTAGATGTAGAAGACATAGCTAAAAGAACAAATGCTGTAATTGTTAGTAATTTTGAAATTGCTACATATTATGAAAATAAAGGGCTAAAAGTACACCCTATGAACCACGGTGGTAAATGGACTTTTGATTTTGGAACCGTAAAATACGTAAACGCCATACATACATCTTCTTTTGCAGATGGATCTGAAGGTGGACTCCCAGGCGGATTTGTTATCACTTCATCAAATAAAAGTATTTACATAGCTGGTGATACAGCCTTAACTATGGATATGAAACTTATACCAATGTTTACCAAGTTAGACTTAGCTGTTTTACCAATGGGAGACAACTTTACAATGGGTGTAGATGATGCTATTCTTGCATCAGACTTTATAGAATGTAATACTATTTTAGGCTATCATTTTGATACTTTTGGTTTTATAGAAATTGATGAAGAAAAAGCTATAGAAAAGTTTAAAGCGTCAGGTAAGCAATTGCATTTATTACCAATAGGAAATTCCCTTACAGTATAATTTTTACTGTTATGAAAGCAATTTATAAAAAATACACGCTAGATTTTAAAAGGCCTAGTGGTACTTCCCGTGGTGTACTTACCCAAAAAGAAACTTGGTTTATTATTTTAAAAAACGATAATAAAACAGGAATTGGTGAATGCGGAATTTTAAGAGGTTTAAGTATAGACGATGTTCCAAACTATGAAGAAAAGCTAAATTGGGTGTGCAACAACATTCATTTAGGCTTAGAGGTTCTTTTAATAGAGTTATTGGAATTTCCTAGCATTCAATTTGGATTAGAACAGGCATTTTTATCTTTAGCAGCAGATAACCCTTTTGTTTTGTTTAAGAATAACTTTTCTAAAAATGAAGCTACTATTCCCATAAATGGATTAATTTGGATGGGAGAGGAGTCTTTTATGCACCAACAAATACAACAAAAGCTACAAGACGGTTTTAGTTGCATTAAAATGAAAATTGGAGCAATAGATTTTGATAAAGAGATTTCGCTTTTAAAATCCATTAGGAAAACATACAAAAAAGAAGAAATAGAACTGCGTGTAGATGCTAATGGAGCTTTTAAGGAGGATGCTTTGGATAAGTTAAAAATTTTAGCCGAATTAGACTTACATTCTATAGAACAACCAATTAAGCAAGGTAATTATGTTCAAATGAAAAATTTGTGTGCCGTTACACCATTACCAATTGCTTTAGATGAAGAATTAATTGGTGTGTTTGGTGTAACAAAAAAGGAAGAACTACTACAAACAATACAACCGCAATATATAATTTTAAAACCAAGTTTAGTTGGTGGTTTTAAAGGTGCACAACAATGGATTTCTTTAGCAGAAAAATATAATATTGGTTGGTGGGTTACAAGTGCATTAGAAAGTAATATTGGCTTAAATGCAATTGCACAATGGACCTATGGCTTACATAGTAAAATGCCGCAAGGTTTAGGCACTGGTAGTTTGTATACCAACAATTTTAATAGTCCTTTAGAGGTTAGCAACGGTGCTATTAGTTACCGTAAAACCTTAAAATGGCAACAAAATTTAATAGAAGATTTATGTATATAGAACAAGGGCTTAAAGCAAAAACAAGAGGTATGTGGAAGTATTTTATACTTCCAACTGGATTTATAATTTTAATGATATTTAATTATATCTCTGTTAAAACCTCTCCAATTCCTGTAGATGAAATAATGAATAAGTTAATAGAACAATTTGGTAGAAATCCAGTGTTTGCTATTAATTTATTGCCTTTAGCATTTGGTTTATTTCTTGTTTTAGGGTGGACAAAACTTATTCATAAACAATCTATAACATCTTTAACAACAGCCAGAAAAAAAATAGACTTTAAACGTATTGGTTATTCTTTTGCTTTTTGGGGATTACTAACCATATTTTTATTTGCTGTTGGTTTTGTACTTTCTCCAAACGATTTTGTTTTTAATTTTAAACTAGGGCCTTTTATTGCCTTAGCAATTATTAGCTTGTTATTAATACCATTACAAACTAGTTTTGAAGAATACCTCTTTAGAGGTCATATGATGCAAGGAATTGGACTTATGGCTGGTAATAAACTAGTGCCTCTAATTATAACATCTGTATTGTTTGGTGTAATGCATATGGCCAATCCAGAGGTAGAAAATCTTGGCTATGGTATTATGGTATACTACATTGGTACAGGTTTCTTTTTAGGGATTATAACGCTAATGGATGACGGCCTAGAACTTGCTCTTGGTTTTCACGCGGCTAATAATTTAATTGGAGCTTTGTTGGTTACTGCAGATTGGACTGTTTTTCAAACAGATTCTATTTATCTAGATGTTAGCAAACCGGAGTTAGGTTGGGACATTTTTGTTCCTGTTTTAGTAATATATCCAATACTAATATTCCTTTTTGCTAAAAAATACAAATGGACTAACTGGAAAGAAAAGCTAACTGGTAAAGTTTTTAAAGAAGAAGAATTGACTGCAGAACAGCTTACAGATGAAGCATTTTAGTAGCATTAATCCTAAGTTTAAATTAAATGGCATTTTATATACTAAGGATCAATTGTGTTCTTTAGCAGTAGAATTGGCAGAAAAAGACAATTTTAAAAAAGAAATAGGCTCGTTTTTGCAAGATTGGCTTTCTAATTCGCCTACATTAATTGTTCATACTTCTGGCTCTACAGGCACACCTAAGCCAATAATACTACAAAAACAGCAGATGGTAAATTCTGCTTTAGCAACAGGTTCTTTCTTTAACTTAAAAGAAAGTGACACAGCTTTATTATGTTTGCCCGCAAGTTATATTGCTGGTAAAATGATGCTGGTAAGAGCATTGGTTTTAGGTTTAGAAATAGATTTTGTAGAACCTAGTTCTAATCCTTTAAAAGAAATAAATAAAAAATATAAATTCTCTGCAATGGTTCCTATGCAAGTTTATAATTGCTTGCATAATTTACACTTTATAGATACACTTATAATTGGTGGTGCCGCAGTTTCTTTAGATTTAAAGGAGAAGTTAAAAAGCGTGTCTACACATTTGTTTGAAACTTATGGGATGACGGAAACCATTACCCATATTGCAGTAAAAGAAATTAAATCTGATTCTTTTAAAACCTTACCAAACGTTAAAGTTTCTTTAGATAATCGTAATTGCTTAGTTATTAATGCGCCCAAAGTCTCAGATGTTATTATAACAACTAATGATGTAGTAGAATTAGTTTCAGAATCTGAATTTATATGGTTAGGTAGGTTTGATAATATTATAAATTCTGGAGGAATAAAATTGAATCCAGAACAGATAGAAGCTAAATTATCTGACTATATTAATTCTGATTTTTTTATTACAAGCTTGCCCGACCCTGTTTTAGAAAACAAACTTGTTTTACTAATAGAAGGGGAGCAAAAAAATGAAGATATTTTGGCTACACTAAAAGAATCCGAAGTGTTTACTTCTTATCAAATACCTAAAAATGTTTGGTACATACCACAGTTTATACGTACTAAGTCTGGTAAAATTCAACGTACTAAAACTTTAGAATTACTTAAAAAGTAACTTAACTCACTCAAAAGTACACTTCCCTAATTCTGTGTTTTTCTACTAATGACTCTATTGTAGGTTTGTTTTAAACTTATAAACTAGTCATTATGAAAAACTTTTTAATAGCCCTATGTATTATTTTTTGTAGCACAGAATTAAGTGCTCAGACAAAAACAGTTACGGGAACTGTAATGTGTGATAACAACCCTTTGCCAGGAGTAAATGTTGTTGTTAAAGGAGCAAACAAAGGCGTATTAACAGATTTTAATGGTCATTTTTCAATAAAGTCTAAGAAAAATGATAAACTTGTCTTTACCTGTTTAGGTTATAAACCTAAAGAAATTAAACAGAAAAAAATAAAGTTAACAGTAAACCTACAGGAAGATTATACAATTTGCTTTCCAAAACTATCAGATAATCTTCCATTCAACATCTATGAGTTTGGATCAGAAAATATTAATACGCAGCAAGATTTGTACAATACAATTAGGTCAAAGGTACCAGGTGTACAAATAAGTAATACTCAACTTAACAATACACCAACAATTACAATGCGTGGTGATAGCAATACCATTGTTATTATAGACGGTGTACGCTACACAGATACTTCAATTTTACAAACTATAAATCCTTTAGATATAGAAAAAGTGTATGTTGCTAATTCTGTTGCGGCTTCTAATTATTTACTAACCAAAAGAAACTAAACCTTATGAAAAATCTATTATTTATACTTTGCATAATTGTATGTAACATACAAGCAAACGCACAAGAACAAACAATTACGGGTACAGTTACAGATGCTACTGGTCCTTTACCAGGAGTAAATATTATCAGTAAAAGAGCAAAATATGGCACTACCACAGATTTTGATGGCTTATATACTATAAAAGCTAGCAAAGGAGATACGTTAGCATATACTTACATAGGTTACAAATATAAAGAGGTTGTAGTAAAAGATAATCTTAAAATTGATGTGGTATTAGAAGAAGATAGTGCAACTTTAGACGAAGTTGTTGTTATGGCATATGGCACTACTTCAAGAAAATCATATACAGGTAGTAATGTTAGAAAGGTAACAAAGAGAGAAAAAATACAAAACAACATTTCTAGCCAATTAGCAGGTAATGTTGCAGGTGTACAGGTTACAAAAGGGATAAAAAAAACAGGTAAACCAATAAAAATCAGAGGAGTATCTTCAATCAATGCAAATAATGAGCCATTGTATATTGTTAATGGAGTTCCTGCAAAAGAGGGTAATAGAGCTATTTATAAAATTAAACCATCAAAAATTAAATCTATGGAGGTTTTTAAATCTCCTAAGGCAAGTGTTTTGTTTGGTGAAGCAGGTAAAAATGGATGCGTAATTATTACAACAAAAGGATATACTAGTACAATTAATTATGATGAAGAATATGCTAAATTATCCGAAAATCAGTTCAAAAAGGCTAAGCTATCTCCACTTTCTACTTTTTCTATAGATGTTGATAAGGCTGGTTATAGCAACGTAAGAAGAATGATAAATAACGGAGATAATATACCTTATGATGCTGTTAAAATTGAAGAAATGGTAAATTATTTTGATTATGATTATCCGCAACCAATAGATGAACATCCATTTTCTATATCTACAGATGTAGCTAAAACGCCTTGGAATACACAAACACAATTGGTTCGTATAGGTTTACAAGGAAAAGAATATTTAAATGAGGAATTGCCAGCCTCTAATTTGACTTTTTTAATAGATGTTTCTGGCTCTATGGAAGATCATAACAAGTTGCCTCTTTTAGTATCTGCTTTTAAATTATTAGTGCAACAACTTAGAGAAAAAGACAAAGTTGCTATTGTTGTTTATGCTGGTGCCGCAGGCGTTGTTTTAGAGCCAACAAATGGAAATCAAAAAGAAAAGATAATAAATGCATTGCAAAAATTAGAAGCTGGTGGCTCTACAGCAGGCGGACAAGGAATTCAATTGGCGTATAAATTAGCAGAGAAAAATTTTAAAAAGAACGGAAATAACAGAGTAATACTTGCTACTGATGGCGATTTTAATGTTGGTGCGTCTAGTAACAGCGATATGGAAAAACTAATAGAGGAAAAAAGAACATCTGGTGTGTTTTTATCTGTACTTGGTTTTGGTATGGGTAATTACAAAGACTCTAAGTTAGAAACTCTTGCAGATAAAGGTAATGGCAACCACGCTTATATAGATACTATGCAAGAGGCACAAAAAGTATTTGGTAAGGAGTTTGGAGGTACATTATATACTATTGCTAAAGATGTAAAAATTCAAGTTGAATTTAACCCTGCTAAAGTACAAGCTTATCGTTTAATAGGTTATGAAAATAGACTTTTGGCAGATGAAGATTTTATAGATGATACCAAGGACGCAGGTGAATTAGGAAGCGGACATAAAGTTACTGCACTCTACGAAATAGTTCCTATTGGTATTAAAAGTGATTATGTAAAAGATGTACCAGATTTAAAATATACAAGTAGTGAAGAACTAGATAGTTTTTCTGATGAGTTGTTTACGGTTAAGTTTAGATATAAAAAACCAGATTCAGAAACAAGTGTAGAAATGGTTCACATTCAAAAAAATGAAGAATTAGAAATGTCTGCAGATTTTAAATTTGCTTCTGCAGTAGCGTTGTTTGGACTTAAATTACGTAAATCTCAGTTTACAAATAATGCTAATTTAACAACTGTAATTAAGCTAGCAGAACAGGGTAGAGGTGAAGATAAACAAGGATACAGAGCCGAATTTATACGTTTGGTAAAAGCATCTGATAAGGAATTGTAATTAAAAGTGGTTGTGTTTTTAAAAAGGCTGACTAATTATGGTTAGCACTTTTTTTATATTGTAATTTGTAAAACCAAACAGAAGCTAATAAACCTATTATAGAGAAAACAGTGAGCATAATAAACACGTGTTGGTGCCCTAATTCTCCAGGAGAATTATCTAATAATATACCCATTAATGGCCCTGCAAAAATGTCTGGTGTGTAACCAATAATAGAAATTAAACCTACTGCTGTGCCAGTTAAGACTAAAGGTATTTGCCCATCTTGCATTGTAGCAAAATACAGAGAGCGTACAGCATAAACTCCCGTTACTGTTACCAAAACAGATACAATAAATAGTGTAGTGCTGTTAGGGGTAATTATCCCCGATGCAAATAACAAAGCGCCAAAAATACTAAGTATAAAACTATTAATGAGCCAAAGTGTAGTTTTACTTTTATCTGCTATAAAACCTATTATTATACCAATAACTGGCCTAATAAATAGTAAAAGTGTACCAATTTTAGCCGACTTTACTTCATTATACAACATAACTTCTTTAGCGTAGAGCGAGAAAACATCTGTAATTTTATAGCCAACATAAGCACACAAAATAATTACCATTAATAACCAAACAGATGGTATTTTTAAAACTGTTTTTATTTGGTGTGTAGAAATAGATTGTAGCTGTATTTCTTCTTCTTTAATTTCTTTAGATTTTAAAAAGAACCAAACAATAATTCCAATTACAATAATTATAAAAGATGTTACCCAAATAATATAATTAAAAGCCTCTGCTCTATTTGCTAAACCTGAAGTTTCTACAGAACCAATTATAAATAATGAAAATATAAAAACACCTAAAGCTCCAAAACCAGCACCTACTAAACCTCTGCCACCATCTAAAAACCCAAATGCTTTACCTTGAGATTGGTTTCCGCCCCACACACGCGTAGCTTTTATCATAGGAGCCCAAAACAAAAAAATGGTTGTAAACCCCCAGTAACCATAAAGTATTTTAAGTACTAAGTAAGTTGGGTTACTTGCAAGTACTAACCCGCCTAAGGCTGTAGCAAACAATGCTATTGCAATTAGTTTTCTTGGCGGAAATTTATCTGCAATAGGTCCGCCTAGTAAATAAGAAGCCATTGCAACAAAACCATAAACGGAAAAACAAGTTCCTAGTTCTAAGTTTGTTAGGTTAAATACCTCTAAAACTGTAGGTCTAAATACTCTAGCTAAAACAAATGGTAATATAAAAACTGCTTCTCCAGATAAAATTAGAAGAAGCAGATATAGCCAGTTGTATTTTTTTTTGGTATCGATAAATTTAAGTATAAAATTAAACCTGTATTACTCCTAAGTTAAAAGGCTTTTCAATAGGCGCGTGATTGGCAGCTTCTATCCCCATAGATATCCATTTTCTTGTATCTAGTGGGTCTATAACACCATCTGTCCAAATGCGAGAAGCTGCATAATAAGGAGAAATTTGCTCATCATACCTTGCTTTTACCTTATTAAACAATTCTTTTTCTTTTTTCTCGTCTATTTCTTCTCCTTTTTTAAGTAATGAAGCTTTCTCAATCTGCATTAAAACCTTTGCAGCAGAATTACCACTCATTACCGCAAGTTCTGCACTTGGCCAAGCAGCAATTAATCTAGGATCGTATGCTTTACCACACATAGCATAATTACCAGCACCATAACTGTTGCCAATAACAATTGTAAATTTAGGGACAACAGAGTTACTAACGGCGTTTACCATTTTAGCACCATCTTTAATAATACCACTATGTTCACTTTTACTACCTACCATAAAGCCAGTAACATCTTGTAAAAATACAAGCGGTATTTTCTTTTGGTTGCAATTTGCTATAAAACGGGTAGACTTATCTGCACTGTCATTGTAAATAACACCTCCAAATTGCATTTCTCCTTTTTTGGTTTTCACCAACTTTCGTTGGTTGGCAACTATACCAACAGCCCAACCATTTATACGAGCATAACCTGTAATTATAGTCTTGCCGTAACCTTCTTTGTATTCTTCAAACTCAGAATCATCAACCAAACGCTTAATAATCTCAAGCATATCATACTGGTCGCTTCTAGATTTTGGTAGAATACCGTAAATATCTTTAGGGTCTAATTTTGGTTTTTTAGGTTCAATTCTGTTAAAGCCAGCCTTGTCAAAATCACCAATTTTAGCTACTATTTTTTTTATTTTATCCAAAGCATCTGCGTCATCTTTGGCTTTGTAATCAGTAACACCAGATATTTCGCAGTGTGTAGTAGCGCCACCTAATGTTTCATTATCAATGCTTTCTCCAATAGCAGCTTTAACAAGGTAACTTCCCGCTAAAAATATACTAGCTGTTTTATCTACAATTAAAGCTTCATCACTCATAATTGGTAAATAAGCACCACCTGCAACACAACTTCCCATAATTGCAGATATTTGGGTAATTCCCATACTACTCATTACCGCATTATTTCTAAAAATACGTCCAAAATGCTCTTTGTCAGGAAAAATTTCATCTTGCATTGGTAAATAAACACCAGCACTGTCTACCAAATAAATTATTGGTAATTTATTTTCTATGGCAATTTCTTGCGCTCTTAAGTTTTTCTTGCCAGTTATAGGAAACCAAGCACCAGCTTTAACAGTAGCATCATTAGCAACAACAATACATTGTTTACCTTGTACGTACCCTATTTTTACAACAACACCACCAGATGGGCATCCGCCGTGTTCTTTGTACATACCCTCACCTGCAAAAGCAGCTATTTCTATAGCGTCTGTGTTGCTATCTAAAAGATAATCTATACGCTCTCTGGCTGTCATTTTACCTTTAGCATGTTGTTTTTCAATTTTACTTTTGCCACCACCCAACTTTACTTTGGTCAGTTTATGTTTTAAATCTGATAAAAGGAGCTTGTTGTGATCTTCGTTCTTATTGAAATTTATATCCATTATGTAAAAATTGCTTTAGACCATAAAGATAAGCGGAATAATATATATGATATTGATTAACTTTGATAAAAGTTTAAAAAAATAGTTGATTGATGAGCAAAAAAATAGGTTGGGGTATAGTTGGTTTAGGAAATATTGCAGATAAGTTTGCTACAGATTTGGCTTTAGTTACAAATGCAAATTTAGTCTCGGTATCTTCTAGAAGTGAGGAAAAAGCAAATACGTTTGCAGACAAACATAATGTAAAAAATAGATATACCAATGCCCAAGATTTATTTAATTGTATAGATGTAGATGTTGTTTACATAGCTACTCCACATACGTTGCACAAAAATTTAAGTTTACAAGCTATGGACAGTGGCAAGCACGTTTTGTGTGAAAAACCTATGGGAGTTAACAAAGAGCAAGTGCAAAGTATGATTGCTGCATCTATTAAAAACAATGTTTTTTTAATGGAAGCTTTGTGGAGTAGGTTTTTACCATCAATACAAAAAGTAAAGCAAATTGTAAATGCTAATGAGTTGGGAACTATAAGTTATATTAAGTCCGATTTTGCTTTTTATGGTTTAAATAGGGCAGAAGAGAGCAGACTTTTAAACCCAAACTTAGCAGGTGGCTCTTTGTTAGATATAGGAATTTATCCTGTATTTTTATCTTACCTTTTGTTAGGAAAGCCAAATGAAATATTAGCAACTGCTAATTTTTATAAAACCGGAATAGAAAAGCAGATTTCTATTATTTTTAAATATAATAATGCACAGGCACATTTGTACAGTGGTTTAATGGCCAATACAGAAACCAGCTCTGAAATAGTAGGAGAACAAGGGTTATTAAAGTTAGAAACCAGATGGCATGAAGCAGATGGGTATTACATTGAAAAAAACCGGGAAAAGAAGTATTACAAAACTCCTAAACTAGGTATTGGTTATACGTATGAAATAGAAGAAGTGCACAAATGCATTGCTAACAACCAAATACAAAGTAACCTATGGTCTCATAAAAATAGTTTAGATTTAATACAATTATTAGATCAAATTAGAGATCAAACAGGTATAGTTTTTCCTTTTGAAGCTTAATTTATTAGGTATTTTACCTTTAAAATTACGATATTTGGCATCTAATAAACCAACAATAATTAAAGATGAATAAAAATACAGTTTTAGCTTGGGCTACATTTATTATGATACTTGTGGGCTTATCACTAATTGCACTTGGTGCATTTAGATATGATGATGTTGCCGGATGGGGATTTGCAGCCGTAGGAATTGGCTTTTTTGCTATTGCGTGGGTTTTTAATGCACTTAAAGGTAGAGTGTAAAAATAAAATATATGTGGGCAAAATGGTATAGTTATGTACTGTTTTGCCTTTTTTTAATTCAATTAATAACAACTAATAATACAAGATATGTCAGACGATATAAAAGTCATTTTTTCAATGTCTGGAGTTTCTAAAACCTTTAAAACGGCTAACACTCCAGTATTAAAAAATATATACCTAAGTTTCTTTTACGGTGCAAAAATTGGTATTCTAGGTCTTAACGGATCTGGTAAATCTACCTTATTAAAAATTATAGCAGGTTTAGATAAAAATTACCAAGGAGATGTTGTTTTTTCTCCAGGTTATAAAGTTGGTTACTTGGAACAAGAACCTAAGTTAGATGATGATAAAACAGTTTTAGAAATAGTTAAAGAAGGCGTTGCAGAAACTGTAGCCATTTTAGATGAGTACAACAAGATAAACGATATGTTTGGCTTAGAAGAAGTGTATTCTGATGCAGATAAAATGGATAAGTTAATGGCTAGACAAGCAGTATTACAAGACCAAATTGATGCCAGTAATGCTTGGGAGTTAGACACTAAATTAGAAATTGCTATGGATGCATTGCGTACTCCAGATGGTGACAAAAAGATTAGTGTATTGTCTGGAGGTGAGCGCAGAAGAGTTGCTTTATGTAGACTGTTATTACAAGAACCAGAAATTTTGCTTTTAGATGAACCTACTAACCACTTAGATGCAGAATCTGTGCACTGGTTAGAGCACCATTTAGCACAATATAAAGGTACTGTTATTGCTGTAACGCATGATAGATACTTTTTAGATAATGTAGCGGGTTGGATTTTAGAGCTAGATAGAGGTGAAGGTATTCCTTGGAAAGGAAACTACTCTAGCTGGTTAGACCAAAAATCTAAACGTATGGCAGACGAAAGTAAAACAGCGTCTAAGCGTCAAAAAACATTAGAACGAGAGTTAGAATGGGTGCGCCAGGGTCCTAAGGGAAGACAAACAAAACAAAAAGCTCGTTTAAAAAACTATGATAAATTAATGAGTCAAGATCAAAAGCAACTTGACGAAAAATTAGAAATTTACATACCTAATGGTCCGCGTTTAGGAACAAATGTTATAGAGGCTAAAGGAGTTAGTAAAGCTTTTGATGATAAATTACTTTATGAAGATTTAAACTTTAAATTACCACAAGCAGGTATAGTGGGTATTATTGGCCCTAATGGTGCTGGTAAAACCACAATTTTTAGAATGATAATGGGTGAAGAAACTCCAGATAAAGGAGAATTTAGTGTTGGTGAAACTGCTAAAATTGCCTATGTAGACCAAAGTCACTCTAACATTGACCCAGAAAAAACAATTTGGCAAAACTTTAGTGATGAGCAAGAATTGGTAATGATGGGTGGTAAGCAAGTAAATTCTAGAGCTTATTTAAGTAGATTTAATTTTTCTGGAAGTGAGCAAAATAAAAAAGTAAGTATGTTATCTGGTGGTGAGCGTAACCGTTTGCATTTAGCAATGACGTTAAAAGAAGAAGGTAACGTTTTACTTTTAGATGAGCCTACAAACGATTTGGATGTAAATACTTTACGTGCCTTAGAAGAAGGTTTAGATAACTTTGCAGGATGTGCTGTTGTTATTTCTCACGATAGATGGTTTTTAGATCGTATTTGTACACATATATTAGCTTTTGAAGGAGACTCGCAAGTTTATTTCTTTGAAGGATCTTTCTCTGATTATGAAGAAAATAAGAAGAAACGTTTGGGCGGAGATTTAATGCCAAAACGTATTAAGTATAAAAAATTAATTAGGTAATTGTATTTAATTAATTGAAAATAAAAAACTCCTTAAAGTTATTTAAGGAGTTTTTTATTTTCTTTAGTATGACTCGTTAGGGTACCAATCTAATTGTACAACTTTAATGTCTTTATTACCTTCGTTTACCAATTGTTTAAATTTAGCAATATCACTAACATCGGGTTTGCCACGATAGTGGTATGGGTATACTTGTTTTGGTTTAAACTCTAATACTGCACTGGCAGCACTATTAACTGTCATTGTATATGGCAAATTCATACAAATAAATGCTTTGTCAATATCTTGTAAAGCACGCATTTCTGGTATATCTTCTGTATCTCCAGAAAAGTAAACGCGCTCACCAGCTTTTTCTATTAGGTAGCCATTTCCACGTCCTTTGCTATGAAATTTAACAGCTTCTTCCCTTAAATTATACATTGGTATTGCTGTAATTTTAATATCTAAAAAATCTACAGATTCGTCATTGTTTAGTACTGTAAGCTTTGTTTTTAAATTATCAGAAAGTTTGTCTGCAACGGCTTGTGGAGCTACAATAGTAGTTTTATTAGTGTTAATAGCTTCTAAAGTTTCAACATTTAAATGATCTCCGTGAATATCTGTAACCAAAATTAAATCTGGTTCATCTTGTCCATCAAACATATTTGCACCTCCTACAGGATCTATATAAATAGTAGTGTTTCCCCATTTAAAAACAGCTGTAGCGTGCTCTATAGGTGTTACATTAAAGTGATTATCAATTTCACTTGTTTCTTCTTCTGTGGTATTCTTAGTTTCTTTATTGTTTTTACAACTAGTTATAAATAAACAGAAAACAGCAATAGTTATTAGTTTTTTCATTGGTTTTTATTTTAAATTTAGCCTCATTTTAATACTACTTCTTTTGTAAACAACATTGGGTTCTAATGGTATTTCTTTAAAACCTATCTTTTTATATATGTGCAAAGCGTTGGTAAGTTTAACACTAGAATACAAAATAACTTGCTCCCATTGTTTTTCTTTGGCAAAGTTAATGGCGTAGTTTAGTAATTCTTGACCAATTCTTTTACCTTGGTAGTTTTCGCTTACTGCCATTTTTCCTAATTCATAAACGTTTTCTTTAATTTTAATATAAGCTACACAGCCAACAATGGTATCCTCAATTTTAGCAAAAAAGATATATCCACCTTTGTTAATTATATTCTCTTCACAGTTGTTTAAAAGTTCTATATCTTTTTTTTCAACTTCAAAATACTTTTTTATCCACTCTAAATTTAGATTTTTAAAGGTTTTAGCGTATTTTGGCAGAAAGGGAATAAATGTTAAATTATTCATTATAAATTATAATTTTAGATAATTATTTCCGTTAGACGATTAATATTGGACTTAAACCAATTTTTAAGTGCATATAATCTAAATGTTAAACCAAAACGTATATAAATTTGAACCAAAAGATTAACTTAGTCAAGTTAATAAATTAAACTGAATTAATAGTATTGTTATGAGTGAGAAAAAGAGTAATACAGGATTAAAGGTACTTGCTGTTTTATTAGGAGTAGGATTATTAGCTTCTATTGCCTACACAGTTTCTTTGTATAAAGACAGAGAGAAAACCAAAACTGTTTTAACACAAGAGAAAGAATATGTAGTTAATGATTTAACTAGCTTACAGTCTGAGTATGACAAGGCTATTATGGAAAGTAATGCTACAAATGAAGAATTAGTTGAAGCTAGAGACAGAATTGCTAAATATATTGACTCTGTAAAAACTATGAAAACAGATATTTCTTCGTTATCTAGGTATAGAAGACAGGTTGATTTGTTAAAGAAAGAAAGAGCTTTTTTACTTAAAAAGGTAGACTCTTTAACTACATCTAACACTATGTTAGCTATGGAAAGAGATAGTACTTATCAAGAATTATCTAGACAAACAGTTTTTAATGATTCTTTAGTTGTACAAAATACTCAATTAGCAGATGCGGTAGAAAAAGGTTCTGCTTTAAATTTATCTAAGTTCTCTGTAGATGCAGTAAAAGAGCGTAGTAGTGGTAAATTGGTTTCTACAACTAGAGCGGGAAGAGCAGACAAACTTAAAATATGTTTTACTGTTGCAGACAATGCAATTGCGCAAGCTGGTGATAGAGAGTTTTATTTAGAAGTTTTAGATCCTCAAGGTAATGTTTTAGGTGAAGGAACTACTAAATCTAACGAAGGCGGTGCATCTTTAACTTATAGTAAAGCAACTGCTTTTTACTACGAAAACAGAACTTTAGATATTTGTGATTATGTAAATAAGCCAACTGGTGATTTCCAAAAAGGAAACTATATGGCTATTGTTTATGATTCTAAATTAAAAATATTAGGTAAAAGTGAGTTTACACTTAAATAAACTTTTATTTTTAGTTATAAAAAAAGGTGCAATTAAAAATTGCACCTTTTTTGTATTTATATGGTTCGGTTTTTTATTTTAGGGAACCTACCATTTCTTCTGGTTTAACCCATTCATCATATTGTTCTGCGGTAACATAGCCTAAGTTAATAGCTTCTTCCTTTAATGTAGTGCCATTTTTATGAGCAGTGTTTGCAATCTCTGCAGCTTTATAGTATCCTATTTTAGTATTTAAAGCTGTAACTAGCATTAAAGAGTTGTTTAGTAGTTCTTTAATAACATCGTGGTTTGGCTGTATGCCAGCAGCACAATTAACATCAAAACTAACACAGGCATCACCAATTAACTGCGCAGATTGTAATATGTTTGCAGCCATCATAGGTTTAAAAACATTAAGCTCATAATGACCTTGTGTGCCACCTACAGTTATAGCAACATCATTACCCATAACTTGTGCACAAACCATAGTTATAGCTTCTGCTTGTGTAGGGTTAACTTTTCCTGGCATTATAGAACTACCAGGCTCGTTTGCAGGAATAATAATTTCGCCAATACCAGAACGTGGGCCAGAAGCCATCATTCTAATATCATTAGCAATTTTATTAAGTGAAACAGCTAGTTGTTTTAATGCACCATGACTTTCTACTATAGCATCATGTGCGGCCAATGCTTCAAATTTATTTTTAGCGGTAATAAATGGTAATCCTGTAAATTCTGCTATGTATTTAGCAACTAGAACATCATAACCAGCAGGTGTGTTTAAACCTGTACCTACAGCAGTACCACCAAGAGCAAGCTCTGCTAAGTGTGGCAATGTGTTTTCTAATGCTTTTAAACCGTGATTTAATTGAGAAACATAGCCAGAGAACTCTTGTCCTAAAGTTAAAGGCGTAGCATCCATAAGGTGAGTACGTCCAATTTTTACAACATTTGCAAATTCTTTAGATTTTTGTTCTAAAGTATCTCTTAGTTGTTTAACTCCAGGTATAGTAACTTCTGTAATTTTTTTATAAGCGGCAATGTGCATTCCTGTAGGAAAGGTATCGTTAGATGATTGTGATTTGTTTACATCATCATTAGGCTGTATCGTTTTTTCTCCTTCACCAATAACATTACCGGCTATTTCATGTGCTCTGTTTGCAATAACCTCATTTACATTCATATTACTCTGTGTGCCAGAGCCGGTTTGCCATATAACCAACGGAAACTGGTCATTATGTTTACCTTCTAAAATTTCATCACAAACCTGTGCAATTAAATCTCTTTTTTCTGTAGATAAAACACCTAGCTCACAATTGGTGTAAGCTGCTGCTTTTTTTAAATATGCAAAACCATAAACAATATCTAATGGCATAGATGCAGCAGGACCAATTTTAAAATTGTTTCTAGAGCGCTCTGTTTGTGCTCCCCAATATTTATCAGCAGGTACCTCTACCTTGCCCATTGTATCTTTTTCTATTCTAAAGCTCATTGTACTAATTTTTTATAGCCACAAAGGTAAGAATTTGGAAAATTTTTAATGCTTATTTATTTGATGATTTTAGTTTATTTTGGAGCAAATATGAACTTTAATTAAAAATAATGTTAATTAAATTTATATGTTAATGTAGCTCTTAGGTTTCTTTGGTCTGATTGAAGTTCGTTGTATGAGATAGAATTGTTTAAGGTAGTAGTAGAATATCTTTTGTATGCATTAAAAATATCAGTAACACCAATAGATACTGCCACTTTATTTTTTAATAAATTTTTACTAAATGCAATATCTAACCTATCTAATGCTTTTGTTTTTGTTTGGGAATTAGTATTTGCCCCTATGTAATAGTAATTTGTTTGAAAATTTACATCGTAAATAAGAGGTAGTTTAGCACTAGCACTCCCTGTCCACCTAAACTGGTTAGCACTAAAGTCTACATTAACTATTTGGTTGTTGTTGTTAGTATAGTTATAGTTGCCATTTAATTTTTGGTTATACATAAACATATTTAAAGATAAACGCCATTTTTTTAAGGGTACATACGTTACTGTTGCGTCTATGCCATATCTATCTTCTTCTGCAATGTTTCTTTTTGTTTTTGCTATTATTGGCGCAGATATTGTACCGTTAGTACTAGTCACAGTTTCAGTATTTCCGGTTTCTATAACTACATTGTGTATAACATCTTCTGTTTTAGAGTAAAATAATGCAGAATTAAAAGTTATTTTATTCCACTTATTTATATAATTAAACTCAAAAGAATTAGTAAACATTGGGTCTAGATCTGGGTTGCCATAAAACAAATTGGTTTTGCTAACCCTATTAGGAAAAGGATTTAAATTCCCAGCCGTAGGCCTATCAATTCTTTTACTGTAGTTTAGACTTATTTTTTCTTTATTACTAAACTCGTAACTTAAAAACATTGAAGGAAACCAATTGGTGTACAACTTATTGTCTGTAGTATTTGTATTAGTAAGTAAAATAGACAAATTTGTATGTTCTACTCGGATACCTAATGAGGCATTAAACTTATTAAAACCTTGTGAAAATTGTAAATAACCAGCATTAACATCTTGACTGTAAACTAGGTTGTTACTGTAATTGTTGTTTTTTATAAATAGATTATTAATTATAGATCCTTCTGTATAGTCTATATTATAATTGTCATAAACACCTCTATAACCAACTTCTATTTTAGAATTGTAATTTTTACCAAATGGAAGTGTATAGTCTATTTGTGCAAGTTGGCTTATTTGTGTGTCGTCTGTTATGGCCTCATCAAATAGATTGGTGCTGTTATTTTCTAGTATAAATTCATTAATAGCCCTGTCTTCTAACTCAAAACTTCTAGAGTACTGATAGTCTGCGGTTAAAATATGACCTTTAGAGTTAAATTTTCTTTTGTAATTTAAAGAGTATCGTATACTTTCTTCGTCGCTATCTTCTTCTGTATCTCTATTTCTGTTAATTGTTGTATTGTTTGTAGTATTAAAGTTAGTTAAGTCTATAGCTGTGTAGTTTAAACCAGATCCTTTGCTATATGCTACCGAGTTAGTTACACTAGAATTTTTATTTAACAATAGTTCTATACCGGCATTTACAGATAAATTTTTGTAATTGCGGTCTAAAGATCTGTATTCATTTTCAAAACCAGTAGTGTTGTTGTTATTGTCAAAAAAATCATTGTAAAATAAAGAATAGCCAGGTCTTTCTCTGTCTGTATAAGTTATATTAGAAAAAATATTAAATAATTTCTTTTTAACACCTAATGATACTCCCAATTTATAATATTCCGGGTCTTTAACTGTTGCAGTTATAGAACCGTTTAATCCAGATTTTTTAGATTTTCGTAGTATTATGTTTAATATGCCAGCTGTACCAGAAGAACTGTATTTTGATGAAGGGTTTGTTATAACTTCTACCTTTTGTATGGTGCTTACAGGCATTTGTTTTAAAGCTTCGGGACTAATGCCAGATAGGGTAGAGGGTTTACCATTAATTAAAATTTTTACATTATTATTTCCTCTTAAGCTAATTGTACCTTCTGCGTCTACAGCTACTGCAGGAATATTATTTAAAACATCCGAAGCGGAACCACCATTTAAAGTTAAATCTTTACCAACATTGTATATTTTTTTATCTAACCTTAATTCTACGGTTGTTTTTTCAGCAATAATTTCAACTTCGTTTAGTTCCTCTACATCTAAGCTTAACATTATTTGTCCTAAATTCTTAGATTTTGTTAATGTTATATTCTTTAAATAGTAAGTTTTGTAAGAAATATGCTCAATTTTTATATTGTAATTTCCATATGGTATACCATCAATACTAAACTTACCATTTTTATTACTTATACCACCAGAAATATAATTAGAGTTATTTTTATCTTCAATTATTAGTGTAGCAAATTCTAATGGAGTTTTTGTTTCAGAGTCTACAATTGTACCAGATAATTTTACAGTATTATTACTATTATTTATTTGGTTTTGCTGGGCATTAATAACTGTAGATAAGGCAAAGAATAGAAAGAATATTTTTTTCATTGTTTATTAGTCTTTTGTATTTATAACAAATAGGACTAATGTGTGGTAAGTGTTATTAAGCATATTATAAAGTAGGTTATTAAGTTGAGTTGTTAGTTTAAAAACGGTTAATAATACTTAAGCTACTTACAGGTATTTTATGGCAATATTAGTACGTCTTATACTACAAATATAAAAAAATATTAAAATAATTATTATTTTTTTTTGATTTAGATTTGTACTATTCATCTTAACAAGTATCTTTGTAACCGTTAAAATAAATTACTTATGTTTGAATTTGACCAGTATTTAGGTTTTTTAGCTTTTTTAACTATCCTTACTATAGGATTTTGGCTAATGATATTTTTATTAACATTTGTTATACCTTATTGGTTGGGCGGATCACTTATAGAATTTCTGAAAGAAAAACGAGAAGCTAGAAAAGCAAAGCGTTTAGAATAAAAAACAAAAAAGAGACTTATTTAAGTCTCTTTTTTTGTGCTTCACTATTAACTAAAATGTTTAATTGTATTATATACATACTAAAACTTTGTAGTTAATAATTATTATAATAATTAAAAAGGGTGTTGTTCACTTAAACAACACCCTTTTTTTATAATTTTATTCCGTATTATTATCCTTGCATATCCATTTCATCACCTCCGCCATCTCTCATTTCACCTTTATTGCGTTGGTTTTTTTGTTGATTAAATCTGTAAGTAAAAGTTAAAGCTACACTTCTTTCTCTCCACTGAAACTCACTGTTTGAGAAAATATTTTCAGTTCTACTTTCAGATCTTCTTTTTCTGGAATTAAAAATATCGCTAACACTTAATGATAAGGTTCCTTTTTCTTTTAAGATATCTTTACTTAATGCTAAGTCAGATCCAAACATTCCTTTGGTATCAGTTTGTGCATTTTTGGATGGACCTCTATAGGTTAAGTTTGTCTGAAAATCTATTTCTGCAGGTAATGGTATTTTTGCACTAAATTTAGAAAACCAGCTAAAGTTATCAGCATCAAAATTTTGAGTAATTTCTTCGTTTAAGAAATTAGTATAGGTATGTTCACCTTCTAAGCTTTGTTGAAATAAGTTAAGGTTTAAGCTAAACCTCCAGTTGCGTATTGGTGTATAGGTAGATGTAATATCTAAACCATATCTAGTCTCGGTAGCTAAGTTAATTGGTGTTCTAGCTTGTACAGGTATTTCTACAGAACTCCCTGGGTTTGCAGGATCTTCTATACTAACAAAGTCACCTGTTTCTTGTGAAACAAACTGAAAAACTCCTGTTGAGTGGTTGTAGTAACCAGAGATGTTAAACAAAACTTTGTCCCATCTTTTTAAATAACCTAAATCATACGCATCTGTAAAAGTTGGATCTAAATCTGGATTACCAAAAAATAAGTTTGTGTTACTAGACCTAGAAGGAAAAGGGTTTATAAACCTAGAACGTGGTCTTCTAAGTCTTTTACTGTAACTAAGTGTAAATTGTTCCATTTCTGATAACTCATATCCTAAAAATACAGAAGGGAACCAGTTGGTGTAATTTTTGGTGTTAATTTCATTTGTTTCTGCTAGTTCAATTTCTATATCTGTAGATTCCATACGTAAGCCACCAAGTAAACTAAACTTATCAAATTTAGTACCTAATTGTACATAAGCAGCATTTATATTTTCTCTGTAAAAAAGCTCGTTACTAAAATTTGGATTACTAGTAAAGTTACCATTAACTTCTTCTCCAAAATCATAATCTGTATTATAATAATTAAAGTTACCTCTATAACCTGCTTCAAACTGAGAGGCTAAATCTTTGCCAAAAGGTAATACATAGTCTACCTGTACTAATTGGTCTATTTGTTTGTTATCAGAAATTGTACGCTCTAAAGGACTACTATTTGCATTACCACTTACAAGTTCTTCTATACTAGCATTTTCTAATTCGTTAGATCTAGAGTATTGGTAATCTATAGTTAATTTATTACCGTCATCATTAAACCTTTTAACATAGTTTAAAGAGTATTGTACTGTTTCTTCATCATCATCTTCTATTGTATTTCTTTGTCTTTCAATGGTAGGGTTCATATTACCATCAAAATTAAAAAAGTTAACATCTGCTTTGTCTAAACCGTTAGAGTTTCTGTATAATACAGAGTTTGTTATACTACTAGTTTCATCTATAAAATATTCAAAACCAACATTTGCATTGTAGTTTTTACTGCTACGGTCATAATTTCTGTATTCGTTTTCAAAACTTGCAGTTGTGCCATCTTCATTAAAGTATTCATTTTCAAAAGTGGCGTTTCCAGGTCCTGTTCTGTCTCTGTAGCTTAAGTTTGTGTACAGGTTAAATTTATCTCTTCTTAAGTTGATATTAGCAGAACCAGCGTATTGTTCTGGATCACCAACTGTTGCAGATACAGATCCGTTTAGGCCAGCAGTTTTACTTTGCTTTAAAATGATATTTAAAATACCAGCAGTACCTTCTGCATCATACCTTGCAGATGGGTTTGTAACAACCTCTACTTTTTCTATAGCATCTGCAGGTAAAGATTTTAAAGCGGCATTGTCTAAACCAGAAAGTGCAGAAGGCTTACCGTTAATTAAAATTTTAACGCTTTCATTACCTCGTAAACTAATAGCTCCCTCTACGTCTACATCTACAGACGGCACATTGTTTAAAACATCTGTAACAGAACCTCCTTTTACGGTTAAATCTTTACCTACGTTATAAACTTTTTTATCTAACCTAAGTTCTACGGTGGTTTTCTCTGCAACTAAAACAACATCGTCTAGCTGTTCTACGTCTAAAGCTAATTTAATAACACCTAAATCTGTAGATTTATTTAGGTTTTGGTTGTTAACAGTATATGTTTTATATGATAAGAACTCTACTTTAATATTGTATAATCCTGCATCTGCAGTAACATCAAATTTCCCTTGTTGGTTTGTTATTCCTCCTGTAACTACAGATGGGTCTTTAACACTTTGTAATACTAGTGTAGCATATTCTAAAGGATCTCCTGTTTCATCATCAACCACAGTACCTGTGATTTTAATTTTTTTAGGATTAGTAGATTTAGCATTGGGACCTTGAGCGTACGTAATTACAGTTGCAAATACCAGTACTAAGGAAAGTAGTTGTTTCATTCTTTTTGTTTAGTTTTTTTCTTTTTCTTTTTTTTAGCTTTTTTAAAGCCTTCTTTTTCTAAAGCAACATAAGCCTCATATTTTTCTTTTGGCAGAGCAGCTTTTAATTCTTCAGTCTGTTGTTCTTTTAATTTTTCTATGCTTTCTTTCATTTTTTCACCATCTAGCTTTAAAATTTGCAGTTCCATATACTTTTTAATGTATTTGGTTAATGTTGTGCTTAATACTGCTTCTTCAAAACTATTAAGATCTATAACTTCTAAAATTTTAGGCATTTGTAGCTCTACAATTTCCTCTGCTGTTAGCGGTTCTGGTTTTTCATTAGATTGTGTTTGTGGCATTTGGTTTCTAACGCGGCCGTTTCCGTAGCCATTATTATAACCGTTACCATAACCATACTGTGCCTCTACAGTTGATAATGAGAATACAAATACTACTGCTGCATAAAAAAATATTTTATTAGTTTTCATAACTTTCTGAATTAGTAAGAGTTTAAAAATTAAAGAAGGTTTAATTTAGTTTGGTTAAAGATTTGTTAAAAGAATTTAGCAATAAAAATGCCAAAAATTAAACTGTTCCTAAATTACAGTTTTTATTGCTTCAGTAGGTCTTCCAATAACGGCTTTATTTCCGTTAATAACAATTGGTCTTTCTATTAGTTTAGGATTGGCAATCATAGCATCAATAATTTCATTATTAGATAGTTGCTTGCCTTTGTAGTTCTCTTTCCAAATAGCCTCATTTTTACGTACTAAAGCTATAGGATCTATAGCTAAAAGGCTAATAATGTTTTGTAGCTCTTGTTTTGTAGGTACATTTTCTAAATATTTTACAATTTCAAAAGGTTTACCAGTTTCTTCTAAAAAAGCTACTCCTGCTCTAGATTTACTACATCTGTTGTTATGGTAAATTTTTATCATTATTAAATTATTAAAAATTAATCTTCATTTTTTTGTCCCATCATCATTAAATAAGCTTTTAAAAATGGGTCTATTTGTCCGTCCATTACAGCATCTACATTGCCTGTCTCTTCGGCAGTACGCACATCTTTTACTAGTTTATATGGGTGCATAACATAGTTACGTATTTGTGAACCCCACTCAATTTTCATTTTACCAGCTTCAATTTCGCTACGTGCTTCTTGTTTTTTACGCAATTCAATTTCATATAATTGAGATTTAAGCATTTTCATAGCAGTAGCTCTGTTGTCATGCTGAGATCTAGAATCTGAGCAAGAAATTTGTATTCCGGTTGGTTTATGAGTTAACTGTACTTTAGTTTCTACCTTATTAACATTTTGTCCGCCAGCGCCACTAGAGCGTGCTGTTGTAATTTCTATATCAGCAGGGTTAATTTCTATTTCTATACTGTCATCTGCAAGTGGGTATACATATACAGAAGCAAAAGAAGTATGTCTTTTAGCATTACTATCAAAAGGAGAAATGCGTACTAATCTGTGTACTCCGTTTTCACCTTTAAGCCAGCCAAATGCATAATCTCCTTCAATTTCTAAAGTAACAGTTTTTATGCCAGCAACATCACCTTCTTGGTAATTAAGTTCTTTAATTTTATAGCCATTTTTTTCTGCCCACATTAAGTACATACGCATAAGCATTGCTGCCCAATCACAACTTTCTGTGCCACCAGCACCAGCTGTAATTTGCAAAATTGCTGTAAGTTCATCACCTTCATCAGAAAGCATATTTTTAAACTCTAGGTCTTCAATATGTATTTTGGCTTTGTTGTAATGGTTTTCTAATTCTTCCGCAGTTACATCACCTTCTTTTAAAAACTCTAATAAAACCTCTAAATCGGTGACAAGTAGTTTTGCATCATCAAAGTCTTTAACCCATTTTTTTTTGGCTTGTAAAACTTTCATTTGGGCTTGTGCTTCCTGAGCATTATCCCAAAAGTTAGGAGCTAGTGTTTTTTCTTCTTCGTTTTCTATTTCTATTAGCTTGGCATCTATGTCAAAGATACCTCCTTAACGCACCAAGGCGATCTAAAAGATCTTTGTATTGATCTGTTGTTATCATTTTTTAAAATAATTTAAAAGCAAAAATAGCACTAAACTATGGTTGTACAATCTATTTTATATAAATTTAGAAAATCAAAAAAAATTTATCTATGAAACGTATTTCTATTTTGTTGTTTATTCTTGTTTATTGTGCTATTTGCAATGCACAGTTTAGTAACAAATACAGTACTTTTAAAAAGTTTGATGGATTATTTTCTTTTTTTTATGATGATAGTACAGATAAAATTTATTTAGAAGTTACAGATTTAGAAAAAGAGTTTTTATATGTAAGCTCTTTAAGCAGTGGTGTAGGTAGTAATGACATTGGTTTAGACAGAGGCCAGTTGGGTAAAACTAGGGTTGTTTATTTTAAAAAAGCCGGTAATAAGTTACTGTTAATACAACCAAATTTAAAATATAGAGCTTTAACTAATAATGCTTTAGAAAAACAATCTGTAGAGCAAGCATTTGCAAAGTCTATTTTAGGTGGTTTTAAAATTGAAGAAGAGGCCAATGGAAAATATTTAATAGATATTACGTCTTTATTTATGCAAGATACCCACGGTGTTGCTAATAAACTTAAAAACACTGCTCAAGGTAATTATAGTTTAGATGCAAGCAAAAGTGCTTTTAACTTAGAGCGTACTAAAGCTTTTCCTAAAAATATAGAGTTTGATGTTTTTTTAACCTTTAAAGGAACTGCAAAGGGAAGGTATATTAGTTCTGTAGCCCCAACTTCTGGCTTGGTAACAGTAGCTCAACATCATTCCTTTGTAGAGTTGCCAGATAACAAATTTAAAAAAAGGAGTTACCATCCGCGTAGTGGTTCTTTTATGTTCTCTTATTATGATTATGCCACGCCTATAGAGCAAGACATTCATAAACGTTTTATAACTAGGCATAGATTACAAAAGAAAAACCCTAATGCCGCAATTAGTGAAGCCGTAGAACCTATTGTTTATTACTTAGATAATGGCACACCAGAACCTGTGCGTACTGCATTGTTAGAAGGTGGTAGGTGGTGGAATCAAGCTTTTGAAGCCATTGGTTATAAAAATGCTTTTCAGTTAAAAATATTACCAGCAGACGCAGACCCAATGGATGTTAGATATAACGTTATACAATGGGTCCACAGATCTACACGGGGGTGGAGTTATGGAGCAAGTGTTACAGACCCAAGAACCGGAGAAATTATAAAAGGACACGTAAGTTTAGGTAGTTTGCGCATTAGACAAGATTTTTTAATTGCACAAGCCTTAACAAATAAACCTTTTGCTAAGAGTGATGATAACAATAACAAAATGCTTGAACTTGCATTAGCACGTATAAGACAGTTGTCTGCACACGAAATTGGACATACTTTAGGTTTTGCTCATAATTTTGCAGCTAGTACCAACAACAGAGCATCTGTTATGGATTACCCGCATCCACAATTTAAGTTGAAAGGAAAAAATATAGATTTTTCTGGTGCATATGTAGAGGGTATAGGTGAGTGGGATAAATATACAGTAGCTTATTCTTATTCAGATTTTAAAGAAGACAAAAATGAAGATGAGGAGTTAAAAAAAATAATACAAAAAGCACAAAAGGAAGGCTATAGGTTTGTATCAGACAGAGATGCCAGAGCCAGTGGAGGTGCACATGCATATGCACACCTTTGGGACAATGGAGGTAATGCAACAGAAGAATTAAATAAGGTGTTAAAAATTAGAGCAGTAGGTATTTCTAATTTTTCTATTGATAATATTAAGGAAGGACAACCAAATTCTGTGTTAGAGGATGTTTTTGCGCCGCTTTATTTTTTTCATAGATACCAAACTGAAGCTGTAACAAAATTAATAGGTGGTTTAGATTATAATTATACTGTTAAAGGAGACCAGCAACTTACGGTTAAAGCTGTCTCAAAAAAAGAACAACAAGAAGCACTACAAAGTTTATTACAAACAGTAAACGCAGAGCAAATTGCAATTCCTAAAAATAAATTATCACTTTTTCCACCTAGAGCTTTAGGTTATGGTAGTACAAGAGAATCTTTTAACGGAAAAACAGGAATTTCTTTTGATGCGCTTTCTGCTGCAGAAACTGCAGCAGATATGACTCTTTCCTTTTTATTGCATCCGCAAAGAGCATCTAGATTAGTACAACAAAAAAGCTTAGATTCAAAACAAATTGGTTTGCATGATGTGCTAGATCAGTTAATAAATAACACATTTAAAAAGAGTTATAAAGATACTTATTTAGATGAAGCGCAACAGAATATTAATTTTAGAGTCTTGTATTATATTAAAAATTTAGCAGCAAGCAAAAGTGTGCACCCAAAAGTAAATGCAATAGCTAATTTTAAATTACAAGAATTAAAAGATAGATTTTTAGATAGAAACAAACCTTATGCATTAGAGGTTGTAAATAGAATAGAACATTTTCAAAAACACCCAGAACTTTTTAAGCCAATAGTTTCTCCTAAAATACCAGATGGTTCACCAATAGGAATGGAATGTATGACTAACTAAAAACACAATATTTAAAATGAAAATAAATCTTATAAGTGACACCGTAACAAAGCCAACATCAGAAATGCTTAGTGCAATGTTTGCATCTGATGTAGGAGATGATGTTTTTAAGCACGATCCTACAATTAATGCTTTAGAAGAAAAAGTGGCGGCAATGTTTGGTAAAGAAGCAGCATTATTTTTTCCTAGCGGTACAATGGCAAACCAAACGGCAATAAAGTTGCATACACAGCCTGGTGATCAATTAATTTGCGACAAATATGCTCATATTTTTAATTATGAAGGTGGTGGAGTAAGTTTTAACAGTGGTGTGTCATGCAGGTTGGTTGATGGCCACAGAGGTATGATGACAGCAAAACAGGTAGAAGAGGCTATAAACCCTCCAGATTTTTATCATAGCCCACTTACTACCTTGGTTTGTATAGAAAACACAACTAATAAAGGTGGTGGCGCTTGCTGGGATTTTGAAGAGCTAAAAAAAATTAAGATGGTTTGTGAAAAACACAACTTAAAATACCATTTAGATGGGGCTCGTTTATGGAATGCATTGGTAGCTAAAAATGAAACTCCAAAACAATATGGAGATTTGTTTGATACTATAAGTGTTTGTTTGAGTAAAGGTTTGGGCTGCCCAGTGGGTTCTGTTTTAGTTGGCTCTAAAAAAGACATACAAAAAGCCATAAGAATACGTAAAATATTTGGGGGTGGTATGAGGCAAGCAGGTTACTTGGCCGGTGCAGCTATTTATGCACTAGATAATAATATAAATAGATTAAAAGAAGACCATACTAAAGCTAAAGAAATAGGTGATGTGTTACAAAAACTAAGCTACATAAAGAGTGTAGAGCCTATAGAAACAAATATTGTTATTTTCTCTATTGATGAAGATAGATTGACACAAAAAGATTTTTTAGACAAACTATTAAAAAACGGAATAGAAATAATTGGTATGGGACAAGGAAAATTGCGCATTGTTACCCATTTAGATTATACTAATGCTATGCACAGTAATTTTTTAACTATATTAAAGAGTTTGTAAATTGTTAATAGATAAAAAACTATTTTTTAAATTTTTAATACCATTCTCCATACCTGCTTCAGATGAGTAAAACTGGCTTTTACCTATAACTTTGCCGTTTAAGGTTTTTAAATTAAATAAAAATTTGCCATTGTAGGCAGTTTTACGTTCAAAAACGTTTAAACTGTTTATAGATGGCATTATTTCTTTTATAGCACTATTTAGTTCTTCTTTTGTATTAAAACTATTGCCATGCAATAACACAACATTGTTTTTAGTTTTTAAACTAAAAGTGAACGTATTATCCTCTTTTTTTACAATATCTATCATAACTACACATTTTTCTTAAAGATAACATTTTTTTTAAAGTTACAGTTAATTTAAATTTAAGACTTTGTTAAGAGTAGTAGTTTATTTTAAAATTAACGCTTGTTAAGCTCTAAAACACTAGTAAAATAGGGTTTTTTTATAAAATAATACAGTTTTTCTATGATTAGTTGAACATAAAAATTATATTTGCACTATAATTATTTAACATATTTTAACATTAATTAAACACATTAACCAAAAATGAAAAAATTATTATTCTTATTTGCAGTTATGACTGCATCTGTTACTATGGCTCAAGATTTGCCTACAAATCCAGAACCAGGTAAATGTTATGTACGTTGTACAACTCCTGACGTATATGTAAATGAATCTATTACAATTACAACTAAGCCTGCATATTCTGTATTAAAAACAGTACCTGCAACTTTTAAAACAGTTACTGAGCGTGTTTTAGTAAAAGACGAGAGCAAAAGTTTAAAAATAGTACCAGCTAAATGGGGAACAGAGACTGTTACTTATGTAGCAAAAGAAGGTGGTAACACATTAAGTATTACTCCTGCTAGTTTTACACCTAGCTCACAAACTATAGAAGTTAAGCCTGCTTACGCAGTATGGGAATTAGGTGCGCCAGCTCCTGATTGTGCTTCTAGCAACCCAGATGATTGTAGATACTGGTGTTATAAAGGTTACCCAGCAGAGTTTACTACAATACAAACACAAGAGTTAGCTTCAGATGCTACTGTATCTAAAACCCCAATTGGTTCTAGAAATGCTACATATAAAAAGACTGTTTTAGTTTCTGGTCCTTCTGTAGTAGAAACTATAATTCCTGCTGAATACAAAGAAATTACAAAAACTGTATTAGATAAGGATGCTTATACTACAAGTGTTTCTGTACCTGCTGTAACTAAAACAATTACTAAAGAGGTATTAAAGCAAAAAGGTGGCCTTACTACTTGGAGTGAAGTTGAGTGCTCATTAGTACAATACCAAGCTTTACCAATAAACTGGAATACTGGTAGCTCTACTTTAACTGCTGAAGCAAAAAGAATTATTGATTCTAGATTAATGCCAGTTTTAAATCAAAACCCAGGAGTTAAATTAGAAATTGCTTCTCATACAGATTCTAGAGGTAACAGTGTATCTAACCAAAGCTTATCTGAAAGAAGAGCTAAATCTGTAGCAGATTACTTAATCTCTAAAGGTGTTAACTCTAGCTTATTAGTAGCTAATGGTTACGGTGAAAACAAATTGAAAAACAGATGTAAAGATGGTGTTTCTTGTACAGAAAGAGAGCACGCTGCTAACAGAAGAACTGAATTTAGATTAATTAACAACTAGTAGTAAAATCTATTATAGTTAATCACTAACCAATAAAAAGGGCTTTCAATTAATTTTGAAAGCCCTTTTACTTTTTTGTTATTGTAACCAGGGTAATATATAAACCAATTTTAATGGTTAGCCAGTTTACATTTTAAAACTAAAATATAGTGTAAGAGTTTCTAAGTCTTGGGTTAGTAATAAACGTAACAGAGCTATTTGTTTTATAAAAAAAATAAGCCTTCAAAATTAATTGAAGGCTTTAAATAAATTTTATTCTATTTAAGATTTTTTAATCTATATATTTTTTTAAAAATTTTATATGGTGTTGTACTTCGCCGTTCATACTATAACCGTGTAATGCACCTTTTTCTCTTCCTTTATTGTCTAGTATTTTTAAGTTAGGAAACACACCTTTCTTGTTGTACTTAGCCATTAAGTCCATATTGTGCTTTAACTGCTTTTCGGTTAATAAATCATTGTTTCTTGGAATATCAATATACAATAACTCATAATTTTTAGAAATTTCTCTAAATTCGTCGGTATCAAACAAATCTTTTTTTAACATTTTGCAAGGTCCGCACCAATCACTACCAGTAAAATAGACTAAAATATTTTTGTCTTCTTTTTTGGCTTTTTTCAATACAGTCTCATAATCTGTGTTCCATTCTACATCTCCAATAACTTTATTAGTTGGTGTAAAACCAAATAATAAAGGAAAAATTAAGGCAATTAATAAGTGTTTCATCTTTATATTTTTTATTATTGATACAAAAAACTTGCCAGTTTTTATTTAAATAACGAATCCATTCCAGGAATATTGGGTAAACCATCTTTTGCAGCTGCGGCTAATTCAGTTTCATTTACCTGTGTTGCTCTTTCAATAGCCTTATTTAAAGTTACTATTAAATAATCTTCAAGCTGTTCTTTATCTTGTAAAAGACTTTCGTCAATATCAATACTTTTAATAGTTCTATTAGCAGTTATAGTAACCTTAATTGCGTTATCAGTAGATTTTTCATCAATTAAAACAGTATGTAATCGTTGTTTTGTTTCTTCAACTTTTTGTTGGGTTTCTTTAAGTTTTCCCATCATACCCATCATATCTCCAAACATAATTTTTTAGTTATAGTTAATATGTTTCAAAATTACTAAATTGTTGGTCAATCAACCTTAAAAAGAAATGAAAGTCATAAAAAAATGTATTGTTCTGTTAGTTAGTATTATTTTTGTTGCTTCATGTAAAAATATAAATAAGCCTATGGCTACTATTAAAACTCCTGTTGCTAAAAAAGTACCAAAAGAATTAATTAAACATAATGATGTTAGAATAGATGATTATTATTGGTTAAATAATAGGGAGGATAAAGAAGTAATTGCATATTTAGAACAGGAAAATACGTATTACAATACCTTAACTGCCCATACTAAAGATTTTCAGAAAACACTTTTTAATGAGATGAAGGAGCGTATTAAGGAAGACGACTCTTCTGTTCCTTATAAGTTAAATGGTTATTGGTATGAAACTAGGTATGAGTTAGGAAAAGAATATCCTATTTACTCTAGAAAGAAAGGGGAAGAAACGGCAGCAGAAGAAATTATTTTTAATTGTAATGATTTAGCTATAGGTCATGATTATTTTAATTTAAGTGGTATTGCAATTAGTCCTAATAACAAGTTAGCAGCTTTTGGTGTAGATATTGTTTCTAGAAGAGAATATACAATTAGAATTAAAAACTTAGAAACAGGGGAAGTTTATAAAGATGTTATAGAGAAAACCACAGGTAGTAGCGTATGGGCTGCAGATAACCAAACTTTGTTTTACACTAAAAAGGACCCTGTAACGCTAAGATCAGACAAAATTTACAAACATAAACTGGGTACGCCAACTTCTGAAGATGTTTTAGTGTATCATGAACAAGACGAAACTTTTAATACTTACATATATAAAACCAAGTCAAAAAAATACATAGTAATAGGGTCTTCTAGTACGTTAACATCTGAGTATAGATTTATTAAAACAGAAGAACCCGATTCAGATTTTGAAATATTTTCTCCAAGAGAAAGGGGACTAGAGTATTCTATAGCACATTACGGAGATAAGTTTTATATTTTAACTAATAAAGATGGTGCTTATAACTTTAAATTAATGACTTGTAGTGAGTCTGCAACGCCAGCTACAAATTGGAAAGAATTTATACCTCATAGAGAAAATGTATTGCTAGAGGATTTAGATATTTTTAAAGATTACTATGTATTATCTGAAAGGGAAAATGGTTTAAATAAATTGAAAATTGTTCGTTGGGATACCAACAAAGGATATTATTTGCCTTTTGAGAGCGAAACCTATACGGCATATGTTGGCATTAACCCAGATTTTAATACATCCATCCTAAGGTATGGTTACAACTCATTAACAACGCCTAGTTCTGTAATAGATTTTAATATGGATACCCATACCAAAGAAGTTAAAAAAGAACAGGAGGTACTGGGGGATAAATTTAATAAAGAGAATTATAAGTCTGAACGAGTTTGGGCAACAGCCAGAGATGGTGTAAAAATACCTATGTCCGTAGTATACCATAAAAACACTAAGTTAGATGGTACAAGCCCTTTATTGCAATACGCCTACGGATCTTATGGATATACAATTGACCCTTATTTTTCAACAGTACGTTTAAGTTTGTTAGATAGAGGTTTTATTTATGTAATTGCGCACGTTAGAGGAGGTGAATATTTAGGTAGAAAATGGTATGAAGATGGTAAACTTTTAAAAAAGAGAAACACCTTTACAGATTTTATAGATTGCTCTAAATATTTAATAGATAATAAATATACTAGCAGTAAACATTTATATGCATCTGGTGGTTCTGCCGGAGGTTTACTTATGGGAGGTATACTTAATATGGCACCAGAATTATATAATGGCGTAATTGCAAGTGTGCCATTTGTGGATGTTGTAACAACAATGTTAGACGATTCTATACCGCTAACCACTGGCGAGTATGATGAGTGGGGCAACCCTAATGATAAAGAGTATTATGATTATATGAAGTCTTACTCTCCTTATGACAATGTAACAGCACAACAATACCCAACAATTTTGGTAACCACTGGTTTACATGATTCTCAGGTACAATATTGGGAACCTGCTAAATGGGTAGCAAAGTTAAGAGAACTTAAAACAGATAGTAACTTACTATTTTTAGATACAAATATGGATGCAGGTCATGGCGGTGCATCAGGTAGGTTTGAAGCTTTAAAGGAAGTAGCAAAAGACTACGCGTTTTTAATAGATTTAGAGGGAAAAATCGATAAGTAAAAAAAAAAACCTAAATTTGTCACGTAATTGATAAGCTAACCAACAAAGTCTTATCATTTTATAACCAAATACGCATGGAAAATAAAATTAATGCCTATAACAATGTTTTAGAGTTAATAGGTAACACTCCGTTAATTAAAATTAATAATGTTACTAATTCCTTTAAAGGAGAATATTACGCTAAAGTAGAGGCTTTTAATCCAGGACATTCTGCAAAAGACAGAATAGCAATTCATATAATTGAAGAAGCAGAACGTAAAGGATTATTACACGAAGACAGTACAATTATTGAAACAACATCTGGTAATACAGGTTTTAGTATTGCAATGGCAAGTATTGTTAAAGGATACAAATGTATATTAGCAGTAAGTTCTAAATCATCTCCAGATAAAATAGATATGTTGCGCTCTATGGGAGCACAAGTATATGTTTGTCCTGCACATGTAAGTGCAGATGATCCTCGCTCATATTATGAGGTAGCTAAAAGGTTACACAGAGAAACAGAAGGTTCTATATACATTAATCAATATTTTAATGAACTTAATAGAGCTGCGCATTACGCTTCTACAGGTCCAGAAATTTGGAAACAAACAAATGGTAATATTACCCATTTAGTTGCCTGTAGTGGTACAGGTGGTACTATTTCCGGTACAGCAAAGTATTTAAAAGAGCAAAACCCAAATGTAAAAGTTATTGGAGTAGATGCTTTTGGTTCTGTATTAAAAAAATATCATGAAACACGTGAGTTTGATGCTAATGAAATTTACCCATACCGTATAGAAGGTTTAGGCAAAAATTTAATACCAGGAGCAACAGATTTTGACGTTATAGACAAGTTTGTAAAAGTTACAGATGAAGAAAGCGCACATACTGCAAGACAAATTTCTGGTACAGAAGGTTTGTTTGTGGGTTATACTAGTGGTGCTGCAATGCAGGCTGTAAAACAATTACACGCAGATGATGAATTTGATGCTAATAGTAAAGTAGTTGTTATATTTCCAGACCACGGTTCTAGATATATGAGTAAAATATATAGTGATGAATGGATGGAGGCTCAAGGTTTTTTACATACAGAAGTAGAACAGGAAAAGCCAGAAATTCAATTTGTTAAGTAATAAACTTAGAAATTAAAAAATAAAAAGACAATGAATTTTACTTCATTGTTTTTTTTTGTTCATAAAATTGTTATGAAACCTTGCTGAAATTCTGTACTTTTGCAGACAGCCAAAATAGCTTAGATGAGAGATTTATTTGATAGAATACTAGCGAACAAAGGACCATTAGGAAAATGGGCATCGCAAGCAGAGGGATATTTTGTTTTCCCTAAATTAGAAGGAACTATTTCTAATAGAATGAAATTCCAAGGGAAAGAAGTAATTACTTGGAGTGTTAACGATTATTTAGGTTTAGCAAACCACCCAGAAGTGCGTAAAGTAGATGCACAAGCAGCAGCAGATTATGGTTCTGCTTACCCAATGGGAGCACGTATGATGTCTGGACACACAGACTTACACGAACAATTACAAAATGAGTTGGCTGAATTTGTTAAAAAGGATGCAGCTTATTTATTAAACTTTGGTTACCAAGGTATGGTATCTACTATAGATGCTTTGGTTTCTAAAGATGATATTATTGTTTACGATGTAGACTCACACGCATGTATTATTGATGGTGTACGTTTGCATATGGGTAAACGTTTTACTTATAAGCATAATGACGTTGAGAGTTTAGAAAAAAACTTAGAACGTGCTACTAAAATGGCAGAACAAACTGGTGGAGGTATATTAGTTATCTCTGAAGGTGTTTTTGGTATGCGTGGTGAGCAAGGTAAATTAAAAGAGATTGTTGCTTTAAAAAAGAAATTTAACTTTAGATTTTTAGTAGATGATGCTCACGGTTTTGGTACATTAGGAAAAACTGGTGCTGGAGCAGGTGAGGAGCAAGGAGTGCAAGATGAAATAGACGTGTACTTTGCTACTTTTGCAAAATCTTTAGCTAGTACTGGTGCATTTATTGCAGCAGATCAAGAAATTATAGATTACTTAAAATACAACTTGCGTTCGCAAATGTTTGCAAAGTCATTGCAAATGCAATTAGTAGTAGGAGCGTTAAAGCGTTTAGATATGCTTAGAACAATGCCAGAGTTAAAAAATAAACTTTGGGAGAATGTAAATGCATTACAAAGCGGATTAAAAGAGCGTGGTTTTGATATAGGAACAACTACTAGTTGTGTTACACCTGTGTTTTTAAATGGTAGTATACCAGAAGCTATGGCATTGGTTAGAGATTTAAGAGAGAACTATGGTATTTTTTGTTCTATAGTTGTTTATCCTGTAATTCCTAAAGGACTTATTTTATTAAGAATGATTCCTACAACGTCTCATACTTTAGAAGATGTAAACGAAACACTTAATGCTTTTGATGCAATACGTGAGCGTTTAACAAATGGTACATATAAAAGATTATCTGCCGCTGTTGCAGCTGCAATGGGAGAGTAAAAAATCTTTTTATTTTATATTAAAAAACCCAAGTATATTATGCTTGGGTTTTTTAGTTTATAAATTTTTTCTGTAAGTTCTTCTTCTTCTAAATATTTTAGGGTCAAAATTTTTCCAAATCTGTCTTATAGCCGTATTTTCTTCTAATTCTGGTGTTCGTATACAGTTTTCTATACCCTTATCTTTAAATGTTTTGTAATATTCATTAAAAATAATTGCTGTTACGCCTTTGTTTTGGTATTCTGGATGTACGCCAATTAAGTAAAAAATAACATCTTTACTCTGCTTTTTAGCTTTAAGTAAATGGTAAGCGCCAAAAGGAAATAGCTTCCCTTTAGATTTTTGTAAAGCTTTAGAAAAAGAAGGCATTACTATAGAGAAAGCAACAAGATTATCATCCTTATCTACAATAAATTTTATGTACTCTGGATTAATAAAACTTATATATTTTTTCTTAAAATGTTCTTTTTGTATGTCGTTTATTGGGACAAAGGAAGATAAAGATGCGTAAGACTCATTAAACAAATCAAACATTTTGTCTGCTAAAGGCATTACGTCTTTAGTTTTTGTAAAATTTATTTCTCTTAAATTATATCTCTTTTTTATTAAACCCTGTATTCTTTCAAAAAACTCTGGCTTGGCATTGGCAAAAGGAAACTTGTTTTCCAAGTATTCTTTTTCCTTTACAAAACCTAAACGCTCGTAATGGTTAACGTAGTATGGGTGGTTGTACCAAGTTATCATACTACCAATATGGTCATAACCTTCTGTAACAACACCCACTTTATCTAAATTAGAAAATCCTACAGGACCTTCCATATATTCCAAATTATGTTTTTTTCCTATTTCTTCAACCTTTTGTAGTAATGCTTCAGATACGTTTATATCATCAATAAAATCAAACCAACCAAAGCGCATTTTTTTTACTTTTTGGTTGTTAATTTCAATCCAGTTAATTATTGCAGCAACTCTACCTACAATTTTAGGTCCGTTGTAAGCTAAAAGAAACCAGGCCTCTGCATCTTTAAAAACGGGGTTTTTTTCTTTATTAAAAGTATCTAATTCATCGTTAATTATTGGAGGTACCCAATATGGTGAATTTTTATATATACTAAACGGAAATTTTACAAACTGTTTAAGTTCAGCCTTAGTTTTAGCCTCTACAATGGTAATCATATTCTAATATCTTTATCTATATCAATATTAGGAATATTAATTAATAAGAGAAAGTTTTAGGCTTATTAAAATTAAAAGATGTTTTTAAAAATCTATTGGTTCATCATCTTTAGATTTCTTTTTCTTACTATTTTTATTTTTGGCATCTCTTTTAGCTTGTTTTCTTTTCTTTTTTAAGTCCTTTTTTCTGATTTTTCCGTCTTTGGTTGTTGCATTCTGATCTTCAATAGCAATTACTTTATCTTTATGCATGTCTAACCTATATGAAAAACCGGCAGCAAAAAATAGGCGGGTAGGAGTATCTTTTATATTGGCACCCAAATGTAAATCTACTTGCATATTTTCATCAATTAAATAAGCAGTACCACCTCTAAAAATTACATCAGAATATCTGTCGCTTTTAATGCCTTGGTTTTCTGCAAAAACACTCCATTTTGGGTTTCTAAATGCGTGAGATAAAGATACAATGTAGCTCCATTCAGGAAAATCTGTTCCTATGCGGTCATACGCTACATTGGTTATAAGTACAAATTTAGGAGAAAGCCTACTTTGTGTAGCAATCATACCTCTAGGCGAAATTGTTGCTTCACCAGGGTAGTATGGATTGTCTCCCAAAACAAAGTTGGCACCTGCATAAACAGATATTGCAGGTATTAAATTTTTTAGCTGAAATGTGTTATTAGCTTTCCAGCTATATAAATTTGGCTTGTTTGCTTCTTCACTCTTGTAAGGGTCAAAAATTAAATATTTTAATCCAATTCTATTTCTTTTAAAATCTGTATACTTTTGATCAGGAAAACCAATGGTAGAATATGTTCTGTTTTCATTAGTATATGTTCCTTCATATATAATTTCTAACTCTTCAAAAAACAAACCATACCTTAAAGCTAAATCTACTCCCAATAATTTAGAATCCGTTTTTAGTGTGTTATGACTTTGTTTTTCGTAAGACATTCCGGCTTCGGCCTGTAAAACTCCTGTGCCAATTGCATATGCACTTACAGATTGTCCTGGTCTGTTAGAGTTTATTACGTCTGTGTATTGTGAGAGTCCTAAAAATGGAAGTGCAAAAAGAAATAAAGAGAATATATTTTTTAATTTTTTCATACCTGTAAGCTTACCTAAATATACTTTTATTATTATTTTAAGAGATATAATCTTTATATACAACGGTAGAATTGTATTTTTGATATAAATTTTTAGAACAAATATGGATTTTTTAATAGCTATTCTTGTAATTATTGCGGTTTATTACCTGCTTAAGTTTTTGATACGCTTATATGCGCCAAAAATGATGAATTATGCAGCTAAAAAAACGGAAGAACATTTAAAGAAAAAATTTGAAGAGTTTAGTCAAAACCCTAATCAGGGATATACAAATACAACCGAAAATTCTTCTACCAAGGTTAATAAAACTAAATTTAAATCTAACCCTTCTAAAAAAGTTGGTGAGTATATAGATTTTGAAGAAGTTGAATAACTAATTGTAAATAACAACCAACCTTTACTAGGTTTAGACTTTAAGCAACTAAAAAATGCTTATTTTGCTAAACTTATGTGTGATATTAATACAACACCAACAACATAATGAAAATTAATTTTAAATCTGTTTTAACAAACTTTTTTGTTCTTGTTTTATTTGTAGTGGCTTCTTTGGCTTACTTTACTCCTGTTTTGCAGGGTAAAAAAATATTTCAGTCAGATATTGCCCAATATACAGGAATGGCAAAGGAGCAAAATAATTTTAGAGAAAAAACAAATACAGAGCCTTATTGGACAAATAGTGCTTTTGGAGGTATGCCAACATATCAGTTAGGAGCTAATTACCCTCATAATTACATAAAAAAATTAGACAAATTAATACGGTTTTTACCTAGACCAGCTGATTACTTATTTTTATACTTTTTAGGATTTTATATTTTATTATGCTGTTTAAAGGTAGATTATAGGTTAGCTGTTGTTGGTGCTTTAGCTTTTGGCTTTAGTACATATTTAATAATAATTTTAGGTGTTGGCCACAATGCAAAAGCGCACGCTCTAGGTTATATACCAATGTTATTAGGAGGTATAGTTTTAATGTTTAGAAAAAAATACATTTTAGGATTTATACTCACAGCATTTGCAATGGCTTTAGAGGTTAATGCCAACCATTACCAAATGACCTATTATTTTATGTTGCTAATTTTAATATTGGGTGTAATTTATTTAGTATACGCATTTAAAGAAAAGCAACTAAAGCATTATTTTATTTCTGTAGGATTACTTTTTGCTGCTGTGTTAATTGGTATTGCAACAAACGCAACTAATTTAATGGCAACAAAAGAATATTCTGATTGGAGTACCAGAGGTACATCTAAATTAACCATAAATAATGATGGATCTGATAGAGAGAATACTGGAGGACTAGATAAAGAATATATTACACAATACAGTTATGGAATAACGGAGTCTTTAAACATATTTGTGCCAAGACTATTTGGAGGGTCTAACTCTGAAAATTTAGGAGAAGAATCCAAAACTTATGAGTTTTTAGTGCGTAAAGGTTTATCTAGAAAACAAGCATTAGATTTTGCAGAAGGTTTGCCGTTATATTGGGGAGACCAACCGGGTGTTTCTGGAGCAGCTTATGTAGGTGCAGTATTATTTTTTCTATTTGTTTTAGGTTTGTTAATTGTAAAAGGTAAATTAAAATGGTGGCTTTTAGGTGGTACTATTATGTCATTAGTGCTTTCATGGGGAAAAAACTTTAGTGGTTTAACCAATTTTATGATAGATAATTTTCCTTTATATGATAAGTTTAGAGCAGTTTCATCTATCCAAGTAGTATTGGAGTTGTGTATTCCTTTGCTTGGTATTTTAGCTTTAATGACCTTATTTAAAGAGAAAGAAAATAGAGCTAAATACAATAAATCATTACTAATAAGTGCAGGGTTAGTTTTAGGAACATTAATACTATTATTTTTAGCTAAAGGAACTTTTACTTTTGATGGGTTAAGTGATGATAATTATAGAAAATATTTTGGAGATGAAGTATTAGCTATGATAAAACTAGACCGACAAGAGGTGTATACTAATGATGTTTTACGTTCTTTAATATATGTATTACTATCAGCAGCTACATTGTCATTATTTATACATAAAAGGTTAAAAAACAACGTTTTTGTAGCGGTAATGGGTGTATTAATTTTAGCAGATTTAGTACCTGTTGCTAAAAGGTATGTTACAGAAAATGACTTTGTACATGCAAGACAAATGGAGCAACCTTTTCCTATAACAAATACAGATAAACAAATAAACCAAGATACTTCTGTATTCCGTGTTTATAACCCAAGAGAAGGGTTAAACGGAGCAAGTACATCTTATTATCATAATTCTATTGGTGGTTACCACGGAGCAAAACCAGCTGCAATGCAGGACTTGTTTGATTTTCATATTTACAAAAACAATGTAAGGGTTTTAAGTATGCTTAACGTAAAATATGTAATTCAGGAAGATGAAGAAGGACGTACTTATCCAGCAGTAAACCCTAATGCAATGGGTAATGCCTGGTTTGTACAAAACCTAAAAAAAGTATCTTCTGCCAATGAAGAGATTATGGCATTGGATAGTTTAAATATTAAAACAGAAGCTGTAGTTAATATAACCGAGTTTCCAAAATTATCTAAATTTAGTTTTGCAAAAGACTCTACAGCCACAATTATTTTAGATAAGTATGAGCCAAACCACTTAACATATACATCTATTACTACAACAGATGCCTTAGCGGTATTCTCTGAAATGTATTATAAAAATGGATGGAATGCTTATATTGATGGAAAAAGTTCGCCATACTTTAAAGTAAATTATACGCTTAGAGCTTTAGAAGTGCCTGCTGGTAAACATAAGATAGAATTTAAATTTGAGCCAGAAGTAGTTGTAAAAGGCAGTAAAATAGCTTTAGCAAGTAACATACTTTTAGCTATAATTGTTATTGGAGGTATTATTTTTAGTTTTAAAAAAACAACTAAACGGGAAGATGCATAATGCAAAAGGTGCTAATTATTGCCTATTATTGGCCACCAGCTGGTGGCCCTGGAGTACAGAGGTGGCTTAAATTTGTGAAATATTTAAAAGATTATAATATTGAGCCTGTAGTATATGTGCCAGAAAATCCTAATTATCCTATAGAAGATGCATCCTTTGTAAATGAAATTCCCAAAGGTGTAAAAATTTACAAACAGAAAATTAATGAACCTTATGGTTGGGCTAATTTTTTATCAAAAAACAAAACAAAAAAAATTAGTTCTGGTTTAATACAAAGTAAAAATCAATCTATAATAGAAAAATTTTTGCTGTGGGTACGTGGTAATTTTTTTATACCTGATGCTCGTAAAAATTGGGTGAAACCTTCTGTTAATTATTTAACTAAGGTTGTAGAAGAGGAAAATATAAATACAATAATAACAACTGGCCCCCCACACAGTATGCATTTAATAGGCCTTAAGCTTAAGGAAAAGTTAGGTGTTAATTGGGTGGCAGATTTTAGAGATCCTTGGACTTCTATTGGGTACCATAAAAAGTTAAGATTAAGTAAGTCATCAGCTAAAAAACACAAAAATTTAGAACATTTGGTTTTAAATTCTGCAGATAGTATTTTAGTAACTAGTAAAACCACTAAAAAAGAATTTTTAAATATTACTAGCAAACCTATTGAGGTGATAACAAATGGTTTTGATGGTGATATCGCCAGTAAAAAAACTTTAGATAAAAAGTTTACAATATCGCACATAGGATCTTTACTTACAGGTAGAAATCCAGAAAATTTATGGAAAGCATTGTCTGAGTTGTGTGAGGAAAATAAAGACTTTAAAAGAAGTTTATGCCTTCAGTTTATTGGTGTTGTAAGTGAAGATGTTTTAGAAACAATTTATAAATACAACTTAAAATCTTGCGTAAATTTATTAGGATATGTCTCACATAAAGAGGCATTAGTGTATCAAGAAAAATCTCAGGTATTATTACTCTCAGAAATAGATTCTCCAGATACAATAGGTATTATTGCAGGTAAGCTGTTTGAGTATATGCGAGCTAAGAGACCAATTTTAGCTATTGGACCAAAAGGATGGGAGGTAAGTAGTATAATAAAAGAGACAAATACAGGCGTGGCTTTTAATTATAGCGATACATATAAATTAAAAAGTTTACTTTTAGATTGGTTTGGTACATACCAAACAGAAAAATTAAATGTAAATTCTACTAACATTAACACATATAGTAGAAAAGAGCTTACAGCTAAACTAGCTAATCATTTATATGGGTATTGTATTTAAACAAACTTTTAGTAATACCATTGTAACTTTTTTAGGCTTTGGTATTGGTGCTATTAATACACTTTTTTTGTACACTAATTTTTTATCTAAAGAAAATTATGGTTTAGTTACAGTAATACTTGCTACAGCAGCATTATTAATGCCTTTGCTAACTTTTGGAGTACAGAATACATTAGTAAAGTTTTATAGTAGTTATAAAGATGGTAATGAAGCAAAGTCTTTTTTAAGCCTTATGCTGTACTTACCAATGCTTATAATTATACCATTTACACTTATTACTTTTTTTGCTACTGATTTTATAGGTGATTTTTTAGCAGAAAAAAACCAAGAAGTTAAAGGATATGTATGGTATATTTTTTTTGTAGGACTAGCAATGTCTTATTTTGAAATATTTTACTCTTGGGTAAAGGTGCATATGAAATCTGTTTTTGGAAACTTTATGAAAGAAGTTTTTGGTAGACTATGTATTGCTATTTTACTGGTATTGGTTTATTACAAGCTTATCTCTGTAGACTTTTTTTTAAAAGCTTTAGTAGGAGTTTATGTTTTGCGCTTGTTAGTGATGAAATGGTATGCTTTTAGCTTAGAAATGCCTGGTTTTAATTTTAAACTTCCAAATAATTATATTTCAATTATAAAGTATAGTGCACTTATTATTTTGGGCGGTTCTGCAGCCGTAATTTTACTAGAGATAGATAAGTTTATGCTTAACCAATATGTAGCTATAGAAAATGTAGCATTTTACGGCGTTTCTGTTTTTATAGCAACAGTAATAACGGTACCCTCTAGAGCTATGCACCAAATAACTCATCCTTTAACTGCTAAGTTATTAAATAGCAAAGACAAGCCAGAATTACTTAAGCTATATAAAAAATCATCATTAACCTTATTTATAATATCAGGAATTATTTTTCTATTAATTGTACTTAACTTGAATGAACTGTATAAATTAATGCCCGTTGCATATAGAGGAGGAATGCTTGTTGTTTTTTTAATTGGTTTAACAAAAGTGTTAGATGCTCTTTTGGGTAATAGTAACTCCATTCTTTTTAATTCTGATTATTATAGAGCAATATTAGTTATGGGAGTTTTGCTTGCTATTTTGGTAGTTGCTTTAAACTATGTATTAATTCCTGCTTACGGTTTAGAAGGAGCAGCTTGGGCATCATTTATTGCTATAGCAGGCTTTAATGCTGTAAAAATAGGCTACGTATATGCCAAGTTTAAAATGCATCCTTTTAGTTTAGATACATTAAAAGTTTTATTGGTTTTATGTGTGTTAGGTGGTTTGTTTTTCTTTGTAAATTTTAAATTTTATCCGGTAATAAATATTGCTTTAAAAAGTATTATAATTAGTGTTGTTTATATTTTTGTGCTTTATAAGCTTGGAGTTTCCAAAGATGTTTACGGTATAGTATCACCTTATTTAAAGAAAAAAAGAAAGCAAAAGTAAAGCCCCAGAAGAATAAATTCTCCTAGGGCTTTAACAACTAACAACCTAAAAAACTGTCTTTATTATCTTCTGCTTCTTGTACTAGAACTAGTTCTACTAGATCTAGATGGAGCTTTTGTGCTACTTGATGTTCTAGAACTGCTTCTTGTTGATGCAGCTCTACTTTTAGATGAACTACTTCTACTAGGAGTTTTTGTTACTCTTATAGTTGTTCTGGTAGTGCTTCTTGTAGCTCTACTATTAGTACTTTGTGGTTTTCTATTAACCGTTGTAGTTCTTTTAGTAGTGATTCTAGCTGGTGTTTTAGCAGTACTTCTTGTATTACCAACTCTGCTATTTGTTCTGCTTTTTGCAGGAGTTTTATATGTTGTAGATCTCGTAACAGATCTAGATGTGTTAGGGTTTCTACTAGTTGTTCTAGTTACAGTAGTAGATCTAGTATTAGCTCTGTTATTTCTATCTATAACAGTTTTATTACTTTTTCTTGAGTTTTGTACAACAGCTCTAGAGTTTGTTCTAGCAATGCCAACTGTTCTGTTACTTCTTGTAGTTACTCTGTTATCATTTCTGTACACTTTAGAAGATCTGTAATTGTCTCTATTGTTGTATTTATATGATTTACCAACTCTTACATAAGATTTTCTATAATTGTTTGTATAAGGTCTATAATACGTATATCTAACAGGAGCATAATACCTTCTGTATGGTCTTGGTTGTACTAAACAAAAGTTAACTGCTGGTCTATGAAAATAACTATTGTATCTGTTAAATGTAAAATTTCTGTTATACCTGTTAATATATCCTCTGTGATAATCATAAAATCCTCTACTATTATAGTAAACATACATACCTCCAAGCCTGTGAACTCTATTGTTTCTGTAATTAATGTTTACATCACCAATTTGTTCTACTCTTCCGTAATAGTCATAATAAATAGGAACATTTTCTACTTGTATTACAGCTCCGTAATCATCATACTGTACATATGCATTATAATTGTAACCTGTATTAAAGGTGATATTTGCGTTTCTGCCTAAATTTATATTAGCATTTACATTTACTCTATTATCAATAAAGAAATCAAACTCACCATCTGGGAAAACTGAAAATGTTACGCCGTTCTCTACAAAAGTAAAAGAGTTGTTTTGTAATAAAGTATTGCTGCTTGCAACCTTATTCTCTGTGTTTTCTGTAGTTACAGCCATTGTACTAAATGTACCAACTAAAAGTGCTGTAAAAAGTAATACTGATTTTTTCATACTATAAGGTTTTATAAATTCAGAATGCAACTATTTACATTCTGATATTTATATTACAAACAGCGTGCCAAAAAACAGTTTTTGTATTTAACTATTTGATTATTAGTAAATTAATTTAGTTTAATTTTTCCTTAAGATATTTAGCTGTAAACGATTTTTTACTTTTTGCAATTTGCTCTGGAGTACCAGTAGCTATTAATTGTCCTCCTTTTGTACCACCTTCTTGCCCTAAGTCAATTATAAAATCTGCACATTTAATTAAATCTATATTGTGTTCTATTACAACAACAGAGTGTCCTTTATCTAAAAGAGCATTAAAAGATTTTAGTAATTTTTTTATATCATGAAAATGTAAACCAGTTGTTGGTTCATCAAAAATAAATAAAGATTTGTTGGTTGTTTTACCTTTTACTAAAAATGAAGCTAATTTAATACGTTGAGCCTCACCACCAGATAGGGTAGAAGAAGACTGCCCAAGTGTAACGTAACCTAAACCAACATCTTGTAAAGGTTTTAGTTTGTTCATTATTTTTAATTGTTGATGCTCTTCAAAAAAGGCAATGGCATCATCAATAGTCATAGTTAAAACATCATCTATATTTGCGTCCTGAAATTTTACCTCAAGTACTTCTTTCTTAAAACGTTTACCATTACAAGCATCACAAAGTAAATGTACATCTGCCATAAACTGCATTTCTACAGTTATTTCACCTTCTCCTTTACATTTTTCACAACGGCCGCCATCTACATTAAAAGAAAAGTGCTTTGCTTGGTATGCTCTAAGTTTGCTTAATTTTTGTGAAGCAAATAACGCTCTAATATCATCATAAGCCTTAATATAAGTTACAGGATTAGATCTAGAAGACCTACCAATAGGGTTTTGGTCTACAAACTCTACATTTTTTATATCCTTATATTCTCCTTCTACAGAAGTAAATTGTCCGGCTTTTTCTCCGTAGCCTCCAATTTCTTTTAATACTATAGGGTAAAGTAATTTTTTAACCAATGTACTTTTTCCGCTACCAGATACCCCTGTTACCACAGTTAGTATGCCTAAAGGAAAAGTAACATCTATATTTTTAAGGTTATTTTCTCTTGCGCCATTTATTCTAATAAAATTGGTAAAGTTTTTTCTTTTTTTAGGTACTTCAATTTTTTTAGTGCCATTTAGGTAACTAGCAGTTAAAGAGGTAGATTTTAAAATATCTTCCATAGTACCATTTGCTACAACCTCTCCACCATGTGTACCCGCCTCAGGACCTATATCTATAACCTGGTCTGCGGCATTCATTATATCCTCATCATGTTCTACAACAATAACAGTGTTACCTAGGTCTCGTAAAGATTTTAAAACATCTATTAAATTTTCTGTGTCCTTTGGGTGTAAACCAATACTTGGCTCATCTAATATATACATAGACCCAACCAAGCTACTGCCTAAAGATGTTGCTAAGTTTATACGTTGACTTTCACCACCAGATAATGTATTAGATTTTCGGTTTAGTGTTAAATATGTTAATCCTACTTTATTTAAAAAACTAAGTCTTGTAGTTATTTCCACCAACAAGCGTTTTGCAATTTGTGCATCATGTTTATTTAGCTTAACCGAGTCAAAAAAATCTGTTAGCGTATCTATAGGTAGTTCTACTAGTTCTGATATGCATTTATCATTAATCTTAACATAGTCTGTCTCTGGACGTAAACGTTTTCCTTTACATGTAGCACACTTAGTTTTGCCTCTGTACCTAGAGAGCATAACACGGTTTTGTATTTTGTAACTCTTTTCTTCTAACATTGCAAAAAAGTTATTTAGGCCTGTAAAATATTTATTACCGTCCCAAACTAATTGTTTTTGCTCTTCTGTAAGTTCAAACCAAGGTTTGTGTATAGGAAAATCAAACTTATATGCAGCAGCTATAAATTCATCCTTATATTTGCCCATACTTTCTCCTTTCCAAGGAAAAATTGCACCCTCATAAACAGACAACGCAGTATTTGGAACAACTAAATCTTGGTCTATACCAATAACATCACCATAGCCTTCACAAGTTGGGCAAGCACCAAAAGGATTGTTAAAACTAAATAAGTGTACGTTTGGCTCTATAAATTTAATGCCATCTAACTCAAACTTATTGCTAAAAGTAGTTTGTTTACCTGTTTCTAATTCTTCAATAATACAATTGCCTTCACCTTCAAAAAAAGCAGTATCAACAGCATTTGCTAATCTATTATAAAAATCTTCATCATCTTTAGTTATAATTCTATCTACCACCAAATAAAACTCTCTATCCATTTGTGTAATAGAATCGTCTATACGTAAAACTTTACCTTTGTGTTTTATTCTGGCATACCCTTGTTTAGAAAACATTTCTAAAGCTTTTAAAGGCTCTCTATCTTCTTTAACCTTAATAGGAGCAAGGAGTAATAGTTTTGTATTTACACTATACTCTTTAATAAAGTTAACAACATCTGTAACAGTGTGTTTTTTTACTTGCTTACCAGAAACGGGAGATATTGTTTTACCAACCCTAGCATACAATAGTTTTAAGTAATCATAAATTTCTGTTGTAGTACCTACAGTAGAACGTGGGTTTGTAGAGTTTACTTTTTGCTCTATAGCAATTGCAGGAGCTATACCTTTTATATAGTCTACTTTAGGTTTGTCCAATTTACCTAAAAATTGGCGTGCATATGAAGATAAACTTTCTACATACCTACGTTGGCCCTCTGCATAAAGTGTATCAAAAGCAAGGCTAGATTTACCAGAACCAGATAAACCAGTAATAACAACAAGTTTATTTCTGGGAATTACAACATCTATATTTTTGAGGTTGTGCAGTTTAGCACCTTTAATAATAATATTATGTTTTGGGTCGACGTCTAAAAGTGTATTCATATCCGTAATTAATACTGTAAAGATACAATTTGTACCTTTTAATAACCATAAAAGACGCTTTTACATCAAAAATAGGGGTAATCACAACATAGATTTTTTGCGAACCTCTTATTTTATATATATTTGAAGTGTAATTAAACTTATAGGCCTATATAGCGAACATTACTTTTTTAAAATTATTAAACACTATTAAATGAACTTATTCCCATATAGGGAGGCGGTACGCATTAAATAACCAAAAAAAGTAACTCGAAATGGATCTACAAATTGAAGACTCAGTATTAGTAAAAAAGTATATTACAGGAGATGAAAAATCTCTAGAAATATTAATTAATAGACACAACCAAAGAATTAGTAGTTTTATTTACTCTAAAGTATTAGATAGAGACATTACTGAGGATATATTTCAAGATACTTTTATTAAAGTGATAAAAACTTTAAAAAAGGGTTCTTATAGTGAAGAAGGTAAATTTTTACCGTGGGTAATGAGAATTGCACACAATTTAATTATAGATCACTTTAGAAAAAATAAGCGTATGCCTATGTTTGAAGGTAGCGATGATTTTAATATTTTTTCTGTAATAAGTGATGATAAGTTAAATGCAGAAAAACAATTAATAAAAAACCAAATTGATTCTGATTTAAAAGTTCTTATTGAAGAATTACCAGAAGATCAAAAAGAAGTTTTATTAATGCGTATCTACAAGGATATGAGTTTTAAAGAAATCTCTGAAAATACAGGAGTTAGCATAAACACTGCATTAGGAAGAATGAGATATGCTTTAATTAATATGAGAAAAATAATAGAAAAGCACAACATCGTTTTAACGAATTAATAGGTTTTTAACCTAAGAGTATAATATTTCTAAAATAGTAGCGTTATCTTACTATAACAATACTATTTTATATGGAAAAAATTTACTCTAAACAACAAAACAACTCTTGTGCAATAATGGCAACATCTAAAAGTACAGTTCAGTTTTTACTGAATTATTCTAAATCGATGAATGTAATTACATACAATGAGATGCAATTTGAAAACATTTTGAACTAAAAAAAGAGCCTTAACGGCTCTTTTTGGTTTTATAATATTCTTCAATCACTGTTTTTCTCCCTATTGTTTTTGTAATTATATCTTTATCTAAATCCCAACCTCTGGCTGGAGAATACTCTCTACCGTACCAAATAATTTGCAAATGTAGATCGTTCCATAATTCTTTAGGAAACAATCTTTTTGCATCTTTTTCTGTTTGTATAACATTTTTTCCATTTGTAAATCCCCATCTGTACATTAGTCTGTGTATGTGGGTGTCTACAGGAAATGCAGGTATTCCAAAGGCTTGTGATACTACCACTCCTGCTGTTTTATGTCCAACAGCTGGAAATTTCTCTAACTCATCCATATCTTTAGGAACAATGCCATTGTGTTTTTCTATTAACATTTGTGATAAACCGTGTATTCCTTTGGCTTTCATAGGAGATAAACCAACAGGTTTAATTATGTCTCTAATTTCATCTACAGTTAATTTAACCATATCATAAGGGTTGTCTGCCTTTGCAAATAGTAATGGCGTAATTTTATTTACACGTACATCTGTGCTTTGTGCAGACATTAAAACTGCAATTAATAAAGTATATGGATCTTTATGGTCTAAAGGAACTGGTATTGTAGGGTATAGTTCTTTAAGTTTGTTTATTGTAAAAGTAACTTTTTCTGCCTTGGTCATTTTTGATTAGCTTTACTAAAAATTAGAAAAAACGAATTTAAATAATTTACTTATGAATACTTTAAAAGTAGGTGATAAAGTAGCAGATTTTACATCTAAAGATCAAGATGGTAATGCTGTAAGCTTATCTGATTATAAAGGAAAGAAATTAATTGTATTTTTTTATCCAAAAGCAAGTACTCCTGGTTGTACTGCAGAAGCTTGTAATTTAAGAGATAATTATAAAGAATTGCAAGCGCAAGGGTATGAGCTTTTAGGTGTTAGTGCAGATTCTGCTAAAAGACAATCTAATTTTAAAACAAAGTATGAGTTTCCTTTTCCGCTATTGGCAGATGAAGACCATACGGTGTTAAATATTTTTGGTGTTTGGGGTACAAAAAAGTTTATGGGTAAGGTTTACGATGGTATTCATAGAAAAACATTTATTATTGATGAAGATGGTGTAGTAACTAAAGTTATAGACAAGGTTAAAACCAAAGACCATGCAGCACAAATATTAGAATAAAAACATTAAAAAAAGCCACATTTAAAATGTGGCTTTTTCAATTATTTTTTATCTGCCTTACGTACAAATAACTCTTTTCGTTTTATAATTTCGGCAATACCTTCTGGTAACATTTTTTCCCAGTCTTTATCTCCGTTGGTAATTTTCTTTAATACATCTCTAGAGAAGATATGTAATATCTCTGGGTCATAATCAAAGATATCCATTACCTTGCCGTTATACTTAAAGAATTTGTAAAGCTCTTTCATTCTTGGGTGTACTTTAACGTTGTTACTTGTCATAATCTGACCAGTTTCTTCGTTTTTCATTGGGTATAAGTATACCTTTAAATCTTTAAAGAATAATTTGCCAAATGCTTCAAGTATACCGCCACTTAAATGTCTATAATACTTTTCATCAAAAACCTCTACAAGGTTATTAACACCCATAGTTAAACCAATTTTAGCTTTTGTATAATTATTAAAGTATTCTACAAGTCTAAAATATTCCTGAAATTTAGATATCATTACTGTATGGCCAAGAGAACATAATAGTTCTGCTCTATCCATAAAATCTTGCTCATCTATTTCTCCACTAGCTTTTAAATTGGCAAGTGTAATTTCAAAAATTACAATAGTTTTGTCAGGGTTTACTGTTTGTTCACTCATAAAAATATTATGAGATTTTTCAAACATATCCATATTTACTTTGGTTACTGGTCTGTAACTACCACGTAACGCTAGTATATTTTTTTTGTAAAGTACAGCAGCTGGTAAAAGGTTATTACCATCAGGGCCAAACATAACGGCATCCGTCATATCATTCTTAATTAGCTGTAAGCTAATTAGTCTATTGTCTACTTTTTCAAAATTTGGACCAGAGAAATTAATCATATCAATTTCTACAGTATCCTTATCTATATGGTCATAAAGGTATTTAAGTAGTTTACGTGGTTTGTGATATTTGTAAAACGCTCCATAAATAAGGTTAACACCTAAAATTCCTAAAGTTTCTTGTTGCAACCTAGCTTCGTTTTGCTTAAAACGAACGTGCATAATAATCTCGTCAAACTCTTTCTGGTCTGGATCTAACTGAAAACGGATACCAACCCAACCGTGACCTTTGTATTTTTTGGCAAAATCTATAGTAGCAACAGTGTTTGCGTAAGAGAAAAATAAACGTTCTGGGTGCTTTTCTCTACTAATACGTTCTTCCATTAATCCCATTTCATGAGAAAGCATTGTTTTTAAACGTGCTTGGGTAACATATCTACCATCGTTTTCTACGCCATAAATAGCGTCACTAAAATCTTTATCATACGCACTCATTGCTTTGGCAATGGTTCCAGATGCGCCACCAGATCTAAAAAAGTGTCTGGCAGTCTCTTGTCCGGCACCAATTTCTGCAAAAGTACCGTAGATATCAGGATTTAAATTTATTCTTAGGGTTTTGGCTTTAGTAGAAGGAATATTCTCAAAAGCAAAATCTTTTTTTAAGACTGATGACATTCTTTGTTGTTTTTTACGGTATACAAAGTTAACAAGATAGATTTATCTATTAAATAAATATGTTATAAATTTGATAAAAAAGGCCGAATTGTTAAAAATCACATTTTTGGGTACAGGAACATCTCAAGGAATACCAGTTATTGGTAGTAAACATCCTGTATGTTTAAGTAAAAATCCAAAGGATAAAAGATTAAGAGTATCTGTTTTAATTTCATGGGAAGAGTACAATTATGTAATAGATTGTGGTCCAGATTTTAGACAGCAAATGTTGCAAAACCCTATACCTAGTTTAGATGGTATTTTGTTTACTCATGAGCACTCAGACCATACTGCAGGTATAGATGATATAAGACCATTTTTCTTTAGACAAGGGGATATACCTATATATGCAGATAGACAAGTAATTGAAGCTCTTAAAAAGCGTTTTGCTTATATTTTTGCAGATATTGACAGGTATCCTGGGGCTCCTGCTGTTGCTATACATGAAATTAAAGAAAATACTCCTTTTAAGTTAGGAAATAAAGTAGCTATACCTATAAAGGCATTACACAATAGGTTAGAAGTATTTGGTTTTAGAATAGATGATTTTGTTTATTTAACAGATGTAAAAAGTATTTCTAAAAAAGAGATTGCAAAATTAAAAGATGTAAAAGTATTGGTGGTAAATGCATTACGTATAGAGGCGCATCATTCTCATTTTAATTTAAAAGAAGCATTAGAGTTTATAAATACAGTAAAACCTAAAACAGCTTACTTAACACATATAAGTCATTTATTAGGTTTTCATGCAGAAGTAGAAAAATCTTTGCCAAATAATGTACATTTGGCCTATGATAATTTAACCATAAACATTTAGAATAATACCAAATGAAAAAGTATTTATATTTATACCTATTTATTTTTGCAGCTTTAATTGCATTATATCAGTTTGTAAGTGCTAATAAAATGATTGATGCTACTAATACGAAGTTTGCTCAGTTACAAGATAAAATTGAGAGTCTTGAAACTAAAAATACTAGACTTGAAGATTCCATACAGCAGTCTACTATTAATATGTTAGATCTTAAATACTTTTTATTAGAAAATAATGATGATGCGTTAACAAGTTTTGATCATTTAAGGTTAGAAAACCCTGCAAGATATATTGAAGATAAACTAATAGAAACCAATGAGTCTAAAGGAGATAATCCGTTAGTGCCTTACGCTGGTATGGAAGGTAATTTTAAAATTAACAAGATAAAAGTTTTAAACCACAAATGGATTATTGCGGATTTTTCTGATGGTAAATATTGGGGTGAATTGTTAATTAAGTATAATCTTAAAGATGATTTAGGAGTGGATTTTACAATGATGGATCATTTATTATACAGAAGAGATTAGTCTTTTTTACAAAAAAAAAATAACCCCCTGAATAAAATATTCAGGGGGTTATTTTTTTGTAATATTATTTTTAAATTTTATCAGATAACCATTCTTTAAAAGAATAAAAACCTTGTGGAGAAACACCATGACCAACAGGGTATTCTTCATAAGTACACGCTATACCTAAACCTTTTAAATAATTAGGTGTTTTTTGTGCCCAGCTAATTGGTATTACTTGGTCTACAGTACCGTGAGAAGCATAGATATTTAGTTTGCTAGGGTCTTTATCTGTCCTTAATTTGGCTATTAAATTCTCATTAATATATCCACTAAGTGCAATTACATTTTTTACTTTTTCAGGATAACAAATTGCTGTAGCGTAGCTTAAAATTGCACCTTGACTAAAACCTAAAAGTGTAACATTACTTTCATCTAAATTATAGGCTTTACAGGCCTCATCTATAAAAACAAGTATTTTTTCTATAGATTCTGCGGCTTGCTCGTCATCACTCCATTTTCCTTTTTCCGCATCAAAATTTATGGCATACCAAGCATTACCATATGGTTGCATAGGGTAGGGAGCACGTACAGATATAATGCAAAGCTCTTTTTGTAATTCTGTAGCAAAAGAAAAAAGATCTTCTTCATTACTGCCGTACCCGTGTAGCATAAATAAAACGGGTGTTTTTTCTTGTTCTACAGTTGCTGGTTGTATAATGTGTTCTAAAGATAAAGGTGCTGTAGTCATACTAATTTATAAAAGTGAACCATTTTTGAGAAGCTTTTCCTATAAGCGGAATTGCTTGTTTTTTGTTATTTAACATACCAATAAAACCATAGGTCCATAATACTATGTAAGAGATGTACAAACCAGCCGAAGCATATAAGTTTAACCATTGGCTTATAAATAGCGCAAAACCTAAAAAAAATAAATTTAAACCAAAGTTTTGTCTAATATGAAAACGAGCAAAATCGTGCTTATCATCCATATTCATAGTAATTGCAATTAAGGTGCCTACACCAGTTAGGTAAGCTACTATTGCTGTAGTTTTTCCTTTAGGATTTGTACTCATTATATTTTTTTGTGCAAGGTAAAAATTTTGTAAAAAAAAAGAGGTCTAATTAAGACCTCTTTTTATTTTTTATTATTTGTATTGTAACTTTTTAAAAAAACAATATGCTTGTAACTATTTGCCAAATACCTAATGCAATAGCTGCCATACCTAATTTCCCTTGTAAAGGTCTTAGTTTAGCTAATAAAACTTCTCCTTTTGCTTTTGCTTCTTCATTTTTAGCTAATAAATGTTTGTTTATCATTCCATAACCTAAAATAAATCCTAAAGCAGCCAAAAGTACGTTTACAGCTAGCCAAGTTATCCAGTATATTGGACTGGTAGTTAATATACCTAATCTTAATATACAAGAAATAATCCCCCAGACTCCCCAAATACAAAATGCCAAACCTATCCAACCTTGGTAAGGTGTAATTTTGTCTAATAGTTCTTGGGCATTTGGCTTTTTAGATAATAGTAAAGATGGTGCGGCTAAAATACCTAGTAGTATTAAGGTAATTCCAAAAATCATAATTTATTAATTAGTTGGTTAAAAAAAGTTGACTATCTTTTAGTCTATTTAATAACGCAACTAAATACCTTAAAGTATTGCCAGGCTATCACAATTTAAAATTCCAAAAACTTGACCTTTTAATTTTTCTTTAAAAAACATACAGTTTTTAGCAGTGCTAATAGATGTGTTTTTATCAAAAAAATGCAATGTATCTTCATCAAACAAAGTAAAACAAGCCTTAGCTCCTTCCTTTATTTCTGGCTTTTGTAAGCCGTAACGTTCTCTTCCTTTTGTTAAAATTTGTACAGTAGTTTCTGTGTTAAAAATAGTATTTAACATACCAAATGATGATTCTAGACCAATGGTACCATAAGCTGCATTATCAAATTCAACTTTTTTCTGTTCTATATCTAACGGTGTGTGGTCTGTGGTTACAAAATCTATTGTACCATCTGTTACACCACTAATAAGGGCTTCAATATCTTTATTAGTTCTTAAAGGAGGTAGTACTTTATAAGTGGTATCAAATTCAGTTAATTTTTCATCGGTAAAAAGTAAATTGTGTAATGCTACGCTACAGCTTATATCTAATCCTTTTTTCTTAGCTTCGGCTATTAGTTTAACAGATCCTGCAGTAGAAATTGTAGGTATGTGTAATTTACCACCGGTATATTCTAAAATAAATAAATCTCTGGCTACTTGTAACTCTTCTGCTAATGCCGGAATACCTTTTAACCCTAAACTTGTAGATACTTCACCTTCGTTCACAATTCCTTTTCCTGCAATTTTTGTGTCTAACGGAAAAGAATAAATTAACCCGTTAAAATTTTGTGCATATTGTAGTGCTATTTTTAAAAGGTTAGAGTTGGTTGTAGCTTTTTTATAATCAGAAAACCCAACAGCGCCAGCGTTTTTCATATCATACAATTCCGCTAAATCTACAGTTTCACTATTTACAGTTAATGCACCTAGCGGATGTAAATTTGTTACTTCTTCTTTGGCTTTATCTTTAATATAAGCAAGCGTAGAGCTAGTGTACGGAATTGGATTGGTATTTGTGTTTAAAATAATATCTGTAAAGCCACCTTTAGCAGCAGTTTTTAATCCGTTTGCTATTGTTTCTCTTTCTTCAAAACCTGGTTCTCCAAAACACACACTAGTGTCTAGCCAACCAATAGATATACATAAGTTTTTTTTAGATATAACCTTTGTTTCTTGCTCTGGAGTTATTGCATCTGCAATTTTACTTATAACACCATTTTTAACTAAAATATCTTTAGTTTTTAGGTGAATATCCTTGTTTGAGTTATCAAAAATTTTGGCAGATTTTATTAATATATTCATTTAAAATATTTTTGAATAAGAACTTCTAGTATTACAAAAAACAAAGCAAAAATAACAAACCATTTCCAAAGCTCATGTACCTTTTGGTTATTTTCTAAATTGGTTAATAATTGACTAATACTATTGCTTTCTGTACTATTAATTATAGTGTTAGTGTTTATGTATTGTAGTTTACTTTCTTCCCTGTTGTAATTAAAACTTATAGTACCTAAATCTATATTTCCTTTTTTAATAGTGTATATACCCGCATTTTTTGGGGCGTTTGTAAACGTTAATGTAGTTTTGTTGGTAAACGCTTGTTGTTGTGGAATAATTTCAGACTTATCTTTTACAATTTTTAAAACTACATCTTTATCTAATGTTGTTTCTATATCTAAATTAGTAGGTTTATTAATTGTGGAATACAGCTTAGGAATATTAAAACTATTGTAGCCAATGTTGTATATTGTTGGTACTATTAGTGGAGACCCTTTAAAGTTAGAGTTTTCTGTAGATAAACTACTAGTAAAAAAATAAAAGCCATTTGCGCCTAATAAAAAAGGTGATCCGTCTTGATAATTTAAAATTGATGGGGAAGTAGTTGATACAATAAATGAGCTATTAACAGTTGGATACTGAAAGTTTGTAACTCTTTTTTGAAACACATTTTTATATAAATTATGAGAAAAATTAATACCAGTAATTTTACGCTCTATTTTGGTAATTCCTTTAATATTTGTGTTAAAATAATTAAATAGTAATGCATTGTAGTTTTTAGGTTCTACCTGTAAAGAAGGTATTACTAATAAACTACCTCCATTTTTGGTAAATGCAATTAAAGCATTTTTTAATGATTCTGGTATGGAGTTAATCTCATTTAAAACAATTAAGTTTTGACTAGTAATTTTACTGTAGTTTAATTGATTTAGTGTTGTTACAGAAGTCGTAAACTCATCATTAGACAATATTTTATTTAAAAAATTAGTTTCTGTGTTTGAAATTATTAATGCTTTTATTTTTTCTTTTTTATTAATGGTAAAATAAAAGTTGTTGTCGTATAATAAGCCGGCATCAGTAAGCTCTATTCTGCCATTTATTTTTACATTTTTTGGTAACGTAAATTTTACTTTTGCTTTTTTTGTTTTATTAAATGCAGCAGATGTTTTTGCTATTAAAGTATCATTATTATATAATGCCACAGCAGTATTATTGGCGTTTTTATTAGCAGTTAAATTAGCGCTAAGTTCTATGTTTGTTGCATCTGTATTAGAAACGTATACACTATCTATACTAATATTTGTAAAAGTGTTAGGTTGTTGTTTAACTGTATAAACGTTTATATTTGCTATACTGTCTATTACGGCAGAATTATTTTTTTTCTGAAAATCTGATATAATTATAAAGTCTTTAATACTACTGCCATTACTGCTAAAAAGTGTATTTGCTTTTAATATAATATCTTTTAATTGTAGTTGGTTGCTACTAAACTCTAACGACAACAAATTGTTTTGTATTTCCTTTAAAACAACATTTTTATAAGTATCAGTATTGGTAAAAAGACTAAATTCTTTTTCTTTAGGAGTATTTTTTATGAGCTCTTGTATGGTATTTTGTAAAATACTTGTACCATTATTTGGTGCTTGCATACTAAAAGAATTGTCTATATAAATAATAGTTTCTCTTTTTTTAAATACATCTTTTTTGGCGAAATACGGCTGGGCAAAAGCAATTATTAAAGAAGTAAATAATAAAAGTCTGGTACATAAAAGTAACAACTTTTTTAAGTTTTTAGCTTTTTTAGACTGTGTTTTTACCTTTTGCAAGAGTGCAACATTGGTAAAAGGAGTTTTTTTAAATCTTCGGAGTTGAAAAAGATGAATAAATATAGGAACTAATAGTAAAAATAAAGCCCAAAGAAGATCCGGATATTTAAACTGCATTCCTTAATTTGATTTGTCAAATATAATGAAATTGATGCAAAGCAAATAATACTTTAGCAAAAGAAAAAATAATCTTTTACTGTGTTTAATTTAAGGGTATTAAGGTAAGCCCTTATGCTTGTTTGTTCTTTATGGTTAGCAACAGTAATAATAATTTGCAAATCTTTTACTTCTTTAACTGTTGTAAAGTGTTGTAGTTTTATATTATAAATGTTTTTACCTATTTTTTGTTGGTTGTTACAAACCCAGGTAAAGTTTATATTTTTAGTTTGTAGTTTTTTAGCAATTTCTTTCCCTTTTTTACCAGCACCCCAAACAATTAGATTTTTAGTTGCTTTGTACTCTAGCTCTAAAAAATAATCAAGTTTTATGTCTAAAAAGTAATTTTGAGCGTAATGATCACTAGTTCTAGAGGTTCTTTTACTGTAATCTCTCCATTTATGTAAAATAATATTACAAGGTATACATTTAATATTGTGTTTGTAAAATCTAAATGCTAAATCATAATCTTCAGGATAAGTAGTAGGGTTAAAAGCATCCACCAAATCAAAGTCAGTTTTATGTACCATCCAACACGGAGAAGGTATTACGCATTCTTTATATATTTCAGAATAGTTATTACCTGTTTCGGTTAGCTTGTTTAACCATTCCTCGTACTTTTTATAACCATCATTTACCCCATTTTTAGCAAAATATTTTACTTTACCAATAGCTATATGTTTTGGGCCATTTGTTAATAGTGTAGAGAGCATAACTTCAATCTTATTAGGTAGCATTATATCATCAGAATCCATTCTAGTAATATACGTGCCGCTACTTAACTTATAGGCATATTGTAAGGCACTAATAATACCCTTGCCTGTATTTAATGCAGATTTTATTCTTTTGTCTTTTACAGCGTATTTTTCTAATATAATAGCACTTTTATCTGTAGAGTGATCATTAATTGCAATAATTTCCCAGTTAGTGTATGTTTGAGAAATGATTGAAGAAATACACTCATCTAAAAATTTCTCAACATTTTTAAAAGGAATTAAAATACTTACTAGAGCGTTATGCATAGCACTATTGTTTTAGTGCTTTGGCTATAGCTTCTTCTGCTAAAGGAGCCATAACTTGATATCCTTTTTTATTTGGATGTACGCCATCACCAGAGTGTTCTTTTTTTAGCCCATAGTCTTTGGTAGCCATAGCAGAAAAATAATCTAAATAAATTAAATTATTATCTGCAGCATAAGCTTTTAGTTTTTTATTTAAGGCTGGTATTTTTATATTAGGTTCTTTGTTAGGAGACCAAGGATAATCAAAAGCGGGTAGCGTAGAACAAATAATTACTTTTATATTATTTGTAGTGGCAAGTTCTGCCATACTTTTTATATTATTTGTAATTTCCTCTAGAGTAGTAGGACCAGTATTTCCAGCAATATCATTTGTGCCAGCTAATATTACAACAACTTTGGGTTTTAGGTTTATAACATCTTGCCTAAAACGTATAAGCATTTGAGGTGTAGTTTGTCCGCTTATTCCTCTATTAATAAAATTTTTATTTTCAAAAAAGCTAGGCATCGCATTACTCCAACCTTCGGTTATAGAATTGCCCATAAAAACAACTCTGTTATCACTTTCTGTTGGAGCTTTAAGTTCTTTATTTGCCTGTTTATATTTATTTAAATTAGCCCAATCTTGAGCTTTAGAATTACACGACATAAAAAAACATAAAATTAAAATATAAACAGTATGTACTATTTTCATTTCTTTTTTGCTTGATGAAAACACCAAGGTACTAAAAATAAAAATATAGTTAACAAAATTAAATATTAGGGGTAGGTAATCCTTAATATATAATTAAATTTATGCTGTTTTATATTTTTTTAATGTTTGCGTTTAAGCCTTCTACAATACCAAGAATATTATTAATTGTTTCTGTAAAATGATGCTTTATTAAATCATTGGGGATACGAATAGTTGTAAAGCCATTTTTAAAAGAATGCATTGCTTCTTCTAAATCGTTTATTGCTTGTTCATGTGTTAACATATGGTACTCGGTATCAATTTCTATATTTAGTTTAACTCTAGAAATAGCTATATCTATAGATTTTTTACCGTCCCACCATTCTAGCATTGGTGTTAAGCCTCTTTCTTTAAGACCATAATATAACTGTATAGCTTCTTTAGGCGTATTGTTTTTTATAATAAGCCTGTTTAATCTCACTTGATGCTTTGCACATAACTCAACTCCAAATGCATCAATAGCATTTTTATGGTCAATATAGCTTAGCTCTTTCTTACATTCTAAACATGTCATTAATAGTAGGTTTAATAAGGTTTGGGATTATTATAACCGTGCTTTTTTAGGTTTATTATTTACGTTTCGATGAAATACACACAAGTTTTTGATTTTTAGATGAAATGCACACTTTTTAGACATTAACATGTGGTTTATGCCTGATTCTAATGAAATATAAAATAGTGATGTTTGTTAAATTATTATGAATATTTGTTAAAAATAAGCTAAATTATTGTTGAAAATTTATATTTGAATAGCCAACCAAAGTTATTAGTATACAAATGAATTATAAAATCACACTATACATAGTGTTTATTACTATGTTTACTGTTCCACTTCACTTATGCAGTCAGTCATCAAGTAGTAAACTTACAAAGCACGATGAGGCTATTTATCGATGGTTTGATAAACAAATTGGGTTAGAAAATACATTATTATATAATGGATATTTAGATGATGGAGATGCTTATTTTGAAAAAGAAAATGCTTACAAGGATAGTCATAGGTACTATAATCAGTTTGATTTTTATGAAGGATCATTAATTTATGATAATCAGTTCTTTAATAACATTAATATTAAATACGATTTATTTGAAGAAAGTTTACTACTTACTTTAAAAAACAGTGATAATAATTTAAGAACTATAAGGCCATTAAATAATAAGGTAAAAAGCTTTTCTATTGATGATAAATATTTTGTAAATATTGATTTTTTGGAAAACAATGGTGAGGTATTAAAAGGTTATGCAGAATTATTACTAAATACAGCAAATTTTAATTTTTACAGAAAGCATTTTAAACAAAAAAATGAAGTTTGGTCTACAGGTAAGCTACAATATAAATTTTCTTATAAGTCTCAAGATTTTTTATACTACAAAAATGAGTTTATAAGAATAAATAAAAGCCGGCAATTATTTAAAATTTTTCCTGAATATAAAAAGGTAATTAAGGAATACTCAAACGGAAAAATGAACAATGACAAAAATACTATTGTTCTTTTGAAAAGGTTAAACATGTTAATGAGTAAAAAAGCTAATTCTTTATAGATGAAAAAATTTACTATAATAGTTTTAATACTAATTTTTTGCAATAAAGCATCTTCTCAAGAAAAAGAAAACTTAATTTCTTTAGATTTTAATAGTTCTTCAATAGAAGAGGTTTTAAATAAAATAGAGAGTGTTTCTGAGTATAATTTCTATTTTTCTAATAAATGGTTTCTCAATTTAAAAATATCAGGTAAGTTTAGTGATGCCAACTTAACCACAGTTTTAGATAAAATTTTTGAAAATACAGATTTAAACTATTTTATAATTAATAAAAATGTTTACGTTTTACAAAACAGAGTAATTTATAATAAACTACCTAGTAGCTTTGATGAGCCAATTTATGATAGTATTAGCAAATTAAAACCAAAAGTTAATTTGCAAAATCCTGTTTTTATAAGTAAAAAAAATAAAGATATTGAAAATGATTTTGTAGAAACGATTAGGATTGGAAAGTCCAACTTAAATGATTTAAGGGATAAATTTATTTTAACGGGTTATGTTAAACAACATTCAAGTAAATTACCCTTAGCCGATGTAACTATTTATGTTAAAAATAAAAATATTGGAGTTTCAACAAATAGTAAGGGGTATTATAAATTAGAATTACCTAAAGGAATAAACCTAATAGAAGTTAGCTCTATAGGAGTTAAAAAACAAGTAAAAAGAGTTTTACTGTTTAATGATGGGAATTTAAATTTTAATTTACTTGAAGATGTTGAAGAGTTAGATGAAATTGTTTTAGATGGTGAGCAAGATCAAAATCTAGAAGAGACTTTAATGGGTACATCTGAGGTAGATTCCGAAGAGTCTAAAAATATACCTTTAGTATTAGGGGAAAGAAATATCCTAAAAGTTGCAACAACATTACCAGGTATAACAACAGCAGGAGAAGGAGCTACTGGCTTTAATGTTAGAGGAGGAAAAACAGATCAAAATTTAATACTTTTAGATAACGCTGTTATCTACAATCCATCTCATTTTTTTGGTATTTTTCAGGCTTTAAATCCATTTACTACAAAAAGTCTAAAAGTTTATAAAGGGAGTATCCCTTCAGAATTTGGAGGACGATTGTCTTCTGTTTTTGATATCAAATCCAAAGAAAGTAATGTAAATGATTTTAAAGGAGAGGCATCTATAGGTCCTATCACTAATAATATTGCAGTAGAGATTCCGGTTATAAAAGATAAATCATCATTAATGTTAGGTGGCAGATCTACTTATTCAGATTGGGTTTTAAAATCATTAAATGATGATAATTTAAGTAAAAGTAAAGCAAATTTTTATGATTTAATTGGAAAATATAATTATAAAATTAATGATAATAATGATCTTAAAGCCACTGCATATTACAGTAAAGATGTTTTCAGTATCACTTCAGATTCTTTATATAGTTATAATAATACTTTGTTTTCTTTAAGTTGGGATAATAAGATAAATAGTAAAAATTTAGGAAGTTTATCATTATTCAACACTAACTATGGCTTTAATATAGATTATGAAGGAGAAACAAATAACGATTTTACTTTTGATTATGGAATTAGAGAAACAGGATTTAAATATAAAATAATTTATTTGTACAATAACAAGCACAAATTTAACTACGGTATAACAAGCAAATTATACAATGTAACTCCTGGTAATAAACAACCAATTGGTGAAGATTCTGATGTAGAAACAGTTAGTTTGGATAAAGAAAAAGGGGTAGAATCAGCCATTTTTTTAGCAGATGATTTTGAGGTTAACAATAAATTAATGTTTAATTTGGGGGTTAGATATTCAACTTTTACAGCCTTAGGGAGAAACACTACAAGAGTTTACAGAGAAGGAGAACCTAAAAGTGATGAAACAGTTGAGGAGGAAATAAACTTTGGCAATAATGAAAAAGTTAAAACTTATGGAGGTATTGAAACTAGAATTGCAGCTAGGTATTTGCTAAAAAATAATTTATCTATTAAAGGTAGTTATAATAAAATGTATCAATACATACATACTTTATCAAATAATACAACAGGATCTCCAATTGATACCTGGAAATTATCTGACTATAATATAAAACCACAAAAAGCAGAACAATTTACTTTGGGCCTATATAAAAATATAGATGGAAATGATTACGAAATTAGTTTAGAGGGTTATTATAAATTATCTAAAAATGTACCCGATTTTAAAACAGGAGCCCAACTAAATTTAAATGAAAATATTGAAACTGAAATTTTACAAGGAAAAGGAAAGGCCTATGGTGTAGAATTTTTAGTGCGTAAGAATTCAGGAGATGTTAATGGCTGGTTAAGTTATACGTATTCTAAATCTTTAATACAGTTAAACAGTAAATATCCCGAAGAACAAGTAAATGGCGGAGATTATTTTCCTGCTAATTATGATAAACCTAACAATTTTAATTTAGTTTCCAATTACAAAGTAACAAGGCGATTTAGCTTTTCTGGAAATTTTACTTATCAAACTGGTAGACCTGTAACATATCCAACAGGTAATTTTACATATCAAGGATCTAACTATACAACCTATAGTGAACGTAATAAATTTAGAATACCAGATTATTACAGACTAGATTTAAGTTTTAATGTAGAGGGAAATCACAAACTTAAAAAAATAGGTCATAGTTTTTGGAATATTTCAATCTATAATGTTTTAGGAAGAAATAACCCATATTCTGTTTATTTTGTTACAGATAATGGAGAGGTAAAAGCTTATAAAAGTTCAATTTTTTCTATTCCAATACCAACAATAACGTATAATATAAAATTTTAAACTTTATGAAAAATTATATAATAAAACAATACAGAGTTGTACACACACTTTTAGTTTTATGTATTTTATTAATTGGTTGTATAGAAGAGTTTACACCAGAAACAAAGGACTACGAGAGTCTTTTGGTAGTTGAAGCAGTATTGACAGATGAATATAAGTATCAAAAGGTAAAATTAAGTAGAACCTTTAAGTTTGAAGAGGAAGGAGCTAAAAAAGAAGAAGGTGCTGAAATTTTTATTTTAGATAACTTAAATAATAAGTATAATTTTAGTGAATTAGAGCCAGGTGAGTATGTGTCTGATGTAGCTTTTAAAGCAGAAAAAGAAGAATATCAATTGTTTATTAAGACAGCAAATGGTAAAGAATATGTATCATCGCCAAATACATTAAGTGAGGGGAGTGGTATTACTAACTTATTTGGCAAAATAACTACAAACTCAGACAAAGTAGAGGGTGTTTCTTTTGTTGTTAATGTTCAGGAAGCTTCTGGTGATGCAAAATACTATAGATACGAGTACGAAGAGACACATAAAATAATTGCCCCGTGGTATAGAAATAGAAGGGCTGTGATAGTTTCTGAAAATCCGCCTCAAATAGAAATAGAATACAAATCTGATCAAATTGGAAAAATTTGCTATAGTACAGCCATATCCTCATCTATGATTATAGCTTCAACAGAAGGTTTAAATAATGGTCAATTAGTGGATTTTCCAATAAGATTTCTAGAAAGAGATGATTATAAGATTTCCAACCGTTATTCAATCTTGGCAAAACAATATGTTATATCTAGAGAAGCTCATACTTTCTATAAAACTTTAAATGACTTATCTAGTTCAGAGAGTTTATTTTCTCAAATACAACCCGGATTTTTAAAAGGAAATATAGAGAATATTAATGATGAAAGTGAAAAGGTAATAGGATTTTTTGAGGTTTCATCTGTATCCTCCAAAAGGATATTTTTTGAGTATAATGATATTTTTACAGATGAGGTTTCAAGGGCTAAATATCCTTTTAGTTGTTCTTTTATTGCACCTGAAGAAATTAACAGGGTAATTAATATTATTAAAAATAAGTCACACACATGGGTAACTGATGAACCAGAACTTTGTTCAATAGAATTTTGTCCTTACGGTAATATTGAATCCGGACCTAATGTATATGTTTCAATTGCTTGTGGAGATTGTACCGTTTTTAGTAGTAGTATTGTCCCAGATTTTTGGGAAGATTAAAAAAAAAGAATAATGAAAAAATTATACAAAGTTTTTATTTTTTGCCTTTTAGTTCATTTATCTAATAATCTACTTGGTCAACAAAATTACAAAACCAAAAGTGTTTCAAATGCTTTAAAAGAACAAGTCTATATTCATTACAATTCTAATTTACTGTTTGTTGGTGAGTATGCACATTATACAATGTATTGTACATATTTAAAAAATCAAAAACCTAGTGAAATCAGCAAAATTGGTTATGTTGATTTAATAGGGGAAGGTAATAAAGTTGTTGTTACTCAAAAAGTTTTTTTAAAAAATGGTATTGGTAGAGGAGATTTTTTTATACCAACTTCTGTTGCTAGTGGAAACTATAAAATTATTGGTTACACAAGTTGGATGAAAAATAACAAAGTGTCAGCATTTTTTTCAGGAGACATAATTATTATTAATCCTTATCAGGAAAACCAAAATATAAACTTTGTTTCAAAAACAAATATGCCTTCTAATACAGTAAAGTTTATTGGTGAAAATTTAAATAAAGGAGATTTAAATATAGAGTTTTCTAAAAATGCATACAACAAAAGGGCAAAAGTAACACTGCAACTATTTCCAGAACAAAAACATATAAACGGTACTTATTCTTTATCTGTTCATAAAACTAATGCAATTGTTTTAAATTCTCAGGAATATTCTAATAATTACAATTCCTTTAAGGATGAGATTAATCCATACGTACTGCTAAAAGAAGAAAAAGATATTACTTTACCAGAATTACGTGGAGAAATTATAGAGGGCAATATACAATCAATTAGTGATTCTATACCAATTAATAATATTTCGGTTTGTATCTCTATACCAAGCAAAAAAGGATATTTTTTTAAAAATTCTAAAACTAATAATTTGGGTGAATTTAAATTTATTATAGATAAAGAATACGATACCTCAAAAGCAATTATACAAGTATTTAATAAAAATAAAGAAAATTACACCATAAATATTAACAATCCTAAACCTGTAAATTTATCATCTCTAACCTATAAAAATCCGTCAATTCCTTTTTCCGCAAATAAAGAAATTAAAAAAAGAAGTATTCACAATCAAATAGAGAATGCATATTTTGAGCTTAAACCGGATTCTATTTTGGTAAAAGATAAAATTTTGCAATTTACTACAGAAAATAAACTTACTTACCAGTTAGATGATTATACTCGTTTTAAAACAGTAAAAGAAACATTGGTAGAAATAGTAAATAATGTCTGGTCTAAAAAAATTGGCGATGATAAATATATTTTCCAAGTTAGAATGGTAAATAGTAATAATGATTATTTTGATTATTCTAATATTAAAGCACTTGTAATTGTTGATGGTATTATGGTTCAGGATCATACAATACTAATGAATTATGATGCTAGAAATATAGATACTATTAGTATAGTAAGGAATAAGTATGTATATGGTGAGGAAATTTATGAAGGAATAATAGAAATTAATACAAAAAAAGGAGATTTTAAATTGCCTTACTCTAGTTTAGGTATTTTAAATTATAGCTTATCTCCTCCAACAAAACATTTAATCTATTATAAACCTGATTATGATAATTTAGAAAATAAAAAAAATATTCCAGATTTAAGATATCAATTACTTTGGCAACCATATATTAGTTTTGATACTAAAAACATTAAGAAGATAGAGTTTTACACATCAGATATTACAGGAGAATTTAAAGCAACTCTAAGAGGATTTACCAATGAGGGCGAAGACGTTTTTTTTGAAAAATATTTTACGGTAAATTAATTTCTCAAAAAAATTATTGTCAATAAATAAAATTTTTTTAATATTGCTATAACAATGAAAGCAAACAATATAATTATTATCGTATTAGTCATTATTATCTCTCTCGGGGGATGATGCGGTCTTATATTGATTTTAAGAAAAGCCTGTGTCATACTAAAATTGACACAGGCTTTTTTTTGTTTTTAACGTAACTAAAACCATAATACATTTAAACTATTAAAGTAAATAAAATAGCTGAATGTGATACATTTTAAGGTTTTAAAACACTGAATATCAGATTTTTAAATAAATATATGGTGAGTTGAATTTATACTAAAAAACATTGTTAAAAAAATGAAGAAAGTGAAAGAATTATATTTGAATAGTAAATTATATTCAATAAACAATAAGAATTACAAGATATAGCCAAATGGAGTTAAATAAGTACAGTAAAAATGTAACACAAGATCCAACACAACCTGCAGCACAAGCAATGTTGTACGGTATAGGTTTTAAAGATGAAGATTTTAATAAACCTATTGTGGGTATTGCAAGTACTGGTTACGAGGGTAATCCGTGTAATATGCATTTAAATGACTTGGCTAAAGAAGTTAAAGAAGGTGTAAATACAAACGAGTCTGTTGGTTTAATATTTAATACTATTGGCGTAAGTGATGGTATTTCTATGGGTACACCAGGAATGCGCTTTTCATTACCTTCAAGAGACATTATTGCAGATTCTATGGAAACTGTGGTACAAGGTATGTCTTATGATGGTTTGGTAACCGTTGTAGGTTGTGATAAAAATATGCCAGGTGCTCTAATGGCAATGATTCGTTTAAATAGACCATCTATTTTAGTTTATGGGGGTACAATTGCTTCCGGTTGCCATAATGATAGAAAACTAGATATTGTTTCTGCGTTTGAAGCTTGGGGAGAAAAGGTAGCTGGCACAATGCAGCAAGAGGAGTTTGGTTGTATCATTAAAAAAGCAATACCTGGTGCAGGTGCTTGTGGTGGTATGTACACAGCAAATACAATGGCTTCTGCTATAGAGGCGTTGGGTATGTCTTTACCATACAATTCTTCTAATCCTGCAATTGGTAAAGAAAAAAAACAAGAGTGTGTAGAGGCTGGTAAGCAAATGTATCATCTACTTAAAAATGATATTAAACCTTTAGACATTGTTACCAGAAAATCATTAGAAAATGCTATTCGCCTAGTTACAATTATGGGTGGTTCTACTAATGCAGTATTACACTTTTTAGCTATCGCAAGAGCAGCAGATATAGATTTTACGCTTCAGGATTTTCAAAAAATTAGTGATACCACACCTTTTATTGCAGACCTAAAACCTAGTGGTAAATATTTAATGGAAGATGTACACCGTATTGGTGGTATTCCGGCTGTGTTAAAATATTTATTAAAAAACGGATTATTACACGGTGACTGTTTAACTGTTACTGGTAAAACATTGGCAGAGAATTTAGAAAATGTGCCAGATTTAATAGAGGGACAAGATGTTATTCGTCCTCTAGAAAATCCAATAAAAGCAACAGGCCACTTACGTATGCTGTACGGTAATTTGGCAGAAAATGGTTCTGTAGCAAAAATTACAGGTAAAGAAGGATTATTATTTAAAGGTACAGCTAAAGTTTTTAATAGTGAGTATGATGCTAATGATGGTATTAGAGATGGTAAAGTTAAAAAGGGAGATGTAGTCGTCATTAGGTACGAGGGACCAAAAGGCGGACCAGGAATGCCAGAAATGCTTAAGCCAACAGCTGCAATTATGGGTGCTGGTTTGGGTAAAGATGTAGCCTTAATTACAGACGGTCGTTTCTCTGGAGGTACGCACGGTTTTGTTGTAGGTCATATTGCGCCAGAAGCCCAAGACGGTGGTACTATTGCTCTTGTAAAAGACGGTGATATTATTACAATAGATGCAGAAACTAATGCTATTAATGTAGATGTTACACCAGAAGAATTGGCTAAACGTAAAGCTAATTGGGTGGCTCCAGAATTAAAATTTAAAAAAGGTGTATTGTACAAGTACGCTCGTTCAGTATCATCTGCAGCCCAAGGTTGTGTTACAGATGAGTTTTAATAAAAAATAAAAAATTGAAAAAGTACTATTGTTTAAGCTCTAAAACAGGACAATAACACTTTTTACTTTAACTCTTTGAAAATGGAAACAGTAAAAGAACAAAAGACAACATCAAAAAATAATAAAACCATAAAAATTAGTGGAGCAGAAGCTATTATACATTGTTTATTAGCAGAGGGTGTAGATTTAATTTATGGTTATCCGGGTGGAGCAATTATGCCTGTTTATGACGAATTATACAAGTTTCAAGATAAACTAACACACATTCTTACTCGTCATGAGCAAGGAGCAACACACGCTGCACAAGGTTACGCAAGAGTTTCTGGTAAAGTAGGTGTTGCTATGGCAACTTCTGGTCCGGGAGCAACAAATTTGGTTACAGGATTGGCAGATGCCCAAATAGATTCTACTCCTATGGTATGTATTACAGGCCAAGTTCCAAGACATTTATTAGGTACAGATGCTTTTCAGGAGACTGATATTATAGGAATTTCTACTCCTGTAACCAAATGGAATTACCAAGTTACCAGAGCAGAAGAAATCCCAGAGATATTAGCAAAAGCCTTTTACATTGCCAGGTCGGGTAGACCAGGACCAGTACTTGTAGATATTACCAAAAATGCACAGTTTGATGAGTTAGATTTTACTTATGAGGCTTGTACAGGTGTACGAAGTTATAATCCGTATCCTAAAGTAGATGTTAACCAACTTAAAGCTGCTGCAGATTTAATAAATTCAGCAAAAAAACCATTTATAGTATTTGGTCAAGGTGTAATTTTAGGAGAAGCAGAAGAGCAATTAAAGAAGGTTATAGAAAAAACCGGTATTCCGGCTGCTTGGACAATTTTAGGTGTTGCAGCTTTAGATAGTGAACACCCTTTAAATGTTGGTATGGTTGGTATGCACGGTAATTATGCGCCTAATGTTTTAACTAATGAGTGCGATGTTCTAATTGCTATTGGTATGCGTTTTGATGATCGAGTAACAGGTAATTTAGATAGCTATGCTAAACAGGCTAAAATTATACATTTTGATATAGATCCGGCAGAAATAAACAAAAATGTTCCTACGGATGTTGCTGTACTGGGTAATGCTAAAGAAAGTTTAGAGGCTCTAATTCCGCTATTAAATAATAATAAGCATACAGATTGGCACAATGTCTTCAAAGAAAAATATCAATTAGAGTATAGCACAGTTATAGAAAAAGATATTCATCCTACTAAAGAAAAATTAACAATGGGTGAGGTTATAGAGCAAATAAATGTTGCCTCTAATAACAGTGCCGTTATTGTTAGTGATGTTGGTCAGCACCAAATGATAGCTTGTAGATATGCTAAATTTAACCAGACAAAAAGTAATATTACTTCTGGTGGTTTGGGTACTATGGGCTTTGCTTTACCTGCGGCTATAGGTGCAAAAATGGGAGCAATGAATAGAGAAGTTGTTGCAATAATAGGAGATGGAGGTTACCAAATGACAATACAAGAGTTGGGCGTAATTTTTCAGCATAACGTACCTGTAAAAATTATTGTTTTAAATAATGATCATTTAGGTATGGTACGCCAGTGGCAAGAGTTATTTTTTGATAAAAGATATGCGTCTACAGTAATGGTAAACCCAGATTTTGTAAAAATAGCAGAAGGGTACCATATAAAATCTAAACGAGTAAGTGAGCGTAGTGAGTTAAAATCTACTATAGAAGAAATGTTAGCTTCTAAAGATCCTTATTTTTTAGAGGTTAAAGTAGAAAAAGAAGATAACGTTTTTCCTATGATTCCTTCGGGTGCTTCAGTATCAGAAGTTAGGTTAAAATAAGTTTAATTAAAAAATTCCAAAATAGCTTTTGTGTAAAGTAATATTGGGGCAATAAAAAAATGGAAAATAATTGGTATACCATATCGGTTTATTCAGAAAACAACGTAGGGTTGTTAAACAGAATATCGGGCATATTTTTAAAACGACATATTAATATTGAGGCTTTAAATGTTTCTAAATCAGAAATTAACAGTGTTTCTAAATTCACTATTGTTGTAAACACAACAGAAAAATGGGTGCAGAACATTGTTGGTCAAATTGAAAAACAAGTAGAAGTAATTAAGGCTTTTTATCATAACGATGAAGAAATTATTTATCAAGAATCTGCTTTATTTAAAATTAAGTCAGATTTATTATTTGATGAACGTAATATTCAAAACATAATTAAAGAAAACAACTCGCAAATTGTAACGGTGGCCAGAGATTTTTTTGTGATTTCTAAATCAGGAAAAAGAGAAGAAATAAATAAAATGCATGACCAGCTAGAACCTTACGGTATTATGCAATTTGTACGTTCTGGTAGAATTGCAGTGAGTAAAGCAGAAATGCGTATTAGTAGCTTATTAGAAGAATTTCAACATAATTAATTAATCATTCTCAGTTTAGATATTGAGAGAAAAAAGAGTACAGAAAATGTCAAATTATTTTAACACCTTATCATTAAGAGACAAATTAACCCAATTGGGTAAATGTAGATTTATGGATACTACAGAATTCTCTGATGGGGTAACAGCATTAAAAGGCAAAAAAATAGTAATTGTTGGCTGTGGAGCACAAGGTTTAAATCAGGGTTTAAATATGAGAGACTCTGGATTAGACATTTCTTATGCTTTGCGTGATGCTGCTATAAATGAAAAAAGAGCATCGTACAAAAACGCAACAGAAAATGGTTTTACTGTTGGTAATTATGAAGAATTAATACCAACGGCAGATTTAGTAATCAATCTTACACCAGACAAACAGCATACAAATGTTGTAAATACGGTAATGCCGTTAATGAAAAATGGTGCTACACTTTCATATTCTCACGGTTTTAATATTGTTGAAGAAGGCACCCAAGTGCGTAAAGATTTAACCGTAATAATGGTAGCTCCTAAGTCTCCAGGATCTGAGGTTCGTGAGGAGTATAAAAGAGGTTTTGGTGTGCCAACACTTATTGCTGTGCACCCAGAAAATGACCCAGAAGGTAAAGGTTTAGCACAAGCAAAAGCATATGCTGCTGCAACTGGAGGTCATAAGGCGGGTGTTTTAGAATCTTCTTTTGTAGCAGAAGTAAAGTCAGACCTTATGGGAGAACAAACTATTTTATGTGGTTTATTGCAAACAGGATCTATTCTTTGTTTTGATAAAATGGTTGAAGAAGGTATTGATGCTGGCTACGCATCTAAATTAATACAATACGGATGGGAAACTGTTACAGAAGGTCTTAAATATGGTGGAATTACTAATATGATGGATCGTTTGTCTAACCCAGCTAAAATAAAGGCTTTTGAATTGGCTGAAGAGCTAAAAGATATTATGCGTCCGTTATTCCAGAAACATATGGATGATATTATGGAAGGTGAGTTCTCTAAAACTATGATGGAAGACTGGGCTAACGGAGATAAAAACTTGCTAGATTGGCGCGCTGCTACAGGAGAAACTAATTTTGAAAAAACTCCTGCTGGTGATGTAGAAATTTCTGAGCAAGAATTTTATGATAATGGTGTGTTAATGGTTGCTATGGTTAGAGCAGGTGTAGAGCTTGCTTTTGAAGCAATGACAGAATCTGGTATTATTGCAGAATCTGCATATTACGAGTCGTTACATGAAACACCACTTATTGCCAATACAATTGCCCGTAAAAAGTTATTTGAAATGAACAGAGTAATTTCGGATACTGCAGAATATGGTTGTTATTTATTTGATCATGCTTGTAAGCCTTTATTAAAAGATTTTATGGCTAAAGTAGATACCTCTATTATTGGCAAACCATATGCTGCAAACGCAGGTAATGGTGTAGATAATGCTAAATTAATTGCTGTAAATAAAGCATTAAGAGAGCATCCGGTAGAAATTGTTGGAGCAAGATTAAGAGCATCTATGACTGCAATGAAACCTATAGTGTAAACCCAACTAAACTATTCTATAGCCTGTCTGGTTTTTTAGAAACTGGGCAGGTTTTTTTATTTTAACTAAAATGAATTATTTCCCAAATATAGAAGATATAAAAAATGCTGCACAAACCATAAGTGCAGTGGCAGATGTAACCCCTTTGTTAGAGAGTATCCGTTACTCTAAATTATTTAATACAAATATCCTTTTAAAAAGAGAAGATTTACACCGTGTTAGATCTTATAAAATTAGGGGAGCATTTAATAAAATTAGCTCTTTAAGTAATAAAGAAAGACAAAAAGGTGTTGTTTGTGCTAGTGCAGGCAATCACGCTCAAGGTGTAGCATTTGCGTGTAACCATTTAGGAATTAAAGGCACAATTTATATGCCATCGGTTACGCCAAAACAAAAGGTAGAGCAAACAGAAATGTTTGGTGGAGATTGGGTTACTATTGTTTTAGAAGGTGATACTTTTGACGATTCTTCTAAAGCTGCTCTTCAATTTTGTGAAGAACACCAAAAAGTTTTTGTACACCCTTTTAACGATCCAAAAACTATAGAGGGGCAAGCTACTGTTGGTTTAGAAGCCATTCATCAATCTAAAAAACCAATAGATTATATTTTTGTGGCTATTGGCGGTGGTGGTTTAGCTGCTGGTTTATGTGGTGTTTTTAAAGCGTTATCTCCTACTACTAAAATTATAGGAGTAGAGCCTGCTGGTGCACCATCTATGAAAACTAGTATAAAAAACGGAGTAAATACAGAACTAAAAGATATAGATAAATTTGTTGATGGTGCTGCAGTACAGCGCGTGGGCGATTTAACTTTTAATATTTGCAAGCAGTATTTAGACGATGTTATTACTGTGCCCGAAGGTAAAGTATGTCAAACTATTTTAGACTTGTACAACAGAGATGCTATTGTTGTAGAACCTGCGGGAGCTTTAACTATTGCAGCATTAGACCAATATGCAAAACAAATAGAAGGCAAAAATGTGGTTTGTGTTGTAAGCGGTAGTAATAATGATATTACAAGAACTGCAGAAATTAAAGAACGTGCTTTGTTATTTGCCAATTTAAAGCATTACTTTATAGTGCGTTTTCCGCAACGTCCTGGTGCTTTAAAAGAGTTTGTTGCAGAAATTTTAGGACCAACAGATGATATTACTCATTTTGAATATTCTAAAAAATCTAGTAAAGAAAATGCTCCTGCTGTAGTTGGTATAGAGTTAAAAAAACCTGAGGATTTAAAGCCATTAATTGCTAGAATGAAAGAAAATAATTTCTTTGGCGACTACTTAAATAATAAACCAGACCTGTTTCAATATTTAGTATAAAAAGACACATTTTACTAAATTTTTATTAAAAAATGAAATTGAAAACGTTTTCGTATTAAAAGCAATAAATATAATGGTTTATAACCTCTGTTTTAAGCGTAAGATTTAGTAAATTCACTATTCAAGATACTAGTAATAGTCTTTAAATTGATAAAAAATGAGTACAACAGTTATTCCTGAAGAATATAAAATAACCGAGTTAATAGAACAAAAAGAATACTTGGTTGGTGGTGATCTTAAAAAATGGAGCGGACCAACTACAGAAGTATTTTCTACAATATCATCTACAGAAGAATACAAACCTACATTATTAGGTAGTATTCCAGATATGGGAGAAGAAGAAGCTTTAGATGCATTAAATGCTGCTTTAAAGGCGTATGATCAAGGTCAAGGTGCTTGGCCAACTATGCGTGTTAAAGAGCGTATAGATTGTATGGAGAAGTTTGTAGAAAAAATGATTACTAAGCGTGATGAAGTTGTAAAACTTTTAATGTGGGAAATTGGTAAGTCTTTACCAGATTCTGAAAAGGAATTTGACCGTACAGTAATATATATTAAAGACACTATTGAAGACTATAAACAGTTAGATAGGGATGCGGCTAAGTTTCAAAAACACGATGGTGTTTATGCCCATATACGTAGAGGTCCTTTAGGTGTTGTACTTTGTTTAGGGCCTTACAATTACCCGTTAAACGAAACTTTTGCATTACTTATTCCTGCAATAATAATGGGGAATACTACAATATTTAAACCTGCTAAACACGGTGTTTTATTAATTACTCCTTTGTTAGAGGCTTTTCAATCATCTTTCCCAAATGGTGTTGTAAATATTATTTTTGGTAGAGGTAGAGCTGTAGCTAGTCCTATTATGAAAACAGGTAAAGTAGATGTACTTGCTTTAATTGGTAATAGTAAATCTGCAAATGCTTTACAAGACCAACACCCAAAAAGTAACAGATTGCGTTTGGTTTTAGGTTTAGAAGCTAAAAATCCTGCAATTATTTTACCAGATGCAGATTTAGATTTAACTATAGATGAATGTATTGCTGGTACATTATCTTTTAACGGTCAGCGTTGTACAGCTCTTAAAGTTGTATATGTACATGAAAGTATTGCAGATGAGTTTAACAAACGTTTTGCTAAACGTGTAGACGAACTTAAATTTGGTAACCCTTGGGATAACGGAGCAAAACTTACACCATTACCAGAGCCTAATAAACCTGCATATATACAAGAACTTATAGATGATGCTAAAGCAAAAGGGGCATCAATTTTAAATAAAAAAGGAGGCGAAACTACAGATAATTACATATGGCCAGCAGTTTTATACCCTGTTTCTAAAGATATGCGTGTGTACCAAGAGGAGCAATTTGGACCAGTAGTGCCTGTTGTTTCTTTTAGTAATATTGAAGAACCTTTAGATGATATGGCTGCGTCTAATTACGGACAGCAAGTAAGTTTATTTGGTAAAGATGTATACACATTAGCTCCGTTAATAGATACTTTGGTAAACTTGGTATGTAGGGTTAACTTAAATAGCTCTTGCCAAAGAGGTCCAGATGTTTACCCTTTTACCGGCCGTAAAGACTCTGCACAAGCAACTTTAAGTGTACATGATGCTTTACGTTCTTTCTCTGTACGTACGTTTGTAGCGTCTAAAGACAATGATATTAATAATGAAATTATAGAACAATTGTTAGAGACTAGATTGTCTAACTTTATTAGCACAGATTATATTTTATAATACCTATAGTTTTAAGTTATATAAAAATCCTCTCAATTAATTTTGAGAGGATTTTTTTTCACAGTTTTCTAATATTTCTTTAGCTCTTTCTAAACCACTATACGGGTAAAATTTAATGGTTTGTTCTTCTTTTTTAAATAATTCTATAGCTTTTTTTACATCTTTACAAAACGGTTCTAGTGGTTGTCCAAAGAACTTTGCTGCTCCCATATCCCATTCTGCTTTACCTAAAACTACTCTTGGGTTATTTGGTGCAATTGCTAATGCTTTGTTATAAATAGCTACGTTTTTACCAGATAATGTCATTCCGTATTTTTGTCCATCAAAAGCAATATATGCTGTGTTTAGTAACGCATATGACATTAATATTTCTGGGTTATTTTCAGATAATTTGTCAGCAGCATCTAATAACGTTTTTGCTTTGTTTAGTTTAGCAGTTAGTTCTGCTTCATCTTTTATGTCAAAAGCACTTATAATTTCTACGGTAGCTGCATAATATGGCGGTAACCAATTGTCTTTTTCTACACTAGAAATACGCTCAAACATTTGCACTGCTTTTGCACTCTCGTTATTTTTCCATAGCTCAAAAGCTTTGGTCATTCCTTTTTCATACTGTGTTTGTGCACTTAAACTTGTTACACATATAAAGGCTAATAATATGGCAATCTTTTTCATTTTTTTAAGGTTTTATATTGTTATTTATTTCTTTGTTCAAATATCATAACCTTTGGCTAGTTATGCATTTTTATGTTACTCAGCTGTAGTTTTAAGTAGCTGAAATGTATATTTATAAATTGTCTAACTGGTTATCTTTTTTATTATCACTAATGGTCCAAAAGAAACCAACAAAAAAGAAACGGTCAGCAGCTGGTTTAATAGTTCTGCTTTCAAAAATGCCGTTGGTATTTGCTTGGTTTTTAAATTGATAGCCGTTTACATTTTGAGTACCAAATACATTGCTAACAGAAAAATAAAGTATTTTTTGTGGACTAATTAAGTATGCCCAATTGGCATTTACAGCATTGTAATTTTTTGCTTTACTATTTAAAAAACCACTTTTATTTGGGTCTGTATAGTTACGCCCAGAAGCAAAATTATAGCTTAATCCAACCTGACTTTTTAAATCGCTAATAAAATGTTTTAGAACTACTGAAGCGTTGTGTTGCGATGCAAAACTAGGTGTAGCTCTGGTCGGATAATTTTTATAGTCTCGTTCCGTATCTAAATACGAATAAGACACCCAGTATTCTGTATTTTTAATAGTTTTATTATCTCTCCAAAATATATCTAAACCCTTAGCAAAACCACCACCATTATTGCTATAGTTTGCTGTTGGTAGTGGTTGCTCTGTGTTGTATTTAACAAGCTTGTTATAATCTTTGTAATAAGCTTCAGCCCTAAATATTTGCTTGTTTTTTACATATTGATAATTGGCAATTAAATGTGATGTATTTTCTGCAGAAAAATTGGTGTTAAATTTTAAATATTCATTTTTAGGGTTTTGGTAAAATTGCCCATATGCTAATGATACCTGAGAATTAGCACCAGATTTATATGCTACAGAAGCTCTAGGTGAGGCGGTAAATTCATTTAATAAACTAGAATACTCGCCGCGTAAACCTATGTTCGCTGCCAGTTTTTTAGAGAAGAAAATATTTGCTTCTGCAAAAGATGCAGTTATATTGTTATTAAACGTATAATTATAAGTATCCTCATTTAATGCAGTATAGTCTTCATTAAAACTTGTAATAAAATATTCTGCTCCAAAATTTAAACGAAATCTGCTGTTGTAAAATTTACTTAACTTTAATTTTAAATGAGCAGCGTTTTCTGTGTCTTGTACACTATCGTCTATAATATCTAAATCAGAATAATCATTGGCATAAGACAAGCCAGTTTGTATGCTCCAATCATTTTTTAAAAAGTCTTTATAGGATGCATTAAAATATAAATTTCTATTTTTCATACCAAAACGTATACCTTCTTGCATGTTTATATCTTGTTGTGTTACATCAAAATTTACAGTGCTAAATGCTCCATATAGCTTAAGTAAACCATTAGTATTAATTTTATGTCTGTATACAGCTTCACCACCAAAAGACTGTACCGGTTTATGCCATTCATTATTGTCTGGGTAAAGCTCTTGGTACGGTTGTAAGTTTATGTATGATGCATTTATACTAAGTGAATTTTTTTTCCACTTTTGTGTATTTCCTATACCTAAACCAACAGTCATTAAAGATATGTCTGTACGTTCTTCCTCTGGCTCATCAATACTATTTAAAAGTAAAACACTAGATAATGCTTGTCCGTATTCTGCCGAATAACCACCAGTAGAAAAAGTAATACCTTTAAATAAAAAAGTAGATAGTCTACCTCTTGTAGGTATACTATTTGCTGTAGGTGAGTATGGACTAAATACGCGCATGCCATCTACAAAAATTTGTGTCTCTTCGGCATCACCACCGCGTACAAACAAGCGTCCATCTTCTGCAACGTTAGAGGTGCCTGGTAAGGTTTGTAAAGCTCCAACAAAATCACCCATAGCGCCAGCTGTAGTAACAACATCTAACGGTTTTAATGCTGTAACTTTTGCATTTTCACCTGCTTTAAAAGCGCCTGCGTTAACAATTACAGCATCTAAAGTATTTACATCTTCTTTAAGTTTTATTGTTAAATTTTGTAAATTTTTAACCAAGTTAGTTGTACTATAAGTTTCAAAAGAAATAAAGGATACTATTAAAGTTTGTTCTCCTGTTTCTTCAGTGGTAAATGTAAATGTTCCATTGTCTATAGTTGCAGTACCATCATAAGTACCATCTAAATACACATTGGCACCACTAATAGGCGCTCCTTTTTTATCTGTTACAATACCACTTATGGTTGTTTGTGCAAATAAAGAACAAGTTGTAAGCACAAAGAGTAAAAAAAATAGTTGTTTCATTTTAAAAAAAGTTTAAATGTTTTTTGTTGATTGATGAAGCAAATGTCTATTAGTGAGAGTTATTCTGACAAAAAGAAATACCCAATTGTAGAATTTTACAGACCAGTTGTTTTTTATATATTAATTAACATAAATGTGTTAATACTGCATACAAGATTGGGTAGTATTCTAGTTACCTTTGTTTGCTTATTTCATCTAAAAAGAGCTATCTAGCTACTATAGAAAGACCTAGAAAAAAATGAGCACGAAAAAAATGAACAAAAAGGCGTTAATAGCTTTAGCAATAGGCGGTTTTGGCATAGGAATGACGGAGTTTGTTATTATGGGAATTTTGCCAGATGTAGCAAATGCACTACACATAACAATACCAGAGGCTGGTCATTTTATTGCTATTTATGCATTAGGTGTTGTTGTTGGCGCACCAATACTCTCTAGTCTTGGCAGTAAGTGGCCGTCTCATAAAATGTTATTAGGTTTAATGCTGTGGTTTACAGTTTTTAATACACTGTCTGCTTTTGCAGATAATTATACGTCGTTACTAATTTTTAGGTTTTTATCTGGCTTACCACACGGTGCTTTTTTTGGCATAGGGGCTGTTGTAGCAGGTAAATTGGCTGCCCCTGGTAAAGAACCTCAAGCAATGGCAATTATGTTTGCGGGGCTAACTATAGCTAATGTTATTGGTGTACCAATAGGTACATATTTTGGACATCATTTTAGTTGGAATGTAGCTTTTATGATGGTAGGTGTTGTAGGTATATTGGCAATGGTAACCGTTTATTTTTGGATGCCCACGCTACAACCTGCTTCTAAGGTAAGCATTAAAGAAGATTTTAAGATTTTTAAAAGAGTAGAACTTTGGGTTTTAATACTACTTACGACCATAGGTACAGGTGGCTTTTTTGCTTGGTACAGTTATATAGCACCGTTAATAACTGATGTTACTAAATACCCAGAGTATATGATTGGCTATGCTATGATTTTAGCTGGTTTAGGTATGGTAGCTGGTAATTTTTTGGGAGCAAAACTAACAGAAAAGCTATCCCCAATGCGAGCTGTAATTACAAGCTTAGGCTTAATGGCAACTGTTTTAATAATTAATGCATTAGTGGCTGCTAGTCCGGTTTTAGTTTTAATACTTACATTTATTATTGGCGCAATTTCTTTTAGTGTGGTAACACCTTTACAAATGGCAATTATTAATGCCTCTAAAGGATCAGAAATGTTAGGTTCGTCTATGAACCAAAGTGCATTTAATATGGGTAACGCTTCTGGTGCGTTTTTAGCAGGCTTACCTATTGCAATGGGATATAGTGTGGTATCTTCTAGTTATTTAGGGGCTGTGTTAGCTAGTACAGGAGTATTAATGGCTGTAGGAATTGTAATTAGTAGAAGACAAAAAAGAAAATCATAGATCAGTAATGATCAACACCTAAATAATTTTAGTTTGCTTGCCTTACTTTTTATTTCTAGTTTAGTTTGATATAATACTAACTTATGATATTCAAACACTATTGCTATTTCTTTTTGTTTCTTTTATTAGTTACATCTTGTAAAGACCAAAACAAAGAGGAAATAGATTATTCTGCAATTGAAGAAGCAGTAATTTATGATGATTCAATTGATGAAATAGTTATAGAGTTAAACACAATTGAAGAAAAGGAAGAAGGGAAAGTTGAAGTTGCTGAAAATGAAGATTATATAACAAATGTAGAAATACCTGAAGAAATAGTTGAGAATGTAGCTTCTGATGAAGCAACACTAACTAAACAAACTAACGGGCCTTACAAATATCCTGTTTTTACGGCGCCAACATATTCAAATAGGGAAATAGATTATTACTCTATATTAGAAATTCCTAAACCTAGAGGAGAGGGTGTTTTAGGCTACGTATCTGATCCTGATGGTTATATTTCTGCTATTTACGAAGAAGAAATTAATAAAGTATTATTTGAGTTAGAAAGGAATACATCTGCAGAAGTTGCCATTGTTGTTGTTAAAAGTATAGGTGATGAAATACCTAAAAAATTTGCGACAAAACTTTTTAATAAATGGGGAATTGGCAAAGCTGATAAAGACAACGGCTTGCTAATTTTAACGGTAATAGACCAGCGTAGAACCGAGTTTGAGACGGGTTATGGCTTAGAGGCTGTATTAACAGATAATATTTGTTACAGAATTGGTACAGATGAAATTGTTCCGTTTTTTAAAGAAGGTAATTATGGAGAGGGACTTTTAAAGGCGGTAGACAGGGTTAAAGAATTTTTAGAAAATCCAGATGCTATAGATTACATATATTCTAATGATATTACCTATGAAGTAGATAATGGCGATTCTGCATTTTTATTATTTATAGACGACATACTAGCAATAAACAAATGGGTTCTTTTTTCAGTACTATATGTATTTTTCTTAATTTTTCTTACCATTTATTATTCTCTTAAAATTAAATTTATAGATGCATCTAAAGAAGATTATTATGATAAATATAATAGTCTTAAAAAAGTTGAAATAGGATGTTTTGCGTTCTTATTTCCTTTTCCGTTATGGGGAATAAACGAAACTATAAAGACAAGGTTAAAGCAGTATAGGTACGACCCAAGATTTAGTAAGGTAAATGGTAAACCTTTAATTTTATTAGATTCTAAGAAAGAAAGAGATTTTTTAAAAGAAGGTGAAATAGTAGAAGAAAATATAAATTCTGTAGATTATGATGTTTGGGTAACAGAAGATAAAAGTGATATTTTAATATTGAAATATGATGGTAATTCTAGTAGAAAATACTCAAAATGTTACCAATGTAATTATAAGACTAAAGGAAAAACAAGGTCTGTAGTTACTAAAAGGCCAACTTATGATAGAGAAGGAGAGCGTGTAGACTATTACGAATGTAAAAATTGTAATGATAAAACATCTAACATAGCTATTTTAGCTAAATTGGTAAGAGAAAGCTCTAGTTCATCAAGCAGTTCTAGTTCCTCAAGTAGTAGTTATTCTTCATCATCTTCTTCCTCTTCATCATCTTCAAGCTTTGGCGGTGGTAGATCTGGTGGTGGTGGTAGCGGAGTTAGCTGGTAATAAATAAAATAAAAGCCTCTAATAATACATTTAGAGGCTTTTAAACTACTATATAATTGTACTAAGATTATACGTTTTTAGCTAACCAATCTCCAACTTCACTGGTTTTGTATGCTTTTGCTCCTTCAGATAAATCTTCAGTAACAATACCTTCGGCTAAAGATTTGTTTACAACATCTCTTATAGCTTGTGCTTCTTCAACCAATTTAAAATCTTCAAATAACATTGCGGCAGATAAAACTGTTGCTAAAGGGTTTGCAATATCTTTACCAGCTGCTTGCGGATATGATCCGTGTATAGGTTCATATAACTTTGCTTTTTCACCTACAGATGCAGATGGCATTAATCCCATAGAGCCAGATATAACAGAAGCTTCATCAGTTAAAATATCACCAAAAAGATTTTCAGTAATCATAACATCATAAGAGTTTGGCCATTGTACCAAACGCATTGCCACAGCATCTACAAACTCATAAGAAACTTCTACCTCTGGGTATTCTTTTTCCATTGCTTGTACAGTTTCTCTCCATAATCTAGAAGATTCTAAAACATTTGCTTTATCTACGCAACAAAGCTTTTTAGAACGCGTCATAGCCAATTCAAATCCTTTTTTAGCCAAACGTTGTACTTCTGCTCTTGTGTATGTACAAGTATCAAAAGCAGTATCGCCATTGTCTTTACGTCCGCGTTCTCCAAAATAAATTCCGCCCGTAAGTTCTCTTAAAATAATAAGATCTGTACCTTCTATACGCTCTCTTTTTAAGGGAGATTTATCTATTAAAGAAGGAAATGTAAATGTTGGTCTAACATTAGCAAACAAACCTAATTTTTGTCTCATTTTAAGCAAACCTTGTTCTGGTCTTACTTTGGCAGATGGGTCATTGTCAAACCTAGGATGACCAATAGCACCAAACAAGACAGCATCTGCAGCTTCGCAAATAGCATGTGTTTCATCTGGGTAAGGTTCTCCAACTGCGTCAATGGCTGCAGCACCCGTTAATGCTGGTGTCCAATTAATTTCATGATTAAACTTCTTTGCAATAGCATTAGATACTTTTACTGCTTGGTCTATTACTTCTGGACCAATACCGTCTCCTGCTAATAGTGCTATATTTAATTTCATAAGTATATTTTTCTCTTTAATTTATTATTTTAATTCTGCTAAATAATGTTCAACATTTTTTCTGTTGCTTTTATTGCCGATACAGTTTGGTCTGAATCTAAACCTCGTGTTTTAAATTCATTTTCTCCATTTTGCCATGTAATAATGGTTTCACAAAGTGCGTCAGAATTACTGCCAGGTGGTATACGCACAGCATAATCTATTAATTTAGGAAGCTGAATTTTTTTAGTTTTAAAAATTTTGGTAACTGCATTCATAAAAGCATCAAATTGTCCGTCTCCCTGCGCATTTTCTTCAAACAATTCATTTTCTATTTCTACGGCAACCGTTGTGCTTGGTTTTAAGCCCTTAGAATGGGTAAGCACATAGCTTTTTACAATAACTTTATCTTGGTAACTATCACTATCAAGAACATCAGAAATTATATAAGGTAAATCCTCTTTAGTTACTTTTTCCTTTTTATCACCCAACTCAATAATTCGTTGTGTAACTTTTCCTAAATCATCATCATTTAGTGTAAGACCTAGCTCTTGTAAGTTTTTTAAAATATTAGCCTTGCCAGATGTTTTTCCTAAGGCATATTGTCTTTTTCTACCAAAACGCTCAGGAAGCAAATCATTAAAATAAAGATTCTTTTTGCTATCGCCATCTGCATGAATACCTGCGGTTTGTGTAAACACATTTTCGCCAACAATAGGTTTGTTTGCAGGAATACCAAAACCAGTAAATGTAGATACTAGTCTGCTTACCTTGTATAAAGATGTTTCTTTTAAATCAATTTCTACATCAGGTAAAAAATCATTAATTACCGCAACAACACTTGCCATTGGTGCGTTACCGGCACGTTCTCCCATACCGTTAATGGTTAGGTGTAAACCGTGACAACCAGCTTTAATAGCCTCCATTACGTTAGCAACACTTAAATCATAATCGTTATGACCGTGAAAATCAAAATGAAGGTTTGGGTATTTTTTTACCAGTTCTGAGATGTACGTAAATGTTTCAGTGTGTGTTAGTACACCTAATGTGTCTGGTAATAAAACTCTTTTTATAGGTTGATGAGATAAAAAATCTAAAAACTGATACACATATGCTTTAGAATTTCGCATACCGTTGCTCCAATCTTCTAAATATACATTTGTTTCTATTTGATGATTTTGAGCAAGAAGAATAGTTTCTTTAATTTCTTTAAAGTGCTGTTCTGGTGTTTTTTTTAACTGATGAGTTAAATGATTTAAAGATCCTTTGGTTAATAAGTTTTGCACTTTAGCACCAGCATCTTGCATCCATTTAATAGATACACCTTTATCTACAAAAGTTAAAACCTCTACATTGTTAATGTAGTTGTGTACAGTTGCCCAACTTGTAATTTGTTGTACAGCTTGCAGTTCACCATCAGACACACGTGCAGATGCAACTTCAATCCTATCAACCTTTAACTCTTCTAATAATAATTTAGCAAGAGTTAATTTTTCAGAAACAGAAAAGGACACTCCAGAGGTTTGTTCACCATCACGGAGTGTGGTATCCATTATTTCAATCTTTCTTTTCATTATAGTATTGGCGGGTTATTCTGGTACGTATTAAATTACAAAGGAGTATTTTCAGCAAAAGCTGTAATTTCTTCTTTCATATTTAACAGGTAGTCAATATCATCAAAACCATTAAGCATATTTTCTTTTTTATACGCATTAATGTCAAAAGATTCTTTGTCGCCAGTATTAACAATAGTAATTGTTTGTTCTTGTAAATTTACCTCTACTTGTGAGTCAGCGTCTTTTTCTGTCTCTGCAAATATTTTTTCTAAAAATTCAGGAGAAACCTGTACAGGTAATACACCAACGTTTAAACAGTTGTTTCTAAAAATATCTGCAAAAAAACTAGATACTACACATCTAAAACCATAGTCATATACAGCCCAAGCTGCGTGCTCACGAGAAGAACCAGAACCAAAGTTTTTACCACCAACTAGTATTTTACCAGAGTATTTATCTTGGTTTAAAACAAAATCTTTTTTAGGAGAATTGTCCGCATTGTAGCGCCAATCTCTAAATAAATTATCTCCAAAATCTTTACGTTCTGTAGCTTTTAAAAATCTTGCTGGTATAATTTGGTCGGTATCAACGTTTTCTATTGGTAGCGGAACAACACTACTTTTTAGGATATTAAATTTATCGTATGCCATTTTAAATTTAGTTTTTATCAATAGCTATTGGCCATTGTAATATTTTAAATATTGTTTTTAAGCTTTAAATTGAGAGTTAAACTATATAATCTCATACGGTTTATAGCAATTCTCTAGGGTCTGTAACCTTACCTGTTACTGCAGCAGCGGCAGCTACTAAAGGGGAAGCTAACAATGTTCTAGATCCAGGACCTTGCCTACCTTCAAAATTTCTGTTAGATGTACTTACGGCATATTTACCAGCTGGTACTTTATCATCATTCATAGCTAAACACGCAGAACAACCAGGTTCTCTTAACTCAAAACCAGCAGCTGTTAAAATATCTAATAAACCTTCTTCTTTAATAGCTGCTTCTACTTTATGCGAGCCCGGCACCAACCACGCAGTTACATTTGGCGCTTTTTGCTTGCCTTTTACAATTTCTGTAAAAGCTCTAAAATCTTCAATTCTTCCGTTAGTACAGCTTCCTAAAAACACAAAGTCAATTGGCTTACCAATCATAGAATCTCCTTCATTAAAAGCCATATATTGTAAAGACTTTTTATAGGTAGATACACCACCCTCTAAACTCTCTGCAGTTGGTATATCTTTGCCAATACCCATTCCCATACCAGGATTAGTACCATAGGTAATCATAGGTTCTATATCTGCTCCTTTAAAAGTAAGTTCTTTATCAAATGTAGCGTCTTCTTCTGTGTATAAAGTATCCCAGTATGCTTTTGCTTTATCCCAAGCAGCACCAGTTGGTGTAAACTCTCTTCCTTTAACGTATTCTAATGTTTTTTCGTCAGGAGCAATCATACCTCCACGGGCACCCATTTCTATACTAAGGTTACAAACCGTCATACGGCCTTCCATAGTCATATTTTTAAATACATCACCTGCGTATTCTACAAAGTAGCCTGTAGCACCAGATGTGGTAAGTTGAGATATAATGTATAAAGCAACGTCTTTAGGTGTTACCCCTTTATTTAGGTTACCCACAACGTTAATACGCATACTTTTTGGTTTAGGTTGCATAATACATTGTGTAGCTAAAACCATTTCTACCTCAGATGTTCCAATACCAAATGCAATAGCGCCAAAGGCACCGTGTGTAGACGTGTGTGAGTCTCCACAAACAATAGTGGCTCCTGGTTGTGTAATACCATATTCTGGACCAACAACGTGTACAATACCGTTTTTTTCATGACCTAATCCCCAATAACTAATACCGTGAGCTTTAGAGTTTTCTTCTAATGCTTTTAATTGGTTAGCAGATAAAGGATCTTTAACGGGTAAGTGCTGATTAATAGTTGGTGTGTTATGATCCGCAGTAGCAAATGTTTTTTCTGGGTGTTTTACGCCAATATTTCTACTTTTTAATCCTAAAAAAGCAACCGGACTAGTAACTTCATGTACCATATGGCGATCTATAAAAAGAACATCTGGTCCGTTTTCTATTTTTCTTACTACGTGGGAATCCCACACCTTGTCAAACAGTGTTTTCATGTATTATTTATTTTCATCTTAGTTTAGCAAAAGAATAGGGTAGTTTTACTCTAATCTTGTTTTACAAACCGTGTAAAACCTCTAACTCTCAAAAATAAAGAATACCATAAATTAATTGTTAAAAGATGATTTTAAATTACGATGTTCAACTTATGTAGGTCCATATGTTTTTATGCTTTACAAGTTGCGCGTAAGCTTGTGAAACCACGTTATTATTGGGGTGGCTAAGGCTAGGGTCTTCTTTTAAAATTTTAATAGCATAATGCCTAGCTGTTTGTAAAATGTCATTATCTTTTACAATATCTGCTATTTTAAGATTTAAAACTCCACTTTGTTGTGTACCCATAATGTCTCCTGGACCGCGTAGTTTTAAATCTACCTCTGCAATTTCAAAACCATCATTGGTGCGTACCATAGTTTCTAGTCTTGTTTTTGCGTCTTCAGATAGTTTATGACCAGTCATTAAAATGCAATAACTTTGGTCTGCACCTCTACCAACTCTGCCACGCAATTGGTGTAATTGAGATAGGCCAAAACGTTCTGCACTTTCTATAATCATTACAGATGCATTGGGTACGTTTACACCAACCTCTATAACAGTTGTGGCAACCATAATTTGAGTTTCTCCTTTAATAAAGCGTTGCATTTCAAACTCTTTATCATCTGGTTTCATTTGCCCGTGTACAATAGATATTTGGTATTTTGGAGCCGGAAAATCTCTAGCAATACTCTCATAACCATCCATTAAATCTTTATAATCTAAAGCTTCAGATTCTTTTATTAATGGATATACTACATACACTTGTCTTCCTATATTTATTTCATCTTTTAAAAATCTAAAAACTTTTAAACGGTTTGCATCAAACCTATGCACAGTTTTTATTGGTTTACGTCCTGGTGGTAGTTCATCTATTACAGAAATGTCTAAATCACCATACAAACTCATAGCTAATGTTCTAGGGATTGGTGTGGCCGTCATTACCAAAATATGAGGAGGCATTGTGTTTTTACGCCATAATTTTGCGCGTTGCGCTACTCCAAATCTATGTTGCTCATCTATAATTGCTAGTCCTAAATTTTTATACTGTACTTTGTCTTCTAAAAGTGCGTGAGTGCCAATTAAAATGTGTAAGTCGCCACTCTCTAGTTCTTCATGTATAATTCTTCGGGCCGATTTTTTTACAGAACCTGTTAGTAAAGATACTTTAATATTTAAACCTTGTAACAACTCCGTTATTCCGTTGTAATGTTGCGTGGCTAAAATTTCTGTAGGTGCCATTAAACACGCCTGAAAACCATTGTCTAAAGCCAATAACATTGTCATTAATGCCACAATGGTTTTACCAGAGCCAACGTCTCCTTGTAAAAGTCTATTCATTTGTGCGTTACTACCCAAATCTGCCCTAATTTCTTTTACAACACGTTTTTGAGCATTGGTAAGCTCAAAAGGTAAATAATTATTATAAAAGTCACTAAAATAGGTGCCAACAGCGTTAAAAGGAAAGCCTTTAATTTTATTTTTACGCACCATTTTTTTAGCAATAAGTTGTAATTGTATATAAAACAACTCTTCAAACTTTAGCCTAAATTGTGCTTTTGCTAAATCTTGCTGACTTTTAGGGAAGTGTATATTCAGTAACGCATCACTTTTACTTATTAATTTTAAATCTTTTAATACACTAGCAGGTAAAGTTTCTACAAACTGTACTTTTGTATCTATAAATAACTGCTGTAAAAGTTTGCTTGTTACTTTATTTGTAATGCCTTTGTTAGTTAGTTTTTCTGATGAAGGGTATATAGGCTGCATGCTAACTTTAAGCCCCTTTTTGTGGTCTTCTAATAATTCCATTTCTGGGTGAGGCATAGAAAATGTACCATTAAACCAATTTGTTTTGCCATAAATTACATAAGGCACATTTAGTTTAATATTTTCTTTAATCCATTTTTGGCCTCTAAACCAAACTAGTTCCATTTTACCTGTATCATCTACAAAAGTGGCAACTAGCCTTTTTCCTCTTTTTTGTTCTACAGCTTTTAAATGTATAATTTTACCAATTACTTGTACCTCTGCACTGTTGCGCTGTAACTGACTAATTTTATAGTATTGGGTTTTATCCAGATACCTGTTAGGAAAAAGATTAAGTAAATCCTGATAGGTATATACACCCAACTCACTCTGTAGGGTTTGGGCTCTACTTGGCCCAACACCTTTTAGGTATGCAATAGGAGTTTGTAAATAATTAGGATTCATAGGACTAAAATAAACCGAATCTGAACAACCACAAAAGATGAAAATGCTTATTTTGGTTGAAAATTAAAAAGATGATTTTTTTTAGATACTTTATACTGTTTTTAATTTGTATGCAATGCTTTGTTTTACAGGCACAAGAACAACAAAATGTAGATTTTTTAACTGCAAATATAGATGTACAACCAAATGAGCAATCTAAAAAAATTAGCGGTACTGTAACATATACTTTTAATGTGTTAGCTACTATAGATTCTGTTTTTTTAGATGCCAAAAAAATGGACTTTACAACAGTGTTACTTAACAATAAGCGTGTAAAATATAAGGTAGATGAAAATAGAATTACCATTTATAAAAAGCTAAAAAAGGGTAAAAAATATAATTTAAAACTTACTTATCAAGCACAACCAAAACAGACACTGTATTTTGTAGGTTGGAATAAAAAAGATGATAAAAACAATCAAATTTGGACACAAGGTCAAGGGAAATATACAAGCCATTGGCTACCAAGTTTTGATGATATGAATGAGAAAGTTATTTTTAACTTAACTATTACTTTTAATAAAAATTACCAAGTTATAGCTAACGGTAAGTTAAAAACAACTAGTGTAAAGGATAACTTAAAGGAATGGGAATTTAGGATGAAAAATCCAATGTCTAGTTATTTGTTAGCCTTTGCAATTGGTAATTACAGCGTACATAAAGAAGTCTCTGCTTCTGGTGTGCCTTTAGAGTTGTATTACTACCCAAAAGATTCAGCAAAAGTAGAAACCACTTATAAATACAGTAAAGCTATTTTTAATTTTTTAGAGGCAGAAATTGGTGTTGCTTATCCTTGGCAAGTGTACAAACAAATACCTGTGCGCGATTTTTTATATGCTGGTATGGAAAACACAACAACTACTATTTTTTCTGATGCTTATGTGGTAGATTCTCTGGCGTATAATGATACCAACTATGTAAATGTAAATGCCCATGAATTAGCCCATCAATGGTTTGGAGATTTAGTTACTGAGGTTAGTAGTAATCATCATTGGTTACATGAAGGTTTTGCAACTTACTATGCCTATTTAGCAGAAAAAGAAGTATTGGGAGAAGAGCACTTTAATTGGAAACTGTTTGCTACAGCTTTACAACTAGATAAGGTTAATCAAAAAAATAAAGGAGAAGCCTTAACAAATCCTAAGGCCAGTAGTTTAACCTTTTATGAAAAAGGTGCTTGGGCTTTACACGCATTAGTAGATTTAGTTGGTAAAAATGCTTTTAAAGAAGGAGTAAAAAACTATTTAGAAAAGCATAAATACAAAAATGTTACTGTAGCAGATTTTTTATTTAGTATAGAACAGGCAAGTGGTATTAATTTACAAGACTATAATTCTACTTGGTTAACAGCAAAAAACTTTCCAACAAATAAGGCAAAGGAAATTTTAAAAAAATCATCATCATCTATAACTACTTTTTATAAATTACAGAAAGAGCTTACCGTTAGTAAAGAGCTAAATAGTGTAATTATAGATAGGTATTGGAACAAGGCAACATCAAATCAATTAAAAAAATACATTGTAGAATTTTATTCTAAATCCCTATCAAATGCTGTTAAAAACGGTATTTTAAAGTCTAATGATGTTAAATTAAGGCAAAAATTACTCTTAAATACGCAAAAATTTACTTTAGAAGATATTGCCTATTTTGAATCTTTTTTAACGGATAAAAGTTATACTACTGTAGAAAATGCACTCTATAAGCTTTGGATTTACAATCCAGACAAGCGTGCAGTTTATTTAGAAGAAACCAAAGATATATTGGGCTTTTCTAATAAAAATGTGAGATTGCTTTGGCTTTCTCTCGCTATTATGACCAAAGAGTATAATGTAGCTTTAAAAAATGATTATTTAAAAGAATTAAGAAGTTATACAAGTGAAAAAGAGTATTTTGAAACTAGGCAGTTGGCTTTTTCTTATTTAAACGATTTATTTTATTTAGATGAAACTAATTTAGTAGATTTAATACACGCAACCAACCACCCTGTTTGGCAATTTAAAAGTTATGCAAGGAACTTGGTTAATGATATTTTAGAAAAGAAAGAGTATAAAAAAATGCTTTTAAAACTAGAGCCACAAGTATCTAAAGAAGATTTTAAATACATTAAAAGTAGATTGTAATTATGCGCGCAATGGTAATTTCTGGAGGAGGTAGTAAAGGCGCTTTTGCAGGAGGTGTTGCACAGTATTTATTGCAAGATGCTAAGCACAAATACCATATGTTTATTGGCACCTCTACAGGTAGCTTGCTTATTTCTCATTTAGCTTTGCAAAAAATTGAAAAAATTAAGAAAATTTATACATCCGTAAATCAAGATGATATTTTTAGCTCTTGCCCTTATACTATAACTAAAAAACAAGGTATAGAGACTATTGCAATTAATCATTTTAAAGTGTTAAAAAACTTATTACGAGGTAGTAAAACTTTTGGAGAGAGTTATCACCTTTTAAATCTGATAAAAAACTCTATTACGGAGCAAGAGTTTCTTCAACTTAAAAAAAATAATACAGAGATTGTAGTTACTGTAGCCAATTTGTCTTTAAATAAAGTAGAGTATAAATCTATTAAAAACTGTACTTATAATGAGTTTTGTGAATGGGTTTGGATATCTTGTAACTATACGCCTTTTATGAGCTTAGTTAAAAAAAATGGATGCGAATATGCAGATGGAGGACTAGGTAGTATGGTACCAATTGAAGAGGCTATAAAAAGAGGCGCAACAGTTGTAGATGCTATTATTTTACAAACAGAAACCAATTTATTTAATAGAATGCCATCTAAAAATGCTTTTTCATTATTAACTAATATGTTTGCTTTTATGGCAGATAGAATAGAGCAACAAAACATACGTATAGGTAAGTTTGTAGCCAACCATAACAATGCAATTATTAACTTTTATTATACTCCTACAGTTTTAACTACAAATTCTCTTATTTTTGAAGAGAAAAAAATGACCACTTGGTGGAGTAGTGGTTATAATTTTGCAAAAAACAAGAATACAGAAACCAACCATATAGATATAGAATGAGAGCATTAGTAATTAGTGGCGGCGGTAGTAAAGGTGCATTTGCTGGTGGAGTTGCTCAGTATTTAATGGAAATTGAAAATAGAGATTATGATATTCTTGTGGGAACATCTACAGGTAGTTTGTTAATTTCTCATTTAGCATTAAACAATGTTGGCTTATTGTATGATTTGTATACAAATGTAAACCAACGTAAAATTTTTAGTTTAAATCCTTTTGTGGTTAAACGAAAAGGAGATAGGGAGTTTGTTTCTATTAATTATTTTAATGTTTTATTACAGTTTATAAAGCGCAAAAGAACATTTGGAGAAAGTAGATCTTTGCGTTCTACTATAAAAAAGAACTTTACAATATCAGACTTTAGACAAATAATAGAAAACACGTCTAAAGATGTTGTGGTAACTGTCTCTAATTTATCAAAAAATAGAGTAGAGTATAAGTCTATTAGAGATTTTACTTATGAAGAATTTTGCGATTGGGTGTGGATTTCCTGTAACTATATACCTTTTATGTCTTTAGTAAAAAAAGATGGTTATGAGTACGGTGATGGTGGCTTGGGTTGTGTTTTACCTATTAGAGAAGCAATAGAACGTGGAGCTACAGAGGTAGATGCCATTATTTTAGAATCAGAAAAAATGGAACATAACAAAGTATTGGGGAAAAATCCGTTTTCTTTAATGCTTAGTATTTATGGGTTTGTTTTAGATCAAATAGAATATCATGATATCTCTGAAGGGGTTATTTATGCCAAACACAAAGGCGTTAAATTAAACTTGTATTATACTCCAACAAAACTAACAGAAAACTCTTTGGTTTTTAACAAAAAACTAATGGCGCAATGGTGGGAGCAAGGGTTTAGTTATGCAGAAAAAAAAGCAGCAAAATTAAAAGTTAGCATTCCTAACTCTAAATAATAAACAATTGTTGTTATAAAAAAAAGACTGCTTTTAAAAGCAGTCTTTAGTATAAGTTAAAACGGATATAAGTTTACCAAAGTTCACTAATTTCCTTTTTAATGTAGCTTAATGCTGTAGCAGATGGAGATGCCTTATCCATTGTATCATTTAAAATATCTTCACGTAATTTATCTGCAGAATCTGCTTCACTCATAGCGGCTTTGCGTATGGTTTGTATTGTAGCGCTTTTAGCCGTTTTAATAATATTCCAGCTTTCATCAGACAAATATATTTGTTGAGACAAGTTGTGGTCAAACTCTTTTTCAATATTCTTTATTAATAAAGTTTCATATGCATTTTTATCATTACCAACAGGAGCAACACGTACTACTAAACTAGGTATAGATATACGCTCTAAAAATAAAGCCATACGCTCATAAGCTTGTAATCTGGTAGGTATGGTATTTTTTTGAGAATCTTTATGTAATAAAAAACGTCTTCTGCCTTCCTCATTTTTAGTATGCATTTTAAAAAAATAAAAAGCTACCATACCAGTTACTACACTTGGTAATAAATAGGCAAACATTTGTAATATTATTTCTGTTGTCATTGCGCGTTATATTTAAAGTTTGATTACGGTTGTAAAACGCACAATTTGCATAAAAATTATATGAATATTAAATATCAACAAACATCACATTAGTTAATACTTTTCATATGCTCTCTAACTCGCAAATAAAAGTTAGCATAGTCTGTATGTATTTTAAACAAAACAGTATTGTTATTCTGTGTAGTACTTTCTAAGCTAATACGCTCTGTAATAACATTAAACTTACTAACTAGGTTATTTTGTAATGCAGATAAGCTAGGGCTTGTACTAGTTATAGTTAATTTAGAGTCTATATTTAACTCTAGTATTTTAGATATTTTTTCAAGAAAAGCTTCTCCTGTAGCGCTTACTTTTGTTTTAGTAGCATCTAATATATTTTGCTCTGTCTCTGTAATAACAACTTCACCATTGGTTACTGCAATTTTAGCATTTTCGCCTAAAGACTGTTTAGCGTTTGTTAATATAACAATAGCAGTAGAATCGTTTTTACTAAAATAGTCTTCAATAATGGACAGTTGAGATTCCTTAGCCTTTAAAGCTTCTAAAGTTCTTGCCATATTTTTAGAATTTTGACTAGATACTTGCGTAAAGTTTTTAAGGTTGGTTAATAATGATTTATTTGCGTTTTGTAATTCTGTAGCTTGGTTTTTATACAAATCTGCTTCAGCCACACTTACTTTAGCAACTTTGTTTGCTTCTGCTAAGGCTATATTTGTTTGCGCAATACTATCTTTTAGTGCATCTATTTGTGCAATTAAATCGCTCTTTTTTTGTGAAACAGATACAATTGTAAAACATAAAAGTAGTAGGGTAGATAGGGTATTTTTTTTCATAAAAAGTATAAGATTTAAGAGACAAATTTAAACATTTAATTTAGCTTACAAATTATATTTTATAAGTTACATTTAATAGAGATGAATACATATGTAACTTAATAATAACGTAAAGATGTGTGGTAATAATGACTGGCATATTGTTTTTTAATATCTTGCACCCCAAAATTAATTAGTGTTGCATATGTCATATACTACCTGTGTAGTAATACCTTGTTATAATGAAGTTAAAGAACTTAAAAATAAAGTTTATAATGGCTTTCTAAATAAAGATACAGATACGCTTATTTGTTTTGTAGATGATGGCTCTACAGACGGTACATATACAGAACTAAAAAGTTTAGAAAAACAGTACCCAACCAAGGTTGTAGTTTATAAAAACCCCAATAATGTTGGTAAAGCAGAATCAGTTAGAAACGGAGTAAATTTTGCTTGTGAAAATTATGAAATAAAACTTGTGGGTTATTTAGATGCAGATTTGGCTACATCTTTAGAAGAGTTTTATGCATTAACAAGCCATATAAACCAAAATGTTTCTTTTGTTTTTGGATCTAGAATTATGAAGCTTGGCTCTACAATAGAGCGCAAAGCATCTCGTTTTTTTATTGGTAGGTTTATAGCTACAGTAATTTCTACAATTTTAGATTTAAAAGTTTACGATACACAATGCGGCTGTAAAATATTTAAAAAAGATTTGGCTTTAGAAGTTTTTAATAAACCATTTGTTTCTCGTTGGCTTTTTGATGTAGAAATATTTAATAGAATTGTAGTATTTTACGGTAAAGAAAAAGCATTAACAAAAATGTTAGAAGTTCCTTTAAAACGATGGGTAGATCAAGGAGATTCTAAAGTTAAAACCTCTTATTTTTTTCAGCTCTGGCTAGATCTTTATAAGATTAATAAAATATGTAAGGAAGGTGATAAAACACAATAATAATATAAATATGACTGATAAGAAAACTACCATAAATTATATGCTGATAGCTGTATTGTCTATCGTAGTATTTAGGTTTATAATTACAGGGGCCATACCTTTATTAGATAAAACAGAAGCTAGGTATGCAGAAATATCTAGGTTAATGCAAGAAACAGGGGAATGGGTTGTTTTGCAAATAGATTATAATGAGCCTTTTTGGGCAAAACCGCCATTATCTACTTGGATGTCTGCCGTTAGTTTTGAGCTATTTGGAGTAAATGAATTAACAGCAAGGTTACCATCATTTTTATTAGGTGTAGCAATGCTTTTTATACTGGGGTATTTTGTTAAAAAAACAAAAGTATCTCCGTTAGTGCCAGCTTTAGTTTTAGTTACTACACCAGAGTTTTTAATTCATATGGGCGTGGTTTCTACAGATTCTGCTTTGTGTTTTAGTGTAATGTTAATTATGCTATCATTCTGGAAAAGTATCTCATCAGACAAAAAAACAATTTGGAATTATCTCTTTTTTGTTGGTTTAGGCCTAGGTTTTTTAGCCAAAGGACCATTAGTACTGGTGTTAACTGGTGCTCCTGTGTTTTTCTGGTTATTGTTAAACCGCAAAACATTTTTCTCTAACTTAGGTAAATTACCTTGGATTGTTGGTTTATTAATTACTATAGCCATTGCATTGCCTTGGTATTTGTTAACAGAACAAAGATCACCAGGTTTTATAGATTATTTTATAGTTGGTGAGCATTTTAATAGGTTTTTAAAACCAGGATGGAGCGGAGATTTATATGGTCAGCCAAAAACACAACCATTAGGTTTAATTTGGGTATTTATGTTGTCTTTTTGTTTGCCTTGGTTTTATATAGTATTGGCAAAAATAGTAAAGTTTAAAAAGCGCATTTTAGATGATAAGTATGTAGCGTTTTTATTGTTTTGGTTGTTTTGGACACCAATTTTCTTTACCATATCTAAAAATATTTTACATACCTACATTTTGCCTTCTACAGTACCAATGGCACTTTTAATTGCACATTGGTGGCCAGAATACAAGCATAAAAAGAAGGCACTAATTGCCTGTTCTATATTTCCTATTTTAGTTTTTATAGCAGGTGCAGGACTTTTGGTTACGGACCAATGGAAAGTATATATGAACTCTGATAAATTACTAGTAGCTAAATCAGAAGAATTAAAAATTGATAAGAATCCGCCTATTTTGTACCTTGATTCTAAAACCTATTCTAGTCAGTTTTACAATAAGGGTAATGTTACAGACACCAGAGATAAACCTGCTAAAATAGACTCTATTTTAGAGGCTTATGATAAACTTTATATTTTATCGGATAAAAGAGAGTTTTACCTTTTACCTAAAAAGTACGTAAGTAAATTACAGGTAATAGATACAACAAAAAAAGCACGGCTTTATTTGTACAATAAATAAGTGCTTTTGCTATTATAATTTAAAAAGAAACGAGCCTATTTTTTAGGCTCGTTTTTCATATATTCTTTTCCGCCTAAGTGTACACAATCATAAAGTTCTTGCATACCATTAAAAGGAACTTTTGCTTTGTTGTAACCATAAGTAAAAGCTAAACTTCTATTTAACTCGTTATCATCTAAGTTAACCTGTATGTCATCCATAGTGTATTGGCAAGGATGCTCATAACCAGATGCATGGGTAATCTCTATTAATTCTTTTCTAAAACTTTTAAAGTACTGAGCTAAACGATCTGACTTAAGAGGAACATTTATGCCTCTTTGTAACCATTGGTTTTGCGTTGCTATACCAGCCGGACACGTGTTTGTATGGCAAGATTGTGCTTGTATACAGCCTATACTCATCATAGCTTCACGTGCAACATTTATACAATCTACTCCCATTGCAAACGCCATTGCAGCTTTAGCAGGGAAACCAAGTTTACCACTACCAATAAACACAATTCTGTCTGTTAATTTTTTTTCTAAAAATAGTTTGTATAAGCTAGAGAAACCATAAACCCATGGTAAAGAAACGTGATCTGCAAAACTTGGTGGAGCAGCACCAGTACCACCTTCACCACCATCTACAGTAATAAAATCTGGTCCTTTACCTGTTTTTAACATAATATCTGCTAGCTCTTCCCACTGATCTAATTTTCCTATAGCTCCTTTAATACCTACCGGCAATCCTGTTTTTTCTGCTATTTCTTCAATTAAATCTACCAATTCTGGTACAGTACTAAAAGCTTTATGTGTAGCCGGTGACAAAACATCTTTACCAATTTCTACGCCACGTATTTCTGCTAACTCAGCAGTTATTTTAGCACCGGGTAAAACACCTCCTTTACCAGGTTTTGCGCCTTGAGATAGCTTTATTTCTATAGCTTTTATGCAAGGGTTATTTTCTACTAAAGCAACTAGTTTTTCTAAAGATAAATTACCATCCTCAGATCTAACTCCAAAATAACCTGTTCCAAAATGAAAAATTACATCTCCTCCTTGTTTATGGTAAGGAGATAAACCACCTTCACCTGTATTATGGTATGCGCCACTTTTTAAAACACCAATATTCATGGCTTCTACTGCTGCTGCAGATAAAGAACCAAAACTCATTGCAGATACATTTATTGCAGATGCAGGTCTAAATGGTTTTTTACGTTTATTGTATGCACCTATTACTTTAGCACAAGGTAAAAATGTTTTGTCTTTTGCGTTAGGATGGTTATCGTTAATTTTATAAGCCATCATTTGGTTTTTAACAAAAATATGCTGGTGTGCATACACATCTCTGTCTGTACCAAAGCCTTCGTAATTATTTTCTTTTTTGGCAGATGCGTAAATCCATCCGCGTTCTATACGGTTAAAAGGTAATTCTTCTCTGTTGTTAGCCACAAAATACTGTCTCATTTCTGGACCTATGCTTTCTAGCATATAACGTATATGCCCTACAATAGGAAAGTTGTGAGAAATAGTGTGCTTTTTCTGAAAAAAAATGTCTCGTATAGCAACTAAAGCCAATGCTAATAATACCCATATCCACCATGATATGTTAGCTATAAAACTTAAAAAAGAATCCATTAAAATTGTATTTGTTAAGTAAAACCATAAATAATTTAAATATGGTTTATTAATTATATTACAAAAATAACCAAATATAAAGTCATTTATTGTTTGGTTTTAGGTTATTTATTTAAATAATCTAAACTCATTTCTGTTAGTGTTTTTACACCTAAAAGCATTCCCTTATCATCAATTTTAAAGTCTGGAGTATGGTGTGGATACGCTTCTTTGTTTCCAGGAGTCATTCCGCCTAAAAAGAAATAGAAACCAGGTACAACCTCCTGGAAATAAGAGAAATCTTCTCCGCCAGTTGTAGCTTTAGTTAATTGCACATTTTTATTCCCTGCAACTCGTTGCATTGTTGGTAACATTTGGTTTACTAAGGCAATATCATTATAAGTAATAGAGGTCTGACTTTCTACACTAAATGTTGCACTACCACCATATGCTTTAGCAATAGTTTCTGTCATTTCTTTCATTCTACGTAAAATAAGCTCACGCATATCTGGGTTTAAAGTTCTTACAGTGCCAATAAGTTCCGCACTTTCTGGAATAATGTTAAAACGTACACCACTTGTAATTTTACCAACAGTAATAACAGCTGCTTCTTCAGTTAAATTAGATTCTCTACTAATAATTGTTTGTAAACCATCTATAATTTTTGCAGAAATTACTATAGGATCTACACCAGACCAAGGTTGTGAACCGTGTGTTTGTTTACCTTTTACGTTAATAACAAAACGCTCTACTGCGGCCATTATACCCTCGGTTTTGTATTTAATAACACCTACTGGTGTACCAGAATTAATGTGTAATCCAAAAATAGCATCTACTTTAGGGTTTTCCATAACACCTTCTTTTATCATTAAAGCTGCACCACCTTCTTCTCCTGGAGGTGCACCTTCTTCGGCAGGTTGAAAAATAAACTTAACAGTACCATTTATTTTGTCTTTATTTTTAGCTAAAATCTCTGCAACACCCATTAAAATTGCTGTATGCGTATCATGGCCACAAGCATGCATAACACCAGTTTCTACACCCAAAAAAGTATCTGTAACGTTAGATTTAAATGGTAAATTATTGCGTTCAGTAACAGGTAAAGCATCTATATCTGCCCTTAAAGCAATTACTTTGCCTGGTTTTTTACCTTTTAATATACCTACAACACCTGTTACAGCAACCTTAGTTTGTACCTCAATACCCAAAGATTTTAAATGAGCAGCGATTTTTTCTGCAGTTTTAAATTCTCTGTTAGATAGTTCTGGGTTTTGATGAAAATGATGCCTCCATTCTATAACCTTTTTTTCTATGTTTTTGTAATCGTTCTCTAACTTATAATTTTGTGCTTGTAGGGCAGCACCGCAAAGTAAGAGAGTTAAAATAAATTTGTTTTTAGTTTTCATATAATTCTAGTTAGTTAGTTAGTTAGTTAGTTAGTTAGTTAGTTAGTTAGTTAGTTAGTTTTTTGTCAGTAATTAAATTTTCATTCTCATATTTACCAAGTGCTTTTTAAAACCAGCTTTTTCGTATGCTTGTAATGCAGCGGTATTTTTGCTATACACATCTAGTCTAACTTCGGTAATGTGCTGCTTTTTTATCCAAATAAATAAAAAATCTATAATTTTTTTATTTATTCCTTTGCCGCGGTATTGGGGATCTACATACATAAAACCCAAATACGCGTAGGTGTTGTGTTTTAAATGTTTTTTAGCTTCTTTAACAGTGGCGTAAGCAGAACCAATAAGCGTATTGTTTAATGTAGCAACAGCCACAAGTGTTTTAGGGTCTTTTAATAAATCTTCAATACTGTAATAAGAAATTGGATCTGGTTTAAGAGTTTCATCAAAAGGGCGCTCTGCATAAATAATGCCTTGTTCAAAAGATTTTAAAGTTTCTAAATCTTTTAATTCTGCTGCTCTAATTTCAATTTCTTTCAATATTCTTATGGTTTAAATTGTAGTATTCTCTAAAGATATTTAAAATTAAACTGCTATTAAATTTTATTGTTTATAATTATTAAAACTACTTGTTTTATCTGGACTTAATTATGGTTAAATTTACACTTCTCTAAATTATATAAGAAAAAACAATTGGAAGAATTTATTGCCCAACTAAACGAGGCTCAAAAAGCACCTGTTTTACACACAAAAGGACCATTAATGGTAATTGCCGGAGCTGGTTCTGGTAAAACTAGGGTGTTAACATACCGTATTGCATATTTAATACAGCAGGGTGTAGACCCTTATAACATTTTATCGCTTACGTTTACTAACAAGGCTGCAAGAGAAATGAAAGTGCGTATTGCAGATATTGCTGGTAGTGCAGAGACCAAAAGTTTATGGATGGGGACTTTTCACTCCATTTTTGCAAAATTATTGCGTTATGAAGCAGATAAGTTAGGGTACCCTAACAATTTTACTATTTATGATACGCAAGACTCACAGCGTTTAATTGCATCTATAATTAAAGAAATGCAGTTAGATAAGGATATATATAAGTACAAGCAAATACAAAATAGAATATCATCTTACAAAAACAGCTTAATTACTGTTAAGGCATATTTTAATAATCCAGATTTAATAGAGGCAGATGCAATGGCAAAACGCCCACGTACTGGTGAAATTTATAAAAATTATGTGGATAGATGTTTTAAGGCAGGAGCAATGGATTTTGATGATTTATTATTAAAAACCAATGAGCTTTTAAACGTTTTTCCAGAGGTGTTGCAAAAATACCAAAATAGGTTTCAGTACATAATGGTAGATGAGTACCAAGATACAAACCACTCACAATATTTAATAGTAAAAGCTTTATCAGATAAATTTCAAAATATTTGTGTGGTAGGGGATGATGCACAAAGTATTTATTCTTTTAGAGGAGCAAACATTAGTAATATTCTAAACTTTCAAAAAGATTATGATAATGTTGCAATGTATAGGTTAGAGCAAAACTACAGATCTACTGGTAACATTGTAAATGCCGCAAACTCTATCATAGAAAAAAATAAAAATCAGCTTGAAAAAGTTGTATGGACCTCTAATGATGATGGACCACTAATTAAAGTTCATCGTAGTATTACAGATGCAGAAGAAGGTAGGTTTGTTGCAGGAACTATTTTTGAAACTAGAATGAACGAGCAATTGCATAATGGAGAATTTGCAGTATTGTACCGTACAAACTCACAATCTAGAGCAATTGAAGATGCTTTGCGTAAAAGAGATATACCTTATAGAATTTATGGTGGATTATCTTTTTACCAACGTAAAGAAATTAAAGATGTTTTGGCATACTTAAGGTTAGTAATTAACCCTAAAGATGAAGAGGCATTAAAGCGTGTTATTAATTTTCCGGGCAGAGGAATTGGACAAGCCACAATTGATAAATTATTGGTGACAGCTAACCATTATGGCCGTTCTATGTTTGAAGTTATGGAAAACATAGATAAAATAGAATTAAAAATAAACGCTGGTACCAAACGTAGATTAACAGAATTTGTTAATATGATTAAAGGTTTTCAGATAATGAATAAAGGAGCAGATGCTTTTTCTTTGTCTGAACACGTAGCTAAAAAAACAGGTATTCTTTTAGAGTTTAAAAAAGATGGTACACCAGAAGGTATTGCCAAAATGGAAAACATAGAAGAGCTTTTAAATGGTATAAAGGATTTTGTTGAAGGGCAAATGGAACTTGCTGATGCAACAGGTAATATAGCAGAATTTTTAGAAGATGTTGCACTTGCTACAGACTTAGATAATGATAAAGGTGATGATGACCGTGTTGCTCTTATGACTATACATATGGCAAAAGGGTTAGAGTTTCCGCACGTATTTATTGTTGGTATGGAAGAAGACTTGTTTCCATCAGCAATGAGTATGAACACGCGTACTGAGCTTGAGGAAGAACGAAGATTATTTTATGTAGCTCTAACCAGAGCAGAAAAACAAGCGTATTTAACGTATACAGAAAGTAGATATCGTTGGGGTAAATTAGTAGATGCAGAGCCAAGTAGGTTTATAGAGGAAATAGATGAAAAGTATATAGAAAACCTAACTCCGGTAAGTAATTATAAGTACAAATCTTTAATAGATAAAAACATTTTTGGTGAAGTAGATAAAAGTAAACTTAGACAAGTTAAACCTGTGTCTGGCATACCACCAAGTGTCCCTAAACCAAATGAAAACCAGCTGCGTAAGTTACGTAAGTTAAAACCAGAACTTGCACAACCAATAGCTAATAATACCAACCTAGATCCTAATTTGGTAGAAGGTGCAGCAGTTAACCATACTAGGTTTGGTAGGGGAGTTATACTTAAAATTGATGGTGTTGGGAACGATAAAAAAGCAGAAATTAAGTTTGATAAGGGTGATATAAAAAAATTACTGCTACGTTTTGCTAAGTTAGAAGTACTGTAAGCCGTGATGTATTTTTCTTACTAAATAGTTTTATTTGCATTATATTTATTACAAATAACAACCACAAAGCCTTTTAGTATGATTTTTTACGGATCTAATTCATCACATTTAAAAACAAAATTAACAAGACAAATACCTTGTGCTAACTGTAATGAGAGTGCAAAATTTAATGTAGAAGTTTATGGTAAGTACGCACATTTGTATTGGATACCAATTTTTCCAATAGGTAAAACAGGCGGTGCTGTTTGTTCCAATTGTAATACTGTTTTTGAGCCAAAGCAAATGGATCATAACTTAAAACTAGAATACCAAAATGTTAAAGAAGAGGCTAAAACACCTATTAAGCACTTTTCTGCATTGTTTTTAATTGTTTTAATAATAGGAGGTCTAGCTTTTTCTTCATTTTTAGACAACAAAAATTCTGAAAAATATATTGCTAACCCTATGGTTAATGATTTGTATGAGTTTAAAACCGAAGCTAATTATTATTCTACAATGAAAATATCTACAATTTCTGATAGTATTTACTTTAGGTTTAATGAATACGAAACCAATAAAAAATCTGGAATTTCTGAAATTGATATCCCCAAGAATTATGAAGATGAGGAATTTGGATATACAACTGAAGAATTACAGGGACTTTTTAAAGACAATATTATTTATGAGGTAAAAAGAAACTAAGGGTATTGTAAGTTTTTTTATAATACTAAGACTTATTTTTATCTGCTATTAAATACATAAAATTATGGCTCAGTTTATTAAAATATACCCAGAGAATCCTAATGCAAATGCAATTAAAAAAGTTGTAGATGTGTTAAAAAAAGGAGGTTTGGTTATATACCCTACAGATACTGTTTACGGTCTAGGTTGTGATATAACCAATACTAAGGCTTTAGAGAAAATAGCACGTATTAAAGGAGTTAAGCTTGCCAAAGCTAATTTTTCATTTATTTGTGCAGACCTTAGCAATTTGTCTGAGTATGTAAAACAAATTGATACAGCTACATTTAAAATTTTAAAAAGAGCATTACCAGGGCCTTATACTTTTATATTGCCTGGTAATAATAATTTACCTAAAGATTTTAAAAAGAAAAAGACTGTAGGTATACGTGTGCCAGACAACTCAATAGCCAATGCCTTGGTACAAGCACTAGGTAACCCCATAGTGTCTACATCTATTAGAGATGAAGATGAGTTGTTAGAATATACTACAGACCCAGAATTAATTTATGAAAAATGGGATAATTTAGTAGACATTGTTATAGATGGTGGTTACGGAGACAATACGGCATCTACTGTTGTAGATTTATCTGATGGCGAACCGGAGATAATAAGGGAAGGTAAAGGAAGTATAGATATATTTTAATTGTAAATAAAAATATAAGTTAAGGAATAAAAAAAGCCTCGCATAATGCGAGGCTTTCTTATTATAAATAATAATTAATACTATTTGTTTATTGCAGGATCTTTCATTCCTTCTTCAATCATACTATAAAACTGATCAATTTTAGGAAGTACTACAATTCTTGTTCTTCTGTTTTTAGCTTTATCTGTAGAAGATACTGGTATGTATTGAGATCTACCTGCAGCTGTCATACGCTTAGGATCTACTCCGTACTCATTTTGTAATATACGAACTACAGCAGTTGCACGCTTAACACTTAAATCCCAGTTGTCTAATAAAACACCTTTTCTGTAAGGTACAGCATCTGTGTGTCCTTCTACCATAAATTCAAAATCTGGCTTGTTATTTACAACTTGTGCAACTTTACCTAATACTTCTTTAGCTCTTGTTGCTACGTTGTAGCTACCGCTGCTAAATAATAATTTATCAGATATAGAAACAAAAACTACACCTTTTTCTACGCTAATTTCAATATCCTCATCATCTAAGTTTCCAAGAACACCTTTTAAACTTTGTACTAAAGATAAGTTTACAGAGTCTCTACGTGTAATAGCGTCATTTAATTTACGTATTGTTAAATCTTTTTCTTTTAAACTTTCTAAAGATTTCTCTAAATTTTCTGCACCCTTAGCAGATAAATCTGTTAGGTTACCCATATTATCTACTAACACTTGGTTGTTTGCTTTAAGAAAATCGTTTTGGTCTTCTAAAGTTCTTAACCTTGCATCTGCTGTAGCTTTTTCTTCTATGCAGCTATTTAGCTTAACTGTTGCTGAGTTTAATAAATCTTCAGTTTCTTTATTTTTTGCCTCTAACTCCGCATATTTCTTTTGCGATACGCAAGAAGATAATAATATTGTAGCTCCTAAAGCGCCTAAAAAAATCTTTTTCATATTCATATTACTATTAATTGTTATTTGTTTCAAAATTATATAAAATGTTCTATCTATCGGTATTATAATTTAGTTAATCTTTTACTAAATTGTTAAATTCCTTATTACCATTTACGAAATAAGACCACACAACGGATTTAATTAAATAATATTTTTTTGTATTATTGTTTAATCTTCTCTTTTTTAGTGTTTTAGGGATATTCCAGTAAAAACTAAAGTGTGCTTTTACAATAGCCAAACAATGCTTAAATCTCATTTGTGTCAAAAATCGTAAACCTGCTATACCATCCAACAATAACCTTGCCATAACTATAAAAAATGCCTTATAAAGTGATGTATTTTTTACAATACTAAATAAAGAATTTCTAAAGTTTAAAAATGTTTTTTTCGGATTCATTTCACTAAGTGTAGATCCGCCTAAATGGTATACTGTAGATGCACCTACGTACATAATTTTTAAACCTCTATTTTGCGCACGCCAACATAAATCTATTTCTTCTTGGTGAGCAAAGTAATCTTCATCAAAACCACCTAAATCAAAAAATGTAGTTTTACGTATAAATAAGCAAGCGCCACTTGCCCAAAATATGGGCAAATTGTCATTGTATTGCCCTTTGTCTTCCTCTAATGTGTCAAAAATTCTTCCTCTACAAAAAGGGTATCCAAAACTATCTAAAAAACCACCAGCTGCACCGGCATACTCAAAATGAGTTTTCTTTTTTAAATCCAAAATTTTTGGTTGTACAATAGCTGTGTTTAAATCTTCATTAAAATAATTTAAAATAGGAGTTAACCAATTAGGTGTAACTTCTACATCAGAATTAAGCAAACAAAAAATATCTTCTTTTACGTGCTGCAATGCATCATTATAGCCTTTGGCGTAACCGCCATTACTAGCGTTTAATATTATCTCTACGCTAGGGAAATTATCTTTAATAAATTGTACAGACGAGTCTGTAGATGCATTATCTGCAACATAAATTTTTTGGTTGTTAGCATATTTTATAACCGAAGGCAAAAAACGTTCTAATAGTTGTACGCCATTCCAGTTTAAAATAACAACAGCAATTTTAGGCATAATTTATATGTTACTTTATCTATGTTCTGTTACAAATTTAACGGTTAAAATCAGGAATATCACGTAAAAACGTATAATTATCTTCTGTACTATTTGTTTTACAATAAAAATGATTTAATCCGTTAGTTACCATTAAATAATTTGCATCTAATTGCATATTGTAACGTGCAATTTGGTCAAAAGTAGCTTGTGTAATTGTAATTTCAGGAGCTTTACATTCTACCAAAATGTTAATGTTTCCATTAGGTTTAAAAACAACAACATCATACCTTTTTTTTAAGTTATTAATAACCAGTTGTTTTTCTACATTAATAAGGCTAATTGGGTATTTTTTTTGATAAATAAGATGGTGTACCACGTGTTGCCTAACCCATTCTTCAGGTTGTAAAACCACAAACTTTTTTCGTATTACATCAAATATATAGACTTTATTTTCGCTATTTTTGAAACGGAAGTTGTACGTAGAAAAATTTAGCTTCTGCATACTGCAAATTTGATGATTTTTTTTAAATGGACGAAGTAAAAAAACTAATCTCCGATATAAAAAACGGAAACGTAAAACCTATTTATTTTTTAATGGGAGAGGAGTCTTATTACATTGATAAGATATCTGAATATATTGAAAAATCTGTATTAACAGAAGAGGAGCGCGGTTTTAACCAAATGGTGCTTTATGGTAAAGATGTTACTATTGATGATATAGTGTCTAATGCTAAGCGCTACCCAATGATGGCAGAAAAGCAAGTTGTAGTTGTAAAAGAAGCCCAGCATTTGTCTAGAACTATAGATAATTTGGCTAGTTATGCTAATAACCCGCAGTTAACAACAGTGTTGGTCATTTGTTACAAATATGCTAAGCTAGATAAGCGTAAAAAGTTGTACAAAGCAGTACAAAAAAGTGGTGTATTATTTGAGAGTAAAAGTTTATACGAAAATAAAGTTGCAGACTGGATAATGAAAGTTCTTAAAGGTGGTGGTTATACTATAACGCCGGTTGCCGCACAATTACTTGTAGAGTATTTAGGAACTAGCTTAAGTAAAATTAATAATGAGTTAGAAAAACTAAAAATTGTAATTACTAAAGACACACAAATTACACCAGCCACTATTGAAGAGCATATAGGAATTAGCAAAGATTTTAATAATTTTGAGCTTAAAAAAGCAATAGGTGAGCGTAATACCTTAAAAGCTGCTAGAATTATAAATTATTTTGCTCAAAATCCAAAAGACAATCCTTTTGTGGTTACGGTAACTGTTTTACATACTTATTTTACACAAATACTACAATACCACGGATTAAAAGACCACTCTAAGAGCAATGTGGCTAAAGTTTTAGGAGTAAACCCTTATTTTGTTAATGAGTACCAAACAGCTGCCAGAAATTTTCCAATGAAAAAGGTAAGCGGAATTATATCTGCATTACGAGATTTAGATCTTAAAGGCAAAGGTGTTGGTGCGTATAATATGTCTCAGGCTGACTTGTTAAAAGAGCTTTTGGTAAAAGTTTTTTAATTATTTACCATCTACACTTAATCTACCAGGACCTAATAGAAATATAATTACAAAAAATAAAAGATAAAGTACCGCCATTTCTTTTACACTAAACGGATCTGCACCGTGTTGAACAAATGCCGCAATTAGCATTGTTACAGCAGTTGGTACGGCAAACCATCTTGTTTTGTATCCTAATATTATAAAAATTGGACATAAAACCTCGCCAATAACTGCTAAAAATAATGATGGGCTAGCTCCAATACCTATAGGGTCTGGAAATTTTATTTCATCACCACTAAAAAAGTTTTGTAATTTAGGTATTCCGTGTGTAAGCATCATTGCAGACGGCACAATACGTAAAAGTGCCAATCCTATGTTTGTCTTAATATTATCTCTCATTATCTTAGGCTCCGGGGATAAAAAAATCTATGTATTCCAAATTTAGAAATATTTTTCTAATACACGAAAAATAACAGCTAATAATAGAGTAAAATTTAGACAAAAAGTGTTATTTACAACAATTACCTCAATTTTGGAAAATTACTAGGATTAGTTTCGTGCATTATTGCGTATATTTTTTCAAAAATATCTTCAGCATTTGGCTTAGAAAAATAATCGCCATCTGTTGCATATGCAGGTCTATGGGCATTAGCAGTTATTGCTTGTGGCATACTGTCTAAATACTTATAAGCTCCTTGCTTTTCTGTTATTTCTTGTATTAAATAAGCAGAACATCCACCAGGTACATCTTCATCTACAACTAGTAGTCTGTTGGTTTTTTGCACACTTTTTAATACATCATGATTTATATCAAAAGGTAGTATACTTTGTGCATCTATTACTTCTATATCAATACCAACTTCTAGTAATTCTTTTGCAACTTGTTGCACAATACGTAATGTAGAACCATAAGATAATACAGTTAAGTCTGTACCTTCTTTTACTGTTTCAACAACACCTATAGGTGTACAATGTTCGCCTAAGTTTGCTGGCTTATCTTCTTTTAATCTGTAGCCATTTAAACATTCTATTACTAAAGCAGGCTCATCAGACTTTAATAGCGTATTGTAAAAACCAGCTGCTTTAACCATATTACGTGGCACAAGAATATGCATGCCTCTTAATAAGTGTATAAAACCTCCCATTTGTGAACCAGAATGCCAGATACCTTCTAATCTGTGTCCTCTTGTTCTAATAATTAACGGCGCTTTTTGTTTGCCAACTGTACGGTATAACAATGTAGCTAAATCATCACTTAATGTTTGTAAGGCATACATTAAATAATCTAAATATTGTATTTCGGCTATTGGTCTTAAACCCCTAAGAGCCATACCAATTCCTTGGCCAATAATAGTAGCTTCTCTAATGCCAGTATCTGCAACTCTATGTTCTCCGTATTTAGCTTGTAAGCCCTCTAGTCCTTGATTTACATCTCCAATAGCTCCTGCATCTTCACCAAAAATTAAAGTGTTAGGGTTGCTTCCAAAAATGTGATCAAAATTATCTCTTAGTATTACTCTACCGTCTACAGATTCTGGGTTTTCATCATAAACTGGTTTAACCTCTTCTATATTTGTAGCTTTGTTAGGTAAATTACTATATAAATGAGAGCTATACTTAGGTTGCATTTCATTTAAGTAATCTGTAATCCAGTTGGTTAAAGCTTGTTTTTCAGGTGAGTTTTCACCTATTAAATAACGCAAAGCTTTCCTTGCACTAGATGCTAAGTCTCTTTTTATAGGTTCTTCAATTGCAATTAAATCGTTTTTAATTTTTGCAATAAAGTTTTTGTTTGGGCTTTTACTAGCAGCATTTTCTAAAAGAACAACTAACGTTTTTTTAGCTTCTTTATTAGGGTTAATAAATTCTGCCCAAGCTTCTTTTTTGGCAGTACGTACTTCTTTTTTTGTTTCTTTATCTATAGCTGTTAGTTCTTCTTCTGTAGCTATATTGTTTTCTATAATCCACTCTTTAAAACGCTTGTTACAATCGTTTTCTTTTTCCCATTCTAATCTTTCAGGAGATTTGTATCTCTCGTGAGACCCAGAAGTAGAGTGGCCTTGTGGTTGCGTTAATTCTTTTACATGAATAAGTACAGGAACGTGCTCTGTTCTTGCAATTTCAGATGCATTCTCGTAAGCATGAATTAAAGCGGTATAATCCCAGCCATTAACTTTTATAATTTCATATCCTTTATTGTCTTCATCTCTTTGAAAACCTTTAAGAATTTCAGAAATATTTTCTTTTGTAGTTTGGTGTCTTGCGTGTACAGATATACCGTAAGCATCATCCCAAACACTAATTACCATAGGTACTTGTAAAACACCTGCGGCATTTATAGTTTCAAAAAAATGGCCTTCGCTTGTACTTGCGTTACCAATTGTACCCCAAGCAACCTCATTACCGTTATTTGAAAATTTGGTGGCATCAATACCAGAAACATTTCTGTATATTTTAGATGCTTGTGCTAAACCTAATAATCTAGGCATTTGCCCAGCAGTTGGAGAAATATCTGGACTACTATTTTTTTGTTCAGTTAAGTTTTTCCAGCTTCCATCTTCGTTTAAGCTATGTGTGCCAAAATGCCCACCCATTTGTCTTCCAGCACTCATTGGATCTTTGGTAATATCTGTGGTGGCGTATAAACCGTGAAAAAACTGTTTAGCGTTTAACAGTCCTAAAGCCATCATAAAAGTTTGGTCTCTATAGTAACCACTTCTAAAATCACCATTTTTAAAAGAACGCGCCATTGCTAATTGTGGAAGTTCTTTACCGTCACCAAAAATGCCAAATTTAGCTTTACCAGTTAAGACTTCTCGTCTTCCTAATAAGCTGCACTCCCTGCTTAGTACGGCTATTTCATAATCTTTAATGATTTGCGATTTAAAATCGTCGAAAGAAATATCGTCTTTTGTTTGTGGTTTTACGCTCATAGCTTACGAAGTTATATTTCTGCAAAAGTACCAAATTTGATTGGTTTTTGCAATAGCTATTAATGATATGTTATTGAATATTTAATAAAATAAGATGTAGTAGTGGGTTTTAAATTATGAAATATGTAAAATATTTTGTTTAAAATGATAATTTGTTATTTAATTAAAACCATTTTCTTGTAAATAACCCAGTTAAGGACTTTGGACTTAAGGTTACAATAAATCGTATTTTTTCTCCGTAATTTGGTTGAGACACTTCCCATCCGTTGTTAGAATACATAGGGAAAAATAATTCAAAATAATCAGTTACTAAGTTTAAACGTATACCAGCATCATATACAAAGCGTGCATTAGAGCCTTTGTTTTTTAAGTAGCCAATATCTCCGTAAGCTTCTATCCACCTATAAATATTGGTACTTGCGTTTGTTGTAGCTATCCAATCATTAGCAAAGGGGTTATCTAATTTAGACTTAAATCCGCCCTCTGCAATAATTATTTGTTGGCTATAAATACCAGAAGATGCCGATCTACCTAAATAAGAGTAATCAAATAAATAATCTGTAGGTCTGTCTAATGCATAACTAAAATAGTCATCATCAGTTTTATTGTTTATAAACTTACCAGCAAAAAACCTTAAATTAAATTGTCTGTTATTTTGAAAAAGTTTGCGATATTCTAAGTCAAAAGAAAGTTTAGAAAATTTACCTGCATATTGTGCATCTACAAACCAAGATAAATAATTTATTAAGTCGTTATTTGTATCTCTAAATCTTGCATTTAAAACACTATAATCTGGCTCTAGTTCATTGGCTTCAACAAAAGCTGGGTCAAAATCACGAAATACATTTATATAGCGCACAAAAAGACTTTGACTTCTGTTAGATCTTAGGTCTTTTGGTCTCCATCTTAACCCAAAAGAAGGAGTAACGGTAGAGTACCTAGAATTTTTTTGAAAATGAAACGTAGAAAAGCTTAATGAATACGTACTTAGAAATAAGTTTTTGTTTTTATGTTGATCTCTAATCGTAAAATTACCAGAACCTACAAAAGCATTTTCTTTTGTTGCGTAGCCAGGGTTTAGTGCAAATACAAAAGGCCTATCTAGTAAAGTTTTATTGTGTAGTTTTAGAATTGGAGTAAAACCATCATAGGCATTAAACCTCATTTCTGGATTGTAAAATATTTGATTGTAATAAGGATTTTCTGCATCCTTAAAGAATTGTAATCTTAATTTTTTGTTGCTAGCCAAAAAACCTTTTAAAGATTTCCAGTTATCTCTTTGGTTAAATTCTGGTATTTTTTTATCATAATTTAGTACCAGTTTATCTTCACCGTTTCTGGGTATTGTAATTTTTTTCTGGTTTATTACATTGGAGACCCAATATTTAGATATTACAGAGTCTTTTTGTAAACCAAATAAGGATATTGGAAGATTTGTAGATGTTTTATTTTTTATAGTGACAGTTAGTGAGTCTTCTGTTTTTTCTATGTTTTTTATTTTAAAATCTATTCTGTCATTAGTAGATATAAATTCATTAAAAAACCAATCTATATCTTTGTTGGTAGATTTTTTTAATATATTTTCAAAATCGTTAGTAGTAACATTTTGTTGTTTGTATTTTTTGTAAAATTCTTTAATGCTCCCTTTTACATTGTTATAACCAATATATTCTGATAAATAAGTTAAACCTAAACCAGATTTATAACTATTTGCTATTTGTTGATTAAACTTAATTAAAGAGTCATTTGAAGCAGTTAAGGGTTGATCTAAGTTTTTTCGGCTAGTTAACATAGACATTAAAGCATACTGGTCATTAAAATCGTACTTTGCTATTTCAAAACTTCTAACGCCCCAAATTTTTGAAAATTTACCTAATAATTTTTGACCGTTATAGTATTCGTCTACATAGGTAATCATTAAATAATTAACAATAGCATCTGTAACCCATTTTTCTTTTCTAGGGTTTAAGTATAGGCTTTCATTTAAAATTTTATACAATGAAGTTTTTAACAGTTTTAATTCGTAATTAAATGCCTCAGAATACGGTACTATAAATGACGGTAATTGATTTATACCATATAAAGGATTTTTTTTATAATCCAATTCACTTACTAATACTTTTTTATGTGGATATTCTCCTAAATTATCTTTTATATATTTGGTAACTTTATTAATAGAAATTCCTTGTAAAATTTCGGGGTATTTTGAAGCTTTAAAATCGGTTTCTATTGTAAGGTCTGGAGTAATATGGGTAATAAACTCTTTTTGATTACTTAAAATTACTTCGGCACTTTTTCTGTTTTCTCCATCAATAACTATTGTTTTATTCCCGTTTAAACTGTATTCATTAGTTTTGTTAAGGTTTGTAGTAACGTTATAGTCTTTATTAATAGTTAAGTAGAGTTTGGTTGTAGTAGCATCTGTTTGTAAGTCCTCTAGGTTTTTATTGGAGTAAAGGTTCCATTTGCCATTGTAGGTTGCAGGTGTTAAATACCAGTCTTTTAGGTAGTAAGTGCTATCATTACTATAACCAAAATTAGTATATTTGTTTGGTGGTAATTGTACTTTGTAGTTTATTTTTAGTGTTAAGGTAGTATCTGGAGCTAGTGGTTTATTAAGTATAAACATTACTATGTCTTTACTTTTTGTATGTTTATTAGCAAGTGTGTTACCTTTACTATCTTTGGCCTTAATAATATTTGTAAATCCTCTTTCTTTTGGTTTTGCTAAGTGTAAACTTTTTTTAAATTCTTCTGTAAAACGTTTAGCTAAGGCAGTTTTTTTGCTAGAGTAAGCGTTTGCCCAATCATTAAAGTACAATACTTCTAGTGTATCTTTAGAGGTGTTTTTATAACTAAACTCTTGCTGAATAGTAATTTCATGGCAAGATGTATCTAATGAAGCATTTATAATAGTTTTGTGTTGCCCATGCAATTGTACACAGTATAGGAAAAGTGCTCCTATAGCTGTGTATATTACATTGCTTTTTATTTTAAATGCTGTCATACTTTATTAGAAGTTAGGACTTAAGTCATGTCCTTTGTAGAAGGCATCAATTATTTCTACAACTTCATCTGCGGTATCTACTATTTTAATAAGATCTAAATCTGAAGCGCTAATATTACCCTCACCAAGCATAGTTTCCTTAACCCAGTCCATTAATCCGGTCCAAAAACTAGTACCAACAAGTATAATAGGAAATTTACCAATTTTATTAGTTTGTATAAGTGTAATAGCTTCAAAAAGCTCATCTAAAGTTCCAAACCCACCAGGCATAACTACAAAACCTTGTGAATATTTAACAAACATTACTTTTCTAACAAAAAAGTAATCAAAATTAATACTCTTGTCGTGATCTATATACGGATTGTCATGTTGTTCAAAAGGTAATTCTATATTTAAACCAACCGATGTACCGCCTGCCAAATGCGCTCCTTTATTACCGGCCTCCATAATACCTGGGCCACCACCAGTAATAACACCATAACCGGCTTCTGCAATACTTTTAGCTACATCTACAGCAAGCTCATAGTATTTACTACCTTCCTTTGTACGTGCAGAACCAAAAACAGATACACAAGGACCAATGGCACTCATTTTTTCAAATCCGTTTACAAATTCTCCCATTATTTTAAAAAGTGCCCAAGAATCGTTTGTTTTTATTTCATTCCAGCCTTTTGGGTGTTTTTCTCTTCTCATTTTATTCTAATTTATTACCTGCAAAACGTTATTCTGTCTGCAATATTTTTAATTTTATAATTCTTTTTTAAGAAATTTAGCTGTGTAGCTTTTTTTGTCTTTGATAATTTCTTCAGGGGTGCCTTTAGCAACTAATTTGCCACCTCCACGGCCACCTTCATAACCTATATCAATAATATAATCTACCATTTTAATTACATCCATGTTATGTTCTATAACTAAAACCGTATTACCTTTGTCTACTAATTTGTTTAAAACTTCCATTAATACACGTATATCTTCAAAATGTAAGCCAGTTGTAGGCTCATCTAAAATATAAAATGTATTTCCAGTATCTCTTTTAGATAGCTCTGTAGCCAACTTTATACGTTGCGCTTCACCACCAGATAATGTAGTAGATTGTTGTCCTAATGAAATATACCCTAAACCAACATCTTGTATAGTTTTTAATTTGCGATTAATTTTTGGGATATTTTCAAAAAAAGTAACGGCTTCATTAATAGTCATTTCTAATACATCTGCAATAGATTTTCCCTTATATCTAATTTCTAAGGTTTCTCTGTTAAAACGCTTGCCATTACAAGTTTCACAATCTACATATACATCTGGCAAAAAGTTCATTTCTATTACACGTAATCCTCCACCTTGGCAAGTCTCACACCTACCACCAGTAACATTAAAACTAAAACGACCTGGTTTGTAGCCTCTAATTGCTGCTTCTTGTGTTTTAGCAAATAAGGCTCGTATTTCTCCAAAAACACCTGTATATGTTGCTGGGTTAGAACGTGGAGTTCTACCAATTGGAGACTGGTTAATATCTATTACTTTATCTATATGCTCTAAGCCTGTAATTTTTTTATACGGCATTGGTTTTTTAACACCGTTAAAATAGTAAGCATTTAAAATAGGGTAGAGGGTTTCATTAATTAAGGTAGATTTTCCACTGCCTGAAACTCCTGTTACTCCAATCATTTGACCTAAAGGAAATTCTACCGAAATATTTTTTAAATTGTTACCAGTACAACCCGTAAGTTTTATTTTTTTACCATTTCCTTTTCTTCGTTTTTTAGGAACGGAAATTTCTCTCTTACCTGTAATATAATCAGCAGTAAGTGTATTGTAATTTTTTAAATCTTCAGGTTTACCTTCAGAAATTATTTGTCCGCCGTGCTTGCCCGCTTTTGGTCCAATATCTATTACGTGGTCTGCACGCTCTATCATATCTTTGTCATGCTCTACAACAATAACGGAGTTTCCTATGTCTCTTAAATCTTCTAATGATGCTATTAAACGTTCATTATCTCTTTGGTGTAAACCAATACTTGGTTCATCTAAAATATATAAAACACCTACTAGTTGAGAGCCTATTTGTGTGGCCAAACGTATACGTTGTGCCTCACCACCAGATAAAGATTTAGAGCTTCTGTTTAATGATAAATAATCTAAACCAACATTTAATAAAAATTGTAGCCTAGTTTTTATTTCTTTAATAATTTCTTCGGCAATTTTAAGTTGATTTTTAGTGAGCTTTTTATCAACCTTACTAAAAAAATCTGCCAAGTCAACAATATCCATTGTTGCTAAATCTGCAATATTTTTATCATCAAATTTAAAATATAAAGATGCTTTTTGCAGTCTAGAGCCTTCACAGGTAGGGCAAACAACTTTATCCATAAACTCTTTAGCCCAACGTTTAATAGGAGCAGAGTTAGCCTCGTTATATTGGCTTTCAATAAAATTAGAAATACCCTCGTATTCTATTTTATAGTTTCTTTTTATACCCAATGTTTTGGAGTCCACCTCAAAACTCTCGTTCCCACCATTTAAAATTACCTCTATTGCTTCCTCAGGTATTTTTTCAATAGCATCTGTTAACTTAAAATTATAGCGTTGTGCAATAACATCTAACTGTTTAAAAGCCCAAGAATTTTTATATTTTCCTAAAGGAGCAATACCACCATCTTTTATAGATAATTTAGTATCTGGAAAAATTTTAGTTCTATTAACCTCATATTTATGCCCCAAGCCATTACAACTTGGACACATACCCTTTGGAGAGTTAAAGGAAAATGTATTTGGTTCTGGTTTTGGATAAGATATACCTGTAGTAGGGCACATTAAATCTCTACTAAAATAGCGAGGTTCTTTTTTACCTTCTTCCAAAATCATTAATACATTGTCTCCACTATACATTGCTGTATTTATGGTTTCTGTAATACGTTTATCTAGGTCCGCGCTATCTGATATTTTTAACCTGTCTATAACTATTTCTATATCATGTACTTTGTAGCGGTCTAATTTTAAACCTTTAACAATGTCTACAATTTCACCATCTACTCTTACTTTAACAAAACCTTGTTTAGCAATTTGTTCAAACAACTCACGGTAATGCCCTTTTCTAGATTTAATAACAGGGGCAAGAACGTTTATTTTTTTGTCTTTAAAATCGTTAATTATAAGCTCTTTTATTTGAGCATCACTATAACTAACCATTTTTTCTCCTGTGTTGTAACTATGTGCATCTGCAGCACGAGCAAAAAGGAGTCTTAAAAAGTCATATATTTCGGTAATTGTGCCAACTGTAGATCTAGGAGACTTAGACGTTGTTTTTTGTTCTATAGCAATTACTGGCGATAATCCATCTATTTTATCCACATCAGGACGCTCTAAACCACCTAGAAACTGACGAGCATAGGCAGAAAAAGTTTCTATATACCTACGCTGGCCTTCAGCATAAATAGTGTCAAAAGCTAATGAAGACTTACCACTACCAGACAGGCCTGTAATAACAACGAGCTTTTCTCTAGGTATTGTAACGTCTATATTTTTAAGGTTGTGCACACGTGCACCTTTTACCTCTATGTTTTCTTCGTATGTAATCATTTACTAATTTGGCAAAGTTGCTAAGTTACGATTTTGGATTTTAATTTAATAATTGCGTCTATTTAGTTTTTGTTAATTAGTGCTGTAATTATATTTTAGCAGCATTAACTAAAAAAATACAACAATGCAATTATTAGGAATAGGCTCTAGAATACAACATAATGAATTAGGAAAAGGCGTGGTAACCAATGTTACAAGTAAACATTATTGGGTTACTTTTATAGAGAATGGTTTAGAAACTATAGATATAGATTCTGATTTTGAGGTTATTGAAGCTGTTGAAGATGAAGTAGATAGTGTAAGTTTTTCTGATGTGGAAAATTCTTTAATTGCAATTTTAAGAAAATGGAGTGATGCTACTAGTATAACACCAATTGCTGATAAATGGAAAAAAGGAACCTTGGTATTAGAACCTGGAGACGGTAAATCTGCAAATAAAGAAATGCCTATTGATACTTTTTTTCATAAAATAGTTATGGTGCGCGACAGAATTAGAGTAATGGAGCAAAAAATTAATTCAAGTAAAAATCTTGTAGATCAAGAAAAAGTAGATTTACAACAATATATTACGCGTATTTATGGTAGCTTAACGTCTTTTAATGTGTTATTTAAAAGTAAAGAAGATCAATTTGTAGGAGAACGTAGTAAATAGAGAAAATATTAAAAAAGCCCAGACTAAAACATAGTCTGGGCTTTTAATCTATTAATTTTAGATTAGTTATTCTTTTTCGAAAAAATATTCGTAAATATCTACTTCTATACCATCATAAGAATCTGATTCTGTAATTTTTAAAGTAGAATCAGAAAGATCTAATGGACCATCTAATCCTAAATCACCAAATTCGTATGTTTCAGATTCTATTTCATCACCATAATCAAACACATCAGAAAAAATAACTAGAGTAAGTCTGTTTTCTTCCTCATTGTATGCCCACTTACCTGTAGATTTATAAGTGAAATCTGATTCTTTATAGATAACCTGGCAAGCAGCTTCACTTTCTTGATAGTTTAAGTATTTCTCAGTTTGAGAAGTATTTAATTCGTAAGTTCCATCATTGTTAAATTTTAGCTGAATAGAGTTTAATATATCGCATTCATCAACTTCATATTCTTGGTTACAGATGTAATTAGTAAAAGATTCACAATCTTCCTCAGTAACTTTTATTTCTTTTTCGTTTTCAATTTTTTTTGTAAAATTCCAAGTGCCAACTAAGTCACTATTACCACCCCAAGCTTCAACAGTTACGCAAACCTCTGTAGGTTCACTAATGTTGCCTTCATCATCATACAAGCAAATAACATAACAAAAAGTACCTGCTGTAACACTCTCGTCAAGGTTTACTTCAATAACAGCATCGTTTTCTTTACCAGCAGATTTACCTTTTAAAAAGCCTCTGTTTTTTTTAGTTTGTTCTCCTTTACCGGATACATAAATCTCAGATCTAGGAACATCAAAATAAGAATCTGCCATTCCGTTTTCATCTTTTAACTGTATATATGCGCCAGTATAATTTGATGCAGAATTAAATTCAATTTCAAATCCGTTTTTCTGAAAAGCAGACTGTTTGCTGTAGTCCATAGTAAATTCTAAACCACCTGTAGGGGTAAGAGTGCCTGTTTTTTTAGTAGCTCCTTCTATAATAAGTGCAGAACTTACGCTGTTTATTTCTAAAGGTTCGTCTTCTTGAGCATTAATTTCTGCGTCGTTAATTTTTGCAGGTGAGTCATCATCAGACGAACAAGAGAAAAAATTTAGTGCTAAGAAGCACACAAGCATAATGTTAATTTTTTTCATTATAAGATTGATTAAGGTTATAAGTTAGATAAACGAATGTAGTACTAATTTAGTATTTATTTGTAAGATATTTCGTGTATTATTAGTAGTTGGTATATAAAATAAAAGCCCAAACTAAAAGATAGTTTGGGCTTTTATTTTATTAATTTTCTGATTTTAAATTAGTTATTCTTTTTTAAAATAATACTCATATATATCCTCTTCTAAACCAACATTTTCAAATAATTCTTTTATAATTAATGAAGATCCAGAAACTGTAACTTCTCCTTCAATATCTAATGAACCATTCTCATAAACATAAGATTCTTCTTCGTCATTATAAGTTTCTGTCTCAGAAAAAGCAACTAAAGTAAGCTGGTTCTTTTCCTCATTGTACGCCCATTTTCCAGAGGTATCTGAAGAAGATTCATCATTGTCATAAATAACTTCACAAGCTTCGTCACTATCAATCCAATTTATATTTTTATCAGAAAATGAATTATTATATGTAAATGTTCCATCATTATTAAATTTTATTTTTAAAAAATTAACGGTAGAACATTCTTCAACAATTACTTCTTCATTACATAAAGTGTAGTCAAAAGTAAAACAATCCTGTTCATTAACTTTTACTTCATCACCATCAGAAATTTCTTTTGTAAAGTTCCAAGTCCCAACTAAATCACTATTACCACCCCAAGCTTCAACAGTTACACAAACCTCTGTAGGTTCGCTAATGTTGCCTTGTGCATCATATAAACAAATAACATAGCAAAAAGTACCAGCAGTAACACTTTCGTCAAGGTTTACTTCAATAGCAGCATCATTTTCTTTACCAGCAGACTTACCTTTTAAAAAGCCTCTATTCTTTTTAGTTTGTTCCCCTTTTCCAGAAACATAAATCTCAGATCTAGGAACATCAAAATAAGAATCTGCCATTCCGTTTTCATCTTTTAACTGTATGTAAACACCTGTATAATCTGCTGCAGAATTAAATTCAATTTCAAATCCGTTTTTTTGAAAAGCAGACTGTTTGCTGTAGTCCATAGAAAACTCTAAACCACCTGTAGGAGTAAGAGTGCCTGTTTTTTTAGTAGCTCCTTCTATAATAAGTGCAGAACTTACGCTGTTTATTTCTAAAGGTTCATCTTCTTGAGCATTAATTTCTGCATCGTTATTTTTTACAGATGAGTCATCATCAGACGAACAAGAGAAAAAGTTTAGTGCTAAAAAGCACACAAGCATAATGTTAATTTTTTTCATTATAAAAAATTGATTAAGGTTATAAGTTAATTTAACGCCATAAGAGATGTTTTAGTATTGTTTTTGTAGGTGTTTACATTAATTAGCTATCTTAAGGATGGATTTAATCCATTTTTACGATGGATTTATTCCAAAATAGCTATATTAGCGTATGGGAAATGATTATAGTATAGAAGTAAAACGTTTTATAGAGGTGCGTAGAGATCTTGGTTTTACGCAAGCAGAGTTTGCAAAACTTTTAGGTGTGTCTACTACAACTGCAGATATAGAACGGGGACGCACAAAATTATCTGGTAAAGTAGTTACAGAACTTTTAAAACAATTTAAAATTAATCCGCTTTGGCTTTTTGGAGATGGCAATCAAAAATATATGTCTGCTAAGGCCAATAGTGTAATTCCAAAATTTGTAACTGTAGATGCGGAAGAGAATGAGAATATGGTTCTTGTTAATGCAAAAGCAGCTGCGGGTTATCCACAAAACATTCAGGATGCAAACTGGTATAAACAATTACCAGCTTTTGATTTACCTATACCGGAATTTAGAAACGCAACTTACAGGGGGTTTCAGGTTGAAGGTGATAGTATGTTACCTAATTTATATCCAGGAGAATGGGTTTTGGCTAAAGCAACAGAGAGTTTAGATGATATTAGTGCAAATAAAATGTATGTAGTTGTGTTGTATGATGCTGTATTGGTTAAAAAAATAGAAAAAGTACCTAATAGCAACTTTGTATCATTAATTTCTTTAAATGAAACCTATCCGCCATATCAAGTAGCTGCAGATCAAATACAAGAACTTTGGCAGGTAAACAGTAAAATTTCTTTTGGGCTAGATACTACTACAGAAAAAGGTTTATTAAAGGAATTGCAACAATCTATGGAAGAACTAAAGAAAAGAATTAAATAAAATGGTTTAGGCCATACCTTGCATTGCTAAATAGGTAAGCACCCATACAATTACAGAAGAAAAGAATATACCAATGGTGTTCGCTAAAAATGCTTTCTTTCTCTCAATTTTAAATAAATAAGTAGCTATTGTACCTGCGTATACACCAGTACCAGGTACAGGTAACATAACAAAAAATATTAAACCCCAAAAACCATACTTTTTTATTTTATCTCCTGAGCCAGTTTTTGCTTTTCTAGCCACAAAAATGGCTCCTTTTTTATATACACGCCATTTTAATAGGTAATGGTTTATTTTATTTAAAAAAAATAGCATCATAGGAAAAACAAGTACGTTAGATGCAAAACATAAAATAAAAACAACGTATATGTTTAAACCGTTATACATACCATAAGGTATGCCAACCTTAGCCTCTCCAAACGGAGATAAGCTCCATAACATTGCTATAATATATTCTGTAATCACTATTGGTTAGGTTTTAATTTTGCAAATCTAACATTCCACTTTTAATATTAACATATTATAAACATAAAAAAATATTAATTTTAAGTGTAGATCGGTTTAATAACGGTTTATTAGTCGTAATATTATTTTATTCATATAAAACGTTTTTACGCTTTATTATTTTTCTATTCTCATAAATATGGGGTATGTGCACAAAGTAAATACAATATTTATTTGTGATGCTCTTAATTTTTTATTACCATATCTTAAGAAGTAAAATTTGTAACAAGTTTATTTAAGTCCAATATACTATTGTTACACGTATATTTTATAGAAATTTGGGTATGAGAGAGCATAATGAGAAGAAAAAAATAAACAAATTAACACGTAACTATGGTTACAGTAATTTTAATACAAATTCTAATCTAAAAAAATATATACCAGCAATACTAAGTTCTTTAATGTTATTAATAGGTATTGCTGCAGACTACTATAATTTTAGTCCTTTTTTTAAAAGTTGGTTTAGAGTTCTTTGGTATAGTACAGCATATTTGCCAGTTGGGTTACCTGTTTTAAAAAAAGGAATAGAAAGTATAAAAAGAGGTAGCTATTTTACAGAGTTTTTACTAATGTCTATTGCCACATTAGGTGCTTTTGTTATAGGAGAATATCCAGAGGGCGTTACTGTAATGCTTTTTTATACAATTGGAGAATTTTTTCAAAGTGCAGCGGTAACCAAAGCAAAACGTAACATAAAAGCATTGTTAGATGTTAGACCTAATAAGGCCTTAGTTTTAAGGTCTAATTCTTACGTTTCAGTTTTGCCAAGTTCTATAAAAATAGGAGAGACTGTGCAGGTAAGAACGGGAGAAAAAATTCCGATAGACGGAGTTTTGCTTTCTACAAATGCATATTTAAATACAGCAGCTGTAACAGGAGAAAGTAAACCACAGAGAATAATAAAAAATACAATAGTTTATGCCGGTAGTATAAACTTGCAAAATGTAATAGAAGTAAAGGCAACCAAAGAATTTAAGAATAGTTCTATTGCACGCATTTTAGATTTGGTACAAAATGCAACCGCCCGTAAATCTAAAACCGAGTTGTTTATTAGAAAATTTGCAAAAATATATACCCCTGCAGTTGTATTTTTAGCTATTGGATTAACCTTTTTACCGTACTTTTTTGTTCCCAATTATGTGTTTGCAGATTGGCTATATAGAGCGTTAATTTTTTTGGTAATTTCTTGCCCTTGTGCACTGGTTATTTCTATACCATTAGGTTATTTTGGGGGCTTAGGTGCGGCGTCTAAAAATGGAATTTTATTTAAAGGAGCCTCTTTTTTAGATACAATTGCAAAAGTGAATACTTTAGCTATGGATAAAACGGGCACTATAACTAAAGGTATTTTTACCATACAAGAGATTAAGGCTTTTACCATTAGTGAGTCTGAACTAATGAAATATACGCTTGCATTAGAAGCAACTTCTACACACCCAATTGCAAAAGCTTTGTTAGACTATCCATTAAGAGAACCGTTTACCGCAACAGATGTAAAAGAAATTGCAGGCAAGGGCATTAGGGGTATTGTTAACAATAAAAAAGTATTAGTTGGTAATGCAGCCCTTTTATTAGATTATAAAATTGATGTATTAACAGAAATAGAAGATATTGTAGAGTCTAGTGTTTTGGTTGCCATAAACGGTGAATTTGTTGGTTATGTAATTATAGCAGACGAAATTAAGGAGGATGCCAAAGAAACTGTTTCTGAAGCTTACAAAATTGGCGTAAAGGATTTTTATATGTTTTCTGGAGACAGAGAATCCATCACTAAAAATGTAGCCAAACAAATTAATGTTTTACGTTCTAAAGGAGATTTATTACCAGAACAAAAACTAAAGGAGGTAGAAGAGCTAATGAAGAATCCTAATGCAATTGTGGCTTTTGTTGGAGACGGTATTAATGATGCTCCTGTATTAGCGGTAAGTGATATTGGTATAGCAATGGGTGGTTTAGGTAGTGATGTAGCTATTGAAACTGCAGATGTTATTATACAAACAGACGAGCCAATTAAAATTGTAAAGGCAATAAAAATTGGTAAATCTACAAGAGCAATTGTTTGGCAAAACATAGCATTAGCTTTTGGAGTAAAACTAATTGTACTACTTTTAGGCGCTGCCGGATTGGCAACAATGTGGGAAGCGGTTTTTGCAGATGTTGGTGTTGCTTTGTTGGCAATATTAAATGCTGTTAGGTTGCAAACAAAAAAATGGTAAAAACTACAAGTTAGTATATGAAAAATATAGAGAAAATATCACCTTTTATATTTACTAATCAGGAGTCAAGTTTTGGTGTAGTTACAACATTAGAAATTCCAAACGGAATATCTGTAAAAAATAGTATTTCTTATAAAGATCAAACTTTAGTGGCAAGTTATGCTTATAATGAAGACGGTGGTTATAATCTGGTATATACAATTATAGATAACAAGGGGAAAGCAGAAAACTTTAAAGAAGAAGATGGGGTTTTGCCTACCTTATTTTTTAGTCCGTCTTTAGAAAATTACGTGTCTGTTGTTCCTTACCACCCAAGCAAACAATTAGAAATTAGTATTCCGCTTTTTAATAGAGAAGAAACTAAATTACCAAAAGGGAATAGACCTTTCACAGGTAAATTTATAGGGGTTTCTAATCAGTTTTCAATTTTTTATGATGTTGATATTTGGAACGATAAAAAACCAGATAAACTATTAGCAATAGAGTTTAAAGATAATATCCTCAAAAAAAAACATAATATAAAAGTACCATTACCTAGAAACAATAAAATATTTATACAAAATAACGAAATTCATTTACTGTCTAATGCTGGAACTACTTGGCTACACAGGCAAATAGATGAAAAGGGAAAAGAAATAAAACGTAGGGAATTTATAGCTTCTACTAACTTTTTTAGAGAAATTATTAGTTTATCTTTTGATTCTAACTCTTTTGTATTAACCGAAGAAAATGGGAAGCTAAGTATTGAAACAATATCGGTTAATGCTACTTGTACGTCTAAATTATTAGTAGATATAAAAGATGAATTGTTTAACACCTGGCAACCAGAAAAAATTAATGTTAATACCTGTATTGTACGTTTTAATGCAGAATTTGGCAACGGTTGGTTAGTTATAAAAAAGGATAAAATTTTAGAGCTCTTTTACAGTAAAGATACCCGTGGATTTAAAAATTTAATTAATGGAGAGGTTATAGAGTTTAGCTACTCTAATTTAATTATATCTAACATTAATAAAACAAGTGATAACGGCTATGCAGTTGTTATGTATCCTGTGGTAGAGCGTAAAGAAAAGAATAAAGAAATGCTTGTATTACAAAGAAAACTAGAGTAAGATAATAAGAGTATTTTTATCATCAATAATTTAATTATGCTGCAAAATTTTAAAATCTATCTTATCAGTAAAATGGGGGTAAAAGCCACAGCTTATAAAGAATTAGAATCCCAAATAAAAATTAAAAAAGTACTAAAAGGAGAACAACTTTTAAAAGCAGGAGATATTTGTAAGCATACATTTTACGTAGAAAAAGGACTGTTACGCTTGTATGGTTTAGATGAAAATGGTAAAGAAAATATTCTGCAATTTGGCACAGAAAATTGGTTTGTAACGGATAGAGATAGTGTGTATTTTAAAGAACCATCAAACTATTTTATAGATGCTTTAGAAGACACAACAGTTGTGCTATTAGATGAAGATTTTATAGAACTAGTAGCAAAACTTAATCCTTCTTTTAGAAAAAAAAATGAAAAACTATTACACAATCATATTCGTCATTTAAACCGAAGAATACATTTACTGTTAGGAGCTTCTGCTAAAACTAGGTATGTAGAGTTTGTAAAATTATATCCAGATGTTTTGTTGCGTGTGCCACAATGGATGATAGCATCATATTTAGGTATTACACCAGAGAGTTTAAGCCGAATACGTAAAGACTTGGCAAAGTAAAACTTTACCAAGTATTAAATATATGGTTAAATAACCATAGGAACCTCCATTAACAATACTTTACTATTTTTACTAGCATTTATAGTTATATTGTCTGTTTCCCATAAACCAACACCATCACGTTTACTCAATTGCTCACCTTCAATACTAACATTACCTTCTAAAACAAAAGCATAAACACCATTGTTTTTTTTGTTTAAAGCATAGTTTGTAGTAGTATTTTCTGTAAAAGTACCTAAATTAAACCAGGCATCTTGGTAAATCCACACACCATCATCATTAGTGTTGGGAGATAATATTTGATAGAACGAGTTCGGTTTTTCTAGCTCTTTTAAAGATATTTGATCATATCTGGGTTTAACATTAGTTTTATTAGGAATAATCCAAATTTGCAAAAACTCTACTGGCTTGTCTTTGTTTTTATTGTACTCACTATGCATTATACCTGTGCCAGCGCTCATTACTTGTATATCTCCTTCTTTAATAATGGTAGCATTTCCCATATTGTCTTGGTGCTGCAAGTCGCCTTTTAATGGTATAGATATTATTTCCATATTTTTATGAGGATGTGTACCAAAACCTCTACCTTCACTTACTTTATCATCGTTTAGTACCCGCAGTGCACCAAAATTCATTCGTTCTAAATCTTGGTAATTTGCAAAGCTAAAAGTATGGTAGCTTTTTAACCAACCGTGATTAGCGTGTCCTCTTGTAGTTGCTTTGTGTAATACTGTTTTCATAACTATCTAATAGATTAGTACAAATTTAAATAGCTATTTTTTAATTTACATTGATGTATGATAAGAACTAAATTATGGCTTTATATTACTCTAATTAACTTAAAAGTAATACTTACTTTTGTAGCTTATTTTTAATCCCCAATTATTATGAGTAAATCATCTAACACAACATTAATAATATTGGCTTTTTTCTCTATATATGTTATATGGGGATCTACCTATTTGCTAAATAAAATTGCAGTAACAGAATTACCTCCTTTTATGTTAGCGGCAATACGTTTTATAACGGCAGGTACGCTTGTATTTATAATTAGTAAATTTTTAAAATTTAAATTAAAAATTACGGCTAGGCAATTAGTAAATACTGTAATTGCGGGTTTTTTATTTTTAGCCTTAGGCAATGGAGTAGTGGTTTGGGCATTAAAATATGTTGATAGTGGTTTTGCTGCTTTAGAAATATCTGCACAACCTTTAGTGGTTTTGTTGTTAATGAGGATTGTACAAGGAAAAAAAATACAACCAATGTCTATTGTAGGCGTAGTTTTGGGCATTATTGGTATTTATCTATTAGTAAGCCAAAAACAAGTGGTAAATAAAGAAGGGTCTTTATTAGGAATGATAATGATTTTTATTTGTATGGTTAGTTGGTCTAGTAGTAGTTTGTTTGTTGCAAAATCCGATTTGCCAAAAAATTATTTTGTAAACACTGGTTACCAAATGTTATCTGGCGGTCTGTTTTTATTAATTGCAAGTTTTTGTTTTGGAGAAACCTGGTCCTTCCCAACACAGTGGCAAAGTAAAACGCAAATGGCAATGTTGTTATTAATTGTTTTTGGAAGCATAGTAGCATTTACCTCTTTTAATTATTTATTAAAGTTTGTTTCCCCAGAAAAAGTAGCTACATCTACGTATGTTAACCCAATAATAGCATTGCTTTTAGGATGGTATTTTTTAGATGAAAACATTACAACCCAATCTATTGTAGCTGCGGTTGTACTTTTAACAGGAGTTTATTTTATTAATACCAAGAAAAAAATTATGATATTCTCTAGATTCTCTAACCGAATAGGAAAAAAGTCTTAAATTTTACGATATCCATATTTTTTTGAAAAATTGTGAATAGTTTTTTAGCTAATTATTCGTTAAAAACGCAGTAAAGGGCGTATTTTTGCAGCCCAATTAGAAATGGATACTATGACGAAGACTGCTTTCGAACTACAAGAAAAGAAGACAGATAAAGAGCTGTACGACTACCAAAAAGGAGCTCTAAATGAGATTTTTGAGCGATTTGAAACAGCTCCAGATGACCACCATTTATTGTACCAATTACCTACAGGTGGTGGTAAAACGGTTATTTTTTCTGAAATAGTTAGGCAATACCTTAAGCATCACCAAAAAAAGGTGTTGATTATGACGCACCGTGTAGAACTGTGTAACCAAACGTCTAAAATGTTAGATAGTTTTGGTGTAATTAGTAAGGTAGTAAACAGTACAGCAAATTTAGATGACCAAGAAAGGTATAGTTGTTTTGTTGCAATGGTAGAAACACTTAACAATCGTTTAAATGATGATATGTTAGATATTTCTGATATTGGATTGGTTATTATTGATGAGGCGCACTACAATTCATTTACAAAACTGTTTAAGTTTTTTGATAAATCTTTTATACTAGGTGTAACCGCTACGCCTTTAAGTTCTAACAAGAACTTGCCTATGAAAGATAATTATGATGAGTTAATTACAGGAGAAAGCATTGGTTCTCTTATAGAAAACGAATTTCTGGCACGTGCAGAAGTTCACCAATATAATATGGGGTTAACCTCATTAGAAATTGGTTCTAACGGAGATTATACTGTAAAATCTTCTGAAGATTTATACTCTAGTACTGCAATGTTAGATAAGCTTGTAGAAGCTTATAAAGAACACTCTAAAGGTAAAAAAACATTAATATTTAATAACGGTATTAATACATCTATACAGGTGTATTATACGTTTAAAGATGCTGGTTTTCCTGTAATGCACTTAGATAATACAGCTACAAAAAAACAGCGTAAACAAATACTAAAATGGTTTAAAGAAACTCCAGATGCCATACTAACATCTGTTAGTATATTAACTACTGGTTTTGATGAACCTACTATAGATACCATTATCCTTAACAGGGCTACTAAGTCGTTAACTTTGTATTACCAAATGATTGGTCGTGGTTCTCGTATACTTAATAACAAATCTAAATTTACAGTAATAGATTTAGGTAATAATTACCATAGATTTGGACCTTGGGGAGCAGATTTAGATTGGCAAACAATTTTTCATAATCCTAATTTCTATATGGATCGTTTAAAGAACGATGAAGAAATAGAAAGCACTTTTAAGCATGAAATGCCTGAAGAAATTAGGGAGCAATTTGCAAAGTCTGAAGAGGTTTATTTTGATATCAAAGAAACTTATGTAAATGCAGTTTCTGCGGGTGAATCTTCTAAAGTTGTATTGGAGCGTTCTATAGAGCAGCATGCAAAAATTTGTATAGAAAATAGCGAAGATGTTTATGATGCCTTAGCTTTAGCCAAATTATTAGACGTAGATATAGATTACCGTATACAAATGTATGCAAAGTGTATAAGTAGAAGTACCTATAATTTTTTAAGCTGGTTAAAGGACGATTATAAGAAGAGATTAACGGCTTATTTAAGAGAAAATTTTGATAGAGATTTTGAATTAATTCACGGGTATCCCCCAGAGGATTAATTTTTTAAAATAAAGTAATATAAAAAAGTGTTTAGTGTAAAACTGAGCACTTTTTTTTATGCAGGGTATTTAAAAGCTAAAAAGGGGTTAAATTGAAAAAGAGTCTTGTCGGCAAAAACAAGACTCTTTTTACGAGAACACTATATGAAAATGAAAATTTTATTATATTTTAATTACACTTCTAATATATAACTACTTTATTCTTTATTGAATTTATTGTTGTAAAAGCACTCTTTTTTGTGGTAAGCATAGTCTTTTTTGATGTTACAAATTTTACAGCGCTCTATAAATGCTTTTAAAAAAAGAATAATTAACTCTAAGCTAGTGTTTTAAATAAAAAAAAAGAGTCTTGTCGGCAAAAACAAGACTCTTTTATGAGAACACTATATGAAAATGAAAAATTTTATTCTAACTAAACTACACTGTAAATATATAATCTATGTAAAGTTTTAAAAATTTATTGTTGTAAACAGCTTCATATTTGTGGTTATAACAAGTAAGTATGTTGTAGTACTTTTCTAATTTTTTATTGCACTTGTAATTCCGCCTAAAAAACCATTTAAATCAAAAATAGGGTAGGTAGCTAAACCGGTTCTAACTACAACTAAATTTTTAGATGGTATAACAAAAACATATTGTCCTTGGTAGCCACTAGCGTAGTACATATCTTTAGGAACATCTGGGAACCTACCTTCTGCATTTAGCCAAAAATGTGCACCATAGGTGCCGTTAGAGTGGATTGTTGGTTTAGAAACATAATCTACCCAATTGGCATCAAAAATTCTTTCTCCGTTCCAATTGCCTTTATGTAGGTATAATAAACCAAATTTAGCCCAATCTCTTGTAGTTGCCCAACCATAAGAAGAACCTACGTAATTGCCCTCCATATCTGCTTCAATTAGCATAGAATGCATTCCTATTTTATCTATTAAGCTAGCGTACGGAAAATCTAAATATTCCTGATGAGATTTAAAATTCTTTTTGAGTAACCCAGACAACAGGTTAGAGGTGCCCGAAGAGTAGTTCCAAATTTCTGTTGGTTTCGCTATTGCTTCTTTCTTTTGTTGTACCAAGGTCATATCAGCCTCTAAAAACAACATTTTAGTAGCGTCAGATATTTCAGTGTAATTTTCATCCCATTCTAAACCACTTTGCATGCGTAATAAATGATTATAAGTAATATTTTTTCTATCATCATTTTGCCATTCTTTAATGGGTGCCAATTGGTTTACATTTAACTTACCGTTACATTGTAAAATACCATATAGGGTAGAAACTATACTTTTTGTCATAGACCAACCTAAAATTTTAGTGTCTTTAGTAAAGCCACCAGCATACTGTTCTGCAATAATTTGGTCTTTATATATAACAATGGTACTTCTAGTTTTTTGTATATCAGGATTAGAGAATCCTAAATCTATTGCTTTTGATAACTTGGTATAATCTACATTGTTAAAAACAGTATCTTTCTTGTCTTTATTGCCATAAGGAAAAGGTAAACCTGTTTTAGTAAAGTCTCTTTTGGGTTGTAGTATAAACTTAGTTGGGTCATAATCATCATTAATTAAAACAGCTCCCAAGCCGTCTCTGTATACCGCTTTACGAGGCATTAAACCATATACAGAAGACGTAGCACTTTTAGTGCTTTTATCAATTTTAGAGTTTGCTAACTTTATTAAAGGCACATTGTTATCTACTTTATTTACGTCTTGGGCTTTTCTATTAGCAACATATACATTAGAAGCCATATTTTTAGCTGCATAACCAGAAATCATGTTTAATTTAGGGTAATTGTAAACCACAGCTACAATTAAAACAACTAACAAAACAAGTAAAACTCTTTTTAAATTTTTCATAAATAACATATTAAGCTAGTACCAAAAATAGTAGTTTTTACAAAACAGATTTAATTTTAGTAAAAAGATTGTAATATGATAATTAGATGTAGTTTATAGTATCAATTAAAAATACTTATTGAGGTTATACAACATTTTTAGATATACAATAACAAAGGTTAAAGTATATCTAAAAATATGAGAGCTTGGCAAAATAAATATTGTAAGTCTGCTAAAGTGTTATAGGTTATTATTAATAGTTAAAAAAACAATTAGTATCCAAAACCTGTAATTACCTGTTGTGGGTTTCTTAGGATTGCCGTTAGCATTGTAAAACTAATTATTACAATACTAACAAATACACTTAATACAAATGCTTTGTAAATTGCTGGTTTGTTGCCTATGGCACTTTCGTGGATAATTTCTTTTAGTATTCCCATTTTAATGATGTTATAGTGTTAGTAATTGGTTTGCAATTGTATTTTAAATACAAACAAATTGCTTGGTATATTATTAAAACAACTATAGCTAAGAAAACCCTACTTTTAATGCATAAAAAAAGAGCTTCTTTTTATAGAAGCTCTTATAATTATAGTTTATAAATTTTATATTATAAGCTGCAACCACCAGTAAACCCGTCTGCACTAAATTTGGTTTGTACAGCGCCTTCTCTGCCATCTTTTTTAACTTGTATAACCAAATTACTTGTGCCACTACCGTCTCTTTTAGGAGTACAGTACTCAAATAAGTAAAAACTATTTGCTCTTTCAGATATTTTAGCAGAAATTTCATTAAATGTAGTTTCTAATTCTTCTTTATTACTTGCAAATACACTAAATGTTTTACCCAGCTCTTTTAATATATCAGTATCAATTTCACTACCTAAACCAATAGTAAAAAAGGATAGGTTGGGGTCTGCATCCGTTACCTTTTTTAATGCAGCAGCTTTAGTGTATCTAGATGCTTGGTCTGTACCATCTGTAAATAAAACTACAGACGCTGCTCCAATAACATCTTTTGCTGTATTATCTTTTAAATATTTACTAGCTAAATCTGTAGATCTTATTGCTGCTCCATATAAATCTGTTGAGGCATCAGAACTAATATTGCCTGTTATACTTTCTATAGCAGCTATTAATTCGTTTCTAGATGAAGTTAAAGGGTTTAATTCATGTAATTTATCTTCGCCATCAAACCAATGAATACTCATTGTAAAAGAATCACTTTTTTTGTCTTCCTCTGGCATTACATTATTTATAAAACTAATAGACGCAGCTTTTAATTCTTCTAAACTACTATCTAATACACTTTTACTTAAATCTAATACAAGTAATGTGCTGTTATTAAATATTTGTCCGTTAGGAGATATATTTTTTGAAGACTCGGTAGTAGATATTTTATTAAAGCAATCATCATTTCTACCTTGTTCATATATTGTAAAGTCATCTTCTACTAAACCTACTACAGGGTTACCGTTAGCATCAGATACTTTAAAAAAAACGGATACCTTAGAAGGTTTAGCTGTGTATTGTTCTTGTATTGATAATATTAGATTATTCTCGCCAAAACCAAGGCAATCGTCTACTGTTGTTCCTTTTCCTAGTTCTCCTTTGTCATTAAAGTCAAATTTTACATCATCATCTGCGTTACCACAAGCAATTGCTAGTAACGTTAAACAAAAAACAGAAAAAATTTTCCAATTCAATTTCATATATAATAATTTATGTTCATTAGTGTTAACGCCTGTAAACGTACAAAATTATGGTTTACTACAGTAAAGCCTGTTAAAAAATGTTAAGGTTTGTTATTAAATAGTTACACAGCTAGCATTAGTTAAAATTGTACCAATTAATCCTAATTTTTTTGGTAAATTGTGTTTGCAAAAAATATACTCTTAATTGTTTCACCAATAAACTTGCAAATATGCCAACATACTCAATAAAGATTAACGGAAAACAACAAACAGTTAATGTTAGTGAAGATACACCTTTATTGTGGGTGTTAAGAGACCAATTAAATTTAGTAGGTACTAAGTTTGGTTGTGGCATAGGCCAGTGTGGTGCTTGTACGGTTCACATTAATGGTACGGCAATGCGTAGTTGCTCTACGCCAATAAGTGTTATTGCAGATAAAGAAGTTACCACTATTGAAGGCTTGTCTACAGATGGTTTACATCCTGTACAAGAGGCTTGGAAAGAAGTAGATGTGCCACAATGTGGTTACTGCCAAGCCGGACAAATTATGACGGCTTCTGCTTTTTTAGCAAAAAATAGTAGTCCGTCTTCAGAAGAAATTAAAAACGCAATGCACGGTAATATATGTAGGTGTGCTGCCTATAACCGAATTCATAAAGCAGTAGAAGTTGCTGCAACTAAATTAGTATAATCTCTTAATTTAAAAGCAACAACTATGTCAGACAAAAAAATAACATTTAGTAGAAGAAATTTTATAAGAACGTCTTCTTTAGCAAGTGGCGGATTATTAATTGGTTTTAATCTTTTTAACTCTTGTAAGCCTAATGCAAAAGCGCCTGTAGATTTAGCAGATTTAGATTATAAAGACTTTAACGCCTATATAAAAATAGCAGAGAACGGGGCAGTAACTTTATTTTCTCCCAATCCAGAAATAGGTCAGGGTGTAAAAACAGCAATGCCTATGTTAATTGCAGAGGAGTTAGATGTAGCTTGGAGTAATGTAAATGTAGTACAGGGAGATTTAGATACTGTAAACTATCAAAGGCAAGTGGCAGGTGGTAGCCAGTCTATTCGCTTAGGTTGGGAGCCGCTACGCCAAACAGGTGCTACAGCTAGGCAAATGTTAGTAAATGCAGCAGCAGCCCGTTGGGGAGTAGACCCTAGTAGCTGTACTACAAAAAACGGTGTAATTACCAATGCCAATGGTGATACTTTAGGTTACGGCGAAGTTGTTACTGAAGCGGCAGCACTGGATGTTCCAGAAAATGTTAGTTTAAAACACCCTAAAGATTTTACCATAATTGGAACAGATGCTGTAAATGTTGATATAGATAAAATTATTACAGGTAAACCTTTATATGGTATAGACTATAAGGCAGATGGTATGCTGTATGCTGCTGTAGTACGTTCGCCAGCTTTTGGTAAAAAACTTGTTTCTTTTGATGCTTCAGAGGCTAAAGCATCTGGTAACGTTATAGATATTATTGAGTTTGATAATAAAATTGCCGTACTAGCAAAAGATACTTGGTCTGCTTTTAAAGCTAAAAAAACTATAAAGGCAGAATGGAGTATAGATACACCATTAGAGAGTACAGAAGACCACGATAAAATACTTAAAAAATTATTACAAGATAAAGAAGCTAAGGTATTAAGAGAAGATGGTAATGTAGATAAAGCATTTGCAGAAGCAGATAAAATATTAGAGCGCATTTACGAAGCTCCTTTTTTACCTCATAACTGTATGGAACCTATGAATTTTTATGCAAATGTAACTGCAGATAAAATTCATTTGGTTGGTCCTATACAAACACCACAGCGTACGGCTACAACTATAGCTAGTAACTTAGGAAGAAAGCCTGATGAGGTGCATTTAGAAATGACTCGTATGGGCGGTGGTTTTGGTAGACGTTTGTATGGAGATTTTGCCATAGAGGCAGCAACTATATCTAACTTAGCAAAAAAGCCAATTAAGGTTGTATACTCTAGAGAAGATGATATGACGGCAGGTATATACAGGCCAGCATCTAAATATAAGATAAAGGCAGCTATAAAAAATGGTAAAATAACTGGTTACCACTTAAGGGAGGCTGCTGTAAATGGCAATATGTATGGGTTAATTCCTAACTTTTTTCCTGCAGGAGCTATAGAGAATTATAAGGTTGATGCTGCAAATTACCAAAGTAAAGTTACAACAGGTGCTTGGCGTGCTCCTTATACCAATTTTTTAGCTTTTGCAGAGCAAAGTTTTTTTGATGAACTTGCAGATGAGTTAAATGTAGACCGTGTACAAATGAGACTAGACCTTTTACAAAAAGTAAAAGGTACTACAGATGAGAAAATAGAGTATTCTCCAGAGCGCTTAGAGAATGTTATAAAATTGGCGGTAGACAAATCTAACTGGGGAAAAACAACAGCAAACATCTATCAAGGTTTTTCAGCGTATTACTGTCATAATTCTCACGTTGCAGAAGTAGCAGATGTTGAGGTGGTTAATGGCCAACCTGTAGTTAAAAAAGTTACTTGTGTTATAGATTGTGGTATTGTAGTAAACCCAATAGGAGCAGAAAACCAAGCTCAAGGTGGTGTTGTAGATGGTATTGGCCATGCAATGTATGGAGATTTTGCTTTTAACAAAGGTGTGCCATCTTCTAAAAACTTTGATACGTATAGGTTAATAAGAATGAAAGAAGCTCCTGTGGTAGAAACTCATTTTGTGCAAAATACTTTAGCACCAACAGGTTTAGGAGAGCCAACTTTACCACCAGCAGGTGCAGCTGTTGCAAATGCATTAAAAGCGGTAACAGGACATAGGTTTACACAACAGCCTTTTACTAAAAACCCAGAGCATTTAAAAGTGCAGAAAAAAGAGATTATTGGTTAACTATGAAAATTTTACTATTTGGAATAACCAAAGATATTATTGGTTCTAGTGTGTTAGACATTACAAACTTTACCAATACACAAAAAACAGTAGGAGATTTACATTCTTACTTGCAAAAAACATATCCAGATTTAAAAAAGCTGTCGTCTTTAGCCATAGCTGTTAATAATAGTTATGCAGAAGAAAGTACTACTTTAAAAGAGACAGATGAAATTGCTTTAATACCCCCAGTTAGTGGCGGATAATAGTTGTACAAACGAAAGGAGAATAATGTTGATAGATAATCATAATAGAAAAATAAATTACTTACGCTTAGCCGTTACAGATAGATGCAATTTGCGTTGCAACTATTGTATGCCGTCTGAGGGAATTAACTTTGCAAAAAATAATAAGCTTTTTACTATTGATGAATTGGTAAAGCTTAGTGAGATAGTGGTTTCTGAGGGTATTAATAAAATTAGAATTACTGGAGGCGAGCCTTTTGTACGTAAAGACCTTATGGTTTTATTACGTAGACTAGCCGTTTTAAATGGTTTAGATGATATATCAATTACTACAAATGCAACATTAATTGGTCCGTATATAAAAGAATTAAAAGAATTAGGTATTACTAATATAAATGTAAGCTTAGATGCAATTAACAAGCAAACATTTAATAAAATTACACGTAGAGATACGTATGATACTGTTTATGGTAATTTAATTAAACTAATTTCTGAAGGTTTTAATGTGCGTATAAACTTTATTGTTTTAGACGGACAAAATACAGAGGATATAATTTCTATTTTAGAACTAATGAAACATTACAACGTTTCTATTAGGTTTTTAGAAGAAATGCCGTTTAATGGTGGCTCTAAAGAGTTTTCAACCATAAAGTGGGATTATAAAAGTATATTTAACCATATTAAAACAGCTTTTTCAGATATTGAAAAATTAGAGTCGCCTTCAACATCAACATCTATTAATTATAAAATTAAAGGTCATAAAAGTACGTTTGGGTTAATACCCTCTTTTAGTAGAACATTTTGTGGTTCTTGTAATAGATTACGTATTTCTGCCACCGGAGATATAATTACATGTTTGTATGCTAAACCAAGTGCTAATGTACGAGCCCTTTTAAGAGAAGGTAATTCTAATGAAGCTGTTAAACAACAAATTATAAAAGCCATTGGCAGTAGGGCTAAAACAGGATTTGAAGCTCAAAAAAAATACGAAGGCATTTTTAGCAACTCAATGACATCTATTGGTGGTTAATGACCAGCAAAAAAATCATAAACAATTTTTATTTTGAATAAAACACAACTATACGGACTAGTATTGGCTGGTGGTAAAAGCACTAGAATGGGAACTGATAAAGGTGCAATTACCTACCATAATATTCCGCAAAGAGATTATTTATACAATTTACTAAACCAAGTATGTGATGCTACTTTTTATAGTATAAGAGAAAATCAAAAGCAAGAATTTGCTGACCAAGAAAGGGTTATTGTAGATGAAAATAAATTTAAAGGACCGTACAATGGTTTGTTAAGTGCATATAATACCAATTCTAATGTTGCTTGGTTAATTTTGGCTTGTGATTTGCCTTTGATAGACTTAACTGCTCTACAGCAACTAATAAAAGAAAGAGATTACACTAAACTGGCAACTGCTTTTGCCACCAACGAAAGTAAACTACCAGAGCCTTTATGTGCCATTTGGGAGCCAGAGGCTTTAAAAATATCTAAAGCATATTTAAATGCAGGTAATGGTAGCTGTCCGCGTAAATTTTTAATTAATTCTGATATTAAATTGGTATATCCAGAACAGGACACAGTACTACTAAATGCAAACTCTAAAGAAGAGTATAAAGTTGCATTAAAGAAAATAGAAGAAAAAGTTATTAAGTAGTTTTAGCATATAAAGATGAGGTATATTAGACAAACCGTATTAAGAGAGTTTGGTGAGGTTGCACAGGAGAAATTAACTAATGCCAAAGTTATAGTTGTTGGCGTAGGTGGTTTGGGTATTCCTGTATTACAATACCTAAATGCTATGGGTGTTGGTACTTTAGGTTTGGTAGAGGCAGACACTATTGATATTACCAATTTGCAACGTCAGGTGTTATATACAGAAGCAGAGGTTGGAGCATCTAAGTTAGCAACAGCTATAAACAAACTAAAAGCACAGAATAGTACTACTATTTTTAAACAATACAATACTTTTTTAACAAAAGAAAATGTATTAGATATTGTATCTGGTTTTGATGTTATTGTAGACGCATCAGATAATTTTGCAACTAGGTATTTGGTTAACGATGCTTGTGTTATTTTAAATAAACCGTTTGTATCGGGTGCAATTCAAGGTTTTGAAGGTCAGTTAAGTGTTTTTAACTACCAAGGCGGACCAACATACCGCTGCTTGTTTCCTAATATGCCAGCTGCTAACGAAATTCCTAATTGTAATGACAATGGTGTTTTAGGTGTTGTACCTGGTATTATTGGTAATTTACAGGCTTTAGAAACCGTTAAACTAATAACTGGTGTAGGAGAGGTCTTATCTGGTCAATTACTATTATTTAATGGTTTGCAACAAACATATAACAAAATAAAGTTTACTACTGTAAAAGAAAATTTAAAACGAACAGAATTAGAAGATTCCTACGGAGATAATGGTTGTTCTGTAGGTTTATCTATAAATATAAAAGATTTTAAACAGTTGGTTAATACAAACACTAGTTTTCAATTAATAGATGTGCGTACTATTGAAGAGTACAATGTTTTTCATATTCCCAGTTCTACACATATTCCGTTAGCAGAACTAGGTATTCATCATTCCAAAGTAAAAAAAGATACAACGGTATATGTAATTTGTCAGTCTGGTATGCGTAGTAAAATGGCACAAAACCAATTACTTAAAAATAGTATTAATGTTATAGATGTAGAGGGTGGTATTAACGCCTACAGAAGTTTAGAAACAGTGTAAATGATAACATTTAAAGAAGCTTACAATAAGGTTTTACAGTATAATGTAAATTATGGTACAGAAAAAGTACAATTAAAAGATGCCGTAGGCAGAGTTTTAGCTTGTGACGTTAAAGCCGATAGAGATTTTCCACCTTTTAATAGAGCTACAAAAGATGGCATAGCATTGTCATATTCGGCAATAAAAAATGGTCAAAATTCTTTTAAAATTGAAGCTGTAATTCCGGCGGGTAATCCTACAATAGAGCTAAAAGATAGTACATCTTGTGTAGAGATTATGACAGGTGCGGTTGTACCAAACAGCACAAATGTTGTTGTAATGTATGAGGATATAAGCATAGAGAATGACATTGCTAAACTTCATAAAACACCAGTATTAGGTCAAAATATACACTTAAAAGGTAGTGATGAACCTAAAGGTGCAACTGTTTTGGGTGAACACACGCTTATTACTGCTGCAGAAGTTGGCGTATTGTCTGCTGTTGGTTTAGCTAATGTTTTGGTAAAAAAGTTACCTAAAATAACAACTATAGCAACAGGTAATGAGTTGGTAGAAGTAGATGAGGTTCCTTTAGCACACCAAATACGTAAGTCTAACATTAATTCTTTACACGCTGCTTTGCTACAAGAGCATATTGTGGCAGATTCTCTACATTTAAAAGACAATAAGGAGGCTATTAAAAAGGCATTAGAAATTGCTTTGCAAACTAATGACGTTTTATTGTTAAGTGGTGGAGTTAGCAAGGGTAAGTTTGATTATTTGCCGGCTGTCTTGCAAGAGTTGGGTGTAAAAAAAGTGTTTCATAAAGTATTACAAAGACCAGGTAAACCATTTTGGTTTGGTGTACACCAAGCCACCAATACGGTAATTTTTTCGTTTCCTGGTAACCCAGCATCTACCTTTGCCAATTATCACATTTATTTTAAACCTTGGCTACAAAAAAGTTTAGGTTTAACGGTTTCTAACAATTATGTTATTTTAAACGAAGAACTTGATAATAAAGGTAGTTTAACCTTATTTTTACGTGTGAAAGTTACTTTTACTAACGGTAAACTACTTGCAAACAGAATTGTAGAAAATGGTTCTGGAGATTTAACGAGTTTGGCAAATTGCGATGGTTTTATTTGTATTGCACCAAACAATAACAGTTATAGCCTAGGGACTTTAGTTCCTTTTATACAAACAAGGAGATTATTGTAAAAATGACGCACGAGCTAAAAAAAATTATAACAGCTTACACTAAAGCTAAAAAGCATAACATAAAAGCAGTTTTAGCAACTGTGGTAGCCTTAAAAGGATCATCGTACAGAAGACCTGGTGTACGTATGCTAATTTTAGACAACGATGAAACCATTGGCGCTGTAAGTGGAGGCTGCGTAGAAAAGGAAGTTATACGCCAAGCGGCAACTGTTTTTACAACTGGTGTAGCCAAAGTAATGACGTATGATGGAAGATATAGGTTAGGTTGCGAAGGTATTTTATATGTTTTATTAGAGCCTTTTACACCAAATGAAGATTTTTGTAATACATTTTGGAAAGTAGTTAAAGATAGATTAGAATTTAGTATAACATCGTATTTTGAGCAAAAAGACACGGAAAATAGCAGTTTTGGATCTGTTTTTAGTTTTTTTAATGAAAAATATGCAGTTTATAATAAGTTTCAACTAAATGAAGAGTTGCCTGCATTTATTCAGAATTTAGAGCCTTGTTTTAAATTAATGATAATTGGAGCAGAACATGATGCAGTACAATTAACATCTTATGCGGCATTAACAGGTTGGGAAGTTACTGTTTGTGTTATTCCAAAAGAAGAAAAACAATTGTTAGACTTTCCGGGAGCAGAGAGTTTACAAGTTACAATGCCAGAAGAATTAGATGTTTCTAAAATAGATAACCAAACAGCTGTGGTTTTAATGACCCATAGCTATGTAAAAGATTTACAATATTTATTGGCATTAAAAAATGCACAGCCAATATATATAGGTTTATTAGGACCAACAACCAGAAGAGAAAAATTATTAAATGAATTTATAGAACAATACCCAGAGGTTAATGATGCTTTTTTAGATGTAATTCACGGTCCAGCAGGGTTGCATATTGGAGCAGAAACACCTCAAGAAATTTCTATAGCAATAGTAGCTGAAATATTAACCGTAATAAGAAAAACAAAGCCTATACAACTAAAAGACAAAATTGGAAAAATACACAACTAAACTATAACAATGAAAATAGCTAATCTTATTTTAGCTGCGGGATCATCAACTAGAATGCAACAAACTAAACAAGTATTGCCTTATAAAGATACAACACTTTTGGGCAATGCAGTACAACAAGCAGAGAGCACAGCTCTGTTAGATGTTTATGTGGTTTTAGGGGCAAACGCAGCCGAAATTAAAAAAGAAATTAATGTTAAAGAAAAACAAGTTTTTAACAATCTAAATTGGAAAAAAGGACTTGGGAGTTCTATTGCTCACGGAATTGTAGAATTACAAAAACTAGATGAAGAGTATAATGCTGTGTTAATATCATTGGCAGACCAGCCTTTAATAGACAGTGCTTACCTTACAAAAATGGTTAGTTTATTTTCTACATCTGTTAGCACTATAGTTGCTACAAATTATGGAGACAGAGTAGGAGTGCCTGCTATTTTTGATTCTGAATATTTTGCAGAGTTAAGACAATTAAATGAAGATTTTGGAGCTAAGGAGATTCTTATAAAACATGCAAGTGAAATTGTAATGGTAGAACCTAATGGTAAAGAAATAGACGTAGATACACAACAAGATTACAACAGTATTGCACATTAAAACTGTTTGTAATTACCAGTAAAAACATAACCTCTAAATAATTTAGGGGTTTTTTTATGCAATAAAGTGTGATTTTTTTAAAGTACCTTATACTAATGTTATAAATGAAAGTTGCTTATGAGCAAGGAAGAAAAATTTGTACAGTTAATACAAGATCACCAAGGATTAATTTTTAAGGTTACAACGGTTTACACCAATAATAAGTTAGATCAGCAAGATTTGTACCAGGACATTGTGTATCAACTTTGGAAATCTTATGATAGTTTTAAAAACCAATCTAAAGTTAGTACCTGGATGTATAGAGTAGCTTTAAATACTGCATTAACTAAACTAAAAAAGAGCACTAAAGGACCAAAAAGTATACCTATAGAAAAAGTGGTGTTACAACAAACAGAAAATTACAATCCTATTTATGAAGATCAATTAAAATTGGTATATGCACAAATACAGCAATTAAATGTTTTAGAAAAAGCATTAATGTTATTGCTGTTAGAAGGAAAAAAGTACGAAGAAATAGCAGAAATTATTGGAATTACAGCAAGTAACGTGGGAACTAAAATTTCTAGAATTAAACAAAAGTTGAAAAATAACATTTTAAAACAATAACTATGAATATTGAAGATATGCAAAACGTTTGGGAAAAAATGGGAAAAGATTTAGAACATCAAAAAAAATTAACAAATACTTTAATTTTAAAAATGACACAAGAACGTTATACCCATAAATTTACCAAATTAGCTACCTATGAAACACTTGGAGCGTGTATATGTTTTATTACAGCAATTATTATCTTGTTAAATTTTAGTAAGTTAGATACTTGGTATCTTATTTTATGTGGCGTTTTGTTAATAGCTTATTTTATTACCTTACCTTCATTTGTATTAAAATCTTTGTATGCTATTAAAGCAATAAAAATTGATGTAGACAGTTATGCAATAACCTTAAAAAAATATGTAAAGGCTAAAAATAACCTATTGCTAGTGCAGCAGTTAGGGATTTACTTAAATTTTGTAGCCTTACTTTTAGTAATACCAGTTTTTTCTAAGCTATTTAAAAATAAAGATATTTTTACAACAACAAACGTTATATGGTATTGGTTGTTACCAGTACTAATTATAGTAATGATTTTAATATCTAAATGGGGATACAATTGTTATAAGAAAATAACAAGTTCTGCAGAAACATTATTAAAAGAATTAGAAGATGTTACAGACTAATTTGTAATATAAAAAAAGCAGCCAATATTGGCTGCTTTTGTATTTTATAAATGTTGTTACCTTGTTAGTGGTTAACCTTGTTAGCTATAGTTGAAACAAGCCACCTTTAGGAATTGCATGAAAACCTGTTGGTTTAACTGCGTTCTCAACTTTATCAATTTCAACTATTTCTGTAGTATGCACTGTAAGTTCTGCAGGGAAAACATCTGTATTTACTAATACATCTTTAATACCACTAACGGTTAGTATAGCTTCTACAACTTTAGCAACTTCTACTTGTTCTTTAGCATTGGTAGTAAAAATTTTACCGTGGTTACCTGGTATTACATTATCAGAAAGTAAACTCATTTTGTATATTTTTAAGGGTGTAAATTATCCATTTTAAACAAAATTAAATATTAATACCTGCAACCTCTAATATAATAACTTAAAAAAAATATAATTATTTAAACTTTTACGTCTAAACTTATAGTAAGCATAGTTTAAATTTTTAAATTGTACGTGTAATATGCAAGAGTTATTATCAAAAATAAAAAGGTGTACTGTTTGTAGTGGAAAATTAGCATTAGGTCCAAGACCAATAGTTAGTGCGTCTTCAAAAAGTAAAATTGTTATTGTTGGTCAGGCTCCTGGTAGTTTAGTTCATAAAACTGGTATTCCTTGGAACGATAAAAGCGGAGAAAATTTAAGAGACTGGATGGGAATCACCAAAGAAGACTTTTATAATACAGATAAAGTAGCCATTATTCCTATGGGGTTTTGTTACCCTGGTAAGGGTAAATCTGGAGATTTACCACCAACAAAAGAGTGTGCTCCTTTATGGCACAAGCCAATTTTAGATGACATAAAAAATGTGCAATTAACCCTTTTAATTGGTGCTTACGCACATAATTACTATTTAGGACATAAGGCTGAAAAAACACTTACACAAACAGTTAAAAATTACCATAACTATTTGCCCAATTATATGGTGTTACCACATCCTTCTCCCAGAAATAATATATGGCAAGCAAAAAATAAATGGTTTGTAACAGATGTATTGCCAGAACTTAAGTTACAAGTAAAACAGATATTAAAATAATAGTTAAAGGTTTTAAAACCATTAATTATCAAAAAATTAACTCTGAAAAAACAGCTTAACGGCAATTTATATTTTAAATTTTGTATATTTGTAGCCTAAAAGAAAGTTTAAATACACAAACACGTGGTTCCTATAAATCCTGAAGCTAGTTCTTTCTAGACAGGTTCTTAATTAAAAGTCGCACATCTACGTATTTACTTCATTCCTTTTTAAGTGGCCACATAGGCTAAGTACAATTCTAAAAAATAGTAAATTTTAATGGCGAGATCGCAACAGACATTCGGTAAAAAAGAAAAAGAAAAAAAACGTTTAAAGAAACGTGAAGAAAAAGCAAAGCGTAAAATAGAAAGAAGAGCAAACTCAAAAGGTGGTGAGTTTGAAGATATGATTGCTTATGTTGATGAAAATGGACACCTTACCGATACTCCTCCAGATCCTGCTAAAAAAGTTAAAGTTGACGCCGAAAGCATTATAATAGGAATTCCTAAGAAAGAAGAAATGGAAGAGGAAGATCCGGTAAGAAATGGTAAAGTTTCTTTCTTTGATACTTCTAAAGGTTTTGGTTTTATTATTGATGCCGAAAATAACGAAAAGTATTTTGTGCACGTTAGTGGTTTAATTGATGAAATATCTGAAAATGATAAAGTAAGCTACGAACTAGAAAAAGGTATGAAAGGTATGAATGCCGTTCGTGTAAAAAGAATATAATACAATACCAATATATTGTATGCAAAACGGTCATATTTACTATGACCGTTTTTTTTAAATCTAATTTTTTAGTCATTACTACACGACTAGAAAATAACTTGTAACTTTGCTTAAAATAGTAAAAATGGAATCTTTCTCTGACTTTAATCTTAAAAAACAATTGCATTACGCAATTGATGATTTAGGGTTTACAACCCCAACACCTATACAACAAGAAGCCTTTTCTGTAGTTATGTCTGGTAAAGATATGATAGGTATAGCACAAACTGGTACAGGGAAAACCTTTGCTTATATGCTCCCAATTTTACAAGATTTAGCTTTTTCTAAGCAAAAAAATCCCAGAGTATTAATATTAGTACCAACTAGAGAGCTTGTGTTACAAGTAGTAGAACAAATAAACAGCTTTGCAAAGTATATTAATGTACGGGTAATGGGGTTTTATGGTGGTACAAATATGAATACACAAGCACAAATGGTATCTCAGGGATCAGATATTATTGTGGCAACACCTGGTCGTTTGTACGACTTGGTTTTGGCAAGAGCATTGCAATTAAAATCTATTAAAAAATTAGTGATAGATGAAGTAGATGTAATGTTAGATTTGGGGTTTCGTTTTCAAATAACTAACATTTTTGAGTTATTGCCAACACGCAGACAAAATATTATGTTTTCTGCGACTATGACAGAAGATGTAGAAATTTTAATAAACGACTTTTTTATTAATCCAGAAAAAGTATCTATTGCTGTTAGTGGTACTCCATTAGATAACATTTCACAGACGTGCTATGCGGTACCAAATTTTTACACCAAGGCCAACTTATTGGTACATCTGCTAAAGGATAAAGAAACCTATAAAAAAGTATTGGTGTTTGTTGCAAATAAGCGTTTTGCAGACCGTTTGTTTAAATCTTTAGATGAAATTTTTTCTAATGAATTATGTGTTATTCATTCTAATAAAACTCAAAATTACAGAATACGTTCAATAAATCAGTTTGATGAAGGTATTAATAGAATATTGGTAACCACAGATGTTATGGCACGTGGTTTAGATTTAGATAAAATATCTCATGTAATTAATTTTGATACACCTACTTTTCCTGAAAACTATATGCACCGTATAGGTAGAACAGGTAGAGCAGAAGAACAAGGAAATTCTATTTTATTTTATACAGAAAAGGAAGAACAGTATAAAGATGCTATTGAGGAACTGATGGATTACACTATTCCTTCTTTAGAAATTCCTGAAACGGTTGAAATATCGAAAGAACTAATACCAGAAGAAAGACCAAAAATATTAGAACACCACAATCCTATTAAAATTAATGAGGAAGAAAGAGGTGCAAGCTTTCATGAAAAGAAAGAGAAAAATAAAAAAGTAAATAAAGGAGGCTCTTATAAGTTTGAAATTGCCAGAAAATATAAGAAACCAAAAACTAGAGGAGACAAAAACTATAATAAGCGTAACAAGAAGAAGTAGTAATTGGTTATTCTTCCTCTAACAAAGACACATATTTTTGTTTAGCAAAAGTTGTTAAATCTTCAAAAAAAGATGTAAATTCTTTCTCAAACTCTTGGTAATGTTCTTTTAAATCTACAATGGCAAAATTCATTTTAGACTTGTTTTTAGTACGTCTATTCATTCCGTCTAAAACCTTAGATATACCTGTTAAACTTGCATAGCTAAGTATCCAATTATCAGCAATCATATAAGGCATCATACGCTTTGTGTTTTCTGGTAGTATAAGGTAATTGTCTTCTAAAAGATCATAAAATTTTTCTACAAATTCATCTAAAGGAGTATCAGAGTAATTATTCCAGTTTTTAGCCAAAAAATGATCGTAAAAAATATCTACAATTACACCACTGTAATGCCCGTAATTTTCATGTAATTTTTTAGTGCTTTTACGTACCGTTTTGTGTGCGTCTGTAAAAGTATCTATATGCCTATGTAAGGTAATTCCTTTTTGTATTTTTTTTGGTAGGTGTTTGTATTTGTTACCTCTAATACTATCAGCTATAAAATTTCCTATAGTAATTTCATCATCTTCAAAGGAAAGGTAAATGTGTGCAAGAAAATTCATAAGTCGATATTAGTATTCTTAAAATCGAATTTACAAATTCAAAACATAAGAATTGCGTCTGTACATGTATATTTGTAAAAACTTTTATAAAATATATGACACTAATCAAATCTATTTCGGGAATACGAGGAACAATAGGAGGTAAGCCTTCAGAAAATTTAACACCATTAGACGCTGTAAAATTTGCTGCTGCTTATGGTATATGGTTAAAAGAGTATGCTAAAAAAGATACGCTTAAAGTAGTTATTGGTCGTGATGCCAGGTTATCTGGAGAAATGATACAAAACTTGGTGGTATCTACATTAGTAGGTTTAGGAATAGATGTAATAGATTTAGATTTATCTACAACTCCAACTGTAGAAATAGCTGTGCCATTAGAAGAAGCAGATGGTGGTATTATTTTAACTGCCAGTCATAACCCTAAACAATGGAATGCATTAAAGCTTTTAAATGAAAAAGGAGAATTTTTAAATGCAGAACAAGGAGCTAAAATTTTAGCAATAGCAGAAAAAGAAGATTTTACGTTTGCAGATGTAGATAATTTAGGTACTATTTTAAAAAATGATTCTTATATAGATATACATATTGATGAAGTTTTAAACTTATCATTAGTAGATAAAGAGGTAATTAAGGCAGCTAAATTTAAAGTAGTTGTAGATGGTGTAAACTCTACAGGCGGCATAGCCATACCAAAATTATTAGAAGAATTAGGAGTAGAGGTTGTAAAGTTATATTGTGATCCTACAGGTCATTTTCCACATAATCCAGAGCCATTAAAAGAGCATTTAGCAGATATTTGTGAATTGGTAGTTAAAGAAAAGGCAGATTTTGGTATTGTTGTAGACCCAGATGTAGACCGTTTAGCTTTTATTAGTAATGATGGTGAAATGTTTGGAGAAGAGTATACTTTAGTGGCTTGTGCAGATTATGTTTTAAGCAAAACAAAAGGAAATACAGTGTCTAACTTATCTTCTTCTAGAGCACTAAGAGATATTACAGAAAAACACGGAGGTACATATGAGGCTGCTGCTGTAGGTGAAGTAAACGTTGTTACAAAAATGAAAGCCAATAATGCAGTAATTGGAGGTGAAGGTAACGGAGGTATAATTTACCCAGAAAGTCACTATGGTAGAGATTCTTTAGTTGGTACAGCTCTGTTTTTAATGCTAATGGCAGAAAAAGGAGGTACTGTTGCAGAGTTAAGAGCTAGTTATCCAAGTTATTTTATGAGTAAAAAGAAAATACAATTAACACCAGGTTTAGATGTAGATGGTATTTTAGTTGCTATGGCAGATAAGTATAAAGATGAAGAAATATCTACTATAGATGGTGTAAAAATAGATTTTGCTGAAAATTGGGTACACTTACGTAAATCTAACACAGAACCAATTATTAGAATTTACACAGAGGCAAAGAGTCAGGCAGAAGCTGATACACTTGCAGACCGTGTAATAGGAGAAATTAAAGAAGTAGCTGGTTTATAAATTACAAACCACTGGATAATAAAAAACTCATTGCTTAAATAGGCAATGAGTTTTTTTATTTATTAAACTTGGGCTTTTTGCCGGCGTGTTTCCAACGCCTGTGTGTCCATAAATAATATTCTGGCTTTTCTCTTATTTGTTCTTCGGTAAGCCTTAAAAACTCATCTGTTATATAATTTTTTTCAGTCTCTTTACCAGCTAGTGTAATGGGAATAAATTCTACTTTATAATATCCTCTTTTTACTTTAGACACTTTTGCATACACTACAGCCAAATCTAATTTTCTGGCTAAAACCTCTGCGCCATTATGTATTGGTACATGCAGCCCCATAAAATTACTCCAGTGCATAGCACGGGAGTATTGTGGTGATTGGTCACTTACCATACCATAAATAGCTCTAACGCCATTTTTCTCGTTTTTTATTACCGTTTTTACAGTGTCTTTTTGTGTAATTGGAGTAGTGTTCCATCGGGCACGTAAGTTTCTTATCCATTTATCAAAATACTTATTAGCAATTTTTTGATAAACAGCATAACCCTCTGTATCTATAAGGTTGTTAATACTCACCATCCATTCCCAATTGGCGTAATGGGCACAAACTAACAAAATACTTTTGTTTTTTTCAATAGCTTTTAGTTTGTCCATATCTACAACATTAAACCTTTTTTTAACAGCAACTTTAGACAAGCTCATTGTTTTTACCATTTCCATAAACATATCGCACATATGTTTATAAAACTTTATTCTAATGGTTTTTAATTCCTTATCTGATTTGTTAGGGAATGTAAGTTTTAAATTGTCTAATACTACTTTTTTACGGTAACCAAATACACGAAATACCAAAAAGTACATAACATTAGAAACCCCATAAAATAAAGTATGTGGTAATATAGAAACAACCCAAAGTATAGGATAAACTAAAATAAAAACTAGTAACTGCATTAAGAATAAAATTATGCAAATATAACTATATTTGAAGCTAAACTACAGTAGTTAAAAATGAATTTACACATTGTTACAATAGTCATTATTGCTTTAAATGTAATAGTAACCTTAAAGGGCTTAAATGATGCTTCTTTTTTTGAACGTTATAAATTTAGTATAGGTGGAATAAGATCAGGGCAAAAAGAGCGTATGCTAACCTCTGGCTTTTTACATGTAGATATATCACACATTTTTTTTAATATGTTTACCCTTTATTTTTTTGCTAATGTGATTATTACGCATATGGGAGCATTTAACTTTGTTTTAATTTATGTAATAAGTTTATTAGCGGGTAGCTTACTAGCCTTATTTTTTCATAAGGACGAACCTTATTATAGTGCCGTAGGTGCAAGTGGTGCTGTAACAGGTATTTTATATGCAGCAATTTTATTAGAGCCCAATATGCGTTTAGGTATTATGTTTATACCAATACCAATGCCAGCATATGTTTTTGGCATAGGGTACTTATTGTATTCTATTTATGGTATGAAAAAGCGAATTGGAAACATAGGACACACTGCACATTTTGGTGGCGCTATTGGTGGTTATGTAACTACATTATTTTTTATACCAACTCTTATTTTTACAGATACTCTTGTTGTTGTGCTTATGGCAGTGCCTATTATTGTACTTTTTATCTTAGATAAATTAGGTAAAATATAGAATTTTATCGTTAGAAACACTAACTATGACTAAAATATTACTCATAATATAAATTATATACTATTTGGTGTATTTTTGCGTTATAATTATCCCAAATAATTAATAACCTACTTATTATGAAGTTTAGATCCTTAGTATTTTCTACGGCTGTAGCCCTAGGATTTGTTGCGTGTAGTGATGAAACTACCGTGTTTAATGAAGCAGAAAAATTAGCTGAGTTAGAAGTTAACCAAGAAACACTTACCAATAGTATAAGTTTTGATAAAGCTGGAGTGCTTGGTGTTTTTGAAGAAGATAAAACCACAGGAAAGTTTTCAAAAGAAGAAGATGGTTTAGCGGGAGATTACCCACTAACTTTAGTAGCACAAGTACAGCCGCCAACTTATAACGGAAACACAAATTTGGCAGCAACACATATTGCTGTAGAGGGAGATTACGCTTATGTGTCGTACAATACGCAGTTTGATACTTATGCGGGTGCCATTGATATTGTTCGTATAAGCGACCCACATAATCCACAAGTTACTGCTAGGTTAAATTATACCAATGCAGATATAAACTCAGTTACAGTATCTAATGGTTACGTTTATGCTGCCGGTAGCGTAGACGCAGAATTATCTGTAACCGCAACAGAAAACTCTTTTGTAGCTAAAATTAGCGTAGCAAACGGTTCATTTAATTTAAATGATATTACTTACGGTTTTCAAAAAGGAAAAGCTGGTACAGATGTATTATCATTTAACAATAAAATATATGCTACCAGCGGTAAAGAAGGTACATTAACAGTTTACAATGCCGCAGACATGATGGTAGAAAGTCAGTTTGAAGCAAATGATTTATTATCAGTAGCCAAGCATGACAATAAATTAGCAGTTTTAGATGGCGATTTTGGAGTTACTGTGTACAATTCAAATTTAGAAAAGGTAAGTACCATTGCTATAGATACAGATTTAGGTATTGGTACTAAAAAGAATATGGATTTTACAGACACTAAAATTCTTGTTCCCGAAGCTAATAAAGGAGTAGGAGTTTATAACTTTGCTTCAGGAAATCGTATAAAATATATAGCTATTTCTGCTCATCCGGATGCAGATGCAAATGGAGACAATGTAACTAATGCCATTTCCAAAAATGAAAATGTAGTTATGATTGCTAATGGTGCTGCTGGTTTAGCTTTAGCCGAAGAAAAAGAAGGAGAACTAAGTGTTTTTGGTGTTATAGATATTGAAGGTTCTGTAAATTATGTAACTACTAAAAACGATTATGTTTTTGCGGCTACAGGAACAGAGGGTTTACAAATAATTAAGTTAAATAGACCATCTGAATCTTTAGAGACCAAATGTACTGGTTTATCATGGTACAGAGGTTCGTCTAACTTAGTAGTTAATGCAGGTGATGTTGCACAGTATACTGGTTATACTAGGTTTAATTCTGTAACTACAAGTGGTGAGCTATTGTTATGCGGATCATGGTCTACTAGGTATAGTACCACTTTAGAAGAAGGTGCATTGTTTGAAATGAGAGGTTCTTATTATATGGCTACAAATAACAGAAGGTCTTCATTAACCATAAAAAAAGATGCTACTTTTAGGGTAGAAGGTAACCTATACGTATATGGAGATGTGATTTTAGAAGAAGGAGCTACCCTAGAATTTTTAGGAGAGGATTCTGTTGTAAATGTTTTTGGATCTGTTACTATAGCTCCAACAGCAAAAGTTATTGGTGAGTATAGGGATGTTAGAAACAAATTTTAGTAAGCTTTTTAGTCAATTAAACAATAATATGCTAAAAAAAGTCCGAAACTAATAATGGTTTCGGACTTTTTTATTGTTTAAAACAGTAACTTAATTAAGTAACTCTGCTATTTTATTCTCTAGATTTTCTCCTCTTAAATTTTTAGCAATTATAACTCCATTTTCATCTAAAATAAATGTAGACGGTATTGTGGTAACATTATATAGTTTAGCAACTTGTTGCACATCTTTTTCATTGTAAACGTGGTACCATCCTAAACCATCTTCTTCAATTGCTTCTTTCCATTCATTTGCATTTCTGTCTAAAGAAACACCAATAATACTTAAACCTTTATCATAGTATTTATCGTAAACTTTTACCATATTAGGGTTTTCATTTCTACAAGGTTTACACCAAGCAGCCCAAAAATCTACTACAGTTACTTTTCCTAAAACATCTTTTAAAGCCAAAGGCTCTCCGTTTAAATTTGGAGCTGTAAACTCTGGAGCTTTTGCGCCAATTGAAGTAGCTTTGTTTTTATTTAATATTTCTATAATAGACTTAACTGAAGCAGTTTTTTTAACCTCGTCAGATAAAATATTAACAAGCTCGTTTATTTCTTCTTCATTTATTAAATTGTTTTGAAACAATCTGTTAGTGATCATTCCAGAAATTACAGCATTAGGGTTTTCTTTTACAAAGTTAACTTCAAACTCTTTACCTTCTTCCTGTATTTCTTTAATTTCATCTTGCAAAGCTTTTACAGTTGCTGTATCCCTAGCCATAGCAGCTTTTTGGTAATCTGCTTGTATAGATTGTACTTTTTCGCCAATTAACTTAGAGCCTTTTATAAAATCTGTAAACATATCATTTTGTGGTGTACCCGATATAGTAACGTTTCTAAGACTATCTTTATGAGCAGACATTTCTATTGTTCCTTGCTCGGGAAAAAACATCATATTACCTCTTATTTTATCTATAAAAACATAGTACGGATCTAAAGTAGCCGGTAATGGCGTGTTAAATACAAATTTGCCATCTTTTACTGTAACGGTATCTATTTCTTTAACAGAATTATTTTCTCCTGCTGTTTTTAAAAACACTTGTGTACCATCTGCAACATCTCCTCTAAGGTTTCCGTTTAGTACAAAAGAATCTGTTTTTTCTCCACAAGACACTGCTAAAACAGCAATAGTAAGTGTAACTAGTAATTTTTTCATTATAAGTTTTTATTATTATATGTTACAAATGTAGGTAAACTAAAAGTGATAAAAAAAGCCCTTAACATTTTGCATGGTAAGGACTTGTTACTCTTTTGTTTAGTGTTTAAAACTTGTATCGTAAACCTAGTGCTATGTCAAAATCAAAATTATCACTAAAATGTTTATAGCCAGTTAAACCAATTTCTGGTCTAATATCTAAAGATACTAGCAATGGAAAATCAAAATTGTATTCAATACCAAGGTCACCAGCGGCAAAAATAAACAAGCCACCATCTGGCTCTCTAATATCCGAAGGATTATTTGGGTTTGCAATAGGTTCAAAATCTACACTTCCAAAACCTGCACCTGCACCATAATACCAGTTAAAACCAGCGTCTATGGGTAGTACCCATTGGTGAATACCAGAAACTTTAAAGGCGTCATAGTTTTTACTATCTCTCCAGCCTAAATTAGCTTCTAATCGTGTATATCTTGTTAAACTTTTTTGGTATGATAATTCTGCGCCAAATCCTTTACTATCTCCTAGTCTTAAGCCAGCGGTATGCTCTGCAATGTCTTGTGCACTTAGAGTGGCAGTTATCAAAAAAACAAAAAATGGAATTACTTTTAAGATTTTCATAATACTATATAATTTTGATGTAAAAATATGATGTTTAAATTACATTTAAGTGAATAAAAACTTATTTTAGTTCCCAAAAATTATACCAAATTGACTACCAAATTGCTTAACTCACTAGAACAGAATTTAGAAGGAGATTTATTTGTAGATAAACTTTCTACTACTTTATATGCAACCGATGCATCTGTATACCGAAAAATGCCTTTGGCTGTAGCTTTACCCAAAACAACAGATGATCTTAAAAAATTAATTCGTTTTGCATCAGAAAATAATATTGGATTAATACCAAGAACAGCAGGTACATCTTTAGCAGGGCAATGTGTGGGAGATGGTATTGTTGTAGATGTATCTAAACATTTTACTAAAATAATTAGCGTAGATAAAGATAAAAGACAAGTTACTGTACAGCCGGGTGTTATTAGAGATGAGTTAAACCTTTTTTTAGAACCTTATGGTTTATTTTTTGGCCCAAATACATCTACATCTAATAGATGTATGATTGGTGGTATGGTTGGTAATAATTCTTCGGGAACAACATCTATACAATATGGCATTACCAGAGAGAAAACGGTATCCTTAAAAGCAATTTTGGCAGATGGCTCCGAAGCAAATTTTGGAAATATAAGTAAAGAAGAATTTCATAATAAAAGAGCAGAAAATACTTTTGAAGGAAAAATATACAATGCCATTTTTAAGGAACTAAGCGTTAAAGAAACACAGGAAGAAATTATAAAAGAATTCCCTAAACCGTCTATTCATAGAAGAAATACTGGTTATGCTGTAGATGAGTTGTTGCAAAATAATGTGTTTGGTAAAAATGGTGTTTTTAATATGTGTAAATTGTTAAGCGGTAGTGAGGGTACACTTGCGTTTACCACGGAAATTACACTTAGTTTAGATCCTATACCACCAAAATATTCTGCTATGGTTGTTACACACTACAATTCTTTAGAGGATTGTTTAGCAGATGTTGTACCGGTTATGGAGCACCAGTTACATTTGTGTGAAATGATGGATAAGGTTATTTTGGATTGTACCAAAAATAACCGTGCACAATTGGCTAATAGGTTTTTTGTAGAAGAAGATCCTGCCGCACTTTTAATGTTAGAACTAAAGGCAGAAACCAAAGCAGATTTAAATTACTTAATAGATAGTTTATTAAAAACAATTAAAAAATCTGGATTAAGTTATGCTAGTCCTATTTTATTTGGTGATGATATAAGAAAAGCAATAGAACTGCGTAAAGCAGGATTAGGACTTTTAGGTAATATGGTTGGAGATAAAAAGGCTGTAGCCTGTATAGAAGATACCGCTGTTGCCATAGAAGATTTAAAAGAATTTATTGCAGAGTTTTCTGTTATAATGAAAGGGTACAACCAAAGTGCTGTATATTATGCTCATGCCGGTGCGGGCGAGTTGCATTTACGCCCTATTTTAAATCTAAAAAAAGGTGAAGATGTAAAATTGTTTAGAGATATTACTACAGATGTAGCTAAATTAACTAAAAAATATAATGGCTCTTTTAGTGGTGAACACGGAGATGGCATTGTGCGTGCAGAGTTTATACCTTTAATGATAGGTGAAAAAAACTACCAACTGCTACGCAGAATAAAATCTTATTTTGATCCTAAGGGAATTTTTAATCCTGGTAAAATAGTAGATTCATACCCAATGGATGAATCTTTTAGATATGAAGTAAATCGTGAAGAACCAGAAATAGAAACGTTGCTAGATTTTTCTGAAAGCGAAGGCATACTTAAAGCAGCAGAAAAATGTAATGGTAGTGGTGATTGTAGAAAAACCGAAAAAGCTTCAGGTGCAATGTGCCCAAGTTACCACGTTACTAGAAATGAAAAGGATACTACTAGAGGTAGAGCAAATGCATTAAGAGAAATGCTTACCAATACAGAACAAACCAATAAGTTTAACCAAAAAGAGCTTAAACAAGTTTTTGACCTTTGTTTAAGTTGTAAAGCTTGTTCTAGTGAGTGTCCTAGTAATGTAGATGTTGCTACTTTAAAAGCAGAACTTAGTTACCAATATCAAGAAGAAAACGGATATTCTTTTAGAAACAAACTGTTTGCTTACAATACAAAATACAATGCGCTGGGTAGTAAAATACCAAAAATTACCAATTTTATGTTTAATTCTTCCCTGTTTGGTGGAGTAATTAAAAATATTAGTGGTGTTGCTCCAGAACGTAGTTTACCAAATGTATATAAATTTAATTTTGATAAATATTTGGGACAAGTAAATACATCCGTTAAAAAGAATATAGGCCGTGTTGTTTTGTATATAGATGAGTTTACCAAATATTTAGATGTTAACTTAGGTATAGATGCTATACAAGTACTTACTAAACTAGGATACAGTGTAGAATTGTTTTATGCAGAGAGCGGTCGTACATTTATATCTAAAGGTTTTTTAAAAGAAGCTAAAGAATTAGCATTAAAAAATGTAGTGCGTTTAAAAGAATATACAGATAAAGGTTTAGTTATTGTAGGTTTAGAACCATCTGCAATTTTAACGTTTAGAGATGAGTATAAAAAATTGGTTAGTGACAAAGATTTAGTGAATACAATAGCTAAAAATTCGTTTATAATTGAAGAGTTTTTGGCATCAGAAATAGAAAAAGGAAACATTTCTAAAAATCAGTTTACTAAAGAAACCAAAACGGTAAAAATACACAGCCATTGTCATCAAAAATCATTAAGCAACCAAAAAGTTACTTTTGATGTGTTAAATATTGTAGAAAATTATAAAGTATCTATAATAAGTTCTGGCTGTTGTGGTATGGCGGGCTCTTTTGGATATGAAAAAGAGCACTATAAAACTAGTATGGCTGTTGGTAATTTAAAATTGTTTCCGGCGGTAAAAAATAGTGATAAAGATGTAATTATTTCTGCAAATGGTACAAGTTGTAGACACCAAATATATGATGGTACAAAACGCAAAGCTTTACATCCAATTACAATTATAAAAGAAGCACTTGTTTAATATCTAAGTGCTTCTAATTTTTTTTATTCGGTAGCGTTACCTTCAGTTTTGTTTTTTTCAGGAGTAGTAGTGCTGGTTATAGAATTAATAAGCTGTTGCATATCCATATTTTTTATTTCTTCATCAGCAAAAAAAGGGGATAATTTATCATGGTTATATTGGTAAAGTTTCCATCTTTTAAAAGAGTATTCTAAGGCAGTTAAATTTTCTACCCAATCACCAGAATTTAGATACACACACCTTCCGTATTTGTTTTCTTTAAGTTCTTTTTTAGGTTGGTGTATATGTCCGCAGGCTACATAGTCGTACCCTTTTTCTATTGCTAAATTTATAGCAGTTTCTTCAAAATTACTAATATACTTTACAGCACCTTTTACACTATTTTTTATCCGTTTAGATAAAGAGTATTTCTCTCTTCCCATTTTTGTTAAACCCCAATTTAGAGCTCTATTTATAAGTATTAGCAAATCGTACCCTTTACCACCCAGCTTTGCTAACCATTTAGCATTAGTAATAGATGCATCAAAAACATCGCCATGAAAAAACCAAGCTTTTTTACCATCCAAATCTAAAACTAGCTTATCTAAAATTTGTACATTACCCATAATGGTACCGCTAAATTTACGTAACATTTCATCATGATTGCCAGTAATGTAGTAAACCTGTACACCTTTAGATGCCATACCAATAATCTTTTTTAAAACCTTCATGTGTGAAGACGGAAAGTAGCGTTTGCTAAACTGCCAAACGTCTACAATATCACCATTTAAAATTAAAATTTTGGGGTCAATACTATTTAAATAAATAAGTATTTCATCTGCATGGCAACCATAAGTGCCTAAGTGAACATCAGAAATTACAGCAACATCAATTTTTCTTTTCTTCATCTTTACTAGTTTATACAAACTAACCCTTTCAATATGAACTGAATATGAACAACTAATGAAAATTTTGTGATGATTGTGTTAAGTACACATTAAGGCTTGTGTAAATTTTATATTCTGATGCTTATAAATTACCTTTGGGACTTATACATACCAATACAAAAAATTAGATGGCAGGAAACACTTTTGGTAACCTTTTTAAGGTGGCTACCTTTGGAGAATCTCACGGAATAGCAATAGGCGGAGTTATAGATGGTTGTCCGTCTGGAATAGAATTAGACCTAGATGCAATACAAACAGAATTAAACAGAAGAAAACCTGGGCAATCTAAAATTGTTACTCAACGTAAGGAACCAGATACGGTAGAGTTTTTCTCGGGTATTTTTGAAGGTAAAACTACAGGCACACCAATTGGGTTTGCTATTCGTAATACCAATCAAAAATCTCATGACTATTCGCATATAAAAGACTCTTACAGGCCATCTCATGCAGATTATGTTTACGATAAAAAATACGGTTTTAGAGATTACCGTGGCGGCGGACGTAGTTCTGCTCGTGAAACAGCAAGCAGAGTTGTGGCAGGTGCTATTGCAAAACAGTTTTTATCTAACATAAAAATAAATGCTTTTGTATCTCAAGTAGGAGAATTAAAATTAAATAAAAACTATACAGAGTTAAATTTAGCAGATACAGAATTAAACCCAGTTCGTTGTCCAGATCAAGAAATGGCAGCTAAAATGGAATCTTATATAAAAGAGATAAAAAAAGAAGGTGATACTATTGGTGGCGTAATTACATGCGTAATACAAAATGTACCTATTGGCTTAGGAGAGCCTGCTTTTGATAAGTTACATGCAGAATTAGGTAAAGCTATGTTAAGCATAAATGCTGTAAAGGGTTTTGAATATGGTAGCGGTTTTAATGGTGTAGCTATGAAAGGTAGTGCGCATAACGACCAATTTAATACAGATGGTACTACAAAAACTAATTTTAGTGGAGGTATACAAGGCGGTATTAGCAATGGTATGGATATTTATTTTAATGTTGCATTTAAACCAGTTGCAACAATTATACAACCTTACGAGACTATAGACAAAAATGGAGCAATAGTTAAAACCCAAGGTAAAGGTCGTCATGATCCTTGTGTTGTACCAAGAGCAGTACCAATTGTAGAGGCTATGGCTGCTTTAGTTTTGGCAGATTACACATTAATTCATAACAGTGCAAAGTAATTTGTTAGCTGTTTAAGATTGAATTATTTTTAATAATTAACTATTATAATTATTGATTCAATTTTATTTGGAGCGTAACACTCCAAAATGGTATATTACTCACAAAAATTTATAAAAAAGAAGTATGAAGAAATTGGAGCTGCACTGGCGGATTATGATTGGGATGGTTTTTGGTATCCTCTTTGGTTTTGGAATGGCACAACTAACTTGGGGAAAAGATTTTATAATGGACTGGATAGGACCATTTGGACAAATTTTTGTAAACCTCTTAAAATTAATTGCAGTACCTTTAATTTTAGCTTCATTAATTAAGGGAATTTCGGATTTAAAAGATATTTCTAAATTCAGAAATATAGGTTTTAGAACCATTGGTATTTATATGTTTACTACTGTTATAGCCATTACAATTGGTCTTGTTTTAGTAAATGTAATACAACCAGGAGAGGGTATATCTGAAGAAACCATTACAAAACTATCTAATACCTACGCTAATGATGGTGACATACAAGGTAAAATAGCAGAGGCTACAAACCAGAAAGAACGCGGACCACTACAGTTTTTGGTAGATATGGTGCCTAGCAATGCGTTGGCTGCAATGAGCAACAATAAACTTATGTTGCAGGTTATATTCTTTACTATTTTTATGGGTATTTCTATGCTCTTAGTAGGAGAAAAAAGGTCTAAACCATTAAAAGATTTTTTTGACTCTTTAAATGATGTAATTTTAAAAATGGTAGATTTAATTATGCTTGCAGCTCCTTATGCTGTATTTGCATTATTAAGTCAAGTTGTTGTTACAGCAGATGATCCAGAAATTTTACAAAAATTATTATCGTACTCGGGAGTTGTAGTATTAGGTTTGTTATTAATGATAGCTTTTTACTGCTCTTTAGTATATTTTTATACAAAAAAGAATCCTATTTGGTTTTTAAAACAAATGAGTCCGGCTCAATTATTAGCATTTTCTACTAGTTCTAGTGCAGCAACGTTACCTGTAACTATGGAGCGAGTAGAGGAGCACATTGGTGTAGATAAAGAGGTGTCTAGTTTTGTATTGCCTGTTGGAGCTACAATTAATATGGACGGTACAAGTTTATACCAAGCCGTTGCTGCTGTTTTTATAATGCAGGTGTTATGGCCAGAGGGATTAACTTTTGGTAACCAATTATCTATTGTGCTTACAGCACTACTAGCATCTATAGGTTCTGCAGCAGTACCTGGCGCTGGTATGGTTATGTTGGTTATAGTTTTAGAGGCAATTGGGTTTCCGGCAGATTTATATCCGGTGGCTCTTGCATTAATTTTTGCAGTAGACAGACCATTAGATATGTGTAGAACGGTTGTAAATGTAACGGGAGATGCTACAGTGTCTATGATAGTTGCTAAATCTGCAGGAAAATTGCATGACAATCCTAAACCTAAAAATTGGGATGATAATTATGATGAAGTAAAGTGAAAAAAAGCTTTTTAACTGATATTTAAACAGCATCAAACTTAATTGTTTGATGCTGTTTTTAATTATAAAGATATATACTTGTGTTTAGGATATTTAACTTGATAAGAGAAACGTTCTTTTTGTGTTTCCTTGCTATTTAAATCTATTTTCCAAGTAAGTAAGCCTTTTTTGTCATTATACGTTGCATTGTATGTTTCTATTTCGCTTACTTTAATTTCTTTATTTTCTGATAGCGGAATCCTGTCTATTAATTTTATAGAAACCTTTGTATTTTTATTATTCTTAATTTCTAAATCGTAGGCTCTGTTTACTATACGATTATTACCAAGTAAAGTTTTGCTTTTAAAATTACGATCTTGTTTTCTTATAACTGTAATACCAGCATCTACACCTAAAGAAACAACCATTTCCTTTGTTGTTTTGTAAGGATCTATTACTGTTTTGCCAGCAAAACCTCCTTTAAAGTAAATGTTAGCCTCACCAGGTAATAAGTTGTATTGCTCCCAGTTTTTAAAAGATGCTGTTAAAAATACATTTTCATTTAGTACAGGTATTGCCAAGTACTCGTATGTAGCCTCTAAATTAAAAGTATTAATTTCTATAGCAATTATATCTCCATCAGACTTAATAGAGTATGGTTTTTTAATGGCAAAAGTAGTATTTGTAATTTCATCTTGTAAAGTACTTTTTTTAGTGGTAATTACAATAACGCCGTTACTTGCTCTAGAACCATACACTGCAGTTGCAGAACTTCCGTTTAATTTTTCTAAAGACTGTATGTCATTAGCATCAATATCACCTTCAATAAAATCTTCAATTGGCACACCATCTACAATATATAAAGGTAATTCTGGCTTATGGTTTGGTATTGATGATGCACCTCTAATTGTAACTCCTGCCACTTTTCCTTGTAAAGAACTAGAGTAACTTGTTACTACAACTTCTTCTAATGCTTCACTACTTTCTTCTAAGGTTGTGTTTATAATAGAGGCATAAATGGGGGTTTCTACCGTTTCCATACCTATATAAGAAAACTGTAATTTTTGGCCCGTATGTGTTTCTATTGTATAATTACCATCAAAATCTGTTTGTGTGCCTATGTTGGTGCCTTTAATTAGTACATTACAGCCAGGTAAAGGTAATCCTGTAGCATCTGTAACTAAGCCTGTAACCTTTTTTACGGATGGATTATAGTAATATTTGTTCTTCTTTATTGTTTTAGGTTGGTAAGTGTAACCATTTGTAAAGTTTAAATATTTTGTGTTTATAACTGGTTTTGTGGTTTGTTTTATAGGGTTTCCGGTTGATAAGTTAATTTTTACATTCTTCCATTCGTTACCTGTGTTTTGGTACACATTAGCTTTGTATTTTAGTTGAAGATTACTTGCTGTATTTTTAGATTTTATATCATAAATTGGCACCCAGCCAGCATCAGAAACTACATAAGTTAACACTAAATTTAAATTTATATCTATAGGAGCATCAAACTTAACTACCAATTCTCCTTGTGCAATTTTAGGCCCTTTTGTAAGTTCTTTTACTTGTAAATTTAAATCTCTAATTGTAGTATTGGTGCTATTAATTTTTTTGTTAATAGTAAAAATTTCATTTCTAATTTGTGTAATGCGCTCTCTGTAGTAAGTACTTATTTGTTTCAGTTTCTCTAGGTCTAAATTTTCTGTAGTTGCACTAACTTGTCTGTTTTTAGTAATTAACAATTCTTCTTCTTGCAAGCCAGAAATTCTATTTTTTAAACGCTGTATTTTTTCAGATAACTGTTTAACTTTATCTTGTAGCTCTGCGGCTTCTGGAGTTACCATAAACTTGTCTAAATAATTAATGCCGTAATCTATAGATAAAATAGAAACAGACTGCAGCCCGGATATTTGAATACTATTTTCATCAATTTTAGAAGATAAACCAGTAAATTTTAGCTCGGTTGTACCTTGGTTAAGCATAAAATTACTTGTACGTGTAATTTGTGCTCCATTTAAGTAAACAGTAACTTCTTTTATGGTAGACGGTGTTTTATTATCGGCGCCAAAAAATGTTATTGGCACCAGTAAAAATAAGCAAAGTAGTTTTTTCATAAGTAATAATTTTTAAGGTTATGTAAACCTAATTATTACCAGTAGGGTGTAAAACTACAATTGTGTAAAGTAATCTTTAGAGTGAGTAAAGTGATCTTTTGGGCTAGTTTAGCTTTTTGTGGTGGTTTTAAATGAAGTGCTACTAGGAAGCTCAAACAACTCTAAATCAAAAAACGGAATAGCTGCAAGTAAATGGTCAAATATATCAGACATAATATACTCGTAGTTTTCCCACCTTTTATCGCTACTAAAAGCATAAACCTCTAAAGGAATACCTTGTGGAGTAGGAGCCAGTTGCCTAACCATAATAATCATATTCTTATTAATTGCAGAATGATTTTTTAAATACGTATCTGCATATTTTCTAAAAAGTCCTATGTTAGTTAGGTTTCTGCCGTTAATTAAAATAGATTTATCTATGTTATTACTTTTATTATAATCCGTAATATTTTCTTGTCTGCCAATTATATAATCTGTAATTAAACTTATTTTTTTAAATTTTTGAATTTCTTTTGGAGCTAAAAACTTTATACTTTCTTGTTTAATAATTAAAGCACGTTTAATTCTACGTCCAGGAGAATTTGTCATTCCCCTCCAATTTTTAAAAGAGTCTGATATTAAAGCGTATGTAGGTATTGTTGTAATGGTATTATCAAAATTACGGACTTTAACTGTGGCAAGGTTAATTTCTACAACATCGCCATCTGCACCATAATTGTCAAAAGAAATCCAATCTCCAATACGTACCATATCATTAATAGATACTTGTATGCTTGCTACAAACCCTAGTATAGTATCTTTAAAAATTAATAATATAACAGCAGATGCAGTTCCTAAACCGGTTAAAAACTTCCAAAGTTCTATGTCTGTAAGTATAGATATTGCTAATAGTATACCAATAGACCATAAAAATATCATAAACACCTGTATGTAACTGTCTATGGGCTTATCTTTAAGGTTTGGTATGGTCTTAAAAAAATCTTTTAAGGTGTTAAGCAGGCTTCTAATTACCCAAAGTGTAAGTATAATGCCAAATACTTCTAGGCCTTTTAAAATTACTATTTGTGCATTAGGAAAATCGTTAAAAACATAAGGTATTGTATTGTAAGCAATAATAATAGGTACAATGTGCGCTATATTTCTGGGTACTTTATTTTTAACCAAAAAGTCATCAAAATTTGTTTTAGATAAGCTTGTAAATTTGGCAAAAACTGAAATAAATATTTTTCTTAAAATGTAATCAAAAATATAAAGTACCAGTATTAAAAGTAGTAGTAAAGTTAGGGTGTTAAGGTATTTTGCGTAAACATCATCTAAACCAATTTCTACTAAATAATTGTAAAGCAAAGAAGATACTTGATTTAAACTGTACATAAAATGTTTTGTATTTTAAATATTAAACAACCAAGTTAATGTAGTTGCTAGAACTTATTAGTCTAAAAATTTTGATTTTAGCTCTGGGGTAGGAATCATACAATTATTTTTTTTGCCAAACCAGTTATATCTGTTTTTAGCAATAATAGAATACACCCAATCTCTAAAGCCAACAGGAATTTGCTCTAATACCCATAATAAAGACCAAATACCTCCAAAATTACGACCAATTTTAAGTGCTGCTGTAGATTTTACATAATAAGCAACGTTGGGTTCTATTAGTACTATAGAATCTGTTTTTTGAATGTCTATATTTCGCTTAGAAAAAAAGTCATTAGCAATTTTTCCTTGAAGTGTAGCAAACCTAAATTCATCTTTTTTATCATTTTTAATAATAAACTGTATGGCGCTATTACACAAATTGCATACGCCATCAAAAAGAATTATTTTTTTATCTGTTTTCACTTTGCAAAGATAAAATACCAGCAGTAAATAAACGGTTTTTTATAATGAATTTAAGAAATCACTTAAATCTATTTCTTTTCCTAAACCCAGTTTCTTTTTTAGCCGGTATTTAGATTTTAGAATACTATCTGGCAATACATTAAAAATAGCAGCAATTTCCTTTGTAGACAAGTTCATTCTTAAAAATGCAGCAAGTCTAATTTCTTTTTCAGAAATGTCTGTATATATGGCTTTTAATTTGTTATCAAAATCATTATGGACATCTGCAAAATAAGATTTAAAAAGATCCCAGTCTTTATCATCTGCAGTTTGTTTTTTTAGTAGCATTAAAATACGTCTAAATTCTAATTTAAATTTATCAGGATTATTTTTAAGTTCTTTTAGGTTTTCTATAAGCTCTTGTGTAAAGGTGTTTTTTTGTACTAGGTGTACCGTTAAACTTGCTAATTCTTTTTGCTTGTGTTCTATTTCTTTACGGTAAAGTTCATCTTGTTTTTTATGATTTACAATATTTTTTTTCATCTTATGCTTGTATATAAAGAATAGCATAATTGAGATTGAAAGTACAGAAACCATACCAGCTGCATAAAGGCTAGTAGTTAATGCGTTTAATTTGTCTTTTTGTTGCAGGTTTTTTATTTCTTCTTCATTTAGCGCTAATAGTGTTTGTTTTTTTTCAGTTTCATAAATAGTTTTAAGCTCTTCTATTTGTTGAGCATTTTTTAAGTTATAAATACTGTCTTTATAATTTTGATGATTTTTTAAATCCTTTAAAGCCAAAGTATTTTTGCCTAATTGCTCATACGCTAGGGAGCGTAGTTTATAATTCTCCATTAAATAATCTATTCTTTTAGAAGGAGTAGATTTTTCTATGGCCTTATCTAAATACGTTATAGCTATTTTTGGCTTATTTAAGTCTAAATAAAGTGTTCCCAACTCTTTTAAAACATCTATATAGTTGTATAAAAATCCTTCTCTTTCATGAAAACTTAAACTTTCTTCTAAATATATTTTAGATTTTTCAAATTCTTTAGATTGTCTGTATAAAGAGCCAATGTTGGTGTATAACATTGCTTCATTAGATTTTAAGCCTTGGTTATGAGCAATTTTTAAACCTTCTTTAAAATGTAAAATAGCTTTATCAAAATCTTTTAAATTACAAAAAGCAGAACCTATTTGTAAGTACATATTACACATCCAAATACTATCATCATTAATTTTATATACTTCTAGAGCTTTGTTGTAGTATGTTATAGCTTCATTATAATTTCCAATGTGGTTTTGTATTTCTCCAATTCTGGCAGTAACATCTGCTATACGTATAGCACTGCCGTTTATAGAATCTAATATGTTTAAAGATTGCATATACATTTTTTGAGACAACCTATACTGTCCTTTACTTAAGTAAACACTAGCTATATTACCTATAGTGTGGCCATATAATGCTGTTTTGTTGTTCTTTTTAAATACATCTTTGGCTTCATTAAACATTTTTAAAGACTTGTCTAAATTAGAGTTTAACCGTTCAAAATCTGCCAATTCATTAAGTCCCTTAGCATAAGAAACATCATCGCTAAGTTCCTTGGCCAAAGACATAGCTATTTTATGATAGTAGATAGAAGAGTCTAATTTATGTAATGCTTTGTAGTTTAATGCACTATTATAGGCATTGTATATGGTTTTTTGTTTGTTATCTATAAATTTTGAAATGTGATACGCCTGTAAAGAATACTTTAAAGATAACTTAGGATTTTTGTATTGAAGAATTGAATGTAAACTATCTAATAAAATTAATTTTTGAGTTGATGATTTTTCCGTTTTTAATGCATTTTGTAGGCTGTCTATTCTTTTGTTAGTTTGACTGAAAGAAAATTTTGTAATACTTATTACCATTAAGGTAATTAATAAGGATTTCATAAGTTAATTCTGATAAAGTTAATTACATAAAGAATAAAATAATTGGGGACTTTACCTTTTTTCTTTGGTTCTAAGGTATTGATTTTTTTTATTTTTTTGAATATAGCATTCTTCATAATTCTTAGTTTGTCTATATAAATACAGACTTTTATAACTTAATTTTTATAAAGTAAATTTACTTGTAACTATATGTAATACAGTGTTTACACAAGTGTTTTGTGTAATTATTATTCAGTTTTTCTTGTCCTTAGTTTTATTAGTAATAAAGTTAACTTGTCCATACTTTGTCTATTATATATTTAGTGATTTGATCCTGCTTAAAATTTAATTTTGTGCTCTCAAATCTTAAAATATACATTATGAAGCATATGCATTCATATAGATTAAAAACAAACCTACTAATGTTTTTAATACTATTTGCGTCAGTATTGTCTTGCAATAAGGAAGATGATGCACAACAAACTGATAATGAGTTAAAAGAAAGTGATTTTAATAGCGTTCTTGCTATTGGTAAAGATTTAGAAGAGCCTGTGCAACAACAGATAGAGGTTTCTTCTACACAAAGCGAACAAGCAATAACATCTAACGATGATGAAGGGAACCCAATTGTAGAAAATTGGAAATGTACAACCACAACCTATGATTTAAAAAGAGAATCTGGCGGAGAAGATGGTTTTCCTTTGTTTAGCCCCAATGCTAAAATAATTTATCCAGGTAGTTTATTACAAGGTAAAACATTAAAAAATACAACTCCAGACGTTATAGCTGTAGATAGGGCAGGAGGAACAGTGTCTTATGATTTGGTTAATGGTAATATATCTAGTAATGTTACTGTAGATGTGGTGTCTAAAAGTAGCATACAAGATGCTATGAACCAGATTATAGCTGCATCACCAGATGTAACACCAGCAAATTTTACTTTTGAGTATGAGCAAGTACAAAGTAGAGAAGCTTTAGCTATTAGTATGGGGTTAGATATAAAATCTGCCTTTGTAAAAGCAGGTGCTAGTTTTGACTTTAAAAACGGAGATAATAAAAATAGAATTTTGGTAAAGTTAAAACAAACGTTTTACACAATGTCTATGAATTTACCAACTAGTATGGATGATTTATTTACAGATACAGTAACTCCAGAAGATTTAGCAAAATATGTGCAAGAAGATAATCCTGCCACATATATAAGTGACGTTACATATGGTAGAGTTTATTATATGTTAATAGAGACAAGCTCATCTTACCAAGAGCTTAATGTTGCTGCTAATGCTAGCTTTGGAGTTTTTAGTACAAAAGTAAAAGCAGAATTAGAGGTTAATCATTTAAAAGAACTAAAAAATGTTAATATAAAAGTTATTGCTTTTGGTGGTGATACAGAATCTACCATATCTACTATAGGTGAAACAAATTTAAGCTCTTTAGTTAGCCTACTATCTAAGAGTGCCAACATTGGTTCTGGATTGCCTATAAGTTATGTGGTACGTAGTGTAAATACAAACCAAATAGTTGGTGTACAACTCGCTACAAATTATAATGAAACTAATTGTGAACCTCTTTTTGATAATGGAGAACCAATACAAACAAAGCATTGGAGAGGTAACATTTTAGATAAAATGGGAGGTGTTGGTGCCGCTTTTGAGCGTAATAAAGGAGAGTTTATACTTATAAATACTTCTGGAGATAAGTATATGCGTAGTTTTAACGGTGCTTTAGAAGGTCCTTTTTCTGTATCTGATTTGTTTAGTGGTGAGTACCCTTTTTTTATAGGAGATAAAGATAGTGGGAAATTTGATGGTATTGGGGCTATTGTAAACCTTAGGAAAACTAAAGAATACGGCACTATTAATAAAGAAAGACAATTTTTAGCAATATCAAAAAGTGGGTTACAGTTTAAATATGTTAGTTCAAATTCCTGGGAAAATTTCACCACTTTAGAAGACCTTTCTATAGAGAATTTAGGAAGAGCTGGAAGTAGTGAAGGTTTTGGTACAGAAGGCATAGGTGCTTTGTTATATAACGATTATATTTTGTCAAATGAAGAGGAAGATTTATACGAAAGTTTAACAATTGCCTTTGATAAATCTGGTAAAAGAATTATGTACTTTATAACAGGAGATGGTAACACAGATATTGTAATGCCATTAAATTTATATACCATTAAAAATTCTAATAACATTTTAATTAAAAACATACCCTTAGAGACTGTAGGTGCATCATTTAATTTTTATGTAGGTGATAAATTAAGGAGTGTAGTTTTTGATATAACTGGTACAAAATACGCTGTTTCTGGTGATGATATAGGTAACTATTCTCCAATTTTTACCCTGTAAGTATGTCATAAATACTTGCAAATAACTCATCCTAAAATTATTTTCAAATTTTACTTTCCTACTTATGATTACATTTAATTATGTACTGGTCTTAATAACTGTTAATAATACACAGGATTGAGTTAGTGTAACTGAGCAATTTAATTATTGCTCAGTTTTTTTTCTAATAACTACTGTCTTAAAAAATAGTGTAAATTTTATTGTTTTTTTAAGCTAAGCAGAATTTTCTGAATATATATTAGTAAGTAAGTTGTTTATTGTATGTGTAATTTATTCACACAAATGAACTCTATAAGTGTAAGTTTATTTTTTATGTCTACTTTAGAATAAAAATAAAAAAACGGTGTATAGTAAGCACTCATAGAATATAAGTTTTATATGCTATTTAAAGTTTTAAATTAAAAAAAAATACATTTTAATTTATTAAATATCAGCTATTTGAATAAAAATTAAATTTATTGACATCTTTTTTGACCAGTTGTGCGTATATACACTGTTGTTAGATAAAATCTTTATAAAATGTAAAGATTTTACACCAAAAACCAAGAAAATATATGCTTGTCCATAGTTTGTCCATAGTATTTTCTTTAAAAATGCATTGTTAAAAGTTACTTTTGCAGTGTAAGAAAAAATATTAACTAAATAATTTCACCCAAAAATATTTAGTTTTAAAAGTTGGGGAACAGTCGGCCTCTTAAGTAGTTTTGTAAACTTCATAATACTTAATGCTGGCTGTTATTTTTTAGCTTGTACCAACTCTAATTTATCTACACTAACACTTGTGGTAAATAATCCGTAATTAACAACAGCTTTATTTTTCTCTAAGGTGTCTATACTACCTACAGCTTTACCATCTAGTAAACGTACCCTGTCACCAACTTTAAAAATATATTTAGGTTTTAGTTTTTCTTTTACAATAGCCTTTTTCTTTTCTACTTTTTTCTTTTCGCGTATTACCTCTACCTTTTTGGCTACTTCTTGTTCTACTAACTTCTTTTTAGCTTTTTGTGCTTTTACTTCTTTTGCTGTTTTCTTTTTGCGTTTACTATTTTCAGTTTCCACAATACGCAATAGCTCAGCTATTACTACCTTTTTTTTCTTATCCTGAAAATATTTTTCTGCGGCATCATTAACCTTATTACCCAAATAAATCATTCTTTGGTTATGGTCATAAAGCTCTTGATAATTTTCTAGTTTAGATTTTATTTTAGAGTTTAGTTCTTCAAGTCGTCTAGATTCTTGTCTAGCTTTACTTTCTTCTTCTTGTAACCTAGAACCTGTTTTTTCCATTTTGCTTCGCTCTTTTTGCATTTTAGCAATAGTAGCATCAAAACGTACTTTACCTCGCTCAATTTTCTTTTTAGCTTTATTAATTAAGCTATAAGGTATACCGTTTTTTTGTGCAACTTCAAAAGTAAACGAACTACCTGCTTGTCCTAACACAAGTTTAAAAGTTGGTTCTAAACTTTTTGCATCAAACAACATATTTGCATTGGTTGCGTGTGGTAATTCATTGGCAAGCATTTTTAAGTTAGCGTAGTGTGTTGTTATAACACCATAAGCACCACGATCATAAAAAACTTCTAAAAATGTTTCTGCCAAGGCGCCACCAAGTTCTGGGTCACTACCTGTACCAAACTCATCAATTAAAAAAAGTGTTTTATCATTACACTTTTTTAAAAAGCTGTTCATATTTTTTAGTCTATAGCTATAGGTACTTAAGTGGTTTTCTATAGATTGATTATCTCCAATGTCAGTCAATATTTTTTCAAACAAACAAACAGTACTACGTTCATGTACCGGAATTAGCATTCCGCTTTGTAGCATCACTTGTAATAAACCTATAGTTTTTAGGGTTATACTTTTACCACCAGCATTTGGACCAGAAATTACAATTATTCTATTATCTTGTTTAAGCTCTATAGTTTGTGGCCACGTTTTTTCATTTTTTCTTGTATTTGTTAAATACAAGAGTGGGTGGTAAGCATCTCGCAAATACATTTCTCTTTCTTCACTAATTTTTGGTAAAAGAGACTTTGTATCTTGTGCATATTTGGCTTTTGCAGCAGTAACATCGGTCTGTGCAAGGTATTCTTGGTAATTGGCCAATACGTAATCAAAAGGTTTAATAGCAGCTGTTAATTCTTTTAAAATACGATTTACTTCCTCCTTTTCATCATACTCTAAATTATTTAATTCTCTGCTGTAACGTAAAGTAGCCTCAGGTTCTATATATACAATACTTCCTGTTTTAGAAGCACCCATAACAGCTCCTTTTACTTTTTTACGGTACATTGCTTTAACAGCCAATACACGCCTATTATCTACAACAGATTCTCTAATTTCATCTAAATAATCTGCAGAATTGTAAGAGTTTAAAGCCGACAGAAAACTAGAATTAATTCGGCCTTTTACAGCATTAATTTCTCTACGTAAATCGTATAATTTATTGGAAGCTTTGTCTTTTACATCACCAAATTTGTCTATTACGGCATCTATTGCATTTGGTATTTCTGGTAACACGTTTAAGGTGTTAGAATAATTGTGTAGTAAAGGATAGTATTCTTTAAATTTCTTAAAAAACTTAGTATGCACAACTATAGTATTGCATATATTACTAATTTTTTTAAATCCACCAATTTCTAGTGTTGCATTTTCTATTTTAAGTAAATGTAATTCCTTAGTTATGGTATCAAAACCGTGATTGGGTATTCGGTTTTCATTATCATAAGATGCTACATACTCATTGGTTTTACCCAATTGCTCTAAAATTTCTTCTTTGGAATGAAAAGGAGCTATTTCTAGAGCCAATTCTTTACCTAACTCTGTACTACAACGTAAATTTATATGTTCTAATACGGTATTAAATTCTAGGTCTTGAAGAGTTTTAGGGTGTATTTTATGCATTGTATAATTTTAAGCCTTGCAAAGGTAAAGATAAGTGATGAAACTGTGAATTTGTAGTGTTTATTTTAAGCATTAAACTTCCAAGCTAAAATTCTACTTTTTTTGTTTCCTTGCTGCATTGGTATTATAAAATGTATAGCCTTAAGCTTTGTAAGCTGTTTTTGTAATTTTGGTAAATTATCGCTTTTAGAAACCAAGCTTGTAAATATGGTAACTTGATTTTTAAACAAAACGCTTTCTTTTATTAATCTTTTTAAAAATAATCCTTCACCACCATTACACCAAAGCTCATTAGCCATACCGCCAAAATTAAGTTCCAATTCACTAGTTTGTTTGCCTAAATTTTTAAGCTTGCGTTGCGTTCCTTTAGTAGCTTCTTTTTCAGATGAATGAAAAGGAGGATTACACATTGTAAAATCAAACTTCTCATTTGGTTTAATTATACCAGTAAAAATGTTTGCATTACTATTTTGTTTCCTTATTTCTATGCTATCTATTAAGTTAGTGTTGGCTGCTACAATTTGTTTGGCATTAGTAACTGCGGTTTCATTAATATCTGCACCAACCATTTGCCAATTGTAAATTGTTTTACCTAAAATTGGATAAATGCAATTTGCACCTACTCCTATGTCTAAACCCTTAATATTGTTTATTACATTTTCATTGTTAAGTATATCTGCAAGGTGGTGTACGTAATCTGCACGCCCAGGAATGGGAGCACAAAGGTAATTTTTTGGTATATCCCAATGTTTTACATTATAATGAACCTTTAATAGGGCCTTGTTTAATTCTAAAACAGCAATAGGATTTGCAAAGTCTATAGTGTTATTTCCAAACTCATTAGTAATTATAAAAGGAGCTAAAGCAGTATGTTTTTCTAGTAACTTTTTAAATTGATATGGTGTATTATGTAGGTTTTTTGGATGCACAGTAACTGTTTTTTACAAATGTAAGATGATATCTAATGAGTTAGCTAATTTTTTTATGCATTCTAGCAAAAAGAGTACCTATCTTTGCGCAAAATTAAATTATGTCAAAAAAGTTTTCTAAACTTGGAGTATCTGCTCCGCTTCTAAAAAGTTTAGCCGAATTAGAGATTACTACTCCTACAGAAATACAAGTTAAATCTATACCAGTTTTATTAGAAGCTAACAAAGATTTTGTTGGTTTAGCAAAAACAGGAACAGGAAAAACCGCAGCTTTTGGTTTGCCACTTATACAATTAATAGATACAGAAAATGACAACATACAAGCTGTAATAGTTGTGCCAACAAGAGAGCTTGGTCAACAAATTTATAGTAATTTAGTTTCTTTTGCTTCACATATGCCTGCTGTTTCAATAGCATCAGTATGTGGTGGTACTCCTATAAAACCACAAATAGAACGTTTAAAAGAAAATACACACATAGTTATTGCTACACCAGGTAGATTAATAGATTTACTTAAACGTAACGCAATTAGTATTAAAAATGCTAAATACCTTGTTTTAGATGAGGCAGATGAAATGGTAACGTCTTTAAAAGATGGTTTAGATACCATTGTGGCCGCTTTACCTAAAGATAAGAGAACTATACTGTTTACAGCAACAATGCCAGGTGCCATTAAGCAAATGGTACAAAACTATTTATCTAAACATGTTACGCAAGTAAGTGCAAACATGGAGACGGTTGGTAACACTAGCATAGATCACCAATATGTTGTTGTAGAACCAATTGAAAAACTAGAGGTTTTAATGCACTTTTTAAACACTAAAGAAGGGCAAAGAGGAATAATATTTTGTAAAACTAAAGCCGCTGTTAACAAACTTGCAAAAAACTTGGCCATAAATAAATTTTCTTCTGGAGCATTACACGGTAGTTTAACACAACCAATAAGAGATCGTATAATGGGGCAGTTTAGAGAAGGGCACATAAAAATATTGGTGGCTACAGATTTGGCCGCTCGTGGTTTGGATGTAAAAGAAATTACCTATGTTGTAAATTACCACTTACCCGATGTTTATGAAACTTATGTGCATAGAAGCGGACGTACAGCAAGAGCAGGAGCAGATGGTTTTTCGTTAACAATACTACAGAAAGAAGAGGAGCAAGACATAGCAGAGTTTGAAAATGAATTAGGCATAACGTTTAAAAAGTTTAAAAAAGCAGATGCTGCTAGTATTGAAGAAAATAATACGCTTTTATGGGCTAGAAAAATTTTTAAAACCAAGCCAAATCATAACATTTCTCCAGATTTTAAGGAAAAAGTACATACCATTTTTCATCATTTAACTAAAGAAGAATTGGTAGATAAAATTTTAGCAAATCATTTAGGACAAACCAAAAAACTTGGTTCTGCTCCATCAGAAGATAACAGCTTTACGCTTTAATAGCATAAATAGTATGGCAAATACAATTAAAAATCAAGAGGATATTTTACAGAAATTAAATATTCATCAATTAAATCCAATGCAGCAAGAGGCTCTTGCTGTAATAGAAAATACCACAAACACTGTATTATTATCGCCAACAGGAACAGGTAAAACACTTGCTTTTTTATTGCCTTTAATAAATAGGTTAAATCCAGAGTTAGAAGAAATACAAGCTTTAATTTTAGTGCCTTCTAGAGAATTAGCCATACAAATAGAGCAAGTTATACGTTCTATGGGATCTGGTTATAAAGTAAATGCTGTATATGGTGGTAGAGCAATGTCTAAAGATAAAATAGAGCTTAAACATACGCCAGCTATTTTAATAGGTACTCCTGGTAGAATTGCAGATCATTTTGATAATGAACGCTTTTCTACAAATTATATAAAAACTTTGGTTTTAGATGAGTTTGATAAATCTTTAGAGACTGGCTTTGAGGAGGAAATGAAATACATTATAGGGTTACTTCCTAGTTTAAATAAGCGTATTTTAACTTCTGCAACACAAGGAGTTCAAATACCTAAATTTGTTAGGTTAGACAAGGCAGTAACTATTAATTATTTACAAGAAACTACCAAAAAATTAGCAATAAAAACAGTGGTTTCTCCAAACAGAGACAAACTGCGTACCCTACTTAATTTATTAAATAATGAAGGTAATAACCCTGGAATTATTTTTTGTAACCTTAGAGAAAGTATAAAGGGAGTTAGTAAATTTTTAGATAAAAATAATATTACTCACGGCTGTTTTCACGGAGATATGGAGCAGAAAGATAGAGAGCGTTCTTTACTTAAATTTAGAAACGGTACTTATGATGTTATTGTTGCTACAGATTTGGCAGCACGTGGTATAGATATTCCAGAGATGAAATATATTATACATTATGAGCTTCCTTATAAAAATGAAGAGTTTATACACAGAAATGGAAGAACTGCACGTGTAAATGCTAAAGGAACAGCTTATGTATTAAAATGGGAAGAAGAAAATTTACCAGATTTTATCAAAAATGTACCCGTAGCAAAAATTAATAAAACAGGAACCAGAAAACCACCGTACTGGACCACATTATTTATTTCTGGTGGTAGAAAAGATAAAATATCTAAGGGAGATATTGCTGGTTTATTTTTTAAACAAGGCAATATTAATAAAGATGAGTTAGGGGTTATAGAACTTAAGCAAGATTGCACTTTTGTTGCTGTACCTACTACAATTGCTTCTAAACTTGTAAATAAATTAAGCAATACAAGATTAAAAAAGAAAAAAGTTAGAATAAGCATTATTTAAGGATGAGTAAAGAAACCGCTGGTGCAAATAATGCATTACAACAAGAAGAAATAGATAAGTGTATTTCTGTTTTAGAACACTTAATTAATAATACCGATGAAATTTTTGAAATTTCTAAGGAGAGAAGAACCGCTTTAATTAAAGCAGCTGGTCAATTATCTAGACCAAATAGAGACGAGTTTTCTAGAAGAAAAAAAGATGCAAAAAAAGCTCAAAAACGCAAGCAAGATGCCAAAGACCGCAATGCACGTAAAGAAACTGGTATACGTAGTGCTCGTGAAGCAGTAGTTTTTGTTGCTCCTAAATTGTTACCTCAGGCAGATTTAACTAACCAAAAAGAACTAGAACTACAGTCGCCAAGAAACTGTTATGTATGTAAAGACTTGTTTACCAAGCTGCATCATTTTTATGACACTATGTGTACTAGCTGCGGAGACTTTAATTATGCCAAACGTTTTCAAACAACAGATTTAAAAGGTCAGGTTGCGGTAATTACTGGTTCTAGGTTAAAAATAGGGTATCACATAACATTAATGTTGTTACGCGCTGGTGCTACAGTTGTTGCAACTACAAGGTTTCCTGTAGATTCTGCTTTGCGTTTCTCTAAAGAAGAAGATTTTACGCAATGGGGCCATCGTTTAAAAATTCACGGTTTAGATTTAAGACACATACCAAGTGTAGAAATCTTCTGTAATTTTATCGAGCAAAAATATGAGAATTTAGACATTTTAATTAATAATGCAGCCCAAACAGTGCGCAGGCCAGCTGGTTTTTACACGCATTTAATGGCTAATGAAGAAACTCCAATTTCTGATTTGCCTAAATATGCCGCAGATTTGTTACAAGATCATGTTGGTTGTATGCAAGAACTTAAGGCACTAACTTCTGGCGCATCACCCAATAAAAATATGCCAGTAACCTGGCACGGTCCAGAACCAGGAATAGGAATAAGAGCTTCAGCTAAATTATCGCAAATTCCGTATAGTTTTGATAATTCTTTACAAACATCAGAAGTGTTTCCAGAAGGAGAGTTAGATGCGGATTTACAGCAAGTAGATTTACGTAAAACAAACAGTTGGCGTTTAAAACTTGGTGAAATTGAAACTACAGAAATGATAGAAGTACAGTTGGTTAACTCAGTAGCCCCATTTGTACTGTGTAATCGTCTGTCTGAAGTTATGAAAAAAGAAAACACGGGTAAAAAACATATTATAAATGTTTCAGCTATGGAAGGTAAATTTCATAGGTTTTTTAAAGAAGACAGGCATCCGCATACAAATATGGCTAAGGCAGCTTTAAATATGCTTACCCATACCGCAGCAGGCAGTTTGGCTAAAGATGGTATTTATATTAATGCTGTAGATACTGGATGGGTTACAGATGAAGATCCTGCAGAATTATCTAAAAGAAAAGTGGAATTACATGATTTTCAGCCTCCTTTAGATATTGTAGATGGTGCAGCACGTGTAATGGACCCCTTAATAGATGGTATTAATACAGGTAAACATTGGAGTGGTAAATTTTTAAAAGATTACCGACCTATAGATTGGTAATTTTAAATAGACGTTAAACTTCTGTTAGGGTTTGTTAAATGCTCTTTATTAGTTTTCTCTTTTTGTAAATTATACCATATTGATGTTTTCATCAGTAGAATTATATGTATAACAAATTTTGAAAATTTTATAGAATGATAAAACCTAGAGAAAAAACACCAGAATTAAGTATTAAATTGGTAAATGACAGCACTTGGAAATTAAGTGAGCAATCTCCTAAAAATTTTACTTTAATTCTTTTTTATAGAGGTAAACATTGTCCTGTATGTAAAAAACAATTAGAAGAACTGCAAAGTATATTACCTAAGTTTACAGAACGCGGTGTAAATGTAATTGCCATAAGTTCTGATACAGAAGATGTGGCAAAGAACACATATAAGGAATGGAATATTAATGATATTCCGCTTGGTTATGGTTTCTCTATAGAAGAGGCACGAAAATGGGGACTGTTTATATCTAAAGGTATAAAGCAAGAACCAGATTATTTTACAGAGCCAGGCTTATTTTTATTATCACCAGATACAACAGTGTACTGGGAGTCTATACAATCTATGCCCTTTGGAAGACCAGAATTTAATGATGTTTTAGGAGGTATAGATTATATTTTAAAAGCAGATTACCCAGCAAGGGGAGAAGCATAATTTTACAAAAATAACAGCTGTAACTTTTTTATGGTTTAATTAAAAAAAGTATAAAATGGTAGTATACAGCTTGTTGTAAAACAATATAAATTTTTGTTGCAATATTAACTTTAAGTTAACTGATTATAAAGTATTTAAATAAATTTTGGTGGTACGCAAGTTTAGTATTACTTTTGTTGTAAATTAATTTATTATAAATACAATACAATGAGTAAAGGAACAGTAAAATTCTTCAACGATGAAAAAGGATTTGGTTTTATCACAGAAGAAGGTTCAGGTAAAGACATCTTTGTACACATCTCTGGTTTAGTAGACGAAATTCGTGAAGGCGATGAAGTTGAATATGAGGTTACAGAAGGTAAAAAAGGTTTAAACGCAGCAAACGTAAGAGTTTTATAACATATACTAGTAAAAGCTTTAAGCTAAAGAGTCTATTCGGCAGAATAGACTCTTTTTTTTTTGCTAATTTTTAACGTAAAAACTAGAGGTATATCAACCTAAAAAATAAGCTTATTTTGTATCTTTATTGTACAATATATACTTATGGGAGATAAAAAAAAAGTAGTAGTTATAGGTGCTGGTTTTGGTGGTATAACTATAGCAAAAGCTTTTAAAAACAAAAATGTAGACGTACGTCTAATAGATCAAAACAATTACCATAACTTTCAGCCTTTAATGTATCAAATTGCAACTGGTGGTCTAGAACCAGATAGCATAGCTTATCCTGTTAGGCGTATTTTTAGAGGATACAATAATGTTACGTTTAGAATGGCCAATGTTTTTTCTGTTAATTCGGAAGCTAAAGAGCTAGATACTTCAATTGGTACAATTAAATATGACTATTTGGTTATTGCAACAGGAAGTCAAAACAACTTCTTTAATTTTGAACCTATAAAGGATGAATTGCTTACACTTAAATCTATACCAGACGCATTAAACTTAAGAAGTTACATTTTTCAAAATTTAGAAAAAGCACTAGCTAAAAAGGATATAGAGCCATTAGATGAAATATTAAATATTGCAATTGTTGGTGGTGGACCAGCAGGTTTAGAGTTGGCTGGTGCGCTGGCAGAAATGAAAAAGCACGTTTTACCTAAAGATTTTCCGGATTTAGACATTTCTAAAATGAGTATAAATTTATACGAGGCTTCTCCTAACTTATTAAATGCAATGTCTAAAGAAGCTTCAGAAAAAAGTTTACTGTATTTAAATAATTTAGGAGTTAATGTACATTTAAACTCTAGAGTTAGCTCATACAAAAACAATAAGTTACAAATAGGTGATAGTAGTTTTTATACAGATACTGTAATTTGGACAGCTGGTGTTAAAGCTGCACCTATAAGTGGTTTGCCAAAACAGGCCATAGTTGGTGGTAACCGTATTGCTGTAGATCAATACAACCAGGTAATACAAGCTAACGATGTTTTTGCAATTGGTGATGTTGCTGCGCATATTACAGAAAATAATCCTAATGGTTTACCTATGTTGGCTCCAGTAGCACAGCAACAAGGTGCGCATTTGGCAAAAAATATAATGAAATTGGTAAATAATGAAAAACCCGAACCTTTTGTTTATGTAAACAAAGGAGTAATGGCTACCATAGGCCGTAAAAAAGCAGTGGTAGATTTACCTAAATTTAAGTTTCAAGGAACATTTGCTTGGATTGTGTGGATGTTTATACATATAATGTCTTTGGTAGGTTTTAAAAATAAAATATCTGCTTTTATGGGATGGATGACTAATTATTTTACCTACGATAGGCCATTAGGATTAATTATTAGGCCATTTACTAAAAGAAAATAATATTCTATTGTAGTTTATAGATTGATAATCAATTAAAAAGATGTAATTTCGCGGCTGGTTTTAAAAAAAACACCCGAATGAAACGTATAAATCAATATAAAAAGATGTTTTCTGTAGAGAATTCTATAGATCTTAAGTCATTAAAAACTAGCTACAGAAAGTTGGTTAAAGAGTGGCACCCAGATAAGTTTCAGGAAGGAGACGCAAAACGTGAAGAGGCTGAAATTAAAAGTAGAGAAATTATAGATGGCTACCATTTTTTGGTAAGTATTGCTCCAGAAACTAAAGAGGCTAACGCAGAAGAATATAAAGCGTTAACAACAGCTTCTGGTATTTTAGACTTTCAGCATAATGGCCAGCTTTTAGAAATTACTTTTTTAGATGGTACTACCTATGAATATTTTGGTGTTCCTAAAAAAATATACATAAAAATGATTAACTCAGATAAGATTTACCGTTTTGCAAAACGTAATATTTTTGAGTCTTATATGTACCGTAAGTCCAAAAAAACAACACAAGAAGCTTAGTAATTTTTTATTTAATTAAAACTCTGTAATTTATTGTTTTTAAATATTTTAACAGGTCTTGGTTAAATATTTTTTTATTGTGTTTGTTATATGTAAAAGCCCGTAAACAAATTTGTTTACGGGCTTTTTATTTACTAATTAAACACTTAATTATTTGTTTAATTCTGCAACTAGTTTTTCTGCTACTAACTCAGACGATGCTGGGTTTTGACCAGTAATTAAATTACCATCTTGTATTGCATATGCAGCCCAATCCTCTTTTTTAGAATAAATACCACCATTTTCTTTTAGCATATCTTCAACTAAAAAAGGTACAACATCTGTAAGTTGTACAGCTTCTTCTTCAGAATTTGTAAATCCTGTTACTTTTTTACCTTTTACTAATGGGTTGCCATCTACATCTTTAACACCTTTTAAAGCAGCAGGAGCATGACAAACAAATGCCACTGGTTTTTTCTGTGCATTAAATTTTTCAATTAAAGCAATAGATTTCTCATCGTTGGCTAAATCCCATAATGGACCGTGACCACCAGGATAAAATACAGCATCAAAATCATCTGCATTCATATCTGCTAAAACCTTAGTGTTTTCAATTTTAGCTTTTGCATCTGCATCGTTATTAAAACGTTCTGTGTCTTCTGTAGCTGCATCAGGAGCATCACTACTTGGATCTATTGGAGCAGCACCACCTTTTGGTGTGACAATTGTAATTTCTGCCCCTTTGTCTAATAAATTGTAATACGGATTAGCAAATTCCTCTACCCAAAATCCTGTTTTTTTACCAGTGTCTCCTAATTTATCGTGTGATGTTAATACAAATAATACTTTCATTTTTTTATCTTTTTTAAGTTCTTTTTTATCTTCTAAAACTTTTTCAGAAGATTGCTTTTCTTTTTTGTTATTGCAAGCTGTAACTGTTAATATAACAAGTGCAATAACTGTTGTTTTAATTAAATTCATTTTAGCAATTTAGTATGCCATTTTTACAATTTTTTCTGCATCTTCTGGCAATAATGCTTGGCGCTCACCTAATTTCCAACCACGCTCTGTAAAACGTTTGGCTATTTCTTCTGCAGTACCTTCATAATCTTTTGTATAGTCAGATAATTTAGTATCTATACCTAATTGGTGAAAGAAAGCCTCAGTTTTTTCTATAGCAGCATAGGCTTTATCATCTATACTACCTTCCGTTACATTCCAAACACGTTCTGCATATTGTGCTAATTTTTCCTTTTTAGCTTCAAAATTGTATTTGTAATGACTAGGTGTAACTACAGCTAATGTTCTTGCGTGGTCTATACCAAATAAAGCTGTTAACTCGTGCCCCATCATATGTATAGCCCAGTCTCCTGGAACTCCTTGTTGTATTAAACCATTTAAAGCCATTGTACAACTCCACATAAAGTTAGATGCTGCTTCATAATTTGTTGGGTCTTCTACAACAGTAGGAGCAACTTCTATTAGAGTTTGCAAAATGCTTTCTGCAAAACGATCTTGCAATAACCCCCCAGCAGGGTAGGTCATATACTGTTCTAAAACGTGTGTAAAAGCATCTGTTATACCATTTGCTAACTGGCGTTTAGGAATAGATGTTATTACTTGCGGATCTAGGATAGAAAAAGTAGGGAACAATGCTGGTCCGCCCATAGATAGTTTTTCTTTGGTTTCTTCTCTAGATACTACCAAACCAGAATTCATTTCAGAACCAGTTGCTGGTAGAGTTAATACTGTTCCAAATGGTAATCCTTTGCTAGGACGCTCTTTGTTTTTTAGCATTTCCCAAGGCTCTTCACCTTCATACAAAGCCGCAGCAGATAAAAATTTGGTGCCATCTATTACAGAGCCACCACCAACAGCTAATAAATATGTTATGTTTTCATCTTTAATAACTTTTAGCGCATCCATAAGTATGTTGTACTCAGGATTTGCAGGAATACCACCAAACTCTACTATATCTACTTTAGCTAAAGCAGTTTTTACTTGGTCATAAATTCCGTTTTTTTTGATACTACCACCGCCGTAAAGCATTAAAACTTTAGCGTCTGAAGGTATTTCTTGGGTTAATTTATCAATTGTGTTTTTTCCAAAAATTATTTTAGTTGGATTTTTGTATTCAAAATTGTTCATTTTCTTTAGTTTTTAAGTTGATAAAAAAAATCTAACTTTTAGATTTTTACAATCATTTTCCCTTTGTTTTTACCATCAAACAGATCTATAAAAGCAGCAGGGATATTTTCAAATCCTTCTACTATAGTTTCTGTATAGGTTAACTTGTCTTGTGCCAACCAAGTTGATAATTCTTTCATTGCTTCTGGGAATTTATCGGCATAGTTAGAAACAATAAAACCTTGCATTAAAGCACTGTTTTTTACTAAAAATGGTTGTACGCTTATACTTTTTGGTAACTCTGTATTGTTATAGACAGATATTGCGCCACAAATAATCATTCTAGCAAATTTGTTAATGTTAAAAAGCACAGCATCAGATATAGGTCCGCCTACATTGTCAAAATAAACATCTACGCCATTTGGAGCGGCCTCTGCAATAGCAGCAGTCATATTTTTTGTAGTGTTGTAGTTAATACCAGCATCAAACCCAAATTTAGACTTAAGCATTTCTACTTTTTCATCTGTACCAGCAATACCAACTACGCGTAGTCCTAAAAGTTTACCAATTTGACCAACAACGCTACCAACGGCTCCGGCTGCACCAGATACAACAAGTGTTTCACCCGCTTTAGGTTTTCCTATTTCTGTTAATCCTAAATAAGCTGTTAAGCCCGTCATACCTAATATACCTAAATAAGCACTTAATGGCGCTTTAGATTTGTCTACTTTTAAAAGACCTTCTCCTGTAGACACTTGTTGTGTTTTCCAATCTAGCATACCAGAAACAAAATCTCCTTCTGCAAAATTTTCATTTTTAGAAGCAACTACTTTAGCAATAACACCAGAGTGTACTGGTTTATTTAACTCAAACGGAGGAACGTAAGATTTAGCATCGCTCATTCTTCCTCTTAAATAAGGATCTACAGAAACATAAGCGGTTTCTAATAGTATTTCACCATTAGTAATGGTAATATCAGATTCATTGGTTACAAATTCAAAATCTGAAACTGCTGGCCTTCCAACAGGTCTGTTTTTTAATAAAATTGTCTGAATCATAAGTTTTGTTTTATTCAATTACTGTTACTAAATCCTCTGTACTTTTACGTACTTTAACCAAGTTAACTAACCAGTCTTCTTCTGTTTTTCTGTATCCTAACGGAAGTAAAACAGCACTGCGCAATCCTTTTTCTCTTAAGCCTAAAATTTCATCAACAGCAACAGGATCAAAACCCTCTAACGGTGTTGCGTCTACCTTTTCAAAAGCGGCAGCCATAATTGCATGTGCAAAAGCAATGTATGCCTGTTTAGCGGCGTGATTAAAGTTTTCTTCAGCATCTCTTTGTGGGTACATATCTAACAACATTTTTCTGTAGTTTTCCCAACCCTCGTTTTTAAAACCACGAATTTCATTTGTCAAATCAAACATATAGTTAATACGTTCTGGAGTATAGGTATCCCAAGCAGCAAAAACTAGTAGGTGAGAGCAGTCTGTTATTACAGATTGGTTCCAAGCTATTGGTTTAATTTTCTCCTTAATTTCTTGGTTTTTCACTACTAAAATTTCAAAAGGCTGTAATCCACTAGAAGTAGGAGCTAAACGTGCAGCTTCAATAATCCTTTCAATTTTATCTTCTGCTACTTTTTCGCCATTCATTGCTTTAGCGGCATATCTCCAATTTAATTTATCTAATAACTCCATTATAGTTTATGTTTAGTTAATTTTTTTAAGCTTTTATACTATTCCAAGCAGCTAAGTAAGCTTCTTGTATATGTTTTTGATTAAGAGTTATTGCACCTCTTTTTTGCGATATTATCAGAAATGATAAAGGAATAATTGTGTATGCGTACATTAAATAGTCTGATAACTGGTTTAGAACTCCTTCTTTTCTGCCGCGTTCCCAAAGATCCAATAAGGTCTGAAAATGTTTAATGCCCTCTTCTCTGCTAGGTTCATCTATCATAGGAGTATTGTCACACTGAGCTAAAAACATAGCTTCTTCACAATTTTTAAATTTAAAATCTGCAATTCTATTCCAAATAATTTTAAATCCTTCTTCAACAGACATTTCTTCTTTATATGTTTTAAAGGCATAGTCTGTAAATTTCTCTTTAACTTCTATATAAGTTTTATTTACTAAATCTTGCTTGTTTTCAAAGTACAAGTAAATAGTAGCAGGAGATACATTGGCCATTTTAGCAATTTTAGACATAGGTGTTGCATGAAAACCATTGTTATTTACCAACTCTATAGTTGCTTTAACAAGGGCATTACGCTTATCTATGCTTTTCTGTAATTTTGCCATAACTTTTTTAGTTCTACTGCAAAGATATATAAAAATGAATGTTCATTCTTTTTTTTAACGCTATTTAATATCATCTTAACAAAAATGTTAATTAAGAGCCTTAAATGTTAATGGGTGTTACACTGCCTAGTGTAAGGTTGTCTAAAGTAATATTGTTTATACGCACACGTACCAAACGTAGGGTAGGGAAACCAACAGCAGCAGTCATTTTACGTATTTGTCTAAATTTGCCTTCGGTAATACAAATGCTAATCCAGCTGTTAGGGCGGTGCCTTCCTAATCTAATTTTAGTGCTTGGTTCTGGTAAATTTTTTGGAGTTTCTATGTGTTTTACAATACAAGTTTTTGTTGTGTAAGTAGTACCATTTAATCCTATTACTACACCTTTTTCTAGCTTGGTTATAGCCTCATCAGTTATTATGCCATCTAACTGTGCGTAATATTCTTTTTCTATGCCCAATCTGTTAATTGTATCACTCAATTTACCATCTGTAGTTAAAAGTAATAATCCTTCAGATTTTTCATCCAAACGGCCAACAGGCATAATTCCTTTAGGAAAATTATAAAATTCAGCTAAAAATTTTTTGTTAAGCTGATTGTTGTCATTACTAGCCAACTGACTAAGAACACCATATGGTTTATACATTTTGTAGTGAATATGTTGGCTTTTGGGCATAAAAGTAATTTGTTATTATAGCAAAAATAGAAAGAAAAACAGAACTGCTATACAGATTTAAACTCTATAAATATTAAGACAATTTTAAGAGTGAAGACAAAGGAACAAAAGTATCTTTATATCCGATAAAAAATCTATTATTAATGAAAAAAATATATACCATAGCACTTGTTACTGTTTTGTTTGCTTCTTGTAAAGATGCAAAAACAAAAACGGGGACAACTACCACTAACACTATGAATACTACAGAAAACCCGTTATTAGTAGAAAGTACATTACCTTATGGTGCGCCCAACTTTTCACTAATTAAAAATGAACACTTTAAACCTGCATTAGAACAGGGTATTAGAGCGCAAAAAGAAGCTGTAAGTAAAATTGCTAATAATACAGAGCCAGCTACTTTTGATAATACTATTTTAGAGTTAGAAAAAAGTGGAACACTGTTACAAAGCGTACAAAATGTTTTTTCTGGACTAACAGGAGCACACACCAATGATGAGTTGCAAGCTGTACAAGAAGAAATGGCTCCTAAATTCTCTGAGTTACAAGATGGTATTTATTTAAATGACAATTTGTTTAAGCGTGTAAAAGAATTATATGTTAAAAGAGATAGCTTAGTTTTAGATCCGGAATCATATAAGTTATTAGAATCTTATTTTGAAGCCTTTGAAAAAGCAGGTGCAAACCTTAGTTCTGAAGATAAAGAAACGTTAAAAAAATACAACACAAAGTTAGCAACACTAATAAACAGTTTTAATAAAACTTTGTTGGAAGCTAATAATAATGGAGCATTAGTTTTTACAAACAAGGAAGATTTAGCTGGTTTAACAGAAGCTCAGTTAAAGTCGTTAGAAAACAAAGACGGTGAAGGCTATAAAATTCCGCTACAAAATACTACGCAACAACCGTTATTGCAAAGTTTAGAAAACAGAGCTACTAGAGAAAAAATTTTTAAAGCTGCTTTTAACAGAGCAGATGGTACTAAAAATGATACCAAAGATATTATTACTAAGATAGCAGAACTAAGAGCTAAAAAAGGAGCTTTATTAGGCTTTAAAAATTATGCTGAGTGGAGTTTACAAGGTACTATGGCAGAAAAACCAGAAAATGTATTTACTATGTTTAATGGTTTAATACCTGCAGCTACTACTAAAGCAAAAAATGAAGCAGAAGAAATACAAAAAATGATTGCCAAAAATGGTAAAGATTTTACTTTGGAAGCTTGGGACTGGAACCGTTATGCAGAAATGGTAAAAAAGGAAAAGTACGATTTAGATGAGAGTGCTATTAAACCATATTTTGAGATAAAAACAGTTTTAGAAAAAGGTGTTTTTTATGCAGCAGAAAAATTATATGGTATAACATTTAAAGAACGTAAAGATATACCTACCTACCATAAAGATGTTATGGTGTATGAGCTATTTGAAGAAAATGGTGACCAATTGGGCTTATTTTACGCAGATTATTTTGCTAGACCAAGTAAAAGAGGTGGTGCTTGGATGAGTAATTTTGTAACCCAGTCTCACTTGTATAACAAAAAACCTGTTATATATAATGTGTGTAATTACCCAAAACCAGCAGAAGGTGATGAAGCCTTACTAACTTATGATGAAGTTAGTACTATGTTTCATGAATTTGGACACGCTTTACACGGTTTTTTTGCAAACCAAGAGTACCCTTCTTTATCTGGTACTGCTGTAGCAAGAGACTTTGTAGAGTTTCCTTCTCAGTTTAATGAAAACTGGGCTTTATACCCTGAGGTTTTAAAAAACTACGCACTACATTACAAAACAGGAGAAAAAATACCTCAAGAGTTAATTGATAAGATTAAAAAAGCAGGTACATTTAATCAAGGTTATAGTTTAACAGAAAACTTAGCAGCTTCTAATTTAGATATGAAATGGCATACTATTAGTCCAGATTTTACAATATCTAGTGCCAGTGCTTTTGAAAAAGATGCGCTACACAATACAAAACTAGATGTAGTAAGTGCTGTGCCACCACGTTACAGGTCTACTTATTTTGCTCATATTTTTGGAAGTGGTTATGCTGCCGGATACTACTCTTACTTATGGACAGAGATGTTACACCACGATGCATACAATTGGTTTGAAAACAATGGTGGTTTAACTCGTGAAAACGGGCAGCGTTTTAGAGATATGGTACTGTCTAGAGGTAATACTGTAGATTTAGAGGCTATGTATAAGAACTGGAGAGGTAGTGATCCTAAAATAGAACCTATGTTAAAAGCACGTGGTTTAAAATAAACGCGATTGTATAAATTTTAAAAGGAGCCTATATGGCTCCTTTTTGTTTTTAGCACGCTAAATTTTAGCTTATTTTAAGTGTTGTATAAACATTATAAAGTTAGTATTTAGCGAAATCCTTTTCGTGGTTTTAACAAATTTTATAGATACTCCTTTTATCAATTACCTCTTATATTTTTTACATTTACTAAAACCAAATTTAAATTAACTTGCAAAGTTCTATTAAAACATATAATAAAATTTCTTCTAGTTTAGATATAAAAATAGAACCATTTGATACACGTAAACGTTATACAAAACCACACAAGCACAACAAGTATTTAGAGATTGTTTACTTTACCAAAGGTACTGGCTACCATCACATAGATTTTAAAAGTTATAAAATAGAACCTCCCGTATTTTTTTTAATAAAAAAGGATCAGGTTCATAATTGGGAAATAGATACTGAACCAAAGGGCTATGTAATAATTATTAAAGAATTATTTTTAGAAAAAACGCTAGATAAATTTATAAATACCCAACTGTATAAGTTAAAAAATAGCTCTAAGGTTATAATTAAAGAAGTTGACAGTTCTTTAGAATACTTGTTTAAAGCTATGAGTTTAGAAATTAAACAAGAATTTGCTAACCAGGAAGTTATAGAAGGTGGTTTAAAGTCAATTTTAGCTAAGTTGGTTGGCTATACAACCACAAACTTTGTTACAGATTACACAAGTTTGAGTTCTGGTTTTTTAGATTTACTATCTACTCAATTAAAAAATAATGTAGCTTTTTACGCCACCCAATTGCATACTACTTCTCAGAACTTAAATGCAATGTGTAATAAGGTTTTTGGTAAAACAACATCAGATGTTATAGCAGAGCATATAATAAAAGAAATAAAAAGACAGCTGCTATTTACAAACAAATCTGTAAGTGATATAGCTTATGATTTAGAGTTTAAAGATACATCACACTTTACAAAATATTTTAAACGTTATGTGTTGCAAACACCTTTGCAATTTAAAAAAGCTGCTAATACATAAATTAGACCATTATTTTGTTAATAACACCATTCTTACGCTAAAACAACTATTACTTTAGCTTTCAATAAAAATAATAGTATTATGAAAATGAAAACGCTTTTTTTACTGATGTTTTTCTGTTTTATTTGGCAAAACCTTATGGCTCAAATAACAGGTAAAGTAATAGATGCAAGCACCAACCAAGCCCTAGAATATGCTACAGTTGCATTATACAAAAAACAAGATTCTGTTTTGGTTACTGGTGTTATAACAGAGTTAGATGGTTCTTTTAAAATACCAAACATAAAAGCTGGCAGATATTATTTAGAAGCGTCTTTTTTAGGGTATACAACAAAAACTATTAGCCCTGTATTACTATCTAAAAAAGGAGAAAAACTGAGTTTGGGAACTATACAATTGTCTTTAGGTAACCAATTAAACGAAGTTGTAGTACAAGCAGAGCGTTTAGCGGTTTTACATAAAATAGACCGTCAGGTTTTTGATACTAAAAAATACCAAAATAGTGAAGGTGGTTCTGCTGTAGATGTAGTTAAAAATTTACCTTCTGTTACTGTAGATGGTCAAGGAGAAATTAGTGTTAGAGGTAGCCAGGGCTTTTCTGTATTGGTTAACGGTAAGCCAACACAAGGAGACGCCAGTGCAATTTTAGCCCAATTACCTGCAAATGCGTTAGAGTCTGTAGAGCTTATTACTGCTCCGTCTTCTAAATACGACCCTGAGGGCAAAGGCGGAATTTTGAATATTATAACTAAAAAAGGAGCTACAAACGGTACGTACGCACAGGTAAATGTACGTGGCGGTTTTCCGTCTATAGAAGAATATGATACAAAAGAAGCTGCACAGCGTTACGGTATAGATGCAACGCTAAATAAACGCACGGATAAATGGAACTTTTCTTTAGGAGCTAGTTACCAACGTAATGATAAAACAGGTAGAAGAGAAGGTGATATGTTTATTGTAAACGAAGCCGAAAATAAAACTACTTTTTTGCCCTCTGATGGCGAACGTAGTTTTGACGAAATTAGTTATAATGGTAGGTTTAATATAGACTTTACTCCTAATAAAAGAGATAGTTATTCTGTTGGTTTTTTTGTTGGGAAACACACTAAAGATAGATTAGCAGATATTGTTTATTATGACAATCACGCAGTGTCACCATCAAATAGTGATAATAGGTTGTATACATTTACATATTACAACCACAACCTAAGAATTAGAAAAGGAGATTTTGCTTTGGGTAGTTTTGATTATGAGCATAAGTTTGATGATGAGTCTAAATTAGCGGCATCATTTTTATATGAATATACTTTTTTAGGCGGACCAACGGAGAATGACAACCTTGGTTATCCAGATAATACTATTGTTTACCAGCAAGAATACAATACTAATGATAACCCATTATATGGTACACGGTTTAATTTAGATTATAAGTTTAAACCTTTTTCTTTTGGAACTTTAGAAGCTGGTTATCAGTTTCGTAATTTAGACCATACAGGAGAATTTGTATACCAAAGAGATGGTGTTTTGGTACCAGAGTTTTCTAGTGATGTGTCTTTAGATAGAACTATACACTCTGGATACACACAGCTTACTGGAGCAAAAAACAAGTGGGATTATGCTGCTGGTGTGCGGTTGGAGTCTATGGATAGGGAATATAGAGAATCTTTAAAAAGTGAAATTTCTCCCAATAGCTATAAATATGATTTTGCAAAGCTTTTTCCGTCTGCATCTTTACAATATAAAATTAATGATAAAACAAAACTAAAAACGGCTTATAGCAAAAGGGTAGAGCGTACAACGACTTTTAAAATGAATAGTTTTGCAGAAAGAGAACACTCTGAAGTTTTTGAGCAAGGAGACAATAAATTAGAGCCAGAGTTTATAGATTTGGTAGAAGTAGGAATAACAAAAAAGTTGAAGCAAGGAAATTCTTTTTTTGCTACGGCCTACTATAGAAGTGTAGAAAATGTAATTAACCGTGTTAACGTACTTGCATACCAGGAAAATGGAGCTGTAATAGATACTATTATAAACCGTGTGTATTCTAATGTAGGTAAAAGCAACGCCTTTGGTTTAGAGGTTGGAGCAACCATTAAACCCACTAAAAATTGGTCTAACTTTATTGGAGCAAATGTATATAGTTATGATATTAAAGGTGCTTTAAACTTTAACCACAGAGATGGTATTGCACGTACTTACGGTATAAATAGTAATGCAACTATTTACTCTATAAACTTAAACTCTACGTATAATTTTTGGCAAAATGCTAGCGCACAGTTTTCGTTTAATTATTTATCAGACAGAAACACGGCAATGGGAGAGGACTCCAGATTTTATTCTCCGAATCTTACGCTTAGAAAATCGTTTTTAGATAATAAATTAACAGCAACATTGCAATGGCAAAATATAGATATGGGACTTTTAAATACAAATGAGCAACGTATTACTACATCTAGAACTGGGCAATTTTATACTACAACAAATTATAAATATGAGGTAGATATGGTTTCTTTAAACTTGTCTTATACATTTAACGCAAACAAAAATAAATCTAAATTTATTGATAGTGAATTTGGTAAACGAGAGTTTTAATTAATCTGTTAGATTTGTAAATTAAAGCCTAGTTAATGTTTGTATAGCTAGGCTTTTACTTTTTGTTAAAACAAATCTTGTTTTACTTTATCATAATAGCTATCGCTAACAGGTATACTTATGTTTGTTAGTAGTAAGTCTCTACCTTTTAAACTTGTAACTTTTGTTTTATTAACAATAAAAGACCTGTGAACACGCATAAATAAATTAGGATTTAAGGTTTTCTCTAAAGATTTTAATGTTTGGTGGCTCATTATCTTTTTACCATCTTCTAAATAAAATTTAACGTATTCACTATCACTTTCTATATGCGTAATGTGCTGTAATTGTATTTTATGCAAGTCATAACCAGATTTAATAGTTATACTATCATTAGCAACATCTTTTGTTATGCTTTTAACAGCTTCAAGCTTGTTTACAGCTTGCAAAAAACGGTCAAAAGTTATGGGTTTTAATAAGTAATCTAAAGCATTTAGCTCATAACCCTGCAAAGCATATTCAGAATAAGCCGTTGTAAAAATTATTTTAGTAGTATCGGGTATCATTTTAGCAAAATCTGTTCCTTTTAAATTAGGCATTTGTATGTCTAAAAAAATAAGGTCTATTGTATTTGCTTTAAGTGTTGGTATAGCATCAATAGGGCTTTCATAATCGGCAACAAGTTCTAAATAATTTAATTTACTAATGTAACTAGTAAGTAAGCCTCTAGCTAGTTCCTCGTCATCAATAATAATACACTTATACATTTTGTTGCAAATTTAGTTCAACTTTAAAAATACCATCACTTTTAGATACATACAACGTGTGTTTGTTTGGGTACAATATATTTAATCTTCTTTTTACATTATCTAAACCAATACCACCTACATCATCCTTTAAAATATCAGTAGTAGCTATGCTATTTTCTACCTTAAAATTAATATTTGTTTTGTTTGCTGTTAATTTAATAGTAATAAATGTAGCATTAAATTGGTCTATATTACTATGTTTAAAGGCATTTTCTACAAATGGTATTAATAGCATTGGTGCAATTTGCAAACTACTATCTGTTATATTAAACTTGGTTTCTATAGGATATTTTTTACTGCTTTTTAGTGTAAAAAGTTTTATGTAATTTTCTATATATTCTATTTCTTTTGTTAATAATACAAATGGCCTTTCACATTCATACAAAACATACCTTAACATTATAGATAAATAGTTTATACTTTCTTGTGTTTTAGCTGTATCTATAGCAGATAGTGCATAAATGTTATTTAAAGCATTAAACAAAAAATGCGGATTTATTTGAGATTTTAAAAGCTTTAATTCCGTTTCTAAATTTTCATTTTTACTAATAATTATCTCTTCTTCCTTTTTTTTAGTGTACACAATAAACTCTATTACTGTTGCTAATATATAAGCTATAAATAATAGTAATATTTGTGTGAATTGCCTAGACGGTGGCCTTGGTAAGTTTTCTCGGTTAAAATTTGGTAAATCTGGTACTTGCGGTACTCTAAAAAAAGGTATGGGACGTTCTGGTAATAATACAGACATTAATCCTATAAACACTCCTAAGGCAATTGCAGAAATTATTAAAAACTGCAAATGTTTTTTTGGAAATAAAAACTTAGGAGCAGTGTAAAATATTAGTAAAGCAATTAATACAATTTGTCCCAAAAAAAGGAATGTATTTTGGACTATAAAATTTGTTGTCCAAGCTTGTTGCGACCATAAAACAAACCACAAAGCAAACCATAAAATTATCTGAGAAATAAATCTAATTGTTGTATTCATACTGCAAATAAATGAAAATAAAAATCAATGTATAGCCAATAAATAGCCTATTTAACACCTGTAAAATAGATTTTGCGGAATATAATAACAGTTTTACAGAAAGCTTAGCTGCATTCACTTAAAACCAAACATCTGTATTAATCTTATGTTCATCTTTGAAATCTAAATAGTAGAATTTTAAAAATAAAAAGATGAAAAATACAACAGTAAAAAAAGGAATTTTAGGAGTAGCGTTAGTAGCATTTGGTGCAATGGGATTAAGAGCACAACCACCAAAAGGAGAACAACGTAAAAGACCTACGTTAGAAGAAATTTTTAAACAGATGGACGCTAATGAAGATGGCAAACTTACTAAAGAAGAGGTAAAAGGACCTTTAAAAAAAGATTTTAAGAAAATTGATGCCAATGAGGATGGGTTTTTAACTAAAGAAGAAATAGAAAAAATGCCTAAGCCAGAAAAGAAAGAGAAACCATCTAAATAAAACTTATGAAAATTTCTAAATTAAAATATATACCATTATTTAGTGTAGCAACCATTGTTACTGTAGCATTTATTGCTTGTAGCAATGATAGTAATGCTGATGAGGATGATACAAATAATGATAGTACAAGTGCAGAATTACACGCAGCTTTTGCAGAGTTTGATACTGAGAATGTAACAATTTTATTAAATGGTACAGAAGTAGAAATAGAAACTAACGGAATGCCAAACCATACGTCTCCGTATTGGTCTAATACTACAGAACGTTCTGCTGTAGACCCAATGGGTAATACGTTAACTACAGAAGCAGCAGATAGTAATCATCCTTTATTTGTAGAGCCTACGGTAACTAGCTTTGAAAAAATGGCTCCAGGTAATATTGATGATTTTAACGGATCATATTCTTTAACTGTTCCCCAAACACCAACTAAGGCATCTACAAGTACTTCTACTGGTTTAGGAGCTATTGGTATAGCTGTAAGTGGCGCAATGATTTATAATGATGAAGAAGGACCAAATGTACCTTTAGATAGTGCAGTTGGCTCCTTAGATTATACAGCAGCACATACAGGTCCGCAAAGTTACCATTACCATTTAGAAACTAAAGCTTGGTCTAATGATGATGAAAATTTAATTGGTATTATGGCAGATGGTTTTTTTCTGTATGGCAGAAAATGTAATGCTACAGGCACATATCCTACAGACTTAGATGCTTCTGGCGGACATACAAGTACAACACAACACACAAGTAAAGAAGAATATCATTACCATATACAAAATGAATTATATCTTAACCAATTTTACATTTTATTCCCAGGAGATTACCAAGGTACGCCAGCTACTATTTTATAAACTGCTTTTAATTGTAGTATTACTATGTGTAAGCAGCTGTACAAATGTAACAGTTGTCTTAAAAAAAGATTTAAATGTAAAAAATAATCAAGGGCTTGTGTATTATAATAACAAGCCTTTTACGGGCTTAGCTATTAATTTTTATAAAAATGGTGGCAAGTCTGAAAGTATTAGCTATAAAAATGGTAAAAAACATGGCAATTACCAAAAATGGTTTTATACGGGAGATCTTAGTTACCAAGTATATTACAAAAACGGAAAAAAAGAGGGCGTGGCTAAGTCTTGGTGGAGCAATGGTAAACTAAGGTCTAGGTCTGTTTTTGCAAACGGAATTGTAAACGGTATACAAAAGCAGTGGTACAAAACTGGAGCAAAATTTAAGGAGATGAACATTGTAAACGGAAAGGAAGAAGGCTTGCAAAGAGCATGGCGTAAAAACGGAAAAATATATAATAATTATGAAGCAAAAAACGGTAGAATTTTTGGACTTAAAAGAGCAAATCTTTGTTTTCAATTGGAAGATGAAATTGTACAGTTTAAATAGCTTGTTTACAGTGTTTTTAATTGTTTTTACATTGTTGGGATGCAATAATAAATCTAACAGTAAAAAAGCGAGCGCTTTACCTTATTATGGGGAATCTAGTTTTACTCCAAAATGGTTGGCTCCAAATAGTAAAGAAGCTAAAGAAATGCACAGTATACCCAACTTTAGTTTAATAAACCAAAATAGAGAAGTAATAACACGTAATACTTTTAAAAATAAAATTTATGTAGCAGATTTTTTCTTTACTAGTTGTTCTGGTATTTGTCCTAAAATGACAAGTAATATGTCTGTACTACAAGAAGCTTTTAAAACAGATAATGATGTTTTGTTGTTATCACATACAGTAACTCCGGAGACAGACACAGTAGAAGTTTTAAACGAATATGCAAAAACTAAAGGTGTTACGGCTAACAAATGGCATTTAGTTACTGGTAGTAGAAGTGAAATTTACAACTTAGGTAGAAATGCCTATTTTATAGAGGAAGACTTAGGAGAATTAAAAACAAATGATGATTTTTTACACACAGAAAATTTTGTTTTAATTGATAAAAACCAGCACATTAGAGGTATTTATAACGGATTAAATAAAACTGCTATACAACAACTTATTACTGATATTAAAACTTTAAAAGAAGAGTCTTAATTATTTGTTTACTATTTAGTTAGAATATAATATTAAAGCAACACCTAAAAGTATACCTGCAAGCGGAATGAGTTTTTTTCGTTTATTTTTTTCTTTAAACAAAATTCCGCCTACTAATACGGCTATTAAAATTTGACTCCTTTTTATAGCAGATAAAAGCATAATTAAGGCATCTGGATCTTGTAATGCTTTAAAGTAAAAATAATCTGCAGTTTGTAATAAAATACCAACGGCAGGTATAGACCAACGCCATTTAAAGGCTTTTCTTTTTTCTGCTTTAGGAAACCAAGTTATAGCAAGTATTACCAATAAAATTAAAATTGTATACCAGCAAAACCAAAACTGTAATGTTTGCGGATTTAAGTTTATGTGTTGTATTAAAAATTTATCATACAAACCACTAGAAGATCCTAAAAAAGTAGCACCTATTATAGCAAATATCCATTTGTTTTTTTTAAAATTGATACCTTCTTTCTTTCCAATTCTAGAATATAGGAATACTGAAAATATAATTAAGAAAAAGCCAATCCATTGCCAGTAATTTGGTCGTTCATGATATATAAAAATTGCACCAATAAAAGTAAAAAAAGGCCCTGCAGAGCGTATGGGTGTTACAATAGTAATAGGCAAATGTTTTAAGGCTTGGTAAGCCAATACCCAAGAGCCAGCCATTAGCATAGATTTTACAACAATTAATGCGTGGTTTTGCCAAGGAATATCGGTAATGTAAAAACCAATTTCTTTAGTAAACTCAGGATAAAATTTAGATCCTAAATAAAAAGGTAGTAATAGTAAAAAACCAGCAGTTATAGTACCTAAAAGTACAGGAAAAACCTCATTACCTTGTACAGCATGTTTTTTGCACAAATTGTGCAATCCTAAAAATAAAGCCGATAAAAGGCCTAAATACATCCACATGGCCGCGAAGATAACTTTTTAGATAAATTATTATAGAACTACACCTTAATTTATACTAGTTTTCTTCATTTTAAACGGATTTAAACTAATGTATATTATGGTGTAGATAAATAACAAAAGTAAATACCAAGTATTACCAATAAGTTCTGTATAAGTTAAGTTTCCATCAGAAAAACTCAAAATCATTAATACTTGTGCTCCATATGGTAGCAAACCTTGTGTAATGCAGGCAAAAATATCTAAAATTGAAGCTGTTTTTTTATTCTCTAATTTATACTCATCATTAATAGTTTTTGCAATAGAACCAGAAATAATAATAGAAACTGTATTGTTTGCTATTGCCATATTTACTGTACTAACTAAGGTTGCAATACCAAATTGAGCAGATTTTTTACTCTTTATAAGGGTTTTAATCTTATTTAAAATGTAATCTATACCGCCATTTTTTGCTACCAATGCTGCCAAACCACCAGAGAGTAATGATAGTAGAAAAATCTCTGTCATACTGGTAAATCCATTGTAAGCAATTTTGGTAGACTCAATAAGGGTAAAATCACCATAAAAAATACCAATTGCGGCAGCTATTAATACACCTAACAAAAGTGTAACAAATACGTTTACACCAATTACAGAGAGTGCAATTACTAATATGTAAGGAACTATTTTTAGTAATGAATAATTGTATGTAACATCTTCTAAATTGTTAGACTCTAAAGCAGCGCCGTTAACTATTAAAATAGCAATTGTAAAGAGTGCTGCTGGCAAAGCAATTTTTATGTTTTGCTTAAATTTATCACTCATTTTTACGCCCAAGGATTGTGTTGCTGCAATTGTAGTATCTGATATTACCGAAAGGTTATCTCCAAACATAGAACCACCTAAGAGAGCGCCGCAAAGTATAGCTAATGACACACCTCCTTTATCTGCAAAGCCAATAACAATAGGAGTTAGTGCTACTATTGCACCAACAGATGTACCTGTAGATATAGATAAAAATGCAGCAATTATAAATACTCCAAAGTAGATATATTGTATGGCTATAAAATCTAAGCCAAGGTTTACAATAGCATCTACACTACCGGTTTCTTTTGTAATTGTAGCAAAAGCACCAGCTAATAAATATATTAAACACATTGTTAGTATTTTACTATCTCCGCAACCAGCTAAAAGCGTTTCTATTTTAGAGTTTATGCTTTGTTTAAAAATTAAAAAAGCTACAATAATACCAGCTATAACTGCTATAGGAGCAGGTAAAGCATAAAAATCATTTTGATAAATACCTACACCTAAAAATGTAAATACAAATACAAATAAAGGAAGTAAAGCAATAAACCTAGGCTTGTTGTTTTTAATGGATGTCATTTTTTTAGTTTTGCAGAACCAAAAAGAAAAGGACAAATAAGTGGAGCTGAATTAACATTTTTTCCAAAGTATTGGCTTATCCTTTTTTAGCACCTTGCTTGTTAATGCAGGTTGCTATCTCTTTTTTGAGATTCTTGATAATTAAGTGCGCAAAACTAAAGCATAACAACGAGAAAAAATCATAATTTTCTGTTATTTTTTACCACCAAACCACAAAAAACTTTTGTAACTCTCCGTTTGGGAACTTAATCCAACATAAAGGAGACTTTTTAGCTGTTATCAAGGTATTTATTTCAAAAATAAACTCATCATATTTAAGCCAGTTTACTTGGGTTTGTACATCTTGTAGCCAATTAGTTTTAGACGGAATATAAAATTTACAATCTTTAAACTGTAATAAATCTGTATGCTTAACATAAAATCCTTTAATGCACTCTTTATTTAAGTCCTTAAATTTTACACTTCTTTTATAAGGTGTAAATAGTTGTGCTTTAAAAAATACACGTTGCTCAATTTCTTTAATATTTAAATTAAGGTTATTTATTGTAGAGGCTGTATGCTTGTTATAGAGTAGGGGTAGTTGTTTCTGTTTTAATTTGGTTAGCTTTTTAAGTAATGTATCGTTTCTGTTTGGCCCAATCCAGTATTCTATTTCTGTGTTTCCAACAGAGTCATCAAACAAATAAAATTTATAAATTATTTCTACGTGATAAGGGGTATTGTTTTTTGTTAAAATACAATCTATTTCGCCTATTGTAAGCTTGTCATTTTGTATTTGTATGTTCTCTGCTAAAATGGTAATATTTTTACTAAATTTAAACTCAGTACTAACGTAGCGTTCTACACGTTTTCCTAACCTTAAATTGGTTGGTATCTTGTCAGTAAATTTGGGAGTATCATTTATTTCTAGTTCAAACTGTTTTAAATTATACACGATATTGTTTACCCACAGTATTGGGGTATTTATATAACCAATAAATTGTTGCGCTATATCTTTGTCTTGTGCCATTATTTAAAAGAGAGTAAACACTTGTGTCAATAAATTATCTTTTTCTACAAATAAAACTATATTTGTGATAATAATTGGTTTAAATGAAAATTAAAATAGCTCAATTTATATCTGTATTAGGACACCCGTTGTTGCTATTTCCTTTTTTAATTTTAATTTTTAATCTTAATGATAAGGAAACAGTCTTTTCCCATACCTTATCTCTTATTTATGGTATTTTTTTTCTAGTTTTAATTGCTTGGGTTTATATTGGCAAAAGATTAGGAAAATATACAGATTTAGATGTTTCTAATAAAAAAGAACGTAAATCTCTTTATATATTTGCTTTGCCATTAATGGTTTTGGTACTTTTCTTTTTGTTTTACACAAATCAACCAATATATATATGCACTAGTTTTTCTATAGCTACACTAATGCTTTTAGCTTCTTTTGGAATTAATTTCCTTATAAAAATATCTATGCACGTAGCTATAAATATTTATTTAGCTCTGGCTATTTTATATGTAAACCAGCGTTTAGGTGTTGTTCTTATTCTGTTTACGTTATTAGTTTTATGGTCTAGGTTGGTGTTAAAAAGACATACGCCTAAAGAGGTTATAACCGGCCTAATTATAGGTTCCTTGTTTGGGGTTACCCTTTTGCTTATTTCTTAAAATTATTTTTTAACGAAAATTTACTGAACCTACTTAAATAAATATTTAGTAGCTGTATTTCTGTATTGTGAAGTAAAATTACTAGGCAATTACCATAGTTTTGCCAGTATAACATTAACTACACAAAAATGAAAAATGCTTTAAAAATTTCCTTTATTCTTATTATGCTACTAATAACCTCATGTAGCAGTGATAAAGATACAATTAGAATTTCTACGCTAGAAGGCTTACAAGCAGCCAAACAATTAGCAATAACTAATTTTGGAGCCGATTTTGAAGTATATGATTTTGAATTATACTCAAAAGGAGATTTAGACTCAGATTTAGGAAGAATTACTATTAAATATTTAAAAGATGGTAAGCTATACCAAAGAGTCTATAACACTACAACCACTAATAATAAAGCTTCTTTAGATGATGAAAAGCTTTTAAGTGATGCTTTTCAGAAAAGCTTTTTCGTTAAAAATTCTCAAGGAAAAATTAAAATTAGTGATATTGATATTGATACAATGTTTGCTAATATAAATAAAGGGGTAGTTATTATTAAAAAAGAAATGGAAATAGACAATTACCAAGTCAGAAAATATAAAATTAAGGCAGATACCAAAACAAATAAAATTTCATCAGATTTTGAAATACATTTTACAGAACCTAATAATGAAACTATTGAAGGGCGTAATATTGTAACTAATTTTTATGAATTAGAATTTAAAGGAGATGAAAATAATAACATTACTGTTGATAATTAATACATAAATAAAGCGTTCCCAGCTTTAATAAAGGTTGTTCTATATATTTATAGGCAGCCTTTTTTTATTTTATAGTTTTTT
>NZ_MDDP01000044.1 GCF_001999725.1 Cellulophaga omnivescoria
TTTTATAAATTTTTTTTTATCCCTTTTTTTTGTAAAAATTATGCTAATTTATATTGAGAATTTCCCTTGGCTTCCATTACGCAATGAGCCTTGTTTGATAAAATGTTTGCAAATGATTTAAAACCGCTAGCGCTGTTTTTAAATTGATATAAATCTCCTTCTGGTGTGCACACATCGTAGACATCTTTGCTTATATCTACACCATAAATTTGTTTATCTTTATTCATAATAAAAAAAATTGTAAAGAGCCAATCTACTGTATATTCAACAACTTAAAATCGAGATCTTGGTCTCACAGAACTGAACGAACTATTAGTAGAAGAGCGTAGGGATTATCAATGTTGACGAAATCTTGGTTTCTATGTATATCATAACCTTACTCTACGCTCTGGTTCTTTATGATTAATAAATATAAATGTAATAGATTGCTAACTTAAGATGTATATAAAAAATAGCGCAAGTCGTTGCTAACACTAAGGCTTGGGCATTTTTGGAAAGTCGCCAAATTTTTAAATTTGACAAATTCCCAAAAATAAAATAATTAATAAAATTTAAAAATTCGGCTTGTGTTTAATCCGAAAAGTAACAGCTTATTTTCAACGCTACTTTTCATATACGAGACGTTGGCGATAATTTGAAAAAAACGAACTAAATGAAAATATTAATATTGTCTGGAATTGTTGCATTTATCGCATTCTCTGTTTGGTATGCGAAAAGAAACGGAACAACAGCGGAATACAAATCTGAACCAAAAAAAGTTCTGACAGAGCAAGATATCCCAATTGACTTTGGTTATAAAATTGTTTGGATTGCTGTAAAAACAGTTAATAAATCGGAATTATCAAAAATACTCGGACTAAAGAATTCAAAACCTTCTAATTGGAAAAGCGGAATTGAAAATGCGTATGAAAATAGTGTATTTATAACACCTCAAATTGGAGATTGGACTTTAGCAGTTGGAATGGGATTACCACTTGGAGATAGTCAAGAAAGTATTGAAAAGCTTGAGAAAATCCTTAACGAATTAAGTTCTGAATTTGGAGAAGCCCAATTTTTCGGAACACACAGAGTTGTGGAATATCATAACTGGATGAAATCAGTAAACGGAAAAATGGAAAGAGTTTATTCATACGTTGGCGAGAGTATGGAAAATATAAAAGTTTATGGAAAACCAACTGAACCAGAAAGCAAACTAAACTTGTTTAATTCCCTTTCTGAAGAAGCAAAATCAGACGAATATTATGACAGAGAAGATTTGGATTATGCAGACGAAGAACTTGTTATGAAAATTGCGGAATATTGGAGCGTAAACCCAACTAAATTGACTGAACGAACTGATATAAAAAACGAATTAGGAATAATAGGAAAATAAAAAACTACCACCAACAAAGAACTGAGGTAAAAAGCAAACAAATTCTTCTTTAATTTGAGGCATTATTATAGTAAGCTCATAGATTCTAAAACTGGTTCTTTGAGCTTTTTTATTGTATTTATTTTATATTTATCTAGGCAGTATAGAAACGTAAGTTTCATCATACGGCCTTCCAGATTTTGCAATAGCAAAAGACTGCTTAAGTAACTTATTAGCAACAGCTATTAATGCTAGTTTCTTACTTTTTCCTTTAGCAACTATGCGGTCATAAATAGCCTTACAGGCCTTGTTGTGTTTACAGGCATTAAAAGAGCACAGAAACAAAAGATTACGAAGATTTCTATTACCAACCTTACTTATTCGCGCCCTACCTCTTACACTGCTTCCAGACTCCCTTATTGTAGGCGTTATACCTACGTAACTACAAAGCTGAGATGCATTTTCAAACTTAGAAAAACCATCGGTCACAACTATTAAAAATAAAGCGGTCTTTTGGCCTATTCCTGGTATAGACATCAATAAGGTTAACTGCTTTTGTTGGTCTTCTTTTACCAAGGACAGCAGCTTTAATTCAATTGCCTTTACTTCTTTATCTAATTGCTTTTTATTACGTACTAAGGAACGATACACAAACTTAGATGGCATACCTAACACTACTTCTCCATGTATCTTATTCTTGGTTGCTGTACGCTGTTTTAAATAGGCATCTAATAATCTAAACAATTGCAAACATTCGCTTTGAATATCTGTCAATGCACTGTAAATAGGAACTTCATTAATTAAAGCATAGTTGCAAATTGCCTTGGCATCGCTTTTATCTGTTTTTACTTTGGCTAGTTTCATTTGTATAAATCGTTTAATAGATAATGGATTTACAACAGATACTACTATGTTTTTTTTGTATAGAAATTGTGCTAATCTGTAATGATAATAGCCAGTAGCCTCCATAACGACTATACTATTCTTTGTAAGCGTTTTTAGAAAATTATGGAATCCTTCTTCTGTGTTTTTAAATTGTAAGTGTCCTTGAACACTGCCATAACAATCAAAAACATCTTTACTAATGTCTATTCCAATAGTTTCGCTATATTTATTCATAAGAAATGATTTATGAAAGAATAAACTACTGGCATCACAACAACTTGAAATCGAGATCTAGGTCTCACAGAACTGAACGTGATTTTTAGTAGAAAAGAGAGAGGATTATCAATGTTGTCGAAGTCAAAAGCTTCACCGTATAAATTAACCTTAATTCTCTCTTTTATTCTTTCTGTTTATTATATCAATTTAATAAAAATCAAACTTAAGACGTATATAATTTATTGCTAGTTCTAGCCTACTTACGAAAATCCTCGCGGATTTTCTATTCGATTTTTATTTGCTAAATTTAGTGCTTAAAACACGCAACAAACCATATACAACAACGTTACCCACAAGCTAAAAAAAAGCAGTTTGACCATAAATGAAATCTGAAATTAAAAAATACAATTCTGAAGATTTTATAAAAGAATTCTTTAATGATAGTCCTAAATTAAATGAGTTTTTTAAAAAAAATATAATAGATTTTTTTTGTTTGAGAATTGAAGATTTGACAGGTAATATGAAACCAATACGTCCTTCAAGAGAAGAAAGTCATACACTTATATTTGTAACAAAAGGCTCATATAAAACAAAAATAGGCTTTAAAGAATATACAATTACTCCAAATAAAATTGTCGTATTACAAGCGGGAACTGTATTTTCTGTAGCAGAAAAATTAAACAATGTAAAAGGCTTCATTTGTCATTTTCACCCCAATATACTTATCGGAAAATTTGGAAACGTTGAATTAATCTCAGAATTTGATTTTCTAAATACTGGAAACTACCCTATTATAGATATAAAAACAGATTCAAAATCTGCCTTATTGAATATTTTCGAAAGATTAATTACCGAATTTAAAAACGAAAATACTCCTAACCTAAATATTATTCATTCTTATATCTACACATTACTTACAGAATTACAAGCTTTATTAGGGAGAACCGTTTTAGTTAATCAAAATGCGTCTTATCAAATTACGTCTCAATTTAGAACTTTAATTCACAAAAAAGTAAACGAAAATCTAAAAGTTACAGATTTTGCAGAAATGATGAATATAAGTCCTAATCATTTAAATAAATCCGTAAAAAAAATCACGTCTAAGTCTGCTTCTGAAATTATTAGTGAGGTAAAACTGATTGAAATTAAATATTACTTATATCAATCTCAGTTATCAATAAGTGAAATATCCTATAAAATGGGATATTTAGACTCTTCTTATTTTACGAGATTCTTTAAGAAATTTGAAAAAATTTCCCCAACCGAATTTAGAAAAATGATTGATAAATCCTAATTACAGCATAATAGGTTCTACTTCTTTTTTACAGAAACATAGATATTTGTACCTGTAAAAATTAGACATATTATGTACTCAACAATACTTTTTCTACATTCTATTTTCAGGTGGCTCGTACTATTTTCTTTAGTTTATGCCATTTTCAGAGCATATAAGGGCTATAAATCAAAATCCAACTTTTCACATCTTGACAATAAAGCACGTCATTGGACAGCAACCATTGCACATATTCAATTTATAATAGGTATGCTTATATATATTAAAAGTCCTATTGTAAAATACTTTTTAAGAGACTTTAAAAATTTAATTTCTAATTGGGAGCTAACTTTTTTTGGTTTATTTCATTTTATCCTAATGATTTCAGCAATAGTAATTATTACAACAGGTTCAGCTAAATCAAAACGCAAAAAATCAGATTTTGAGAAATTTAAAGCAATGCTTGTTTATTTTTCAATTGCTCTTTTCATAATATCTATTGCCATTCCTTGGCCTTTTTCGCCATTGGTTAACAGACCTTATTTAAGATTTTAATATTGAGCAGACATAACAATTTACCCAAATAATTTAAAATAATAAAAA
>NZ_MDDP01000045.1 GCF_001999725.1 Cellulophaga omnivescoria
CCTTTATAATATTATATTTGAAAGAGAAATAAACGCAATAAACTGCGTTTACTAACTAGTTGTAACCAATTTGAGAAACCGAATGGCAATTAACCAATTTATAACATACATACTGCCGAAAAAGGCGATTGAAATGAAATTTGGAGAAATACCAAATCAATTGGAAATTAAACATTCTGAATGGGAAAAGTTTTGGGAAAAATATACTGAAACTAACAACCAAGATTTAGAGCCTGAATTTGAAGATGCAAGAACAACAAATTGGTGGAAAGAGATAGAAGTTAATTTAGTAGAATTAGAAAAACAAATTGACAAAATAATTACTCGTGCAAGTTGGACTGACGATACAATTTGGAAAAGTGAAAAAGCGGAATTTGACCACGATGTTAGTCTTGGTTTAAATAAAACTAATGAATTTATCGATGAATTTATGTTTCGGACTGACTTAACAGATACTACTCTAAATTTCCTTAATTCAATGCTTGATATTTGTAAAGAAAATGATTGGATTTTAATGGACAGAAACGGAAATTTATGCAAACCAAATATTTCTGATTTAGCACAATTAATAAAAGGTTCAGATGCTGACCGATTTTTAAGAAATCCGAGCAAATTTTTTGACGAATTGAGTAATAAAAAATAAAAACTGGTTACAACACCGTATATAAAAAATTGCTGGTGTTGTGCTAAAACAAAGGTCGTTGCACGTTTGCTACGTCTGATTTTCCTTCGGAAAATCCTCGCACGCAAACACGCAACTTTCCATATACAATACCGTTAGCA
>NZ_MDDP01000046.1 GCF_001999725.1 Cellulophaga omnivescoria
TGTTTTATTAGAGCCAGTTACCTTTATTGCGCCTGTTGCCAGCGCTCCATTTATGGTACAATTTGTAATGGTATTGGTATTTCCAAAATTAGAACTATTTTTTGATCCTATATACCCAAATGTTTGTCCAACACCAGATAAACCTTTATAATTCACGGTAACATTATCTATTGTTAAATTTTCTACGCTAGACACAATACTTACCACAACACCACTAAATAAATTAAAAATATTACTTGCACTATAGTTTATCGTACTATTTTGTAGCGTTACGGATCCTGTAACTGTAGCATTAGAGCTAGATGAATAACGCAAAGCACCTACATAATTACCAGGATTATTACCACCCCACTTGTAATTAAATATACAATCTTCAATAACCACTGGCCCCTCTTTAGGATCAAAAATACGAGCTATTTCAACACCACAATTGGTAAACACATTCTCTTTAATTGTGTTATTGATTAATACACCATAGTAACCAGTAGTACCAGAACCTAAAGTTAAACCAGGATAATTAGACACATCAATATGACTCATATACACATCTGACGCTGCAGACGTGCTTACTCGTGTAGATCTAGGTTATAGTAGGCTTCTATAGTATAACAATCATATCAAATCTCAGAGATCACGTATTGGAAGACTAAAACGTAACATTATAGAAAAAAATAAAAAAATAATAATATAG
>NZ_MDDP01000047.1 GCF_001999725.1 Cellulophaga omnivescoria
TACCGTCAGAAGCTGAACTTATATTATTTATGGTATTACGGTAAAACTCACCTTTATAAAATCCTTTAGATTGTGGGAGCATATTAACTCTAAATGCTATACCTCTGGCGTTAGATGTAGAATGGTAATTATGTACGTTTAAATCTGCAAAATAAAAACTTTGTTGTCCTCTTAACCAAATTAACCTCCCGTAAGTATCTGTACCATCAAACTCACCATTATAAAATCTTGGATTTAAATTGTAAAATGTAAAAATATAATCTACATCAAACGTATTTATTCTAAAATTAGAATTGCTAGTAGTTTCTATTTTTGCTCCGTTTAAATTCCAGTCAAAATTACCTTCTCTTTTGTATGTAGATGGTTTATTTTTAATATAAGAACCTTTTGGACTTGCATTTGCTATTTCTATATTATTAATAGTAGCATCAATAGCATCAGAATCGTCTATTCCGTCTCCAGAAATAGCCCCAAAAACCTCTATACTTAATCTAGATTTATCATATACTTGAGTAAAACTGGTAGAGGCTGAAAAGGCTTGTTTATAGGTATTTTCTACGTACGCATTGTTTAGGTTAATATTTTGACCTGTAATTACACCACCAGCAGGCTCTATAGTTTGGTTAGCAGCAAACGTACAATTGTTACACTGCATCTTATCCACATCTGCCGCTGCCGACGACCTTCCGCGTTTATCTCTCTGTGGTACCGCTACCTATACACAAAAAAAAATAAACAAAAAAAGAACAATACACCAACCACCCAAAAAACCAAAAAA
>NZ_MDDP01000048.1 GCF_001999725.1 Cellulophaga omnivescoria
TATAAAAAACATCAAATAATTAATTATGAAAAATATACTTAAACTTGGAATTTTGGTTGTGGTATTCGCTTTTTTTTCTTGTAAAAATAATAAAGAATTAGAGGTTAAACAGCCACAAGAATCTAAAGAAAAAGAGGCTCCTGCTTTAAATAAAAATGAAACAACTGAAGCTACAACTACCCAAAAAGAATTTACTTGGGACACCGTAACCCCATCTACAGTAGATATTGGTGCGTACCCGTACATTACACCACCAAAAGGGATGATTGTAGACAAAGATGGGTCTGAATCTTTTGAATTTGATAAGCTTGAGTTTTTTGATGGTAATACGTTTTTTGTACTAGACGGTAGAGTAGACCGTATGCAAATAAAAATGGAAGGCGATAAAGAATGGCAACAATATTTGTTTGATAAAAGTGTTTCTGAATATTTAAAATCTATTGGAGCAAATTTAATTTTTGAAGGACAAATACCGTCAGAGTTAACTAAAAAATGGGGCGATAACCCTAATGCTATTTACAAACATATGCATGAGTTTTATGGAGCAGATGTGGTAAACCATCCTGTACGCTTTTATGTGCTTAAAACCGAAGATAAAAAAATAGCTTTTCAAGTATCGTCTAACTCCAAAACCATTTCGGTTGTAGAAAATAAAGCGTTTGTACAAACCATAGAAAAAGTTACAGCAGACCAAATTTTTAAAGAAATTACAGATAAAGGTATTGCTACATTACATATTAATTTTGATACTGGAAAATCTAGAATTAAAGCAGACTCTTATGAAATTATTAGTGAAATATCTAAGATGATGAAATCTAATTTGGACTTAAAAATTAGTATAGAAGGCCACACAGACAATGTAGGCGATGCGGCTTCTAACCTAAAATTATCTAAAAACAGAGCACAAGCTGTACTAATGGCTATTGTAGAAGAAGGTATTAGTGAAGCCCGTTTAAAAAGTGAAGGATTTGGCCAAACAAAACCTGTAGGAGATAATACTACAGACAGTGGCAAAGCTAAAAATAGAAGAGTAGAGCTAAGAAAATTATAACATATAAAATAGCCTTTTGTAGCAAGTAGCAATTTGCTAGTGGGTTGTTTATCAGTAAATAAAGCCTCTGAGTATTTTATTCAGAGGCTTTGTTATTTAATACCGTATGTTTTTATTGCAACAATATTGCAATAACCAAATACATTCTTATATTTGCAACTTAGTTGCATTAAATAGAATTTATTTTGAAGTTGATATTAAAAAAGCCAGATACCTTTGGCGCACTAGCAAGTACATTATGCTTGGTACATTGCTTTGCTACACCATTTATTTTTATAGCACATACTTGCGCTGCAGGTGGTTGTGAAACCAGCCCTGTATGGTGGAGTAGCTTAGATTATTTTTTTTTAATTGTTTCATTTTTTGCGGTATATCAATCTACAAAAAATACCTCTAAAAGTTTTATGAAACCCTTGTTGTGGTTAAGTTGGTTTAGCCTGTTTTTTTTAATTGTAAACGAGAAAATACAGTTGTTTTCTTTACCAGAAATACTAACCTATGTTGTTGCGCTTGCGCTTGCAGCATTGCATATTTATAATTTAAAATTCTGCCAGTGTAAAACCAATAAATGTTGTGTGAATAATGGATAATACAAAAAAAGAAATACTAGGAGACAACCATATAGCTACAAGCGTAGATACTCCTTTACGTGCAGATGCTTTTGTAAAATCTGATGAAGAAAAAATAGAAGCCATACAACATCATTTTAAAAAAATAATGGAAGAGCTTGGTTTAGATTTAACAGATGATAGTTTGTCTGGTACACCATATAGGTTTGCAAAAATGTATGTAAAAGAGCTTTTTTATGGTTTAAACCCTAAGAGTAAACCAAAATTATCGGTTTTTGAGAACAAGTATGCCTATAAAAAAATGTTGGTAGAGCAAAACATAACTATAGACTCCTCTTGTGAGCATCATTTTTTACCAATAACAGGGTTTGCACACATTGGTTATGTGCCAAAAAATAAAGTTATTGGCCTATCTAAAATAAACAGGTTGGTAGATTATTATGCGCACAGACCGCAAGTACAAGAAAGGTTATCATTACAAATACTAAAAGATTTACAAAGTACTTTAGAAACAGAAGATGTAATTGTAATGATTAGTGCAAAACACTTATGTGTGTCATCTAGAGGAATTAAAGACAAAAGTAGTTACACTACTACATTAGAGTACGGTGGTTGTTTTGCCAATGAGCAAACCAAAAACCACTTTTTAAAAATTATAGAGAAAACAACAGTGTAACTTAGTATTATTTATATGTAAAAACTTAAATCTTAAACTTCACAATTGTATGTGTTTTTTATTTGTTACATTGGTGAAGAATTAATAACAACCAATTAAACAAAATTAAATATGAAAAATACAAGCCACTCATTATTAGTTATTCTTTTCTTTCTTATAATTGTTTCTTGTGATAAGAAAATAACATTTGAGCAGCAAATTAGTCAAGATGTTTATCAAAAAATAGCGAGTGGTTATTGTGAAGAAGATAAAATACCAAAAGACGCCGTAATTAAAAATTTTAAAATAGGTGAAATTACGCCTATTGGAGACACAGGTATGATAGATGTTGCGTTAGAGTTTGATGTTACAGATGCAGATGGTAATGAGCAACATTTTACAGAAGCTATGCTTTATTTAGAACAAGGTAAAGACAAAAAAATGCTTGCTATTTTTTGTGATTACGATTACAGAAAGTAAAACCTAATAGCTGTAAAATAGGGTAGTAGGTATGGCTGTAGCCTGTAGGTAAATCATAAATGGTATACAGACATAAAAAAAATGAAGCTTGTACCTAGTTTAAATAGTAGTATAACTTTTCTTTTTATTAATTTTATATAAAGAATTTATTTGTTAAATTTATGTTATGTACTGATATACAGCGTATAATTAACTTGTGAAAATGTATACTATGAAAACCTTAAACAGTTTAATAGCAACCCTATTATTACTATCTTTTACATCTTACGCTCAAAATAGCGATAAGCAGGAAGACAATAAATTAGTAAAACACACTGATTTTAGAATTGAAACCGATAATATTGAAGAATTAAGAAATTACAACTGGGAAAGTGTAAAAGAGATTTTTAAAGGCAATAATCCCGAAGATAAAATTACAATATCATACACTTTTAATGGAAATTTTAAGCAAAATAATGGCAAAGTTGTATTAAATAATTATGGTTTTCAGCTTCTGGTAAAACAGCTAATTTAGAAGCGTTAACTTTAAAATTAAAAAACTCACTAACAAATTTAGATAATATATATGCCAAGTATAACGGCAATTGATATACTAATTTTTTAGTAGTACATAGTTAAAAAAAAGTCCCTTATCTAATTAAAGATAAGGGACTTTTTTATGCGTTAGTATTAATACTAGAAAGCACCAATAAAGTGGCTACCAGTTGTGTTAACCAATTCTGCGCCTTTAGTAACTTCACCAGTTAATGTGTTTACCACATAAATGTTTCCGTTTTTACCAACAGGAGCTTGTGTTAGGTAAATATCATCACCATCTACAACAAAACCTTGGTACTGAAATAATTCAAAATCTAATTCGTAAGGAATTTCAGTTATCGTTGTTGCTGTTTTTGCATTTAAATCAACCAAAGCAAAAAAGCTTTGCCCTCTACCAGAAATACCTTCTTCAGAACCATTATGACGGTAAGCAACTACAGCTTTTCCGTTTGCAGCTGGTCTCCAAGCTAAAATGTAAGCACCCTCTACACCTAAAGCATCATCTAAATTAAAATCGTACGTATTGTCGTATTCGTTATTAGCATCAATTTTTAAGATATGAGAACCGTTAGGATCACTTTGGTTAGCTTGGTAAACACTTCCATTATATAAAAAAGCATTAATACTACGGTATCCGTTTGTATTACCGTGACCAACGGTAGAAGTAATTACCGTAGGGTTTGTTAAAGATGGGTAATCTAATACAATAGTTTTAGAACCTAAAATTTCATAATCACTGTCAGACTCAGCAGTTGCAGGATCTACTTTACTTAAACGAGCACCAATGTATAATTTGTCTCCTGCAGCGTTTAAAGTAGGCATATCTATTCTAGAAATGTAATATCCTTGTGCTTCTTCTTCAGCAGTTAAAGGAATGCTAGACTCTTCAAAGTTTTTAATAGCAGAGTTTTCTAAGTCTAAAGTAACAACACCCATTGTAGCTTCTGTACGTAAATATGTATCGTCTGTAGCATCATCAGGTGTGCCATTATCATCAAACTGGTGTTCTGTAGAAACATAAACAGCAGAACCTGTTTTATCGCCATCAAACAACTTAATCCATCTAGGAGCAGTACCTACGTAAGGAGCAATACTAACTTCTGTACCTGTTTTTGTAAAATTTTGACCACCTTCTACAGTATACTTAGTATAGTTACCACCGGTATCACCTGCATAGCTAATATTAAACATAGTACTACCATCTTCAGATGATTGTAACCTTGCAGTTCTGTTAGACGGTACAATAAATCCGTTATCAAAAGGAGCTATAGATACAGTAGGGTCTTTAGCATCTTCACTAGTTAAAGAATAAATTAATGTACCACCGTTACCATCTCCAGGATTGTCTCCCATTTTTGCAGCAGCAACAGTTATCCATCTGCCTTCTGTTGGTTGTTCTGGAGTTGTAGGCGTATCACCACCATTGTCATCACTACTACAAGAAGCTAATAATCCTAAAGTAGCAAATGCTACCGCAAAAGATTTAATATGTATTAAGTTACGTTTCATTTTGTATAATGTTTAAAAAATTAAAATTTATGTATAGAATAATTAAGTTTTAAGTAAAAAGCTCTACCTGGTTTTTGTACCGATAAATTATCGTACACAGGTTCGTCAAAAATATTTTTGATATCAAAGCTTGCAACTAGTTTTTTGTTAGGAAAAGCGTAGCTTAACCCAAAATCTTGTACAAGCTGTGTAGGTACTTTAAAAAACTCATCACCCACAGTATTTTTTCCTTGTGGTGGTAGGTAAGAGAATTCATCTGTAAAGTACATTGTATAAAAAAGGTTTAACCTAGATTTTTGTTGTATTACATTTTTAAAAGAGTAGCGTATGTTACCATTCATAGTAAAAAACGGGGTGTTTGGTACAGCTATTTCTACACCATTGTTTTCTATATTTAAACTAAAACGCGATGCGTTAAAGTTTAAATTAAAGTTGTTGTTAAACGTATAATTTAATTGCGCATCTATACCTTTAGAGGTACCGCTACCTTGGTTTACATAAAGTATTAACTCGTCATCAATATTTAAAGATGTTTCTATAGGCAAACCAATACGGTCTTTTATATTTCTGGTAAACAAATTAGCACCAATTGTAAATTTGTGTTTTTTTATAGATAAAGCACCAAACCTAAAACCTAAATTGTAATTGTTACTTTGTTCTGGGTTTATACTTGGGTTTGCCACAACATTGTCTCCATCGTTACCAAAAACTTCGGTTTCATTGGGTAATCGTATAGCTTTTTCTGCAGAAGTTAAAAGTGTAAAGTTTGGAGAAAAGGCATAAGAGGCAGCAAAACCATAACCTGTAAACTTTTTGTTGCTGCTAATTATTTCATCAACAACAACCGCATTTCCATTTTCATCTTCTACAATTTCTGGATCTACATTTACAGTTTTTTGTTGGTATAATTTACCAAAAGCACTTGTTTTTAATTTGTTTTCTATAGCAGACAACTCATAACTTAAGGCAAAAATATTTTTATGTAAGTCTCTAGTTCCTTTAAATGTGTTTTCTAAAACAGATCGCAATTCATCACTATCTTCACGGTCTATTCCGCTATATACGTGGTTGGCTAAAATTTTATGATTGTTGTTAAAGGCATAAGAAACTCCTGTTCTAATAGATCCTACTTTTCTGTTTATAGCAGCTAAAGTTGGTCCGCCTTCTTGCTGAGACCTCCAAGTGTATTGGTACTCATCTCCTCTAAAATCTATAGCTCTTTCACCATTCCAACTATAAGCCCAAGAAACGGTATCATTAACGGTACGGTTTCTTTTACCATAAATTCCGTTAACAGTTACATCTAAACCTTTAGTAAATAAATCCTTTTTTTGGTATGTTAAATTTGCAAGTAGTGCGTTAGATTCTAAAAACCTGTCTTTGTATGGCGTAATTGTCATAAATGCACCGTGTTGCACCTCTTTATAATCATCAGACCCAGTAACACCAACAAAAAACTGATCTGCCCATTTTACATCTGTATAACCTATTTGCAACATACCACCAGTAGACCTGTAGGCGTCGTTAAACCTACGTGCAGTTATTGGGGTTTGTACACCACCTAATCCGGTAACAACAACACTTCTTCCAGATACTTTATAATCGTTATCTGAATAGTTATGAAAAAGCGATGTTTTTACGGTAAAGCCAGTATCATTAAACCTATATAAACCATTTACGCTTGCTTGTAAAGTGTTAAATGAACCGTAAGAAACTGAAGCGTTTAAATTGGTTTTAGCATCATTATGAAGCACAATATTAATGGCGCCACCTAGTGCGTCATCTGCTAAATGGCCAGGAACAACACCTTTATACACCTCAATATTTTTTATCATAGAAGGAGGTATGCTGTTTAAGTTAAATGATGAGCCATACATAGAGCTAGGAATACCGTCTATAAAAATACGCACAGCACTACCAGATAAACCGTTAAGACTATAACTAACATCTGACCCTAAACCACCATTTTGTCTAATTTTAACACCTACGGTAGTGTTAAGCAACTCGTTAGTTTGTATGTTTCTAATACTAGCTTCTTCTGTTTTAACTACGTTAACGGCAAAACCTTGAGTTTCAATTTCGGTTTCTTTAGTTTTTCCGCTTACTAAAACCTCATTTAGCTCATTATCTTCATTGTAGCTAAGGGTGTGCTTAATTTTTGTATTCTTTTTATCTACTAAAATGGTTACTTTTTCTATTTCTTTACCGTAATATTTTATGGCTATTGTATGGTTACCATATGGTAAATCTGGTAATGTAAAAAAGCCTTTAGCGTTAGTATAAACGTGTTTTATTGGTTTTTGTGTAAAAACAGTAGCCTCTGCAACAGGTATACCGTTTTTAAAATAAACAGTTCCGGTAACAGTACCCTTTTTTGTATTGTCTGCTTGTTGTGAAAAAGCAGAAAAAGAAAGTAGTAGACTTAAAACAGACACTATTTTTAACATACAAATAAAAAATTTTTATATTTATTAAGACTTAGTCTAAATTAATTTAGATTTGCAAATCTAAGTTTTGGATAACTGAAACGAATAACGCAAACGGAAGTTTAAACAACGCATTAAGAAATAATGAAGCAAGGTTTAAAAAGCTATACTACTAAAGTTAATTTTGGTGTAAATAAGGTTGAAAAATCTAATACCAACAATGCTTTAAAAAAAGACTACATACCTTACAGCACAAATATTATAATTGGTGAAGATTTGTTAGTGCATAATAGTAATTTAGTAGCCGCTAGTAAAAGCTGTACATCTAGCACATCTGGCTTTACAGTAAATGTTTCTGGTAACTGTCCGGTTATAAAGCTTCATTTCTCGTTACGTGGCCAATACACAAACACTTATAAAAACACCTCTAGTTTTAAAGCTCATATTCCTGACGGGTACTGTAATATGCTTTATGTTCCTTTATTAAATTGCCAGGAAACGTACAGCGGAAAACACCATAAAACATTAGAGATTTACATATCACAAAAAGGTTTAGAAAAAATAGTTGGCGATAATTTTAATTCTAATTTAGAACAGTTTTTTAGTAAAGTAAAGAGTTTAGAGCCGGGTTTGTACTATAAAAAAAATAAACAAATAACGGTAAAGTTTAAAAACCAAATTAATGAAATTTTGCAATGTAAGTACACGGGAATTTTAAAAGAAAACTATTTAAAAAGCAGACTAACAGTTTTACTAATAGATTTTTTAATGAAAACTGCAAATCCTGTGGCAGAAGAGGTAATTATATCTGAGTCTGATTATTTGGCATTGGTAAGGGTAGAAAAATATTGCAAGCAAAACTTAAAAGAAAAGCTAACTATTAACCACTTGTCTTTAATAGCAGGATTTAATACAACCAAGTTAAAGCGCGATTTTAAAAAAGTATACAAAACCACCATTTTTAAGCACATAACTCAGCTTAGAATGCAAAAAGCAAAAGAATTAATACAAGAAAAAGGCTTGTCAATTGCAGAGGTATCTTACGAGGTTGGTTACTCTAATCCACAACATTTTACGGCAGCTTTTAAAAAAACAATAGGTTATTTACCAAGTAAGCTAGTTAAATAACCACTAATTCACCAATTCCTGTGCTTCTTTTAATCTAAAGCAACGTTCTTCACCCAGGTAATTAGGATCTCCGTGTTTTTCAGACCAAAAGCCATCTAAAATATCCTTGCTAATACATTTGTATACCACAACACCTTTGTAGGTAGCATTATCTTCGCCTTTGTAGTTAAAATTAATTACCAAAATATTGTCTTTAAAAAAACCAGTTCCTAATTGGTATTGTTCATTACCTATTAACCATTTTGCTTTTATGCGCTTATTTGTATCTAAAGCTAAAACTAGTGTGCCTTTATATGTTGTTTTTTCTGCATTTTGGTTGTTTCCCATAATAGCATAGGTACCAGGCAAGTCTTCAATGTTCATAGGTAAAGTAATTTAATTTTGCAGTAGCAGTTGGTTGCATACAAATGTAAACACTTAAAAGTTATAGCGTATGTAACTACTGTAATCTTCCTTGTAAAATTGTTAAATAAAAAATCTATTTTTAATCATTCTAAATAAAAATAGTTCTTATATTTGCGCTTTATCAATACTAAGTCTAAATAAACAAATAAGCTTTATTTATTATAAATACACTTTATTATGAAAAAAATAACAACACTTGTTTTACTACTGTTTGTAGGTACTATTGCCGCACAAGACGCAAATGTTTTTTGGTCTCGTGGGTTTTTTAAGCCAAATACTACAGTTAAAGATATACAAGCAAAAGAAGCTGCAGGCAACAGTGCAACAGCATTAAGCTCTAATAATTTTGATGCTACTACAAATGCTATTTTAGCAGGTGCATCTGCAGAGGTTGTAGACTATTTATTAACTAAAAAAGAAAACGATATAAATAAAGTTACGCACGACGGGCGTACTTACCTTTTTTGGGCAGCTATGAAGGGTAATTTACCGTTAATGAAAAAGTTAATTAAACTTGGCGCAAAAACAGATGTTGTAGATGATAAAGGTAGTACTGTATTACTTTTTGCTGCTGGTGGCGGACAAACTAATCCAGAATTATATGATTTATTACTAGCAAATGGTGCAAAAATAACAGAGACTTCTCCTAAAGGCGCAAATGCTATTTTAAAATTAATTGGTGGTGCTAAAGATCTTAAAGATTTAAGCTACTTTTTAGAAAAAGGGTTAGACCTAAACCATACAGATAAAGATGGGCATAATGCCGTAGATTATGCTGCACGTACAGGTAATAAAGCAATTATAGAGCAGTTAATTAACAAAGGAGTTGCTTATAAGGATACTAATGCAGACGGTAGCAATGCTATTTTAGTAGCTACAGAAGGTGGTAGAGGTCCTGGTAATAGTTTAGCTTTTTATAAGTATTTAGAGAGCTTGGGTATTAACGCAAATGTTACAGATAATAATGGTGTTACTCCAATGCACAATTTGGCTGGCCGTAACAAAGACAATGCTATTTTTAATTACTTTATAGATAAAGGAGTTAGCACAACCCAAGCCGATGCTAAAGGTAATACTCCGCTTATGAATGCTGCTAGTCGTAATAGTTTAGAGGTGGTAAAGTTTTTTGATGTTAAAAATTTAAAAGCTAAAAATATAGATGGACAAACAGCTTTAACTAATGCAGTTGCTTATAACAGTGCAGATGTTGTTACTTATTTAATAAACAAAGGAGCTGATATTGATGTGGTAGATAAAAAAGGAAACAATTTGGCATACTACTTAGTAAACTCATACTCTAAAAGAAATGAAAAAGCATTTGCAGAAAAATGGGATTTATTAACTGCTAAGGGCTTAAATATGGCTCACGTACAAGAAGGAAAAAACAACATTTTACACTTGGCTGTAGCTAAAAATAATAAAAAATTATTAGCTAAAATTACACCATTAAAGATTGATGTTAATGCTAAAAATGCAAACGGACTTACTCCTTTACATTTGGCAGCTATGACAACTAATAATGTAGACTTAATTAAGTATTTAATTAGTGTTGGAGCCAAAAAAGATGCTGTAACAGAGTTTGAAGAAACAGTGTACGACTTAGCCTCTGAGAACGAACTTTTAAACAAAAACAAAATTGAATTTTTAAAATAATAAGTAATGAAATTTAAAGTAGCAATTATAGCAATATTAGGTTTGTTTGTTATGGCAGCTTTTACAGCGGCTCCTAAAACTAGCCAATATAAATGTATGATTCAGTTAAAGAATTACGAGGGCGAAGGTGCTTACGTTGTAGTTTCTTTATTAGATGCAGAAGGTAAATACGTAGAGACTTTAAATGTATTGGGTGATGATCCTGAGTGGTACCATGATTTAACCAAATGGTACAACTTTTTTGAAAAAAATAAACCAAGTATAGATGCCATTACAGGAGCAACAATTAGTGGTGGAGAACGTGCTATTAAAGTTATTAAAATTGATGACGATAAAATAGACAGTGGCTACAAAATACGTTTTGAAACTGCTGTAGAAGATCAAAAATATGTGGAGGACGATGTAACTTTTGAGCTTACTTCTGCTAGTGTAAATAGCAAAGTAGATGGTACTGGTTACATCCGTTACATACGTATGTTACCACAGAAATAATTAATTTATGACATTATCAGTTTGGAGATACAGTCACCTTTTGTTGGCTGTATCTTCTTCTATTTTTATTTTATTGGCAGCTTTAACGGGTTCTGTATTAGCGTTAGAACCAATTAGCAATCGTATACAGCCATATACCACGGGAGATTTAAACCAAATTACCGTTGCAGAATTTACAAGCACACTACAGCAAAAATATACAGCGGTTATATCTGTAGAAATTGATAAAAATAGCTGGGTTACGGCATCTGTAATAGATAAAGATGGTACAGATAAAATAATATACATAGACCCAAAAACAGGAGATAGTTTAGGCACACCAAAAGAGTCTAGCGCAGTTTTTAAGTTTGCAACCACATTACACCGTTCCTTATTTTTAAAAGGTATAGGTAGGTTTTTTGTAGGTTTATCTTCATTATTACTTTGTTTAATAACTATTAGCGGTATTTTTCTAATTCTAAAAAAACAAGGTGGTGTTACAGGTTTTTTTAAACCAATAGTTAAAGAAAGCTTTAATCCGTATTACCATACTCTTTTTGGTAAATGGTTGCTAATTCCTATTTTAGTTATAACGCTAACAGGCGTGTATTTGTCGTTAGAACAGTTTTCTATAATACCGTCTGCAAAAATTGTACATCAAGAAGACACCTTGTTTGCAGAAGAACCAGTTATTCCTGTAGCAGATTTTAAAGTTTTTAAAGACACTAAATTATCCCAGGTTCGTAAAATAGAATATCCTTTTGCGCCTTTTCCAGAAAGTTACTTTTTACTACAATTAACAGACAAGGAGTACTTAGTAAACCAATTTAATGGTGATATTGTTAGTCAGGTTAACTATCCTTTTTATGTAATATTAACGTATTACAGCACACTTTTTCATACAGGGCAGGGGAGTATAGTATGGAGTATAGTTTTGTTATTGGCTTCTATTGGTATTTTGTTTTTTATGTATTCGGGCTTTAGCATAACGTTACAACGCAGAAAATCTAGAATTAAAAATAAATACAAAAAGGACGACTGTGATTATGTTATTCTTATAGGATCTGAAAACGGAAACACCTTTTATTTTGCCAATGCGTTGTACTCAGAGTTACTGCGTTTGGGTAAAAAAGCATATTTAGCAGAACTAAACAGCTATATAAGCTATAAAAATATGCAGCATTTGGTGGTAATGACATCTACCTACGGTACAGGAGAAGCGCCAACAAATGCTAAAAAGTTTAAAGCACTTTTAAACACACACCAGCAAGGTGCAAAGTTTAACTACTCGGTTGTAGGTTTTGGCTCATTAGCATACCCAGACTATTGCAAATTTGCTTATGATGTAGATACTATGTTGCAAGCACACCCAAACAACAACCGTTTGGCAGATGTGTTTACCATAAACAACCAAAGTTTAGAATCTTTTAACCAGTGGTTGTTGACGTGGAGCAAGCAAGAAAATTTAAATATAAGTTTACCAAAAGCCATTGGTGGTAAAAAGAAACGTAAAACCTATGCTTTTACTGTAACCAAACACACCAAGGCAGAAAATAACCCAGACGATACTTTTTGTATACACCTAAAACCAGTAGAAAAAGTAAAGTTTACCTCTGGAGATTTACTCTCTATTTTGGGCGAACAAGACCAGAGAGAACGTTTATACTCTATTGGTAAATGGGATAAAAACGAGCTTGTTATAAGCGTTAAACGCCACCAAAAAGGCAGTGTATCTAATAGGTTACAAAACCTTGCTGTAGGCAACAAAATAAGCTGTGCTATAGTAAAAAACAAGGCGTTTCATTTGCCTAAAAAAGCAAAAGAAGCCCTGTTAATAGCAACTGGTACAGGTATTGGCCCTTATTTAGGGATGATACGCCAAAACACTGCACACAAAAAATTACATTTGTATTGGGGTGGGCGTACAGCAGCATCTTTTGAGCTGTACAAAAAACAATTAGAAGAACACCAGCAGGCAGGCAAACTAACCTCTTTGCATTTGGCATTATCTAGAGAACAAACCCCAAAAGTATACGTGCAAAACCTGTTAGAGGCAAATGGTAAAGAAGTTGCCCAACTTATTAAAAACAAAGGCTATATTTTAATTTGCGGCTCTATAGGTATGCAAAAAGAAGTTACTACGGTTTTAGATACCATTTGTAAAAATTACCTAAAAAAGCCACTGAGTTACTACCAAAACAAAGGCCGTATTTTAATGGACTGCTACTAAAAACAAATTAAAACCCGTAACTGTATGTTATGGGTTTTTTAGTGCTATTTATACTCTTTTTTAAGCCAATTACACATTTCTGTAATTGTACTACAAAAAATGTTTTTATATTGTAGGAAAAATGTAATTATTGCGTTTATACTACCAATATGGCTGAATAAACGCAATTAATTGCGGTTACTAACTAGTTGGCACACATTAAAAAATGACAAAATCAATATTGACAATTCTACTTATCATTTTCAGTTTGACGGACTGTTTCTCACAGTTATCGAAAACTGAATATGAAGATGTAGTCGAATATTTTGTGGATTGTATAAAGAACACAGATATCGACAAACTCGACTCAATCGTATCATATCCGATAAATAGACCTTATCCAATTCCACCAATCAACAATAAACAAGAACTTAAAGACCGTTACTCAGAATTATTTGATGATAGTCTGATTTCAGTAATTACAAGTTCAAATGTTAAAGAAGATTGGTCTGATGTAGGTTGGCGGGGAATTATGCTTCATAATGGAACTGTGTGGTTAGACTATGATGGTAGATTCATAGCAACAAACTACACATCCGACAAAGAAAAAGCCATTGAAGAAAAGTGGATTAAGTACGAGAAGAGCCTACTTTATCCAGACTTGAAAAAATTTAAAGCCCCAATCCATACAATTCAAACTGATAAGTTCATAGTGCGAGTTGACCTTTTAGAAAATGGAAAATATCGTTATGCTTCTTGGTCAATAGATTCTGACCTATCAAATAAACCAGATTTAGTCATTAACAATGGAAAATGGACTCCAGATGGAAGTGGAGGAAATCACCATTATACATTTACAAATGGAGAATACAGCTATTTTATTTATGTAAATAATATGAGAGCGAGCGAAACTCCTCCATACAACTTAGAAGTGACTAAAAATGACAAAGTGATATTAAGTCAACCAGCTGAATTGAAAGAATTAAAATAAAAAACGTGTGCCAACAACGGGTATAGTGCATGCCCTGCGGGACACGCACCATACCCAAACCGTTGTGCGTAAGCTTAAAAAAACCAAACTGAACTAAATGATATTTAAAGGAATTAATGACCAAACTGTTGAATTTAGGATAACTAACTACCAGTTTCCTGAAATAACGGATTGCGAATATGATTCCAATTGGTTGTTGATTTATCTTAATGTAAAAAGTGATTGCGGAAATTGGCAAACTGTGGACCCATCCCTTTTAGTTGGGGATGTAAAAGAAATAATAGAGTGGTTCAAAAAAATATCTCAAAACGAAACACCTAAGTATAAATGTTTGAATTTTATTGAGCCAAACTTGGAATTTGAACTAATAAAACTTGGAATTGACTTTAAAACTGTTCGTATTAAATTTAACTTAGAATCTAGGCCTAAGAGCACAGATGACAAAAGGGATTATTTTGTGGACTGCAAAATGAATAACTCGGAACTGTATAAAGTTATTGAAGGTCTAAAAAAAGAATTGCAACCTTATCCAAAAAGAGCGGTTGGATGAAAAAAGCCTACGCACAAAAAAAACTATAAATAATTCGGCTTTAGGTGCTTAATTCAAAGTTTAGTGCATTTAACCAAGTTCACAAAATCTTTTGATTTGGCTTTAGAACAGAAAAAGATAAAACAAAATAAATCCCGAAGCATCGGGATGGCTAAATTTTTAATCGGAAATTAAATACTAATTTAATCCCGCACTAACATTAGCCGAGCCGTTAGCGTGCATTTCTAAAAAATGAATAATTATCAATTAAAATATAAGACAGAAACAATTTGGACTAATAACCATATTTTGACTTTGATACAACTATTGATTATTGGACAAATAAATGACATCCAGTCAGATATTAGTAAAAATATTATTAAAGATATCGATACATCAATGGAATGGAATTTAGATAAACTATGCACTAGTATTGATGAAAATTTATTAATAGCCCATTTAGATAAAATACAAAGTAAATTGAACTTAAAATCAAATTACTTTTCGACTAATGAATATGCTCACAAATTATACCCCTTAATAAAACAAAATTTCAGTAAAAAAGAATCCTCAAAATTACTGACAAAATTATCTCGGAATAGTGGAAAAGAAATTTCAAAAGCTATTACTAAAATACTTAACCTATCATTGGGGAAATCAATGTTTGAAACTGTCAATATATCATCTATTAGCGAATTAACTGGCGAATGGAAATCAACAAAAATGGAAGATTTACCTGAATATGGCTTTAATTTTAATATGACAGATTTATCTCCTTCATATAGTGAGATTAGAATTCTAATTAATACTTTAAATCAAATTGATATTATTATTCCTGCAAGAGATTATACCAACCCGAAAATCAATGAATTTAATTTGATTAGTGGAAAATGTGATTTGAATGACGGACATTTAATAATATCAAAAGACGATTGGATTAGAAAAATTCCAATTATAAAATTTGTTTCAGAAAAATTAGAGTTGCATCTTTTTAAGACAAATATTACTTTGAAAAAAACGACACGCTAACAAGGTGTATAAAACATAGCTAATAAGTGCTAAACCGAGAGTTAGTGCAGATTTGGCTCAGTAATAATCCGAAACTTTTGTGTATATTTATACGCTACGTTTTCTACACAAAAACGTTGTTTTTAATTTAACCAAACTAATGAAACATATTTTTTTAATTATAATTCTTCTCACTTTTTTGGCTTGTAATTCTAAAAAGAATAACACAGTTTTTAAAACGGATAAAACCAATGCAGAGAACGTAAGTTTAAAAGTACTAAGCGGTAAAGAAGTTGTTAACGAGCTAGAAAAACTTGGTTTTTTTAATCTTACAAGCGAGTCTGAATTGGAAATGGTTAAAATTGGTTTTGAAAAAGCATATTCCAACTTTAATTTTTTTAGGGGACCAATGCGTGGAGAAACACAAAGTTATATGGACAATCGCTACCATATGGTAGATTGTGAGGAACTTTTTGAAATTGGAGGATTAACAAAATATTTAGATCAGGTTAAACCAACTTTTAAAAAACTAGGACTGGAATTAAATTACGCAAATGAAAAAAGCGAACAAGACCAAAATAGTTGGAAACATACAATTGAATTGAACGGAATTGAATATACAGCGTTTAACGAGCAATTTTCGGACCAAGACTGGAGCATTGCTTATATCAATTTTATAGAAATGTTGAACGCCCAGCTAAGACAACAAAATTTAGACGAGCAATTTTATCCCATAAACTGTGGAAATGATGGAACTTTTGTTTTGCTTACGCCAAAATTGTTGGAGTTTGTACATAATAATTATCCCACAGATAATGAGCACCCAACAACTATGATTAACTGGAAAAACATAAAATAAAGTAACACTATTTAATAGTGTTACTTTTGGTAAGCACAGTAAAATTAATAAATGTTTTGGGTGTAGCATAACACTTGCTATTACACGGTTTATATAATATAGCTTATAAATACTACTGCTAAAGGTTTCTGTTTATTTGCTATCTTTATTACTAATTAAAAGGTGAGTACCGTATTAATCTGCTACTTTTTATTTAAATAAAGGTTATAAATTAAAACCAAATCCTATCTTAACAAAAGATAATTTTACTATGAATCATAAAACATTTAAACCACAAGAAAATTTAAAAGAGTGGATTAAATGCTACTGGAATTTAGAAAGTGATTTTGAAAACACTCCTGTAAAAAATACCATTATTCCAGACGGAACAATGAAACTTATTTTTCATTACGGAGATACTTACAAACATCATCCAAATAATAAGGAAAGTATAATTTTACCTAAATGTTTTTTAATAGGGCAATTAACCAAACCTTATGTTGTAGAGCCACTTGGGGTTACAGGTTCATTTGTAGTACGTTTTCAGCCAAACGGTTTTTTTCCCTTTGCTAACATAGATATTAAAGAAATTAAAAATACCGCAGTACCATTAAATAAACTATTTGGACAAGAAGGAGAAGTAATTGGAGAGCAAATTTTAAATGCTACCTGTACTTTAGATAGAATAGCGTTAATAGAAGCATTTTTACTAAAGAGGTTAACTAATAAAAACTGTATAGACAGTATTGTAAAATCAACTATAGATACAATTATAGAAGCAAATGGACAATTTTCTGTAAGTGAACTGTCAGAAAAAAATAATATTAATAGAAGACAATTAACTCGTAAATTTTCATCAACAATTGGCTTAAGTCCTAAGCAACTCTCAAAAACTATAAGAATTCAAAATACACTTAAAACATTATTAACGCAAGAAGTTAAAAGCTTAACAGATTTAGCTTATGAGAATGATTATTTTGATCAGGCTCATTTTATAAAAGACTTTAAAGAGTTTACAGGACTTACCCCCAAAGAATTTTATGGTAATGATTTAAAGATGTCTCTAATTTTTGATAGCAAAGATTAGGTCTGTCCCATTTTTACAATTTTACAACTACAACTGTTAGCATATTTGCAATGCAATAACGCAATTAAACTATAAAAGCAAATAAAAATGAAAAACGTAAATCCTGTAAACTGGTTCGACATTAATGTATCAAACTTAAATAATGCAAAAGAGTTTTATGAAACTGTTTTTAATATAAAACTAATTGATTTTCCTAAAGAGTTTGGTAAACAATCTGGTTTTCCTTTTGATCCTAAAGGGATAAATATTACGGGTGCATTAGTAGAAAAAGAAGATTTTATGCCTAGCAGTAGCAATACAGTTATCTATTTTGAATCTGAAGATTGTGTTACAGAAGAAAAATTAGTAGTAAAAGCAGGCGGAAAAATTATAAGACCAAAAATGTCTATAGGAGAATTTGGTTTTGTTTCTATTTTTATGGATAAAGATGGTAATACAATTGGGCTTCACTCCAAAAAATAAATTAAACAAAAGTATTATTGTACAATAACGTACATAAAGCAATAATGGTTCGGGCTTTGGCTTGGGCCTTTTTTGCATTTATTTAATTATATTGTTAGCAAAAAGTAATAGGGCTTATGTTATAACACAGGTATGCCGTTACAATTAGTATTAGTTTAAAAAAACAATTGTTCTAATAGTAACTTAAATTCTAGTATTAAGTACCTAAAACAATGATATTAAAATAATGATTACGTTAAATAAAACAATAGCTTATACCAAGGGTTGGATACATACTTTTACAATAGCACTATTATTAGGTGCCTTTGTATCAATTTTATTAATAACATTAGAACCTTTTGATAGTAATAACGAGTTTTCATACAAATATCTAATTCTTTCTGGTTATGCTTTTTGCCTTATAATTCCAATACTACTTGTTCATCCTATTGAAAATTACTTTTACAAAATTCAAACAAAAAGATGGTTTGTATTAAATGAGTGTTTTTATATTATTACAACTACTTTTATTGTATTTCTTTTTTCTTTTTTTTACCACTTTTATGTGGTTAGCGGTTTAACTTCATTTACCTCTAAATTAATATGGGGTTTTATAAAATCGTTTGGAGTACCTTTTGCACCTATTGTTGTTCCTTTTTGGATTTACCTACGCTCTAAATATGGTGTAATAGAGGTTCCTTTGCGCACAAAAGAAACTACTAAAAGTAAAAAAAGAGTAACTATTATTGGGAACAATAAATCTGAAACCTTAACCATTCTTGAATCGGATTTTATTTTTGCAAAAGCGCAACAAAATTATGTAGATGTATACTACAATACAGAAAATGGAATGCAACAACAAACGTTTAGAAACACACTTTCTAATATAATGAAACAGCTTCCTAAGGCTTGGCAAGTGCACCGTTCTTACTTGGTTAATTTAGATTATTTAGACACCGTAGAAGGTAATGCTAGAAAGCGTTTTATAAGAATTACTACTACTAAGGAGACCATACCTATTTCACAAGTTTACTATAAAGCCTTAAATAATAGGCTTTCAAATTCGTCCCAGTAGCTTCAAAATTAGCCCAAGTGGTTCATTTTTAACCCAAAAGCTTCAGGTTAATCACACTCTTTTTTTTCTGTTGTTTTTATGTTTTCTCTTTGTGGAGAACTTTAAAAACAAACAAATGAAAACTCGTATACTTATTATCACAGCTATTCTAATATTATTTTTAACAAGTTGCTCTTCTAGCAAATATGTTAATTATTTAAAAGAACATACAGAGGTGGTTAAAATGGAAGATTCACTTCAGTTTAATTCACTAGATGAAGATTTTTACAAAAACAAACTCTTTTTAGTTGGTGAGGTACACGAGGTTGAAACATCTCCAAGAATTGATTTTACATTATTTAATCAACTAAATGAAAAAATAAAAATTGATGTTTACTTGGCAGAAATGGACATTGCCCAAGGATATTATTTGCAAGAATATATAAAAGGTTCTAACAAATTAGAACTTAAAAACATACTTAAAAATTGGCCAGTTTACATAGGAAGCATTTCTAAGCAATACAGAAATAAATGGAAAAATATGAGAACTTATTATGCTCAACTCCCAGAGACCTCAAAATTTAAACTAGTAGGAATTGATAGAATTGCGGACTTTAAACTAACTCAAAAATTATTAAAAGAAAAGCTACCTAAAAAATACCATAATGAGATTCCTAACACTAAAGATTCTTTAATTTTTTGGTCTAAAAATAAGTTTAATGCTATTCTAGAAAAAGAGAAAACACAACTAGATAAAAACACATATAAATTACTAGAAAATATAGAGTACAACATTTCTAATTATGGTAAAACAAGAAGCAGAGATAAGTTTATGTATTTAAACTTTAAAAGATTACATACGCAAAATGAATGGGGAAATAAGAATATTTATGCCGGATTTGGTTTTTCTCATACACTACAAGCTTATAATTATACTTTTGCAGGACGAATTAAGAAAGACACTACATTACCATACGTACACAAAATGGTTAGCCTAAATACAATGTATGTAGACTCTAAATTAACTGTAGATAGCAGAGCGTTACCAAAGTTTATGCAAGACAAAGGCAAAGCGTTTACAAAATTTAATTATTCACAAGACAGTAGGCTTTTTATGTACATAAAGGGTATTGCAGACTATAAAAAAGTAACCGCACCAAACACAATAAGTTTGCTTAAACTAGATGCAGAGGGATCACCGTACTTAAACTCTACAAGAGGTACTAAAGTTAAAAACCTTATACCTATTTGGGATGCTTATGATATTTTAGATGGTACATCTACTACAGATTATGCGCAATATATTTTATTTGTTCGAAATGCAGATTGGATTCAGCCAGATTAAGTAGTTAAGCCTCTATTATAATTACAATTGTGTGTTAAATTATACGTATGCCAAATGGTTAGTTATAATATTAAAATTTATTTTTTTGTAACCTAAAGGCCATAAGCTCTGTGCTAAAGTTTAGTATATTGTAAACAGTTTAAAATAATAATGTAACCATACGAACATATAACGTGATTAACAAAAGGTTAGCAATAATTGGTGTAGGGCCTAGAGGACTTTATGCCGCAGAAAATTTTATAAAACAATTAAGTTTAGCTCAAGACCAAACTACAGTAGAGCTGCTATTGTTTGAAGAAACAGGCGATTTTGGAAACGGACAGGTATATAGCACAGACCAAGTAAAATCTAACTGGATAAATATAACAGAGCGTATACTTACATTACCTAAAAGAGATGAGGTAGTATACAATGGTATATCTATTCCAAGTTTTTCTTGTTACCACCAATGGGCCAATTTAAATTTTGATAAAATAGGGAGTTCAGAACCAGATACATATCCTCCTAGAGCAAAAATAGGAGAATACCTAAAGCAACGTTTTACATCATTTATTACACCATTGTTATTACATAAAATTGCTTTTTTATACCAACAAAAAGTAACCAACATACAATTAAGTAATAATGCTAAAGTTAGTATAACAACGCTTAGTAAAACATATACTAATGTAGATGAGGTTTTGCTAGCCATAGGTCACCAACCAACATATGTAACACCACAATTGGTTAAATGGCACAGTAACTTTAAAAATAATAGTAATGTAAAGCTTTTTTTAGATCCTTACCCGGTTAAAAATTATATAGATATAACTAACACAATAAATAAAACTACAGTTGGAGTTAGAGGATTAGGGTTAGCTATGTTAGATGTTATGCGTGGTGTGCTAGCCAAACAAGGCTCTTTTAAAATTATAGATGAGGCCACCAAAAAAAGTGAGTTTATTAGTAGTACAAGACTACAAACTATAATTGTACCTTTTTCTTTAGATGGCTTGCCTCCAGTGCCCAAACCATTAAATAAAAATATTGATGATTTATACAAACCATCTGATGAGCAGATTTATAATTTTGAAAAAGAGATAGGAGATCAAACAGCGCAAAGTAATGCTACAGGAGTAGACTTTTTGGTGTCTGCCATAGTGCCAATTGTTGCACGTGTTTATACCTCATTACCACATACTTTAGAAACTAAAAATTATACATTTAAACAGGTAGAAGAAGCCGCATTTAAATGGGTAACTAATCAGAATTACAAGCATAGCCTAATTTTACCTACAGCAACACCAATTGTGACTTTACTAAATAGTTACATAGGTATGGCCACAGCTAAAAGTGCTGTAAGTTTAGACTTTTGTATTGGACAGGTATGGAGACATTGTCAACCATCAATATATAAGCAGTTATCTTATAACAATTGCAGCAATACTGTTTTTGAAAAAATTATAAAGTTAGATGAAGAAATTAAAAGATATTCTTATGGTCCACCGGTAGAGAGCATACAACAAATGTTGGCGTTGGTTAAAGCTGGTATTTTAAATTTAGATTTTGTAAAAAATCCAAAAATTGAATTATCTATTAATGGATGGGTTTTAAGTACAGGCAATAAGAGTATAGAACTTAATGTAATGATAAATTCAGTTTTAGATGCACCAAAAATTACAGCAGTAAAATCTGACTTAGTTAAAAGTTTGCTTCATAACGAGTCTATAAAAATAGTAAGCGATAATCTTGGGGTACAAACAACTAAAGATGGATATCTTATAGAAAAAGACACAAAAAATAAATTACCAATAGCCTTACTTGGTAGGTTAGCCAAGGGAACTGTTATAGGCGTAGATGCTATATTAGAATGCTTTGGAGATAGACCTACAGAATGGGCAAAAGCAGCTGTTAAAGGAAAATAAATATTACAAAAAGCAGTTTTAAATTGTAGTAATAACCAAATCTAACTTATGAACTATAATGATTTTAAAAGTAGTGCTAAAAAATTTTCTAATGAAGTGCTTTTTGATAGCTTATTACATAGAGACCTTTGTAACGATGAGCATAGAGCTTATACAGAAGAAATACATATAAGAGGATTAGAGGCGCAATTAGCCGAAGCTATAGAAGCTAATAATGCTAGAAAAAATAGTATTATGGACTCTGTAAAAGACTTGCCACAACAAGACTTACTTAATATAATTGTTTTTAATATAGATAAGTTTACAGAAGAGCAATTAACAGTTTTTAAAAACGAAGCAGTTGCAAGAGGTTTACAAAATGAGTTAACAGATGCTTTAAATAAAAAAGCAAAAAGTGATAAGGAATTTAGAGACACTGTAATAAATAACGCTGATAATATTGGACAAATGATGAATAATTTTACAGAGCATTTGTTTACAATTTCACCAGAGTTAAAAAAGAGTGTAGAAAAAGCAGAAAAGAAGTCTAAAGCCAACAGAATTGTTGGTGTAGTTTTATTACTTATGGGCTTATTATTACTATACAAAACAGGAGGTAGTATAGTTTCTTTTGGGATAATTGGATTAGGTATTTTTTTATTTGTTAGAGGAGTTTTAAGATGATGAAAACACAAATATGGAGTATATAATTGTAGTAATTTTGGGAATCCTTTTTGCTGCATTTTTATATTGGGCCCACTTACCAGATTATAAAATGAACCCTAAAGAATTTTGGAAAACTTTAATTGGTATGCCAATAGGATTGTTTTTAGGTTTTATAGGATTTGGAGCTTTAAATGAAGCAATACGTAAATGGGCTGTAGAGAAAAAAAAGAGCAATAAAAACGATTAAATGAATATAGTTAAAGCACACTAGTACCTTATGAAACTGCCAAATAATATTACAGAAATATCTTTAAACAAGGAAGTACAAGTAGGTGTGTACCCGCCAAATGGTTTTTTACATTTTTATGAAGCTAGCTTGGGCAACGGAGATTACTTTGGATTGTATTGGGAGTTTGGTAAAGAGGATAAAGAACCTATTGTTTGCGAAATGATTCATGATGAAGGTATTATTAGACCTAGTTTTTCATCTTTAGATAAATTTTTAGAATGGTATAAACTAAACGATTTTGATTATGGTGATGAAGAAATTGAAGATGAAAATTTTGTATACAATTATTTAGAAAAAGGAAACCAATGCTTAAAAGATAATAATGTAAATAAAGCTATTGAGTTTTATAAAAAGAGTACAAAAAGTTTTGGAGAACTAAGCGAAAACTGGTTTAAATTAGCATCACAATATAAAAGAATTGGCAATGAGTTAGATTTTCAGAAGTGTATAATAAACGCGGTAATTTCTAATTGGGCTATAGAGTTTCCTTCTCAAAATGTGTTAAGATTGCTAAAAAACTGTACACCAGTAAAAGAGCTAGAGAATCACCCATTATTTAAAAATAGAGAAAATTTAGATCTTAACTTTGGAGGCCAGAAAGAAAATAAAAATTACGAAATAATTAAAGATATTTTTACAGAACTCTATGAAATAGGGGATACTAACAAAGCTATGTTGCTAGAGCAGAATTATGCATTAATGATGTACTGGAAAACATCTTCTTTTCAAGAAAGAAACAATTTTAATATAAACGATTGGAGAAGCAGGTTTGCTCAAAAAACAAAATCAAGAATAACGCTAGATAAGTTATGAATAAACAATAATCCTTTATAAAAATGAAAAAAATCCTACTTACAGCTCTTACAATAGTTTTAGTTTCTTGTGCAGACAAAAAAACGAAAACAGAAGATATTAAAGCCACAGAAGTTACTTCTAATAAAGCAGAAGAGACTAATAAAAAAGAAGAACCATCTAAACCATTAAACAAGGACATAAGCTTAGGAAGCTATACCGGAAAAATAAACAACAATTTAGAGGTAGCCTTTAACTTAGATAATAAGGAAGGCCATATAAATGGGTTTTATTATTACAAAAAAATAGGTGTAGATATAAAAGTAGTAGGTACAGTTGTAGCAGATAGTTTACTTGCATACGAGCTAAATTATAAAAATGATACACTGGCTATTTTAAAAGGAAAAATTGAAGATTCTGGTATAAAAGGGGTTTGGGTAAATGCAGAAAACAAAAAAGAGTATCCTTTAGTTTTAACACAATCAGCCAAAAAAGTTACAGCGTTACCAGAAGATTTAATAGGGGAGTATTATAATGATATGTGTAATTTAACTTTATTATTTACAAAATCTAAAGGCGAGTACTACTACAGCTATAAATCTAAAGAACGAAATTTAAAAGGAAAGCTTAATTTTTACAGAGAAGATGGTTTATACATAAACCTATCAGAGATTGAATACGCTGAAGATTATTTTGATGTAAGCTTAGCAGAGGAAGATTCTGTTAAGGAAAAAGAATATGCAAAGCTTAAAAAAATAGGCAAGCGTACAGTTGGTGTAGAGGGCCATTATAGTCCAGAGGAAATAACAATTCAGAATTACGGTAATGCCATGAATTATTATGTGAAGTTAAATGATTGCGGAGAAAAATACATTCATTTTAAAAAGAAGTAGTAAAACAACAAACACAAATAATGAAAAAGCTGTTAGTTACATTACTGCTAATTCTGCCGTTAAGTTGTACTTTTGTTAAACAGCAAGACCAAGCTAAAGATGCAAGAGAATGGAATAGGTTTGAACTTACAGGTATAGTTAAAACTTTAAAACAAAAAATATATAAGGTTAATTTTAGTAGTAACGTAATTAAAGAAGATGAACTTAACTTGTTAAACACCCTAATTGTTAGTTTTGATAGTATAGGAAGGTATGCTAAATCTATTACTTTAAACGCAGAAAATAACAGAACTAGCAGTAAAACAACTAAATATGCAAAAGGTAAAAATTATGAATCTTTTCATTATAGTAAATACAATGTTTTACGCAACAAAAGTAAAATAACGTATGTGTCTGATTCTTTAATTTTAGAAGAATCTTTTGCTCCTAATAACGAGTTATTATTTTCTATTAGAGTTGAAAAGCAAAATGATAGGTTTTCTAAAGTAACTCTTGTAAACGGAGATAAAATAGACACTCATTTTTATTATTATACAGATGATAAATTTATTGATAACAAAGTAGCCATAAATAAAAATAAGGATACTATATCTAGTATAAAATACAAATATTTAGCATTTGATAAAAATGGTAATTGGACCAAAAGGTTGTCTAAAAATTCTTTTAATAAAAACGATATAGGTAAACTAGAAGTTAGGGAAATAAACTATTAAAAATAACTAATAGGAGCATTTTAAATATACAACACACGCTTACGAATATTAATTGCTATTTTGGTAATTGCTTTGCTATTGTTAGTATTGGTATTCATTAAAAAATATATTTAAAAAATTACATTTCTCTAATGATTAAAAAAAGCATTCTTTTATTCTGTTTCATTTTTTGTTATCACATATCAGCTCAGAATATTAAATTTCCAGATTATGGGCATATTAGAACAGGAGTTATTAACGATGCTGATGGATACGTAAATGTTAGACAGGGTAAAAATTCATCTAGTAAAATAATTGCAAGAATAAACAAAAACGATGAATTTAAATTTGCTTTACCTGAAGCAGAAAATGAGAAATGGACTTTAGTGAAAACGACTTTAAACGAAGTTGGTTATGTCTATTTCAATAGAATTTATGAATTAAGAAAAGACAACTGCGCAGACCAAGTTGAATTAATAGACCAAACGTGGGAACATACAAGAGGAGGCTTTGGTTCTAGAACAATAGATTCTATACCTCCAAACCTAAAAGAAATCAGCTTAAATATAAGCCAAAAAAACAGAGTTAAAATTAATAAGCTATTATCTTGTGCGCTAGAAAATATAGATTTATTTGAGAATAATAACTCAGAAAAAACATTAAAATTTACTCAGAAGACATATAAAACTTCACAAAATGCAAACGTGGTAGTAACTGAGTATTATGACTCTTATTCTGAAAATTTAGGTACAGTAATTTCTATAATAGAGAATGGAGAAATGGAGAGTTATGCATACTATGGATATTTATCATCAATAACTATATATGCCCTAAAAAAAGTAGATGGGTATTATAGGTTATATGGTAACCTAGAAGGCAGTCCTGGCGATTGTTATGGTGGTAATTTTACGCTAGAGCTTATTAACAAATCTTGGGTATATAAATTTGAGTATTATGAGTTTAATGGATAAAATAGAACTTTGTAGGTAATAATCTAATTAAAACAAAATGATAAAAAAAAGCATTCTTTTATTGTGTTTCATTTTTTGTGTTAGTTGCAAGAGTGCTACATATAATCTTCCGTCGTATAAAGAAATAGTTACTACTTTTTTTACAAGTTATGATTTGCGCGCGAATCAAAGAACAAGTGATATTAGGTTTATTAAAAAAAAACAAGGTTACTACATACAAGAGTATAACTATAATACGGAAGATTATGAAAAGCCAGAGTTATATTGGAATGCGTCTACTAATGCATATCAAAAAATTAGTTTTCCCAGCAATACAAATGTTAATACAGATTTAGCAAACTATCACTTAAACTATTATTACAATGAAATGTTTAATGTGTTACCTTATTATGGCTACGTGGGTTGGACTAAAGATGTGATAACATTTTTAGAACAAAAAACAGACCTTACAGATATAGAACACTATGCGCTAGGCAGAGCATACAGTATAAGATCTGGCCATTTGTTAAACAATAGTTACGAGTTTGCAAACCCTAAAGAACAATTTAATTTTTTAGAAAGTGGGGAAAACCAATTTACGGCAAACCAACTTAAAACATATAAAGATTACGTAGAAAAAGCGATAAAAAACTACACTATTTTATGTAATAAAAATCCAGAATTTGTAACGGTAGTAGGTAATATTTGTCAAAAATTATCTAATGAATACGTTAGTGCTTATTTAGCACTAAGTATTTACCAAAATGAAGAGGAAGCTGCCGCTTTTTTACCAAATAATCTATATACAGATTTTATTATAGACTATGCCAAAAACTATCTAAATTCTGTAGAACCTAATGGTATTTTATTTACCACTGGTGATAACGATACTTTTCCGTTTTTATATATCCAAGCAAGTTTAAAATACCGTCAAGATATTACTATAGTTAACACCAGTTTACTAAACCAAAATAGCTATGTAAATTTTTTAAGAAGAGAACATAAAGCAAAATCTAACTTGGTTAAATTTACACTTACACCACAAGCGTACAGCAATAATAACTTAGAATACATAATTTTAGATGATGGTAAAGACAAACAAAACAATGCCGAGTATTTAAATCTAAAACAAGCCTTACGTTTAATAAATGTAAAAGATACATCTATATTTTACAGGCCACAAAAACAATATGCTAACTTAAATAACAAAAAAATTGCTATTACATTTAAGCAAGATACTTTAAAGCTAAATTACAAAGACAATTACATTATTAAAGGAGATTTACTTGCTTTAGATATTATTGAGTCTAACATAACAACAAGACCAATTTACTGTACCTTTAATGAAGTTCCTATAGTGTCTAGTTATTTAGAAAAAACAGGCTTTGTTTCCCAAATAACTCCCAATCCACAAAATCCTATAGATGATAGGTATTTAGCTGGTATAAATGCAGAAAAAACATACGCTATTTTAGTACACGAATTTCAGTTTCATGAAGGGAATAAAAATAGTTTAGAGACTAGGTTATCTACCTTAACCAATTACACATCATCATACCAATTATTAGCCAAACACTACCAAGAGGTTGGTGATACAAAAAAATGTGAAAATGTGCTTACATCTTTTACCAAGTTTTATCCTAAACATCTTTATGCAGAGATAGGAATTTTTACTTTAGATATGCTAAAAACTGCTTATGCTAACAAGGATGTTAAAAATGGAAATATAATGTTAGAAGCGTTATTACAAAATTTAGAATCTATAAAAGAAAGTAATCAAGATAATGATGATCTAACAAAAGTACAACTACTAAAAAAACTAATTTTTGGAACTGAATTAAGTAACAAATTAGACAGAGACAAACTTAACCGTTATTTATTTTACATTTCTAATTTGTCTAAAATAGAAGAAGTAAACTCAATTGCAGAGTCTCGTTTACATCACTTAAAACAATATTTTACAGAAAAGTTATATAATTTAGAGGAGTAACATTTTGGGTTAATAAATGAATATTTCTGATGCAACATTTATAAAAAAAATAAAAACCTACGCAGGTTTTTTATTGGCTGTACCTTACGGTATACTACTAAGGATATTAAGTGCAGACTTAGATATATTTAACCAGGGAATAATTTTTTTATTAATACTACCGGCTATTATTGGTTTAATACCGGTTTATTATGCATCTACAGGTGTTTTTGCTTCTAAACTTAAACTGTTTTTTTATCCTTTTTTTACAGTCTTTTTAATTTTGCTTATTAGTACTGTAAGTAATTTACAAGAATTTTATTTTTTAGCACTTTTTGGCTGGCCATTTTTTACACTCTCTGGTATACTAGGTATATTAGTAGGTGGTATTGTTAAAGAGCAAAACAAAAAAGATGTAAAGTAATTATAATAAATATACAACCTACCCTTACGAATATTTATTGCAATACAAATTGTTGTGTAATAGTGTGTATTATTGTTTTAATAACAAACAATATTTATGAAGTATAGCGCGCTAGGTCTTATAGTTTTCTGTTTAATTTCTTGTGGTAATACAGCTAAAAAAAAGATTGAAAAAAAACAGGAAAAAGAGAACGTATATAATTTAAACTTAAATGACACTTTGCTTATTGGTAAGGATTTTACCATTTCCTCACTAAAAATAGACTCATTAACATATTCTGATTTTAAAAATCAACATAAAGTAGCTTTTACAGAAACTAAAAACGGAAGTTTAAGCTGTGGTAACTCTAGCCCAATGTGGAGCTCTGGGACTAGCTTAAAAAATAACGCACTTGGTATAGAGCTAAACTTTAATAAAAGTTGGGTAGAAAATACGCCAGAGCCAAAAGAGCAAGTATTAACCCTAATAACTTTAGACAATGCAAAAGCAAAGTTTTATAACGGACTTATATTGGGTAAATCTAGCATTACAGAAGTAAAACAAAAATTTGGTAAACCGGCATATGAGAACAACTATGTGGTACAATATAACTCTAATAAAGTAAGCATTAGCCTTATTTATAATGAGCCCGGTATTGTATACTATATCTCGTTTTCTAGGATAAATCAAATACCAATACCTCAAGACAGTTTAGCACTAAATGAATAAGATAAATTTTTTAGCAATTTATAAAATATGAAACAGGTACTAATTGTATGCTTATTATTAAGTTCTTCCTTTTGTTTTTCTCAAGCAAATAAGTTGCAAAAGAATTTTATTCCGGCTAAGGTAGATAGCGTTAAGCTTTCTATTTGGTATATGCAGACTAAAAAAACTTCAAACCCAGGTGCAAAAGTTAAGGAGTATAAAAAAGAATTGGGTAATACTGTATTAGATAAAAAAGACCAAGACACATATATAAGAAAGCTGCAAAGTCCAGAATCGTACAAACAGTCTAGAGCGTTGTTGCATCATTACAATATTGTATTTTTAATATACAATAAAGGTAAAGCAGCTACAGAAGTACATATTTCTTCAATAACCGGAAATATTAATCTAAAAAATGTACAAAATCAAAGCAACTATAAAAGTAGTGTTTCTAAACAATTGGGTAAGTATATAATTGGCTTGCTTAAAAAGTATAAGCTACTAAAATTAGTAGATGAGGTAAATTTAAAAGGACTATCAATTTAATTTTTAAAAATAAGAATGAAAAATATAAACATAGGAGTTCTAAAAAGTGCTGTAATAACATTGGTATGCTTATTTTATTTTCAAAATACCTACAGTCAATCAAAAATTTATTTTGATAAAGATTGGAAAACAACAACCAAAAATAAAGCACAGTTTTACAGAGTTGTTACCAAAAAGAACGATTCTCTTTTTCAAGTAAAAGACTTTTATATAAATGGTGTATTACAAATGAATGGTCATTTTTCTAACCTAGAACAAGAAGTTATGGAAGGTAAAATTACATTTTATGACAAAAAAGGTACAAAAACAAATACTGCCAACTATGTAAACGGAGTATTAAACGGTGTAGCTACCACCTATTTAAAAAACGGAAAAATAGCGTATACTAGTGAATACAAAAATGGTAAAATATACAATGGTATTTATAAGGCTGCAACAGTTAAATATTTATATAAAAATGGTGTAACCGCTAAAAGAATTGAGTTTTTAGCTCCAAATGACCATTACCCTTTAGCAACTACAGTATATGGTAAAGAAAAAGATAGTGTGTATTGGTACACTAGCAAAGGCAAAAAAATAGGATTTGGTATCTATAAAGGCACTGACCCCATAAATGGATTAGATATTAAAAGCAGTTGGTTAAAAGTTACACATACCTATTATAGAAACAGTAAAAAGGACGGAGTACAAAGTGTATACTATGAAGGTAAATTAATTGCAGAAAATACATTTGCTAATGATGTACTGCTGCTAAAAAAGAGTTTAAATCCCCTTACAGGTAAATTTGTAACGTGCAAATACAAAAATAATAAACCTTACCAAGGACATTATTTTGTGTACCATGTTACGCAAGATTATTATGATGAATATGTTTATGATTCCGGTAAAATTGGCTCATACAAAAAGTACAAAAGCATAAATGGAGTAATAAAATCTAAGGCTGTAAAATAACATTTAAACCTTTTTAATATGATAAATTCTCAACCTCTAAAATATACACTACTATTACTACTCTGCGCTGCTTGTACGTTTTCTAAAGGTCAAAAAAAACAAGAACAGAACAAACAAAAGCAAGAGCAAGTAAAAGAGCAGGTTGTACCTATAGTAGGCAAAGAGCAAGAGGTTAAAAAAATATTTAAAAGTAAAACCGACTATATAGCAACTAATTTTAACTTCCCTGTTGGCAAACCAAATGCAAAAGGCTATTACAATGCGCAAGTATTTGGAGAAAATAACCATTTAGGAGACGACTGGAATGCTGTTACCGGAGGAAACTCAGACCTAGGAGATCCTATTTACACCATAGCAAATGGATATGTAAACTTTGCAGAAGATATTGGCGGAGGCTGGGGAAAAGTAATAAGAATATGGCACCAAAAACCAAATGGTAAAATAGTAGAATCCTTATACGCACACTGTAATACAATTTTAGTTACCAAGGGCCAGTATGTTAAAATTGGGCAAAAAATAGCAACAATAGGCAATGCAGATGGCCAATATTTAGCGCATTTACATTTAGAAATTAGAGCAGATATAAATTTACCTGTAGGTCCAGGTTACGCCATAAACAAAAAAGGGTACATAGACCCGACCAAGTTTATAAAAGAAAACAGATAGCAAATTTTAAACATAAAAAAACCTGCTCATTAAAAGGCAGGTTTTTAATTTAACAACTTAGTTGTTCTTGTGGAGCCGGAGGGATTCGAACCCTCGTCCAAACAAGTAACCAAAGAGCTTTCTACACGCTTAGTCTTTTCTTGTTTTTTCGATTATAAGCTGGTTAAAGACAACCTACTTATAACTTATCTTCTTTAGTTTCAAAAAGGTAACAAAGCACTACCTAATCTATATTGACATTTACGATGCCTCAAAATAGAACGCCGTCAATCAAGGCTTTCCGGAGACATAAAGCTTGTACACCTTGTGTACCTAGGCCAATCTTACTATAATTCAGATTATGCAGCTAAAGCGTAGTTATTCTCGCCGTTTAAAAAGTTGGTATAGCCTTTAACGTGTTTCAATGCCATTACACGACGTGCTTACTGTTCAATTAATCTCGCTGTCAAAACCAGTCGGCCCCAATATCTCAGTAATTATTATGGCGTTTTAACGGGCTATTCGCTATATTTTTTTAAGTTTTATAGCTATAAAACTCAAAAAAGATGTCGCTGCTATCCCTAACGCGGTCGGCAAAGGTAATTCAAAAAGTATTCCAAAAAAAGTTTTGTTTGTCATCTTGTCATATGTTACATTTACAACTATGCTTAAATTTTAAGTTATAAAACAATTTTCTATGAAATTCGGAATCATTAAAGAACGTAAAAACCCGCCAGACCGTCGTGTGGTATTATCTCCAGAAGCTTGCAATAAAGTAATAAAAACCTTCAAACAAGCTCAAGTAATAGTAGAACCATCAGACATTAGGGTTTACAATGATTTTGAATACACAGAGCAAAATATTACAGTAGCCAACCAAATGCAAAATTGTGATGTGCTTATAGGTGTTAAAGAAGTACCTATAGATGCCTTAATACCAAATAAAAAATATTTTTTCTTTTCGCATACCATAAAAAAACAGCCCTATAACAGAGCGCTACTAAAAGCCATTTTAGAAAAAAATATAGAGTTTTACGACCATGAAGTTATTGTAAGTCAAAAAAACACTCGCCTAGTAGCCTTTGGCAAGTATGCAGGTATAGTAGGTGCATACAATGGTTTTAGAGCTTATGGTTTAAAATATGGTACGTATAATTTACCTAAAGCAGAAACCCTTAAGGACCAAGACGCGTTAATAGCGCAATTAAAAAAAATAAAATTGCCAAATATTAAAATTGTGCTAACAGGTAAAGGTCGTGTTGGTAATGGGGCCAAAGAAATGTTAGACGGTATGGGCTTAGAGCAAGTAGGCTTAAAAGACTATTTAAATAAAAAATTTACAATGCCCGTTTATTGCCAAATAGACGTTTTAGATTACAACAAACGTAAAGATGGCGAGCGCAGTAACAAACAAGAGTTTTTTACAAATCCATCAGAATATAAATCTAACTTTTTTAGATTTGCAAAAGTGTCAGATATTTATATTGCGGGTCATTTTTATGGAGACGGAGCACCGTACTTATTTACAAAGGAAGATGCAAAACAGTCAGATTTTAAAATAAAAGTAGTAGCAGATATTAGTTGTGATATTAATGGTCCTGTGGCTACAACCATTAAAGCATCTACAATTGCAGATCCTGTGTATGGTTATGATCCAGAAACAGGTAAAGAAACAGATTATAAAAATCCTAATGCCATAGCAGTAATGGCTGTAGATAATTTACCATGTGAGTTGCCAAGAGATGCAAGCGTAGGTTTTGGACAGTCTTTTATAAAACACGTAATCCCCGCCTTTTTTAATGATGATAAAGACGGAGTGTTAGAACGTGCTAGAATGACAAAAGATGGCAAGTTAACCGATAGGTTTTCATATTTACAAGACTATGTAGATGGCAAATAGTATTTTATTATTTAAACACTATTTTTTTGTGAAGTGTCCAAAATAAAATATATAACAAACTGCCAAAAGCAAACGTCATTGCCCAAACATTGTAATTGGTTAAACTGTGTGCAATATTGTAGGCAAGTATATGTGGTTTTGTAAATAAATCCCAAGAGTTAAAGCGTAAAAACCTACCTAAGTATACGCCATAACCACAAAGTAAGCATAGGTATATCATAAAAAAGTTAGCATTTTTAGCATCATATTTATTTTTTAACACGTGGTAAACATCTATCATAGAGAATAAACCAAGTAATAAACCAATAATTGCATATACAAAAACAAGTAGCAAATCTAGCCAAACCATAGTAGAGCTTTCGTTTTGTAAATGTATAAGGTCTGTAATTATATACGGACTATTAGGTAAAAACAGTAACCACATTCCAAAAACTCCAAATTGTCCTATTTTGCTATAGTTACTATTGTTTAGGTACTTTAATACCTGAGAAAATAAATAGGGTAAACCAGCCAAAAATAAGTTCCACACTAAAAAACTAAAAAATAAGGAACCTGTAATTTTTATGCGTACCGCTAAAATAAAAAAGGCAAAGCCAATTGCAGCTAATAAACCAATATTAGACTTAGTAAATAAAATTAATTTCTGTTTCATTTTTATGATATTAAAAAGGTTGTTTTAATTTTTTTAACTGGTATATGCAACATTTTTAAAAATTCTAATTGATGAAATTGTAATGCATTATTACCTTTAGTATATGCGTTTTTAAATGTTTTATAATAGTCTGGGTAAAGTAGTAGTCCTAAAAATACAACAGCGTATAAGTACAAACTACGCTTACCATTACCCATTAGATAAAACTGCATACTAATTTCTTCTGGTACAGTAATTCCTGTTTCTGTAAGTACATGAAATACATCATGGCTTTCTAATTTGTCTTGTAGTTCAAAATTATGTTTGGTTATAAAAAGCCCAAGACCATTACCTAAAGTGCCTTTTGGGTAACTTAATAAAGTACTAATTTTTATGTTCCAAGCATTGTTGTTTTTTACAAACCTTTGGTACGGAATTTTGCTCCAATCGTATAATTTTTCTAATAGTAATGCCCTCATATTATTTTTGTAAAGTACTTTGTTTTTCAAAGTAAATTTGTAAAAAAAAAGTATTATTGTTTTCCTATTAATTTTTCAAGTGCATTTATATGTTTCTTAAATTCTAACTTACCCAATTTAGTGGCGTAATAGCGTGTATTTGGTTTTTTACCAATAAATTGTTTTTCAACCTTTATATATTCTGCTTTTTCTAAAGACTTAGTATGGCTGGCAATGTTACCATCTGTAGCACCTAATAATTCTTTTAACATATTAAAATCTGCATAATCATTCACCATTAAAATAGACATAATGCCTAATCTAATACGATGATCAAATGCTTTATTAATATTGTTTATAATACTCATACTTAGTTACGGTCGTGTTTAAAGTACATTAAAGATCCATAAATTATGTGGCAAACTCCAAAACCTAAAGCCCAAAAATACAAACCATAACCAACAAATTGTGTAGATATTAAACCAATAGCAATTATTGTAATGCCTAAATAACGTACGCCTCCTAATGTATATTTGCTGGCATTAACGCAAGCAAGACCGTAAAAAATTAAGGTAGCAGGTGCAACAATTTTTATGTATTCATATTGTATTAATACCAAACAGAAAAGCCCACCTACAACTAATGGTAATAAAAAATTTAACAATAAGCGTTTACTAGATACATCCCACATTTTTTCACCACTTTTTTTAGCTTTAAAATAGGTGAGTATAGTACCCGTTACTAAGGCTAGTACCATAACACTTATTGCTATTATTAATAAGCTGTCTAATGCGCCAAACGTCATAAAAAAACGTTTTAACTGGCTAGGTTCTGCTTTAATGGGCTGTATAATATTATGAGCCAAATATGCACCTATTAAAGCATATACACCGGCTAAAATTCCTGATAAGCCGCTTAATGACATAAAACGAGACGATTTGCTCATCATATTTTTAATCTCAGAAATATCGTCTAAGTATTTTTTAGAATCCATATTTAAAGTACTTTGAAAAACAAAGTAAGTTAAAATAATTGTATTGTGCAATGGCCAATGTAAAATTTATATATTTAAAGTATGAAACCTGCAGAAGAATATATTTATAATGCACCAGAAAATTATAGAGCTATTTTAATGCATTTACAAGCATTTATAGTACGTAACGTACCTAATACAGACTTAAAGTTTAAATATAGAGTACCATATTTTTATGTAGATAATAGTCCATTTTGTCATTTAAATTGCACTAAAAATTATGTAGATTTAGTTTTTAAAAACGGACATTACTTAACGCAATACACTAATTTTTTAGTTGCTGATGGCCGTAAAAAAATGAAATCTTTGCGTTATACATCTTTAAAAGAAGTTAATGATGTTGTTTTAACCGCTGTGCTTAAAGATGCTTACCAAGTACGTAATGAAAAATTTTATGGCAAGTAAATAGTAATTGGTGCTAAAAAGAAAAGGCAACTGGTTAGAGTTGCCTTTATTGATAACTAAATGTAAATGGTTACGAGTTTAGCAAGTCAATTTTTAATGATAATTCTTTTACAAGCTTATCTGCACTACCACTGTAGCCAACAGATACAAATTTTATGTTACCATCTGGGCCAATAATTACCTTTGTTGGTATGCCAGTAACTTCAAAATTAGATGCTACTTTATATTCTCTACCTCCTTCTTTTACTGGGTTATCTACTACAACATTAAAAGTATAGTTGTTATTTTTTATAAAGTCTCCTGCTAATTTACTCCTGGTATCATAGTCACCACTTTCCATAGTGTCTACAAATAAAAATACTACATTTTCATTGTTTTTATATTTGTCTACGGCCTTTTGCATACCCGGAAAAGAAGCTTTACAAGGTCCGCACCAAGTAGCCCAAAAATCTAAAACAACAGTTTTACCTTTTAAAGCGGTAAGTTCTACTGTTTCTCCCTTAAGGTTTTTAAGTTTAAAGTTTTTTGGTTTTTTATTTATCATTTCTTCTTTGGTCTTTACAACCAATTTTTGATACCCAACTTCTTCTAAAGCTTGTAAATTTTCTGTAAAACCATCTTCAGAACCATTTTCTATAACATACGCATTTTTGTAGTAATTATTTATTTGTGCGGTAGTATTACCATCTTTAATAAAATTAGAAGCATCTTTTAAAATGGTTTTATATTGTTTGTCCTCGTTTAAAAACATAATGTAACGTTCATTTAACTCCGGATCTTTACCATCTGCAATTGCTTCTTTTTGATACTTTATAGCTTCTTTAATCTCACCTTGTTTAAATTTAATTAGGGCATATGTATCTGCATACATATTATATGTACTTGTCATATTATTTATAAACTGAGACGTAGTGCTGTAGGTTGGTTTAACTTCTGTATTGTTTAAAGCCTTTTTAATTTCATCTAAAGATTTTTTAGAAATTTCTGCAGCAAAATCTAAATTTTCTCCTTTTTCTGCATAGTTCCAAGCAAGACTATTGTAAGTACCAGCTAGCATATTTTTATCAGATACCTGAGCCATTAATTGCAAATACTCATCTTTATTACCATTTTCTATGGCTTTATTAGCAAGCCTACTAACCATATAGTCTTTAATTTTACTTTTATCTCCAAACTGTTCTTTAAAATCTGCAAATAATTGTTTTTGCTTGTCATAGTCTGGTTCTTTATAAAAATTGGTCCAAGCTTTTTGTTGCGCATTTATACCTGTAGGAAACTTATCTATCATCACAAGCTGTAGAGAGTCTACTTTGTTTTTATCTCCTAAGGTTTGGTATAGGGCATTAAGGTTTCTGTAATCTTGCTCTGTTAAATTGTAATTTTCAGTGTAAGAAGCTATTCTTTCTTTAATATATTTTTCTGCTTCCACTTTATTTTCAGCTATAAAGGTTCTAGGGAATACTGCATCCCATTCTTTCTGAATATTTTTATGCGATAAAATATCGGAACTCATTTCTTTAAAAATAGCCTTTTTATTAACATCTAATCCAAGATTAGATCCCATTCTTAACTTAAAATTAGCTAAACTAGCAATAGCTCCAGCTAAAGTATCTCCGTTAGCATTTGTTAAAGGCAATAAGTATCCTTTGTCATTATTAGTATCAAACTCTTTTTTATTTTTAAAATTAAACGCTACTGCAATGGCAGAATCTGGTATCATTATAGATGCTTTGTATAAACTATCTACTTTAGTTAAATTAATATCTACAGGGTATTGTTTATAGCCTACAGTATAGTAATAAAAAGCACTAAGGTCTTTTTCATTGGCTTTAGTTTTGTAACTAATGTGTAAAGAGTCTCCTGGTACTGGTGTAGCATCTGATATATATAATGAACCAATAGTAGTACCAGCTTCTTTTGTTGTATTATTACAAGAAAAACATAGCACAACAAATGTAAATGTTAAAAAACATTTTATAGTTTTCATCTTTTATCTAAATTTTTAGTTGAAAGATAAAAGTATTGGTTTTGTAGGAAATTAACCAACTAAAACTAAATTATTTGTGATTTTTTTTACTAATTAGATAATAATTTATAGTTTTTTTAAGACAACTAGGGAATTGTTTTGAGCGTTAGTGACTTGTTTAAAAAGTTCTTTTAAAGAAAAGTATTCTTCAGGACTATATTGTTCTTTATTTATTATTAATTTGAAGGACACCGTAATTAATCCAGGTTTTGAAGTAACAAGCATTTGTAATCTGCCACCTTTATTTGATAAGGATAAATTGATACTTTTTGGTATTTCTACAACCTTATATTCTGCAGGAATTTTTATTTTGGCTGCATAAGTGTAAGTACGTTTAAAGCCAAAATCTACTGGGTATTTACGTTCATCTGCGGTAAATGGATTAGTAGAGCCAAAAGACTTTACTAAAAATGGGTTAATATACAAAGTATTTTGGTCTAGCACAGTGTTGTTTGTATAGGTGAAATTTTCAACAGTACGTTTTTCATTACTTTGTTCTTCTAAAAATTTATACTCATTAATTTCTGCACTGGTGCCTATTAGTTTTTCTTTGCTATTTAAGTAGTCATCTTCTGTAGTACTATTTAAAACTTTTTTTCTTTCAATTGCTAAATAGCCGCTATTCATTTCATTGTAGGAACCTGTAATTTTATGACTTTCTGGATCTAATTCTAAGTTAGCTAAAACATAATGCTGATTATCTTCTTGTGGCGTAATAGTTTCCCAATAACTATCATTTTTAAAATCCATTACTCTACCTTGGTAGTTTAATGCTCTGTACGGTAGCATACCAAATGGCATTAACTTGTCCGAGGCATCTAGTAAATAAGTATTTCCGCCAATTATAGTTTTAGCAATCACATAGTTAAAATCAGACATTACGGGGTGCGATTTTTTAGGTAAACCATTACTTCTGGTAGATAATAACACTAAATCTGTTTTTAAACCGGCGCTATTAAGTAAGTTTATTAAAGATATATTTATTTCGCCTATATTACCTTTTTTGTTGTCAAAAGCACTTTTTACCCTTATGTCTCTATAAATACCATATTTACCGTTCCATGTAAATCTATCCTTAACAAAATTAAAAATGTTTTTAGCTCTGGTTAAAGAGTCGCCTTCTGTTAATAGAGACTCTGGTACATTTTTTTCAAAAAAACCTTTTTTAGTTAATTGTCTACCTATGTTTTTATCTTTTTTAAATTCTTTGTCTACATCTTCCCAACTTGCTGTATAATTATGAACTTTACCTATGTTAAAACTCACGGTAGAGGCTAATTCAAAATCTATTCTAGAAAGATAATTAAGAGGTGATAGAGTGAATTTTTCATCAAGATCAAATGCAGGGATATCATTTATAGCATATTTTAAAACTTCACATTCTGCAGCATAAGCAAATCCAACATTAAAACAATTTTTTTCTTTTTTAGATTCGTTAATATCTAACTTTAAAAAACCTATTAAACTTCTGTTATATTTATAGTTTCCGGGTATTTTTGCATTAAATTCACTATATATTTTTGGAATATTACTCTGAAACTCCCATCCTTTAAAATTATAAATAAATGGGGACAATAAAGTATATTCATACTCTATAATACTACCAACTTTTACATTAGGGAAAGCAAATTTTACCGCACCTAAATTTAGTCCGATACCAACTCGGTAGATATCACTTTGAGATAGATTATTTTGAGAATCTCTATTGTGAGTAATTGCTTTTATATCAAAAACTATTTCAGAATTTTTTTCAATAGATTTAAATGGTATAATAATATTAGCATTACCAAGACCTTCTTTTTTTAAAATTTTAATCTTTACATAATATTTTTTTTCGATGAAAATTTTATTGTCAATTACTAAGAATTCATTATTCCCTTTTTCAAAAAGTACAACAGCATTAGCTGTACTATCTTTTTCATAAACAGTAAAGTTTTTATCAAAATCAGATAATTGTCCAAATGTGTAACTTTCTTGTGCAACAAGTTGTGTAGTGCTTATTAAAGCAATACAAAATAATAAGATGTTTTTAAACATTGGGTTGGTAAGTTTGATTGGTTTTTTGATTGATGAATTGATGATCTATTTTAAACTATTTACAGTTTTTCTAATAGCCACTAGGTTTGTTAGTACGTGCTCTAAATGGTCTAAGTGTAACATATTTGCACCATCACTTTTAGCATTAGCTGGGTCAAAATGTGTTTCCATAAAAATACCGTCTGCACCAGTCACAATACCGGCTCTAGCAATGGTTTCTATCATATCTGGTCTGCCACCTGTAACGCCAGAAGATTGGTTTGGCTGTTGTAAAGAGTGTGTTACATCTAATACAACAGGTGCATATTGTTTCATAGTAGGTATGCCTCTAAAATCTACAATCATATCTTGGTAGCCAAACATAGTACCACGGTCTGTAACCATAACTTGCTGGTTGTTGCTATCTGTAACCTTAGTAACTGCGTGCTGCATACTTTCCGGACTCATAAATTGTCCCTTTTTTAGGTTTACAACTTTACCTGTATTTGCAGCAGCTACAACTAAATCTGTTTGTCTAACTAAAAAAGCAGGTATTTGTAAGACATCTACATATTCTGCAGCTTTTTCAGCATCAGATACTTCATGAATATCTGTAACAGTAGGAACATTAAAGGTTTCAGAAACTTTTCTAAGAATTTTAAGTGCTTTGTCATCGCCAATACCTGTAAAAGAATCTACTCTACTACGGTTTGCTTTTTTAAAACTTCCCTTAAAAACATAAGGAATTTCTAACTTATCTGTAATTGTAATTATTTTTTCTGCAATGCGCAAAGCCATATCTTCACCTTCTATAGCACAAGGGCCAGATAGTAAGAAAAAATTGTCGCTTTTTGTGTGTTTTATTTGAGGTATAAGATCTAAGTTCATTTGTGTTTTAATTTGTATTTGCAAAGATACTAGTTTTTGCCAGTATTTTACTTTTTGTAAATAACCTCAAAATCAGTATAATAAGAAATTGTAATCTTTTGCTTTTCGGTAAAAAAAATAGAGTATCTTTGCGCGCGCATTTAGGAAGGTAAATGCATTTAAAAATCAGTTATGTCAACAACAAAGAACATTGCAATTATTGCCCACGTAGATCACGGGAAAACAACCTTGGTAGATAAAATTATGTACCACTGTCAGTTATTTAGAGAAAACCAAAATACAGGTGATCTTATATTAGATAACAACGATTTAGAACGCGAACGCGGAATAACAATCGTATCTAAAAACGTTTCTGTAGTCTATAAAGACACAAAAATTAATATTATAGATACTCCTGGTCACGCCGATTTTGGTGGAGAGGTAGAACGAGTATTAAATATGGCAGATGGAGTTTTACTTTTAGTAGATGCTTTTGAAGGACCTATGCCACAAACTCGTTTTGTATTGCAAAAAGCAATAGACCTTGGTTTAAAACCTTGTGTTGTTGTTAATAAGGTTGATAAAGAAAACTGTACGCCAGAAGAAGTACACGAAAAAGTTTTTGACTTAATGTTTGAGTTAGGAGCAGAGGAGTGGCAGTTAGATTTTCCTACAGTATACGGTTCAGCTAAAAATAACTGGATGAGTGACGACTGGAAAAACGAAACTGAAAATATAGAGCCATTATTAGATATGGTTATTGAGCATATACCTACTTTTAAACCAGAAGAAGGTAATACTCAAATGTTAATTACATCTTTAGATTATTCTTCATTTACAGGAAGAATTGCTATTGGAAGATTACAACGTGGTGGCTTAAAAGAGGGTCAGCAAATATCTTTAGTAAAAAGAGATGGTAGCATTGTAAAATCTAAAATTAAAGAACTTTATACTTTTGAAGGTCTTGGTAGATTAAGAGTAGAAGAAGTAAATACAGGAGATATTTGTGCTATTGTAGGTTTAGAAGGTTTTGAAATTGGTGATACTGTTGCTGATATTGAAAATCCAGAGCAATTACAAACAATTGCTATTGATGAGCCAACAATGAGTATGTTATTTACAATTAACGATTCTCCTTTCTTTGGTAAAGATGGTAAGTTTGTAACTTCTCGTCATATTAAAGATCGTTTAGAGCGTGAACTAGAAAAAAACTTGGCATTACGTGTAAACGAAACGGATAGTGCTGATAAATTTTTAGTATTTGGACGTGGTGTATTACACTTGTCTGTACTTATTGAAACAATGCGTAGAGAAGGTTACGAACTACAAATTGGACAACCACAAGTAATTATTAAAGAGATTAATGGCGTTAAATGTGAGCCTATAGAAAGCTTAACTATAGATTTGCCAGAGACTGTTTCTGGTAAAGCAGTAGAAATGGTATCTATGCGTAAAGGTGAAATGACTAGTATGGAGGCAAAAGGAGAGCGTATGGTATGCGAGTTCTTAATTCCTTCTCGTGGTATTATAGGTCTTAGAAACCAATTATTAACTGCAACTGCTGGTGAGGCTATTATGGCACACCGTTTCTTAGAATACCAACCAATGCGTGGAGATATTCCTCAACGTCAAAATGGTTCTTTAGTTTCTATGGAAACAGGAAAAGCAATTCCTTATTCTATTGATAAATTACAAGACAGAGGTAAGTTTTTTGTAGATCCAGGTGAAGATATTTATGAAGGTCAAGTAATTGGTGAAAACTCTAGAGGTGATGATATGACAGTTAACATCACTAAAACTAAAAAATTATCTAACGTGCGTTCTTCAGGTGCAGATGATAAAGCTAAAATTGTACCAGCAATAAAATTCTCTTTAGAAGAAGCTTTAGAATATATACAGAAAGATGAGTACGTAGAAGTTACACCGTCACACTTAAGATTACGTAAAATTTACTTAACAGAAAACGAACGTAAGCGTAATAAAATAGCTTAATTTATTAAGAAGATACATAAAAATCCCAAGATGAACGTCTTGGGATTTTTTTTATTTAATTTTGAAATGTTTTGTAGGTTTAAACGACTATTATATAATAACACATAATTAATAATTAAAATGAAAATAACAGTAAAAATTGTAAGTTTATTTGCAGTACTAGCCTTTGTAGCTTGTAAGGAAACAAGTAAAAAAGACGTTAGTAAAACTACAGTAGAAAAAACTGAAAAAGCAGGATACCACATTCCAGACTCTTGGATAGAAAAAAGAGTTAACGCTGCCAATAAAAGATTAAATGCAACAGAAGCAGGTAAGGTATTATGGAGTGCTATGGAAGCACATGGCGGATTAAAAAAATGGTATGCAAATGGCTATTTATCTTTTAGATTTAATTACCAACCATTAAATGGCAAAGGCATAAGAGATTCTTATCAAACAATAGATACTTGGAGCAATAAAGCAAGGCATAATAGTATTACAGACAAAAATGATATTTTTGGTTGGGATGGAAGTGAGGCTTGGGTACAAGCAAAAGACAGTACTTCTTTTGAGTACGATACTAAATTTTGGGCGCTAACTCCTATATACTTTTCTGGGCAACCATTTGTTTTTGATGGTGAGGGTGTTAACTTAGAATTGTTACCGCAAGTAGAATTTAAAGGAGCTATGCAGAATGTAGTAAAAGTTACGTATGACAAAGGTGTTGGTTCTGCTCCAGATGATTATTATATAATGTATATTAATGCAAAAACTAATTTATTAGATGCTTTTAAATATATAGTGTCATACCCAGAGTACTTTCCTAATGGCGGACATGCACCAGAAAAAATAACCGTAACACAAGATACTACAACCGTTAAAGGTATTGTTTTTGCTAAAGGTTTTAAAACATACTGGTCTAACGAGGACAAAGAAAATGGTTTGGGAGAATATATAACAAAAATTGATGTTAGTGATATTAATTTTTCTGATAAGGTAGAAGAAAATTACTTTTCTAAACCAGAAGGAGCAAAAATTTTAAAATAGTACTAAAATTTAAAATTTAGTATTTAAAAAAGCCTTCGTCTTTTTTTAGACGAAGGCTTTTTTATGCTTTTTATTTGTTTAATGTAGCAGAAGCTGCACCTATAATTCCGGCGTGGTTTTCTAAAACAGCAGGTATTACGGGTGTGTTAATTTTTATGTGTTTGCTAAACTTGTCAAACTCTTTAGATATACCACCACCAATAACTATGGCATCTGGGGCAACTAACAACTCAACATATTCTAAAAAAGTATTTACACGTTTTCCCCATTTCTTAAAAGAAAGTTCTTCTCTTTGCCTGGCAGAATCTGCTGCCCATAGTTCTATTTTTTTATGTTTTTTATATGGTATTTGTCCTAACTCAAAGTTAGGAATTAGTTTGCCATCTAAATATGCACTACTGCCTAAACCAGTGCCAATAGTAATCATAATCACAAAACCTTTAAGTTCTTTGCCTGCGCCATAGTTCATTTCTGCATAGCAAGCAGCATCAGCATCATTTATAACAGTAAATGGTAAACCAGTGGTTTCAGAAAAAAGCTGAGTTACGTCTACACCTACCCATTTTTTGTGCAAATTACCCGGTGTTTTACAAATGCCATTTTTTATTAAGGTAGGAAATCCACAGCCAACAGGACCGTTATAGTTAAAATGTTTAATAATTTTTTTTATCACTTTAGCCATTTCTTTTGGCTTTTTGGTGGGAGGAGTTGGAATTCTAAATCGTTCTGTAAGTTTTTCACCTGTTGTTACATTTACAATTGCTCCTTTTATTCCAGAACCGCCAATATCTATACCAAGGACTTCCATTTAGTTTCTTTATAGTTAGTTTTAACAAGGTAACAAAAAAACTTTAAAGCATATGTGTTAAATATCTATACGCTGTAGGTATAGTTTTATTTGCTAGTAAAAAAGCTAAATATTGTAACTTATTTGTAATAAGTTGTTTGTACAGGTTTAAGATATACGCTTTGCTTTTTTCCTTAATTCATAAAAAATAATTGTTGCTGTATTTTACTTTTACACTGTTTAGTTTCTTTATATTTGGAAGAAAAATATGTAATAATGTTAAGAATAAATTGTAAGTATCTGTTTGCCTTACTAGTTTTTAGTGCTTTATCATGCAGTAGCTCTAATGATGATGATAATGGTGTAACCGATGACGTAGAAGCGGAAGAAACTGTTACTGAAGAAACTGTTATTCAAGAATCTCCGCTTTTTGAAGATGGAAACAGTCCAACTCCATCTGGTAAAAAATGGGTAAAAATCGAAAACATTTCTGATGAGTTTACCAACAATAGCTTTGATGAAACCAAATGGGAAAATACCAGTACTCGTTGGATAGGTAGAGCCCCTGGTATTTTTAAAGCCAATACAGTTTCACAAGCTGATGGTAATTTAATGCTTACTTCATATAAGTTAGATGAACCAGAGGTAATTAATGGAGAAACATTTACTCACGCAGGCTCTAATATTTACTCAAGAAACGCAGCGCAGGTAGGTACTTATGTAGAATGTAGAATGAAAGCAAATAAAACTTTTATGTCTTCTACGTTTTGGCTAATTAATGTTGCTGGTGAAGGTGAAGGTTGTGATAAAAGGGTAACGGAGTTAGATATACAAGAATGTGTTGGGCAAATTACTGGTACAGCTAATTTTGCTAAAAATTTTGATGAAACCATACATTCTAACACGCACAGCAGAGGTACTAGTTGTAACGAAACACCAATTGGTTCTGAAGGAAATAATGTAGCTACAAATGGTAAAGTTTGGGAAGATTACCATGTTTATGGCGCCTGGTGGAAGAGTCCTACAGAAATTGAGTTTTATTTGGATGGTAAAAAAGTTTATACTATAACTCCTAAGGCAGAGTTTAGTTTGCAAATGTACTTAAGACTTGTAGTAGAAACATATGATTGGAATCCGGTTCCAGAAGATGGAGGAATGACAGGGTCGGAATCTGAAAGAACTACTTATTACGATTGGGTTAGATCATGGGAGTTAAAGGACGAATAAAATCTAAGTGATAAATATTTTTAAAAAGCCCCTTGTATGTTGTAAGGGGCTTTTTTTTATGATTAATTAAAATGTTGTAATTTTTTATTAATTAAAGTTTCCCATTTTTTTGCTAATTGCAGCTCTCCAGTTAGCTGCATTTTTAAATCGGAATCATACACGGTAAAAGATACTTCTGGGTCTTGATTATAGCGTGGTATAAATTTTAATTCTAAACCTTTAACTACATACTCTTTACGGTTCTTGGCGTTAATTGTTTGCGTATGCGTAGCAATTTTACACTTTTTAATACCTGTTAAGTTAACAGCTCCTTGGTTTATTACGCCTTCTTCACTTTTGTAATAAAAAACTTGATTTTGTTTATGATCTATTCCAATAATAAAATCGGCATTTATATCATAATCATTAACCGTGCAATTGTTTTCTTTTGCTATTTCTTCTAAGGAAGCAAGCATCTTTTTTTCTCTTTTTTTTCTGCTTCTAGCAATAAAAATAAAAGGTAATAAACATACACTTATTATTATGATTGCTGTTATATCTGTTCCTAAATCCATTATGTAATTTTTTAAAAGTTGATGTATGTAAAAATTTGGCAATGTATGTATACAAAGCCTTTCTGGTAATTTGTTTTTACTGTTGTTACAGTAAAAACCATCAACTTAATTACAAGAAATTATGAAAAGGGAACATTAGTTTTAACTTTTTAAATTGAACTAAAAAGTTAATGTAAGTATTATGGTAATTAGAGCTTAATGATAATGTGTTATGCGGAGTTGCATAAGTACTAGGTGCTAAAAAACTCTGAAAAAGATCTTTTAAATTAGAAGGGTAGTTGCTATTATTGCTAGGAATACTAACAACATTTTCTGTTTGTGAAGACTGTATAAAGAAGTTGTTAGATGCCTTATATGAAAACTGTACTTCTTTAGCTGTAGAAGTATCTTCTACACTATAATTAGCAAGAGAATTAGTTACAATACCTATTGCTAAGCAATAAAGTGCCGTAAGTAAAAAAGCGCTTATAAAATTTACTGTTTTTTTCACGCCGCAAATGTACTTTAATAAGTAAAAACTAAAATGTTAATTTATATTAAAGTTACTTGTTTAGGCAGTTTTTTACATTGTCTATAGCTTCTTGCTTATCTGCAAGTACTACTAATATATCTTTATCTTCAATAACTGTAGACCCGTTTGGAGTAACGTATTTATTATCTCTGCGTATCATTGCTATAATTGCGTGTTTAGGAAAACCTAGGTCTACAATTTTTTTGTTTACTGCGTAGCAATTAGTGGTAACAGGAATTTCTTTTATTAGTGCTTTTGGGTTGTCTTCTAATAGAAGGTCTGTTGCACTTAGTTTTTTCTCTTCGTTTGGTAATGCTACATTTAACCATTTTGCCATTACAGATAATGTAGTTCCTTGTATTAGTACAGATGATACAGATATAAAAAACACGATATTAAACATCATATCTGCTTTGTCTATACCAGCCAGCAATGGATAGGTAGCAAAAACAATAGGTACAGCACCACGTAAACCAACCCATGAGATGTAAAACCGACGTCTAAATTTCATTTTAAAAAATAACAGGCTTAAAAATACGCTTACGGGACGTGCCACTAAAATTAAAAATAAAGAGATAAGTATACCAATACCAAAAACAGGAATAATTTTAGAAGGAAAAACAAGCAATCCTAAGGTTAAAAACAGTACAATTTGCATTAACCAGGCTAAACCATCATACATTTTTAAAATGGTTTTTTTATGAATTAAATCTTGATTACCTAAGTAAACAGCACAAATGTAAATAGCTAAAAAACCATTACCACCAACAAAGTCTGTAGCAGAAAATGTAATAAACATTAATGCAATTACAAGCACAGGATATAAGCCTTCAAAATCTAACTTAATTTTATTTATAATGTATTTACTTAGTTTACCAAACCCAAACCCTGCAATTGCTCCAAATGCCATTTGTTGTATAAACATTGGTATTATAGAAAATATACTTTGGTCTTGATTTATTACCAATGTTAAAAAGGCAAGTGTTAATACGTATGCCATAGGATCATTACTACCACTTTCTAACTCTAGAGTTGGTCTTAAATTATTTTTTAGTGCTAAATTTTTAGATCTTAAAATAGAAAATACGGCTGCAGCATCTGTAGATGATACAATAGAACCAAGTAACATACTTTCATAAATTGTAAAATTGGTAATGTAAAAAACAAATGTGCCTATGGTAACAGCAGTTAAAAGTACGCCTATAGTAGATAGTACAATTCCTTCTTTTAAAATAGGTTTTACAGTGTTCCAGTTGGTGTCTAATCCTCCAGAAAAAAGAATAAAATTTAAAGAAACTATGCCTATAAATTGTGCAAGCTTAGGGTCATCAAACTTAATGCCTCCTATACCGTCAGAACCTGCAAGCATACCAATTACCAAGAATAACAATAAAGTTGGCACTCCAAATTTATAAGATGTTTTACCAACTATAATGCTTATAAAAAGTAATATAGAGCCAACTAATAAAATGTTTTCTATTGTTAAGTTCATTTAGTTTAATTTTACTAATGAACAAAAATAGGAGTTATAGCCGTATAAAATGATGAAAATTTGTTAATGTATTACTTTGTAAGTTTCCACCATTTTTTTTTCTTAGGCGCTAGATCTACTCTGGTATCCAAAAAGTCGTAATACTTTTTATCTTCTTGCATAAAAATGGTCTTACCTTTTATGGCATATGCTCTGTTTAACTCACATTCTGCTCTATGCTTATTGCCAATTTCTAGCTGGCATTGTCCTAATCTTAGGTGTATAAAAGGGTTGCCAATAGCATCCGGACATTGCATAGCGCTAGATAAATTTTCTACGCCCGCTGTGTAATCTTTATTTATAAAATTAATATCCCCAATAGTAGCTAATAACCAAGTGCTAGTTTCCCATTTTGTTTTAGGTTCGGGAATTAGGTCATAAGCAGACCAATATTTTTTTAATGCCGTTGTATATTCTTCCTTTTCTACTAATAAATCTGCAGCTTTAGATAATTGCAGAATTTGCATATAAATATGGTCTTCCAATTCCTTCATTTGGACTTTTTAACGCATAAATTACAGCCTTTTTTTAATATATATGCATATTATTTATAAAGCAGTAATAACTTAATGTTTGCTTAACTTTTTTTAGCTTTTAAGTTAAGTTTTTGTAATTTATTTTAAGCTATTAATCAATTTTTTAAAGTGCGGATAATAGATTCTTCCCCACATAGGATTTTTAGAAAATTGATGTACTTCTTTAGTATCTGGGTTATAAATTACAGGAATTGTAAATCCAGCCCATTTTTTACCAGATTTTAATTTTACGCAATATTCCTTAGCCTGTTCATCTACATTGGTAGAAATTAAGATAGAAATTACGCCAATCCCAGACTGTAAACCACGTGGCCAACCAGTGTAATTTGTTTTTGTAAAATTAAATGCTTCTGTAATGTGTTGGTTTATAACTGCAGTTGTTATTTTTTCATCCTTAAAATCTGTAGCAACAATAAATGTATTTAGTTGAGTAGCCATCCAAGCTAGTTTAAATTTTTTCTCGTAACCAATTACACTTGGTTTATTTGTAATAGTAGTGTCAGAATGATAAATACCTTGAGCAATTAGTTTTTGTTTAATACTATCTGTTGTCATTGTAAGCGGTTTAGTTATTTTTTATGCATATCAAAAATACTACAATTAGATGTTTAAAAATTAACTGTTTACCGTGAGAAACTAAAATTTTTAAGTAGGTATAGTTATTTATTTACTCTTGTTTTTTAGATAATTCTTCTAAAACCATAATAGCCTTTGCAGCATCTTTTTTATCTACGAATATATGATCATGATAATACGCAGCAATTACATTACAGCTAATGTTATGCTTTGTTAATTCTGAAGAAAAAGCAGCTGTTAGACCTACAGCTTCTAATGATGAGTGTATGGTAAGTGTAATCCAACTTGCAATAAAACTATAAGTAAACTCTTGTTTGTCCGCATAGCCTTTTGTTGTAATAATAGTAATACCTTCTGCTTCTGTAAACTCACAAATTACTTTTTTACGATCTAGCAAACTACTGTCTTTTATAGTGCAAAAAACATATTCTCCTTTGTTAAGTTTAGGAGTCATACCTTTTAATAATTCTGATAAATTAGTTTTTCCAGACATTTTTTTCTTTTTAGTTAGTGTGCTACGGCTTTTAATCCAATAACAGATGCTATAAGTGTAATTATAAAAAATACTCTCCAAAAGTTAACAGGATCTTTAAAAACAAAAATACCAACCAAAACAGTGCCTACAGCACCTATACCTGTCCATACGGCATAACCTGTGCCAATAGGTATGGTTTGCATTGCTTTAATTAATAATATAAAACTAGTTGCAGAACAAATAAAAAAACCACCGTACCATAAGTACACATCTGTTCCTGTGGCCTCTTTAGCTTTACCTAAGCAAAAGGCAAAAGCAACCTCAAAAAGTCCTGCAATTATTAAAATTATCCAATTCATAGTAAAATTTTTAGCAAAGGTCTAGTAACTTAATTAAACTAAATTTTACAAATGATAAAAAAGACAATTATTTTATTGCAGCTCTAATTCTGCTTAAACTAACTTGTGTAATGCCTAAATAAGATGCTATGTGCCCCAGTTGTACTCTTTTAATTAAATCTGTGTTGGTATTTAGTAACTCTAGGTAGCGTTGTGTTGCAGTTTTAAACTGTTTAGATATTAAGCGTTCTTCTGTTTTTATTAGCTCTTGTTCTGCAAATTTACGTCCCCAATTAGCAATGTGTATATCTTCTAAAAAAAGCTGTTTTAATGTGTTAGATTCAAGTTTATATAATGTACAGTCTTCTAACAGTTCAATATTCTCATACCCTTTTTTATTTTCAATATAACTACGCATAGATATTACAGCTTCAGACTCTTTGCCAAACCAAAAGGTAACCTCTGTACCATCAAAATTAGCATAAGCTCTTACAATACCACTTTTTATAAAGTAAATATTGGGTTCTATTGTGTGGTCTTTTATAATTATATGTTGCTTTGGGTATGTTACTTCCACCATATTATCTCTAATTTTAGCCAAAGATGTTTGTGGTAGTGTATAAACTTTGTTGAGTATAGCGTCTATAGTCATTTTAAAAATGATATAAATATAAAAGAAAACTAATAAGGTAGTTATTTCAATATTTTAACCGGTTGCTTATTTTCATCAATTGCAACAAAAGTAAACTCGCCAGATACTGCTTTTTCTCTGTAGTCAGAGTACATTTCTTCTATATAAATATCTACCCTAACTTTTAAACTGGTATTGCCAACGTGCGTAACGTAGCCACACAATTCTGCAATAGTCCCAGCAGGAATAGGCATTTTAAAATCTATTTTATCACTACTAACAGTTACCATTTGCTGTCTGCTAAATCTTGTAGCACAAATAAATGCAGTTTCATCCATAAGTTGCATAGCAGTACCACCAAAAAGAGTGTCATAATGGTTGGTAGTGTTAGGAAAAACGGCTTTAAAAATTGTTGTTACAGATTTTTCAATTCTTTCTTCTAATGTCATAAATGTAGATTTGTTCAAATGTTAAATTGCGTCTTTTTATGGAGAGAAAAAGAGGTTGTAAAAATACTATATTATGTTTTAAAAAGTAGAGAAAGTAAATTTTTAATCTAAAGTAAAAACAGCGGTAATAATAAATATATCTTCCTGGGGTACTAAGTCTTTTATACTATTAGCAAAGTAAGGAGAAACTATTTTTTCTCTGTGCAAATCCCACAAATTAGTTTCGCTACCACATTTTGGCTCTTTATCTCTATTAAAATTATAGCTTTTACACAACTCTATTAGTAATTTAAAAAACATATTTATACTAGATGTTAGTTGTAAAAAATTACCTTCTAAATCACTAACATAAATAGGGGTTTGTTCTTGTGTAGTATCTGCCCATATTTTTTTTGCAGACGCATTAAATGAGTGCGCTATTACAACTTTTCCGTTTTTCCAAGGATTGTTTTTTTTAGTCATTGCAGATCCTTTTCCAAAAATATGAAGCTTTGGATGTAAACTAGAAAAAGTATTTATATGTATGTGTGGTAAAATTAGGAGTGTACTATAATTGCTGTATAAGTAACTAAGTTCTGCAGAAAGTGCTTGTTCTTTTACGTGTGTTATTGGTGTAGAATTTTTTCGGTCTAAAAAGTCATTTTTACTCCCAAATTTAGTTGTGCGTAATACACTCTGAAAATCTTTTAAAGTGTTTGTAAATTCTTCTAGACTATTTTTCATACCTCATTATAAAAATATACCGAGCTAAAGTAATAGTTTTTATTGGCTAATTTTTATTGATTTTGTAACCGCTTGCAACAAGTTTATATCTGTTTTCTGAAATAAACCTGACAGAGTTGCTGATTTTTAATTTATAAATCTTATTTTTTTTGGAACTTTCTTTTTTAAAACTATAACCACCATCAGAGGGTTGTGACCGTTTTTTGGGGTTAATTTAGATATTTAAATGTTGGTTACAGCTCTATTGTGTCAGGTTTTTAGTCTTTTGGCTTGATTTTGGCAGAATTGTTAGTCTAAGTTTAAAATAAAATATTGGCTGTATAAGAATTATACAAAGGATATTTTAAAAATTGAAAAATACAATATGAGTATAGTTAAGGAAAACAACACGGTAAAAGTTAATTACACAGGGAAGTTGGCAGACGGACAAGTTTTTGATACTTCTGAAGGTAGAGAACCGTTAGAGTTTACTTTAGGTCAAGGACAGTTAATACCTGGTTTTGAAAAAGGTGTTTTAGATATGAAGCTAAACGAAAAAAAGACCATTACTATTGCTAAAGAAGAAGCATATGGTGAGGTTAACGAAGCTTTAATACAAGAAGTTAAAAAATCTGAGCTTCCACAAGATATGGAGCCTAAAGTTGGTATGGGATTAGTTTCTAAAGCTCCAGATGGTAGAGAAATGAACCTAATGGTAGTAGAAGTTAAAGATGAGTCTATTGTTATAGACGGTAACCACCCGCTAGCAGGTAAAGACCTTATTTTTGATTTAGAAGTTTTAGAGATTAAATAAGCCTACTTTTTAAAATAATATAACCCGATAAACTTAGTTAAAGTTTATCGGGTTTTTTATACTAAATATGTTTTTCTCTACTCTTCATAGTTTGTAGAAGTCTTCATTTTTTTATAGCCAGTGTAAGTTAGTAAAATGCCATTGGCAATACATATAATACCAATAGTTTTTTGTTGTAAAGTAAGTAATGCAATACCGCCAATTATACCGCAAATGCCAAATGTAGTTAATTGTTTGCCTTTATGGTATTGCTTATTAGTGCTCATAGTTTTGTTGTTTGTTATTCATAATTGTCTGGCTCTATATGTATTAAAACATATTCTAGATTTGGAATTTCTGCCATAAGATAATCTTTTAATTTGTGAGATATATCATGGCCTTCTTTTACTGTAATTTTTCCGTCTACAATGGCGTGCAAATCTATATGGTATTTCATTCCGGCCTTTCTAATAAAACATTTTTCGGTATCTAAAACGCCATCAACCTGTGTAGATTTAGTTCTTATTTCATCAATTAAATCATCATACAATTGCTCATCCATAACCTCGCCAAGTGCAGGTCTTAAAATTAAATAGCTGTTATAGAGGATAAAACCAGAGGCAAGTAGGGCAGCCCAATCATCTGCAGTTTCATATCCTTTACCACAAATTAGTGCAATAGAGATACCAATAAATGCCATTATAGATGTTATGGCATCGCTTCTGTGGTGCCAAGCATCTGCTTTTAAAGAGGTACTATGTATTTGCTTACTCTTTTTTAGAACTATACGGTACAGAACTTCTTTCCAAATAATAATAACTCCTAAAACAATAAGTGTCCAGGCTTTTGGTATTTTGTGTGGTGTTTGTATGTTCTGTATACTTTCATATGCTATTATAGTGGCAGATGTAACTAAAAAAGCAACAACCAAAAAAGTAATTAAGGGTTCTATTTTTCCGTGCCCGTATGGGTGATTTTCATCTGCAGGGCGTTTAGCATATTTAAATCCAACAAGCACTAGTAAAGAAGAAAAAACATCTGTAGTAGACTCAATAGCATCTGCAATAAGTGCATAAGAATTACCAAAAAAACCAGCAAGTCCTTTAATAATAGCGAGACAAAGGTTGCCTATTATGCTAAAATAGGTTGTTTTAATGGCGGTGTCTTCAACATTCATAGTTGTAGGCCTTTTGCAAGTTTTTTTAAACGGCGCGTTGTACTACTTCAAACACCTTATTATCATCACACTTTAAGGTTTTAGAGGGGTATTTTAATATAAGCGCATAGTCGTGTGTTGCCATTAAAATTGTACGTCCGGCTTTATTTATATCCTGTAGTACTTTCATAACCTCTACACTAGTTTGCGGGTCTAGGTTACCAGTTGGTTCATCGGCTAAAATAAGTTCTGGGTCGTTAAGCAAAGCACGTGCTATGGCAATACGTTGTTGTTCTCCGCCAGAAAGCTCATGAGGAAATTTAAAACCTTTAGTTTTCATCCCAACCTTGTCTAAAACTTCTTCAATTTTAGTATCCATTTTGGTACGGTCTTTCCAACCTGTAGCTTTTAAAACAAAAAGTAAATTGTTATTTATGGTGCGGTCTGGTAATAATTTAAAATCCTGAAAAACAATACCAAGTTTACGGCGTAAAAAAGGAATGTCTTTTTCTTGCATTGTTTTTAAATCTATATCTACAATATTGCCAGTACCTTCTTTTAATGCCAAGTCACCATAAAGGGTTTTCATAAAACTACTTTTTCCGCTACCTGTTTTCCCTATTAAATATACAAACTCGCCTTTTTTTATTTTCAAGGAGATGTTATTAAGTACAAGGTTGTCTTTTTGGTAAACAGAAACATCTTTAAGTTCTAAAATAGTGTCTTGCATAAATTTTGAGGTAAATAAATTTACTGGTATTATTGTTGATATAAAAGTAATAAGTTTAAGGGTAAAAGTAAGGTGCTTTGGTAAAAAATATTTTTCTTAGTTTTAATATACTTTTGGCCATTTTAAACGTTATATAATTTAACAAAGGTATATCACTATAAGACCTTAGTCTATATGAAAATGAAAAAAATAGCAATACTCCTATGTTTTATGGGGATGTCTATCTATGGATATTCGCAAAAAACAGAAATTTACACAAACAAAAATAAAGATTACGTAAAAGCATTGTCTTTGTACAACGACAAGCAGTATCAAGCATCGCAAGCTGTTTTTAAGGAAGTAGCAAAAAGCACCGATGATTACGAGACAAAAGCCAATAGCTATTATTACATTGCTACCGCTGCAATACGTCTAAACCAGTTAGGGGCAGATAAGCTTATGGAGCAATTTGTAGAAGACTACCCAACGTCTACCAAAAGAAATACAGCTTATTTAGATGTGGCAGATTATTATTTTGAAACAGGCAAATATCCGCACGCTTTAAAATGGTATGCAAAGGTAGACCAATCTTCTATGTCTAGGAAAGACAAAGAACGATTTGAGTTTAATAATGGTTATGCTCTTTTTTCATCTAAAAAATATAAAGATGCAGAGCGTTATTTAAATCGTGTTACCAACTCTGCAACCTATGGTTCTCAGGCAAAATACTACTTAGGGTATATTGCTTATGAACAAGATAATTACCAAGAGGCTAATGAGCGTTTTGACCAGATTACAGATCAGGATGAGTTAAAAGAAAAACTATCATACTACCAAGCAGATATGAACTTTAAGCTTGGTAATTTTGAAAAAGCCATAGCACTTGCTAAAGAACAGTTGCCAAAGGCAGATAGGAATGAGGTATCAGAATTAAATAAAATAATAGGAGAAAGTTATTTTAATCTTAAGCAATACAACAACGCTATACCATACTTAACAGAGTATAAAGGTAAACGTGGTAAATGGAGTAATACAGATTATTATTTACTTGGATACAGTTACTATAAGCAAGGAGATTACGCAAATGGTATAGACCAGTTTAATAATATTATAGATGGTGATAATAGTGTGTCTCAAAACGCATATTACCATTTGGCTGAATGTTATTTAAAGCTAGATAAAAAACAAGAGGCTTTAAATGCATTTAAAAATGCGGCACAAATGGATTATTCTGAGGAAATTAAGAAAGATGCTTATTTAAACTACGCCAGACTTAGTTATGAAATTGGAAATGCCTACGAGCCTGTACCGTCTGTACTAACTAAATATTTAGAAACATATCCAAATACTGAGCATACTAAAGAAATTCAGGAGCTTTTAGTAGACTCTTACATTACCTCTAAAAACTATAAAGGTGCTTTAGAGTTACTAGAGAAAAACAAAAACTATGCAAGTAAAGAAACCTACCAAAAGGTTGCTTTTTACAGGGGAGTAGAATTGTTTTTAGAGCAAGATTATGAGAGTTCTTTAAAGGCTTTTAACTTGTCTTTAGATAATGCAGAGGAGCCTAAATTTAAAGCTAGAGCAAATTTCTGGAAAGCAGAATCGCTTTATTTGCTTAATAAGTTTGATGATGCTTTGGTGTCGTTTGTTGCTTTTCAGCAAAACCCAATGTCTGTTTCTACAGATGAAAATAAGGAGTTAGATTACAATTTAGCGTATACTTATTTTAAGCTGAATGATTATGTAAATGCAACATCATACTATAAAAAATATACAGATAGCAAGCCAGAAGATGAGGCTAAGTTAAATGACGCTTATTTGCGTTTAGGAGATTGTTACTTTGTAACTAGTAAGTACTGGCCGGCAATAGAGACGTACAATATTGCTTTAAAAAATAGAGGCGGACAAAAAGATTATGCTGCCTACCAAAGAGCATTAAGTTATGGTTTTGTTGGTAAGAGTGATACAAAGATTGATGAATTAAAAACCTTTGTTACAAAATATAGCAATTCTACCTTAAAAGACGATGCTTTGTATGAGCTAGGAAACACCTATATTAAACTAGGTAATGAAGATTTAGGTTTACATGCGTATAACAAACTTATTGAAGAGTATAAGGGGAGTAGTTTAGTGCCAAGGGCACTATTACGCCAAGGTTTAGTACACTACAATGCCAGCAGAAATGAGCAAGCATTGGCTAAGTTTAAAACTGTTGTACGTGACCACGCAAAAACACAAGAAGCTATACAAGCTGTGGCAACAGCAAAATTAGTTTATGTAGATCTTGGTAGGGTAGATGAGTATGCAAACTGGGTTAGAGATTTAGATTTTGTAGAAGTTACAGATTCAGAATTGGATAACGCCACTTATGAGTCGGCAGAAAAGCAATTTATAGAAAACAAAACAGATGCAGCTATTAAGGGGTATGAGAATTATATAAAAGAATTCCCTAACGGCTCACATATTTTAGATGCCAACTTTAAGCTTGCACAATTGTATTTTGCTAAAGGGCAAAAAATAACTGCTTTGCCTCATTATAAGTATGTGGCAGACCAAGGTGGTACAGAATTTACAGAGCAGGCTATAGCGCGTGTTTGCGAAATTTATATAGCAGATAATAAATATACAGATGCTTTTCCTTACCTAGAAAAGCTAGAGCAAACGGCAAATATTAAGCAAAACGTAACCTTTGCACAATCTAACTTAATGAAAGGTTATTACAACCAAAAGAACTACAGTAAAACTATTGCTTATGCAGAAAAAGTGTTGGCTACAGAGAGTATAGATAACCGTATTAAAAGTGATGCTCATATTATGATAGCGCGTTCTGCTATTAAAACTAATAATGAGCCTAAGGCAAAAGAGGCTTATGCTATTGTACAAAAAATAGCAACAGGAGAAAGAGGAGCAGAGGCTTGGTACTACAATGCTTATTTTAAGCATAAAGAGCAAGATTATGAAGGTTCTTCAGAGGCAGTACAAACATTGGTAAAAGATTTTTCTGGATATAAAGAGTGGGCAGGTAAAGGGCTTTTAATTATGGCTAAAAACTACTACGCATTAGGAGATGCCTACCAAGCAAATTATATTTTAGAAAACATTATTAAAAACTTTGGCAGTTACCCAGATATAGTAGCAGAGGCGCAAACAGAGCAACGACTTATTAAAACTAAGGAGTCGCGCAGCAACTCGTCTATAAATCCAGACGGCAACTAATAAACAGGTAACAAAAAAATAAGAACACACTATGCAAAAGTATATCTATATAATTATTACTTTATTTCTAGGATTGGCACAATTTGCCTTTGCACAAGAAAAAGATAAGGATGAAGAGGAAAAAGATTTAGGAACAGAGACTGTAACAGTGGTAAAAGCCTACAAGCCAACTATTGCAGATGCTTTTAAATTAAAGTCTACACCAGTAATTAACGGTGCCGTAGAACTAAAGAAAAAGCCAATTAAATACAGTATTTTTTCTGTGCCGGTAGCTTCTACATTTACTCCAGCAAAAGGAAAAGCTACTGCAGTAAAAAAGAGAAAGCCAGAGGAATTGTTTAATTCATACGCTTCTATAGGTTTAGGAAACTACAGTAATGCACTGGTAGATTTTTATACTAGTAGACCTATTAACAGAAATGAAACGTTAGATATTGGATTAAACCACCATTCTTCTCGTGGAGATATAGAAGAAGCTCCTGTAGATAATGTTTTTTATGATACTAAAGTAAAAGGTATTTATACCAGAAGAGAAAGAGATTTGGAGTGGAATGCTAATGTAGGATTGCAACACAAGTTGTATAGCTGGTATGGAGTAACGGAAGATGCTTTAGGTGCAACACCAGAAAGTTTAATAGATGAAAAACAACACTATTTTGATGCTGAACTTGGAGGCGAACTTAAAATGGAAGATTATCTAATAAAAGGAGGTGATGTATTGTTAAGACGTTTTTGGGACGCAACAGAATCTGGTGAAAATAGAGCGGTTATTAACGCAGCTGTAGAAGTCCCAATTTCTAATGAGCTTATTAATTTTAATGTAAAACTAGATTACCTTGGTGGTAAATTTAAAAATGCTAGTTTAAATAATACGGACAATACTGGAGAAATTAAATTTGGTCAAGTACAGTTTGGTGTAAACCCTAGTCTGGTAATTTTAAGAGATGACCTTACTTTAAATTTAGGAGCTAATGTAGTTTATGGTTTAGATACAGAAGCTAGCAATAGTAATTTTTATGTTTATCCAGCAGTAACAGCATCTTATAGGTTATCTGGAGAAACAGCTATTGCATATGGTGGTATAGAAGGAGATTTACACCAAAACTCTTATCACGATTTTGTAGATGAAAATCCATTTGTGTCTCCAATGCTTACAATTTTACCAACCGATAGTCAGTACAATGCTTACGCTGGTTTAAAAGGACAGTTGTTAACTAACTTAGGATACAATGTAAAGGCATCTTATAAGGCAGATAATAATAGAGCATTATATAAATTAAATCCAGAAAATACATTTAGAGCAGATGAAGATAAAGATTATCATTTAGGAAATACGTTTGATATTTTTTATGATGATATTAAAACATTTTCATTTTTTGGACAATTAAATGTAGATGTAAACAGAAATTTTGCTTTAGGTATAAATGCAGAAGTCTTTAGCTACACAACAGAAACAGACAATCCTGCGTGGAACTTGCCAAAAGTAAAAGGATCGTTGTTTATGGATTATCAAATTAATGAAAAATGGTTTATGGGAGCTAACTTATTCTTTGTAGGTGAAAGAGAAGATTTAAGCTCTGTAGCTGCTACAGGTACACAACCACAAGATTTTGCATCTACAGTGGTAACTTTAGATAGTTATTTTGATGCTAATGCGCATATTGGTTACCGTTTAGATGAAAAATTATCTCTCTTTATAAAAACTGCAAATATTACAAATAATAGTTACCAACGTTGGGCAAATTATCCGGTACAAGGTTTTCAGGTACTTGCAGGAGCAACATATAAGTTTAATTGGTAATAAAAATATGATTTAAACGTTATAAAGTTTCACTATATGTAAATGATTTGTAAGTAATTAATGAACCATTTAAAACTTTATAATGAATTTGTCAGAACAATTAATACTTTGTAAGAAATGTGAAAATAGAAAGTTTGATCCTAATACCGGAATAAATTGTTCCTTAACAGGTAAAAAACCAAATTTTGAAGACACTTGTAGCACTTTTGTTTTAGATGCTAAAGAAGCAGAGAAAATAGCGGCAAAGGGTCAGGCATCTGCTTATGTTAAAGAAGATTCTAAACAAAATATGTGGTGGGTTTTAGGTGTAGTTCTAATAGTTATAAAAATTATATGGAGATTTAGTAGAGATTAGTTAGATGTTGTATCGTAATCAAAACAAAGCATTAAACTGGAAACTAATAGACGCTCTATTTGAAAAGCAAATAGAGCAGTCCTTAAATATTCAATCTGGTTACAATCAAATTAAAAAAGTTTTATTGCGTCGTAATTTTCCAATTTTAAATATAGATGAACAGAAACTATATTTAGAGTTTAAAGATTGGTTGGTTGAGGTTTTAAAAAGAGAACCTATACCTAAAGACATTAAATCAATCTATTTTGGACTTGCTAATTTGTCATTTCCGGAATTTGATGATGGTAAAATTAAAACTACTGTCTATATAGCAGGTTCTAAAAATAAACCAGATGAAGATTTAGATTGGAACTCTGCCCTAGAATATCTACCCAAAAGACGCTACTTGTTACTAAACAATTTTGAAGAATTAGATGTGTTTGTAGAAAAACACAAACTAAGTACAAAATATAAAGTTTTAGTGTGTAACGGCCTATTAAATTTACTTGTGCTAAAAGTTATGCAAGACTTAAAAGATGATTTGCTTACATACAAAATACGGAAATACTTGTTTGCGGAGTCAATTTTAACAAGAGATGAACTTTATTTTGGCGCAGGGTATGATTCTGGTACTACATATATTCTTGGAATGTTGAGTAAATAATTATAGGCTTTATATTATTCATTTTTTATCAGTTTATTTTTAAATCTTTTTATTTCATTATTTTTGAAGAAACTCAAAAGACTAATGAAAAAACTAACATTTGTTTTACTGCTGGCAATTGCAGCGTGTAATCCTAAAAAAGAAAAGGTAGACTTTATAGTTACTAACGCTAATGTCTACACTGTAGATTCTACTTTTGCAAAAGCACAGGCTTTTGCAGTAAAAGATAATTTATTTGTTGCCGTTGGTACAGAGCAAGAAATTTCAGAAAAATATGCGTCAGATAAAACAATAGACGCGGGCGGTAAAACAATTACTCCTGGTTTAATAGATGCGCACTGTCATTTTTTTGGTTTAGGAATGAATCAGCAAGTGGTAGATTTGGTAGATACTAAAAGTTTTGATGAGGTAGTAGAGCGTGTTTCTGCTTTCCAGAAAACAAATACAAAAACATTTATAGCTGGTAGAGGTTGGGATCAGAACGATTGGGAAATAAAAGAATTTCCAACAAAAGAAGCATTAGATTCACTTTTTCCTTCAATTCCTGTAGTTTTAGAACGTGTAGATGGACACGCATATCTTGTAAATCAATATGCATTAGATTTAGCTAATATTACTTCAGAAACAAAAGTAAATGGTGGTGAAATTGTAAAGGTTAATGGTAAACTTACAGGTGTTTTGGTAGATAATCCTATGGCAATGGTAGATGCCGTTTTGCCTAAACCAAGTGTAGCTACACAGGTACAAGCATTAAAAGATGCAGAAAAAATTTGTTTAGATTATGGTTTAACAACGGTTAATGATGCAGGTTTAAATAAACAAACTATAGAAATTATTGATAGCTTACAGCAAAACGGAGAATTAGATATTCGTGTTTATGCTATGATAAGCGCAAACAAAGAAAACTTAGATTACTATTTAAGTAAAGGAGTAGTAAAAACAGATGGTTTAAATGTGCGCTCTGTAAAAGTATACGGAGATGGGGCTTTAGGCTCTAGAGGTGCAGCTTTAAAAGAAGAGTATTCAGACAAACACAATCATTTTGGAGCAATGGTTACTCCTGTAGACCAAATAAATAGCCTTGCAAAAAGAATAGCAAAAACGAAATACCAGATGAATACGCACGCCATAGGAGATTCTGCTAATGTAGCAGTATTACGCGCATACAAATCTGCCTTAAAAAATACAAAAGACAGACGCTGGAAAGTAGAGCATGCACAAGTTATTGCACCACAAGATTTTGACTATTTTAAATTAGGTATTATCCCATCTGTACAACCAACCCACGCAACTAGTGATATGTATTGGGCAGAAGAAAGACTAGGTGAGGAGCGTGTTAAGGGAGCTTATGCATTTAAAAAATTATTAGATATAGCAGGTGTTGTTGCATTGGGTACAGATTTTCCGGTAGAACGTGTTAGTCCGTTTTTAACTTTTTATGCTGCTGTTGCCAGAAAAGATACTAAAAATTACCCTGAAGGTGGTTTTCAAATGGAAAATGCTTTATCAAGAGAAGAAACATTAAAAGGAATGACAATTTGGGCAGCTTATTCTAATTTTGAAGAAAATGAAAAAGGTAGTATTGAGCCGGGTAAAAAAGCAGATTTTGTAGTGTTAAGTGATAATATTATGGAGGTTGAAGCCTCTAAAATACCAACAATAACAGCAGAACAAGTTTTTATAGGCGGTAAGCAAGTAAAGTAATTATAGCTAAAGTTTGCGAAAAAAAATAAACCCGAAACTAGTTTTAGTTTCGGGTTTTGTATTTTAATAATTTAATATTTTACATACTAACTGCATAAGGAACAGAAACTAAAGTAGTTCCCCAACCCATTACCATATCAGTATCTGTAAACGTAATAGAAAAAGCTTCTAAAGACTCTTTGTTTTTAGATACTTTGCCAGTTACTCTAACAGCATCTGCATCTTCTTCATAAGAATAAGCTCCCCATTGGTTTAAGTTCTGGTTTAAAATTATAGTCCATTGCTTATCTCCAGGAATAGAAAATAAAGAGTACGTACCTGCTTTTACTGTTTTACCGCCAAATTTAGTATCTGTGTAAAAAGTAATTTCTGCCGCCTCATTAGCACCAGTTCTCCATACTTTTCCTGCAGGAGCCAAATCTTTAACTAATCTTCCTTTTAATTGTGGTCTACTGTAAACTACGCGAATGTTCTTTTTAGAAATTTTGTAGCTAGATGGCTGTGAAGCAATGTCTGCTGGACTTTTATCTAATCCAGGGAATTTTTGAGCAGTAGCATTTGTAGTAAATACCATAGTTAATACAAGTGCTGATAAAGCAAATAATCTTTTCATAAATGTTTGTTTTTTGTGTTTTTCAAATTTAGCGACATTTTCGCAGTAATGAATTATATGGTCGCTAAAATTATGCCAACTTACAAAATGATTGTTTTTTTTGTAAAAATAGTTCTGCTAAATATCAAATATGATGTATTTTTTTAAATAAAGTTACAATTTAAAGCCATTTAGACATATTATGTTTTTAAATTGAAACCTTTAGTTCATCTTTGTAATCAAATTGATATAAAGAATAAAAATATGTGTGGAATAGTTTGTGCATTTGATGTAAAAGAGAGCACTGAGGTGTTAAGGCCGCAGTTGTTAGATATGTCTAAAAAAATTAGACACAGAGGTCCGGACTGGAGTGGTATATATGCAGATGATAAAGCCATTTTAGCACATGAGCGTTTGGCAATTGTAGATCCTGCTTCTGGTAAGCAACCTTTGTTTAGTAAAGATGGTAAGTTGGTTTTAGCTGCTAACGGAGAAATATATAATCACCAAGAATTAAGAGCACAGTTTAAGGGTTCTTATGATTTTCAAACCGAATCTGATTGTGAGGTAATTTTGGCTTTGTACAAAGAAAAAGGAACCTCATTTTTAGATGAGTTAAATGGTATTTTTGGCTTTGCTATTTATGATGTAGATAAGGATGAGTATTTTGTGGCTCGTGACCATATGGGTATTATACCATTATATATGGGATGGGATGCTAACGGTACATTTTATGTGGCATCAGAATTAAAAGCTTTAGAAGGTACTTGTACAAAAATAGAACTGTTCCCCCCAGGTCATTATTTACATAGTAAAGATGGCCAATTAAAAAAATGGTATTCTCGTGATTGGATGGAGTACGATGCTGTTAAAGAAAACGAAACCAGTATAAAAGAAATTAAAGAGGCATTAGAAGCTGCCGTACACAGACAATTAATGTCAGACGTTCCTTATGGTGTGCTTTTATCTGGAGGGTTAGACTCTTCTGTAACATCAGCAATAGCAAAAAAATATTCTCAAAAACGTATAGAGTCTGGTGATACAAAAGATGCTTGGTGGCCACAATTGCACTCGTTTTCTGTAGGTTTGGAAGGTTCTCCAGATTTGGCAGCTGCTCAAAAAGTAGCAGATCATATAGGTACAGTACATCATGAAATTAAATTTACTATACAAGAAGGGTTAGACGCTATTAGAGATGTAGTGTACAATCTAGAAACTTATGATATTACAACTATTAGAGCATCAACTCCAATGTATTTAATGGCACGTGTTATTAAATCTATGGGTATAAAAATGGTTTTATCTGGTGAAGGCGCAGATGAATTGTTTGGCGGGTATTTGTATTTTCATAAAGCACCTAGTCCACAAGAGTTTCATGAAGAAACAGTTCGCAAATTAGATAAGTTGCATATGTATGATTGTCTAAGGGCTAATAAAAGCTTAGCAGCTTGGGGTATAGAAGGTAGAGTTCCATTTTTAGATAAAGAATTTATGGACGTGGCCATGCGCATTAATCCAAAAGATAAAATGATTAATGGAGAACGTATGGAAAAATGGGTTGTTCGTAAAGCTTTTGAAGATATGTTGCCCGAAAGTGTAGCATGGAGACAAAAAGAACAGTTTTCTGACGGCGTAGGATATAGTTGGATTGATACTTTAAAAGAGGTAGTTGCAACAGAAGTAACAGATGAACAACTGGCAAATGCAAAATATAGATTTCCATTGCAAACCCCAACATCTAAAGAAGAGTTTTATTATAGAGCAATTTTTGAAGAGCACTTCCCTAGTGATGCCGCAGCATTATGCGTGCCGCAAGAGCCATCTGTGGCTTGTAGTACTAAAATAGCGTTAGAATGGGATGAAGCATTTAAAAATATGAACGATCCATCTGGTAGAGCCGTAGCAAAAGTACATACAGATGCTTATGTAAAACAATAAACTTATATTTAGAATTATCGCCTGTTCTAAGGTTTTAATTATAATTAGTCTTTTAGGAGCACCAATATAACGGTGCTCCTTTTTGTTTATAGCCTTTTTAAGCGTACTTTGTTGGTTCGCCTCTTTTTTTTAAAAGCTAGTTTTATCCTAAATAGCATCTAAAAGTTAATTTAAGCGCTTTTAAGAAGCTTTTTCCGTTGTAAAGAAAATGTTGATAACTATTTTAAAACAGTCTTAAAACTGTTTAAAATTAAGAAATCAATAATTTATATTTGTTAGGTTATATTTTTATGATGAAATTAAGCACAATAATTTATATATAATGAGCGAAGAAGCAAACAAGAATAATTATTCAGCTGACAGTATTCAGGCCCTAGAGGGTATGGAGCACGTACGTATGCGTCCTTCTATGTATATTGGGGATGTTGGTGTAAGAGGTTTACACCACTTAGTATATGAGGTAGTAGATAACTCTATTGATGAGGCAATGGGGGGCCATTGTGATAATATAAGTGTAGTTATAAATGAAGACGGCTCTATTACAACCAAAGATAATGGTAGAGGTATACCAGTAGGACTGCATAAAAAAGAAGGCGTATCTGCATTACAGGTAGTAATGACTAAGATTGGTGCTGGTGGTAAGTTTGATAAAGATTCATACAAAGTATCTGGTGGTTTACACGGTGTAGGTGTATCTTGTGTAAACGCATTATCTAATAATTTAAAAGCTACTGTTTACAGAGAAGGTAAAATATGGGAGCAAGAGTATGAAAGAGGTAAGGCTTTATATCCGGTAAAAAGTATTGGAGAAACAGAGGAAACAGGTACTATAGTTACTTTTTACCCAGATGATACTATATTTACACAAACTACAGAGTATAATTATGAAACGCTTTCTAACAGAATGCGAGAGTTGGCTTACCTTAATAAGGGAGTTACAATTAGCATTACAGATAAGAGAGTTAAAGATGAAAAGGGAGAGTTTTTATCTGAAGTTTTTTACTCTGAAGAAGGACTAAAAGAATTTATTAAGTTTTTAGACGGTAACAGAGAACAACTAATACGTGATGTTGTTTCAATGGAAGGTGAAAAAAACGGAATTCCTGTTGAGGTTGCAATGGTGTACAATACATCATATTCAGAAAATCTTCATTCTTACGTAAATAATATTAATACACATGAAGGTGGTACACACCTTTCAGGTTTTAGAAGAGGTTTAACATCAACCTTAAAAAAGTATGCAGATGCATCTGGAATGTTAGACAAATTAAAGTTTGAGATTCAGGGAGATGATTTTAGAGAAGGTTTAACGGCTATTGTGTCTGTTAAAGTTGCAGAACCTCAGTTTGAAGGGCAAACAAAAACTAAATTAGGTAACAGAGAAGTTTCTTCTGCAGTGAGCCAAGCTGTATCAGAAATGCTTACCAACTATTTAGAAGAAAACCCAGATGATGCTAAGGTAATTGTACAAAAAGTCATTTTGGCAGCGCAAGCACGTCATGCGGCTACAAAAGCCCGTGAAATGGTACAGCGTAAAACGGTAATGAGTATAGGTGGTTTACCAGGGAAATTATCAGACTGTTCTGAGCAAGATGCTACAAAATGCGAAGTATTCCTTGTAGAGGGAGATTCGGCGGGTGGTACTGCTAAACAAGGTAGGGACAGAAACTTTCAGGCAATATTACCGCTTCGTGGTAAAATCTTAAATGTTGAAAAAGCAATGCAACATAAGGTTTTTGAAAACGAAGAAATAAAAAATATTTACACAGCTTTAGGTGTTACTATTGGTACAGAGGAAGATAGTAAAGCCTTAAACTTAGAAAAATTAAGATACCATAAAGTAGTTATTATGTGTGATGCCGATGTAGATGGTAGCCACATTGAAACTTTAATCCTTACATTCTTCTTCCGTTTTATGAGGGAGTTAATAGAAGGCGGTCACGTTTATATAGCAACCCCACCTTTATACTTGGTTAAAAAGGGAACAAAAAAACGTTATGCTTGGAATGATAAAGAACGAGATGAGATAGCAGAAAGCTTTAATGGTAGTGTTGGTATACAAAGATATAAGGGTCTTGGAGAGATGAATGCAGAACAATTATGGGATACAACAATGAATCCTGACTTTAGAACGCTTCGCCAAGTAACTATTGATAACGCCACAGAGTCAGATAGAATATTCTCTATGTTAATGGGTGATGAAGTACCACCTAGAAGAGAATTTATAGAGAAAAATGCTGTTTATGCTAACATTGATGCATAATAATGTATGTTTACACAACAAAAACTCGCACCTACAGTGCGAGTTTTTTAGTTTTATAAAAAAAATGTAATTCTATGAGAAAGTTTAGTTTGGTTATTTTCTTGGCATTAAGTGTGTACGCTTCTGCCCAATCTAGTGCAAATGAAGTTTTTGCTGCTGGTGTAAACGATGCAAATAAATTTATAAACAACTATATGTCTCCTGTGTCTGAAGGTATGCTATATAGTATTTCTGGAGGGTGGTACAATACAGCAGATGCAAAACCTTTAGGTGGTTTTGAAATTTCTTTAATAGGGAATATGGCGCAATCTCCAGACGATAAAAAATCTTTTATTTTAAATACTGAAGATTATGAAAACCTGCAATTTGTAGACGGTAGTATCTCTAAGGAAGTATCTACAGGTTTAGGAGATTTAGAAGGTATTAATGTTTTTGTAGAGGATGAAAACGGTTTGTTTAGAGAGGAATTTGAGCTTCCTACTGGTTTAGCATCAGAAAACATAAACTTTGTGCCGTCAGCTTTTTTACAAGTTAGTGTTGGTTTAATAAAAGGAACAGAAATTAAAGCTCGTTTTCTGCCAAAAATAGATGCGGATGATGTGGAAGTAGGTATGTTTGGAGTAGGTTTACAACATGATTTTACCAAGCTACTTCCTGCAGATAAAATTTTGCCTGTAGCTATATCTGGTGTTATTGGTTATACGCACTTAACAGGTGTTTATGATTTTACAGACCAAGATGTTATTGCTGGTGAAAACCAACGTTTGGATATGAAAATGAATACTTGGGTTTTTCAGGCTGTAGTGTCTACTAAATTACCAGTAATTAATTTTTATGGTGGTTTAGGTTACTTAACAGGTAAATCTACTGTAGATGTATTGGGTACTTATAGAGTTCAATCTGGGCCATTTATAGGAGATACCTACACAGATCCTTTCTCTATAAATACAGAAACTAGTGGTGTTACTGGTAACATAGGAGCTAAACTTAAATTAGGTTTTTTTAGATTACATGCAGATTATTCTTTAGCTAAATACAATAACTTATCTGTTGGTGTTAATTTTGGTTTTAGATAATATTTAAATTATAAAACATAAAATATAAAAAAAGCCCTAGAAATTTATTTCTAGGGCTTTTGTTGTGGTGCTCCTTTCTTTACTATTGTTCCCTAATAGCTAAAGTTTCACCGTTTGTTTCTTCTAATATAACTGCAGAAGATGTGTTTTCAGAAGCTTTTTCTGTATTGTTATTAATTTCTGTTGTTTTAATTTTTACTTGGTCACTAGGCATTTCTGTGCCTGGGTAGGTAATAGTATAGGTGTCACCTTCTATTTTCCATCTAAAATCTGTTAAAAAAGCAACGTTGTCATTAGTGTAACTGTGGTAACGTCCTTTATACGCATCGTTAAAAATCCATTCTTCTTTAGCATCTATACCAGATTCTAAAGTGGTAGTTTTGGCCCATAGACCAATAATAGGATCATTGTTTTCTGGAATTTCAGAGCAACAGTAAACAGTAAAGCATACAATAGCTGCTATGAAAAAAAGTAGGGGTTTTTTCATAAGTAGGTTTTTAATTAATTTGGGTATTGTATACAACGCTCAATTTTGTTGTGTATTTTATAAAAATCGATGTATAACACCTTTTTTTGTAGTTTTTCGTTTAAATACACCTTTCTTTAACATTATGTACTGTTTTAATCTCTATAAAGCTGTTTCATTTAATATTAAAGTTGGTTTAAGCTCTATTTTTTTGTTTAAATTCTTTATTTTTACAGTCAATAAACAAATCATTAAAAAATTAAATATATATACTTATGAAAGTAACGGTAGTAGGTGCAGGTGCAGTAGGCGCTAGTTGTGCAGAATACATTGCAATTAAAAATTTTGCATCGGAAGTTGTTGTGTTAGATATTAAAGAAGGTTTTGCAGAAGGTAAGGCTATGGATTTAATGCAAACAGCATCTTTAAACGGTTTTGATACTAAAATTGTTGGTTCTACTAATGATTACTCTAAAACTGCAGGTTCTGATATTGCTGTTATTACTTCAGGTATTCCTCGTAAACCAGGGATGACAAGAGAAGAATTAATAGGTATAAATGCAGGTATTGTTAAAACAGTATCAGAAAACTTAATAAAACATTCTCCTAATGTAATATTAATAGTTGTTAGTAATCCAATGGATACTATGACTTATTTAGTACATAAAACTACTGGCTTACCAAAGAACAGAATTATTGGTATGGGTGGCGCTTTAGATAGTGCACGTTTTAAATACAGATTAGCAGAGGCTTTAGAGGCTCCTATTTCTGATGTAGACGGTATGGTTATAGGTGGCCATAGTGATACTGGTATGGTGCCTTTAACAGCGCATGCGACTAGAAATAGTGTTAAAGTATCTGAATTTTTATCTGAAGAAAGATTAGAGCAAGTTGCGGCAGACACCAAAGTTGGTGGTGCTACATTAACTAAATTATTAGGAACAAGTGCTTGGTATGCTCCAGGCGCAGCAGTTTCTGGTTTAGTACAGGCTATTGCTTGTGATCAAAAGAAAATGTTTCCGTGTTCTACTTTATTAGAAGGTGAGTACGGTTTAAATGACCTTTGTATTGGTGTACCAGTAATTTTAGGTAAAGATGGTATAGAAAAAATAGTAGAAATTGAACTTAGTGATGCTGAAAAAGCAAAAATGCAAGAAAGTGCTGCAGGTGTTTCTAAAACAAACGGACTTTTAGAATTATAATATTTATAAGAAAAAGGGCTTAATAAGGGTGACAAATTTATTTGTTCACCCTTATTTTATATAATATTATAAATATATTGGCATTTCATATCTTAAATGATATATTTGCACGCTATATAAAATTACCAATAATAAACAAAAACTAATGTATAATAAAGGACTTATAAAGCTGTTTGCTTTTTTATTTGGGATCGTAAGTATCTATCAATTATCCTATACTTTTATAAGTAGTAAGATTGAAAATGAAGCAGCAACTTATGCAGCTAGCAAAATTTCTGAATCTGAAAAAGATTTTGCAAGCAAGAGAGAGGCATTGGAAATTAAATACTTAGACTCAATTGGAAGCGAATCCGTTTTTGGATTTACATCTTATAATGAAGCTAAGAAAAAAGAATTAAACAAAGGTCTTGACCTTAAAGGTGGTATTAATGTAACGCTGCAAATTAAGATAAAAGATATCTTATTAGGTTTAGCAAATAACACTAAAAACCCTGTTTTTCTTAAATCTTTAAAAGATGCTGATGAGGCATCTAAAAGTAGTGATAAAACATATGTAGACTTATTTTTTGATGCTTTTGATGCTAATAAGGGTGATACAAAGTTAGCTTCTCCTGATATTTTCTTTACAAAATCATTAAGTGAAGAAATAAAATCTTTGGATGCTTCAGATGAAGAAGTAAAATCTATAATCCGTAAAAAGATTGATGAGTCTGTAGAATCTGCTTTTGAAGTATTAAGAGAGCGTATAGATGGTTTTGGTGTAACACAACCAAATATACAAAGAGAAGGTACTTCTGGTCGTATTTTAGTAGAATTACCGGGTGCTAAAGATAAAGCAAGAGCGCAAGAATTGCTTTCTAGTACTGCGCAGTTAGAGTTTTGGGAAACATATCCTAAAAATGACCCTAACGTAATGCAATTTATAAATGCAGCAAATGAAAAGTTAAGATCTTTAGTAGATACAAAAACTGCTACGGCAGAAGACACAGAGTCTAAACCAGAGTCAGAAATAGATTCTTTATTATCTGATGTTACTCAGGATTCTTTAGATGTTGCTAATCAGGTGAACCCTTTAGGCGATTTAATTAAAGGAATTCCAAATAGTTTTGCTATTGCAGAATTTGCAATACAAGATACGGCTAAGGTTAATGAATACCTTAATATGCCAGAAATTAAAAGATTAATACCAAATGCTATACAACACGTTAAGTTTGTATGGGAGCGTCCTTCTAAGGGATCTGAGGTTGTTGGCCTTTTTGCTTTAAAAGGGAATAGAGATAATACTCCAAAAATGAGTGGTGATGTTGTTAGTGCAGCTCGTGCTCAGTTCGATCAGTTTAACAGGCCAGCTGTTGGTATGGATATGAACGTTAAAGGAGCTAAACAATGGCAAAAATTTACAAGTGAGGTTAACTTAAACCAAACTGGTATTGCTGTAGTTTTAGATAATAGAGTATACACTGCTCCTGGTTGTTCTGTAGTTGGTGGTATATCTGGAGGTAGTACAGAAATCTCTGGAGATTTTACTATAACAGAAACTAAAGATATTGCAAATGTACTTAGAGCAGGTAAATTGCCTGCAAGAGCAGATATTATTCAGTCAGAAGTTGTTGGGCCATCATTAGGACATGAGTCTATTAATAGTGGTTTAATGTCTTTCTTAATTGCAATGGCGTTAGTGCTGCTTTGGATGGTTTTTTACTACGGTAAAGCTGGTGTGGCTGCAGATATTGCATTGTTATTAAACATATTATTAATATTTGGAGTTCTTGTAAGTTTAGATGCCGTATTAACATTGCCAGGCATTGCTGGTATTGTTTTAACAATTGGTATGTCTGTAGATGCAAACGTTCTTATTTTTGAACGTATAAAAGAGGAGCTTGCAAAAGGAAAAGGTCAATCTTTAGCAATATCAGATGGTTTTGGTAATGCATTGTCTTCAATTTTAGATGCAAACATTACAACTGGTTTAACAGCAATCATTTTATTTATATTTGGTTCTGGACCAATAAAAGGTTTTGCAACTACATTATTAATAGGTATTGCAACGTCTTTATTTACTGCAATATTTGTTACAAGATTATTTATTGAAGGTTACACAGGTGGTAAAGGGAAAGTTTTAGATTTTTGCACAGGTCTAACAAGAAACCTATTTAAAAACTTAAGTATAAACTTTTTAAAGAAAAGAAAAATTGCTTACATTATTTCTGGTGGATTAATAGTTGTTGCATTATTTTCTTTATTAACTACAGGTTTGCAACAAGGTGTAGATTTTGTTGGAGGTAGAACTTACCAAGTACGTTTTGATCAGAGTGTTAATACCTCAGAAATTTCATCAAACTTAACAGAGGTTTTTGGTAGTGGTACTAACGTGAAAACTTTTGGAGAGGATAATCAAATAATGATTACTACATCATACAAAGTAGATTCAGAGGATATTGCTGTTGATGAAGAAATTCAGGAAAAATTATTTACATCATTACAGAGTTTATTGCCTAGTGGTTTAACAATTGAGGAGTTTAATAATGGAGGTACAGAAGATGTGTCTATAGGAATATTAAAATCTAAAAAAGTAGGACCAACTATTGCAGATGATATTAAAAAGAATGCTGTTTGGGCAATTTTAGGTTCGTTATTTGTAGTTTTCTTATATATTTTATTCCGTTTCCGTAAGTGGCAATTCTCTTTAGGTGCAGTAGTTGCAGTATTTCATGATGTACTACTTGTATTGGGTGTTTTTTCTTTATTAGGTAAAGTTATGCCTTTTAATATGGAAATAGATCAGGCATTTATTGCGGCAATATTAACAGTTATTGGTTACTCATTAAACGATACCGTTGTTGTTTTTGACCGTATTAGAGAAATAGTAAAAGAAAGAGGATGGAGTTCTGGAGATAATGTAGGTTTAGCATTAAACAGTACATTAAGTAGAACATTAAATACTTCTTTAACTACGTTAGTAGTTTTACTAGCTATCTTTATTTTTGGTGGTGAATCTTTAAGAGGATTTATGTTTGCTATGATAATTGGTGTTATTGTAGGTACATATTCATCTTTATTTATTGCAACACCAGTTATGTTTGATACATTAAAGAAAAGAATACAAGCAGGTAAAGAAGATGTTGTTGTAGAAGACAAAGAGTAATTCTTTAATCTGTAAAACATATAAAAAGCTGCTTACAATACGTAAGCAGCTTTTTTATTTTAGTCTTTTGGCGTAAGATCCGTTTGGTGTAATTTTTAATTCTAAAATAGATCTAGGCTCTAAATTTGGTTCTTGTCGGTGGGATACAAAAACAATTGCTGTTTGCTTATTGCTAGCTATTTGGTTAACTAAGTTTATAAACAATGTTGCACTCTCATCATCTAAACCAGCGGTTGGCTCATCTAAAATTAAAAGTAAAGGTTGTTTTACCATAGCTCTTAATAACATAGTTAACCTTTGTTGGCCAACAGTTACCTCATTAAATAATTTATTTTTTAAAGTAGATAGCTGTGCAATTTTCAACCATTTTTCTGCTTCGCTTTTTTGTGTTTCTGTAGGTTTAGTATAAAGGCCAATAGCATCTGTAAAACCACCAATAATCATATGTAGTAAGCTGTGGTTTCCTTTAAAACTATCTACTAATGACGGTGTAAAATAACCAATCTTCTTTTTTATATCCCAAATACTTTCTCCTGTTCCTTTTTTGTTGCCAAACAAGTATAATTCTTGTCCGTAGCCTTTGCTGTTTTCTCCGGTAATCATAGATAATAATGTAGTTTTACCACTGCCATTTTTGCCTATAAGTTGCCAGAAATCTCCTTTACATATACTCCAACTAATATTGTTTAGTATTTGTTTGTTGTTGTAAGCTACTGATACATTTTTAAACCTAATAAGTTCATTATCTTTATAATTAACTACGTTATTATTTTTAGGTATTGCAAGCGTTTTTAATGGTGTATTTTTTTGTCTTGAAGCTTTGTATGCTTGTAAGGAAGAGTAGGCGGTAAGCCTGTTTTTGTGTAGTTTATATATGTTGCTTTTTATAGGTAAAACATCTTCTTGTCTGCTAATAATTAAAATAAGGTTTACATTTTCAGAAATGTCAATTAGTAGTTTTTTTAGTATTGTTTGGTATGTAATGTCTAAATTATCATACAGGTTATTTAAAACAATATATTCTGGTTTTTGGGTAAGTATATAATTAAGTAAAGCTTTTTTTTGTTCGCCACTAGACATAGATTTTAGGCTTTGTTTAGTGTGTTTGGTAATTGTTTTTATATCGTGTATTTCTTCCTCTTTAATAAACTTATGTATTTCAGATTTAGAAAAAAACAGTACTTTTTTGTTGCTGAGGAAATCAAAATCAGCATTATTTTTTTTAGACAAGCTATCAATAAACAATTTAGTGTTAGATTGGTTGCTAGTAAATATGGTAATGTGATGTTGCATTTTACTGCTTTTATTTAAAAACTCTATAAATATGAACTGGGTTATTGCAATAACTTGTTGTTTTGCTTAACTGCATACCGTTGGCTATGGCAACTTTTTGTGACGGTATATTATCTATATGAATAATAGAGATTAATGAATCTGTAAAATTATGCTTAAAAGCATATTCTTTACATTTTACAGCAGCTTCTGTAGCATAACCTTTTCTCCAGTATTTTGGCAAAATAGAATATCCTATCTCTAACTCATCAATATCATCTACAGTTTGTACTAATAAACCGCATAAACCAATAAGCTTATTAGTTTTTTTGCAAATAAGCGCATTCATACCTCCAAGATTATATTGGTAGCGTTCAAAAGCTCTGTTAAATTGCTGCTTGCATGCAACAATGGGGTCTGTAGGTAAGCCGTCCCAAAACTCAGATGATCTAGGATCTTTATGAAAAGGAAGCCAATCGTTAAAGTCTTTGTGTTCTAATTTTCTAAATAATAACCTTTCAGTAGATTCGCCATTTAGAAGATATTTCATAATTGTTATAGTCTTGTGAAATCTATTTTATCGCCAACTTCTAACATGTATTTTTCAGATAAGCCTGCATTAATTTCTAAGACGTACATTACAGGTACTTTGCTAGATAAGCCTGTTTCGTCTAATGGTTTTGCATTTTCCTGAAAACTTGCTATGTGTAAATTTTCATCTATATAAATAATATCTAAAGCAATTTTAGTATTTTTCATATAAAATGAATGTATTCTAGAATCAGGAAAAATAAACAGCATTCCTTGGTTTTCCTTCATACTTGTTCTTTGCATTAAGCCAGTTTGTGTTTCGTAATCGGTTTCAGCAATTTCTATATCTAATAACAGTGCTTTGCTGTTGTCTGTGCTTTTAGTAATTGTTAGTATGCCTTCTTTTGTAAAAGCGGGTTCAGGAGTTTTTATAACTTCTGTTTTGTTTTCTTTACAACTTGTTAGTAAAGAAAAAATAGTAATTAATAATAAAGAATAATGCTTTAGTGTTTTCATTTTATGCTTTTTTAGGTCTAAATACAAAGTAAGCGCCTATTAGTATAAAAGGTATACTTAGCCATTGTCCTGTAGATAATGTGCCTAAAGACTCTTCAAAACCACCTTGACTTTTCTTTACAAACTCTACAAAGAAACGTATAGTCCACAATAGCATTAGAAATAAACCAAATAAAAAGCCTGCTTTGTCTTTTTTATCTGTTTTCCAGTAAAAGTATGATAAAATAACAAATACAAAAATATAGCAAACACCTTCATACAATTGTGCAGGGTGTCTAAAAGGTATACTTTCTAAAATTGAAGCAAATTTTGGATTGTTTTCAATAGCTTTGTACGCTGCAGTTACGGTTTTTTCTTTAGTTAGAGCTAATGCTCTTGAGGCAGGCATATCATCTGAATCTCGTATAAATTTTGTAGCAAAAACAAATGTTTTTTCTGTTATTTTACCATTAATCTCAGAATTAAAAAAGTTTCCTAGTCTTACAAAAAATGCACCAATTGAAACTGGTACAACTAACCTATCTAAAAGCCATAAAATTTTATAGTCTGGGTATTTTCTGCTGTATAAATACATCCCAATAATAACACCTAATGCTGCACCGTGGCTAGCAAGACCCGCAAATCCTGTGAACTCGTATCCTGTAATTATACCAAAAAGTCTTCCGCTAGGGTTTTCTCTTATTGGAAGTAAAATTTCTATTAAATGATTTTGGTAGTATGCCCAGTCATAAAAGAATACGTGACCTAAGCGTGCGCCTAGCATAGTTGCTATAACAGTATATAAAAATAAAGAATCTAGTTGCTCTATTGGTTTTTTCTCATTAGCAAAAATCTTTTTAATAATTACCCAACCTAAAGCAAAAGAGGTAATCCATAGTAAGTTATAGTACTTTATTTGTATTGGTCCAAGACTAAATAAAGTTTCATTAGGATTCCATAATATACTTAAAAAATGCATCTATTCTTCTTTTTGTGAATGGCTAAGATACATATTTTGGGCAAGGGGTTAAAAAAGAAAATGTGATTATAAGTTAATTTTATCTTATTCTTTTTTGAGGACTAGGGTACTGGGTCGTACCCGCTGCCGCCCCAAGGGTGACAGCTAAAAATACGTTTAGTTGCCAACAAACCGCCTTTAAATAAACCGTGTTTTTTTAACGCATCTACGGTGTATTGTGAGCACGTTGGTGAATATCTGCAACTAGCTGGAGTTAAAGGCGATATAGCAGTTTGATATATTTTTACTAATAGAAGAAATGGTGCTATCAGTATTTTTTTTATCATCTTAATTTATTTTAAGATACACTAAACGTAGTGCCATCTTTACCATCTTTTAATTGTATACCCATTGCTAATAATTGGTCGCGTATTTGATCTGATAAAGCAAAATCTTTATTGCTACGTGCATCATTACGTAATTGAATTAGCAAGTTTACTACTTCTTCTAGTTTTTCTGAATTGCCATTAGCGTCTTCATTAACACCAGTAAGTCCTAAAATATCAAAAGCAAAAGTGTTTAGTGTGTTCTCTAATAATTCTTTGTCTTCTTTAGTAATAGTTTCTTTGCCGCCTTTTATAAGGTTAACGTGTTTTACTGCTTCAAATAAATGTGCAATTAAAATTGGCGAGTTAAAATCGTCATTCATTGCATCATAACATTTCTGTTGCCAAGCAGCTACGTCAAATTCAGTTTTACTGCTAGTCTCTATTGCTTTTAAAGTTGTAATAGCCTCCATTAGTTTTAGGTATCCTTTTTCAGACGCCAACAAGGCATCATTGCTAAGGTCTAAAATGCTAGTGTAATGTGCTTGCATCATAAAAAACCGAACAGCAGATGGAGAAAAAGCTTTGCTTAAAATATTGTTATCTCCACTAAATATTTCGTTAGGGTAAATATTGTTGTCTGTAGATTTAGACATTTTTTTACCGTTAAGCGTAAGCATATTAGCGTGTAGCCAGTAATTTACAGGAGATGCGCCATTACTTGCTTGTGCTTGTGCAATTTCGCACTCATGATGCGGAAATTTTAAATCCATACCACCACCGTGTATATCAAAAGTTTCACCCAAATATTTGGTACTCATTGCAGTACACTCTAAGTGCCAACCAGGAAAACCATCTCCCCAAGGAGAAGGCCAACGCATAATATGTTCTGGTTCTGCTTTTTTCCAAAGAGCAAAATCTTGCGGATTTTTTTTATCACTTTGCGCTGCCAATTCTCTTGTATTGGCAATCATATCTTCTAGTTTTCTGCCGCTTAAAATTCCGTAGTTGTTTGTTTTGTTAAATTCAACAACATCAAAATATACAGAGCCATTAACCTCATAAGCAAATCCTTTTTCAATAATTTCTTTAATAATTTCTATTTGCTCTATAATGTGCCCGGTTGCAGTAGGTTCTATGCTAGGAGGTAAAAAATTAAATTTTTGTAATGTATTATGAAAATCTACGGTGTAGCGTTGCACTACCTCCATAGGTTCTATTTGCTCTAAGCGTGCTTTTTTTGCAATTTTATCTTCACCTTCATCAGCATCATCAACTAAATGTCCGGCATCTGTAATATTACGCACATAACGTACTTTATACCCTAAATGCTTAAAGTATCTAAAAATCATATCAAAAGACATAAACGTACGGCAGTTGCCTAAGTGTACATTACTGTATACTGTTGGTCCACACACATACATACCAATATGGCCCTCGTTTATAGGTTTAAACTCTTCTTTTTTTCCAGAAAGGGAATTATAAACTTTTATTGTCTGATTTTTATATAGTTGCATTATGGCTAAAAGGAATTAAAAATTGGTGTCTAGCTTTATATAGTCTAAAAATTCTTTACGTGTAGCTTGTTCTTTAAATTTGCCGCCATACTCTGCAGTAACTGTACTACTTTGTATGTCTCTAATACCTCTAGAGTTTACGCAAAGGTGTTTTGCATCTATAACGCAAGCTACGTCTTCTGTTCCTAAAACCTCTTGTAATTCTCTAACAATTTGTATGTTTAGTCTTTCTTGTACTTGTGGTCTTTTTGCGTAATAATCTACAATACGGTTCATTTTAGATAAACCTACAACTGTTCCTTTAGATATGTAGGCAACGTGTGCAATACCAACTATTGGTAATAAGTGATGTTCACAAGTAGAGTAAAGAGTAATGTTTTTTTCTACTAACATTTCTCCGTACTTGTATTTATTATCAAATGAAGAGGATTTTGGTTTACGTTCCGGATTTAATCCTCCAAAAATATCTTTAACAAACATTTTTGCAACACGCTTTGGAGTGTCATTTAAACTATCATCTGTTAAGTCCATACCTAGTGTAGTTAAAATATCTCTAACACTAGCTTGTATTTTTTCTATCTTTTGGTCATCATTAAGATCAAAAGCGTCTTCTCTTAAAGGGGTATCTTCAGCTGCAGATAAATGGTCGTTATCCATTTCTTCATCAAACCCTTCTATAGTGCTTTCTATTTTCATCAGCCTAAAATTTTTTAGAAATGCAAAGATATACATATTATAGCATTTAATGTTATAGTTTAAGGTGTTTGACAACATTAATTAGTGCTAAAGTTTGTTAAGGTTTAGTTTTACATATCTCAAACTTTTATCTATTTATGAAAAGGTTGTACGCAATAGCGTTTTTTTTCTTTACGTTAGGGTTACTGTCTGTTGGTGCGCAAGTGTCTGCAGATTGTAGCAATGCTATACCTATTTGTAATAATACACCAACTAATGGTGGTACAGACGGTTACGGAGTAGATGATTTTGGAGGTGCAGCAGAAACAGGTTGTTTAGAGCGTACTTTATCTGGAGCAATAGAGTCAAATTCTGCTTGGTATAGATTTAAAACTGGTGAAGCCGGACAATTAGGTTTTAATATTAGTTTTGATGCCGCAGAAGATTGGGATTTTGCCTTGTATAAGGCAAGTGACTGTAGTAGTTTAGGAGCCCCTGTGCGGTGTAATTTTTTTGATAACGGCGATGGAAATTCTTTTACAGGAGTAGGGGAAGACCCAACTGGAGCAACAAATGTACAATATGAAGATTGGTTAAATGTAGAGGCTGGTGAAGATTATTATTTATTAATTAATAATTTTAGTAACATTAACTCTGGTTTTTCAATTCAGTTTTCTGGACAAATATTTATAGACTATCCAAATACGGCATTAGATTGTTCTATTATTAGCAACTTATTGGGGCCGCCAATTGCTGCTTGTGATGGGGATACTGTTAGGTTAGATGCTACTACGCCAAATACAGCATCTTATACTTGGTATAGAGATGTTGGCTTGGGATATACAGAAATTGTAGGTGAAACTAATGCAACTTTAGATGTAGCTACAGATGCAATGTATAGGGTAGAGGTAGTTTCTAATGCGGCAGATGTTTTAATAAGTGATGTTCAGGTTGCTTTTTCTACAGCTCCAACTACAAACCCAATTACAGATATTACCCTTTGTGAAGAAAATTTACCTTTTAATTTAACCACAAAAAATGATGAGGCTCTAGGAACACAAGCGGCATCTGATTTTATTATTAGCTACCACGCAACCCCCGCAGATGCTGTTAATAATGCATCTAGCTTGCCAATGCAATATAGTCCTGCCGTAGGTGTAAATACTGTTTATGTTAGAACTACATCTGTAAAAAATCCAAACTGCTTTGATGTTTCTGAGGAATTTGACATTACAATTATAGAGACTCCCACTTCCACAATACAAACAGAAGTTTTTTTATGTGAAGGAGCAACTTCAGAAACAATAGGAGAAACCAATCCAGATCCCAATTATAATTACAATTGGCAAAGCGGTGAGTCAACACCTACTATTCAGGTATTTTCTGCTGGTAGTTATGTTTTAGACATTAGTTATGTTAATTTAGGAGTTACTTGTGTTAATACGGTTGTTGTACAAGTTGTTGTGGGGCAAACCCCAACCATATCTACTGTAATTATAGAAGATTTTAATGCAAATAATAAAGTGACTGTAGAAACTGATATTAAAGGAGATTTTGAATATCAGATTGATGATTCTCCTGTGCAAGGTAGTAATGTGTTTACAGACGTGTCTGCAGGTGCCCATACGGTTTCTATTATAGATAAAAATGGCTGTGGATTTGTTACAGAAGATATTGTTGTAGTTGGTTTTGATAATTATTTTACGCCCAATGGCGATGGTATTAATGATACTTGGCAAATAGTTGGTATGGAATCTTTACAGCAACCCGTAGTACATATTTTTGATAGATATGGTAAATTGTTAAAGGAGTTACGCGGAGCTGATTCATGGAATGGTACTTATGGCGGAAAGCTATTGCCAGAGTCTGATTATTGGTTTAAACTTAACTATACAAATACCGCAGGAGACAGGGTTACCGCAAAACACATAAGTAGTCATTTTACCTTAAAACGATAAATTTTAACTAGAAGTAAAATTGGTATTTCGTCGATTATGCAAAAAAATATTCGACGTAATGCAATAAATTTTATTATTTGCCGCTTATTATATGGTTATGTAACATCCCAACCAATGCAATATTTTTATGCGAGCACAATACAAACTAGTAGTAGGATTTCTTTTTTTTACACTAATTAGCAATGCGCAATTTACTCCAGATTGTAGGTCGTCTATACCAGTGTGCGGAGACGCACCAATTAGCGGTATAGCAGATGGCCGTGGAGATATAGATGATTTTGACCCTGATGTAATTAGGCAAACAGGTTGTTTAGAAAAGGGTAGTAATAGCTCTGCAAACATAGAAAATAACACATCTTGGTATGTTTTTAGAGCTTTAAAAGATGGTGTTATTGGGTTTGATATTTCTGCAGATACAGATACAGCTGAATGGGATTTTGCCGTGTATGGCCCAGATACAGATTGTGCCAGTATAAGTAACGGTACTGCACAGCCAGTGCGTTGCAATTATGAAGCTAACAATACAGCTTTTACAGGTTTAGGTACCAACCCAGAATCTGGTCAAGAAGGTTTTTCTTTTGTTAAAGGAAGTAAAAACACATATGATGAATTGTTAGATATAGCAGAAGGTGAAATTTATTATATTTTAATAAATAACTACAATACTAATTTTGATGGCGATCCAGAACCTTTTACCTTAACTTTTACAGAAGATGTAGATGCGTTAGATTGTACGTTTAGAGATGAGTTTTTAGGGTTAGATGTAAATGCTTGTGAAGGTGATCCAGACGTGGTTTTAAATGCTTTTAGATCTCCGGTAGGGCCAGATGTTGCAAGTGTTAGGTGGTCTGTAGATTATGATGATGATGGTACTATTGATGATCCAAATTTAGCAACAGGAACAGAATATACGGTTACTAGCCCAAATACAGGTAGGTATTTTGTAGAGATTACTACAGCTTCTGGAGCTCCGCCTACAGTTACAGATGATATTTTAATAAATTTTCACGCACCTCCAAATCCTGCTGATATTGAAATTACAGTTATAGATTATTTGGTAGATAGAAATAAAATAGAAGTTCTTGTTAATGGTACTAGTGAGTATGAATATGCTATAAATGGTGGTGAGTTTCAAGATGAAACACTTTTTCATGATGTGCCACCCGGACAAAATACTTTAATTGTAAATGATAAATATGGATGTGGCCAATCTGAAGAAATTCCGTTTTTAGTAATTGGCTATCCAAAGTTTTTTACTCCTAATGGAGATGGCGTACATGATGGTTGGAATGTATTAGGTATTGAAGAATTAGTAGATGCTAAAGTGTATATTTACGATAGGTACGGTAAACTGTTAAAACAACTAGGACCTGGAGTAACTTGGAATGGTATGTTTAATGGTAAAAAAATGCCAGAATCTGATTATTGGTTTCGTATGGAATATGCAGAGCCAGAGGAAGGTGTAATTGTAGCTAAAACTCTGCAAAACCATTTTACTTTAAAAAGGTGATAAAAAATAAATAAATTATACAACTAAAAAAAGCAGCCTATTTGGCTGCTTTTTTTAGTTGTATAATTGTGGTAAACTTTAAAAGTTTACAGTGTAACCTATAGTTACATTTGTGTTTGCTACATTTACTAAGGCTGGTGTTGTTAAGCCTGCATTAAATAGTTGTTTATTTACATCTTGCTCTGTTCTATTATAAGCTATATCTAGTCTGTTAGGTCCAAATGAGTAACCAAAACCTAAAGAAAATCCGTTTAAATCACCAATTGTATATTCATCTTCATACGGACTTTGTTCATACCTGTATCCAGCTCTTAAACTAATATCTTTAATTCTGTATTCCCCTCCAAGTCTAACTGTAGAAACAGTTCCTAATTCGTTAGATATTTCATCATTTGCAGCAGCAAAACCAGGATCGTTAGTAGGTTTAATTTCAGCCTGACTCATATCCTGAAAGCCGTAGTCTAAACTCAATAAACCATCTTTTCCAAATACAACAGCTAAACTACCAGTAACTTTACTAGGTGTTTTTATAGTGTATCTTTCATATACATTTATAATGTCAAAATTTATATAATTTATGTCATCATCAGCCAAATCAGAAGAAATACGTTGTGATGTATCATCTGTTAATCTGTACCAAGTAGGAGACTCATAACTGGCACCAACTCTTACCATATCGTTTAACTTAGCAATAGCACCCAATGCAAATGAAAATCCATTACCTTCTGTGTGTAAATAATTGTCAAAAGTAGTTCTGGTTATGTCTGTGCCTACAGTGTAACCAGTTTCTGTAAATTCTGTGTACTTGTCATAGTTTATGCTATGAAAATTTAAAGATGCACCTAAATATAAATTGTCTTGGTATTGGGTGGCAAAATCTAAAATAAATTTACTGTTATATCCTGTAGTATTTTCAAAATAGTCTTGATTAACAGTATTGTAATTTGCATTGCTTACATAGTCTATGTTATTGTCGTTAGCCTCGTCTACAGGGTCTATAATACCTCCGTAGTAACCTAAAAAAGCTTGCTGATCTACAAAACCTAAGTTTCTTCCAATATCTAAATAAGCTTCTTCTAGGTATTCTCCGTCTCTTTTTAATAAAGGTCCAAAGGGTACTCCATTAGCGTAACTTAAAAAATACTGATCTATACCTTGGTTGCTAACACCAGATATAGAAAAATTATTATCAAAATTCTGAACCAAATCATAATTTGCAGCAATGGCAATTTTTTTCCAATCAGAGTTATTAGATCTAAATACCATTACACCACCTACCTGATTAATTTCTAGGTCGTTTCTTGTAGCCTCTCTGTTGGTTCTAAAATAATTTGCATCATTACTCTTATTGTAATTAGATAGCGTTGCAGAAAATAAATGATTGTTAAAAACTGCTGCACCAGCGGGATTTGTGTTTAGAGCAGACAAATCTCCACCTAATGCTCCAAAAGCACCACTCATACCTTGGTAGCGAGCTGTACCAATAAGGTTTTGTTGGTTATATTGTAGTACATCGTTTATATTTTGTGCACTAGCAATAGTACATACCAAGCCAAACGCTAAGGCGATATAATTTTTCATCCTTTGAGTTTTATAATTAGTTTTTATATTTAAAGTAATAAAGTATTATCTACCTCTACCTGAAGATCTACCTCCAGAAGATCTACTGCTGCTGCCAGAAGATGACCTGCTGCTAGAAGAAGAACTTCGTGCAGATGAAGATCTAGAAGAGCTACTACTCCTTGTTGTTGTGCCCGAACTTCTTGAGCTACTTCCAGAACTTCTGTATGTTCCAGAACTTCTTGAAGAAGAAGATGGCCTAGAGTAGGTAGAGCTGGATCTAGATGATCTTGTTGTTCTAGTAGTTGTTGGTCTAGTAGAACTACTATTGCTACTTCTGCTATACGTGTTTCCTCTGTTATAAGTATTAGTTCTAGAGTTACTGTATGTTGGTTGTGTTCTGGTAGTACGACTAGTTCTATATGATCTATTACGATCTATACCATCTACACTAACATTAGACCTGTTACTATAAGTATTAGATGATCTGTAAGTAGTACTTGTTCTAGATGATGCTGCAGATTTCCCAGATCTGTAACTAACATTAGATCTAGATATACCTGTATTTACGTTAGATCTTCCAGAGCGAGAATAAGCATATCTACTATTACCGTAAATTATGTTGTCATAACGACCTCTTCTGCTGTTGTTAAATGCATATGAATTTCTTCCGTAATTGTTATAGTATCTATTGTAATAAGGATTGTAAAACCTTCGGTTGTAATAGTAAGGATTTCCCCATCCAAAACCATATCCATAACCAAAACCATCCCAGCCCCAGCCAAATCTGCTGTAGCCTCTATATCTCCAGTTGTTCCATCCCCAATAAGGACTTCCCCAGTTGTTGTAAAACCCAAATCCGCCATATCCATATCCCCAAGGGTCATAAAAACCACCAAAGTTTCCCCATCCGTTATCATGAATGTTAATACTTACTTGCGTAGCATTATCTCCCCAACCTGGATTTCCGTTATAATTGTTTTCTACATCTCCTTCTTGCACATCACTATAATAGCTATCTACATCTGTAAAGACTTCTCCATCTAACAGAGCATTATAATCATTAGCTTGTTCACCAAAAAAGTCTTGGTATTCACTATTGTTATTTGCAGGAGCTTGTTCTACAGTTTGTGTTGTGTTGGTAGAGTATATACCATCATTGTCATAATAAGATGCTTCTTGGTAAGAACCACAAGAAACAATTAATGAGCCAACTAAGATGCTAAATGCAACTTTTTTTATTTTCTGGATGGATTGGGAATGTATCATCATATTAAATTTAATTGTTGTACAATGTAAAAATAGTTAGTTTTGTCGAACTATAATTTATTTATTGATAAAAACACAATATTTGTGCCAAACTACTAATAATGAGCAAGAAGTTAACTAAAAGAGCCGAAGATTATTCCAAATGGTATAATGAACTAGTTGTAAAAGCAGATCTTGCTGAAAATTCAGCTGTTCGTGGATGTATGGTTATAAAGCCTTACGGATATGCTATATGGGAAAAAATGCAAGCAGAGCTAGATAGAATGTTTAAAGAAACAGGTCATGAAAATGCATACTTTCCTTTATTTGTTCCTAAGAGTTTGTTTGAAGCCGAAGAAAAAAATGCAGAAGGCTTTGCGAAAGAATGTGCTGTTGTTACACACTACAGATTGCAAAATGATCCTGATAAACCAGGGAAATTAAGAGTAGACCCTAATGCAAAGTTAGAGGAGGAGTTAGTAGTGCGCCCAACTAGTGAGGCTATTATTTGGAATACATATAAAGGTTGGATACAGTCTTACAGAGATTTACCATTATTAATAAACCAATGGGCTAATGTTGTACGCTGGGAAATGAGAACAAGGTTATTTTTGCGTACAGCAGAGTTTCTTTGGCAAGAAGGACATACGGCACACGCTACAGAACAAGAAGCCATAGCAGAAGCAGAACAAATGATGGATGTATATGCTGATTTTGCTCAAGACTTTATGGCAGTACCTGTAATTAAAGGCTTAAAAACTCCAAGCGAACGCTTTGCCGGAGCTGTAGAAACATATTGTATAGAAGCCTTAATGCAGGATGGCAAAGCATTACAAGCGGGTACGTCTCACTTTTTAGGACAAAATTTTGCAAAAGCTTTTGATGTTAAATTTGCATCAAAAGAAGGAAAGCAAGAATACGTTTGGGCTACTTCTTGGGGAGTGTCTACACGTTTAATGGGAGCTTTAGTAATGACGCATAGTGATGATAATGGGCTGGTTTTACCTCCTAAATTAGCGCCAATACAAGTTGTAATTGTTCCAATTTATAAAGGAGATGAACAATTAGATGCTATTTCTGAAAAAGTAAATCCGTTAGTAAAGGAACTTAAAGCTAAAGGGATATCTGTTAAGTTTGATAACAGGGATACACACAAACCTGGATTTAAATTTAACGAGTATGAGTTAAAAGGTGTTCCTGTACGTATAGCCATAGGAAAAAGAGACTTAGAAAACGGAACATTTGAAATAGCACGTAGAGATACTTTAGAAAAGCAAATAGTTAACGCAGATGAAGTGGTTGCTAAAATTGAATTTTTGTTAGATGATATTCAAAAAAATATTTACAAGAAAGCAGCAGACTACAGAGCCAACCATATTACAGAAGTAAACTCTTATGATGAGTTTAAGGAAGTTTTAGAAAGCAAAGGTGGATTTATATCTGCACATTGGGATGGTACGGCAGAGACAGAAGAAAAGATTAAAAATGAGACAAAAGCAACCATAAGATGTATTCCTATGGATGCAAAAGAAGAAAATGGGAGTTGTATGCTAACTGATAAACCCTCTAAAAACAGGGTGTTATTTGCAAAAGCATATTAATTTTAAAAAAAAATTGACTTAGGTGTTGCAATAATTAAAAATAGTTGTATTTTTGCATCCGCAATACGCAAAAAGTTAATGGTCCGTTCGTCTAGGGGTTAGGACGCCAGGTTTTCATCCTGGTAACAGGGGTTCGATTCCCCTACGGACTACAAGTTCTTAAATGAAGTATAGTTTTGAAATTAAATAAAGTTTTCTTTATTTTGCACTCCACTATACAAATAGTAATAATGGTCCGTTCGTCTAGGGGTTAGGACGCCAGGTTTTCATCCTGGTAACAGGGGTTCGATTCCCCTACGGACTACAATTTTTGGGTGGAAGCCCGTTAAAAACATAATAACAAAAATAAAATGGCAAATCACAAGTCAGCATTAAAAAGAATAAGAAGAAACGAAGCAGCGCGTGTACGTAACAAGTACCAACACAAAACAATGCGTAATGCATTGAGAAAGTTACGTGCTGAGGAGGATAAGAAATCTGCCGAAACTATGTTGCCTACAGTTATTAGTATGTTAGACAAGTTAGCTAAGCGTAATATTATACACGCTAACAAAGCATCTAACCTAAAAAGTAAATTAACTAAGCAAGTAGCAGCTTTATAAGCTATACTTTTTTTAGTAAAAATAGTAAAAGCGCTCTTTTTTAAGAGCGCTTTTTTAGTTTATCTAAAGATTTAAAAGTATGTTTATTAAATTAATATACAGTATTTGTTATTATACTTTATTCTTTTATTAATTTACGCCTCATTTTAATAAAGCCAATAATAAAGCAACAATACATTAAGGGTATTAAAAACAAATGCAATCTTCTAATAAAAATATAGCTTTCTTGGTTTTGTATTATTCTAAAATAATAAGATAGTCTTATAGGGAGAAACCCTGTGTGGAACAAAAGTAAGCCCCAGCTTAACCAAAATAAGAAATTTTTTGTTGGGTCTTTTTTATTTTGATGCCAATCTATTTGATTTAGGTAGACTAAGGTAATTAATATTAGAAAAAAACATCCAAATGAATGGGTGAGTACATGGCTTTCTAGTTGTATATCTTGATAAAATATATTTAAAATACTAATACAGCAGAAGAGAATAATAACTGTTGTGGTTACTATTTTTAAAGTCTTTTTTTCTAAGTATAGTTTGTAGATGTATAGAAAATAAAGAAAATAAATTATATCGTAAATATTGTAAAGTAAAATATTGTTTTTAGTATAGAATTTATTGATTGATATATTAAATAAATCTGGATAAGAGCTAATTAAAAATCCTAAAACCTCGTTTAAAAGAGTGTAGGCAATTAGTATTGGAAAATATTTTAAATATGTATTATAGTAATTTGGATAGCGCCACAATGCAATAACTAGTGTTATTGCATAAAATGGCTCTGCTATATTTTCTAGTAAATTATCTATTAATGTCATTTTTTTTGTTGGAAACTAAGTATACTTACTAATCCTAGTACGGAGGAGGAACCATATTGGAATGATTAAGAATTAAACTTTGTTCTTCATCGTCATTAAAAAATGAAATCTTTGGAAAAATAGATGCTTCTTCCGTTGTTGATTGTTTAGAAGGCTGTAATAAAAAATTATCTTTTAAAATTTTAGCCTTGTATGTTTTGCCATTTGTAATTACAGAAAATGGATAATCTTTACCATTTACTGTGGTAGTAGGTGCTATAAAAAATGTGTTTTGTCTTGGGTGTTTATATTTGCTATCCTTAGGGTAATTTCCAAAATAAAAACGTACGTTGGTAATTTCTACATTTGCTTTTTTTGCTTCTTGTTCTATAAAAGCAATGTAGTTTTTTAAGGTTATAAGATCGTAATAGCCATATCTGGCAACATCAAAAGAGGAGTTAGGGTCTACTTCATTGTCTTCAAAATCTTTAATGAGGGTAGCTCTTCTTTTGGAGTAGTCATCAAAAAGAGTTTGAGCCTTTTTGGTGGTAATTATTTGTGTAGGAGGTTTTACTTCTTTAACAGGCTCTGGATGTTCTTTCTTTTGCTCTTTAGGATTATTGCAGTTGCTAACAATAAGTAATGCTAAGGGTAAAATAAAATAAAATGCTTTTTTGTTGGTGGTCATAACTATTGGATTTTAAGGTCGCATAAATATAGTCACTTTTTTATAGTATTCTGAAAATCAAATAATAAAAAATCCTACTAAAATTAATTAGTAGGATTTTTTATTATAGAATAGAGGTTTTTGTTATTGATTCATTGTCAATAAAAACTCTTCGTTATTTTTAGTTTGTTTAATACGTTGTTCTATAAACTCCATAGCTTCAACAGGGTTCATATCGGCTAAGTATTTACGTAAAATCCACATACGTTGTATTGTGTTGTCATCTAGTAACAGATCATCTCTACGGGTACTAGAAGATGTAAGGTCAATTGCAGGGAATATTCTTCTGTTAGATATTTTACGGTCTAACTGAAGTTCCATATTACCAGTACCTTTAAATTCTTCAAAGATTACTTCATCCATTTTAGAGCCTGTTTCAGTTAGTGCGGTTGCAATAATGGATAAAGAACCACCATTCTCTATATTACGTGCAGCACCAAAGAAACGTTTTGGTTTGTGTAGTGCATTTGCATCTACACCACCACTTAATACTTTACCAGATGCAGGTTGTACCGTGTTGTATGCTCTTGCCAAACGCGTAATAGAATCTAGTAAAATAACAACATCATGGCCACATTCTACTAGTCTTTTCGCTTTTTCTAAAACAATATTTGCAACACGTACATGTTCTACAGCTTCTTTATCAAAAGTAGACGCTACAACCTCACCACGTACATTACGTTGCATATCTGTAACCTCTTCTGGGCGTTCATCTATCAATAAAATAATTTGATAAACTTCTGGGTGATTTGCAGCTATAGCGTTTGCAATATCTTTTAATAGCATTGTTTTACCAGTCTTTGGCTGGGCAACAATCATACCACGTTGTCCTTTACCAATTGGAGAAAACAAATCTATAATTCTGGTAGAAATTTTACTTTGCTTGTCTGCAAGGTTAAATTTTTCTTGAGGAAATAATGGTGTTAAATGCTCAAAAGACACGCGGTCTCTTACAACTTGTGGGTCTATACCATTAATTTTATTTACCTTAATTAGTGGAAAGTACTTTTCGCCTTCTTTTGGAGGGCGCACATTACCTAAAACCGTATCTCCTGTTTTTAATCCAAATAATCTAATTTGTGATTGTGATACATAAATATCATCAGGAGAAGAAAGGTAGTTATAATCAGACGATCTTAAAAAACCATAACCATCTTGCATAATATCCAATACACCTTCACTGGCAATAATGCTGTCAAACTCAAATTCAGGTTCTCTGTACCTGTTTTTTAAGTCCTTATCAAAGTTACTTTTATCTCTTTGATTTTTTTGGTGCTGTGGTTTTTTATTTTTGTGCTGATTGTTATTTTTTTGCTGCCCTTGTTGTGGTGAATTTCTTTGAGGTGATTTTTTTTCTGGACTAGCTGCAGGTTTTGTATTTTTTGTAGAAGGTACTTTTTTAGCTACAGGCTCTTTAGTAGTTTCTTCTGTAGTGGTAACTTCTTTAGCTTTTGGCTTTGGTTTTTCTCTTAAAACACGTTCTCTTTTAACAGGGCGTGGTTTTGGTTTTTCTGCAGGTTTGGCTTTGGCAACAGGTTTTGCATCTGGTTTTTTAGGTTCTTTAACAACAACTTCTTCTACTGCTTTAGGGTTTGCTGCTTGTACATCTAGTATTTGGTAAACCAAATCTAGCTTTTTTAATGTTTTAAACTTAGGAACATTTAAACCTTTTGCAATATCCTGTAACTCAGGAAGCTTTTTTGCTTTTAAATCGGAAATCTCAAACATGTAATGTTGAATAAGTTATACTTTGTTGAAAAATATGAAATCTTGAAGTGTGTAATTTGGGTACTTATTTGGACTTGAAAGTCCCTGTCGGTAAGCGATATTACTAATATTCTGTAGCAATATTACAAATTATTTTTAATATTTCATTGATAAATCTTAAAAAGACGCTATTTTTGTTTTTTCAAAGAAAGATAAATGATACAAAGAGTACAAACTGTTTTTTTATTAATAGTAGTTGTTTTGGCAGCTGTGCTTCCTTTTTTTGCTAGTTTGTGGACATTAGATAACGGTACAGTTATTTTTGCTAAAGATGAAATGTATATTTCTGTAGCTTTTTATGTGTCTGCTATTTTGGCTTTTATTGCCATTTTATTGTTTAAAAATAGAAAAAATCAATTTGTGGTAAACAGATTGAATATGATATGTAATCTTTTTATACTAGGATTTTTCGTTTCCCGATCACTAAACTTATCCGGAGAAACTGTTGTTTCTGAGAAGGGTATTGGGATGTTGATTCCACTATTTTCTATCGTATTTTTAGTGCTAGCCAATAGGTTCATTAAAAAGGATGAGGATCTTGTAAAATCTGTTGATCGTTTGCGTTAAACCTAACATCTTAGTTATATTAGTGCGTAAAACCCGGGGTTGTTCCCGGGTTTTTTTATGTTATAACTGTATATTATCAAACAATATTACTTGTCCATTTTCGGGGTCAAAGTAAATAGTTATTTCCTTTTCAATATTATTTACAGTGGTGTTGTAAGTCCATACATTTGTAATTGCTCCTTTTGTAGGAGATCCAAAGAGTTTTAAAATTTCGGTTTTACTTTTACCAATCAACTGAGTTTCATCAATCATATATATTTATAAATTTAGGTTTGGTTTTGTAAATATATATATAGGTTACTGTATAAAAGTATCAAAATCAAACCATAATATATAAAAATCAAAGAATTACGGCTCTGTACTCTAAAGGAGACTTACCGGTATTACTTTTAAAAAATGAACTAAAGTTGTTAGGGTATTTAAAACCTAAGCAATATGCAATTTCTGATATGTTTAAATTGGTATTGTAAAGCATATTTTCTGCTTCTGCAGTAATTTTTTCTTTTATGTGTGTAGATGTAGATTTGCCTGTTATGCTTTTTACAGAATCATTTAAATGATTTATATGTACAGCCAAATTATCAGAAAAATCTTTAGGTGTTTTTAGTAATATAGGGTTGTTAATATTCTTAATTGGAAATTGTCTATTTAATTGTTCAAAAAATAAAGATGTAATTCTAGATGCTGCACATTTAATCTCAACATTAGCAGATTCTGGTTCTAGTTTTAAAGCTTCATGAATTAGTAGACTTATATAGTTACTGGCAACAGCTTCTTTATTAACGTAATTCGTATTTAACTCTAATTGTATTTTTTTGTAAATGTTTGTAATATTTTGTTCTTGCTCTTTATTTACATAAAAAATATTTTTAGCACCTAGTTTAAAAATAGGACATTTTTTTTCTAAATCGGTTGTGTTTTCTGCTAAAAACGTTGGATTAAATAAGCAAGAATAGCCTATTTGCTCTTTAGATATAGGTTCCCAATTATAAACCAATAGCGGGTTGGTAAATACCAAAGCTGTTTTATTAATTGTAACTGTTTGTGTAGGATAATGTAATTTGCTTTTAGGGTGTATAATGCAAATTTTATAGGCATCCTTTATGTTTTGTATTGTTGGGTCTGCTTTATAGGTCTCTAAATCTACAACAGTGATTTTAGGGCTATTAATCATATATATGGGGAAATATTTGGTTAATAATGTAGGTTTGTAATCTGTATGTTTAGTAAATATAAGGAAAGATTAACAAGATTAAAGTAGTTAACAGTGTGTTATTGTAGTTTTTTTAACACTTTTAACATATTAATTTTATTAAATTAAAGAAAGAAGAGATTATTTTTTACCAAGTTCTATAACTTCTAAATCTTTAATGTCTTCGCCATTTATAGTAAAACGTAACATTGTACGCACTTGATGAAAACCGTGTTTACCGCAAGCACCTGGATTCATATGTAATAAATTTAATTTTTTATCAAACATTACTTTTAAAATGTGTGAATGTCCGCTTATAAAAATTTTAGGAGAATTTACTTTTATTTCCTCTCGTATACGCACATTGTACTTATCTGGGTAACCGCCAATATGGGTAATCCAAACAGCCACTTTTTCACACATAAATTTATTGTCTAGCGGAAATTCTAGTCTAGCTTTATCATCATCAATATTACCGTATACGGCTCTTAAAGGTTTTAATTTTTTAATTTTGTCTGTAACATTTAAGTTTCCAATATCGCCAGCGTGCCAAACTTCATCAGCTTGCTTAACATATTTTAAAATTACATCATCAATATGGCCGTGTGTATCAGACAGTAATAAAATTTTTGTCATTCTAAATAATTAGTTGTTATAAAATTAAAAAAGAAGAATAGCGTAATTTAATTTAAAATTAAAGTAATACGGTTTACTGTCTGCTAAAATCTTACTTATATTAAGTATCTTTGTGGTTTACAAAAATAGGAATTCAATTTGAGATATTTTGTAGCATTTTCATACTTTGGAGCAGCATACCATGGTTGGCAAATACAACCAAACGCTAATACTGTGCAAGAGGAGTTAGAAAAAGCATTTAGTACGCTTTTAAAAGAAAAAATTTCTTTAATGGGAGCTGGTAGAACAGATGCAGGCGTACACGCTAAGCAAATGTATGCTCATTTTAATGTTGCTCCAATAGTTAATATACAAGATTTAATGCGTAGGCTAAATTCATTTTTACCTGATGATATTGCAGTGCAAAATATTTATGAGGTTCCTGATGATGCTCATGCTAGATTTAATGCTACAGAACGTACGTATGAGTATTTTATTAGTACACAAAAAGACCCGTTTTCATTAACAACAACCCATTTTATTAGGCAAAAGCTAGATCTTGATAAAATGAATAGTGCAGCACAATTGCTTTTGGGTAAACAAGATTTTGAATGCTTTTCTAAATCTAAAACAGATGTTAAAACCTATTATTGTACTGTTAAAAAAGCTATATGGGAGCAAAAAGAGGATAAATTTGTGTTTACAATTACTGCAGATAGATTTTTGCGTAATATGGTAAGAGCCATAGTTGGTACTCTTTTAGATGTAGGAACGGGTAAAATTAGCATAAACCATATAAACACTATACTAGCTAGTAAAAGTAGGGCAGAGGCAGGAACCTCTGTACCGGCAAAAGCATTATATTTAACGCAGGTTTTGTACCCAGATAATATTATCAATATAAATAATGGCTAATACAAAAAAAGAATCAGGAAAAGCATTTGACTACACATTGTTAAAGCGATTGCTTACGTTTACAAAACCGTATAAACTAACTTTTTATGGTGTAGTAATAGCTGCAATATCTTTATCTGCATTTGCGGTTTTAAGTCCTGTTTTATTAAGACAAATTGTTAATACAGCTTTAGAAAATAAAGATTCAGGATTATTATTAAACATTATTGTTTTAATGTTAGTGGTTTTGGTGTTAGAAGTCACAAGTCAGCTTTCCTTTGTTTACTATGCAAATTGGTTGGGAGAATCAGTTATTAAAGATATTAGAATAAAACTATTTAAGCATATGCTTAGTTTTAAAATGAAATATTATGATAATTCATCAGTAGGTTTACTAGTAACACGAGCAGTAACAGATATACAGCGTATTGGAGAAATCTTTAGTCAAGGTTTTTTTATGATAGTATCAGACCTATTAAAAATGGTTGTAGTTGCATGCGTTATGCTTTTTTATAGTTGGAAATTGGCACTTATAGTTTTTGCGATTATGCCAATAATAGTTTACGCAACGCGTGTTTTTCAAAAAGCTATGAAAGTTGCTTTTATAGATGTAAGAGCACAGGTATCTAACTTAAACACATTTGTACAAGAGCGTTTAACAGGAATGAAAATTGTTCAGTTTTTTAACAGAGAAAAGGTAGAACAAGAAAAATTTAGAGTAATAAATGAAAAGCACAGAAATGCTTGGTTAAAAACAGTTTGGTACAACTCTATCTTTTTTCCAATTGCAGAAATTGTTTCATCTGTAGCCATTGGTTTAATAGTGTGGTATGGTGGCTTGCGTGTTATATTAAATAATGATATTACTGAGTTAGGTACTATATTTATGTTTATACAACTATCTCAAATGTTGTTTAGGCCATTAAGGCAAATAGCAGATAAGTTTAATGTATTACAAATGGGTATGGTTGCTGCAAATAGGGTATTTGCAATTTTAGATAAAAAGGACACTATTACCAACGAAGGGTCTTTTGAAAAAGATGAAATAAAAGGAGATATATCTTTTAAAAATGTACACTTTGGTTACGTGGAAGGAGAAGAGGTGTTACACGGTATTTCTTTTGATGTAAAGGCTGGTGAAACAATAGCTATTGTTGGTGCTACAGGAGCAGGAAAATCTACCATTATAAATTTACTAAACCGTTTTTATGAAATAAATTCTGGTGAAATTTTGGTTGATGGTGTAGATATTAAAGATTACAAGTTAGCCTCATTAAGAGATAAAATAGCGGTTGTATTGCAAGATGTATTTTTATTTGCTGATACCATAGAAAATAACATTTCTTTAAAAAATGAAGATATAACGTTAGACACAATAACTCAGGCAGCACAAGAAATATCTGTGCACGATTTTATTACAAGTCTTCCTAATAATTACCAGTATAATGTAAAAGAGCGTGGTACAATGCTATCTAGTGGACAACGCCAATTGCTAGCCTTTTTACGTGCTTATGTAAGTAACCCAAGTATTTTAATTTTAGATGAAGCTACATCTTCTGTAGATACATACTCAGAGCAATTAATACAAAAGGCAACGGAGAAAATTACGCAAGGCAGAACATCTATTGTTATTGCACACCGTTTGGCAACTATTAAAAAAGCAGACAAAATTATTGTAATGGATGCAGGTAATATTATAGAAAGCGGTTCACATAAAGAGTTACTTAAAAAAGGCGGTTATTATTACAACCTTTATCAAGCACAGTTTGTAGCAGAAGATGTAGCTTAAATTATTTAGCAGGAACAAAATCTGCAGGATTAAAATGGCCTGTAACCATAGCAACTATCATTATAAAAGTTACTGTTCCTATGAATATAGTAGATAGTATTCCTATAAATAACACTGATTTGTAAGTTATTTGCCAAGCAGAGTACTTATTTAACTTTTGTTGTACGTAAATAAAATATAAAATTAAAAATAGGGTTAGCAGTAAGCTATAGTCAGAATAGTATTGTGGAAAAGAACTAATCACGAGCATACTTGTAAAAAAAGATAAAATACTCCATTGAGCTAAACTATAAATTACACTAATAGTATATTCTGCTAGTATGTGTTTTCTTTTGTTTAATGTAATGAGTCCTACAATTAAAAAAACAGGTATGTAGCTTATAAAAAATAAGGAGGAGTAATCATACAGTACATCTGTCATTTTTTTAGTAAACTCAGGATTCATTCCTTGGTTAAAAGCATCAAAATCCATTTCAAAATCAAAAACCTTGCGCATAAAAAACATTAAAAAACCAGCTAACATTAGTGCAATACCAAAATAGCTAATGGGGTTAACGTATTTTCTTCTTGTGCCATTTACATAACCATTTATAACAATATCAGGTTTTGTAAATAAATGTAAAAAAGTGCGTAAAAAAGTATTGTCTAGGTTAAAGTAGCGCTCTGTAATGTCACTAAGTAAATTTTTAATAGTAAGTCTATTTCTAATAACTTTTGCACCACAATCTGGACAAAAAGAATAGTCTGTTTGTAGACTATTTGCACAATTTTTACAATTCATTTTAAGATATTAAGTCCTCTTTAATAAGACTCGTAAGTTCGTCTAAATCTTTGTAAAGTACAAACTCTCCGTTTTTTATGTAAGATATGGTGCCAGTTTCTTCACTAACAACAAGTGCTAAACTATCGGTTTTTTCTGTAATACCAACTGCAGCTCTATGTCTTAATCCAAAACGTAATGGTATGGTACGCTCTTGCGAAACTGGTAGTATTACTCTGGTAGCAACAATGGTATTGTTTTCTACTATGGCAGCACCATCATGTAACGGACTATTTTTATAAAAAATACTTTCTAATATAGGTTGGGTAATTTCAATATTCATTTTATCTCCAGTACTTTTAACAAAATCTAAGGAGTTAGTGCGTTCTAAAACAAGCAATGCTCCTGTTTTAGATTTACCCATTTTATCACAAGCATTCACTATGGCTTCTACATTGGTATCTGTAGTCATAGCTTCTTGTTTTAAAAATTTAAAGTGTTTTATAAAATTACGTTTTGTGGCAAAATTAGTAGAACCTATCATTAGCAAAAACTTACGCAACTCCTGCTGAAAAACAATAATTAAAGCAATTAAGCCAATGTTCATAAACCCGCCAACCATACTGCTAATCATTTTCATATCTAGCAATTCGGTAAGTTTCCAAAGTGCCCAAACAATTACAATACCTATAAAAATATTAATAGCAACAGAGCCACGTACTAGCTTATATATGTAGTAGAGTAGTACAGCCACCAATATAATGTCTATAATATCTGTTATTTTAAAATCAAGAAAATTTAGAAAATCCAAGTAAAAGGGTTTTTGTAAAATTATAAAAAAAATGAGTAATTAAATTATAAGGTTTCATTTAACTGTAAAGCAGTATAAAGAGTAATACATTCTATAGCCTCCTTAACATCATGTACTCTTAAAATATTAGCTCCTTTTGTTAAAGCAATAGTGTTTAGTGCAGTTGTACCATTTAGAGCATTATTAGCAGTGGTGTCTAAAGTTTTATAAATCATAGATTTTCTGCTAATACCTGCAAGTATAGGTACATTCATTGTTTTAAAAAGGTCTAAGTTTTGTAAAATATTAAAGTTTTGTTCTGTAGTTTTTGCAAAACCAAAACCAGGATCAACTACTAAGTCTATAATACCTAAAGCTCTTGCTTGGGCAAGTTTTTTAGCAAAATACTGTTTTATATCTAAAGTCACATTGGTATATTCTGTTAGTTGTTGCATAGTTTCTGGAGTACCACGCATATGCATCATAATATAAGGCACTTTGTATTCTGCAATTACGCTCATCATTTTATCATCTAAAGCACCAGCAGAAATATCGTTAATTAATGCAGCTCCATTTTCTAAACACGCTTTAGCAACAGCACTCCTAAAAGTATCAATAGAAAGTAAAATACCAGGAAACTTTTTAACAAGTAGTTTTATAACTGGTACAATACGGTTAATTTCCTCATCAACAGAGATGTTAGTTGCATTTGGTCTAGAGCTATACGCACCAACATCTATAAAAGTAGCGCCATCTGCAAGCATTTTATCAACCTTGGTTACAATGTCGTTTTCATCTTTATAGCTTCCGCCGTCATAAAAAGAGTCTGGCGTTAGGTTTAATATCCCCATTACCTTAGGTGTAGATAGGTCTATTAAATTTCCGTTGCAATTAATTGTCATACTGTGTGTTAAAATGATTTTTATCGACTTCTAAAAAATAAATGATTTAAGATAAAACCCTTACTTTTGATTAGTTCAAAATTTTAAGCGAAATTTACACAAATTACACAAGATAAATGCAGAATACATCGGAACAATATGATGCGGTTATAAAAGAGTGCCGTGAGCTATTTCAAAAAAAAATGAAAGATTACGGTAGTGCTTGGCGTATTTTACGTTTACCGTCTTTAACAGACCAAATTTATATAAAAGCACAACGTATACGTGGTTTGCAAGAAAACGATGTTAGAAAGGTAGATGAAGGTGAAAAATCTGAATTTATTGGCATTATTAATTATGCTATTATGGCATTGGTGCAAATTGAAAAAGGCATTGTAGAACAACCAGATTTAGATGTTGCTGAGGCTGTAGAACTTTACAATAAACATATTACCATTACAAAAACCTTAATGGAAAATAAGAATCACGATTATGGTGAGGCTTGGAGAGAAATGCGTGTTAGCTCTTTAACAGATCTTATTTTACAAAAGTTGTTACGTGTTAAACAAATAGAAGATAATAAGGGTAAAACCCTAGTTAGCGAGGGTATAGATGCTAATTACCAAGACATAATTAATTATTCGGTTTTTGCACTAATTCACTTAAACGAGTAAAAATTATAAGCAAAAGTTAAAAGCTGCGTTGGTGTGCTTTTAAGTAGTATTTTTCAAAATTTAATTATTGTATGAAGTTTTTAGTAGGTGTAAGTAGGGTTTTTGTAGGTATATTATTTATTATAAGCGGATTAATAAAACTTAACGATCCGGTTGGTTTTTCGTTTAAATTAGAAGAATATTTTAGCGTTGGTGTTTTAAATATGCCTTTTTTTGAGCCACACGCTTTATCAATCTCTATAGTAGTTGTAATTGTAGAAGTATTGCTTGGCATTATGCTTTTGGTTGGTTACAGACCAAAGTTTACAGCATATAGTTTACTAGGGATGATTATCTTTTTTACTTTTTTAACTTTCTATTCTGCTTATTTTAATAAAGTAACAGATTGTGGTTGCTTTGGAGATGCAATAAAACTTACTCCTTGGGAGTCTTTTACAAAAGATATTATACTTTTTGTATTTATTTTAATTCTTGTTTTAGGGTTAAAATATATTAAACCACTTTTTAATTTTAATATTAGGAGAGGTGTTGTTTTACTAGGCTTACTTGCGTGTGTGTTATTTGCAAACTATGTACTTAACCATTTGCCTGTTAAAGATTTTAGACCTTATAAAATTGGTGCTAATATAGAAGAAGGTATGTCTGTACCAGAAGGTGCGCCACAACCTATTTTTGATTATGAATGGAAATTTAATGTAAACGGTGAAGAAAAAATATACGTTACTCAAGGAGATTACCCAAGTGTAGATGGTGAGTATTTAAGTGTAGAAACTACAGAAGTACAAAAAGGGTACGAGCCGCCTATACACGATTTTACAATTGAAAAAGATGGTGAAGATTTTGCTTCTTCTTTATTGCAAGAAAATAAATTGGTTATGGTAATTGCTTATGATTTGGCAAAAAGTGATTATGATGCTTTTACGGCAATAAAAACAGTTACAGACAAAGCTATAGCTAAAGGATATAAAGTTATTGGTATGTCTGCTTCTAACAATGATTTATCTAGTCAAATTGTAAAAAAATACAATCTAGATTTTAGTTTTTATTTTACTGATGAAACTGCGTTAAAAACAGTAGTTCGTTCTAATCCGGCTGTTTTGGTTTTAGAGAAAGGTACAATTAAACAAAAAGTACATTATAATGATGTAGACGATTTAAAGTTTTAAAATGATTTTTAAAAGTAGAAAGGATAATTTGTTCAATGGGGTTATAATAGTTGTAATACTAGTATTATGCTCAGTTCTTTTCTTTAGTATTTTTGATGAAGTTAAAACTACAAGTCACATAGTTACTACAGTAATTAACGTTTTGGTATTATGCTTTTTATTATGGGTTTTTTATGGTACATGCTACAAGCTTAGTTCTACTACTTTTAGTTATAAAAGCGGACCCTTTAAAGGTGATATTCCTATTAAAAACATACACCAAATTATAAAAGGTAAAACCCTATGGGTTGGTTTAAAACCAGCAACAGCAAGCAAAGGACTAATTATAAAATATAATAAGTTTGATGAGGTTTATATAAGTCCAAAGACAAACGATAGCTTTATTAAAGAAATTTTAAAGCACAATAGTACTATAAAAATTATTGAAGCATAACAATGGGAAATTTAGTAAGTGATACGCCAGATATAAAAGAATTAGAACCTAAAATTTTAATAGGTATTAAAAAGGAGGTTTCGGTACTTACTATGGATAATGTTGCTCATTGGAAATCTTTTATGACTAGAAAAGATGAAGTTATAAACCATATTAAAGGAGAATATTACTCTGTTCAAGATTATGGCAAAGAGTACTCTTTTGTAAATTTTAACCCAGCAGCTACATTTAATAAGTGGGCAGCAATAGCTGTTACTAATGCAGAACAAGTACCTAATGGTATGCAAGTTTTAGAGCTTAAAGGTGGTTTATATGCAGTTTTTTTATACCAAGGTATGGCTAAAGATTTTTCTACAGCTTTTCAGTACATATTTACAGAGTGGTTACCAAGGACAGGTTACCAGCTAGACCAAAGACCACATTTTGAGTTTTTAGATGATAGATATTTGGGCGCAGCAAATCCAGATTCTGTAGAAGAAATTTGGATTCCAATAAAAAACAAAAAACATTAAATTTTTATCAGCTTATGTCCTTTTTTTTAAGGATTAGGCAGTTATTTGTTACTAATGCAAAATCATTAAGTGATACAAATATTATATACTATATTTGATACTTAAAATTGATAGTAAACTCATAAAACACATAAAAAATGAGAGCAAAAATAGTTGCAGGTAACTGGAAAATGAATAAAACCTTAACAGAAACAAATGCTTTATTAGCAGAGTTAGCTGGTAAATTACCAGATACAGAAGCAGAAGTTATGGTAGCGCCAACGTTTGTAAATTTAGCAGCGGCTGTACAAGATGTAAAGTCATCAGCAATTCAAGTAATTGCGCAAAATATGCACTTTGCAAAAAACGGTGCTTATACCGGAGAAATTTCTGCAGATATGTTGTTAGATATTGGTATTAATACTGTAATTATTGGTCATTCTGAGCGTAGAGCTTATTTTGCTGAAACAGATGAAATTTTAGCTAAAAAAGTAATTACTGCTTTAGAAAAGAATTTGCGTGTTGTTTTCTGTTTTGGAGAAGAATTAGAAGATCGTAAATCTGATAATCATTTTAACATTGTTGCATCTCAATTAAAAAATGCACTTTTTAATTTAAAGCCAGAGGCTTGGTCTAATATTGTTTTGGCTTACGAGCCTGTATGGGCAATAGGTACAGGAGAAACTGCATCTCCAGAACAAGCACAAGAAATGCATGCTTTTATTAGAAAAACAATAGCAGAGGAGTACACTACAGAAATTGCAGAAGCTGTTTCTATTTTATACGGCGGTAGTGTAAAACCAGCAAATGCTAAAGAAATTTTTTCTAAAGCAGATGTAGATGGTGGCTTAATTGGTGGAGCAGCACTAAAAGCAGACGATTTTATTGCTATTATAGACGCAATATAAAGTACCTTTGCACTTCTAAAAAAGTTTACAAATACGTACATAATGGCAGATTTAGTCTATATAGAATACAATTTTACAGTTGCACCATTGCAACCAGCATCAGACATATTAATTGCGCAATTGGGCGAAGTTGGGTTTGATAGTTTTGTTGAAAATGAAGAAGGAGTACAAGCATATATTTTAAAAGATCTTTGGACAGAAGAGAAGGTAAAAAATGTGCAAATATTATCTAATGAAAATTTTGATATTAGCTTTAACTTTAAAGAAATAGAACAACAAAACTGGAATGCAGAGTGGGAAAAAAACTTTGAAAAAATTGTAGTAGATGACGTTTGTACTGTACGTGCACCTTTTCATGAAAAGCCAAATACTAAGTTTGATATTGTTATAGAACCAAAAATGAGTTTTGGTACTGGACATCATGAAACTACACATATGATGTTGCAACATATTTTAGAACATGATTTTACAGGAAAATCTGTTTTAGACATGGGCAGCGGAACAGGTGTTTTGGCAATTTTATCAGCAATGAAAAATGCTAGCTCTGTAGATGCTATAGACATAGATAACTGGTGTTACTTAAATGCTTTAGAAAATAAAGAACGTAACAATTGTAGTCAAATAAATGTTTTTGAGGGCGATGTTAGCTTACTTAAAGACCAAAAATATAATATTATCATAGCTAATATTAATAGAAATATTTTATTAGCAGATATACCAGAGTATGCCAAGTGTTTAACTAAAGATGGTATTTTATTTTTAAGCGGATTTTATAAAGAAGATATCCCGGTAATTACAGAAAAATGTAATGAAGTTGGATTAAAGTTTGAAAAAAATCTGGAAAAAAATAATTGGGTTGCCGTAAAATATGTATTTTAGTTAGTATAAATGTTAGAAGATTATGAGTAATCAGGAAAAATATTTAGAAGAACTATTAGTAGAAGAAGAGGTTGCAAACAATAACGAAATAGTGTTGTTTAATGATGATGTAAATACTTTTGATCATGTTATAGACACACTGGTAGATGCTTGCGACCATACGCCATTACAAGCAGAACAATGTGCTTTTTTGGTGCATTACAAAGGTAAATGTACCGTTAAAACCGGTTCATATAAAGATTTAGAACCAAGGTGTAGCAAACTATTACAAGCAGGTTTAAGCGCAGAAATAGTTTAGTTTACAATACTATAAAGTTTAAAACCAGCTTAAGGATTAATTATAAATCCTTAGGTTGGTTTTTGCTTTAATTAAGGCATAACCCAAGTTCCTAAATGGGAGTTGTTGTTTAGTGTATATCCTAGTTTATATGCATTAGATGAAGTTATCTCTATAATTTTTCCTGGTGCAGGAATAATATTATTTTTTAAAAGTAAATTATTAAGCACAGCTAAGTCTTTCTCAGAAATAGTTTTTCCGTTTTTTAAAATACTACTACCGTTAATTTCTAAAAGTAATTTGTCCTTTAAAGAGTGTATATATCCTTTTTCTTTTAGGTTTTTTAAAAAACTAGTAAGTTTTGCGTTATCATTAATAATAACAATATTATTGTTTGTTTTGTAGAACGAAAAAGTATTGTCTGGTGTAATGTTGTATTTTTTTAAAATATTCTTGTATTGCTTAATTTGTGTGTTGGTAAGTTTTGTGCCATTTATGTAAACACCAGTTGGGTCTGTATTAAAAACTATATCATTTTTAGTTTGTATTAAATTATTTTTTAAAAGAGCTGTAATAAGCTCATTTTGCGCACTTGGCCAAGTATAATTAATTGTCTTTTTTAGGGTATTATTTAAGTAAGTTTTGTTACTACGCAATAACATTTTTAAAGGAGCATTAATAGCTCCTTTATGACTTGCTTCTACGCTAATTATTGCAGCCTTTTCTGCTAAACGTTTGGCTTCTTCAGCAATACGCAAAGCATCTTCTTTATAGCTTTGTAAGTTAGCTTGCTCTATGCGTTCTGCTTCTCTTTGTATTCTGGCAGCTTCACGTTTCATTCTTTCTGCATCTCTTAACAATCTATCTGCTTCACGCTGTAATTCTTCTGCTTCTCTTTTTGTTTCATCATTACCAGAAATAACAGTCTTTAATGTTTTTCCTAAGGCTTCAAACTTATTAATTAGTGCATCAGAAGCAATACTTTTATCCAAAAACATTGATAGCTTTTTAGAGTTCAAATTAACATTGTAAACTTGGTTACCATCAGTATTAGAAACCCAAGAATAAGTACTACCAGATTTGGTCATTTTTTTAGATTCTAATTCATTTTTTAAGACAGATACTATTTCTGCATATCTTTCTGCAGGAAATTTTGCTTTAAACTTATAATTGTCATTTGTATTGCTAATAGCTATAGAAATGCTGCCACCACGGTTGTCACTACTAGTACTAGAGTATATTGTAGAACTAGAGCTAGTGGTATGCGTAGTTGGTGGTTTTGGAGGAGTTGGTATTGTTTGTGCCAGTACTGTGTTTCCTAGCAAAAATAAAATAATGTGTACGGTTAATATTGCTTTTGTTTTCATAGATTTTGTTTTTAATTTCTGCTTTAAACAGAAGTTTTTGTTGTTACATTTTACTCCTTAATTTTAAAGGTTAAGCCAACACCACGCGCACTCTCTATAGAAATGTTGTTGTCTTCTTTAAAATATTTACGGAGTCTACTAATAAAAACATCCATACTTCTACCAGAGAAAAAATCGTCTGTACCCCAAACCGCATTAAGTAATTGATCTCTTTTTACCATTTGGTTTTTGTTCTCAAAAAAATAGGCAACTAACTGAGCTTCTTTTTCCGTTAGGCGTTGTATTTTGTTATTAAAAAGTAGTTGGTAGTTAACAGGGTTAAAAACATAGGCGCCTATGTTGTAACTGCTGTTGTTTTTTGATTGATGAATGATTTTTTGTGTTCTTTTTAATATATTTTTTAATCGTAATACTAAAATATCTGCTTCAAAGGGTTTTACTATATAGTCATCTGCTCCTAGCTTTAATCCTTTAATTTTATCTTCCTTCATTTTTTTTGCAGTTAAAAAAACAAAAGGAGTTTCTGGGCTATTGTTTATTATTTTTTCGGCTAAGGTAAAGCCATCCATTTTTGGCATCATTACATCAAAAACACAAATGCTAAAAGGGTTGTTATTGGTAGCCTCTAACATAAAAATATCTAAAGCTTCTTTTCCATCTTTTGCCCAGGTAACCATAAAATTGTGAATTTCTAAGTATTGTTTTAAAATACTTCCAAAATCAAAATCGTCCTCGGCTAATAAAACAGTTGTTTTTTGCATTAGTTTATAGGTGTTTTAATAGTAAATGTTGTTCCTTTATGCAATTGGCTTTCTATAGCAATAGTACCGTTGTGTGCATTTATTATTTGCTTTGTATAATATAATCCTAATCCTAACCCTTTTACATTATGTAAATTGCCCTCTGTTACTCTATAGAATTTATCAAAAATTAAGGAAATATTTTTATCAGGTATACCAATACCGTTGTCCTTAATTACAATAATATACTCCCCATTAATATGTTTGGTTTCTATAGTAATATGTATAGTTTCTTTACCATATTTTACTGCATTTTCTAATATGTTTAGTAATGCTGTGGTAAAATGAAACTTATCTATACGTATTAAAACCTCTGTATTGCAAACTTTATTTGTAATGGTAACATCTTGCTGTTGTACAGATAATTTAAAATCTTCAATTAAGTTTTTAAAATATTCATTGTCTACAACTTGTTCTTTGTTTAAAACAATTTCTTTAGAACTAAGACTATTGGTCATTACTTGGTCTATTAGTTTTTGCAGACGTTCATTTTGCCTGTCTACAATATTAAGTGTGCCATTAAATATATCTTGGTTGTTTTTAATTTCTGTTTTTTTAAGACTTTTAGATGCTATACTTAATGTAGCCAATGGTGTTTTTAATTCGTGCGTTATGTTATTTATAAAATCGGTTTTAATGGCTGTTATTTTTTTCTGATTTATTAAATTTTTAATGGAGTAATACAATAGAGCAATAACTATTAAAAATATAAGTACAGATGCAAAAAACAGAAATGCCATTCTTTTGTATACAATGCTTTTCCAGTCTTTAATTACAATTTTATTTTCCGTTTTAACTTCTAGGTCAAAGGTGTTAAACTTAATTTCTCCATCTACTTTTTCTACAAATTCTTGCTCAGAAAACCACTTAGCGTTGTTAATGGTTTTAGAGTCTTCATCTTTAAAATCTTTGCCAAATAGTCTACATTCATTTTTACCAGCAGAAAAAATAGTGTCATTTTTAGTATCATCTAAAATAACTACACTAGTTAAATTTATTTTAAAATCTACATCATAACCTAAGTTTACTTTTTTTAATTCTTTGTCAAATATTTTTTTAAACTGAATATTTAAGCTGTCGCTTTTTTCATTAGATCTACTTACAATTTGTGCTTTAGTTAAGCGATTGTTTTTATAATCTGCTATATAATTTTTTAAATTTTCTCCCCATACATTGTAAATAGAATCTAGTTTAGGGTTGTCATCTATTACAGAAATAACATCTGTTGTTTCATTAATAAATGCTTTCTTTTTTAGTTGATAGGTGTTATTTATTAAGTATGCCTGTATAGATGATAATGCTATTAAAACCAGTATAGCGGTACTAATTAATATGGTTGTTTTGTTTTTCATTGGTTATTTTCTGCTAGTCAAAAATACCAATAAAGCTACATTAAGTAGCACAAACACCAGCCGTTAACCCTTCGTTAACGTTAATACAGGCTGTATTTATAGTGTTTTAGGGTCTTTTGCATTTATGTTAATTTCTTCAGCTTTTTTGAAGTCTTGCCATTAACTACCCTTTAACCTTGGGTTAACCAATTTATTAATAGAACAACCCCACATTTGTTGCATCAACAAAAAACAACTAATTATGATATTTTATGCAAAAAAAAGTAAATGCTTGTTATTAACTATAAGCGTGTTTGGGTTATTATTACAAAAGGTAGCAGCTCAAAAAAGTATAACCATACATAAAACTAAAGAAACTATAAAGATTGATGGAGAGGCAAAAGAAGCAATTTGGCAACAGCATTTAATAACAGGTAATTTTATACAAACTTTGCCAGAAGCAGGTAAACCATCTAAACAAAAAACAGATATAGCTATTTTATTTGATGATAGTTACTTGTATGTTTTAGGTGTTTTATATGTTGATGATAAAAAGGAAATTAGTAACCAATTAACAGCCAGGGATGATGTGGGTAACGCAGATGTTTTTGGCATACAAATAGATCCTTTTGGAGAAGCAAGGGAAGGTTATGATTTTTCTGTGACCGCTGCTGGAGTGCAGTCAGACCAGAAATTAAGCGCTAATGACTCTTACTCTAATTACAATGTAGTTTGGCAAAGCAAAGTAAAATTATATGATGATAAATGGGTTGTAGAGATGAAAGTACCATTTAACAGCATACGTTTTCCTAAGGGAGATTTAAGTAATTTTAAAATCAATTTTCAACGCATAACAAATGCTTTAAATGAAAATGCTTATTGGAATCCCATACGGTTAGACGTAGATGGATATTTAAATCAGCTTGGAAAATTAACTGGATTGAGTAATATAGCACCGCCACTAAATTTATCATTTAACCCCTTTGTATCTGTAGTTACAGAAAAGAGTCCTACAGGAATTAAAAACACAACTTTTAATGGTGGTTTAGATGTGAAATATGTGCATAAAAACGCGTATACTTTAGATGTTTCATTAATTCCAGATTTTAGTCAGGCTCCCTCTGATGATCAAATTTTTAATTTATCTCCTTTTGAAGTAAAGTTTAATGAAAATAGACAGTTTTTTGTAGAAGGCACAGAGATTTTTGACAAAGGAGGTTATTTATATACACGTAGAATAGGAGGTGAGCCAATAGCTAAAAATAACATTAATTTATTTGATGATGAAGAGGTTGAAGACAACCCTGCTACCTCTAACATTATTAACTTAATAAAATTTACAGGTAAGTCTAAAAATGGCATGTCTATTAGTGTTTTAAATGGTATAACAGCTAAAAGTGAAGCGAAAATTAGAAACACAAATACCAATACTACAAGAAAATTAGAAACTAATCCGCTAACAAATTATAATGCAATTGTTTTAGATAAAGCCTTAAAAAATAACTCATCTTTAACTTTTATAAATAACTCTGTATTGCGCAGTGGCACTGCTTATGATGCTAATTTAACGGCTCTTTTATACAGGTATTACAATAAAAATAGAACCTACTCTATGTACTTTAAAAAGGCGCTGTCACAAAAATATTTAAGGGGCGTAGAAGATCAATTTGGTCACGAATATTTTGGCTACGCAGCAAAAGTTAGTGGTAAATGGACAGGTGGTGTATCTGTAAAGTTATTAGATGATAAGTTTGACTCTAATGATTTTGGATATTTGTCTAGAAATAATGAGTTAAGATTTAGAGCAGACTTAAAATACACCAACAATAATCCAAAAAAAATGTTCTCTAGATACCAAATTTTTCTAGATCACCAGCAGAGGTACTATTACAGTTTAATGAAGCAGGAGCAAACGTATTATAAATTAGGTACCTATGGCGTGTTTAAAAAAAGCAACCATACATTTTTTGCAGAGTTTAGATATATAGAAAAAAGTAAAAACTTTTTTGAGGCTCGCACAAAAGACATGCATTTTAATTTGCCAGCGCAAGCTGAGACATTTTTAGAGTACCAAACTAATGATAATAAAGCTGTTTCTATAGCTGGTTATTTGGTTCTAGTAAAATATTTTAATTCTGATATTTATAGTAGAGAGTTTATTGCAGGTTATGGACTTAACGCAAGAGTTGGCCAACATTTCTCGGTATATTTTAGTCAGGCTTTAGAAGACAAACCAAACGGAGTAGGCTTTATAACAAAACAAAATAATGATATAATTTTTGGTAGCAGAAAAGTAAACGAGTTAAGTAATGCTGTTACTTTAAATTATGCGGTAAACTCTAAATTAAATGTAAATATGCGCTTGCGTCATTATTGGATAACTGTAGATTATAATAACCAATTTACACTAAAAAACAATGGTGATTTTAAGACAAATAACTATGCTATTAACCCAGATGATTTTGATGATAATTTTAACCAGTTTAATATAGATTTTATATCTAAATGGCAGTTTGCACCAGCAAGTGAAGTTAGTTTAGCTTGTAAATTAGGTTCTAACTTTTATGATACAAATGTAAACTCTAATTACGGTACAAATTTAACTCGTGTTTTAGAGGAGAAAAGCAGTACAACAGTATCTCTAAAAATGACCTATTTTTTAGATGCTAATATTTTAAAAAAGAAGCGTTAATGTTAATTGTAATAAGGGTTAGCGTAGTTTTTTGTGGTAATACCCTTTAAATTATATACAATTAAATGTTTTAAAATAATATCAGTATCGTAAAGGGTAAAAAGATTATCTTCAGTAAACGCAATAGACTCTACCTTGTAAAAATATAATTCTATTACCAATTTTAGGTTTACATTGGGTAAAATTAATCCTTTTTCTTTAGCATTTTTTAAAAGATTTAGAACAGTGCTAAAGGCAAGTTCTTTTCTAAAATCATTAAAAGTTGTATATGCTTTAGGATAGTATTTTTTTAAACCAAAAATAAACGAGGGTTTAAAGTATCTTAAATACTCAAACCCTCGTTTGTATATTAATATAATAGTAAGTATATCGTCATTAGTATTGTTTTTAACAATATCATTAATATCCAATTTATAATCGTTTATTAAAGACGCAACACTTTTGTTCACTAAAGTTTCTTTGTTTTTAAAATGTACATAAATTGTTTTTTTAGATATCCCAAGCGTTTTTGCTAACTCATCTAAAGTAATACGTTTACTTCCAAATTTTGTAAAGTTGGATTTAGCACATTCTAAAAGGTCCTTTTTAGTGATCATTACTACTTATATTATTTCCAACCGCCACCAAGTGCTTCATATAAATTTACAATACTTGTTAGTTGCTGTAATTTGCTGTCAATAATACTAAGTTCTGCATTTAAAGCACTTTCTCTTGCAGTTAATAAATCCAAGTAATTTGCGTACCCATTTTTAAGTAACTCTTCAGAGTTTTGCTCTGCTCTACGTAAAGCTTCAACTTGCTTTAATCTGTATTCATATTTCTCCGTTTCTGCATTGTAAGTATACAAAGCATTAGATACCTCAGAACCAGCAGTTAAAAGTGTCTTTTTAAATTGTAATAAGGACTGCTCTTGTTGTGCTAAAGCAACTTCTTTTTGTGTTTTTAGCCTTCGCTGATTAAAGATAGGCTGCGTTAAACCACCAACAATATTTGCAAAAAGTGAGTTAGCGTCTAACAATTTATCTAACTCTAAACTTTGGTATCCGCCAGATGCTGTTAATGTTAATGAAGGGTAAAAGTTACTCCTTGCAACATTTGTAAGCTCAAAAGAATTAATTAAACCATATTCTGCCGCCATAACATCTGGTCTGTTGCTAAGTAATGTAGCAGGTACACCAATTGCCAAGTCGGTTTCTATTTTTTGTATGTCTAAACTATTTCTTTTAAAGTTTTGCGGAGCTTTACCTAATAAAATGCTTAACGTATTTTCTGTTCTAAAGATAGCAGCTTCAAGATCTACCTTTAAAACTTTAGCACTGTTATATTGTGCTATGTTTTGGTCTACTGCAACTTGCGTTACATTACCTGCATCTTTTAAAGCTTTAATTGTTTCTACACTACTTTCTCTGGTCTCAATAGTTTTTTTGGTAATAGCCAATTGTGCATCTAAAGCCAACAGGTTGTAATACGTATTAGCAATACTAGATATAAGCTGTGTTTTTACTGCTTGATGACCAGCAACACTTTGCATGTATGCAGCTTGTGTAGCCCTTTTATTACTTCTTATTTTTCCCCAAATATCTGCTTCCCATGATAAGTTTGCAGTAATGTCATACTGGTCTGTAGAAGTATTACTTAAAAAAGAACCAAACTGACTGTTTTTAGATAACTCTTGGTGCGTGTAATTAGGTCCAATGCTTAATGTTGGAAAATAACCAGCTTTACCCTGTTTAGCATAAGCCTCTGCAGCAGCCAATTGTTGTATTGCAATTCTAATATCTAAATTGTTTTGCAATCCTTCTTGTATATATTGCTCTAAATAATTGTCTGTAAATAAATTTTTCCAAGACACATTTGCCATAGATATACTATCTGTAGGCAAATTGTCTGTTCTGTATAGAGCCTCGGTTTGTGGTAACTCTGGCCTATCATAATCCTTAGCAACAAAACAGCTTTGTAGTGTAAAAGCAACAACTACTATAAGCGCTGTTTTGCTAATAAATTTATATTTTATTGTAGATTTCATAATTTTTATTCTTCTGTAGTTTGAATTGCTGGTTTACTAGATATTTTTTCTTGTAACCATTGAAATAAAATAAACAGTATAGGAATAACAAATACCCCTAATATGGTACCAATTAACATACCACCTGCAGCACCCGTACCAATAGAGTTGTTACCTTCTGCACCAACACCTTTAGCTAAAGCCAATGGCATTAGACCTAAAATAAAGGCAAAAGATGTCATTAATATTGGTCTTAAACGAGATTTAGCACCATCTATGGCGGCATCTACAATAGATTCTCCGGCTCTTCTACGCTGTAGTGCAAACTCTACAATTAATATGGCATTTTTAGCAAGTAGACCAATAAGCATTATTAATGCAATTTGAAAATAAATGTTATTTTCTAAGCCTAAAAACTTAGTACTTATATAAGCCCCAAATACACCAAATGGTAATGATAATACTACGGCAAATGGTAGTAAGTAACTTTCGTACTGTGCACTTAATAAAAAGTAAACAAACAAAATACTTAATATAAATATAAATGTGGTTTGGTTACCGGCGCTAACCTCTTCACGTGTTAAACCAGAATAAGCAACTGTGTAGTTACTTGGTAATTTGGCCGCTTCTTCCTCTATAACTCTAATGGCATCACCTGTACTAAAACCATCGTTAGTAGCACCTGTTATATTGGTAGAGTTAAATAAGTTAAAACGAGTTACAGATTGTGGCCCATATACACGCTCTAAGTTTATAAATTGTGTAATAGGTGTCATCTCACCAGTATTTGTTCTAACATACATACTGTTAAGGTCATCTACACTAGCTCGGTCATCTGGCAAAGCTTGTATGTACACTCTAAATTGCTTACCAAATCTAGAAAAATCTGAAGCATACACACCTCCAATATATCCTTGCAGGGTAGAGAAGATACTGCTAACAGACACTCCTTTTTCTTTAGCTAAAGGTACATTTATGTCCATTTCATATTGTGGGTAACTTGTATTAAATGAAGATTGTGCGTATTTAATTTCTGGATGAGACATTAAAGCCATAGCAAATTCTTTATTAGTTTTGTCTAAGTCTGTAAACTCACCTCCAAATTTATCTAACAAGTTAACTTCAAAACCTGCAGAGTTACCAAAACCACGTATACTTGGTGGAGAAAAGAAAATAATGTTTGCTTCTGGCATTGTAGAAACTACACCAAACAACTTGCCTGTTATGGCTTGTACAGATGTAGAAGGGTCTTCACGCTCAGACCAATCTTTTAATTTAATAATACCAAAACCATAGTTGGTACCAGCACCACTAATTAAACTTCTACCTTTAATAAAGTTAACAGCGGCAATACCATCTATATCTTTTATTTTAGCATATAAATCTTTTGCTACAGTGTTTGTTCTGTCTAATGAAGAACCTGCTGGTAACTCTATATTAGCAAAAATAATACCTCTGTCTTCATCTGGTACAAAACCTGTTGGTGTTGTTTGTGCAGCCCAGTAAATACCAACACCCGCAATTATTAATAGTAATACAGATACAAATTTTCTTTTATATAAGAACTGAAGAGACTTACCATACCTGTCTATAGTAGCATTAAAGCCACGGTTAAACAAAGTGTAAAAACGTTTTAAAGGACTTTTGCCTTTTAACTCTTCATCATGTTTATGCTCTTTTAATAATAAAGCACATAAAGCCGGACTCAACGTTAATGCATTTACCGCAGAAATTAAAATGGCAATAATTAAGGTAACTCCAAATTGCTCATAAAATACACCTGTAGGGCCAGTAATAAATGTTACCGGAATAAATACGGCAGCCATAACTAGAGTAATAGAAATAATTGCTCCAGAAATCTCGTTCATTGCTATAAGTGTGGCTTTCTTTGGGTTTTTAACACCATCATCCATTTTGGCATGTACAGCCTCTACAACAACAATGGCATCATCTACCACAATACCAATGGCCAGTACTAATGCAAATAGAGTTAGTAGGTTTATAGAATAACCAAAAACGTTTAAGAAAAAGAATGTACCAATAATAGATACAGGAACTGCAATTGCAGGAATTAAAGTAGATCTAAAATCTTGCAAAAAGATAAATACAACTAAGAAAACCAGTAAAAATGCTTCTACAAGTGTACTAATTACTTTTTCTATAGATGCGTTTAAGAATAAACTTGTGTCATAAGGAACAAATATATTTAAACCTTCTGGTAGGTCTTTTTCTACAGAGGTTAAAGTAGTTTTAATATTTTCTATAATTTCTTGAGCATTAGAGCCTTTGGTTTGAAAAATACCCATAAATACTGCAGGGTTTCCTAAACTCATTGCGTTAGATGAGTAAGATTGTGCATCTAACTCTATTGTAGCAACATCATTTAAACGTAAAAACTCGCCGTTGCCTAATGCTTTTATAACAATATCGCCATATTGCTTTTGTTCTTTAAAACGCCCACTATAAGTTAATGCATATGTAAATGCCTCACCGTTATTTTCTCCTAAAGAACCAGCAGCAGCCTCTAAATTTTGCTCTGCTAAAGCTGCAGAGATATCTGAAGGCATTAAGTTGTAAGCAGCTAGTTTTTCTGGCTTTAACCAAATACGCATAGCATAATCTTGCTGAGAAAATACAGATACATCACCAACACCACTAATACGTTGCATTGCTGGTATAACGTTAATTTTTAAGTAGTTCTGAATAAATGTTGCATCATAATCTTCATTTTCAGAATACATAGATATAAACATTAAAGCACTAGTCTCTTGCTTTTGCGTAGTAACACCAGTTTGTATTACCTCTTGTGGTAATAAAGGGTTGGCTCTGGCAACACGGTTTTGTACGTTAACTGCTGCTATATCTGCGTCTATTTCCTGATCAAAATAAACTGTTATTTCAGCCGTACCGTTGTTAGATGCGGTAGAGGTAATATAACTCATACCTTCTACACCGTTAATTTGCTCCTCTATTGGGATAATTACACTCTCTAATACGGTTTCTGCATTTGCTCCTGTATATGATGCCGACACCTTAATTGTTGGTGGCGCAATATCTGGATATTCTTCTATTGGTAAGCTTGTTATACTTATTATACCAAGTACAACAATAATAATAGATATTACTGTTGAAAGAACTGGTCTTTCAATAAATGTTTTTAACATAACTAAATAAGTTTATAATTTTTAGTTTTTAAATAATGTAGCTATAGGTTTTAAAGCATCATCAAAAGAAGTTTCTTGAGGCACTATTTCCATACCATTTTTTAATTTACCCACACCAGTTGTTACAATTTTATCTTTAGCATCTAAACCAGACTCTACAACATATAAGTTATCTACTGTAGACTTAATTTTAATTATTGATGTAGCTATTTTATTATCTTCACCAACTTTAAAAATCATAATATTGCCTTGTTGCTCATAAGTAGCCTGTTGTGGTACAACAATAGCATCTTTATAGGTATTAGGAATTTGTATTTTACCACTATTACCATTTGTTATTAAGCGGTTAGGGTTATTAAATACAGCTCTTAAACTTACAGTACCAGTACTAGGGTTTACTTGGCCTGTACTTGTTTGTATTTTACCTTTTTCAGCGTACTTGCTGCCATTTGCTAAAATTAAACTTACCTCTGGATAATTGGCTAGTTTTTCATTTAATGTCTTTCCTTCTGCTTTTTCTAAAAAGTCTAAATACTGAGTTTCATTTAGGCTAAAAAAAGCATACACTTTACTAATATCACTAACTGTAGTAAGTGGAGTAGGGTCACTTGGTGAAATTAAAGCGCCCTCTCTAAAATTTATAGCACCAACGTAGCCGTCTACAGGGCTTTTAATTGTAGCGTAACCAATATTGGCACTTACGCTGCTGTAATTAGCTTTTGCTTGTGCTAAATTAGCTTTTGCAGTTTCTAACTGTACAGGGCTAATAATATTTTTTTCTACTAATGGTATTAATTTGTTAACCTCTACCTGAGCTACATTAATACGTGCTTTAGCAGCACCAGCATCTTGACTTAAAGATTGTGTTTCTAGTCTAAATAGTACCTGACCCTTGCGTACTTTTTGTCCTTCATCTACTAAAACTTTTTGTATATATCCAGAGGTTTTTGCTCTAACGTCACTATTTACTATACCTTCTATGGTAGTAGGATACTCTGCATAACTTGTTACCGTTTTAGGTTGTAATTGTGCAACCGGAAATGGTGATGGTGGTGCCTGTGGAGCTTGTTGTTCTTGCTTGTTTCCACAGCTAACAATGACAAGGAATGCTGCCACTGGAATTATAATTCTACTAATAGTTCTCTTTTTCATCTTTATTTTGTCTTTATAGGTTAATGTTGTCCACGTTTAGTTTTGAGATGGACGTAATTGCTTGGTTTAAAAATTGTATGTAATTGTTATGAAATGTTAAATCAAATTTTTCATTTTCTTGGGTGTTTTCTAAATCATTAATTTCCTTTTTGTAGTCCCTAACTTCCTCGTGTAATTCTCGCTCTACTTCCCATTTCTGAATCATATTAGAAATGTGACTTTTTATTTTATTGGAAGTAATAACGTAGTACTTTTTACGGTCTCCCGTTTTTGTAAAATATTCTATCTCCTTTATATCTGATAAGTAATTTAATTGAGTAGATATTGTGCTTTTACTGGCACATAACAATTGTACTAAGTCTTCAAAAGTGGTTCCTATTTTTCCTGTAAGAATTATATATGCAAGCACCCTAGAGGCTATAGGAGAATATCCGTTGTTAGTCTCTATATGTACTCCTAATTTTTCTACAAGAGCACCTTTTTTACTACACATGTTCTTCTTCATTAGCTATTTTTTAAAAGTTCTTGTTTTTTATATTTTTTGCGATAAAAATAAGTGGCAAAGATACGCTTGGTTCGGTATGTTCCGAACTAAACGAAGTTAATTAATTGTTAAAGCAATATTTTTATTTAAACATCATAAAAACAGCACTTTATATTGTTTAATTGCTAATAAGTGGTCTATTTTTTTGTTAATATTGTGAAGTATAAAACGCTTGTTTTTTATATATTAACCCTTGTATATGCAAAAAAACCGGATAGAGCGTAAAAATTATACTCTATGCGATTTTATGTTAAAATAATTTTAAAAAAAATACGGCGGCATAAGATAACTTATACCGCCGTATTACATGAACTAAAAATCTAACTACTAATAACCAGGATTCTGATCTGCTTGTGTTAATTCAGAATTCTTTTCTATTTCTGTTTCAGGAATAGGGAATAAATCATTTTTAGATGTATAACCTGTACCTGCCAATTCTGTTGCGGCTTTACCCCAACGAACTAGATCCCAAAAACGTTGTCCTTCATGTGCTAGTTCTAAAAACTTTTCGTTAACAATAGCTTCAAACAAATCTTCACCAGCTAAAGATGCATCTACATCTGGTAAGCCAGCTCTATTTCTAACCTTGTTAAGTTCTGTTCTTGCTTCTGCATCTTTATTGTCTTTATTGTAAGCTTCTGCAGCTAATAATAACAATTCTGCGTAACGGTATAACCTATAGTTAGTGCCATAGTTTAATTCTTTTACACCATCAGAACTTGTATCTTCTTCTTTTGTAGCGTATTTAATTCTAATACCACCTTCATAATCCCAAACAGAACCACCAGTAGCAGCACTTTGGTCTACATTACCACCTGCAGCAATAAGTTCTTCTTCTGTCATTACAGTAGCTAATTTACGATCTGTGTCACCAGCAGCTTCAAAAGCATTTAAAAGTTTAGCCGTTGGTAAGTTAAATCCCCAACCATTAATTAAACCAACTGGAGATACATCAAAAATACCATCACCACGTGGTCCCATTAACTGTATGTGTATATTGTTTTCATTTCTTCCGCCCCAAGCAAAGTTACCCCAGTCTCTTCCGGTTGTAGAAATAAAACCAATTTCAAATAAAGATTCTTTTCCAAACTCATGGTTAATACTCCACGCGTCTTCTGGGTTATCTTCTAAATCGTGTGCTGGATTAGAAATTACCGCTTCAAAAAACGGAATGGCTTCTCCGTATAGGCCTTCAAAAACCAATACTTTACCCATTAAAGCTTGTGCGGCACCTTTAGAAACTCTAAAATCTTGAGCTAAAGCAGTCTTGTCTGGTAAGCCAGCAATTGCATCTGTTAAGTCTGCTTTTACTTGTGTGTAAATATCTGCTCTAGGAGATTTAGCAATACCAAACTCATCTGCTGTAGAAGGTATAGTTAGTCTTAAAGGAATATCACCAAACATAGTGGTAAGCTCAAAATAAGACCAAGCTCTTAAAAACTTTGCTTCAGCTAAAGCTAATTCTTTATTACTTAAATCACTTTCTTTAATGTTTTCTATAACTAAGTTAGATAATGAAATTGTTCTGTAAAACAAGTTCCAAACACTTTCTATAGACTGGTTAGATGTAGATACGTTTGCGTAATCATCTATATCTTGTAATTGTGGTTGATCTCCACTGTTACCACCAGCAGCATTCATATCATCACCAGGTAATTGTTTTACTAAAAATGCACTATGCCAGTCTACAGAGTAGGTGTGTTGCATTAAGTCATAAATACCAATTATTGCTGCATCTACGTTTTCTTCTTCAAGAAAAAATGTTTCCAAATCTTCTCCGTCTTCTCGCGGATTTGTTGTAAAATCCTCACTACATGCAGTAACTCCTCCAATAAAAAGGATAGTTACCATTGCGATTATAATTTTTTTCATAATACTATATCTATTTTATTAAAAGTCTAATGATAAACCAAATACTGTTTTAGCAGCTGTTGGATAAAAACCTCTATCTACACCAATAGAATTAAAGCTAAAGTTACCTATTTCAGGATCTAAGCCTTTGTAATCTGTAAATGTAAAGTAGTCATCTAAAGATACATAAAGTCTTAAATTGTTTATTTTTAGTCTTTCTGCAATCTTCTTTGGTAATGTATAACCAAATTGTATTTGTTTAATTCTCATGTAAGAGCCATCTTCTACCATTAAATCTGTGTCATAAGAATCTATGACATTAGCAGCACCAGGAAAAGTAGCTACATCACCAGGTTGTGTCCATCTTTCATTATAAAAGTGTACAGGTTTGTTGGTGATAGGTCTAGATGGTTGGTGGTAGGTAGCAAAAATATCATTACCAATGGTACCTTGAAACTGTAAGTTAAAATCAAAAGCTTTGTAGCCTAATGCAATATTACCACCAAACAATACATCTGGGTGAGGAGAACCTACCTTTACTTTATCTGCATTGTTTACAATAGTATCTCCGTTGGTATCTACTTTAATAACTTCTCCTGTTGCAGGGTCTATACCATCTGTTTTATAACCATAGAAATACCAAGATGGCTGACCTTCTGTAAAACGAGTAACACCATCTGGATTTTGTTGTGCCCCAGCACCAATAATAGAAGCACCTTCAGGAACAAATAATATTTCTGTTACTTCATTTTTTAAGGTAGATAAGTTAGCGTTTATATCATATCTAAATCCGCCGCTAGTTGTATCTCCATAGCCAAGTTCAAACTCCCAACCTTTATTTTCTATAGTACCAGCATTAAATTCATTAGATTGAAAACCAGCAGAACCAGGTGTAATTAAACCACCGTTGTTTACTATGGCATCTTTTGTAGTTTTTTTATAGTAATCTACAGAAAAATTTAACCTGTTTTCAAAAGCTCTAAAGTCTGCACCAAAATCTAATTGCTCAGAAGTTTCCCAAACTAAGTTAGGGTTAGAGTATCCAGAAATTTGAGCGCCTGTTTGTCCTTCGTAATTAATATCTACACCATTAATAGCTCTAATAACATAGGTTTTGTCTGCATTACCTATTAAGTTGCTTCTACTACCATTTTGTCCCCAACTAGCTCTTAATTTAGCATAGTTTAGTTTAGAGTCTTCTTTCCAGAAATCTTCTTTAGATAGTACCCAACCAGCAGAAAAAGCAGGGAATGTACCAGCCTTGTTTGCTTCCGGGAACTTATCAGACTTATCTCTTCTTATTGATGTTTCAAATAAATACTTACCAGCAAAATCATAAGATAATCTACCATACATAGACACCATATTATCTGGTGAAGGTAAAATATCTTTAACCTCTACTGTATACCCAGGTAAATCCAAATCAAAACCAGTAAATTGGTCTATGTCTACAGATCCGTTTCTAGATAAAACAGTCTCAAATCTAGTTTGCTCTGCAGAGTACCCTGCTAATACAGTAAAATTATGATCGTTTAATGACTTTGTATAAGATGCAAAGTTTTCCCATAACCACTTTTTAGTTTCATACTTAGTTTGTGATGTAGTGTACTTTGTGTTTGCAGCTTCAGAAGAAACATAGTAAGGAATTACATTGTTTCTAACTTCAGTTTTTCCGTTTTCATATCCAAATCTAGATGTAAAAGAAAAACCTTCAAATAAATTAAATTTTAAATATGCAGATCCTAAAAACTGATCTGTATCTGTAATTGTTTTATTAATGTCATTAGCAAAGGCTACAGGGTTAATAACCTCACCAGTAGAATAACTTGGGTAACCATATACTCTGCCATTACTAGATGTTAATACAGGAACACCGTTATCTGCAGACCTATCTAAAACAGATTGTGGTACTTGGCCATCTGCATAATAAACAGGAGTTAATGGATCTATAATTAACATATTTTGTATTACACCTCTGGTATCACTATTTTCTTGAATACCGTTTTTATCTGTAATAGAATAAGTAGCGTTAACACCAGCTTCTAACCATTTAGTTATGTCTGCCTTTATGTTAGCTCTAAAAGTAGAGCGCTCAAAAGAAGAATTTCCTTTACCAACAATACCGTCTTGGTTTAGGTTAGATGCAGACATATAGTATGATAATTTTTCTGTTGCACCAGAAAGGTTGATATCATTTCTAAACATTAACGCATTATCAAATGTTTCGTCTATCCAATTAGTATCATAACCATTTAAAGCAACATTGGCTTGTCCGGCTTCATTCATATACTGTACAAACTGTTCAGCATTCATTAATTCCATATCTGTTTTTACAGACTGTATTGCAAGTTGCGAGTTAAAACCAACTTTTAAGCCACCTTGTTTACCTCTTTTTGTTGTAATGATTACAACACCGTTTGCACCTTCTGTACCATAAATAGCTGCAGAAGCGGCATCTTTTAAAATTTCTAAATTAGCAATATCACCAGGAGCAATATCTACAATTGAAGAAGTTTTCATACCATCTACAATATATAAAGGATCTGAATTACCACTAGAGCCAGCACCTCTAATTCTAATTTTTGCTCCAGAACCTGGTGCACCAGAAGAGGAAGAAACAGTTACACCAGAAGTTCTACCTTGTAAAACTTGCTCTACCCTTTGGCCAGATGTGCTTTTTATATCTTCACTATCTATACTAGAAATGGCACCTGTTACCAAGCTCTTTTTCTTAGTTCCGTAACCTACAATTACAACCTCGTCTAAGGCTTGTGCATCTTCTTGCATAGTTACATTTATGGTAGTTTTGCTGCCAACAGTTATAGTTTGTGGTACCATACCAATGTAAGTAAAGTCTAATTTGTCTGTAGATTTAACGTTGTCAATGGTGTAATTCCCATCAAAATCTGTACTGGTCCCATTTGTGGTTCCAGATACAATAACGGTAACACCACCTAATGGTATACCGGCTTGGTCTGTAACAAGACCGCTAACAGTCTTTGTTTGCGCAAATGCTGTTTGTGTAATAATAATTACAAGTGTAGCAATCACGTGTTTTAACCTTATTATCATATTAAAAAGTTTAAGTTAGTAAAATAGTTTTGTGTTAGTTTATTGTGTTAGTATTGTGTTGTTAGTTTTTCATAAATTTTCCTTTCTTTTTTATGTGTTGTTAGTAATTAGTTGCGAGTGTTTTTTTGTTTAAATATATAGTTGTTATTTAAAAAGCTAGAATATGTATATTATAATAAATATGAGCAGTGCAATTATTGCAGCTATTAAGCCTATTTCTACTAGGCGTCTCATTTTAGAGTAGTTAATTTTCATACAACCAAATATACCTACAGTTCTAAATTAGTTGTTAAAACATTTAAAGCGTTCACTACAAAATATGTAGCAAACACTTGTAAACACAGTTATTTGCAACATTTGTTGCATATGGTACAACATACGTTTTATTTCCAGTGGTATTGTTGTAGTATTGTAGTATTTTAAAATGTTAAAGTTTTGCGTAAACCCTATTCTAGTTTGCTATTTTTTGCTTTATATGTTATAGTTAAAAGACTATAAGTTGGTGTTTTTAACTTATAATTTGTAATCTTTATAGCAAACTATGGTTACTTTTTTATGATAAAATTAATAACTATTTGTGCTAGTTATTAATTTAAGGTGGTGATTTCTTTTGTTAAAAAGAGTGCCTTTTGTAGCTTAGTTTAATACATTATTTATACTATTATGCATTAGTAGGTTTAACATCTGTAGGCAGCATATCAAAATAGTTTTTAAAGCATTTTGTAAAGTATGAAGGTGATGAAAAACCAACCTTAAATGATACGTCACTAATGTTTGTATTGCCCATCTCAATAATTTGCTTTGCTTTTTGTAATCTTATATTACGTAAAAACTCGCTAGCTGTTTGGTTGGTTAATGCTTTTATTTTACGGTAAAACTGACTTCTACTTAAATTTAATTCAGATGCTAGAGACTCTACATTTAATTCTGGGTCATCTATATTTTTATTAATATAAACCAATACCTTTTGTATAAATTCTTTATCTAATGATGTAGTGTTTATGTTTTTAGGTACATCATTTATTAAGCTAAAATATTTATTAAATATAAGTTGCCTACTGGTTATTAGTTGTGATACTCTTAGTTTTAAAAGTCGCATATCAAAAGGTTTTACCATATAGGCATCTGCACCAGTTTCTATGCCCTCTATACGGTCATCAATCCTTGCTTTTGCTGTTAACATTAGTAAAGGAATATGGCTAGTTCTAAGGTCGTTTTTAATACTTTTGCAAAATTTATAGCCATTCATTTCTGGCATAATAACGTCTGTAATAATAACATCTGGTAAAGATTCTTTAGCAATTTTTAGTCCCTCGGTACCATTAACAGCGGTTAGTACTTTGTATATGTGTTTAAATTCATTTTTAATGTAGTTTCTTAACTCGGTATTATCTTCTACTACTAAAAGCGTGTGTAGGTTTGTACTATTATCTACATTTTCTGGAGGTAAATTAGTGTCACTAGTATTTTTAACTTTGTTATTGGTAATTGTTGTGCTTGCTATATCTGGTACAATTTCATCTTTAGAAAAGTGTGCATTGCCAGCGGGTAGTATTATTTTAAATTTTGTGCCTTTACCTACAGTACTATTTACTTCTACTTTACCTTTATGTAGTTGTACAAAACTTTTTACCACTTCTAGGCCTATGCCAGTACCGTCATAATACGTTTTATTTAAATTGTCTACTTGATAAAAACGCTCAAAAATACGCTTTACTTGTTCCTTTTTTAATCCAGGACCAGTGTCTGATACTGTTATTTTTATTGCCTTTACAGGTGATATTGGGTTTACTAATGGTAGTATTGTTAGCTTATTTTTTGGCTCTAATTTTATTTTAATTGCACCACCATTTGGCGTAACCTTCATAGCATTAGAAAGAATGTTAAAAATAATTTTTTCTAACTTATTTTCATCTGCCCAAATAGGTAAATCTTCTATAACAGAACTTACCCATAGATTAATGTTTTTAGAGTTAGCCTCATCTGTAAAATGACTAACTATTTCTTTTGTAAAAGCAACTAAGTTTAATTCTCTAACTTTAATATTTACTTTATTCAATTCTAGCTTTCTAAAATCTAAAAGTTCATTAATTAAACGGTAAAGTCTATCTGTATTTTTATGTATTATATTAAGTTTATCTTTTGTACTTGAAGGTAAATTAAGGCTTGTGTCATTTAAAATATCTTTTAGTGGGTTCAAAATTAGCGTTAACGGAGTTCTAAACTCGTGTGATATGTTGGTAAAAAACTGAAATTTTTTCTCGTCTAAATCTTTTTCTTGTAAACGTTTATCTCTTTCGTTATTAATTATTTGCTTTTCTTTAATTCTACTTTGGGTCATTTTATTAAGTATGTAAACCCCTAATAAAAATAATAATATGTAAGCCGTAAGTGCCCAGACGCTTTTCCACCAGGGTGGTAAAATTGTAATTTTTAATTCAAGTGCATTTTCATTCCACACACCATCATTGTTAGATGCCTTTACTTTAAAAGTATAATTTCCTGGATCTAAATTGGTGTAGGTAGCATTTCTGGTGGTACCTACGTAATTCCAGTTTTTTTCGTATCCCTCTAAGTAATACGCATATTCATTTTTTTCTGGCCTTGTATAATTTATGCCAGAATACTCTATAGTAAATACAGATTGTTTATTGGTAAGGCTAATACTATCTGTTTCTGAAATTACTTTTTTTAATGGAGAGTTTAACTGAGTAGGAGTAACTTTTTTATTAAATAGCTTAAAATCTGTTAAATATATAGATGTTAAGTTTTTGTTTGTTTGTATTTTGTTGGGGTCAAAATAATCTACTCCTTTATAGTTACCAAAATATAATTGCCCTTTACTATCTTTAAAAGTAGCATTAATATTAAAATCGTTAGAGAGTAAACCATCATTACTAGTGTAATTAATAATTTTATTGTTATTAATATTTATTTTAGATATGCCAGAATTACCGGTAACCCATATATTACCATCTAAACACTCTATAATACCACAAACATTTTCTTCTGTTAAGCCATTAAACTTATTGTACCAACTAAAAGTGTCTAATTTTGGGTTGTGTTTGCACAAGCCAGCTCCTTTTGTACCTATCCAAATATTTCCTAAACTATCTTCATGAAGAGTTAAAATATGATTTGCACTAGCTTGGTTTTTATATTCGTTAGACATACGGCTAGACATTGGAGTAACTATAAAATTGCCGTTGGTCATTTTTTTTATCCGAAATAATCCTAAGGTAGTCCCTAGCCAAATGTTATTTTGTTTGTCTACTAAAACTTTCCATATATCACTATTGGTTATTCCGTTTTTAATAAATACCTCTGTATTGAGTTGTGATAGTTTTTCGGTTTTAGGATTGTAAGAGTGTAAACCGCCATAAAAAGTACCAATCCAAATTGTGCCTTCAGAGTCCTCATCTATACTTAAAACGGTGTTAGATTCTAATTTGCCACCGGTATTATTAATATTAAAATTAATAAATTTTTTAGCCCCTTTTTTTAGCATATAAATACCATTATCCCAGCTTGCTGCCCAAATGTTTTCTTTGCTGTCTATAAATAGAGCTTCTATATAATCACTAGTTAAACCACTATAAACACTATTATCTTTTTTGTTTATATGAGTAAAGTTATTGGTTGTAGGGTTGTAAATGTCTATACCGCCGCCATCCATACTAATCCAAAGTTTGCCACTTTTGTCTTGTGCAATACCAGTAACAGATCCTAATTGTAATGAGTTAGGTGTGTTGTTAAGACTTTCTATGTTTTTAAATTTATCATACAACTTGTCGTAAACCGCAACTCCAGAGTTGTAATACCCCATCCATATACGATCATTACTGTCTAAAAATAAGGACCAAATAGAGTTGTATAAAATACTTTTTTCATCAGTTTTACTAGATAGATAGTTTTTAATAACGCTGCCGTTGGTGTTAATATGAAAGAGTCCGTTGTTCTCAGTACCCAACATTATAGTATTGTCTGGTAACTGAATCATAGAAAAAATTTTGGTATCAGAAATAGGGTAATTGCGGGTGTTTAATAAATGATCTATTTTATATAAACCATTATCTATAGTGCCCACCCAAATATTGTTGTTTTTATCTACCAACAAGGATTGTATGCCTTCTTTAATAGCAGACGAGTTGTCCTCTGTATTTAGTAAAGACTGTTTAAGTTTATTTGTATTGGCATCATACTCTTGTAAACCAATGCTGGTACCAGCATATATTTTGTTGTTTTTATCAATTTTTAGAGCATAAACATTTACAGGTAAATACTTGTATTGGTTTTCTATTTTTTCTGCTTTTAATGTTTTTAGGTTTAGTTTAAATAATCCTAAATCTACAGTTCCTATAAAAAGGTTACCGTTATTGTCTCCTTCTATACTGCGTATAGGAATATTTATTTTGTTTTCTTTTTCTTCAGTAGTTAGGTATATTTTTTTAAACTGATCATTATCTCTGTCATATAAATTTAAACCTTCCTCGGTACCAAACCATAATCGGTTTGTTTTATCTATGTATGACGAGTATACTAGGCTACTACTTAGTGAGGTTGTATCGTTTAAAATATGCTTGTAATAGGTGTAGTCTATACCATCATAACGGTAAAGACCAACACCGTTTGTACCCATCCAAATAAAGCCGTAATGATCTTGTACAATGGTAGATACACCAACTTTAGAAATACCTTCTTTAATACTAACAAAGTTATACTCTTTAGGTAAGTCTTGTGAATAAGTGGTTGTACAGAAAATTAATAAAAAGAAAAGGGGAATTATTTTCCTCATAAATGTTTGCACAATTTTTTAATAGTACAATTTATAAATTAAAATTTAGTTAATAAAGGATTTAAGCTAATAGCTTAAATTAATATAAATTGGTGATATTTTTAACTAGAATAGTTTATAATTTATAAGATAGAAAATAAAATTAACAACCATTTTGTTAAACAAATTCTGTTGTTATTGTTCTTGTATAAAATTCTTTATTATTTTTTGTTTTTATGCGCTCTAAAACCAATTTGGCGGCCTCTTTCCCCATTTTTTCTGCATTCTGATTTATAATTTTTAAAGCAGTATTCCATCCTGTTTTAGAATTATTGCAAAAACCAGTATATGCAATTTTATTAGTATGTAAGGTGTTACCAATTGTCATAGCCTGTACTAAAGCTAAATCATTAGCACCGTAAATACCATCAGCTTTATTTTGCTGTAATGCAAGTTTTATTTTAGTGGCTAATTCATCTATATTGGCAGCAGCAATAATACTTTTTTCTGTAGGTATGTTGTGTTTTTTTAAAGCATCTATAAAACCGCTTGCTCTTAATTTGCCATGCTCTAACTGGTTTATTAAAGTAACCATTATTGGTTTTTTACACTTTTTATTATTAATTAAATGTTCGGTTGCTTTAAAGGATGCTTTGTAGTCGTCAATAACTACACTATCACATTTTTTTAAATTGCTAATCCTGTCAAACAAAACCAGTGGTGTGCCTTCTGTAATAAGAGTGTTAATATGTTGGTAATTGTTGGTAATTGCAGTTTCTTTAGATACGCAAATAATTACGCCGTCTACATAACCACTGCCTAAAAAACTTAAATAATGAGATTCCTTTTCTGCAGACTCATTGCTAATGCTTGTAAACAGTTTATAATCGTTTTCATCTAAATATTTTTCTATACCAACCAAAACTTTTGCATAAAACGGGTTTAATACACTTGGTATAATTAAACCAATATTTTTAGTATATCCTCTTCTTAAACTGGCGGCAAAACTATTAGGCCTGTAATTACATTTACGAGCAAATTCTTGTACCTTTTGTTTGGTGCTAATACTTATTTCAGGACTATCAGATAACGACTTAGAAATGGTAGAAATAGATAAGTCTAAGGCTTTAGATATTTGTGATAATGTTGGTCTGGTGTGTATCATTATGCTTGTTCTTTTCTAACGTTTTGTTCCCATTTCCATGAAGAGCTAATCATTTCACTAAGTTCTCTAGTAGGCGTCCATTCTAATTTTTTAGCAGCAAGTTTTGTTGCGGCATATAGTTTAGGTACATCACCATCTCTACGGCTAGTAATTTCATAATTAAGTTTAGAGTTGGTGACCTTTTCAAAAGTGTTAATAATATCTAATACAGAGTATCCTACACCAGTACCTAAATTAAAACACTCAAACTGTTTTTCTTGTTTATTTTTTACAAGTCTTTTAACTGCTAATACATGAGCTATTGCCAAATCTACTACATGTATATAATCTCTAATTGGTGTGCCATCTTTAGTAGGGTAGTCGTTACCATAAACCATTAGTTTTTCTCTAATGCCAGCAGCCGTTTGTGTAACGTAAGGCATTAAGTTATTGGGTACACCTGTTGGTAATTCTCCTATTAAGCCAGACTCGTGTGCGCCTATTGGGTTAAAATATCGTAATGATATTGCGGTAAATTTGGTGTTAGCTTTGGTTAGGTCATCTAATATTTCTTCGGCCACCTTTTTGGTGTTACCGTATGGGGAAAAAGGGCGTTTGGTTTTATTTTTTTCTGTAATAGGTAATGTTTTGGGTAAACCGTATACTGTTGCAGAGGAAGAAAATATAAAATTATTAATATTGTTTTTGGTTTGTGCGTTTAATGTGTTTATAAGCGAATAAAAATTATTTTTATAATACTTTAATGGCTCTTGTACAGATTCTCCAACTGCTTTGTGTGCCGCAAAATGTATAACAGCAAATGCATCATTATGTATCGTAAATGCTTTTTCTGTGTCTAACTCATCTTTTAAATCTACATTTACAAAAGTTGGTGTTTTGCCGGTAATTTGTGAAATTCTATCAATTGTTTTTACGCTAGAATTAGATAAGTCGTCTAAAATTACAACTTCAAAATTACTTTCTAGCAGCTCTATAACCGTGTGTGATCCTATATAACCACAGCCTCCAGTTACTATTATCTTATGTTTCATTATCTATAAAATTTAGTTGTATCTAATTTGAAGTAGCTATATTATGAATTTTTTTTGAAAAAACCACACTAGTACCTACTAGTTTGTTTTATGTTGTTTTTATTTTATATTTGTCCTATGAGTATAGTTTCTGTAAAGGGCAATTCTGGAACCCCAAAGTACAAGCAAATAGTGTCTTCTATAGAAGAAGCAGTGTTAAGTGGCGCGTTAAAAAAGGGAGATAAATTACCATCTATAAATAGTATTAGAGATAAACATAAACTCTCTAGAGATACAGTTTTAATGGCTTTTAATGAGTTAAAAACACGTGGCATAGTACAGTCTGTAGCAGGTAAAGGATATTACCTAAATACAGAAGATGTCAATGTAGTGCAAAAAGTGTTTTTGTTATTTGATGAGCTTAATTCTTTTAAGGAAGATTTGTACAATTCTTTTTTAGAGACTTTAGGAGATAATGTACAGGTAGACATCTTTTTTCATCACTTTAATTCTGATATTTTTAGCAAGCTTATATATGATAATATAGGAGCGTACTCTTACTACGTTATTATGCCTGCAAACCTTAAAAACATAGGCCACATTGTAGAAAAATTGCCAAGAGACAAAGTTTACATATTAGACCAAACCAATGCAGAATTGCAAGCGTACCCATCCATTTACCAAAACTTTAAAAAAAATGTTTTAAATGGTTTGTTAGAAAGTGTTTCCTTAATAACTAAGTATCAAAAAATGATATTACTGTTTTCTCATGACAAACAACCACAAGGCATATTAGATGGTTTTAATGCATTTTGTGATACCAAAACAATAGATTGCGAGCAAATTAGTACACTACAAAATAGAGAGCCTATTAAGGGAGAACTATACTTTATTTTGGATGATAGAGCTCTAATTCTGTTATTAAAAAAAATACAAGAACAACAACTTGTTTTGGGTATGGACATAGGAATTATTTGTTACAATGATAGTTTGCTTAAAGAAGTTGTAGAAGGTGGTATTACAACAATATCTACAAATTTTAATACAATGGGAGAACGCTTGGCACAAATGATTTTATCTAATGAAGATAAACAAATAGAAAATCCAAATAGTTTAATTGTTAGAAACTCACTGTAACATGAATAAAAAGTTGATAAAAGAGGTAAAAACTAGTTTTAAACAAACATTTAAAACTAAGCCACTTATGGTTTTTTCTCCAGGTAGAATTAATTTAATTGGTGAGCATACAGATTATAATGATGGTTTTGTTTTTCCGGCAGCAATTAACAAAGGCATTGCCTTAGCTATACAAAAAACAAAAAAAGAAGTATCTACAGTTTATGCTTTGAATAAAGACGAAACATACCAATTTGGATTGCAAAATGTTGCGCCTTTGCAAAACGGAGGTTGGCGTAATTATATTTTGGGTGTAGTTTCAGAAATACAAAAAAGAGGCATAGAATTACAAAATTTTAATATTGTTTTTGCAGGTAATATTCCTGGTGGTGCTGGTTTGTCTTCGTCTGCAGCTTTAGAAAACAGCGTTGTTTATGGTTTAAATAAACTATTTAAACTAGGAATTTCTAAGGAGGAAATGATATTAATTTCACAGCAAGCAGAGCACAATTATGCAGGTGTTAAATGCGGAATAATGGACCAATACGCTAGTATGTTTGGGGTAAAAAATAGTGCTCTTTTGTTAGACTGTAGAACTGTAAAATCTAAATTATTTAAACTTAATTTTAAAGACTATAAGTTGCTTTTAATTAATACAAACGTAAAACATGACTTGTCTGAAAGTGCTTATAATGACAGAAGAGAGGTTTGCGAAAAAGTATCTAAAAAGTTAAATATAAAAGCTTTAAGAGACGCTACAATACAAGATTTAAATACGATAAAAGCAGATATTACAGAAGAAGATTACCAAAAGGCATTATACATTATAGAAGAAAACCAGCGTGTAACTTCTTTTTCTAAAGCTATTAAGGCAGATGATATACAAGAGTTAGGAGCTTTATTATACCAATCTCATAATGGGTTAAGCACACAGTTTAAAGTTAGTTGTAAGGAGTTAGATTTTTTGGTTGATAAAACTAAAAACAATCCCAATATTTTAGGTTCCAGGATGATGGGTGGTGGCTTTGGTGGCTGTACAATTAATTTAATTTTAAAATCTGAAGTAAAGTCTTTTAAAAAAGAAATTGCTAAAGCGTTTAAAAAAGAATTTGGTAACAAGTGCTCTATTTACAACGTAAAACTATCTAACGGCACACAAAAAATAAAATGACACAATCACAATTCTACTATATAATGAATACAGATTTACAAGATTTTTCGCATAAACGTTTTAATATATTAACAGGAGAATGGGTTTTGGTTTCTCCACACAGGGCAAAAAGGCCTTGGCAAGGACAAAACGAGGCGGTATCTAATGAGGTAAGGCCTGCTTATGACCCTAGTTGCTATTTATGTGCTGGTAATACTAGAATTAATGGTGAGGTAAACCCAGACTATAAAGATGTTTTTGTGTTTACTAATGATTTTGCAGCACTACAAACAGATTCTAAAACATTTTCTGTAAATGACGGTTTGTTTAGGGCAGAAAGCGAGCAAGGTATTTGTAAAGTAATTTGCTTTAGTCCAGACCACTCTAAAAGTTTGGCAGATATGGCTGTTGAGGATATTAGTAAAGTAGTAACAACTTGGCAAAAAGAGTATGTAGAGCTTGGTAGTAATGACACTATTAATTATGTTCAAATTTTTGAAAACAAAGGAGCTGTTATGGGTTGTAGTAATCCACACCCACACGGACAAATATGGTCGCAATCTACTTTACCTAATGAGATTATAAAAAAAGAAAAGGAACAAAAAGAATACTACACTAAAAATAAAAGCAGTCTTTTAGGAGATTATTTACAGCAAGAAATAAAAGCTAACGAGCGTATTATTTATAGTAATGATGACTTTGTTGTGCTTATTCCTTTTTGGGCGGTTTGGCCTTTTGAGACTATGATAGTTCCTAAAAAACAAACTCAGGATATAAGTAAATTATCAGCTAAAGAATCTACAGCGTTTGCAGATGCTATTTCTGCAATTACTAAAGCGTATGATAAGTTATTTAATACCTCTTTTCCTTATTCTAGTGGCATACACCAAGCGCCAACAAATGGTAAAAATAATAGTCACTGGCACTGGCATATGAGTTTTTATCCGCCTTTATTACGTAGTGCAACAGTTAAAAAATTTATGGTTGGGTATGAGATGTTTGGGTCTCCACAGAGAGACATAACAGCAGAACAGGCAGCAACAAGGTTAAGAGATTTAATTTAAAAATAAATGCACCAAAAGCTATTTAGCAAGTAAAAATAATTTAAGTGAAAAATAATATTAATCATAGTGTTTGTCAGTGGTGTTTTAATGATACTTCTTTAGAAGATTTTTTAATTACCATTAAAGAGTTAGGGGTAAACGCCATAGATTTAATTGGTCCCAAAGATTGGCCTTTACTTGCTAAACACGGCATACATTGTGCAATGTGTAATGGTGCAGAAATTAGTTTGGAGCAAGGATGGAATAATCCAGAGTATCACAATCAGCTAATTAAAAATTATACAGAGTTAATACCTAAAGTGGCAGAAGCTGGCTATACCAATTTAATTTGTTTTAGTGGTAATTGTAATGGTATTGATGCAGAGACCGGAATGCAAAATTGTGTAGACGGTTTGTTTAAAATTATTCCCTTGGCAGAAAAACATAATGTGGTTTTACAAATGGAATTGTTTAACCAAATAGATCATCCAGATTATATGTGCGACTCTTCTAATTGGGGCGTAGCTTTGTGTAAAAAATTAAATTCACCTAATTTTAAACTCCTTTTTGATATTTATCATATGCAAATACAAGAAGGAGATATTATTAGAACAATACAAAAAAATCATCAATATTTTGGTCATTACCATACCGCTGGTGTTCCTGGGCGTAATGAAATTAATTATACCCAAGAACTTAATTATACCGCTATAATGAAAGCCATTTTAGCAACTGGTTTTACAGGGTATGTGGCACAAGAATTTATACCTTTATCTAAAAACAAAATACAATCGTTAAGAGAATCTTTCTTAATTTGTGATGTATAATTTTTATCTTGTGTGCCATCGTATTTTCAAATAAGAAATTACGCTCTATTTATTATATGATAAAAAAAACATACATACTAACAGTTTTCTTTTTTATGTTTTTTTGTGTGGTAAAAGCACAGGAAAACACCTTGCAGTATTCTCAAAAATTAACAATTACAGAAGGTGTGGCTCATAACGGTGTTACATCAATACTAGAAGATTCTAGAGGTTTTTTATGGTTTGGTACTTATGAGGGGCTTAATATGTACAACGGGTATGAGTTTAATGTATACAAAAATACCTTAGAACAAAACATTTTAACTAGTAACCGTGTTAGAAGCATTAATGAAGATACTAAAGGTAATATTTGGGTTGGTACAGACCACGGAATATCTATATACAATTATAAAAAAGAGAAATTTAATAATATATACACCAATAAGGACTTAAAAAAAGGGAACAACGGTCCTGTAATTCGTAAAATATTAATAAATAAAACGCACAAAAAGGTTTTTTGTGCAACAGAAGGTAATGGGCTATTAATTTTTAATGAAGACTACTCTTTTGTAAATCAGTTTTTTATACCGGGGACAGCTAATGATAAAAGTATTATTTTTTATGATGCTGTTGTTATAGATAAAAATAATTACTTGTTTTCTACAAGTAAAGGTATGGTGTTGTATAACATTTTAAAATCAAAATTTACAAAAGTTTTAAGTAATAATATAAGGTTTAGTAATGCGCTATTAAAATATAATAATACTTCTATTGTGGCAACTTTAAATAACGGAGTTGTTATAATAAACTTTAAAAAAGAAGAAAAAGGTTATTCATTTACAGCAAGCGATAAAAAACTTCAAAACCATCAGTTTAATAGTATTTCTAAAGACAGGTTAGGTTTAATTTGGTTAGGAACTTTAACAAATGGTATTGTTAGAATAAAAAACCCTTCAGAATTTGTAAACAATGAAAATGCCATTACTTCTACCTTTTATTTTAATAAAGGTTTAATGCGAGTAAGTGCAATAGCAGCAGCAACTAGTACTGGCTGTTGGGTAGCAACATTTAATGAAGGTATTTATAAATTTGATGTAGAGGAGAATCCTTTTAAAAGTTACAACACAGAAAAGAATGATACCTACGGAGTTTTGTCTAACAATACATCTTCTATATCTAAAGTAGATGAAAACCGCGTTTACATTACAGCAAGTAGAGGTGGTATTGGACTTTATAACACCAAAACAAACAAATTTGAGGCACTACCATTTAATTTACCTGACGATTTTAAAATAAAAGTAGCAGGTTGTTTTGTAGACTCAAGAAAAAATATCTGGCTGCAAATAAATAAAAAAGGACTTTTTTTAGTTAAAAACGGAGAAAAACAACTGAAAAAAATTAATGTAGGAGATAATACTAGTAATGATTTTATAAGGCCCAGAAGAATAGCAGAAGATAAAAATGGTAATATTTGGATTGTTTTTGTAGATAACGTTATTAAAATTAATTTAAATAAAGATGGCAACTTGGTAAAAGTAGAGTCTTTGTTTGATAATCCTTTTTTTACCAATAATAAGCCCGCTTTGTCTAGAACTGTTTACGTAGATCCATTGTATAATTATGTCTGGATAGGAACAGATTTAGACGGTTTATATAGGATTAATAACGCTAAAGGAGATTTAAAAGATGCACAAATAAAACAATATACACACAATATAAAAGACAGTTTGTCTTTATCTAGCAATTTTGTTACATCTATAATTAGGTTGCCTAATGATGAGTTTTGGATAGGTACAGAAGGTGGTGGTATTTGTAATATGGTAGATAGTAGTACTAATACGCCAAAATTTATACCCTATTCAGAAAAGCAAGGCTTATCTAACAATGTTGTAAAAAGTTTTCAGTTTGATAAAAATAATAACCTATGGATTTCTACTAACATAGGGTTAAATAAATTTAATACTGCTAATAAAGAATTTAGAAGTTTTAATAAATCTGATGGTTTACCTTTTGAAGATTTTTGGTATGCAAGTAATAAACTAGACAATGGCTATATGTTGTTTTCTGGACTAGATGGATTTTGTTATTTTAAACCAGAACAAATCTCTAATCAAGAAATTTTACCAAAGCTACAGTTTACTAATTTTAAAGTTTTTAATAAAAAAATACTTCCTGGAGATACTATTAATAACAGGGTGTTGCTAAAAAAAACAATTAATGAATTATCAGCTTTAAAATTAAAACATAATGAAAACGTATTTTCTATAGAGGCTGCTAGTTTGCATTTTTCTAACACTAAAAATCATAATATAAAATACAGACTTTTACCAATAAATAAAGAGTGGATAGATGTACCATCTCATCAAAAAACAATTTATTACAATGGTTTACAACCCGGTAAATATAAATTAGAAGTAATGGCATCTAACTCATTAAATGAGTGGACACCTACAAGAACTTTAAAAATAGAAATTTTACCTCCTTACTGGAAAACAATTTGGGCTTACCTTTTGTACGCATTAGCTGCAGTTTGTTTTATATTTTTAGTAGTGCGTATAATTTTAAAAATTCAGGCACTAAACCACAAAGTTGAGATTGAAAAAATAGAGAAGAAAAATGTAAGTGAAATTAATGAGGCTAAACTTCGTTTTTTTGCAAATATTTCTCATGAAATAAAAACACCTTTAACACTAATATCTAGGCCTTTGGAGGTCTTAACAGAGAGATTTAGGCATAATGAAGATGTAAATGAAAAATTAAGCTTAATAACACGTCAATCTAAAAAAATACAACAGTTAATAGAACAAGTATTAGATTTTAGAAGGGCAGATGCTAATTTGCTTAAAATGAATTATTCTAGATTTAGTTTTGATGCTTTTGTAAAAGATTTAATAATAGATTTTAATTTTTTAGCAGAAAACGATTCTAAAAAACTTGTTGTAGAAAAAGAAGATTGTAGAATTACTGTTGCTGCAGATAAAGATAAATTAGAAAAAATATTTAACAATCTGCTAAATAATGCATTTAAATATACTAGTTCTAATGATGTAATAACTATATCATACAAAAGTGTAGATAAAGATTTAATAGTTACAGTAAAAGATACCGGTAGAGGTATAGATAGTGTAGATTTAGAGCATATTTTTGAACGTTTTTATCAGTCTCAAAAAGAAGATAATGCGCACATAAGTGGCTCTGGTATAGGCTTGGCATTTTCTAAGCGCTTGGTAGAAATGCACTATGGTTTTATTAAGGCAGATAGTGAAGTTGGTAAGGGTACCGAAATAACCGTAAGATTGCCAATTGTAAAAAATAATTTACCTACAGATAAAGAAGTTCCAGAAGATTTAGATTTACCTAAAGAGAAAGAAGTAACTATAAACAATAAATTAATTCAGGAAAATTCACCATCTAAAATTGTTGCTACAGGAGATTTTTCTGATGCACTTATATTTTATGCCGAAGATAATTTAGAGATGAGAAATTTTGTTTCTAAATTATTATCTAAGTTTTTTAAAGTAAAAACCTTTAGAAACGGAAAAGAATGTTTAGAAGCAATGGAAGATGAGTGGCCAGACATTGTAATTAGTGATGTGCAAATGCCAGAAATGAATGGTTTAGATCTTTGTTTACGTATAAAATCTGACTTAAAAACAAGTCATATACCTGTAATATTACTAACAGCATTAAGTAATATTGAAGACCATTTACAAGGTATAAGAGATGGTGCAGATGCGTACATTAAAAAACCATTTAACGTACAGCGCTTAATAACAAATACAGAAGCATTATTAACAACACGCAAGCAATTAAGGGAACGCTACCAAATTGGTATACCGCTTACAAAGGAGAACAACAAAAACAATAGAAACGATAATGCTTTCTTAGAAAAATTATATAGTTTAATAGAAGAAAATTTAGACAATCAAGAATTTGATTTAAATAGCCTTGCTAAAGAACTGTACTTAAATAGAACGCATTTTTACCAAAAAGTAAAAGTGCTTACAAACCAAACACCTTTTGAGCTTTTAAAAATATACAGACTTAAAAAGGCAGCAGAACTACTTAGTCAAAAAGGACTTGCTGTTAACGAGGTGTATATAATGACAGGTTTTAAGAGTAGAACACATTTTACCAAAGTATTTAAAGAAAAATATAATATTTCTCCAGGGAAATATGCTGCCGAAATTAACAAAAAATATACATCAGACTAACAAGCGTTTTTAAAGAGTTTTTTACTACAAGCTACATTTTATGTATGTTAAAATACACAACATAATATAAACTAAGGTTTCTTTACACTGTGAGTTTTAGTTACGTAGTGCTCACAAAAATTAGTTTTTATTTTGAGTTAATTGTTAAGATATAAGAAGGTGTAAAAGCCTTCTTATCTTTTGTAACGATAAAACCAAAATACATCCTATATGTAATTAATCTGTTTATAATATATAAAAATGAAAAAAGAAATTAGGCTTTTATTGTTGCTATTGGTTTTTGGTTTTTCTTTAATGCAAGGTCAATTAAATAAAGTTAATTTAAAAAGTAAAGGTATTACTAGTTTAGAAACAGGTTATACTATTACTAAAGTTCGTACAGCACAAAATAAAAATAACACATACGTAGTAGCTACTAGTTTTGAAGGCACTGTAATGGGTGTTTCTTTTAGTGGAAAAATACTTTGGAAAAACAAATTGTCTGGTTTTATGAACCACGATATTTGGTGTAGTGACATTAATAATGATACTACTGATGAAATTTTAGTTGCTAACGCAGATGGTACCATTTATTGTTTAGATAATGAAGGTAAATTACTTTGGAAATTTAATAAAAATACGGTTCCAATGTATGCTGTTTGTACCGTTAAAAAAGGATCTAAAAAATATGTAGTTGCTGGTGGTTTTGATAAAAGTATTTATTATTTATCGCCAAACGGAAAAATGCTAAAAGAAATTAAATCATCTACTTACTCTATAGAAAAACCTTGGGCACAGTTTAAAAAAGATTTACCAGAAAGTAATGTTTCTACAGCAAACTTTATAAGACCCATTCCTAAAAAAAACGGAGATGATGTTTTAGCTGTTTTGGGAACAAACAATCATATGAACGTTCCGGGCACTATGTATCTTTTTAACCCTTTAGAAGAACAACCGTACAGAAAAGATAAAATTGCTATAAAAGGCAAAAGAGTTCGTGTAATTGGTCATTTTACTGTAGAAGACAATGTTTCTCCAGAACAACAAATGGTAGTTTTAGGGACATCATCACACACAAACGATAGTGCAATTTTGTTGTATAATCCACAAAACGGAAAACTTACTTATCATAAAAATACAAAATTACCTTTTGGGTATGATGTTACCCATACAGTAACCATAAAGGAAAAAAATAGAACAGTGTTTTTAACGCGTGTTAGAAATCAAATTAAATTATTAGATAGTAATTTAAATGAAAAAACAGCAGAGCGTATTATTGGTAAATATGCGTATTATGATTTGTGGAAAGACACTAAAACGGGTTATATTATATTAGCAAGCTCACAAAGTGGTGGAAGTAGTATTCACATTATTAACACGCAAAACAAGTCTTGGAAAAAAGATTTTAAAGAGCTGAACCCTCCAGGAAAAATACAAACAATTATAGCAAATACTAATCAAGTTAAAGGGCAATTAAATAAATATAAAAGCCTAAAAACAGGAAAAAAACAGTTGCCTGTTTATTTAATGACCGAAAAAATAACTCCGGAGGTAGCACCTTTAAAAAAAGAAATTGAACAAAATTATACTAGTCCAGTTTTTTTAAATTCTAAACATTTACCAAAAGTAGAAAATTGGAATAGGTCTGGTTTAGCTAATGAAAAATATAGAAAAAAGAGAGATCGCAGAAAAAAATATGTTTTAACGCAGCAGCAATCTGTAGATCTTTTAACTAAAGAGTATAACAACGCCCCTGGTTTGGCTTATTGGGCTGGTCACGGTAATGATCCGTATATGTTTAGTTTAGCAACAACAAAAAAAGTTTTGGATGCCGCAAATGGTAAAAAAACTGTTCTTATATATCCAGAAATGGAAGATCATTCTAAAGATTTTGAATTTGTTGTAAATGACTTAATTTACCCTTTAGCAGATTATGCTAAAGATAAAAACACTAACATTTTTTTAAGATCCAAAAATGTATTTTGGTTGGGATCTAATTACCTAAATGCTTGGTCTGGTTTAATGTCTGGTTCCTATGCAAATGTTTTTGTGCCGTCTATGGAAGAAACAACAGATAAAACTATGGAGCTTAGTTTGGCTGGTAGAACCGGTATTTGGGCTAGTGGTGCGGTTAATGGCTGGGGAACACGTGCAGTTCCAGACAATACTGCTTTTGATAGGTCTAGGCAATATGGTGCACAGCAGTTACCTAATCATTTTTTACGAATGTTAATTTTTCATACAGCTAATGGTGCGCAGTACATTAACAACTTTCCTGTAAATCAGGAGTATATTAGTTTGTATTGGGAGTTAATTGCTAAAGGAGTTTTGTACACACCTAAGAGAAATGAAATAGTTAGTTTTTCTCCAGTACATTTAAGTATGAAATCTCCAGATGAGCACTTTTTAGATGATGGTTCTAATGTAAAATGGACCGTTAAATACAATGAAGATTTTGAAAAAAACAACCCTTTTGTTTTTAGTAGAATGAACGGCTCTTGGCCAGGCGCTCCTGTTACAGAATGGGATTTTTCTAGGTATGCAGCAGGTGTAAAAGAGCGTAGACTAAATTTTTTAGCACCTTACAATAATGGTTTGGTTTTAATAACACCACCACAACAAGGAGTGTTTGCAGCTAAAAATGTAGAAAGAGGTTTGTTAAAAAATAATTTACATCCACTTTACAAAAATATATTGCAAGAATATATAACAGATGGGCACTCTTATTTCTCTGCCGATGGTAAACATACATATAGCGCAGATACGTATTATAAAACTATAGAAAGTTCTATTAAGCAAAGTGCAAAATTATTACCCATTTCTGTAGAAGGAGATGTAGCTTGGGTTGTTGCTCAAATTGCACCTAAAAAACTTAGACTTACACTTATAGACAGTGGGTACTTAAATCCATCATCTAAACAAGCAATAATTCATTTTAATACTATAAAGCCAACTAAAATTTTAGATATTTTAACTAAAGAGACTTTTGCAGTGAATAATGCCACTACAACTGTTACTGTGCCACTTGGTTTATTTCGTTTTATAGATGTACAATTAAACAATGAGTTAAAATAGGCTTTACTTATGGTAATTGTATTTTAATTATTTACAAATACATTTTATTTATTTATAAGCACAAAAAAAAAGATAGGCATAACTATGTTTACCATAGGTTATGCCTAAATTTTAATATATAAGTGAATGAAAACTATTTTTAAAAATATTTCTGTAATTGCTTTCTGTACTATAGTATTATTAAGCTGTAATACTAATAAGCAGCCTAAAAATGTAGTTGATGGTAAGAAAACAAGTCTTACTAAAATATCTTCTCCTAACATAATATTATTTGTTGCAGATGACCATGGTTTAGATGCTTTAGGAGCTTATGGAAACCCTGTAATAAAAACACCAAATTTAGATAAATTAGCCGCAGAAGGCACAAAATATACTAATGCATATTGTACCAGTGCCAGCTGTGCGGCAAGTAGATCTGTAATATTATCAGGTAAGTTTGGTCATGCAACAGGCTCTTACGGTCACGTTCATGATTACCATCATTTTAGTACGTATGACTCTATTACATCTTTACCTGTTTTATTAAGCAAGGCAGGTTATGAAACTGCCAGAATAGGGAAGTACCACGTAGCACCGGAAAAAGTATATCATTTTAATACAGTACTAGAAGCAGACCCTAGAAATACGGTAGAAATGGCTAATAAATGTGAAAGTGTTCTAAAGTCAGATAAACCTTTTTTTCTGTATTTCTGTACAGATGATCCGCACCGTGGACACCCTTTTACACCAGAGGAATGGGACACTCCTAATAGCTTTGGAAACAAAAAAGAAGGATATAACGATGTAAACACAGTAACTTATAATCCAAACGATGTTTTAGTGCCTTCCTTTTTGCCCAACACGAAACAGACTAGAGAAGAAATAGCACAATATTACCAGAGTGTATCTAGAATAGACCAAGGGTTTGGAAAACTAATGAAAATGCTAAGGGCAGAGGGCAAAGATAAAAACACTATAGTAATTTATATCTCAGATAACGGAATGGCTTTTCCAGGAGCAAAAACATCTGTAGATGAACCTGGTATTAAATTGCCTTGTATAATAAAAGACCCTAGTGTAAAAGTCACAGGCGTTACTAGTGAAGCTATGGTTTCATGGGTAGACCTTACACCAACTATTTTAGATATGGCTAAAGTAGATTACAACAAAAATAAGTTTCATGGTACATCTTTTAAAGAAACTGTAGGTACAGAAAAAAAAGGAAATTTTACAGAAATATACGCATCACATACCTTTCATGAAATTACAATGTACTACCCAATGCGTGTGGTTAGGAGCGGTAATTATAAACTAATTTGGAATATTGCTTACCGTTTAGAGTATCCTTTTGCATCAGACCTTTGGGCTTCATCTACATGGCAAAGTATTTACAGAACTAATCAACCATATTTTGGACCTAAAAAAGTACAAGACTTTTTATTTAGACCAGAATTTGAGTTGTATGATTTAGATAAAGATCCTAACGAACTTAATAATCTGGCAAACAAACAAGAGTTTAAAAATAAACTTGAAAATTTAAAAGAAAAGCTTAAAGAATTTCAGACAAAAACAGCAGATCCTTGGAAAATTATGTGGAACCATGATGCATCATTACAAGGAGCAGGAGTTAATCTTTAAAAATACCTAACAAAACAAAATGAGTAAATTATCTAAATTAATATTAATATGTGTTTTAGCATTTAGCCATAGTTATGCATCTGAAATTATACATATTAAACATGCAGAAGGAGACATGTCTTATGCAGTAAGGCAGGCTATAGAAAATGCAAAGGATAAAGATATAGAGTTGGTTTTTGAAAAAGGTACCTATACTTTTTTAACCAAGTATGCATTGGGTAAATATTTATATGTAACCAACCATGGTAACGGATTTAAAAAAATCATTTTTAATTTTAATGGTTTTAATTCGGTTGTTATAAATGGTAATGGCGCCGAGTTTATTTTTAATGGACAAACTGCACCTTTTGTTTTTGAAGGGTGTAAAAAAATAGATATAAAAAATGTTACCCTAGATTGGGATATTCCTTTTAGTTTTCAGGGAGATGTTGTTGCTTTTAACAAAAAAGAGCATTGGTATGAGCTTAAGCCATATACCAAAGGTTTTTCATGGAAACTAGAAAAAGGAAGGGTTGTATTTCCCGGAATTAATAATTTTAATTTTTCATCATTAGGGAGTTCTCTCCCTCATAATAAAGAAACCAAAGCTGTAGATTATGGAGCTTGGGATGTATCATTAAATTCTAATTTTGTTGAAAAAAGAGAAAACGGAATTCTTCGATTTTATCAATACGACTTAAAAAAAATTCCAAGAGTTGGTAGTGTTTTACAGTCTAAAGGAGATAAAAAAAATAACCGTTATGCACCAGCATTTTTAGTGCGTAATTCTAAGGATATTGTATTTGATAATGTTGTAATTCATCACGCCTTAGGTATGGGTTTTTTGTTTGAAAGGTCAGAAAATATAAAAATACTAAACAGTGGTATTTATATAAAAGAAGGATCGGATCGTGTAATGTCTATAGTTGCAGACGCTACTCATTTTGCCAATTGTAAAGGTGATATTTTAATAGAAAATTGCCGTTTTGAGGGTATGTATGATGATGGAACAAACGTACACGGTACCTATGTAGAAGTTGACAAAATTATAAATTCTAAAACTGTACGCGTAGCATTAAAACACAACCAACAATATGGTTTTGAGTTTGCAGGTGTTGGAGATGAGGTTTGGTTTATAAAAGCACCAAGTCCTGCTAGAAAAGAAACCAATACTGTAACTAGGGTAAAGGTTATTAATGATTATTATACAGATCTTACGTTTAAAACTGATGTTGCCAAAGATCTTAAAGTTGGTGATGTTTTAGAAAACAAAACTTGGAACCCAAGTTTTACTATGCGTGGCAATACAATACAAGACCATAGGGCAAGAAATATAATTATAAAAACACCTAAAAAAATAGTAATAGAAAACAACAACCTATCTTCTATGATGTCTTCTATTATGTTACGTGGCGAAACATTTTATTGGTTTGAGTCTGGTAATGTAGAGGACGTAATTATAAAAAATAATCATTTTAAAGATTGTGCATATTCAGGATCAGAGCACGCAATTTTAAAAGTATCTCCTAGGTTAGGAGCTGCGTTTAGTGCAACAGATTTGTATGATAGAAACATTGTGTTTGAAAACAATACTATAGAAACTTTTGATAGTAGAATTGTTTGGGCAGACCGTGTAGATGGTTTAATTATAAAAAATAACACTATTAAACAAACTCAAACATTTAAACCATTGTTCCCAAACGCTTATATGTTTGATCTTATTAATTGTAACAATGTAGAAATTAAGAATAATACGTATAACGGTACAGTTACTAATGGTGTTAGGGCAGATGAAGCATCAAAAAAAACAGTAAGCGTAAAGAAAAATAAGGGGTTCACATATGAAAAATAGAAAAAGCTTATTGGTAGTGTTTTTGTTTGTTATTGTAACAGCAGTAAAAGCCCAATCTTTAGAAGATTTGGCAAAAACAAAAATGGTTGAGCTTAGTGCTTTAATGCAAAAAGCAAAAATGCAAGGTATAGATGTTTTAAAAGAAGAAACCACAATTAGAACAGCAGAAGTATTTTTAAAATATGCCAATTGGGATCAGCAGAATGTTAAGGCTAATAAAGATGCATTTTTACTTGTAAAAATTTATGAAAAAGATGCAGAAGAAATGGCTAATAAATTGCCAGATTTTGAGCGTGAAGACGTTATAAAAATGTTAGATGAGGCTACAGGCTACTTAAAGCTACTTATAAATAAGGAGGTGTTTAGAGCTCCAAGCCCTAAAATAGATTGGTCTAAAATAACAGTAAATAATGATGAGTTATTGTATAATAATAAACCTGTTTTTTTAGCGGACTATACTTGGAAACCTAATACAGCAGAACTAAATGAATACCACGGAAACCAAGATGGTTTTTTTATAACTCCGTCTTATGTTGTTAAAGAAGATGGCACTATAAATGCCTCTAAAAAACAAGAACTAAGTACTAAGCCAACAGGTAATGCAGGTTTTATATTTTTTAACCACAAAACAATGCCTAAATGGGCAAAAAAGAAGTACGGAGATAATTTTATTATGCGTACCAATACCTATACCGCTTATGATATAGATAACCCAGGAGCCATTGATGTACAAAAAAAATTAATAAAAGGGTTAGTGCCTACTATGGCAGGTAAAAATTATACTGCTTTGGGGTATATGTTGTGTAATGAACCTCATTTTTTCACACAAAAAACAGGTGAAAAACTAGCTTGGGCTTCTGGTCCTGTTTCTAATTTTACAATAGATAAATTTAAAGTATGGCTAAAAAGGAAACATAAATCTATAAAAGCATTAAACAGCTTATGGCACACTAATTTTAAAAACTTTAATAGCGTAGAAATACAAATACCAATAGACACAAGTTTAAGAGGTACACCTATATGGTATGATTGGTCTTTGTTTAATATGCATAGGGTTACAGAATGGTATACTTTTTTAAAAGAAGAAATTTTAAAGTATGATGCAGCAGCAAAAGTTCATTTAAAAATTATGCCAAATTTATGGACAGATAATAAAAGAGTACACGGTATAGATTTAGAGGCTTTAACAGATTTAAGCGGAATTATTGGTAACGATTCTGGTGCAGAAAATAACCATATGTGGGGACCAAAAGAGGAATGGGAGCACCATTATGCGCTTAATTGGAGAGAGCTTTGTATGGGGTTCGATTTTATGAAATCTGTGAGTCCGTCTAAACTAAATTTTAATTCTGAGTTACATTATTTATCTACAACAAAATCTAGAGATTTATACCAAGATCCTAAGTATGTAAGAGCAGCTTTTTGGTTGGCACATACCTATGGCATGACGGCAAGCCAAATATGGTACTGGCCTAGGGAAGCAAATGGAGCCATATCACAAAAAGCAATAAATGATAAAGGTTACGCAGGTAGTAACAATCAGCAACCTAGAGTAACTAATGAGGTAGCTACAACTTTAATAGATTTAAATACTTTTTCAGAACATATAATGGCTATGCAACGTATGCAAAAGCCGTTACGTATTTTTTATTCTAAAACATCTGCCATAAATAAAACAAAACATATGGATGATGTTTTTAAATTATACGAATCTCTTCATTTTAATGGGGTGTCTCTTGGTTTTGCAACTCAGGATATTCTTAACAAACAAAAACAAAAAAACTGGGAAGCTGTTTTAATTTATAAAACTCAATTTATCACATCAGAAGAACAAAAGGTATTACAAAATTACTTAGATAATGGAGGAACAATTTTTACAGACGCAGTTAGTCTTAAAAAAGATGAATATGGAAATGCTCTTCCTAAGCTTACACAAAGCAAAGGTGTTTTGGTTGTTTGTAATTCTTTGCAAGAGCTAAATACTAAAGCAATGAAGCATTTAGCAACTAACAATAAATTGCCGGAAGTAACAGTAACAGAAACAAATAAATTAGGGGTTAAAACCTGTGCTTGGAAGGTTATAAAGAATAAAGAAGGTAACCATATTTTATCTGTAGTTAACCTAGGTAAAACAGACGCAACTTTAAAAATAAAATTAAAAGATGCAAAAAAAACTGTTTGCAAAGACCTTTTAAAAGGCATAAAAGTAACAGCTAACCCAACACTAAAGCCTTACGAGGTTTTTTATGTAACTGTTTTAGAAGATAAATAATAGATATAATGAAGAATTTTAAAATTATAATATGTTTTCTACTTTATTTTGGTGCCGTAGGAGCGCAAGATAATGTTCAGGTTGTGCTACTAGCAGGGCAATCTAATATGGCAGGCGCAGGTAATTATGGTCTTTTAGATGCTATTACAAAAAATAGAATTGCAAAAGCATCCAAAACAGTATTGCTAAGTTTTAATGGAGAAGATGCCAAACCGTTATCGTATTACGATAATAAACCAACAGAAAAATACAATTTTAAAAAACGTTTTGGTCCAGAGCTTTTATTAGGCGTAACCTTAGCAGAAAAATACCCAAATAAGAAGTTTGTTCTTGTAAAAAGGTCTAAAGGAGGTACTTCTTTATATGGCGCTTGGAGCCCTAATTGGTCTTTAGAAAAAAGTAAAGCTGTAGAAAAAGGAGAAGAAAAGCAACAAGCCAAATTGTATAGTATGCATATACAAGACATACAAAGAATAGTAACTTCAATAACCCAAAAAGGAAATACATATAATATTATGGGCTTATGTTGGATGCAAGGTGAAAATGATGCGGCTAAAGAGGTTGCTGCAAGTAGTTATAAAACAAACTTAAAAGAATTATACAATGCTTATAAAAAAGATTTAAACGTAGAAAAATTGCCCTTTGTTATAGGACAAATTAACTCAACCTATGGTAGGTTTAAAGAAGGTCCAGAAATGGTTAGACAAGCAATGATAGATTTTTGTAAAGAAAACAATAGTGCTATTCTTTTAAAAACAACCACAAACAGAAAATGGAAAGATTACCCTAAGCATACAGACAATGTGCATTACAACGCAGAGGGCCAAAAACGTTTGGGTATTGCTTTTGGTAAAAAACTGATTGAATTAAATAAATAAAAAAAAATGAAAAAAATAATTTTATCACTTTATTTATTAGGGGTTATATGTTTATTTGGAAGCAAATCTAAAGAGCAGATTGCTGTAAAAAAACCAAATATACTTTGGATAGTTGCAGAAGACTTGTCTCCATTTATGGGGTGTTATGGCGATTCTATTAATATTGGACATACACCTGTAATAGATAAATTTGCAAAAGACGGAGTATTATTTACTCGTGCATATGCCACAGCTCCAGTATGTTCTGCAAGTAGATCTGCCTTAATTACTGGTGTCATGCAAACAACTACAGGAACACATAACCATAGATCTAGCAGAACTACCGATGGAGAAGTTGTGCCAGAAGAACTTAGAATTAATTTACCAGAAGGAATGAAGACTATTCCGGAGTTAATGAAAGATGCTGGATATTTTGTTTTTAATTCTGGTAAAGACGATTATAATTTTCATTACAATCGTAAAGCCTTGTATGCAGTAGGTAATGAAAAGGATTATAAACCAGGAATGAACGGCTGGCAAGGAAACAAAGCAGTTAATTACATGTCTGTTACCGATGGAGTTTGGAGTGCAAGAAAAGATAAAAACCAACCATGGTTTGGACAGGTACAAATAATGGGAGGAAAAAAAGATGCTAAATATGTGCGCGATGGTGAAAAGCTGGCAGATAATGATGTGCCTCTACCGCCTTATTTTCCGGATATTCCTTCGCAGAGAAAAGCTTGGACAGAACATTATAATGCCAATAGGGGATCTGATGTTACTGTAGAAAATATTTTAAAACAGTTGGAAAAAGATGGAGAATTGGAGAATACAATTATATTTTTCTTTTCCGATCACGGAAGTAATTCTTCTTTACGTCACAAACAATTTTGTTACGAAGGCGGAATGCTAGTACCATTAATGATTAAAGGTAACCATCCTGCAATAGATGCTGGTACAGTTAGTAATGACTTAGTTTCACTTTTAGATGTATCTGCAACTACCCTTGCTATGGGAGGAGTTTCTTTGCCAAAATATTTAGATGGGCAAGATTTATTCGCAAAAGATTACAATGCCCCAGAATATGTTATTGGAGCAAGAGATAGATGTGATTATACTATAGATAGGATAAGAACCGTAGTATCTAAAGACTTTAGATATATTCGTAATTATTTCCCAGAAAGACCAATGTTACAAGCGGGTTATAGAGATAATAAACCAATAGTAAAAGATTTTAAAAAACTACATAAAGAAGGTAAATTAACCCCATATCAAGAAGAACATTGGTTTGGTATACGCCCAAAGGAAGAGTTGTATAATTTAAAACAGGATCCGCACCAGATGAATAATTTAGCTGAAAAATTAGAATACGCAGCTGTTCTTGCAGAACTCAGAACTGAATTAGAAAATTGGATACAAAATACAGACGATAAGGGGCAATACCCAGAAGATGTTAATCAGTTAAAAGCAACCTATAATTTATGGAAGGATAGACCAAGGTTTAGAGATGCTAAAGTAAATCCTGAATATGATCAATTTAAATTAAAATAATATATGATAGAGATACATTTAAAAAAAAATGTTTTTAGACATCCCATTGTAGCCTGCTTTTTTATTACTTTTTTAGCTTTTTCTTGCAAAGAAAAACCTGAAACTAAAGGCGAAAAGGTAGCACAACAAACAGAAGTTAAAAAACCAAACATAGTATTTATTCTGGTTGATGATTTAGGGTATGCAGATGTTGGCTTTAATGGGTCTACTTATTATGAAACCCCTAATTTAGATGCGCTTGCTAAAGAAAGTTTGGTATTAGATAATGCTTATATGTACCCAACGTGTTCACCATCTAGAACGGCAATTTTTACAGGTAAGCAATCTTTTAGAACAGGGGTGTATACTGTACCTGTTTTAGAAAAAGGTACAGCAGAAGAAAACATCTTTTCTAGGTGGACAGTGGGTAAGGAGCATACCATTTTTGCAGAGCCTTTAGCAGATGCTGGCTACAAGGCAATACACATAGGTAAATGGCACATTGTTGGGCCTTACCCAGAAAAAGAAAAGAAAATGACTTTCCCTATACAACAGAAACTGACACAACCAGATCCGGGAGATTATAGTTGGGTAGCAAAACATAAAACACCAGAAATACACCAATATTACCCAGAGGGTCGTGGTTTTATAAAAAACGTTGCAGGTACATACCGTGGAGACCCTGCTTTAGAACCAGGTGGCTATAAAAGTGTAGGTGGTGGTTATATAGCACCATTTAGCAATCCGTTTATAGAGCAAAAACCAACAGATGAATGGCTTACAGATAGGTTAACAGATGAAGCTATTGAGTTTATAGGAGATCATAAAAATGAACCTTTCTTTATTAATTTAGATTATTATGCGGTACACGCACCTGTTAGAAAACGTAATGAAGAACTATACCAAAAATACTTAAATAAAGAGGTAGACTCTATTACCGGACAAGGTATTGCAGAAAAAATAAAAAGAAAAGAACATTATGCTGGTTATGCATCTATGGTAGAGTCTGTAGATACTAATGTTGCCAGAATTGTTAAGTATTTAGATGATAACGGTCTTAGAGAAAATACAATGATAATTTTAACTTCAGATAACGGGTATAATGGCGGACAAAGTAAAAACGATTTACTACGTGGTGCTAAGGGGTATATTTATGAAGGCGGAATAAAAGTACCTGCACTGGTAAATTGGCCAGGTAAAGTACAGGCAAGAAGAAGTAAAGAAGCCATAACTGCGTTAGATTTTTTCCCTACGTTTTTAGATGTTGCAGGTATAAAAAATTATAGCGGTGAGTTAGATGGTAATTCTATTACTCCAATGTTTACTAAAGACAATGAGCAATTTACAAATCGCCCTTTGTTTTGGCATATAGCTAGCCAATGGAAACACGGTACGTGTTCTGTAATCAGAAAAAACAACTACAAGTTAATTCAGTTTTTAGCAGATGGTAAGTTAGAGTTGTACAACTTAAACGAAGATCCGTCTGAGTCTACAAACTTAGTAGAAACCAATAAAGATATTGCCAATACAATGTTAGCAGAATTGGTACAATGGCGCAAACAAAATAAGGTTCCATTACCGCCTAATTCGGTTTTAGAGTTTTAAAATATTTTTATAGATAGATAAAAGTAAAACCTTGTTAAGGCAGTAAAATGCCATAACAAGGTTTTTTTTATTTGTTTAATAAAGCCTGAAACTTATCTACAAAAAGACCAACGTGGTAGCCATCTACTAGACCATGATGCGCGTGTATAGAAACAGACATTGTTTTAGTATTGTCTGTGGTCATTATTTTTCCAAAAGATATTTTAGGACAACTATCTGGGTATTTATAATTTCTAGCGTGAGACATACTAGTAAAGTTTAACCAAGGCAAAGCAGAAAAGTGTATAACGTTTATTTTATCTTCCTCCTCAGGAAACAAACTTGTAGATTCTTGTACTTTTTTAATTACTTTTTTAGCGTCTGCAATAAAACTAACTTCGTCTTCATTATAATTTATAAAAGAAAAGCCAAACGTATTGTCTGGTCTGTTTATAGTTGGCGATGCGTTAATGGTATCAAATAAATACACCTTATCATCTATAATTCTATATTTAAAATTTTCAATTTGGTTTGCAGCTTCTAATGCACGGTATAAATAATAAAGAAAAAACGAAGTATTGTTCTCTTTTGCTTTTTTGTATGCCACAGTACAATCAACTGTAACTGTAATTCCAAAAAATGGTTCATCAAACTTTGAAAAAAAATTAAAGTGATCTTTTCTGTTCCAATTTTCAATCCTAACCAAAGTTTTACTCATATAAATAGTTTTTATCAAAAATAGTAAAGATAAAGGGAGTGAAGTGTATTGCTTAAAAAATAAACGTAAGTACTGAGAGGTACAATTAAATTACTGAGCAAAACATTTATTTTATACCTACTTAGTAAATTGTCCTAATAAATAATACATACCACATTTTAGCTTTATATAATGGAAAGAAGAAAGTTTTTTAAAACAAGTACAAAAGGAGTTTTAGCTGTAAGTATGTTACCCATAGTAGGTGAGCTAACAGCGCAAAATAAAAACACAGAAACTGTTGCAACTCCTAATTGGAATACCAATGCAGACGGACAACAATTTCATTTAAATAGGAAAAAAGTAATTACTGCAGATGTTGTGGTTGTTGGTGCAGGTATGGCAGGTATATGTGCTGCAGTATCTTCTGCAAGAATGGGTAATAAAACAGTTTTAATACAAGATAGGCCAGTGCTTGGTGGTAATGCCTCTAGTGAAATTAGGGTTACTGTAAACGGAGTACAGAGTTTAAAAAACAAACATATTGTAGAAAGAGAAACAGGTGTTTTAGAAGAAATGCTTATAGAAAATTGGCATTTTAATGAGCAAGAGTCTTACCCTGTATGGGACCACGTTTTGTATGATTTTGTTACAAGACAAAACAATTTAGAATTATTTTTAAATACACAAGCTTATGACGTGGTTAAAGATGGCGATAAAATAAAATCTGTTATTGCAAGACAAACCACTACAGAAATGGCATATACATTTAACGCAGATGTTTTTATAGATTCTTCTGGAGATGGTTTAATGGCTGCAATGGCTGGTGCGGAGTACAGAATTGGTAGAGAAGGCAAAGAGGAGTTTGGAGAGTCCTTTGCTCCAGATGTGCCAGACAATTGGGTAATGGGAGACTGTATTATGATGATTACAAAAGATATGGGTAGACCAATAAAGTTTAATCCGCCTTCTTACGCAATTCCTTTTGATGCCGAAACTGCTTTTAAAGACAAGCACCGTAAAATTAAACAAGTAAAAGAAGGTTTTTGGTGGGTAGAAATTGGTAGTAATAATGATATTATTGGCGAGAGAGAAGATATAAAACACAAATTACTAGCACGTTTTTACGGTGTTTGGGACCATATTAAAAATTCGGGTAATTTTCCTGAAGCAGAAAATATAGCTTTAGATTGGATAGGTTCTGTGCCAGGCCGTAGAGAGTCTCGAAGGTTTATGGGAGATTATATTTTAACCCAACCAGATATGGAAGAATACCGTCATTTTACAGATACTGTTGCTTATGGTGGCTGGTCTTTAGATGAGCATTGCCCAGGTGGTATTGAAAATTTAACCGAGCCAGCTAGTTATTTTCATTCTAGGTTTAAGCAGGTTTATGAAATTCCTTTTCGTTGTTTGTACTCTAAAAATGTAAGTAATTTAATGCTGGCTGGGCGTAACGTAAGTGTATCACATATGGCATTATCGTCATCCCGTATTATTGCTACTTGCGCTCTAATGGGGCAAGCAGTAGGTACGGCATCTGCATTGTGTATACAACATAAAGTTACACCTAGAGAAATAGGTAAAAAGTATATAAACGACTTGCAAGAACAGTTGTTAAGAGACGACTCTTACCTGCCAAGCAGACCAGCAAATGATAAAAACGATAAAGCTAGGCAGGCAAGTGTAATTTTTGGTTCTTCTACAATATCTGGGGATGTAAAAAATTTAATTGATGGTGTTGGCAGAGATGAGGTAGAAAAAATACACCATTGGCAAGCAGACGGTTTACAAGCAGAATTGCAGTTAGAGTGGAAAAAGAATATAGACTTATCAGCTGTAGAGTTAAAGTTTGACACTAATTTGCAGCGTAAAATGATGATGCATAAGAATCCGGCTAAAAACAAAGGACAGGTTATTGGTATACCGCCAGAGCTGGTAAAATCTTTTAAAGTTGAAGCAAGAGAAAAAGGAAGCTGGAAAACCATTGCAGAGGTAACGGATAACAGAACACGTTTGGTAAAAGTTAATTTTAAAACCATAAAAACTAATGCAATACGTGTTACTTTTAATGATACCTATGGCGATCCTAATATTAAGCTTTTTGAAGTTCGTTGTTACTAATGTTTATAAGATATACCTACATAATTACGGTTGTTTTTTTAGCACTTTTATTTACCGATAAAAGTGCTAAAAGACACTTAGTACAATCTAATAACGAAATAAAGCACCATATAAAAGTTCATCATCCTGGTAAAGGGCAAAATAATATTGAAGATGCCGTACTTGTAGAAGTAAAAGGCAAAAACAACTTGCCAGTATCTTATTATATGGATGTAGAATCTGTTATTTGTTATGAGAACTTGTGTAAAATTGTTCCTGTCCGTATTATTTGGAACACCATTGGCGAATATCAAAAATATGAATTAGCAAAAGGTGTAGCCTTAGAAAAGTATGAGGGAGAACCATATACAGAAGAGGATTATAGTAAAACGCAAAAAATACTTTTAGATGTTGACTCGCCTTTTAAGAGCATTAGAATTGATGAAATTTTAACCACTGTAAAATCTCATGATATTGTAGATGCTGTTGCTGGTGAAACTTTGTTAGAGTTAAATGAAGATGATACTGTAGATGGTGCATCTTTAACATGTTATACGCTTTGGCACTGGGCGCACGGCGCAGTAGTAGAAAAAATAAAAGAGGTTACGGCTTCTAACTTTTCAAGCAAAAATTATATTGCTTATTTAAATAGTGATAATCTTCAAAAACAATTGTTTGCTATAACGTATGTAAATCTTCAAAAAAAATACGAAAAAGATGTAGTAGCCGCGGTAACGCAAAACACATTAAAAAATAACAATCTAGTACGTAATGCTATTCTCTACGCAGAAAACGGAAGTGAAGATACCTATTTATCTACCTTAAAAACGTTTATAACCAAAGGAAATACTAAACTTAAAATAGCTGCATTAAACTCTTTGTTAAACACTAATACTAGGTTAAATAGTAATTACGTAACAGATTTAAGTTTGGTAGTTAGTAAAAACATTACTTATCATGAAACAGCTTTGTTTTTACGTATACTACAACAAAACAAACAAGCAGTAACCAGTAATTTAATAAGTAACTTAATGCCTTTGTTACAAAAAGATATTGTAATCTCTAGAAATGTATATTGGTTTTTAAAAGGAGAGAACCTAACAACTTTACAACAAAAAGTACTTAATAATTTTGCTAAAAAACATAAAAACCAACTTTAAATAAAAAGAGTATGATTTCTTTATTAATTTGTGTGGTAATCCTTGTTGTTGGTTATTTTGTTTATGGTACCTATGTAGAAAAGCAATTTGGTATAGATACAAACCGTAAAACGCCAGCTATAACCAAACAAGATGGTGTAGATTTTGTACCTCTTAAGTTGGGTAAAATATTTTTAATTCAGTTTTTAAACATAGCAGGTTTAGGTCCTATTTTTGGAGCAATATCTGGTGCGCTTTGGGGTCCAGTGGCTTTTTTATGGATTACTTTTGGGTGTATTTTTGGTGGCATTGTGCATGATTACTTTTCCGGAATGTTGTCTATACGTCATGGTGGGCAAAGTATACCAGAAATAGTAGGCAAATATTTGGGCAATGGTGTAAAGCATTTTATGAGAATTTTTGCCGTAGTATTATTGGTTTTAGTAGGTGTAGTATTTGTAAAAGGACCAGCTAGTATACTACAAGAGCTTACAGGAGTTAGTGCAGCTACAATGGTTATAGTTATATTTTTATATTACATTTTAGCCACTATGATTCCTATAGACAAGCTAATTGGTAAAATATATCCTTTATTTGGACTTTGTTTACTGCTAATGGCTTTTGGGTTGTTTGGCGCCTTACTTTTTCAAGACTATACCATACCAGAGTTTAGTATTAGCACTTTACGCAATTTGCATTCTAACCCCCATACTTTTCCAGTTTTTCCGTTGGTATTTGTTACCATTGCTTGTGGTGCTATATCTGGTTTTCATGCAACGCAATCGCCATTAATGGCACGCTGTATATCTAATGAGGCAGATGGCAAAAAGGTATTTGCTGGTGCAATGTTTACAGAGGGTATTATAGCATTAATTTGGGCAGCCGTTTCTATGTCTTTTTTTGGAGGTGTTAGTCAGCTTGGAGAGGCAATGGCACAAGATGGCCATAACGCAGCTTGGGTGGTAAATATAATTTGTAATACTATGCTAGGTAAATTAGGTGGAATTTTAGCTGTATTTGGCGTAGTTGCTGCACCAATAACATCTGGTGATACAGCCTTTAGAAGTGCACGTTTAACCATAGCAGATTCGTTTAACATAAATCAGTCTAAATTATTAAAAAGACTTTTGGTAACTATTCCGCTTTTTGTAATAGCAATAATACTTACTAAAGTAGATTTTGCCATAATTTGGAGGTACTTTGGATGGTCTAATCAAGTAATGGCTACCATTGTTTTATGGGCATCGGCCGTGTATATGAAAAAACAAGGTAAAAAAACGTGGTTTATTATTTTTCCAGCAGCTTTTATGACCACAGTTGTAGTTACCTATATATTAGTTGCGCCAGAAGGTTTTAAGGTAAACTACACCATATCTTATAGTGTAGGTATATTGGTGTCACTACTTGTAACTATTTGGTTTTTATATACTAAAAAGTTACTTAGAACAACATAAATACTTATTGCTATAAATAAAATTTATGTATAGTGGTAACTAATTAATTTTTAGGTGTTTGTACTTAAGTAGACATCGTATTTACCATTGGCTACAAAAAAAAGTACAAAGACAATATCTTCGACAATGCAAATAACATCTAAATAACAATTGTTGTTTACAGATGTGTGATTTTTTAAACAGCTAAAACTTTAAAAAAAAATGAAAAACCAATTTACATATATGCTAGTATTTATTGTAATGCTAGGCACTGCACACGCACAAAACTTTACAACAGAGGGCAATGGCATACGTAATGCTATTGTTGCCAATAATAATAAAGACCAAATACTATATGTGTCTGAGTTAGATGGTGCTTTGGCTGCATACACACTTTCTGGAGAAAAAATATGGAGTAAACCAGCAATTAACCCAGCTGTAGTATTTAATATAGTTGCAGCAGATATTACAAATAATGGTAAAGATGAACTTATTGCAGCAAGTGCTAATGGTACTATTTATTGTTATACCAGTACTGGTAAACAATTGTGGAGCTATACACCTAAACATAAAGTGCGTTTTAGTGAAGTAGCTGTAGTAAATAACGGCAAGCCACAAATATTTGCAGGAGGTAACGACTATAATTTGTATGAGTTAAATGCAAAAGGAGACTTGGTGTCTACTACCAAGATAGATGGTGTAGTACGTAAATTAATGACTGGTAATTTTATAGAAAAAGACAAGCAAAGCCTTTTTGTAATGACCTATGTTCATGATAAATTTAGATGGGATTTTTTAGGATTTATAAACCCAGTAACCAAGCAAGTTATAAAACGCTTAGAGTATAAAGACAATAAACTTAAACAGTTTGGTAAAACTATGATTACAGATTTTGCTGTGGCAGATATTAATAATGATGGTTTACATGATATTTTGTTTTTTGCAGATTTATCCTTTAAATCTTTTTTTATAGCCCTGGATAGTAATTTTAACACATTAGCAACATTTAATGGTAGTTCTAAAGATGCTCAGAGGTATGCACATAGTAAAGGAGCGTATTTGCCAAAAAGTAAACAAATTATGTTTCAGCACGGTAGTATAATTTATGTGTTAGATACCAAGGGTAATCTTGTAGCAAAAGAAGGCAAAAGATTTACTGCAAAAGTGTATAGTGATATTACCTATATACCCAGCAAAAATAGCTTATTTGCTGCGGGCGAAGTAGATGGTGGCAATGCAGTTTATGTTTATAATTTAGACCATAAAAATTGGTGGAGCACAAAACAGCCAAAACAGGGCAGAATGTTAGAGGTAGAAAATAACCTAGCAAAACTATACCAACAAACGTTAGACTTTAAATTACCAGAATACCAGCAAAAATCTGACGAGGATTGGGTAATGATTACCTCTAAAAAAATTAATGAAGATGTAAAAAAGCTAACTGCAAATAATGTAAAATTTGTAATACAGAAATCGCCAAAAGAAAGTACAGAGCGCTCTACAATGGTTAAAGCTATGGGTAAAATAGCCCTTAAAAAAGACAAACGTGGTAAATACCAAGACTCTAGAGAAGACATTGTGCAAATGGCAAAAGATTTTGAGGCTAAAGGGCAACCATTTACGTTTTGGGCAGGCCACGGTAACGATCCTTTTTACATACAAATAGAAACACTAGAAAAAATATTAGAAGTTGCACCAACCACATGTTATGGTTTTGTATATGCAGAAATGGCTAATGTAGAAGATGCTAGAGTACAGTATTTTGTAAAAGAATATATGCCTAGATTGGCAAAAGCAATCAGAAAAAATAATAGAGCCAAATTGTATTTTAGGTACAAAAATATGTTTTGGGCAGCAACATCTCATTTGCCATTATGGAAAGAAATGTTTTTCTCTAATAAATACAACGATATTTTAGTGCCAGCCTCCGAGGATACCAGTAACAGAACTCAAGACCTTAATTTAGTCGGCCGCGTAGGTATGCAGTCTAGCGGATATGTAAACGATTTTGCTATGCGTTTAATAGATGATAACCCAACAAGTTGGCGACCACTTTCGCCAGGTGGTCAGCGTTCTATTTCTCCTTATTTAAGGCAAGGTACTTTAATGGCAGCTTATGGCGCAAGGTACGGTATAGTGTCAAACAACTCATTTACAGAAGAACCAGGTTTAAACATTTTATTTGCGTTAATGAAATCTGGTGTGTTACCCGTAGTAAAACCAGAAAATATAACCTCTATAGGTTCATGGCATTTAATACAAAACGTAGACGAAAAACTAATACACACCGTAGATACACACCATAATTTAAAACAATACAGCACAACAGATGATGATGCCGTATTTTCATATGCGCAAATGCATTGGGCAGGAGTAGACCTACCAGAACACGATTTTTCTAGCGTTGCCCTAGGCGTAAAATACAGATGGTTAAACTATATGCCAATTATGCCATACGGTATGGTAGCAGTAGCACCAGTAGAAGCCAAAACTACAATAGAAAAACTAAGCAAACCTTATTTTGTATCTACAGCCAAAGTAGGTATTAAAGATGGCGTTAAAGTACCCGCAAAAGAGTTTGGTGCAGTTATAAAAGCAACAGTAGCAAAAGGTGCAAAGCAGTTACCAATTGTAGTCTCGGGTGCATCATGGAGTGCTATAAAATTAGATGACAACCACACACGTTTAATTTTAATAGACCCAAATTACATAAACCCACAAAACACAAAAGTTACCGTAACATTTGCGTACAAAACGCCCAAACAAATAGTAGATATTTTATCTAAAGAAGAGCTAACGGCAACCAACAATAAAATAGAAATAACAGTACCAGCAGGTGCTATGCGTTTTATAGACGTAGCGTATTAAGTGCCTAACATTTATTTATGTTCTCCTTTTATACTAGTACCTACAAACTAGTGTAAAAGGAGATTCTTTTTTAAAACCGTGTACCGTAAACTATAACCCAATTACTACCATTTATAAATTATTTTTATACAATTACACATATCTGTAATTGCACAACAAAAAATGTTTTTATATTGTAAGAAAATTAAGCGCTAAAAATTGAAATGTGCGTTTATTACACCAATATGGGTGAATAAACGCAATGAATTGCGTTTATTTATAGTTGGCAACAAGCTGAAAAATGAAACACAGATTAACCATTCTACTTCTGATTTTAACTTTTATATCTTGTAAGAACACGAGTGAAAAGAAAACGGAGGAAATATTAAAAGATAAACCAAAACAAATTGTTTTAATTTCAAAATACGCACCAGAATCATATAAACACTATTTAAAGCAGGATAGTATAGGACAGCAATCGAATGAAAAAACTGGTCCTTATTCACCTATCGAAAGTCCGACTTTTGCTTATTATGATTCACAAAACAATATCAGTATTTGGAAACCTAAAGTGAACGAAATAGACACTTTAACAATACCGTATTATAGAGATTATTTGGAAATAAGTACTCGTAATACTTACTCTTCCATACCTAATACTTATCTCATAAAAAATGGAGACACAATTATTATTAAGTATGAAAATAAATTACCAATCGCTAAAATTACGAATCGTCAGGTTAATGATATTGAACTAAACTATAATAATTATAGATTAAAAGAATTATTTGACAACAAATACCCAAGTCATCACAAAATATTTCTTGGTTTCTTATTAAGTAAAGAGAAATCAATGGAAGAAACTACAATTGATTTTTACCAACAAGCAGTTAAAGATGGAGAAAGAGAAACTGTATTTTTAGATTCATTACAAAAAGAAAAACTGATTTCAGAAGACAATTATTCTTACCGCAAAGAAATTTTAACTGGTTTATTAGAAAAACACAAAAACCTCAAAACAATAAAAGAATGGCTAGAAAAAAACAAATCTTTTTCAAATAAAGAAAATATCGAAACTATTTATGGTTTAGATTTATCAAAGACAGACTCTTTAATGAATTTTTCATATTTCAGAGATTACTTAAACAATATTTCCAAATATAATCTTTCTTTTATTCAAGAGAACAATATGAACTCTGGAGCATTTTATATAGATTCAAGAGTTCGATTTGATTCTATTTTAAATGACAAAAGGTTTAACCAAACTGCTAAAAATTTTCTCTTACCTATAACTTATAATGGAATTGGTCAAAATTTTAGAGTTAAAGACAAAGAAGAATATTTCAACAAATTAATTAAAAACACTACCAATCAAAGAAAAATAAAAGAAATTCAAGAAAAATACAACTTGGATTTTAGTAAGTCTGACAAATTGATTTTGACTACAATTAAAAATGATACAATCACTTTTTCTGAAATTATAAATAATAATAAAGGAAAATGGCTTTACATTGATTTTTGGGCAAGTTGGTGCAAGCCTTGTAGAGAAACAATGCCAAAATCTGTAATACTTAAAAAAGAATTTGAAAAAGAAAATATTGAGTTTATCTATTTGAGCTTGAACGACAAAAAAGAAAATTGGAAATTAGCAATGGAATCGGATGGAATCTCAAAAAGTCAGAATTACTTTATCGAAAATGGTAATGTTTCTAAAGTAATTGAAGATTTAGGAATAAAAACAATTCCTCACTTTTTGATTTATAATCCAAATGGAGAATTAATCAACGGATTTGCAAATCGACCAGGAGAAGGTGCGAAAAAACAATTGAAGAAATTTCTAACTGAAAAATAAAGCCTGTTGCCAACACCGTATATAATTTATTGCTAATTCTTGCCTACTTGCGAAAGTCCTCGCGGACTTTCTTTGTCCGTAATTATTTATTAAATTAGTTGCTTGAAACACGCAACAAACCATATACAACAACGTTGTACCTCATTAAAACCAAGATTTTGAAAAACACATTAACGATAATATTTCTTGCTCTTTCTATTTTAATTTATGCTCAAAAACCAAGAGCACGAGATTTAGGAATTCAATTTGAGGGAACTACAGGAAAATATAATGCAATAACAGATGTTAAAGGTGTTTCAGTTGGACATTCTACCATTATTTCAGGAAACGGAAAGAATGAATTAGGAAAAGGACCAATCCGAACTGGAGTAACTGCTATATTTCCAAGTGGAAAAAAGAAGAAACCTTTGTATGCAAATTGGTATAGTCTAAATGGAAACGGAGAAATGACCGGAACAACTTGGATTACAGAATCTGGTTTTTTAGAAACACCAATAATGCTGACTAATACATTTAGCGTCGGAACTGTTAGACAAGCAACTTTGAAATGGATGGTTGACACTTCTTGGAGTGATGAAGATTGGTGGTGGGCTTTTCCAGTTGTTGCTGAAACTTATGACGGATTTTTGAATGACATTTACGGATTTCAAGTACAAGAAAAAAATGTTTTAGAAGCAATTGAAAATACTACTACCGAAGAAGTTGAAGAAGGCAATGTAGGTGGCGGAACTGGAATGATGAGCTTTGGATTTAAAGGCGGTATTGGAACTTCTTCTCGAGTTTTAAAATTTCCAGATACAACCTATACAGTTGGTGTGCTAGTTCAATCAAATTACGGAGACAAAAGAAGGTTTAGAGTTGATGGAGTGCCTGTTGGAAAAGAATTAAAAGACACCTTAAACCCTAAATACATAGCATCACCAAAATCAAGAAGACAAAATGGAGATGGTTCTATTATTGTTGTTGTTGCTACTGACGTACCATTACTTCCTTATCAATTAAAAAGAATTTCCCAACGAGTACCAATTGGAATTGGAAAATTAGGCGGAATTGGAGCAAATGGTTCAGGAGACATATTTATTGCTTTTTCGACTGCGAACCAAGAAGCGTATATTCGAGAAGGTAAAACTACAGTTCAAACAGTATCGAATGACTGGATGAATGATATTTTTGATGCCACAATTCAAGCTGTTGAAGAAGCAATTATAAATGCTATGGTAGCAGCTGAAACAATGGAAGGAATTAACGGAAATAAGGTTTATGCGTTACCACACAATAAACTGATTGAGATAATGAAAAAATATAATCGAATAAAATAACGAGGTACAACAATATATAACCGCAATTACGGGGGATGCAACTACGTCCAAATCCACTCTGTAATTGCTAACGTCAGTGCTAAACCGAAAAACATTAACTTTAATCCCGTAACTGACGGTTATACGAGACCGTTAGCTTTAATTACAAAAAGAGAAATAAATTATGATTCAAAAAATATTTTTTATAATATTATTTATTTACACTCACTTTTCTTTTTCACAAACCATAAATAAATCAGAGAGTACTTATTTAAACTCAAAAGAACTATTTTATAATACAGAATATTATAATATTGAACAATATTACTTTCCATTAGACTTTAAACAATCTAAATATAAAAAGCTGTCTTTTATTGACAAAAGGTGGTCATCTGAAAATAAAGAATGGCATAGATATACTTATGAAGAATACTATCCTTTAAAAAAAGAACAAGTAATTTACGATTCTAAATCTAGAATAATATCTCTGAGCTTATTAAGTAGTAATTTCAAAACATTATATAAATATGATAAAAAAAATAGAATTACTTCAAAGAGTTCGGCTGTTTATGATAAAATTACAAATGTTTTTAGCTATAAATATCCTGATAAAAGAACAACTGTAGTAAATGATAGTTTATTAATTAAAACTTATGATGAATCAAATAGAATTATTAAAAGTGTAAAAAAACAAAGAAAAGATCTTATTGTTACCTATGATTTTTATTATACTAAAAATAATCTACCTAATATGATTAAAAGAACTTTTAAATCATTGAATAATGTTGATCATAGCTTTAGTCTTAAATATCTTTTTGCTGAGCATTTGAATTGGGATTATACCGAATTATATATGCACCTTACCTATAAATTAAATGAGTATGGTGATTGGACAGAAATTTATATAACCAAAAGTGATTCTATTAATTCCGAAAAGATACCATACAGATTAATTCAAAGAAAATTTGAATAGCTAAAATAACTTAAAAACAGTTTTTTATTTAGTTTATTTTAAATAAAATAGAGTAAAAAAACTAAAGCTAACATTGGCTATAATTAATGCGGGTTTTGGAGCTTAACCCAAAGTTTAGAGCTTTTAACGAAGTCCGCCAAATCTTTTGATTTGGTATTAAAAGAGAAAAATTAAAAAAAAACAAAAGATTTGGCTTGTGGTTAAACCGAAACGTATCGCCTATCTGCTGCCCTACGTTTCATACACAAGACCGTTGTGTGTAATTAATAATAACTAATTATGAATAAACCTTTTATACAGTTTTGTCTATTAACATTAATTGTTATATCAAGCTCCTGTGAATTTGGTACTAGAAATAAGTTGTCTGATTACAGTTCTAAAAAATTAACAAGTATTAAAGAATTACATATTAGGCTATCTAATAAAAATAAAATCCCTACTGATTTATCTGAAGCTGTTAATCTTAAATACTTATACCTTTATAATGCTACTAAATTTGATATAGAATTACTAATTCAATATTCGCCTAAAATTGAATTCTTATGGATTGAATCATATAAAGACGCGGAATTACCTAATTCTATTTTCACTTTAACATCACTAACCGATTTTATAATAATAAAAAATAATTTGAAGTTTATTCCTATCGAAATTGAAAAGCTCACAAACCTAGAGGGACTTATTATTAACAATACTTTAATAGAAAAAATTCCAGAAGAAATCTGCAACCTTACCAATCTTGTAAAATTAGATTTAAGCAGTAATAGCATTATTAAATTACCAAAAAAAATATCTAATTTAACTAACCTAAAATATTTATTAATTGAAGACAATCATATAGAAGAAATACCAAACATTAGCAGCCTAAAAAAATTGGAAAGCTTATTTATTTCTGAAAATGATTTTGATTCAATTCCTGAAGAAATTTATAATTATTCAAGTGTAAAATACTTACGTTTAATTGACCATAAAATGAAGGGAAAAATTGAGTTTAATAAATTTAATAAAAACAATAATCTCACTCAATTAATTTTAAGTTGCAATCTATTTAAAGCAAATACCAACTCAATCAAAAATATTCCCAACTTAAAACTAGTCCGTTTAACTGGTATAGAAAGTAAATTCCAAAATTATATCTTTTATGAAAGAATTGCCCAATTATTAAACATAGATATTTTAACAAATTCAGAAACTAAAATTGAACCCAATAAATCTACTCCTAGTGGTTATTATTATTTATCAAGTAATGGTGAAAAAGAAAAACATTTAGTTTCATTTGATTCAAAATCTAACATTTCAACATGGAAAAATTTAATATCGCAAAAAACAGAATCATATTCATACTCTATTGAAAATGATATTTTGAAAATTGACAACGAATTCGAAGATTTTGAATTATATACATTATCAAATAAAAATTTTGGTTTATTAAAAAAAGACTCATATTACTTGTTAACTAAAACTACACACAATAACGTATATAAAAAATAGCGGTTAAACAGCTTAATTAGAAGAAAATGAATAAATTGAAGGTCATTTATGAACCAAAATTTTAGTACTTAAAACCCGCAACTGTTCATAGCCTAAACCGTAAGTAATTAACCAAAACGTACGAAACTAAAAACTGAATGTAACAAATACTTTAATTGAGATACTAATTATTTAAAATCTAAAATCAAATGAAAAAAATAACTAAAAGAAGAGCATTAATTTTATTATCAATTGGAATGTTTGTAATTGCAACTTCACAAATTTTATCTCACTTTTTTCAATTACCTGATTTTGCAAAGGGTTCTTTTATCGGTATTGGGATAGGACTTTTACTTACTTCTTTAATTTTCGGAAATTTCAAAACTGTTCGTAATTAGAATAGAACAAGAGCGGAATTTCATAAAATAGGCGGAAAGAGTATACCTTTTTAAAAATTATATTGTCCAAAATCAAACAGACACAATTAAATATTAGCACAAAAATAATTTAAAGAACTATTTTCGGAATCTGAATTTGATGAATTAATTGAAAATGCTTGTTTTAGTAGTTTATTACACACTGCAATTAAAGCTAATTTTTTACTCTTTCCTTTGGCTAACAACCTTTCATACAAAGCTCGGCAAGTGGTATTAAAATTACAGGCATTAAAACTGTATATAAATAGTAGACTTCTCAGTTTTGCATTGCCCATTTTACTAATTTTACTTCGTGTAAAATTATTTGCTAGTACAGGCCTACTTACAAAAATTCAAGCAGATTTTCTATTCGGTTTAATTTGCTAAATTAGGTGCTTAACCACGCAACAAACCATATACAAACACGTTGGCAACAATATCCGAACTGAACGCAAAACAAATGGAAAAGAAATTAAAACAAAGTATTCTGACTTCCTATCTGATTGGAGCACCAATCGGAATTTTAACTGTAATCGCTACGATTTGGATTCCTTTATTGCTAACTGGAGAAGGACTTTTGACAATTGTTATTCTTGGAACATATGGAATTTCAACAATCGGACTTGTTGTTGCTTTTTTGATTGCTCTGTGGATTGGCGGAAAATTGGCTTATAAAAATATAAAAAACGGAAAATCATTACTTCTGACTTCCTTTAAATACTCAACTGTTGTGAATTTAATTATCTGGACAACTTTTTGTTTGATTGTCGGACTAACAGTTACCGAGGAAAAATTTCTAATGATGATTCCACCAATTATCGCTTTTGTTGTTTGTACGATTCTGACAACATTTACAATCGGACTTTTGATTTCTTATGTAATTAGGCGAATTAATAATAAACCGACTGAATTAAAAAATACTGTTGCCAACACCGTATAAAAATAATTGCTACATTAGTGCTTAATCAAAGGTCGTTGCGCTTTTGTTACGTCTGATTTTCCTTCGGAAAATCCTCGCACACAAAAACGCAACTATTCTTATACAAACACGTTGGCATTCATATTGACATACAGAACCCAAAAGAAAAATGAGTAAAAAGAATAGCGTATTTATCGCAACAAGTTTAGACGGATATATTGCTGACAAAAATGGCGGAATTGATTGGTTATATACTATTCCGAACCCAGATAATAACGATATGGGATACGTGGAATTCAATAACGGAATTGACGCACTTGTTATGGGACGAACAACATTTGAAACCGTACTTGGATTTGATGTTGAATGGCCATATGATAAACCTGTCTTTGTCTTGAGTAATAAATTAAAAGAAATACCTGAAAGTCACAAAGGAAAAGCGTTTTTGGTCAAAGGAACGTTGACTGAAATTTTAGACCAAATTCACGAAAAAGGATTTCATCGGTTATATGTAGATGGAGGAACCACAATTCGGAACTTTTTGAAAGCGGACTTGATAGATGAAATGGTACTTACAACAATTCCGATTTTATTAGGTGGTGGTTCTTCATTATTTACGGAACTACCAAACGAACTGAATTTTGAACTGATTGGAACAAAAACCTATCTGAATCAAATAACACAGAATCACTATAAACGGAAAAAATAAAATACGAAATGCCAACAAAGTACTGTGGTAAAAAACAAGTAAAAACTAACCAACTATAAGTAAACTCTTCTAACTTATTAAAATAAGGAAAATGTCTATAACAACAGAATCAGAATTACTAGGAATGAAAAAAGTTAGTGAAGTTGTTGGAACTACACTAAAATTAATGAAAGAGTATGCTAAAATTGGGATGTCTACTAAAGAGTTAGATGCTTATGGCGGAGAAATATTAAAGCGTTATGGCGCTAAGTCTGCTCCTTATGAAACCTATGGTTTTCCTGGTTACGCTTGTATAAGTGTAAATAAAGAAGCTGCTCACGGTATACCATCTAAAAATAAAATACTAAAAGAAGGAGATTTAATAAATATTGATGTTTCTGCTGAGTTAAATGGATTTTGGTCAGACAATGGCGGTTCTTTTGTTCTTGGTGAGGATATTCATAATCACCAACCACTTGTAGATGCCTCTAAAAATATTTTACACAAAGCAATTACCAATATAAAAGGAGGAGTAAAAATAGCAGACATTGGACATTTAATAGAGTCTGAAGCTAAAAAATCTGGATTTAAAGTGATTAAAAATTTAGCAGGTCACGGAGTTGGTAGAAGTTTACATGAAGAACCAGAAAATATTTTAAATTACAGAGTTAGGACAAATAGAGAACGGTTTAAAAAAAATACTACAGTAGCAATAGAGACTTTTATTTCTACAAAATCTACTATTGCAGTAGAACTTAATGATGGTTGGACTTTAGTTGGTAACAAAGGAGGATACGTAACACAACACGAGCAAACAATATTAATTACAGATAACACACCAATAATTTTAACAGAATCTAATGGTATGTGGAATTAAAAAAACTGCTAAAAACACAATCAATATAAAAGCTGAACAAAAAGCATATTCTTATTTATCTCTTCTAATTACATTTTTAATATCAAATATTAACTAATAGCTAGCAAATATATGTTGGTGGTTACATTAGTCCTAAAAGTTTTTAATATTTGAATTGTAAACTATACAATACAATTATTATGAAACTAAAATTAAAAATAGCATTTAATACCTTATTTGCAACTTTGTTATTTACACTTACCTTAAGTGCACAATACTACCAGACGCACGGAGATGGTATAGAAATAACCTCATACAGACCGTTTGAAGAAGTTACCGATTATGCCAATTTTAGTAACTGTACAGCTAACGGCCCAGGAGAACAAAATATTTGCTTTACAAGTAAAATAGAAGAACTATTTAATAAGAATTTAAAAGTGCCAAAAGATTCTATTTCTCAGAATTTTAATGGAAAAGTATATTTTAACTTTTTTACAGACGCTAAAGGAAAACTAGAATCTACAGAGATTTATAGTAGGCCAGAAACTAAATTTATTGAAAAAAAAATAGATGGGGTTCTAAAAAAACTCCCTACACTAAAAGTGGCTACAATAAAAGATACGGCAGTTAGTACTGGTTATGTGTTGTATGCAAAATTTAACCCAGGAGAACCTATTCGTTTAAAAGTTATAGATATTAAAGTAAGTAAAGAAAGTTTAAAAGAAGAAGAAAAAGAAGCTGAAGATGATGTACCCTTTGTAGTTGTAGACGATGTTCCTCTATTTCCTGGTTGCGAAGATATGGCCAAAAGTAGCTGGAGATCTTGTTTTCAAAAAAAAATAAATAAACATATTGTTAAAAATTTTAGCTACCCAGAGGAAGCTAAAAACTTAGGGGTAGGCGGTAGAATAAACATTATGTTTGTTATTGATAAAGATGGCTCTGTAAAAAACATAAGAACCAGAGGACCACACCCATTATTAGAATTAGAAGGTAGAAGAATTATTGCAAAACTACCACTTATGACTCCTGGTAAAGTAAAAGGAAAAGCTGTAAGAGTACCTTTTAGTATACCTATAACTTTTAGAAACGTATTTTAGATATAACAAACAGTAGAATTCCATAATAGGGCTTTAGAATACTTTTCTTTTACTTAAATTAGCTATTAAAATTTACTTTTTATAGTACAAACACCTAAGCCCTATTATGAAAAAAACCTTTTTAAGCCTAAATTTTAGAGAGAGCAGAAATACCTACTTCTTACTAATGAAATGACTAATTTTATAAATACATTGCAGGGAAAAACTAATGAATTTAAAATTATTACCAATATTAAGGAGTAGTACTTTACAATACTAATTACCGCTTAAAAAAAGTATGTATTACCCAATGCAGGAAAAACTAAAAGAACATATTACAAAATTAGTCCCTTTTTCTAATGAAGAGTTTGGTTTTTTACTATCTCATTTTGAACATAAAAAATATAAAAAAAACGATTTTATTATTAAAGAGGGGAAAGATGTAAATAATTGTTATTACGTTATTAGTGGCCTTCTAAAATTAGTGTTTAATGATGCAAATGGCAAGCAACATATAGTGTCTTTTGCAATGGAAGATTGGTGGGAGAGTGATTTTTTTGCATACTTTAACCAAACAAAGGCAAAAATGTCGTTACAATGTATTGAAGACACTGAAGTATATTCAATAAGCCTTAAGAATTACAACAAATTATCTTTAGAAATGCCTAAGATGGAGCGTTTTTTTCTTAAAAAATCTCACTCTGGACACATAGCATCACAAAACAGAATTTTATCTTTTTTAACTTCAAACGCAAAGGAACGCTATTTGCAATTGCTACAGCAGCAACCACTCTTGTTTCAAAGAGTTCCTAAGACTCTTTTGGCTGCATATTTAGGTGTATCCCGAGAAACACTTAGTAGGTTATCTTCCTAAATTTTTTTATTACTCGCATTTGTGATGTTTGTCACGCATTTTTTATCATAGTTTTTAAATTTTTGTGGTATAAACAAAAATTATACTAAGACTAATGAAAAAACAAATTATTAACCCGTGGGAATGGCAAAATGAAAGAAGTTATGTGCAAGCTATAGAAGTAACTAATGCAAAAGGTACTTTGTATGTCTCTGGGCAAACTGCAATTAATTCTAATGGAAAATCTAGTACAGATGATATGGATGTTCAACTAAGTATGGCTATTAAAAATTTAGAAAAGGTAATTAAAGAAGCTGGTTACGAGTGTAAAAATATTGTAAGACTAAATATCTTTACAACATCATCGCAAGAACTTTTTTCTTGTTTTAATATTTTTCAAAATTGGATAGCCAAACATAATATACAACAAGCTAGTACTTTGTTAGAGGTAAAAAGTCTTTTTGAAACATTAAAAGTAGAATTAGAGGCTACTGTAGTAAGGTAACTTTTAGAGAGCTAACAGCATTTTAACCTTAATAAATTAATAGCTAATTTATTAAGGTTAAATACTTAAGGTTTTTTTTGTAAAATATTTACTACATTTAATGAGTGTTATTTTTAAAATAACGTATACAAATACTACTAATTATTTAAAGCAAAATTTTATGAATATGAATAGGCAGTTGGGCAAAAGTATTTTTGTATCTTATATATTAGGCGCTCCTATTGTGCTACTTACAGTAATTGCAACTATTTTAATACCTGTTATTTATGTAGGTAAAGGCTTAAGCTCAATGTCTATAGTTTTAGGTAGTGGCTTTCAAACAATTGGGTTTGTTTTAACGTTTTTAATAGCATTTTGGTTAGGAGGAAAACTAGCTTATACAGATACAAAAAACAACAATTCGTTAATTTCAACTTCATTTAAATACTCTGTATTAGTGAATTTAGTAATTTGGATTGTCTTTTGTTTAATTATTGGCGACTCTACAGGTAACTCTAATTTCTTATTTACAACACCTGCAATAATAGCTCTTATTGTAAGTACAACAATTACAACATTTACAATTGGACTTCTTATTTCTTACCTAATTAAAAAAATTAACAACTTGTAATAAACACCGTGTTTTTAATTTATTAAATAATTTTATTGGTGTAGCTAAATGGCTAAAAATGCTACAGCTATAAAAACTTTATAATAAGATTTTGTATTCTAGAACACATCAACTTATATAAAAACAATAGTCTTATTATTAAATACCATTGTTTTGCGTTCTATATGTAGTTTTACACCTCTTGCCAATACAATTTTTTCTAAGTCTCTACCTTTTGCAATTAAATCTTTAATGCTGTGTGTATGAGATACCGTGGTAACATCTTGTTCAATTATAGGTCCTTCGTCTAAATCTGCTGTTACATAGTGGCTTGTTGCTCCAATAATTTTAACACCTCTTTTATAGGCTGCGTGGTACGGTTTTGCACCTGCAAATGCTGGTAAAAATGAGTGGTGTATATTTATTATTTTATTAGGATATTGGTCTATTACAGTCTGGCTCACAATTTGCATATACCTTGCCAAAACAATAAAATCTACCTTATATTCTGCCAACAAGGCAAGTTGTTTTTCTTCGGCTTCTTTTTTAGTTTCTTTTGTTACTGGTATATGGTAAAACGGAATATTAAATTGGTTAGCAATACTTTCTGCTTTATTATGGTTGCTAATAATTAAAGGGATGTCTACAGCTAATTCTCCAGAGCTATGTCTACTTAATAAATCATACAAACAATGATCATACTTGCTAACAAAAATTGCCATTTTAGGCACGGTAACTTCTTTGTGTATCTCCCATTTCATTTGGTAAGTAGGCGCTAAAGTTTTAAAACCACTTTTAAACTCATTAAAGGTAAGCGCATTACTAAATTCACTCTCTAACCGCATAAAAAAAGTAGCACTTTCTTTATCTACATATTGGTCTATATATACAATATTACCGCCTTTAGTATGTATAAAATTTGTTACTGTGCTTATAATACCAGCTTGGTCTGGGCAATTAATAAGTATGGTTAGCTTCATAAATAATAAAATTAAGCTAACTAATTTAGGGTATTATCAAATAAGCACCCTAGCTTTCTTATATTTTTATAATATTGAATGTTTTTGATGTAGATTTTTGCAATTTTCGTAAATTGCAAGTCTAAAATTAGCTATTTAATACGAATGGAACAACAGAAACCATATACACCAAAACATAAAATTAGGATTGTTACAGCAGCAGCTTTGTTTGATGGGCACGATGCAGCAATTAATATTATGCGCCGTATTATACAATCTACAGGCGTAGAGGTAATTCACTTAGGTCATGACCGTAGTGTTGCAGAGGTAGTAGATTGTGCCATACAAGAAGATGTAAATGCAATTGCAATAACATCTTACCAAGGTGGACATAACGAGTATTTTAAATATATGTATGATTTGCTTCAGGAACGTGGGGCTACTCATATTAAAATATTTGGCGGCGGTGGCGGCGTAATTTTGCCTGAGGAAATAAAAGAATTAATGGACCACGGTATTACTAAAATTTATGCGCCAGACGATGGCCGTAAATTAGGGTTACAAGGTATGATTAATGACTTGGTAGAAAAGAGCGATTTTCCGGTGCCAGCTTTAAAATTACCAGAAAGTACAACGGTTTCAGACTCTTTAAAAAACAAAGACATAAACACTATTGCACGTTTAATTAGTCTTGCAGAAAACAGACATGAAGAGTTTGTAGAGTACTTCTCTAAGGTAGAAAAATCTACAAAAAATGTGCCTGTACTTGGTATAACTGGTACTGGTGGAGCTGGTAAATCTAGTTTGGTAGATGAGTTGGTTAGGCGTTTTCTTTTAGATTTCCCTGACAAAAAAATAGGGCTAGTTTCTGTAGATCCGTCTAAAAGAAAAACTGGTGGTGCACTTTTAGGAGACCGTATACGTATGAATGCTATTAATAATGAGCGTGTGTATATGCGCTCTTTAGCAACAAGGCAGTCTAACCTTGCTTTGTCTAAGTATGTAGAGGAAGCTGTAGAAGTTTTAAAAGCTGCCGAGTACGATTTAATTGTGTTAGAAACATCTGGTATTGGACAGTCTGATACTGAAATTATTGAACACAGTAACGTATCATTATATGTAATGACACCAGAATTTGGTGCTGCTACGCAATTAGAAAAAATTGATATGCTAGACTTTGCAGATTTAGTAGCTATTAATAAGTTTGATAAACGCGGTGCTTTAGATGCAATTAGAGATGTAAAAAAACAATACATGCGTAACCATAATTTATGGGATACGCCACAAGAAGATATGCCAATTTTTGGTACAATGGCTAGCCAGTTTAATGACCCTGGTATGAACAGGTTGTACACAAAAATAATGGATACATTAGCTACAAAAGCTAATGCAAATTTAAAGTCTACTTTTAAATTTGGTAACGAAATAGAAGAAAAGGTGTTTGTTATACCACCTGCTCGCACACGTTATTTATCAGAAATTGCAGAAAATAATAGAGGGTATGATGCTACTGTAGCTGTGCAAACTAAAGTTGCTCAGCGTTTGTATGGTGTTTACCAAACAATATTATCGGTTTCTAATACACCAAAAACAGCGGCAGATTTACTGCTTAAAAATGGCTTAGATACAGCTGTAATTTTAGAAGGGGTAAAAGAAGATGCAGATAAAGACTTTTTAAATTTACTATTTAAGGAGTTTGATAGAGTAAAAATGGATTTAGACCCTTACAACTGGGAAGTTATTATAACTTGGGATGCCAAAGTAAATAAATACAAGCAACCTGTTTATAGCTTTAAAGTAAGAGATAAAGAAATTAAGATAGATACATATACAGAGTCCTTATCTCATTCACAAATACCAAAAGTAGCTTTGCCTAAGTACCAAGCTTGGGGAGATATTTTAGGATGGTGTTTGCAAGAAAATGTACCAGGAGAATTTCCATATGCATCTGGTTTATATCCTTTTAAAAGAACTGGTGAAGACCCAACCCGTATGTTTGCTGGTGAAGGCGGACCAGAACGTACCAACAGACGTTTTCACTACGTAAGTTTAGGTATGCCAGCAAAAAGGCTTTCTACTGCTTTTGATTCGGTTACTTTGTATGGTAATGATCCAGATCACAGACCAGATATTTATGGTAAAATTGGTAACGCAGGGGTTTCTATATGTTGTTTAGATGATGCCAAAAAATTATATTCTGGGTTTGATTTAAGTCATCCAATGACATCGGTTTCTATGACTATTAATGGTCCGGCTCCTATGTTGTTAGGTTTCTTTATGAACGCCGCAATAGATCAAAATTGTGAAAAATACATTAAAGAAAATGGCTTAGAGGCACAGGTAGAAGCTAAATTTAAAGAAGTATACGATAACAAAGGATTAAGCAGACCTGTATATAATGGAGATTTACCAGAGGGTAATGACGGTTTAGGTCTTATGTTACTTGGTTTAACTGGTGATATGGTTTTACCTGCAGAGGTTTACGCAGAAATAAAAGCTACTACTTTAGCGCAAGTACGTGGTACAGTACAAGCAGATATTTTAAAAGAAGACCAAGCGCAAAATACGTGTATTTTCTCAACAGAATTTGCACTGCGTTTAATGGGAGACGTACAAGAATATTTTATACAAAAACAAGTCAGAAATTTTTATTCGGTTTCTATTTCTGGCTATCATATTGCAGAAGCTGGCGCAAATCCAATAACACAATTGGCATTTACATTAGCAAATGGTTTTACATATGTAGAGTATTACTTAAGTAGAGGTATGGATATCAATAAATTTGGTCCAAACTTATCTTTCTTTTTCTCTAACGGTATAGATCCAGAATATGCAGTTATTGGTAGGGTTGCACGTAAAATATGGGCAAAAGCACTAAAATTAAAGTATGGTGCAGATCCAAGAGCGCAAATGCTAAAGTATCATATACAAACATCTGGCCGTAGTTTACACGCACAAGAGATAGATTTTAATGATATTAGAACAACATTACAGGCGTTGTATGCTATAAACGATAATTGTAACTCATTACATACCAATGCGTATGATGAGGCTATTACCACACCTACAGAGGAATCTGTTAGACGAGCAATGGCAATACAGTTAATAATTAACAAAGAGCTAGGACTTGCTAAAAACGAAAATCCAATTCAAGGTGCTTTTATTATTGAAGAATTGACAGAACTTGTAGAAGAAGCAGTTTTAAAAGAGTTTGATAGGATTACAGAGCGTGGAGGTGTTTTAGGAGCAATGGAAACAATGTATCAACGCTCTAAAATACAAGAAGAGAGTTTGTATTATGAAACCTTAAAACATACAGGTGAGTTTCCTATAATTGGTGTAAACACATTTTTAAGTTCTAAAGGTTCACCTACGGTTTTACCAGCAGAAGTTATACGTGCTACAGAGGAAGAAAAGCTAGCGCAAATAGATACTTTAAAAAGTGTGCAAAATAGAGCTGAAAATGCAGATAAATTATTAGAAGACTTACAACAAGCAGCTGTTAAAAATGAAAACATTTTTGAGAAGTTAATGGAGGTTTCTAAAGTATGTACATTAGGACAAATAACAAGTTCGCTTTTTCAGGTAGGAGGACAGTACCGTAGAAATATGTAAAAGTTTAATCTGTTATAAAAAAAATCACCTAGCATTATGTTAGGTGATTTTTTTTTATTCTAATTAAAACATAATTAACGTAAAGATCTACGCCAGTTTTTATATGTCTTCCTAAAACTTGTAATTTCTGTACGCAATAGGTTTAAATATTCTTTTTCCTTAACTCCGTGGTGTTCTAAACCATTACAATAGCTAAGTATGTTTCTGGTAATAGTATTAATAAATTTTATGCTATGCAACTTAGTATGTTTACAGTCGCTACGCTCTGCTTGCTCTATTTGTATAGGAAGTAAAATGGCATCTGTAAGTATAGAATTCGCCATAATGTCTCTTAAACTACTAGATTTATACAATTGTAATAAATCTTTATTGTAGCTAAAGTAAGATGCTAGTTCTCTACTAGTATGGCAAAGCGATAATGCTTTTTTATAAACCGGAACTGTACTAAGATTTCTGTATGGCATTGTAGTTACTGTTATAGTATAAAATTACACTCTTATTGTTATTGATTTAATTATGATTGTAAAGTGTTTTTTTCTTTTTACTTTTGATTCTAAATATTTTAAATATTAAAGGCTTTGAATAATAAGATAGATGCTATTAGTTGGAAAATTCTAAACTATTTACAAAAAAATGCAAGAGAATCTTTTGCACATATTGGTAGGCAAGTAGGCTTATCTGCACCTGCGGTTGCAGAACGTGTAAAAAAAATGGAAGATTTAGGAATCATTACTGGTTATAAAGCAATGGTATCTCATACAGAAACGGGCTACCAACTAAAAGCAATTATTACTTTACGTGCTTTTATGGGTAAATTAAAGCCTTTTTTAGAGTTAGTTGGTACTTTTGATGAGGTTATAAATTGTTATAGAATAACTGGTAATGAGAATATTATAATGGAAGTGGTGCTTAGAAATCAGTTTCATTTAGAACAATTTATAGATAGGTTAATACAATATGGTGAGGCACGTACGCACATAATTTTATCAGATGTAGTTTCTAACGCGCCTATTAAAAAAATAGAAGGGTAAAACATAGGTTTTAGGAGTAAATTTGTAATTTGCACTTTTAAATAAAAAACTCATTTTTTAGTACGGTTAAAATGCAAGCAGAAGATTTAGACACTATTGGAAAATACATACAAATAGCTACAGATAAGGCAGTTTTTTTTCTGCCTCGTATTATTGGTGCTGGTTTAGTAATCTGGATAGGTTTTAAACTGGTAAAAAGGGTATTAAAAATGGTTGGTGTTGCCTTAGAAAAAACAGGCATTTCTAAAACATTACGCCCATTTGTATCTTCTTTAGTAGGCGTATTGCTAAAGGGTACCGCTTTGTTTATTGCAGCTTCTATTGTTGGGGCAGATTTAACAGGGTTAATGGCAATTTTAGCTGCTGTTGGTTTTGCAGTAGGTATGGCGTTGCAAGGTAGTTTAGGCAATTTTGCATCTGGTATTTTAATTTTAACGTTAAAACCCTACAAAATAGATGATTGGATACAGCTTGAAGATAAATTTGGTCGTGTTTCGGAAATAGGCATTTTTAGTACAGATATAATTACACCAGGTAACAAGGTATTAATAATACCTAATTCTAAAATTACAGATTCTGTGGTTACCAACTATTCGGAAAAGGGAATGATTAGGTTAGAGTTATTAGTTACTATGCCTTATTCAGAGAGTTTTCCTAAAGTAGAAAAAATTATTATTGATGCATTGTTAGAACTTCCAAACGTATTAAAAGATCCAATTCCGGATATAGGTATACAAACTTTTGATACCCATAGTATACAATTGCTAGTTAGGCCTTTTGTGCAGCCAGATGATTATTGGCCAGTTACGTTTCAGGCTAATAAAGCCATAAAAAATGCTTTTAGCAAACACGGTATACAAGTTGCTTATTCTGAAGGGGTAGAAATGGGTGTTATTGGAGACTAATTTATAAGTTTCTTTTTTGGCTAGGTTTTTGATGCTTCATATAGAGTTAAAAACAAATAATAATAGTATTTTTAGTTTTTAACTCTATCTAACTAAAAACCAAAAGACATCATTTGTGAAAAAATTAGTACTTCTACTGTTAGCATTGTTAAGTTTGCAGATTTCTGCACAAGAATTAAAGTTGAAAAAAGGAGTTGTTTTAGACAATATTAAGGTGTCAGATTCCTCAGCGTATAGTTTTTCTCTTTTTTTACCATCAAGCTTCAATGTAAATAAAAAATGGCCTGTTGTTTTTGTTGTTGATTATGATAATAAAGAAAAGCAAGTATTACGTTTAATGGCAGGGGTTGCAGAAGAAAAAGGATATATTTTAGCGGCATCAAACAATTTAAATGATACGTTAACAGTCTCTAAAAGTATTTTAGCTTTTTCTAAAACATTTAATGCTGTAGTAGGTATGTTACCTATAGATGAAAAACAAGTATACACTTTAGGGTTTAATAGAGCAGGCAGGTTAGCATCTACAATACCGGCATTTATTTCTAATATTGATGGTGTGCTGACTTATAATTCTACTATAGGTAATATAGAAATTATTAATGTAAAAAAACCTTACTATTACATTAGTATTGTTAGTGAGTATAATTTTAATTATACTGAAGTATTAGCTAATGAAAAGCTCCTGAATAAGTTAAAAATTCCCAATCAGTTACTAATAGAGGAATCTAAAAATAATTGGCCCTCTACATCTAATTTACAAAAAGCTTTAGACTTATTTAAAATGTCTGCTATGGCCAAAGGTAATATAGCAGTAGATAGTTTATTTGTAAATAAAAACTACAATGCTGCACTTTCAAAAATAAATAAGTTAGTAGGTGCAAACAAACTTAAAAATGCAAAAGAATTGGTAGACCAAACCATTGTGGTTTATAAACCATTTAAAAATATTGATACTTTAAAAAATAACAGTAACCAGTTACGTAAAAATAAAATATACAAGTCGTTAAAAAGGGCAGAAAATAATGTGCTTTTTAAAGAACAATCTTTAAAAAACGATTTTCAATACTATGTAGAAGAAGATGCATACACACATAACTTTAATAACCTTGGTTGGTGGGCACACCAAACCAAAGAAATAGAAAAGTTTAAAAATAGCTCTAACCAAGAGCAGCAAAAAATGGGATACAGGTTAGAGGGATATTTAATTGCGCTAACGGAAGACTATATAGATACTATTTTGGCAGAAGAAAACAAAGACTTTGATGCTCTTAGCTTTTTATATATGTTAAAAACCATAATTGAACCTAAAGATTATGATCCTTACCTTAAAATAATATCTTTAAGTGCAAAAAATGATGATTTTGGAACTTCTATTTTTTACTTAGAGGAATTACTTAAAAATGGATATACAGATGCAGATAAACTTTATAATTTAGAGTCTACTACATTATTAAAACTTACACCAGAATATAATGCTTTAATTGAAAAATACCTTAAAAAAGGAAGATTTATACTTAAGGAAGAATAAGGTGTGGCACTTTGTTTATATCCCAATCTATAACCAAGCCGCCAGCTAAAGATTGTGCAACGTCTTTACCGTATAAATATTCACATAAATAAAGAGCGGCTTCAAAACTTTTGGCTCCGCCTGCAGAGGTAATGTATTTTTTATGGTGTACAAACAATACATTATCTGCAACTTTTAATTTAGGAAAGGTTTTTTTGTATAAATCTATGTCACTAGGAAAGGTGGTAGAGGTTACATTATCTAAAACACCAGCTTTAGCAAGTACAAAAGCACCATCACAGTGCGATGTCATAAAAAGTGCATCATTGTTTACTTTTTTTACAAAATTAAGCATTGTAGTATCTTTTAAATCAGAGTCTAAATGGTGTTCTGCACTAGGTATAACCAGTATGTCTATTTTAGGTAGTTTATCTTCAACATAGTTATAATCTGGCAAAATGCGTACACCTTCAAACGTGGTTATGGGTTCTAAGGTGTTAGCTACTGTAAAAACATTCATTGCTTTAATATTTTCTCTATACTTTGTATGCTGAAAAATATCAAAAGGAGCGGTAAACTCAGTATTAAAAGTGCCATCCATAATTAAAAAAGCTACATTGTAACGGGTAGAGTCTAGTTCAGGATAAAAACGCTCTTTAGTTTCTGCATTATTTATTACTTCAGTTTTTACAGTTTCTTTTTTCTTATCTGCACAGGCAAAAGCTAGACTAATTAATAGTCCCAATATTATATAAATTAGTTTTTTCATTTGTTTGTAATTGTTATTCGTTTTAAAATAAAAAGTAACACCATACCAAGTACAGCTATACCTGTAATAGTATTCCAGGTAAATATATAACCATTATTTGCAATAGAGTGCATCCCAAAATTATGAGCAAAAATATGCGAAATAGAAAAAGCAATACTATACAATGCCATATATTCTCCTTGCTTACCGCGTTTAGAGCGTTCCATAGCAATTGCGTTAGAGAAAGGGAATGCTATCATTTCTCCTAAAGTCATTAATAACATTCCAATAATTAAAATTCCAACCCAAGAGAAAACGTTTAGTAGCAGAAAGCTTAGTCCAACTAAAATTAAACCAAAAATAACATAGATAATTTTAGAGTATTTTAGTTTTTCTAAATATTTTATAAGAGGCATTTCAAAAGCAAATATTAAAAAACCGTTCATAGCCAATAATAATCCAATTTTAAACTCGCTTAATTTATAGGCGTCACTATAATACACAGGTACTGTAGAAAAATATTGAACAAAGCAAAAACCAAATAATACCATAGCGGATATAAATACCCAATAATACCCGTCTAAATACGCAGATTTTGGATTTTCGTTTTTAGAGCTGTCCATAACTCGTGCTTTTTTAGGATTTAAAACCATAAGTAGTAAAATACTAGCCAATACGCAGGTTAAACCATCTACCCAAAAAAGGCCAATATAGCCTAAAGATGTAATTATAATACCACCCAAGGCAGGACCTGCGGAAAAACCTAGGTTAATAGCAAGTCTAATAAGTGTAACAGACCTTGTTTTGTTTTCTGGTTTACTGTAAGCAATTAAAGCAACAAAAGCTGCAGGTCTAAAGCAATCTGCAACAATCATAAGTATAAAAATACCTGCACAAATACTGTAGTAATCGTGTAAAAATTGAAGAAGAATAAATAGAATACCGCTAGTAAACAAACTAAACAGCATTACTTTGTAATACCCAAACTTATCGGTTAAGGTGCCTCCAAGCCAAGAACCAATTAGTGAACCTGCTCCAAAGCAAGACATAACCACACCAACATTTTCAAACGTTAATCCTACATCGTTTTTTAAATAAAGCGATAAAAACGGAATAACCATTGTACCAGCTCTATTTATAAGGGTAATTAGTGCTAGCCACCAAACCTCTTTAGATAAACCCTTAAATGAGTCTATGTAGTTTGTGTATAGTTTTTTCATTTTGTAATTAAATAAAAAAAAGCCTGACGATTTTCTCGCCAGGCTTAGTATTAGTATAATATATCTATTTCAATATTAAATACAGCAGCGCTGGCACCTTTTTAAGGTACAGATAACCACAGATTTATATATTGAACGTCTTTGCATTTTTCTTTTATTCTAAAACAAAGCTAAGTAAAAAAGTAATAAGTTGTATTTTTACAGTATTAATTTAATGTAATAAAATGAGGTATACTGTATTTGTATTTATAATGGTATTGTTGAGTTGTAATGGTCAAAAAAAGTATCATACTAATGAGGTTGAAGAAAAAATTGCGGCAACAAAATCTGATAAGTTAAAAAGTATTTTAGAATATCATAAAAAGTTAAACGATGAATACAAAGATGCAAAAACATCTCCATTACCAAATAAGTACAGAAAAGATTTTGATGGTTTAGATTTTTTTGAGCCAGATACCAACTATGTGGTAAAGGCTAGGTTAGAGTTGGCTTTAGGGGCAACTCCATTTTTAATGGCAACCACAACAAATCAGAGTCAAGAGTATAAATTATACGGAAGGTTATTTTTTAAATTAAACGGAAAAGATTTACAACTAGAAGTATATCAAAACCAACAATTAATAAAACAAGAAAAATATAAAGATCATTTGTTTTTACCTTTTTTAGATAAAACAAATGGTAAAGAAACCTATGGTGGTGGTAGATACATAGAGCTGTCTGAGACAGATGAAGATTTTATTATGGTAGATTTTAATAAGGCATACAACCCTTATTGTGCTTATAGTAAAAAATATTCTTGCCCAGTAGTGCCAATTGTAAATACATTGGATATAGAGGTTAGAGCAGGGGTAAAGGCATTTAACAAAGAGCATTAAAAAGAAGAAAGCCTAGCGCACAAACTAGACTTTCTTCAACAACCAAACTATAAACTAAACTTAATTTTTTTAAAAAGAATAAACTGCTGCAATTAAAAAGGTAGACAAGCTTTTTGAAGGATCGCCGTCGTTATCTAAAAACGGCTCGTTATTGCTCCAAGCATCTAACCTAACCTCAGGTTTAATTGTTAAATCTTCAACAGTAAAACTAGCAGTTAATGTAGTAGCAAATACACTAGGTTCATCATCTAAGCCATCAATAATTTGTGTAAAATACTCACCTCTTAATCCAAAAGAAGCAGTTTCTGATGCTTTAATTTGTGGGTATAATGCTACACCAGCAAATCCATTTCCATCGTTATCAGCATAAGCACCATTTATACCTAAGTAAAAACTATCAGATAAATCAAAACCACCTGTATAATCAATTTCAAAACCTAGGTTAGCAGTGTCATCATAATAAAGGTTTAAATATTGACCAGCATAACCTAATTGTGCTCCAAGAGCATATTGGCTAGTTAAATTATTATCTACATCTGTAACATTCATTACAGCAAGCATTAAGCTAAAATCATCAGATAATGTAAAATCGGCCTTTAAACCAGTATGAGAAAAAGGTCCGCTAGAGAATAAGTGAGATGTACTGTAATTAAAGTTACCTACAGGAGAGATTACCTCATACCCTAAATAGGTGTTAAAACGACCCATTGTTAGTTTTGTTCCTTCACTTACATTCCAGTATGCGTATAATTGGTTAACATTTAACCCAGTAATGGCTTGTTCACCTCTTGGTCCAAAAACAAGATCTGCTACTGCACCGGTTTTTTCACCTTCATAACTAGCAATAATGTTAGCCATACCAAGTGCAAAACCAGTTTCGTTTGCAAATGATGTTAAAGGAGCTAAATACTCTCCGTCTACTGCTTTATCATCTGCACTTAAATTTGTTCTAAAATAAGCATCTACAGATCCGCTAAACTCTAATTTTTTTTCTTCTTCTTCCTGAGCAAATATTAATGCTGAAGATAACATCATTATTGAAAATGATAATTTTTTTAAGTAATTTGTTGTCGTATTCAATTTCATATCAAATAAATTGTAAACCCTTTATTTTAAGGGGTTTGTTAGTGATTTTATTTTTTGTTTTTGAAACATTTTATGACGGAGCGTTCTGCAAAACGCTCCGTTTTTGTTTCTTTTATTTATTTTTCTGTTGTTGTAAACTCTGGGTATACCTCAATATCGTGTTCATGAACATCTAAACCTTCTAACTCTTCTTGTTTAGAAACTCTTAAACCAATAGTTTTCTTTAGTATAAAAAGTATAATAAATGTGGTTACTGCTGCCCATAAAATGTAAGCTAAAGAACCGTATGTTTGTACTAGTAATAAGCTAGCCCCACCGCCGCTTAGTAGTCCGCCATCTAAAGCAAAAACACCAACTAAAACAGTACCAATAAAACCACATACACCGTGTACAGATATTGCACCTACTGGATCATCAATTTTTAATTTTCTATCTATAAACTCAATAGAAAGTACAACTGCTATTCCACAGATAAGGCCTATTGCTAATGCTCCCCATGCGTTTACAGCACCACAACCAGCAGTAATACCTACTAAACCAGCTAAAGCACCGTTTAATGTCATAGAAATATCTGGTTTACCATATTTAATCCAAGTAAAAAATAAGGCAGCAACAGCACCAATAGCAGCAGCTAAGTTTGTATTTATAATTACACTACCAGCGGCAACAGTATCAGATCCACCCCATGCAAGTTGAGATCCACCATTAAAGCCAAACCAACCTAACCATAGGATAAATACACCTAATGCACCAAGTATCATGTTATGTCCTGGAATTACGTTCACTTTACCATCTGTATATTTACCTATACGCGGGCCAACCATAATTGCAGCAACTAAAGCTGCGCCACCACCAACTGCGTGTACTACAGAAGAACCTGCAAAGTCTACAAAACCAGCAACATTTAACCAAGCATTATCATCAAAAGGCCAGTACCAACTACCCGAAATAGGATATATAATTGTTGTTAAAATGGCAGAATATATAAGGTATGTAGAGAATTTTGTACGCCCTGCTATAGCTCCAGATACTATTGTAGCAGCAGTAGCGCAAAATACTGTTTGAAAAAATAAGTTATACCAATCGTCTGCAGAAAAGAAAAAATACCCTTGTTCTGCTGGGCTTAATCTAAAAAATCCGCCTAAAACAGTATCGCTACCATACATAATTCCGTAACCTACAGCCCAGAACATTAAGGAACCTACGCAAAGGTCCATAATGTTTTTCATTATTATGTTACCAGAGTTTTTACTGCGTGTAAAGCCAACTTCTACTAATGTAAAACCAGCTTGCATAAAAAATACTAAAATGGCAGCTATTGTTATCCATAATGCACCCATATCACTGTTGATGCTTTCAACAGCTTTACTTAGTGCTTCTTGTTGTTCGTTAATCATAATTTTAAATTTTTAATAGTGTCTTGGTTTGGTTAGTTTATTCCTGCGTGACCGTTTTCTTTGGTTCTAATACGGTAAGCGTCTATAATTTCAGATACAAATATTTTTCCGTCTCCTACATTGCCTGTGTAAGCAGCATCTAAAATTGTATTTACAGTTTTTTCTAAAAATTCATCAGAAACTATAATAGATAAGTATCTTCTTTGAATATCAGATGTGCTGTAAGATATTCCTCGGTATACATGTCCTTGTTTTTCGTTTCCAACTCCAGTAACATCCCAGTAGCTAAAAAAGTTTACTTCAATTTGGTGTAGTGCTTTTTTAACATCATCAAATTGAGATTTTCTAATAATTGCTTCAATTTTTTTCATATCGTTTAGTTATTTACAGGGTAAATGTATTTAATAATGATAAAGACCCTATAATTTTTATGGGTACTTTTTTAATTTTTATGATATAAATAAAATTAACCCCATTTTAAATAGGGGTAATGTAATATTATTTTAATTTTTTATTAAAATGATATTTAAAAAATGGAATAAATAGAAACCAAGGAGTATTACAGCATAAATTATTGCTGTAGAGGTGTAATATTGCGAAAAGAATGATTTTTTGTGAAATATTATAAGGATTTAGAAATCCAAAACCCGCCAATTACGGCAAAAATACCAATGGCAATACTTAATAAAGTATAAAAAGTAAAATGTAGAAAGTCTCCGGTTTTTAATAAAGATTGGTTTTCTAGTGCAAAAGTAGAAAAGGTGGTAAACCCTCCACAAAAACCAGTAGCTAATAATAAAGCTTGATTTTCTGTAAGGTAATTACCTTTTAAAGTTAAGCCAATAATAAAGCCAATAAGTAAACTACCTATTATATTAACTAAAAAAGTTCCTAAAAAATAAGGTTGAAATGAATTATTTAGTGTTTTGCTTATAAGAAAACGCAATACACTACCTGCACCTCCACCTAAAAAAACAAGTAACAACTGTTTCATACCTTACAAAGGTAAAAAACTATATTGCTTTTTTGTATTTTGTAGAGATTATATTAAGCGGGTATACTTTAGCCGTTGTTTGTGATGTAGGTTTACTAACAGGTTTTTTAACTTTAGCATTATTACGATTAACACTAAACACTAAAAGTAAGGCATTAACGGCCACAAGAATAAATAAAATGTTAAGAAAAATAGTCATTTAACAGAATTTGTTATCAGTACAACGCAAAAATACGTTTTTTCTTACACTATAACGAAGAAAGCCTATTTTTTGTTGTGTGTTGCTTGATTTTTGTTGTGAACGGTAAAAAAGCGTTAATTTTTTAGAAATTGTTTAATAATAAACAATGATATTATGAAGATAATAAAGGTAATGGCTACCCATTTTACACCAGAATAGTTTTTTAAATGTAATTTTTTGTCTCTTTTATATGTAATTACAATAATAATAGTAAAAACAATAACAAAAAGAGCGGCAAATATATATTGTCCGGTGGTAAACATATTTCTATTTTTGTGCAAAACTAACGTAAAATTATACAAATGAAAAATAAACTTAAAGCGGTAGAGTTATTTCATAAATCTTTTGGAGCTGGTGTTTCTGAAGAATTAAAAGCAGATTTAGGACAGCAAAAAAATTTATTGCGCTTTAACCTTATGGATGAAGAAAATAAGGAGTACTTAGAAGCGGCTAATAATAATGATATGGTTGAAGTTGCAGATGCTTTGGGTGATATGCTTTATATTTTATGTGGTACAATATTAGAACATGGTATGCAGTATAAAATTGAAGAAGTTTTTGATGAAATACAGCGTAGTAATATGAGTAAGCTTGGAGCAGATGGTAAGCCTGTATACAGAGAAGATGGAAAAATTTTAAAAGGCCCTAATTACTTTAAGCCTAGTATAGAAAGTATTCTTAATAAATAAAAAAAGTGCCTAATTAGGCACTTTTTTAATATTATATAGGTAACATAAGGTTATTCAACCTTAAAACGCCATCCAAATTTATCTTCAGCTTTGTTATACTGTATACTTGTAATGCGGTTTTTTAATAAAGTAGCGTAACTATCTTCTACATTTGGTAACATATAATCATTATCTCTAAACCCAAAACCTGCAATAGGAGAAATTACAGCAGCAGTACCTGCACCAAACATTTCTTTTAAACTGCCATCATTTGCAGCATCTACTAATTCTTGTACTTTTATTTTACGTACTTCAGTTTTTATACCTTCGTCTTCAGCAATTTTTAAAATACTTTTACGCGTAATACCATCTAAAATACGGTCACTAGTAGGACACGTTAATAAAGTATCATTAATACGAACAAAAACATTCATTGCGCCAGCTTCTTCAATATACTCGTGTGTATTGTCATCTGTCCAAATTACCTGTTGGTATCCTTTGTCCTGTGCAAGTTTAGTTGGGTAAAATTGGCCAGCATAGTTACCACCTGCTTTAGCAAAACCAACGCCACCGTTTGCAGATCTAGAATACGTTTCTTCAATAAGTACTTTTACTTCGCCAGAAAAGTAAGAGCCAGAAGGGGCTCCACAAATAACAAACTTGTATTCATCTGCTGGTGATGCGTGAAAACCTAAGCCTGTAGCAAAAATAAATGGTCTTATATATAGTGAGCTTCCTGCAGATTGAGGAATCCAATCGCTATCCGTTTTTAATAATGCTTTAAGACCTTCCATAAAATAACTCTCTGGAATTTCTGGAATAGCTAATCTTTTTGCAGATAAATTTAAACGTTTGTGATTGTCTAAAGGACGAAACATCCAAATGGTGTCTTGTTCATCCTTGTAGGCTTTCATTCCTTCAAAAATAGATTGACCATAGTGAAAAATTTTAGCAGAAGGGTCTAAAGAAATTGGCTGATAAGGCACAACCTTAGGAGCTTCCCAAGCGCCATTTTTGTAATCACAGACCAACATATGATCCATATAAATACTTCCAAACGAAAGATTATTAAAATCAACATCGTTTATTTTAGTGTTTTTTGTTTTTTCTACACTAATTTGGTTTGTAGTAACATCCATAGTATTCAGAATTTAAGTTCATAAAATTAATCAATTATCAGTACTAGTACTTCTTTTTTAGATTAAAAATGTCCAAATTTGCATTCTATCACTAAATTTTATCAGATATGAAAAGTTTTAACATTTTGCTTGTAGTAATTTTATTGTTTATGTCTTGCAAAGAGGCAAAAAAAGAAACCGTAGTTCAGGAACCTGAGCAAAAAATAGAAGAATTAGCATCTTTTGGTGAAAAAATTACAGAAGATAATGCTAAAGTTACTAAAGAAATGGCATCTGTATACCATAATTTAGCAGTTGCAGATACGGTAACAACAAAATTTAAAGGCAAGGTATTAGATGTTTGTCAGTCTAAAGGTTGTTGGATGAAGTTAGATTTGGGGGGCGGTGAGCAAGCTATGGTTAAGTTTAAAGATTATGGTTTTTTTATGCCAAAAGATATTACAGGTAAAGAAGTTATTGTAAACGGTAAAGCATTTATAGAGCAAATGTCTGTAGATGAACAACAACACTATGCAGAAGATGGTGGGGCAACTAAAGAAGAAATAGCGCAAATAACAACGCCAAAAAAAACGTACAGGTTTCAGGCAGATGGTGTGCTTTTAAAAGAGTAAATATTTGAAACGAAAAATAATTACAACAGGTGATGGTTCTAAAACCATACAAATAGAAGAATGGAATGAGCAATACCACTCCAAGCACGGAGCAGTACAAGAAGCTTATCATGTATTTATAAAACACGGCTTATCTTTATTTAAAGATGAGCCTATTTCTATTTTAGAAATTGGTTTTGGAACTGGACTGAATGCTATAATTACGGCAATTGAGGCACCAAAAAGCAATTTAAATATAAATTATACAGGGGTAGAGGCTTATCCGGTAGCATTAGAAGAGGTGTCGCAGTTAAATTACGTAGAGCAGTTAAAAGCTAAAGGTTTTGAAGATGTATTTACTAAAATGCATAAAGCAAATTGGGAAGTTAATGAAGAGGTATTGCCGTATTTTAATTTGATAAAAAGGGAGCAGAACTTTTTAGATATAACTGATAAAGAAGCTTATAACCTCATTTATTTTGATGCCTTTGGAGCAAGAGTGCAACCAGAACTTTGGACAGAAGACGTTTTTGCTATAATGTACAATGCATTAAAAACAAACGGAGTGCTAGTAACATATGCAGCAAAAGGTAGCGTAAGGCGTGCAATGTTGGCAGTTGGTTTTAAGGTAGAACGACTGCCGGGACCTCCAGGAAAAAGAGAAATGCTTAGAGCAAGTAAATTATAGTATTTTTTTAATAAAGTTTAGTGACATTTTGACATTTTTAAAGAAATGGCAGTACTTTTGCCATCTTAATTTTCAAGATATTAAACATTAGCATATAATGAGTAAAAAAGATAAAGCTGAAGAAGTAGCACAAGAAGAAAAAATGAATAAAGCTGCTGAAGAAGTTAAGGAAAATACAGAAACTACTGAAGAAGAAACGGTAGAGTTGTCTGTAGAAGAACAATTGCAACAAGACTTAGCTAAAGAAAAAGATAAGTTTTTACGTTTGTTTGCTGAGTTTGAAAACTATAAAAAAAGAACATCTAAAGAACGTATGGACTTGTTTAAAACAGCGGGTCAAGAGGTTATAGTGTCTATGCTTCCAGTTATGGATGATTTTGACCGTGCTATGAAAGAAATTTCTAAGTCAGAGGATAAAGAGTTGGTTACCGGTGTAGAGCTTATACAAAATAAATTTAAAGAGACTTTAAAAGGTAAAGGATTGTTAGAAATAGAAGTTGTACAAGGTGATGCATTTAATGCAGACGTACACGAGGCTATTACACAAATACCAGCTCCAGATGAAAAGTTAAAAGGGAAAATTATAGACGTAATAGAAAAAGGATTTACGTTAGGAGATAAAATTATTCGTCACCCAAAAGTTGTTGTTGGGAACTAAAAATAAAAAATGAAAGAAGATTTTTACAGCATATTAGGCATTGCTAAAAATGCAACTGCAGCAGAAATAAAAAAGGCATACCGTAAAAAGGCTATAGAATTTCATCCAGATAAAAACCCAGGTGATGCTAAAGCAGAGGAGATGTTTAAAAAAGCTGCAGAAGCATATGAGATATTAAGTGATCCTGATAAAAAAGCAAGATATGATCAATACGGTCACGCTGCCTTTGAAGGTGGTGCTGGCGGTGGCGGTGGCGGCTTCGGCGGTATGAATATGGATGATATCTTTAGTCAGTTTGGAGATATTTTTGGCGGAGGCGGCTTTAGTGGTGGCTTTGGCGGTTTTGGCGGAGGCGGCCATCGTAGAGTTAAAGGTTCTAATTTACGAATTAGAGTTAAGTTAACTTTAGATGAAGTTGCTAATGGCGTAGAAAAAAAGGTAAAAGTTAAACGTAAAGTACAAGCAGATGGTGTAACATACAACACTTGTACTACTTGTAATGGCTCTGGGCAGGTTACTAAAATTGCAAATACCATTTTAGGAAGAATGCAAACTTCTGCTACTTGTAGCACTTGTGGTGGTAGTGGCCAGATTATAGATAAAAAACCAGCTGGTGCAGATGCACAAGGTTTAATTGCTAAAGAAGAAACGGTATCTATAAAAATACCTGGTGGTGTAGAAGATGGGATGCAGTTAAAAGTACCTGGTAAAGGTAATAGTGCTCCAGGTAACGGCGTTAACGGAGATTTAATAGTACTTATTGAAACTGAAGAGCATAGTACCTTAAAAAGAGAAGGTGATAACTTGCATTACGATTTATACATTAGTATTTCTGAAGCAGTTTTAGGTACTTCTAAAGAGATAGATGCTGTTGGTGGTAAAGTACGTATTAAACTAGAAGAAGGTATACAATCTGGTAAAATACTACGTTTAAGAGGTAAAGGTATTACTAGCTTAAATGGTTATGGAAGTGGAGACCTTTTAGTACACGTAAATGTTTGGACACCAAAAGAATTGAACAAAGAGCAAAGAGAGTTTTTTGAGCGTATGAGAGATAATGAAAACTTTGTTCCTCATCCAGAAAAATCTGACAAATCTTTTTTTGAAAAAGTTAAAGATATGTTCTCTTAAAAAATATAAGTATTGAGCAGTGCTTGTCACTGCTCATTTTTTTTCCCATCCTTATGTAAATAAGGGTGGGTTTTATTTTTATATGCTACCATTTATCTATCTTTGAAAAAATTGTGAAAATGAATACTATTTTGGCGGCAAAAGGTGTTTCTAAAAAATTTGGAGACCATACAGCCCTAAACAATGTTTCCTTAGAAATTCCTAAGAATTGTATATATGGTCTGCTAGGACCAAACGGCGCAGGAAAAACTACGCTAATACGTATAATAAATCAAATTACTTATCCAGATACTGGCACTGTTTTTTTTGATGGAGAACCTTTACAGCCAGAGCATATTGCTACTATTGGGTATTTGCCAGAGGAAAGAGGATTGTATAAAAGTATGAAGGTTGGTGAGCAAGCTTTGTATTTAGCACAGTTAAAAGGCTTATCTAAAAAAGAAGCTACAAAACGACTTAAATATTGGTTTGATAGGCTAGATATTGGAGACTGGTGGAATAAAAAAGTACAGGAGTTATCTAAAGGTATGGCCCAAAAAATACAATTTGTAGTAACAGTACTTCATCAACCAAAATTATTAATTTTTGATGAGCCATTTAGTGGTTTTGATCCTATTAATGCCAATATTATTAAAGATGAAATTCTTCATTTAAAGGAAGAAGGAGCTTCTATTATATTTTCTACTCACCGTATGGAGTCTGTAGAGGAATTATGCGAGTATATTGCGCTTATTCATCAGTCAGAAAAAATATTAGACGGTAAATTATCAGACATTAAAAAACAATATAAAAACAATATTTTTAATGTAGGTCTGCAAGTATCCGAAAAGAATGATGTTTTACAGAAATTGGAAGAAAAACATAAAATTTGGACGCCATCTTACAATAAAGAAGATGAGCAACTAGATTTTAAAATTCAGCTTACATCTAATAATACTGGTGCATTACTTGGGTATTTGTCAGAAAAAGGAAAAGTAAACCACTTTGTAGAAACTATACCGTCTGCAAATGATATTTTTATACAAACCGTAAAAAGCAAAACAAAATAGTGGGGAAATTAGGCTTAATTATAAAAAGAGAGTATTTAGCTAAGGTAAAAAATAAGTCGTTTATAATAATGACTTTTTTAAGTCCTATTTTAATGGTAGGTATGGTTGCTTTGGTGTTGTATTTAGCTATGCTTAATGATAGTGATAAAAAAGTAATTACAGTTTTAAACGAAAGTAGCTTTTTTAAAGAAGATTTTAATAGTACAGAAAGTACCTCTGTAATACGTTTTAAAAACATAAGTTTAGAGCAAGCAAAAGATTCTACAGAGCAACTTGGGCATTATGGTTTGGTATTTATACCAAACGGAAATAGTTTAGAGGAAGTGGCAAACGCATCGTACTTTTTTTCTAAAGAGTCTCCTACAGATGGTTTTTTAGATGATTTAGAAGATATTTTTCAGTACCGTCTTAAACAAAAAAGATTAGAACATTTAGGAGTTTCGCCAGAGCAATATAGTGCTATTAGTAAAAACTTTTCTATACACACGGCTACTTTTCAAGGTAAAGAAAACTTAAAAGGGTTAAATGAGCTTAACGCCATAATTGGTGGTGGTTTTGGTTATTTAATAATGATGTTTATTATAATCTACGGTAGTTTTGTAATGCGTAGTGTAATAGAAGAAAAAACAAGTAGGGTAATAGAGGTAATAATATCATCTGTAAAACCTTTTCAGTTAATGATGGGTAAAATAATAGGAACCTCTTTAGCAGGTGTAACTCAGTTTACTATTTGGGTGCTATCTGGTTCTTTGTTGTTTTTGGTTGTTTTTTTAATTTTTGATTTGGACGTTACTGCTTTACAAAACGGAGGTACTAATCTACCACAAGCACAGGCTATACAGGTGGCCAGTAGTGGTATGGAGGATAACGTGCAGAAATTTGCAGAAATGTTTGTTCAAATTCCTTGGGTATCTTTATTTAGTTTTTTCTTAGTATACTTTATATTAGGGTATTTAATTTATAGTTCTATTTACGCGGCAATTGGTGCAGCTGTAGATAATGAGACAGATACTCAGCAATTTATGTTACCAGTTATATCTCCGCTAATGTTGGCAATTTATGTTGGCTTTATATCGGTGTTTAGTAATCCTCACGGTCCTGTGGCAGTAGGTTTTTCATTATTTCCGTTAACATCTCCAATTGTAATGCTAATGCGTTTGTCTTCTGGTATAGGAGAAGGTGGTGTACCTGTATGGCAATTAGTTGTTTCTATAGCTTTGTTATTAGTAACATTTTTGTCTATAGTTTGGTTAGCAGCAAAAATTTATAGAATTGGTATATTAATGTATGGTAAAAAGCCGAGCTATAAAGACTTATATAAGTGGTTAAAGTATTAAGATGGAAGAATTAAAAAATATACTTAAATATTTAAAAGACTTTATGTCTTATAAGTTGGTAGATGGTGATAAGGTAGTTATTACGGTAAGTACGTTGGTTACTATTGTTGTGGTTATTTTAGCAGTTACTTATATTTTAAAACTAGTACATAAAATTGTTGTTGCTAAATTACCGCAAGATGATAAAAATAAGTTTTTAAGCATATTTAGTTTTTTAAAGTACTTTTTGTATATCCTAGCTGTAATAACTGTTTTGCATTCTTCTGGAGTAGATTTAACAGTTTTACTTACAGCGTCTGCCGCTTTATTTGTTGGTTTAGGTTTTGCATTGCAATACCTTTTTCAGGATATAATATCTGGTATATTAATTATTCTAGATCAGTCTCTACATATTGGAGATATTATAGAAGTAGAAGGTAAGGTGGGTAGAGTTTTTGAAACCAGGTTAAGAACAACAAGAGCGTTAACCAGAGATGATAAAGTTATTGTTATTCCAAACCATAAGTTTTTAACAGACAGTATTTATAATTATACACAAAACCATAAAACAACAAGAGAAAATGTTAAAGTTGGTGTTGCTTATGGTAGTGATGTAGAGTTGGTATCTAAATTGTTATTAGAAATTATAGATAAAAAAAACGGAATTTTAAAAAATCCTAAGCCCTTTGTGTTGTTTGAAGATTTTGGAGATTCAGCCTTAATGTTTTCTGTAAATTATTATACAAATGATAGTTATGGAGATCCAAGAATAAAAAGTGATTTACGTTTTTTAATAGACGCTGCTTTCAGAAAAAACAATATATCTATCCCTTTTCCACAAAGAGATATACATATTATTAGTAAATAATTTAGTTAAGAATTACGCATATACTTGTTTACGTATGAAAAAACTTTTAGGAGTTTGTTTTTTTCTAATAGTGCAGCTGGTCTGGTCACAAAGCTCAGATATTGTAAGGTTAGAATACACTACTTTGCCCAAAAAAAAATCTTCAAGAAGTATTTCTAGATTTCGGTTTTTGGCAAATCTTCCTATAAAGCTAAATGAAAAAAATTATTTAGTTGCTGGTGCAGAATATGGTATTATAGATTTTGCAAACGATAGTATTTATGAGTTTGATGATAAGGAATTAGAAAAATTAAGAATTGTAGATCTTAATTTAGGGTATGCGCATATACTTAATGATAAATGGACTTTTGTAGGTTTGGTAACACCAAGGTTAGCATCTAACTTTATTAATGGTGTGCAAAAAGAAGATTTTAATTTAAATTATTCTGTTTTAACTATTAAGGCAGATATGAAAAAAGAAAAACCTACAAGGTTAATATTAGGGTTGTCATACAACAATGCTACTGGTTTTGATGTTCCTTTACCTATTATAAGTTACTACAAAAAATTTCATCCAAACTGGTCGTATATGGTTGGTGTGCCTAGAATGGAGTTTAAATATCACTTAAAAGAACACCATACATTTAAAGCGGCATTATTATTGGATGGTTATTTTGTAAATGTACAAAATGATATTGCTTTACCTGATAACGACTTAGGCTCCGGCTTATCTTTATCTGTAATTGTAGGTGCTTTTGGCTACCAGTATAACATTAATAAAAATATATCTTTTTATGCATTAGCGGGCCATACTTTATCACAAAGAGGTTTGTTAAGAGATGAAGAAAGAAAAAGCGTATATTCGTTATATGACGATGGAAATGTATATTTTAAAACAGGATTTAAAATAGGAATTTTTTAAAACACGTATATGTCAAAAATATTAGTAATAGAAGATGAAGCTGCAATACGCAGGGTTTTGGTAAAAATTTTATCAGAAGAAAGCGATACTTATAATGTTGAAGAGGCAGAAGACGGTTTAAAAGGTATAGATGCCATTAAAAAAAACGATTACGATTTAGTTTTGTGTGATATTAAAATGCCAAAAATGGATGGTGTAGAGGTATTAGAAGCTGCGCGTAAATTAAAACCAGAATTGGCTTTTATAATGATTTCTGGTCACGGAGATTTAGATACTGCAGTAAACACAATGCGTTTAGGTGCTTTTGATTATATATCTAAACCACCAGACTTAAATAGGTTGCTAACAACAGTACGTAATGCATTAGATCGTAAAAATTTGGTTGTAGAAAATACTAAACTTAAGAAAAAAGTTAGTAAAAACTACCAAATGATAGGAGAAAGCGAAGGCATATCTTTAATAAAAGATATGATAGAAAAAGTAGCTCCTACAGATGCACGTGTTTTAATTACAGGATCTAATGGTACGGGTAAGGAGTTGGTAGCTCATTGGTTACATGAAAAAAGCCCGCGTAGTAAAGCACCATTTATAGAGGTGAACTGTGCAGCAATACCATCTGAATTAATAGAAAGTGAACTTTTTGGTCACGTTAAAGGAGCATTTACATCTGCAGTTAAAGATAGAGCTGGTAAATTTGAAGCGGCAAATAAAGGAACTATTTTTTTAGATGAAATAGGTGATATGAGTTTGTCTGCGCAGGCAAAAGTGTTACGTGCTTTACAAGAAAGTAAAATATCTAGAGTTGGTACAGATAAAGATATAAAGGTTGATGTTAGGGTAGTGGCAGCTACAAATAAAGATCTAAAAAAGGAAATAGCAGAAGGTAATTTTAGAGAAGATTTATACCATAGACTTGCAGTTATACTTATAAAAGTCCCAGCGTTAAATGATAGAAGAGAAGATATTCCTTTGTTAATAACATATTTTGCAGATAAAATAAGTAAAGAGCAAGGAACGGCTAAAAAAGTATTTTCTGATAAAGCAGTTTCATTGTTAAAAAGTTATGACTGGACAGGAAACATTAGAGAGCTACGCAATGTTGTAGAACGATTAATTATTTTAGGCGGACAAGAAGTTACAGAAGAAGATGTAAAACTATTTGCAAGTAAATAATACGTAGTTTACTAAAAACAAAAAAGCCTATATTTTTAAAATATAGGCTTTTTTAATAGGCTGTAAAGTTGTTACATTACTTTGCTTGCCAAATATTTTTGTACTTCGTAAACATCTATACTTTTGTTAAACTTTTTGCTAACAGATGGAAGGTTTTCGCTAGAAATCCAGATTTTTAATTCAGCATCCAAGTCAAAAGTACCTGCTGTCTCTAAAGAGAACCTAGAGATGCTTTTGTATGGCATAGACCTGTACTCTGCTTTGTTGCCAGTTAAGCCTTGTACATCTATTAATATTAAACGCTTATTGGTAAACATAAACGTATCTCTAAATAATTTAAATCCTAGTTCTACTTGTTCATTATCTGTTAGAAGTCTTCCGTATTTTTCATTTAATTTTTCTACAGATACTTCACTTGCGTTACCAAGTATTTTATTAAATAATCCCATTATTGTTGTTAATATTAATTTTCTTGAGTGGTATTGTTTTCTTCTTTGTTTAGCAACTTGGCTGATACTTTATAATCTGCATTATATATCATTTTTGGTGTAGCCTTTTTTAAATCAAAATAAGCTCTTTTATACCATTTAGCATCTGTTGCTTTTTTTCTGTAATCTTCATTGGTTTTAGTAGTGCCAAATTCTTCATTTATATATGGTTTAATAGCGTGTATGCCAATACCAAAGTGTTCAATACGTTCTAAAACCATTGCAAAATCTAGCTCAGAAAAGTAAAAGTTGTCATCAGCATCAAATCCTGTATTTAAGTTTTGAAGATCTGTAAAAACATTCTTCTGTAAAAATTCTAATTTTGTCATAGTTAGTGTTAAGGTGTGTAATGTAAGCAGTAGGTAATTGTACTGTTATTTTTTTCTGTTTAAAACCTTGTATTCTTCATAGCAACCGCTAATTGCATCTAATATTTGCAAATCGTTAGCTGTTTGTATAAAGGACTTAGAGTAGTTACAGTTGTTTAATATATCTTCAATATCTACTTTTTCTAGTTGTAGTAATTCTGTTAGTGTTTCTCTGTCAAACTTTGCAGCTAATAAATCTCTAATACGGTCATCTTCTTTTATTTGGCGAAGTTTGCGCATTTGTGCAGGTTTTTTACCAAATAAATTACGGAGTAAATCTGCCGGATTTAAGATAGCGCCAAGTACTTTTGTAACAGCACTTGGTTTTTTGTTACCGGCTTCATAACCTGTATTTAGTCCAGAGATTGCATACTGATAAGAATCGTTTAAACTAACGTTTTTAGCATCTATTTCTAAAAAGCCTGTTAACTGGTATGGTTTTACAACAACTTCTTCTAAGGCAAAAGCAAGTTCTGTTAAGGTAATTTTAGTGTCTTTAAACTTAAGCATATCATTAGTAACCTTAATTTTTTGAGATTTAAAACCAAGGTATGTTAAGTAAAGTGTGTCATTGGCAACTGCAGGTATTGTAAACTTACCTTTTTGGTCTGTAATTGTACCTTTTACTTGGTTAAGGTTTACAATGTGTACACTAGGCATCGGTTCATCAGTTTGCGCATTTATAATGGTTGCAGTAAACTCATTTTCTTTTTCTTTTGTTTTTTTTTCCTGTGAAAATCCACAGAATGTAATTAAGCTAAAAACAAGTAGGATGTATTTATTCATAAAAAAAGTGGTGTCGTTTATCTTCTACTAAAAACTCTAAGATATTAAAGTTTATCTCTTTAGGTGCGGAATATGGGTTAAATTTTTGATTAGAGGTGGTAAATAAACAAAAAAAAATACGCCGAAGCGTATTTTTAATATTCTATTAACTTAAAAGCTTAGTATCTTCTTTTACTTCTTTTGTTACCATAGCTTCCGCCGCTATCACGGCTTCCTCTACTGTCTTTATTGCGAGAACGACCTCTGTCTCCGCCACCTCTATTATCTCTTCCTCGAGAAGATGAAGAACGGCCTCTGTCTCCGCGACCTCTACCACCTCTTCCGCGACCACCGCCACCTCCAGGGTTGTTAGAAATTTCTACGTTAACAAATCTGCCATCTACTTTAAACTCTGTAAATGTGGCTAGGACTTTTTCTGTGTGTTCTGCATCTGTATTAAAGAAAGAGAAACTTTCCTTAACATCTACTTTAAACACATCTTCTTTACCAAGACCAACAGTATCTCTTAAGAAATCTTTCAATGTCATCCAATCATAATCATCGCGCTCACCAACATTAATAAAGTAACGCACAGAACCACTAGTAGGTATTTCTGCTTTGTCTCTGCTACGACCTTCACGCTCACCTCTTTCTCCTCGGTCCGACGTGTTAAGGTCCTTAGTTTTGTTGTAATAGTCAAAGAAACGAGTAAACTCTACAGAAACTATTTTTTTAATTAGTTCCTCTCTGTCTACACCCTCTAATACATCATTAATTGCAGGTAAGTAGTTTTCTACTTCTTCATTAATTTCTGTATTTTTTATTTTGTTTGCTAAATGGTATAACTGAATTTCACAAATTTCCATCCCTGTAGGAATCTTTTTTGATAAAAATTCTGTTTGTAATTTTTTCTCTAAAGCTTTTATTTTACGTAGTTCACTACGAGTAACAATTACCATAGATACACCAGATTTTCCTGCTCTACCAGTACGCCCACTACGGTGTGTATAGGTTTCAATTTCATCTGGTAATTGGTAGTTTATTACGTGTGTAATGTCATCTACATCTATACCACGTGCGGCTACATCTGTAGCAACAAGCATTTGTATTTGTTTTTTACGAAAAGCGCTCATTACCAAATCTCTTTGGTTTTGACTTAAATCTCCGTGTAAAGCACCGGCATTGTAACCGTCTTCAATTAATTTTTCGGCAACCCTTTGCGTGTCCCTTTTGGTTCTACAAAAAACAACAGAAAATATATCTGGGTTGGTATCTGCTAATCTTTTTAATGCAGGGTATCTATCTCTACCACCAACAACATAATACTCATGTTGTACGGTAGTTGCACCTGCATTTTTAGATCCCACAGTAATTTCTTGTGGGTTGTGCATGAATTTTTTAGCAATTGTAGATACTTCTCTTGGCATTGTTGCAGAGAATAACCACGTAAATTTTTCATCTGGAGTGTTAGATAAAATGTCTTTTATGTCTTCATAGAAGCCCATATTTAACATTTCATCCGCTTCATCTAATACACAGTAATCTAACTTAGATATGTTAACCATACCACGGCTAATCATATCTTTTATTCTACCAGGAGTAGCAACAACTATTTGTGCTCCTCTTCTAATTTGGTTTGCTTGCTCTGTAATACTAGCACCACCGTAAATTGCAACAACGTTAAGACCTTTTTCGTATTTAGAATACGCTTTTAGTTCATTAGTAATTTGTAAACAAAGTTCACGTGTAGGAGATAGTATTAATCCTTGAGTAGTTCTGCTACTTGTATCAATTTTCTGAATTAACGGAAAACCAAAAGCAGCTGTTTTACCGGTACCAGTTTGTGCTAATGCTACAAGGTCTGTTTCTTGGTTTAAAAGGATTGGAATTGCTTTTTCTTGTACTTCTGATGGAGATTCAAATCCAAGATCTACAATAGCATCAAGTAGGGACTTATCTAGCCCTAATGCTTCAAATTTTGTCATAATATGTTATTCTTAATCGCAAATATGTATGTTACATAGAGCGTTTATCATATTATAACTCAGAGTAACACATGCTATACCAGCGGCGTTTTTTAATAAGCTGCAAAAGTACTTTAAATATTTTGAATAACCATACAACATAAGTAATAGTTATATTTAAGGAGCAAGACTATAGCCGTAAATAGATAAAATAACACCAATTACCCCAAAAATAATCATTAAAGCAACTAGTGATTTTTGCAATGTAGGATTGTCATAAATTATTATGCAAACGGCACCTAAAACAATACTTATTTGAAAAAAAAGAACTCCAAAATCAAACTTACGGGTAGCTATATCATATTTTTGTGCTAGTACTTTCCACTCGTTAATGCCAGTAATTACGCCCATTTTGCCATCTAAGTCTTGAGTCCAATCTTTTTTTTCAATGTTTTTAGAACCAATTAAAATTTCGTGTTTTTCTGCCTTGTACTTTTTTATTTGTGCTTTGGTTTTTTCTATTTTACTGTACACAAAATCTCTTTTTTCTTCAGCAACGGCATTAGTGTACAAAAGAGCTTCTAGGTTGTCTAATTCACTTTCTTTTAAACTTTCTTTTATGCTTTTAGACTGATACCAACTAGAATAATTAACCAATTTGTTGTGTGCAATCATCATTTCTTCTTCTAATTCTCCGTTTACTAACTGAGAAATTGCCATAAGTGCGGCAAAAAAAGCAATAAGTACACCACCATATGCCTCGGCACGTTCAGATGCTACAGAAACTTCTACTGTTTGCTTAGCCATAATTGTATTGTTTTAAAAAAGTAATTAGCTGTATTGTAGCCTTTGCTCTGTGGCTAATTTTGTTTTTTGTTTCTAGCGGTAATTGTGCAAATGTTTTGTTATATCCTTCGGGAGTAAAAATAGGATCGTATCCAAAACCATCTGTGCCCTGTTTACTTTGTGTAATAGAACCATTTACGATACCAGTAAAAATATGTTGCTCACCATTAATTTGCAGAGCTATAACTGTTTTAAAATGTGCTTCTCTGTTTGGGTTGTCTCCTAACTTTTGTAAAAGTTTTGCCATATTGTCTTCTGCACTTTTCTGTTCTCCGGCGTAACGAGCAGCATAAATTCCGGGTTCACCATTTAAAGCATTTACAAGCAAACCAGTATCATCAGAAAAACAAGGTAAGTTGTACTTTTCTGTAACATAATTTGCCTTTTGTATAGCATTGCCTTCTATAGTATCTGCTGTTTCTGGTATATCATCAAAACAACCAATATCTGTTAAAGAGACAAGTGTAATGTTTTTAGGAACTAAGGCTTGTACCTCTTTAAATTTATTAGCGTTATGTGTGGCAAATACTATTTTCATTATTTGTAATTAGGAGTGTTTTTGTAAAATTTTACATTAAATTTTTTAAAAACCAAGTGCAAAAGTAGTAATTTTATTTTCTTAAATATTTAATATGTCTTTAAAGCTTCCGCCGGTAGTAGTTGTTTTTATTTTTGGTTTGTTTATGTACGTTTTAGCAAGATTTTTACCTTTTGGTGTTTTTGACTTTTTTGGAAGAACAATGCTTTTAAAAGGTTTGTTAGTGGTTATGCTTTTGGTTTTAGCGGCATCAACATATAAATTTTTTAAAGCCAAAACTACTGTAGATCCTAAAAATTTAGAGAAGACAAATACATTAGTAACTACTGGTATATACAAATTTACCAGAAACCCAATGTATTTAGCAATGCTTTTGTTATTAATTGCTTGGGGTTTATTTTTAAGTAATGCTTTTAATATGCTTTTAGCAGCTGCATTTGTATCTTATATGAACGCTTACCAAATATTGCCAGAAGAAAAAATGCTAACCCAAAAATTTGGTAAAGAATACACATCTTACACAAAAAAAGTGCGTCGTTGGTTTTAATTTTATTATCATATTCTTAATTTAAAGGGGCTTAAAAAACAATTTTTATAGCATATGTGATGATACGCCTTTTTTGCTTTAATTTTACTTTTTACTTAGCAACTATCACACTAATATTTTTTACTTTTACTACTTAAATTTTTTAAAAATGGTAGACCAAGGGAGAAAATATGTTTTTGATTTTGATAGCACGCTAACCAGAGTTGAAGCTTTAGATGTTTTAGCTGAAATTACATTACAAGGTAATGCTAACAAAGAAGAAATTATTAAAGAAATACAAGAAATTACCAACCTAGGAATAGATGGCGATATCTCCTTTACAGAGTCCTTAGAAAAACGCATAAAACTACTTAATGCGCATAAAAGCCATTTAACACAATTGGTAGCAGAACTTAGAGATAAAATATCTAAGTCTATTGAAACTAATAAAGAATTTTTTCATAACTATTCTGATGATATTTATGTTATTTCTTGCGGATTTAAAGAGTTTATAGATCCTATAGTTGAAGAATACAACATACCATCTAATAAAGTATATGCAAATACTTTTAAGTTTGATGCGGATGGTAATATTATTGGTTTTGATGAGGCTAATGTTTTGGCATCTCACAACGGTAAAATAGAGTGTCTTAAAAACTTAGACCTAGATGGTGAGGTACAAGTAATAGGAGATGGGTATAGTGATTATGTAATGCGTGAAGCTGGAATTGCAGATAAGTTTTTTGCATATACAGAAAATGTAAGTAGAGATAAAGCTACAACAAATGCAGATCACGTTACACCTAATATGGATGAGTTTTTGTTTGTAAATGATTTGCCACGAAAAATATCATACCCAAAAAACAGAATAAAAATATTGTTGCTAGAAAATGTGCATCCGGCAGCATTTCATAATTTATCTGAAGACGGTTTTTCTGTAGAACTTGTAAAACACAGTCTACCGGAAGATGAATTAATAGAAAAATTAAAAGGAGTACACGTTTTAGGTATTCGTTCTAAAACACAAGTAACCAAAAAAGTATTAGAGGCTGCAGATAAACTTTTAGTAGTTGGTGCATTTTGTATTGGTACTACGCAAATAGATCTAGAGAGTGCTAAAAAAAGAGGTGTAGTTGTATTTAATGCGCCTTATAGTAATACACGTTCTGTTGTAGAGTTGGCTATTGGAGAAATTATAACCTTAATGCGTAATGTATTTCCTAGGAGTCAGGAAATTCACAGCGGGCAATGGAATAAAACAGCAGTTAACTCTAGAGAAGTACGTGGTAAAAACTTAGGAATTGTTGGTTATGGTAATATAGGTAAACAATTATCTGTTTTAGCAGAGGCTATTGGTATGCGTGTGTATTATTATGATGTTAATGACCAATTAGCGCTTGGTAATGCTACAAAATGTAATACTTTAGAAGATTTACTTAATGTGTCTGATGTGGTAACATTACATATTGATGATAATAAAGCAAACAAGAACTTTATTGGTGAGCGTGAAATTAACCAAATGAAAAATGGTGCTATGCTTATTAATTTATCTCGTGGTTTTGTAGTAGATATACAAGCATTAGTAGTAGCATTAAAAAGTGGTAAAATTGGTGGGGCAGCAGTAGATGTTTACCCAGAAGAGCCACGTAGTAATGGTGAGTTTTTTACTGAGTTGCAAGGGTTAGATAACGTAATATTAACACCGCATGTTGGAGGTAGTACAGAAGAAGCGCAAAGAGATATTGCAGATTTTGTACCTAATAAAATTATGGAGTATATTAACTCTGGTAATACCGTAGATGCAGTAAATTTCCCTAGTATACGCTTGCCAAGGCAAACTAATGCACATCGTTTTTTACACATACACAAAAACGTACCGGGTATAATGGCTAAAATAAATAAGGTTTTAGCAGAGTATGAAATGAATATTACCGGTCAGTACTTATCTACAGATAGTGAAGTTGGATATGTAATTACAGACCTAGATAAAAAGTATAACAAAGAGGTTATTAAGGCTTTAAAAAAGGTGGAAAACACTATTAAATTTAGAGTTCTTTATTAGTAGTTTATAAGTTACAAGTAAATATAAAAGGCTGCACTAAAAAGTGCGGTCTTTTTTATTACATCTTATTCTAAAAAATTTTTAACCTTAGTTTTTATAAAAAATAAAAAACAACATAAAAGGGGACGCACGCAAAAAAAAACAAAATAAAGAAAAAAATAAAAGAT
>NZ_MDDP01000049.1 GCF_001999725.1 Cellulophaga omnivescoria
ATTATTTGTAATTTATTTTGAAAAAAATTACAAATAATATTTTTAGTACTGGTTTGTAGCCAACATTACCAAAGTACAACCAACAACCACTTCTATGTTGTTCTTTTTCAGTATTTTATAAAAATCTAAATTTTCTGTTCCGGGGTTAAATATTACCCGTTTTGGTTGTAATTTTACTATATCTTTGTAATATTCTACCTGCTTAGATGGATTTAAATACAAAGTAACTGTATTTATATTTTGAAATTCGGTTAAATTATCTTTAATTTGAACACGTAAAACAGTCCCTAAATTTTTACCAAATGCCACAGTTGTTATGTTCTTTTCTTTAAGTTTCTTAATTGCAAGATAACTATACCGATTCGGATTCAACGAAGCACCAAAAACAAGGGTTTTAGACATTTTTTGAAAATTTAATGTTAAATATTGTTAACGATTGTAACTTTATTGTAAAATTTACGTCTTATAACTATACATAGTTATTTAAATATAGACATTTTAAGATAAGGTCATTGATAACGCTGTATTTTTATAGTTAATGGTTAGTGTTTAGTATAGCCTATCGATGACAAAGAAGCCCAGAGTTCTGCTCTGGGCTTTATGTTTTTATATACTTAACGTATTAATTACCATTTAATAACAACACTACCCCAGGTAAAGCCACTACCAAATGCTGCTAAAATAACCAAATCTCCTTTTTTAACTTTACCTTGTTCCCAAGCTTCCGTTAATGCAATTGGTATAGATGCTGCTGTTGTGTTACCATAGTTCATTATATTATTAAACACTTGGTCATCATTTAGTTTAAACTTCTTTTGTATAAACTGTGATATTCTAAGGTTTGCCTGGTGCGGTACCAACATATCAATATCAGACACTTCTAAATTATTTGCCTGTAAACCTTCCATTATTACCTCACTAAAACGAACCACTGCATTTTTAAATACAAACTGGCCGTTCATATACGGAAAATATGATTCATCATTGGGATCTGCCTCTTCAATAATATCGGTTACCCAACGTTTACCCATCCCTGGGGCAATTAAAGATAACTCTTCTGCATGTTGTCCTTCAGAATGTAAATGTGTAGATAAAATTCCGGTTTCATTGTCTTCTGCTCTACTTAATACTGCTGCACCTGCCCCATCACCAAAAATTACAGAAACACTTCTACCACGTGTTGTCATATCTAAACCGTGAGAATGTAATTCAGAACCAATAACAAGCACATTTTTATACATTCCGCTTTTAATATATTGGTCTGCTACAGATATACCGTAGACAAAACCAGAACATTGGTTCCTAACATCTAATGCCCCAACTGTTTTAATACCTAAATCTCTTTGCACTAAAACTCCCGGCCCAGGAAAATAATAATCTGGACTTAGTGTGGCAAAAACTATAAAATCTATATCATCTTTATCTATACCTGCGCGTTCTATTGCTATTTTAGCTGCCTTAACACCCATTGTTGTTGTAGTGTCTCCATCTCCTTTAACTACATGTCTTCTTTCTTTTATTCCAGTACGCTCTTGTATCCAAGCATCATTAGTATCCATTACCTTAGATAAATCATCATTGGTAACTACATTTTCTGGCACATAATGACCTAAGCCAATTATTTTTGAATTGTACATAACTTTTACTTTAATATCTTAGTTTGGTTTGGGCTACACCCAATTTAAAGCTGCAATATATAAATAATGATAATTTTTAATTGCAATAATTGAAGATAACCAAAAAATCTGATATTTTTTAATAGAATGTCAGTTTGTCATATATAGCTTAATTGGTATTTTATTTGCCATACCCATAACAGAATAAAAAAATTAATAATCAGTTTTCCTAAAAGGGATAAAAAATACAATTTAATTATGGCGACAGGTAAAATTAATGTATCCGTTGAGAATATTTTTCCGCTTATTAAAAAGTTCTTATATAGCGACCACGAGATATTTTTACGTGAGTTAATATCTAATGCTACAGATGCAACTTTAAAACTTAAACATTTAACTTCTATAGGTGAAGCTAAAGTAGAATATGGCAACCCTGTTATAGAAATTAAGGTTGATAAGGAAGGTAAAAAAATACATATTATAGACCAAGGTCTTGGTATGACAGCAGACGAGGTAGAAAAGTATATTAACCAAGTTGCTTTTTCTGGTGCTGAAGAGTTTTTAGACAAATACAAAGACTCTGCTAAAGACTCTGGTATTATTGGTCATTTTGGACTTGGATTTTACTCTGCCTTTATGGTTGCAGATAAAGTAGAAATTATTACCAAAAGCTTTAAAGATGAGCCAGCTGCACATTGGACTTGTGATGGTTCTCCTAACTTTACTTTAGAAGCTGCAGATAAAACAGAACGTGGTACAGAAATTATTTTACACGTTGCAGATGACTCTACAGAGTTTTTAGAAGACAGTAAGATTAATGAACTTTTAACCAAGTACAATAAATTTATGCCGGTACCAATTAAGTTTGGTATGCGTACAGAAACTTTACCTAAGCCAGAAGATGCTAAGGAAGAGGATCCTGCACCAACGCAAGAGGTAGACAATATTATAAACAACCCAAATCCAGCTTGGACAAAAGCTCCGGCAGATTTACAAGAAGAGGATTATAAAGGGTTTTACAGAGAGCTTTACCCAATGCAGTTTGAGGAGCCTTTGTTTCATATACACCTTAATGTAGATTACCCGTTTAACTTAACAGGTATTTTATATTTCCCTAAATTAACAAACGACTTAAACATACAAAAAGACCGTATACAACTATACCAAAACCAAGTTTTTGTTACAGACAATGTAGAAGGTATAGTACCAGAATTTTTAACTATGTTACGTGGTGTTATAGACTCACCAGACATACCGTTAAATGTTTCTAGATCATACTTACAGGCAGATGGTGCTGTTAAAAAAATATCATCATACATTTCTAGAAAAGTAGCAGATAAACTATCGTCTTTATTTAAAAATAATAGAGAAGATTTTGAAGCTAAATGGAATGACATTAAAATTGTTATTGAATACGGAATGCTTTCTGATGATAAATTCTTTGACAAGGCTGACAAATTTGCATTGTACCCAACAGTAGATGGCGCTTTTTACACGTTTGAAGAGTTACAAGAGAAAATAAAAGCTACACAAACTGATAAAGACAATAAACTTGTTCTTTTATATGCATCTAATAAAGAAGCACAACACAGTTATATTGAAGCTGCAAAAACTAAAGGATACGAAGTTTTATTATTAGACTCACCTATCATTAGCCACTTAATGCAAAAATTAGAAACTTCTAAAGAGAATATTTCTTTTGCAAGAGTAGATGCAGACCACATAGACAATCTTATTAAGAAAGATGAAGAGCAGATCTCTAAACTATCTGAAGAAGAAAAAGAAACGCTTAAAAAAGAGTTAGAAGAAACTATTACCAATAAAAGCTTTACTGTACAGTTAGAAGCTATGGATAGTAACGCTGCTCCTTTTACAATTACAGAGCCAGAGTTTATGCGTAGAATGAAAGAAATGCAACAAACCGGTGGCGGTGGTGGTATGTTTGGTATGGGTAATATGCCAGAAATGTACAACCTTATTGTAAACACAAACCACGATCTAGTTTCTGAAATTCTAAATGCAGATGCACCAGAAACAAAAACACGTTTAATAAACCAATCTTTAGACTTAGCACGCTTATCTAAAGGCTTATTAAAAGGTGAAGAGCTTACAAACTTTATTAAAAGAAGTTACGAGATGGTAAAGTAACATTTACTCATAGACTTAAAAATATAAAATCCGCATTAACTACTTAATGCGGATTTTTTTATATCAATTACACTCTTTTTAATTGTGGTAATAAATTAAACCATTAGCTACTTTTAAATTTATATTCTGATCCTCTAACGTAAAATTTGCTGCAGGGCTTAAACCGTCTTTAACCTTAGATTTAAAGGCATTTATAAGATTATTATTCTCGTTTTTACCATATAGGTTTAATTTAGAATAATCTGAATCTAATTTAAAGCTATTATTATTTAAATTGTAAAACCAAAAAACACCATTATAATCCTTTATTTCTACATTTTCATTTAGCTCCGCAATTTCCACTTTTGAAAAATCATTTTCTATAGTTGCGTTTTTAATGCTTCCAATTAAAGCTTTATAAACATCATTAAAATAGAATTGAGCTCCTTCTATTTCTTTTGCATAAAAATAACCATCCTTTATATGAAATCTACTTTTGCTGTTTGTTATTTTATCTAAAATTACACCACCTCTTTTTATTTTTAGTTCAGTCTGGTTTTCTATTTTATCAAAATTAATTTGACTACCAGAACCATTTACTCTTAAAATAACACCCTCAGGAACTTTAATTACAAACTTAGGCTTTGCCCTCTTAGATTTTTCATATTTATACTTAGTTTTATTAGGCTTAGTTTTAATAGACCTTAAATATGGCCTATAACCAGCATGTATTTCTTTTACAATAGAATCTTTTGTTTTTCTTCTATTAATAGTATCCTTACTTTTAAAACTCAAGGCTCTATTAGTCATTGTTACAAATTCAAAAAAACGATATTTTAAATTTTTCCCTCTACTTGTTATTATCAGGTTACCATCTTCCTTCTCTGTTGTTACTTTAATAGCTTCTACATAATTTTGTATTTGCCTTTTTGAGTATTTAGTAAAAGAAACAGAGTAATTTACGTGTACTTTATCATCAATAGAGTTCTCTATTAAAACATCATCAGTAAACAAATTAACAGTTACATTACCCTCTTTATTTACTTCAAAATCCTTTTTATACACAACTACCTCTTGCGCACTAACTACTCCTGTTGTAATTAAAATTAACAATAGTAAAATTTTATATTGCTGTTTCATTTTGATCTTTTTTTGCGTTTAATATTTTTATATGTTCTTGTATGTCTTTAAGCAGACTTAGACGCGTTTGCAGATTTCTAATTAAATCTTCTACCACAAAAAGGTTATTTTTATCGGCTTTAAATTCTTTGGAAATTTGTTTGTAATCCGCATCTAACTGTGTCAGCTTTTGTTTATACCTGCGTATTAGTTTTTCATCTGTGGCCACAGCTAAAAAATTCTTCCATTCTGTATCTATATTGGCTAAATACTCTGTTTCTACTTTTTTAAGTTCTTCCGTAATTTGTACTGTATTTACCTCTTCATCTGTAGCATTCTGCTGTACAAACACAAATGCCAACCCTACAAGTAAAACAAATACTGCCGCAATCTTCATAAACCTATAATTATACTTTTTTGCAGATGGCATATTACCTAACTTCTCTAAAAACTCGTCCTTATGTGTTACTGGTAATTCTTTTTTAGGAAAATCATCTTTAGTAAAACTGTTTCTTAAATTTTTCATCTCCTTTATTTTTGTTGAATAATTTCTTTATTCGTTTTTACTTTGGTCTCATTTAACAATTCTTGCAACTGCAATCTTCCTCTACGCAAATGTGTTCTAGATGTTTTTATTGGCAACTGTAAAATTTGTGATATTTCTTCGTGATCATACCCCTCTATTAAGTACAATTGCACCACTAACTTGTATTTAACTGTTAATGACTCTATTGCTTTAAGCACGTCTTTTTTGGTTATTGCATCATTAAAATACCAATCAGATTCTTCTTCAAACTCATACACAACATCATCTAAATCCTCAAAAATTAACTTTTGCTTTTTTAACACATCTAAGCATTGGTTAATTACAATTCGTTTTAACCAAGCTCCTATTGTGTATGTACACTCGTAATCATTAATTTTACCAAAAGCTTTTATAAAGCTCTCCTGCATTGCATCTTTTGCATCTTCTTCGTTTCTTAAATACCTACAAGCAATAACAAACATTGCGTCACAATAATTTGTATACAACTGTACCTGAGATTTTTTATCTCCTTTTTTACAGCCGGCAATTAATTGGTTTGTGGTTTGTTGCATAAATGTTTGTAAGTATTCTATCTTAAAAACGATTGCTTTTTTAAAGGGTTTCATTTTTAACAAAAAAACATCACTAAATTTTAGTGATGGTTTAAAAATAAGTAAGTTTTAAAGTATTTATACCCGAAATTTATTTTTGTAATAATTTTTATAAGCTTCAATTTTACACTAACTACAACTACTTAACAAAAACCATTGTATTTATATGCAATGGTTTTTTATCTTTATAGGATGAAAGTAGTAGCAACCAACCTTGGTAAACCAACCAAAATACAGTGGAACGGTAAAGAAGAAGTAACTGGAATTTATAAATACCCAACAACTGAACCAATACAATTAATGAACACAGATGTTGTTAATGATGCTGTTATAGATCGTAAACACCACGGAGGCACCCACAAAGCTTGTTATTTATTTTCTGCAGACGTTTATGATTATTGGAAAAAACTATACCCTAATTTAGATTGGAATTGGGGAATGTTTGGAGAAAACCTTACCGTTAAAGGCCTAAATGAAGCAATAATTAGAATTGGCGATATTTACAAAGTAGGAACTGCAATTGTGCAAGTTTCACAACCAAGAGAACCTTGTTATAAACTAGGTATACGTTTTGGAAACCAACAAATACTAAAACAATTTATAGACCATAACCGTCCTGGCACTTATGTTCGTATTTTACAAGAAGGAACAGTTAATACAGGTGATATTTTTACGTTGGTAGAACAATCTAAAAACAAACTTACGGTACAAGATTTTTACAAATTACTTTTTACTAAGGAAAAAAATACAGACACAGTTAAATTAGCTGTAAACAATATGGCCTTACCAGAAAAAAAGAGATTACGTTTAGCCAAATACCTTTAAAATTATGATATATCCATGGCACCTATACCTTATGGCTTTACTGTATATAATTGCGGGTATTATGCATTTTATTAAACCAAAAATGTATACTCGTATTATGCCAATGTACCTACCAAAGCATTTACTATTGGTTTATATAAGTGGTATTTTAGAGGTTGTAATTGGTACAGGATTGGTTTATACTTACACTAAAAACCTAGCTATTTATGCATTAATAGCAATGTTAGCAGTTTTTTTACTTGTTCATTTTTATATGCTATCTAGTAAAAAAGCAGCAGCAGGCATACCAATGTATATTTTAATTTTACGCATACCATTACAATTTGTTTTAATGTATTGGGCTTATTACTACTTGCAATTTTAAGCATAAAAAAAGGAGGCCATAAAAATAGCCTCCTTAAACTCTCACAACAATACTTAACTTAATTAGTTTAAACTAACTAATTTACTGTATCTATCTTTGTTAACTTCAACAACAAATCTAAATTCTTCTTCAGCAAAATTAGAAAATCTAAATGCTTTTTCTACTCTTAATTTATTATCAAAATTTTCTGAGTAAACTTCGTTTCCTTCTAAATCATATACAGAAACAACTACTTTACCTTTATTTTTATTTAAAAAACTCATTACTACTAAATCTCCTCTTTTCTGAAAAATAGGCTTAGTAACTTCTTTTTTCTCATCTACTATAACTTCTCCATTGTTAATGTGTATAGCATAAGAAACTTTTTTTAACATATTTTCTACGTTTAAGTAGTAGTTTCCGTCTTCTAAACTCTCTACATTAAACTTTTTACTGTAAACCGATTTATCGTGAATCTCTTCTGAATAAAATACAGAAGAATTTTGATCTACAAATTTTACAACTGTTTGTAGATTTCTAGCTTCAAATTTGAAGATTAAATCTTTTGAATTCTTTTTTGTCACCAATTCTAATGATGATTCTTCCATTGCAAAACCAGCAGTTGATACAAATAGAAACAGAACTAACGCGGAAATTTTAAAAATTGTTTTCATAGGTTTACTTTTTTAGGGTTATTCTTTTTGTTATGAATTGGTAATTAATTACACTGCAAATATATGTGGCATATTCTGTTTATTTCACCTCTATTTTTTCCAATATATATGCTATATTAACCATAATAGTGTCTAAACACTGCATTGACGTTAATTTAACATACAAAACACCCTAAATATTTTTAAAAAGGTGTTTTTAAATACATATATATTCTATTTTTGTAGTATAACTTTTTACAGATGATAAATCAGAAACCTATTTTTGAATCGATAGCTCCAGATTTTGGACACTCATTTACTTACCAAAAGTTTGATGAAGCCACCAACAATAAAAACAATACATGGCATTATCATCCAGAGATAGAATTGGTTTATGTAAATGGAGGTTCTGGTAAAAGGCAAATTGGAAGTCATATATCTTATTACACAGATGGAGATTTAATTTTAATTGATGGTAATTTACCACATTGCGGACTTACAGATGTGCTTACAAAAAATAAGAGCGAAACAGTGGTACAAATGTTGCCTAACTTTTTAGGAGATAACTTTTTTAACCTACCGGAGCTTAGAAACATTAAATCTTTATTAGATACTTGCAAGGGTGGTATTGCTTTTCATGGCAATACTAAACTTAAAATTGGAGATAAAATAGAGGTACTAGAATACCAAACAGATTTTCAGCGCTTAATATCTATACTAAATATTTTAAATGAATTAGGAAAATCTAACGAGTATACCTTATTAAATGCTGAAGGTTTTGCTATGAAAACAGAGGTAAAAGATAACGACCGTATTAATGTTATTTTTAATTACGTTAAAACAAACTTTAGAGAAGAAATTACATTGGACAGCATTGCCTCTTTGGTGAATATGACGGTACCATCATTTTGTAGGTATTTTAAAAAAATTACAAACAAAACTTTTATTCAGTTTACCAATGAATATAGGTTGGTACACGCTTCTAAATTATTAGCAGAACAAAAAATGAGTATTACAGAGGTTTGTTTTGAGTGCGGATTTAACAATTTTTCTCACTTTAATAAATCTTTTAAAAAATTTACAGGTCAAAATCCATCTGAATATAGAAATGAACTTAAAACTATAGTTGCTTAAGTTTTTAAATAAAAACTTATTCCTTGTATATAGACATAAAAAAATCGGTTTTAAATATATCTAAAACCGATTTTTTTATCTGTTATCCTAAATAATGTTAGTTACATACTGCCTTTACTAAGTTTGGATGGCCTTACTAATGTCCTCATACACAACTACAATTTACAAAATGCAACAGTTATGCCAAAATTTAAAAAAACACAGTTGTATTTACTAAATAATCGTTAAAACTATTTATAAATTTGATTTAGCACCTTAGCCAAACGTAAACCTCCTTTTAACAACTGTTTACGTAGTGTACCCATATGCAAGTAACTGTACCTGTAACTTAGTTTTTCACCTATTTCTGCAGATTTGTATACTTCTTCAGCCAAATTCTGAGATTCCTCTATCCAATCATAAATAGTACCGTCTTGTATTTTTGCTTTTTGCTTTTTATCTATTTTAGGTAAAGCATTAGCAAGTTCAGAATAGCTCATACCATAGGACTCTATCATATCAGAATCCCAAACACGGTGTAAATTAGAACCTTCATTAAACCAACGTACTTGTATATCATTACCGCCTTTATCTTCTGCATGACCAGCGTGTAAAGGTTGATGCATATCTCCAATTAAGTGAACCAACATTTTTAAATGAAAAGATTTATCTTTTTTTGTACTCTTCTCATCCTTTAACACGGCAACACACTTTTCTATCCCAACCATTAAATCTCCTTCTTCTGGAGGCGTAATTTCTGTATACTTTTTATTTGCCGGAAAATTTACATAATGCCAAGGATAATAAGCTTTAAAATCACGGTCAGATTTTATTTCATCTGCATAATTAGACACAAAAGCCAAATCTTGTCCCTCTAACAATTTTTTAATCGCCTTTTTTGCTTTTCTGCTTAGTTCTTTTTGTGCTACCTCACCAACAGTCCTATGCCCTGTTTTACCCCAAAAAATATTGTTGGCAAAAGAAACTTGAACCGCTAAAAAAAGGAGTATACTTATCTTTTTCATTATAATTTTAATTTTGGCAAAAATAGAAAAATGAAAGTTAAAGTAATCTAATTTTTTAGTTGGTTTTATTTTTTTAACTTATCCTTATGCACAAAAACAAAATATTTTGAAATTACACAAAATTAAGAATCCATATATAAGATACACACTAGCTAGTGTAGTTGTATTAATATTTATTATTATACTTTTTATTACTAGTGTTTATATAGGTATGTGGGGAAAAATACCTAGCTCAAAAGAATTAACTACATTAAAATACCAGCAAGCATCAGAAGTTTATTCTGCTGATAGTGTTTTAATTGGTAAATATTATTTGCAAGACAGGCAACCAATTCCTTTTACTGATTTTCCAAAACATTTAACAGAAGCATTAGTTGCAATTGAAGATGAACGTTTTTACAACCATACTGGAGTTGACTATAAAAGTATGTTTAGGGTTGCTTTTAAAAGTGTTTTGTTGCAAGATAAATCTTCTGGCGGCGGAAGCACCATTAGTCAGCAATTAGTAAAAAACTTATACCCAAGAACCAAACGTGGCAAGCTTAATTTAGTTGTTGCTAAACTTAAAGAAATGTTTGTTGCTCGCAGATTAGAAAGTATTTATAGTAAAGAAGAAATTTTATATCATTATTTAAATCAGGTTTCCTTTGGAGACAACACACACGGTATAGAAAGTGCTTCTCTAAAGTTTTTTAACAAGCACACTAAAGATATATCTATACCAGAGGCTGCAACATTAATTGGTATGTTAAAAGCTACCTACGGTTACAACCCAAGAGTTTTTCCTAAAAAAAGCATTAGTCGTAGAAACTTAGTTATGCAAGCTATGTATAACAATAGCTATTTAAATGAAAAACAAAAAGATAGTCTTATTAAAACACCTTTAAAATTAGATTATAGAGACTTTAATTATAATGATGGTATTGCTCCTTATTTTAGAGAAGAAGTTAGAAAACAATTATTAAAATGGACTAAAGATAAAAATGCAAGTGGTGAAAATTTAAATATTTACACATCTGGTTTAAAAATATACACTACTTTAAATTATAAAATGCAGGTATTGGCTGAAGAAGCAATGCAAGAGCATATGAAAAAATTACAGTCTGACTTTGAAAAAAGTTATGGTAAAAATGCACCGTGGCTAACCAATAAAAGTATTATTAACAAAACGGTAAAACAATCATTACCTTATAAAAAGCTAAAAGCACTAAACTTACCCGAAAAACAAATATTAGACTCTTTAAATAAAAAAAAGACAATGACTTTAGCCACTTGGGATAAAGACATTACAATACAAGCAAGTACTATAGACAGTATTAAACATTATAGTAAATTTTTAAATATTGGCTCTTTGGCTGTAGACCCTGCTACCGGAGAAGTAAAAGTTTGGATTGGCGGTGTTAACTTTAAACACTTTAAGTACGATCATATATCGCAAAGTAAAAGGCAAGTTGGTTCTACTTTTAAACCAATTGTATATACCACTGCTTTAGAGCAAGGTATTGGCCCTTGCACCTACTTTTCTGCACAAGAGGTAGAATATAAAAATTTAAAAAAATGGAGCCCGTCTAACTCTGGCTCTAAAGATGAAAGTTTTCTTAACTACTCTATGGAAGAAGCGTTAAGCAACTCTGTAAACACTGTTGCTGTAAAAGTTTTAGAAAAAGCAGGAATAAAAAATACTATTGAACAAGCTAAAAAAATGGGGATTTCTACAGAGCTACCTAACGAGCCTTCTTTGGCTTTAGGTACTGCAGAAGTTAAAATTAACGAGCTTGCAAAAGCATACACCACTTTTGCAAATAATGGCAAACACAGTACTCCGTTTTTAATTAAACAAATTACTACTAACAAAGACTCTATTATAGAAACCTTTGAACCTAAAATTGCTAAGCAAACTGCGTTTTCTAATGAAACTAATATGATTATGTTAGAGCTAATGAAAGCTACTATTAATACAGGTACTGCAGCTAGAATTAGAAACACTTACAAATTAACTAATGACATTGCAGGCAAAACGGGAACAACACAAAACAATAAAGATGCTTGGTTTGTAGGTGTAACTCCAAAATTAGTAAGTGTTACTTGGGTTGGATTAGACAATCATGAAATAGGGTTTAAAAGTACAGCTCTTGGTCAAGGTGCAAATGCTGCTCTACCAGCTTTTGCTTTATTTCTGCAAAAAATGAATAAAGACAGTGATTTTAATTATATTACTAAAGCTAAATTTAATAAACCTACAGACGCCGTTTTACAGTCATTAGACTGCGATCCTACCAAAAAAGATGGTTTTTTTAAACGTTTATTTAAAAATCCTAACAAGAAAAAAAGAAAGGATTTTAAACGTAGTTAATTGCTTATTAATATATTTAGCCAACTCTAACAAAACGCCAACTAGAAAATGAAGGAATATAAAATTATTAGACAAAGAACCAAATTTCGCAATACAGATAGTGATTTTGAAGATGAATTAAACTCATTAGCTAAACAAGGTTGGGTAGTAAAATCTTCTATTGTTATGAATAGCTCAAGTTTATTTAAGGTAATTTTAGAGCGCGATAAAAACAGGTAATCATGAAAAAACTACTAATACTGTGTTTGGTATTCCCAATTCTAATTTTTGCTCAAGAAATAAAAACTGAAGAACTAGATTTAAAAAACGGAGACATTAGTTTACCTGGTACTTTAACAGTAGCACCATCTAAAAAGAAAACACCTCTTGTAATTTTTATTCAAGGTTCTGGTAATGGAGACCGTAATGGTAACCAAGCCGGTACACTTATGCAAATTGGCTACATAAAAACCCTTAGAGATAGTTTAAATGCTAAAGGAATTTCATTTTATAGCTATGACAAGAGATCTGCAAATCTAAACAATTTAAAAAGTGTAAAAGATATTAGCTTTAAAGGTTTTGTAGATGATGCTAACGTAGCCATAGATTATTTTAAAAACGACAAACGCTTTAGTGGCATTACAATAATTGGCCATAGCCAAGGCTCTTTGGTGGGTATGTTGGCTATTAATACACGTAATGATAAAGCTGTTGCTTCTTACATATCATTAGCTGGGCCAGGAAAAACTTTTGACAAAACAATTGTAGAACAATTAACAGCTCAAAATCCTGACTTAGGCAAAGCAGCCAAAGAACAATTTGAAGAATTAGTACAAACAGATACTATCAAAGAGGTTAATCCGCTTTTAATTAGTGTTTTTCAACCAGTTTATCAAAAATTCATAAAAGAATGGGCTACAGAAAATCCCGCAACTGAAATTAAAAAATTGCAAATTCCTGTTTTAATTTTAAATGGTGATGCAGATCTTCAAGTTAGTACAGCCGATGCACAATTATTAAAAGACGCACACCCTAAAGCTACTTTAAAAATTATTCCTAAAATGAATCACGTTTTAAAGGTTGTAAATTCTATAGTTGAAAACCAAGAAGCTTATACATCAAAAGACTATAAAATATCTAAAGAGCTTATTAATACTATAGATAAATTTGTATCTAAATAAAAACTTGAGATCCAATAATAATGACTTATAAAATTTTGTGTTCTGATTTAGACGGAACCTTACTTACCACAAAAAATGATGTTTCTGACGTAACCATAAAAGAAATAAACAGAATAAAAAACCACCTTAAAGTAATTTTAGTTTCTGCCAGAATGCCAAAATCTATGCGCTATTTACAAGAAAGATTAGGTATAGAAAATTTACCTATTATATGTTATAATGGTGCTTTGGTTTTAGATAATGACAAACAACTATTTTCTACTTTTATTAGTTGCAAAGAATTGCAAACCATACACAAAATTGCAGAAAAACACACTGTAAAAATGGGCTTGTATTATATGGATGAATGGTACGTACCGGAAGACTCAGAACGTGTGCAAAAAGAAATTCACCATACCAAAGCAGAACCTATTTTTGAAGACACTAAAATAACTTTAGTAAATTGGGAAAAGAGAGGTGTTGGTGCTCATAAAATAATGCTAATGGGTACTAAACAGACTACAGATGCTATTTTTAGTGTTTTAACGTCTACCCTAGGCGAAAGTCTACATTTTTACAGATCTAATGATACTTTAATAGAAGTTGCTCCCAAAACAATATCTAAACTATCTGCTATAGAATTACTATTACAGAATGAAACTTTAGAAGAGGTAATTGCTTTTGGTGATAATTATAATGATATCGAAATGCTTACCCACGTAGGCTGTGGTGTTGCTGTAGAAAACGGAAGAACAGAAGTTAAGGCAATTGCTAAGCACGTAACGCTTAAAAACACAGAGAACGGAGTTGCGCACTTTATAAAGCAAAACATCTTAATTTAAGTATATTTGAGAAAACTCACTTTTTAGAACTAAACTATTTATGATAGAACCACTTATTACAGATGATAAAGTTGTTTTTGGATTATTAACTCTTTGCTTAGGTTTTGTTTTTTACACCTCAGCTAAAAAAACAGGATTTTGGAGTAAATTTTACACCATTGTTCCTGGTATATTACTTTGTTATTTACTCCCTGCAATTTTAACTTCTACAGGTATTATTGCAGAAACTTGGAAAACAGTAGATGATGCTGGCGTTGTAACAGAACACGAGTCTGGTTTGTACTATATGGCTAGTAGGTATTTGTTGCCTGCAGCTTTAGTTTTAATGACATTGAGTATAGATTTAAAAGCTATTACCAACCTTGGCTCTAAAGCTTTAATTATGTTTTTAACAGGTTCTGTTGGTATTATTATTGGCGGACCAATAGCAATATTAATAGTATCAGTTTTTTCTCCAGATACTGTTGGCGGTAATGATTTTGATGCTATTTGGAGAGGACTATCTACCATTGCTGGTAGTTGGATAGGTGGTGGTGCTAACCAAGCTGCTATGCTAGAAATTTTTAAGTATAATCCAGAAAAATATGGTGGTATGGTGCTTATAGATGTAGTTGTAGCAAACATTTGGATGGCTATAATTTTGTTAGGTGTAGGTAAAACCACAAAAATTGATAAATGGTTAAAAGCAGATGCTTCTGCTATAGAAACCTTAAAAATAAAAGTAACTGCCTTTACAGAAAAAATTACCAGAACACCAACAACGCAAGATTATATGATGTTGCTTTTCTTAGCATTTACAGCAGTAGGTTTAGCGCATTTTTTAGGTGGTAATATAAGTTCTTATTTAGAAAACAATGTTGCCGCTGTAGCAGATAAAAAAAGCTTTTTATCTTTTTTAGGCTCTAGTTTCTTTTGGATGGTTGTTTTTGCAACTATTGCTGGTATTGCATTATCTTTTACTAAAGCTAAAAACTTAGAAGGTGCTGGTGCTAGTAAAATAGGTGGTGTTTTTATATACATTTTAGTTGCTACTATTGGTATGAAAATGGATTTGGGTAAAGTATTAGAGAACCCAGGACTTATTGTTATTGGCCTAATATGGATTGCTATACACGCTGGTTTACTAATATTAGTAGCTAAGCTTATAAAAGCTCCTTACTTCTTTTTAGCTGTGGGTAGCCAAGCCAATGTTGGTGGTGCAGCTTCTGCTCCTATTGTAGCGGCAGAGTTTCACCCATCGTTAACTTCTGTGGGAGTATTACTTGCTGTTTTTGGTTATGTAGTTGGTACAGGTGGTGCATTACTTTGTGCCTACCTTATGGAGGTTGCCTCTTCTCTTTAATTAAAAAGTTATACACAAAACAAAAGGCATTAACTATTTTTTAAGAAAAATTAGTGATATTTGCTGCACTTAAAAAATTATAAAATGAATAGATTTTTTCTTCTGTTTCTAGTTGGTTTGAGCATTGTTGCTTGTAATTCTACAACTAAAAACACAATGGTTGTTTCTGGTAATGTAAAAGGCCTAAAAAAAGGAACACTGTATTTACAAAAAGTTAATGATACTGTTTTAGTTACAGTAGACTCTTTACAAATTAAAGGAGATGGCAATTATAGCCTATCTGCCGAATTGGAAAGCCCTGAAATATTTTATTTATATTTAGATAAATCTGACAACTCTGAATTTAATGATAGAATTACATTTTTTGGAGAACCAGGTACTATTACAATTAACACAGCCTGGAATACTTTTGCATTAAATGCTAAAATTGAAGGGTCTGATTCTCAAAAAAAACTAGAAGAGTTTAGAAAAAATGCTTCTAAATTTAACGCAGAAGCTCTACGTTTAGCACAAACAGCACAATTACCAGGTATACAAGGTAATGAACAAGCCATAGATTCTTTAAACAAAATGCTATCTAAAAACAACCTACGTGGTTATTTATATGCTTTAAATTACTCCTTAAACCATAAAGAGTCTTACGTAGCACCTTATTTAGCCTTAACAGAAGTACCAGATGTAAATGTTAAGTACTTAGATTCTATATACAATTCATTGCCAGATAGTATATCTATTTCTAAGTATGGTAAAAAGTTAAAAGAACATATTAGCAAAGTAAAAGCTGCTAACAAATAAACATAAAAAAACATCCGCCATTGGCGGATGTTTTTATTTTGTGTAAACAGTAAAAATTAACCTAATTTATTAATCTCCGCAACTAATTCTGTAGCTTTAGTTTCTAGCTCTGTACGTACTGCTGTTAAATGCTTACTTCTATTATCAACATCTTTATTGTTTACTTTAGCGATTAACTCATCAAAAGTAGCAATTGCAGAATCTATAATTTTAGAACCTTCTTTAGAATCTTTAGAGTTTGAAGTTGCTTCCCAAAAGTAAACCGCTTCAATAATATCTCCTAAAACAAAATTTATGTCTTTTTTTAAATCTCTTATGCTTGCCATTTGTATTAATTTTTATGCAAAAATACATATTTAACTTATACAAATAGTTTCTTATGTATAATATATTAGCTTAAGTAATAAATAGTTTAAATAGTTACTTCTAACAATTTTGCTCCGTTAGAAACTATTTCTATAGATGTAGACATTGCAGGCACTAAAATTGTTTCCCCCTTAACGAGACTTGCTTCTCCGTATTCATTTTTTACAGTAGCAGCACCTCCAACACACATATAAATAGTAAATGAATCTCTATTGGCTACGTCTTGTTTTAAATTATCTGTTAACTCTATAAAATTAGTTTTAAAATAAGGGCAATCTACCATGGTGTTTACCTCATTCTTCCCTGTACTATAAGCAACTTTAAAATCGTCCTTTTTAGTGTAATCTATAGCATCTAAAGCTTGCTCTGTATGTAGCTCCCTTAAATTTCCGTTTTTATCTTTACGGTTAAAATCAAAAACTCTATAAGTTACGTCAGAAGTTTGCTGTATTTCGGCTAATAAAACACCCGCACCAATTGCGTGTATTTTTCCTGTATTAATAAAAAAAGTATCACCTTCTTGTACTTTTTCATAATTTAATAAATCCAGCAATGTATCATTTTCAATACTTGCTGCGTACTCTTCCTTTGCCACATCTTTATTAAAACCTACAATAAGCTCTGCGTCCTGGTCTGCATCCATTACATACCACATTTCTGTTTTTCCAAATGAGTTATGCCTTTTTTTAGCTAATTCATCATTAGGATGCAGTTGCACCGATAGATCCTGCTTAGCGTCTATAAACTTAATTAGTATAGGAAATTCTGTTCCAAAACGTTCTGCAACACTTTTTCCTAAAAGGTCATTCGTTTTTGTATTTATCAATTCTTGCAAAGATGTTCCCAACAAATCTCCGTTAGCTACAATAGAAACATCTCCTTTAACTGTAGATAATTCCCAGCTTTCACCTGTTATATCATTTTCTATAGGCTTATTTAAAACATCTCTTAACTTGGTACCACCCCAAAGTCTTTCTTTTAAAATAGGATTAAATTTTAACGGATACATATATGTGTTGTTTATAAGTTTACTATTTAATTATCCAGAATATGTAACGTAATTTCTTGGCGTCTCATACAATACAATTTCCAAGTCTTTAGATGCATCAATCTCTGGTCTAAGCTTGTTCCAAATTACTACAGCAATATTTTCTGCAGTTGGATTTAGCTCTTTAAACTCTGGAACCTCTATATTTAAATTTTTATGGTCTAAGGCTTTTTCTACTTTTTCTTTAATAAGATCTTTTAAAACCTTCATATCCATCACAAAGCCTGTTATAGGATCTATTTCTCCTGCAACGCTAACTATAAGCTCATAATTGTGACCGTGATAATTTGGATTACTACACAAGCCAAAAACTGCTTTATTTTTTTCTGCATCCCAGGCTTTATTGTGTAGTCTGTGAGCCGAATTAAAATGTGCTTTTCTACTTACTTTAACCTTCATATTAGTATTGGTTTTGTAATGTGTATTTATGAAAACGGTCAAAAATTATTTTAAACCATTCTGTATAATTTTTAGGGTTTTTCTGGATATCTATTTTTATATCATCTAAAGCCATCCATTTCCAATCTTCTACTTCTTCTTTGTTTATATTGGGCTCATCATTAAACTTGCCAATCATTACATGATCTAATTCATGTTCTGTTAAACCATTATCAAAAGGAGCTTTGTATATAAATGAAAAAAGTTCTTTTAGTTCTGTTACAAATCCCATTTCTTCTTGCAACCTTCTCTTGCCTGCTTCTAAGTTAGATTCACCTACTCTTTGGTGACTACAACAGGTGTTGGTCCATAACAAAGGAGAGTGGTATTTCTCTGATGCACGTTGCTGCAACATTGTTTCTCCTTTGTCATTCATTACAAATACAGAAAATGCTCTATGGAGGAGTGCTTTTTCATGAGCCTCCATTTTACCCATTGTACCTATTTGCTGGTCTTGTTCGTTAACTAATATTACTTGTTCTTCAATCATAATATTACAAAAATAAGACCTTTATGTTATTTATGAGCAACATAAAAAAGAAAAAACACCTTTACAAGTAAAAGTGTTTTTCATCTATTTTATCGCTAAATTATTAAATTAAAAGAATCTAGGCGATTTTAAATTTTTCTTAGTTTTTATAAAGTCATAACGCAACATTACCTCAAAAGAGCCATCATTAAAAGAAGTACTACCTAGTTCTGTTGTTTCTTTATCGTAGGCTAGTCCTATCATAAAATCTTCGGATACCTGAAAACCAAACATACCACTAAATGCGGCACTCCAACGGTAAGCTCCTCCTAAAATAAATTTATCGTTAAACATAAAATTAGCAGATAAATCTACTTGTAATGGCGCACCTTTTACACCTTTAGTTAAAATTGTTGGTTTAAACTTTACAGATTCATTTAAATCAAATACATACCCTGTCATTAAATAAATATGCATTTGCTCATTTGCTACTGTTGGGTTAGAACCCTCTGCAAAATGCTTTGTTTCTAATATTCTTGGAACAGATAAACCTGCATAAAATTTTTCTGTATGATAATATACTCCAGCTCCAACATTTGGTGAAAATCTATTATCAATGTCTTGCTGTAAAGTTGGATCTACACCATTGCTATTATCTTGGTTTAATTCTGAAAAACGAACATCTAACAAATGTGCACTTGCTTTTAAACCAAATGATAATCTTCCTTCTACAGAGGTATATATTGTGTATGAAAAATCACCATCAAAATAGGTTTCTGAAGTTGGTCCAATAACATCATTAACTACAGAAAAACCAACTCCAACTCCCCTATAACCAAGTGGTGTATGAAAGTTAAAGGTCTGCGTTTTTGGCGCCCCCTCTAGACCTACCCATTGAGATCTGTGTAATAAACCAACACTCATATGACCACGAGAACCTGCATAGGCCGGATTTATACTTATGGTATTATACATGTATTGTGTGTATTGCGCATCTTGTTGTGCCCAACCAGATACGGTACCAAGGACTAAGAGCAATATATTTGCTATTAGTAGTTTAAAATGTTTTGTTGTTGCGCTCATAAACTTAATGCTATTTGTTTAAATATATGTAGCCGCTAAGCTGTTTAGTTTTACCTGCTGGTGTGGTATAATCTAACACATAAAAATATGTTCCAACTGGTAATTTTTTATCTTTATTAACTGTAACTCTACCGTGAGATGTACCGTCAAAATTATTGTTTTGAGTGTCATAAGACTTAGTAACAAACACTTGTACTCCCCATCTATTATAAATTCTAATAGTGTTATTAGGGAACCTCTCTAGTCCTGTTATTTTAAGCACATCATGTATACCATCTCCGTTTGGTGTAACTACATTAAATATTTCTATACCATCTTCTTCTGATTCTGGAAAATCTAAATAATCTGGAATACCATCACCGTCTGCATCATCATTTGCAAAATCACCATCATTATTAATATCTTCATCAATAGTTGGTATGCCGTCTCCGTCATCATCAGTATCTCTATAATCTAACTCACCATCGCCATCAGAGTTTGGTAAGTCGTTTATAGGATCATCTATTTCATCATTTTTATCATCATCAATAGTAGTAGACCCTTCAAAACCATCATCAAGACCATCATTATCCTTATCAGACCCTACAAATGTATCATCTGGAATACCATTACTGTCTGTATCATTAGCTTCTATTACATCTGGCACTCCATCGTTATCACTATCTTCATCTAAATAATCTGGTAAACTATCACCATCCGTATCTACTGGGAAAATTCCTAAATTACCATCAGTTTCATAAGCATCATCTAAACCATTACCGTTTTCATCTAAACCACTTGGAGGTATGTAACCTGCTGTAGTTTGAGCCTCTACGTTATCTGGGATACCATCATCATCTGCATCTATATCTAAATAATCTGGAATTCCATCACCATCTGTATCCGTAGGATCTGTAGCCGGATTATTGTCTCCGTCTAGGTTAAGATCTTCAAAGCTATCAAGTATACCATCATTATCTGCATCTAAATCTGTCATTTCAGACTCATTAACAATAACAGTAATTGTAGATGTACTACAGTTACCAAGAGTATCACAAAGGGTATAAGTAAAAGTATCTCTACCAATATAACCTGGATTTGGTGTGTATGTAATGATATCATCAGCCGGATTATTTGGCGTACCGTTATTGTCTACTACAATTGTACCATTAGATGGATCTGTTGTTGTAAATGTACCATTGGTAGGTAAATCGTTATCATTTAAATGCCAATTATCTATTATAATTGTTTCATCTTCATCTGTTGCAACTACATCATCCTGTGTATCTAAAATTGGTACTACGGTAACATCTACTGTTGCTGTACTACAATCGCCATAACTATTACACACGGTGTATGTAAAAGAGTCTGGACCATTATAGTCTGCATCCGGAACATACGTAACAATATCATCAGACGGAATATTAGGTGTTCCATTATCGTCAATAGTTACCGTACCATTTACGGGGTCTGAAGTTGTTAATGTACCAGGATTAGGTAAACCATTATCATTAGCAAAAATATCTACAATTATTGAGGTGTCTTCATCTACTGTAACAATATCATTTTCTAAATCACTTGCCTCACTCATACATACTACCTTAAAACTAGGTAGCTGAACAGAGTTACCTGCTTTAAGCAATGTTGCTACATATTTTACAACATCTTTAGTTGCTATAACTTGTGGAGCTGTTTGATCTCCTGCTAACGCTGGTGACCAACTTACAGATGCCCCTGATGAAATATTTGCAGAAATATCTAATGTAACCTCGTTGTTTGGTGTATTACAATCTGTAAGTATAAAATATGTACTTGCGTTTTTACCACACAAGGTACCATCATAAGTTGCAAAATATACGCCTGGCTGACTCACTTCATAAAAGAAGTCTGTACCCAAAACGGTACTGGTATCTGCTGCGTTGTACCATTTATAATTATTCTCGTCTGTACTATTTGGTGCTTGCAATAAAAATTGAGCACTAATTACATTAGCGCAGAACAAGCCTAGTAGCAGAGCGAATAAAAATTTATATGTTTTAATTGATTTCAAATTTCTAGGATAAGTTTTTATTCGCTTTAGCTTACTTTACTACAAATACAACGTTTATTAAAGTGTTGTAGTCTGTAGGTTGATTAGTTACTGTATATGTTAAAACACCATTTGCATTTATATTCATTGTTGCTGTATTAAACACTGTAGGATCTGCATAAGTAACATAATAATATAATTCTGTTCTAGTATATGTTGGTAAAGCTGATGGTGCTCCAACACTACCTACAGTTGGTGTTCCATACTGCTTAATATATTCGTCATATAAATCTAATGTCTTAGTTCCGTTTGTTGCTACATCTACTTCTACAGACGGTGGGTAAAATATACGTGCCGCTTTAGATGTAATTGGAGCGATAGCTTGTATTACCTCTTGTACATTAGTTTCTGCTGTTGGAGATGCTTCTCCACCTTCGTCTACATCTATAGGTGTACGTAACTCTACTTCATCATCATATTGATCATCTGAACCTAAATCTGATAATGGAACATTAAAGTTTCCTCCACCATCTGTTAATCTTAAATTATTACCTACTACTCTAAAGTTAGTATTGTATTCGTTACCGATTACAGAATCTGCATCATCAACATTTATAGTAACATTGTTACCTCCTGATATAGCTACATAACCTGCATTACCATTTGTTGATAATGTTTGATCATCGGATGCAGGATCGCCTGGATCTCCTTTTTGACCTGCAGGACCTTGTGGTCCTTGAGCACCTGTTGCTCCAGTGGCACCTCTTTCTCCTTGGTCTCCTTTATCTCCCTTATCACCTTTTTGTCCATCTTGTCCAGCTTGACCTTGTGGTCCCTGAGGCCCTTGAGCTCCGGTTGCCCCAGTAGCACCTCTTTCTCCTTGATCTCCTTTATCTCCTTTATCTCCCTTATCTCCTTTTTGCCCATCTTGTCCAGCTTGACCTTGTGGTCCCTGAGGCCCTTGAGGTCCTTGTGGTCCTTGATCTCCTTGGATTCCTTGGATTCCTTGGTCGCCCTGGTCGCCTTTATCTCCTTTTTCTCCTTGAATTCCCTGAAGTCCTTGTGGTCCTTGGTCACCTTGGTCTCCTTTTTCTCCTTGGATTCCTTGAAGTCCTTGTGGTCCTTGATCTCCTTGGTCTCCCTTTTCTCCTTGATATCCCTGAGTCCTTGTGCTTCCTTGGTCACCTTGGTCTCCTTTACATCTTCTCTCTTCTTCATCGATTTCTCCTCTACCCCCACTTCCCTTCCCCCCACACCC
>NZ_MDDP01000005.1 GCF_001999725.1 Cellulophaga omnivescoria
CTGGTAAGTTCGTCGGATGCTTTCGATGTTTTTTAGGACCAGTTTCAGTGTAGCGCTCTAACCAGCTGAGCTATGGGACTCAATCTTAGTTGTTGTATCTTAATATTTTGAAGTGACAGCGAAAAAAGAAAATAAATCTAGTTACAACTAAATTCTTACTACATAAACTAATATGTAACGGTCGTATTTCTCTAGAAAGGAGGTGTTCCAGCCGCACCTTCCGGTACGGCTACCTTGTTACGACTTAGCCCTAGTTACCAGTTTTACCCTAGGTCGCTCCTTGCGGTGACGAACTTCAGGTACCCCCAGCTTCCATGGCTTGACGGGCGGTGTGTACAAGGCCCGGGAACGTATTCACCGGATCATGGCTGATATCCGATTACTAGCGATTCCAGCTTCACGGAGTCGAGTTGCAGACTCCGATCCGAACTGTGATAGGTTTTATAGATTCGCTCCTTATCGCTAAGTGGCTGCTCTCTGTACCTACCATTGTAGCACGTGTGTGGCCCAGGACGTAAGGGCCGTGATGATTTGACGTCATCCCCACCTTCCTCACGGTTTGCACCGGCAGTCTTGCTAGAGTCCCCACCATAATGTGCTGGTAACTAACAACAGGGGTTGCGCTCGTTATAGGACTTAACCTGACACCTCACGGCACGAGCTGACGACAACCATGCAGCACCTTGTAAATTGCCCGAAGGAAAGTCTATCTCTAAACCTGTCAATCTACATTTAAGCCCTGGTAAGGTTCCTCGCGTATCATCGAATTAAACCACATGCTCCACCGCTTGTGCGGGCCCCCGTCAATTCCTTTGAGTTTCATTCTTGCGAACGTACTCCCCAGGTGGGATACTTATCACTTTCGCTTGGCCGCTCAGATCGAAATCCAAACAGCTAGTATCCATCGTTTACGGCGTGGACTACCAGGGTATCTAATCCTGTTCGCTACCCACGCTTTCGTCCATCAGCGTCAATCAATTGTTAGTGATCTGCCTTCGCAATCGGTATTCTATGTAATATCTATGCATTTCACCGCTACACTACATATTCTAACCACTTCACAATAATTCAAGACCATCAGTATCAAAGGCAATTCTACAGTTGAGCTGCAAACTTTCACCCCTGACTTAACAGCCCGCCTACGGACCCTTTAAACCCAATAATTCCGGATAACGCTCGGACCCTCCGTATTACCGCGGCTGCTGGCACGGAGTTAGCCGGTCCTTATTCTTACAGTACCGTCACCAGACTACACGTAGTCCTTATTCTTCCTGTATAAAAGCAGTTTACAATCCATAGGACCGTCTTCCTGCACGCGGCATGGCTGGATCAGAGTCTCCTCCATTGTCCAATATTCCTCACTGCTGCCTCCCGTAGGAGTCTGGTCCGTGTCTCAGTACCAGTGTGGGGGATCCCCCTCTCAGGGCCCCTACCCATCGTAGTCTTGGTAAGCCGTTACCTTACCAACAAACTAATGGGACGCATACTCATCTTACACCGTAACCTTTATTATAAATATGATGCCATAATTATAAACCATAAGATATTAATCCAAATTTCTCTGGGCTATCCCTTAGTGCAAGGCAGATTGTATACGCGTTACGCACCCGTGCGCCGGTCGTCAGCAAGAGCAAGCTCCTCTGTTACCCCTCGACTTGCATGTGTTAAGCCTGCCGCTAGCGTTCATCCTGAGCCAGGATCAAACTCTTCATCGTTGTTTTGTAAATATTCTTAACAACCTAAAATCGTCTAAAACCAAACTCATTCTCTTTTTTAATTCAATAATACTACTAAGTAGCATTATTTTGCTTTCTCTTCAATATGTCAAATAAACTTTTAATTCTTTTAAAAAAACAAAAATCTCACTTATCCTTAAAT
>NZ_MDDP01000050.1 GCF_001999725.1 Cellulophaga omnivescoria
TTATTAAACTTTTAATTATTTTTTATTTTTACAAGAAAAAAAAGCGAATACCATAAACAAAATTCCAAGTTTAAGTATATTTTTCATAATTAATTATTTGATGTTTTTTATAGTTAAAAAATTAATAGTAAAGTGTTTATACTTTTCTAAAACTAAATTAAAAATAAAATCTAAATAATAAATTAATGTTATAATACTATATGGTTAATAATTAAAACAGGGCTAACATAACCAAAAACTGCACAAAAAAATGCTAATAAAAATGAGTTGTATACTAATTTTTAACTGTAGCAATAACCTTATCTAAAATACTTTTCATAACCTCCATTTCTTTTTTATCTACAGAAAAACAATCTAACTTTTCTACCAGTTTCTGAGGAATTTCTAAGGCCTTTTGGTGTGCGTCTTTACCTTTTTTTGTTAATGATATAATTACCATTCTTTCATCGGTTTTAGACCTATTTCTTTGTAAGTAACCATTTGTTTCCATTCTTTTTAATAATGGCGTAAGTGTGTTGGTTTCTAACAATAATTTTTCTGAAATATCTTTAACAGGAATTTCATTATTCTCCCAAAGCACCAATAAAACTAAGTACTGAGGATAGGTAATATTTAGCTCATCTAACAAAGGTTTGTATTGTTGTATAAGCAGCCTAGATACAGAATACAGAGGAAAACAAATTTGGTTTTCTAATTTAAGTGGATTGTAATTTTCTTCCAAAAGCATATATTTTAGAGCTATTATTTTTTAATTTTTTGTTTTAAAAAACCCAATGCGCCTGTAGACCATAATGCCCAAAGTATTAATACAGGCTGAAAAAATAGTCTAATTAACCTTTTGTTATCTGTATTAAGCCCAAAAGAGTCTATTTGGTTTACGTACTGGTTTATATTACCGGGAAAAATTAACACAAAAAATATAGCCAAAGCAATACCTGTTTTTACTTTAAGCTTGCGGCCAACAATCATTAAAACACCCAAAACAATTTCTACCACACCAGATACAAGCACTACAAAATCCATAGTATCTGTTTTAGAAGATAACCAGGTTGGCACTTGTGCTAAAAACTCTGTTCTTAAAAAGGTTAAATGCCCTACTCCTGCGTAAAGCATAAAAGAACCTAATAATACCCTAAAAATATTTTGTATACTGCTTGTATTTGCTTTTGTTGTATTCATATCGTAAAAGTTTTAATCGTGAACGATACAAATATATAAATAAAATATAATTTAAGCGGTTTATTATAGATGCAAAAAAAAGCCGAACAATGTAAAAATCTAATTAAGTGCGAGTTACAACTACCTTTTTTTCCAAAAAAACTATGCTCTAGTTTTTAGTAGTACAAATTGCAATGTGTAGTTTTGTTTAATTTTCCCAAACAGAATAAGCTAAAACTTCCCATTTTCCATTTTTTTTATAAAAATTACCACTGCAACCAACATCTTCTATATTAAAAGACAATCCAAATTCTGTTGTGTCATTTTTTATATGTAAGGTATGTATTATTACAAGGTCTTTTATTTTTTCAACTTTTAATTCCGCTTTAGATACAATTCTAACTTTTTGTCCAAACTTATTTAAACTAAAGTTTTTTTTAATTATATCTGTTTCCAAAACTTTAATAGGTAACCTTTCTTTTAATTCTGGGTGATAAATCCACTGTAGATTAGGCAAGTCTAGTATTTTTTGAACAATTACTTCAGCTTTCTTAAAATCTGACGTTACAGGTTCTGCTTTGGTAAGTATACTTTCAGATTCTGAAGCTTTTCCCAATTCCGTCTTTTTGGAATTAGTACACGAAATAAAAAGTAAAATTATAAACGTAAAACCTATTATTTTATTCAATTTATAAATTCTTAGTAACAGTTAATAATAGAAACTTATATAGAAAAAACTAACTTTTCAGATAAGCACAGAGTTAAATTTTTAAATTTTGTTTTTATTTTTTTCTATTTAAAAAGCCAAATCTAAAAGAATTGGCGGACTGGCGGACACTCTAAATATACCCAAACTTAGCGTTAAGCTCCAAAACCCGTATTGATTATAGCCATTGTTACCACACGTTTTTTATTTCAGGTTGATATTTATATGGATTTTTAAATTCAGTTTTTCCATCGTGATATATTAAAAAATCCGCTTTGTCTTCTTTAAATTCCAAAGTCTCAATTTTATTGATTCCAGTAACACAGGAGTTATTTCCTACGTGCTTTAATTTGTCCATAATTAGCACTGTAGTTTCTGTAATAAAAAGACTTTCACCACAAGCCATAAATCCACCGTCTCTAACCTCTATATTATGCTTTTTATCAATTTCAAATTTCGCTATTGGCGGATGAAAGGGCATTGCAAGAAGATAGAAAAAGATAATTGGCATTTCCCAAATCAGACTTGAAACCCCAAATATTGCAAGAGGTATTGTCAAAATTCCGCTATAAATTTTGGTTCCAGTTTTTTTAGTTAATCCAAACAATATAACTGTAGAAATTAAGAAAGTCAGTCCTAGAATTGTAGTCGTATATTTTCCTTTAAATCTTAAATCAAAAACTAAAAATATCGAACAGATTATAATTCCAATTAAAGAGTAAAACGAAATTCTTTTAATAATCTTCTCCAATTTGGGAAAGTCAGATTTTGTCAAAATCAGCACTAAACTAATTATTAATAAAACCGCTATCAAAACTAAAAAATTCGTCATTTCTCAAATGTGTGGTAACGTGTTTGTATATGGTTTGTTGCGTGGTTTAAACACCTAATTTAGCAAATAAAAACCGAATAGAAAATCCGCGAGGATTTTCAGAAGTAGGCGAGAACCAGCAATTACTTATAGCCATTGTTGTAGCCAGTTTTTTATTCAATATTATTCACTAATTCTTTTATGTCTTTTTCAAAACTACCTGAACGGTACCACATTCTAGGGACAAATCTTCGTACTTCTGTTCTAGACTCTTTATCGTAGTAACGCCTATGATATTTTTTTGTGTCTCGACTGTAGTCGGCCATATGCTTATCCCATATTTTGTTAACTTTAGAAAGATTCTTATTTATTGCATTATTGTAGTCTTCTAACGAATCAGGTTTGTATAATCTTGTCATAAGGAAAAGTTTTGCAAAACCACTTTTATCTTTTCTAGCACCACCGTTGCTACTTGGAAAAGGTATTTTTTGTTGCATTAAATATCCGAAGTAAAATTTATCTAATTCTTCAATAGAATCCAAAGAGTTTAAAGAAGTATCAAAACTTTGGAAAAGCCTCTTCTGTGATGCTTTATTAATTTCCCCTTTGACAGAATAATAAATTCTAAAAAATAAATTTCTTTCAATCAATTCTGTTCTATTAATATATCCGTTTTTAATTCCGTCTTCAAATTCCCCTCTTTTTCTTTCTAGCAAAAGACCATATCTTTCGTATAAGGTTTTTTGTAATTTTTTATAAACTACATCATTAGCAAATTTATCTGCATTTAGAACAGGCGTTTGTTGATTTGTGGCGTTAGATACTCTATCTATTAGTTCGACTTTACTTTGCTTTTGTTCAAAGTTCTCAGGTGTATCTAGGAAGGTGATTACCTTAAGTAAAACTTCCTTATTTTGAAAAATGTCTAAATTATCTTGATTATCTTCTAATAGTCGACTTAGTGTGAATGCAGTCTGACCACCATTTATAATTTGTGGATTCTTAACTGATAATTGAGCCTTATTCTTTTGTCCTATTCTTTCATTAATTGAGGAATCATCAGACAACATTGTAATTCCATTATTAAATAAGGCAAACTCATTTGTTGATTCATTTATTATAGTCTCCTTGATGGCTGAATTAACTTTTTTTCCATCAAATTCTAAGTAACTTCTTGGGTTGTACTTCAGAACAGAGTTTTTATACTTTAGAAGAACCTTTGCTATTTCTATGGTCGGTACGAAAAGTACAGTTATTTCACATTCTCCGTTTTTTGTAGTTACTGTATAACTAATTTTACTTCCAGCATTTTTATTACTTAAATCAAGAGAGATATTTAATTCTGTTGCATTGAAAAATGTTCCAGTAATAACAGGGAAAACTAAATCATTGTAGCATTTTTCATAATTGAAGGCAGTGACAGGATAACCTCCAGTAAGTTGTTTAAATTTCGAGTTTGGAATATTTTGCTCAATATTAGCAAGTAATATAACCTCATATCTATATCTTCCAATATTTTCTATTTCAGAAACTTCTCTTTGAAGTTGCTTTATTTTTCCATTATAATCATTTCCTTTTTCATCTTGAGTATTGCCATCTAGAATTTCATTGATGTCCATTACTAGGATTTCATCAAGTGCAATTTTCTTTGATTCAAAGTTATCTTCATTTGTTCTAAATTTAGATTGTATGAAATAGATGGTTCTAGATTCTTTGTCAATATAATAACCATCAATTCCGCCATCATATGAGCCATCAGTAATATATCTTTCTCTCTCTTCAAACGATAGCAAGCCAAATCCAACTTTTAAGTATAAATGTATAAATGCTCTAGACCTACTTTGGTTTGTCTTTTCGAGAGTTTCATCAGAATAAAGCTTTGTATATTTTTCTGGCTTTGACTGAATTATTTTATCTAAAATATTGGTTAATATGGCGTATTTTTTCATTAGTGTAATTCAGTTTTTCAAATTGGCTACAACTACATATAAACTCAAGTCATTGCGTTTATTACGCAAGTACGGCTGTATAAACGCACATATTCTATTTGTAGTTGTTATTTTTTCTCACAATTTATAATTATTTTTTGTATTGTAATTACGGAAATGTATAATTGCCCTAAAATAGTTTACCAATGGTATATTTTTAATGGTAATGTGCTGCAAAACAAAAAAGCAACACTATTATAGTGTTGCTCTTTAAAAAGAGAGGTTCTTTTGGGGAACAGTCTCGTCTCTTACAATTACAATTTAAAACCAACTAATTAACTTTACTAATTTTCCTACAAGTTACAATCTAAATTTATATCTTAACTAAACATATGTATGGTTGTAGCAAAATACTTTACCAATGGTATGTTTTTAATGGTAAATGGCACAAAATGCTTTATTTACAAAAAAAGCAACACTAAAAATAGTATTGCTTTTTACATATATATAGGGCTGTTTTGGGGAACAGTTTAACTGTTGTAATTTTCTTTGGGTATGTTTTTAAAAAACTCTGCAGCATTTAAATTACCCGTTGGACCATAACCTATTAAGGCTGTGCCTTTATTGTTGTCTTCTGTTTTTATAACGTATAGTATAGACATATCAGACGGGTTACTCATACCCTCATACCTGTGTTCTTCTACCACAAAAACTTGTTGTGGCGTGTATTTGGTTTTCTCTGCAACGTCTACCAATTTGCCATCTACCACGCTAAAGTTACTGGTGTAACCTTGGCTTTGGTATTTTTCTATGTTATCTCTTTCGTTTTTAGCATATTCATTACTCATAGTTTGTGTGTTTTTGTGATTAAAAAATAGGCAGATGCTTATTTAAAAATTTTTTTAATTACTAGTAGTGCTCCGTATTTACGGGCTAATTTATAAGCCCAACCAAACCAGTTGTAAGGTTTTAAGTCTTCTGCAACTTGGTGTTTTTGTGCTTTTAGCTCTTCTACTAGTATTTGCCTTTCTAAACTAAGCCTTTTCAAATCTAGCTCTATTTGCTTAAATGATGTGTATTGCATAGTTTGTGGTTTAATCAAAATATGTTTTAGACATATTTTTAATTAATATTTTATCTATAAATGTTCTTCTACCATATACCAACAAGCCCAACAGTATAAATATACCTCCTACTGCTGCATACCCTAATGGTATATTATTAAACAAGTCTCCTAAAGCCAATGCAGCGCCAATTGCCATAAACAAAAATGCTAACAATAGTAGGCCTCCTATAATAACTGTTTTTACCACGTAGGATGATGTACTTGTTAACTGCTGAAAAACTTTTAACTGGTAGTATTTTTTAGATACTTCTACGTATTGTTTTCCGGCCGCTGCGGCTTCTGTTGCCGTTTTGTCTATGGAGTTAATTACACTCATTTATGACTTCTGTAATTTTTTGTTTTTAGCCTTTAACTCCTTTAATTTACCTTCTAATTGGTTAATTACATCGTCTGCTTTATAGCTAGCATCAGATACTAAGTTTTCAATTCTAGTGTCCAAAGTTTCTTTATTAGTTGCTACTGTTGCAGCTACTGTGTTTCTTAAGTCTAATGCGCTTTCTGCAATAGTCTCTTTTGTTGCTACAGCTTCGTCTACCAATTTTCTTCTGGTATTAATTCCTTTGTCTGGCGCAAACAAAATTCCTAATGTTGCTCCTACTGCGGTTCCTGCTAATACTCCTAATAATGTGTTACTGTTATTGCTCATGATTTTTATATTTTATTTGTTTGTTTTACAAATTTCAGAAAACTTTAGGCGTTACATTGCCGCAAATGATATTATCCTTAACTCATTTACCATAAAGCATTTGCGTTACTTTTATTTTTTTTTGCGATACTATTTTCTTTGCCATTCTTGTATACTTGTACACACACACTAAAAACTATAACAATGAAAAGAGATTTAAAACAAGGAGAAGAAGATATTAAGTTTATGAAAGAAGAAGACAAAAAAACTAGCAACTACTTATTTCAGAACAATACCATTACTATAGTGGCATTTGTAATTGTAATTGCAGCATTAATATTATTGTCTATTGCTGTTTTTAGCACAGGAACAGAATTGTAATGTTTTTTTTATTAGACTGACAATTATCATATTATAGGTGGGTTTTAGCCAATATCTTTACGGTATGAAACATAAATACACCAACAAAAAATGAAATTATCTATAATATTATCTAATTTAAACAATGGTAAAATAATGATTGCCATTTTTGCACTAGTATGTATTGTACTAGTAGCAATAGTTGTAGGTTTTTTAATGAATAGTACTAAAAAAAAAGAATAATACGTGGTTAATGGTTAGTTGTAATAATTGATTACATGTTTGGTTGAAATGAAAAAGCAGGTTTTTAAAACCTGCTTTTTTTTATGTTTATATTTTAAATGTTACTACGGGTATGGTGGCGTGGTTGGCAACATCTTCTCCTATGCTACCCATAAAAAAGTGAGATAAGCCTTTTCTGCCGTGTGTAGATATGGCTATTAAATCTGCATTTGTTGTATTGCTGTAATTTAAAATTCCTTTTTCTACAGTATAGTCGTTATAAATTTCTACTTCTATACCGGCATTGGTTTTAGATATAAACTGTGCTATTCTGGTGTAGGCATCTTCTGTGCTTAAAAAATTATCACCTGGTGTATTTATGTACACGTAGTTTATTTTGGCTCCTAAAAGGTTGGCAAAACTTTTTACTTTATGAAAAGCTGGTATGTTGTCTTCATTAAAACTAGACGCAAAAACTATAGAGTTTACTGTAAAATCTTCAATATCGTCTTTAATTACCAAAACTGGCACTGTTGCATTACGTACTACACGCTCTGTATTGCTACCTATAAAAATTTCTTCCAAACCATCTACACCGTGGGAGCCCATAACAATTAAGTCTGCTTTGTGCTCTTCTGCAACCTCATTAACCTCACTAAATACTTTGTAGTGTTTTATTATTGGTGTTACTGTTATATCTTTTAAAAATGGTTTGTCTAAAAATTCTGAGAATCTTTTTTCTGTAAGTTTTAATAAAAATACAACTTGCTCTTGTGGTAATCCTTCAGAAGAAATCATTACTGCATTTAGTTCTAACATATGCAAAACTACAAGCTCTGCGTTTTGCTTACTAGCTAAAGATGCAGCAACTTTTAATGCTTTATTAGATTGATCTGAAAAATCTACAGGTACTATTATTTTTTTCATGCGTAAAATTTAAAGTTTATAATTAAATTGTCATTGAAAATAGTCTTGTCTGCGGTGTTTTTTGATGTAGTAACACATCAAAAGCCATACATATATTTCTAATAAAAGGCCTGCCTTTATCTAATACAGTTAGCTTTGTAGAAGAAATTTCTATAAGACCATCATTCTTCATTTCTTGTAACTTGTCTAAAGTTTCGCTTAGTTGTGCAAACTCTTCATTTTTGTTACTCCAAGAAGTTTCTAACCTACACATCAAATTTAAAATATGTTTTCTAATTACAACATCTTCTTGTGTTAAAATGTGTCCTCTATAAATAGGAATTATATTATTAAATACTAAATGATTGTATTCTTCTAAACTTTTAACATTTTGCGCAAAACTATACCAACTATCACTAATACTAGAAACACCTAAACCTATCATTACTTGTGTTTTAGATGGTGTATACCCCATAAAATTTCTATGTAAATTGTTAGTTACCATAGACTGGTATAAACTATCATTCTCTAGGGCAAAATGATCCATACCTATTTCTTTATAACCTACTTTTGCTAGTAAGTTTTTTCCTTTTTGATATTGCTCTCTTTTTTGTGTTGCAGTTGGTAAATCTTCATCTTTATAACCACGTTGCCCATTACCTTTTAACCACGGTACGTGTGCGTAACTGTAAAAAGCCAACCTATCTGGCAGCAATTCTTTTGTTTTTAAAATGGTTTCTTCTACGTGTTCTAAAGTTTGGTGTGGTAATCCAAAAATAATATCGTGCCCAACAGAGGTATACCCTATTTCCCGTGCCCATTGTGTTACGTTTTTTACGTTACTAAAAGGCTGTACTCTGTTTATGGCTTTTTGCACAGTACTGTTATAATCTTGCACGCCATAGCTTACACGTCTAAAACCTACATTGTATAGTGCTTGTAAATGTTCTTTAGTAGTGTTGTTTGGGTGGCCTTCAAAACTAAACTCGTAATCTGCTGCGCGTTCTGCTTTTCTAAAAATACCATTTATAAGTGCCTGTAAGTTTTCTGGCGTAAAAAATGTTGGTGTGCCACCACCCAAATGCAACTCTTTAACAATTGGTTTTTCTGGTAACATATTGCAATACAATTGCCACTCTTTTAATACTGCTTGTATATAAGGTGTTTCTACTTCATGCCTTTTGGTAATGCGTTTATGGCAACCACAAAACGTACAAAGACTTTCGCAAAAAGGTAAGTGTATGTACAAACTTATGCCTTCTGTAGCATTACTTTCTTTAAAAGATTTAATTAAGGTACGCTCCCACTCCTTACCAGAGAACGTGTTAATATTCCAATACGGAACGGTTGGGTAACTTGTATAACGTGGACCTGGAATATTGTATTTCTGAACTAAATTGCACATTTGTATAGCGTATTTTTAAGGTAAAAATACAGGCTATTTTATGCTATAACTATGACAAATGTCATACTACCAAAAAAATACAATTTAGGCTTTATGCCAAACTATGCACGTTGGGGTATTTATGTCTTTTATTTGGTGTGATAGGGTTAACGTACCTGCATCTTTATTTCTTTTAAAGACACTTACATCATTAGAGCTTTGGCCTGCAACCAGCAACCAATCTTCAGACGGAGACAAGTTAAAATCTCTTGGTGTTATACTATTTGCATCTACACGCTCTACCAATGTTAATTCTCCCGTTTTTTTATCTACCTTAAAAACTATAATTTGACTAGTGGTTCTTTCTGATGCGTATAAAAATTTTCCGTTATCACTTATTCTAATGGCTGCCGCACCTGGCAGACCTATAAACGATTCTGGTAACAATTTTATGGTTTGCAACAAACTACTGTCTTTAGTTGTAAATACACTTACAGTACCAAACATCTCGGTTAACACATACACAAACTCTTTTTTAGGATGAAAAACACAATGCCTTGCTCCGCTACCGGCAGCTACTTTAAAATTTAAATTAGCCCTGTTCATAAAACCAGTATTGCTACCTTTTTCATAGGTTTTAACAGCATCTAAACCTAGGTCTGTTACATACATTCTGTTTTTATTGTACAAGCACATATGTGCGTGCGGCCCTTCTTGTCTGCCTGGGTTTACTCCTTTACCGGTATGTTGTAAAATTTGAGCATTTTGCACAAAACCGTTTTTCTGTATGGCATACACCTCAGCATTTCCTGTACCATAATTGGCAACAGCAACTTCTTTACCATTTGGTGATATGGCTATGTGGCAAGGGTATGCGCCGTGTATGTATTTTTCATCTATAAATGTATAACTACCATTACCGTTGTGTTTAAATACTTTTAGTTTTGGTGTATCTTCATAAGCAATTTCTTCAATAACATACAAACAATTGTTTTTATCATTATACGCAAAATAGCTTGGGTTTTTAAGCGGTAAATGTCCTATTTCTGTAGTAGTACCAGTGTTTTCATTCCATTTTAAAATGTAAATACCTTTACTTTTCCCAATTAGGGTTTCAGACATTTTTTGGGTGTAACCACCAACCAATACAATCATAATTTAAATGCTAGTTATTTAAAACACAAATTACAAATAAAAGAATAACATTACTTTATATGCTACTTTAAATTTACAACAGTATTTGTAAAACCTGTATAATAGAGTTTTTAATAAAAAAAAAGGCTAAAACAAGCTGGTAAGTACCAAACTGTTTTAACCTTTTGTAATTTATATTATACAGTTACTATAAAGTAGATGGACAAACATATTTTGTTATATTCATATCTGCTTTACGCATAGCTGCAAAACCACCTGCTATGTCTACCAAATTATGAATTCCTCTACTTTTTAAGATAGATGCAGCTATTACAGATCTGTAACCACCAGCACAGTGTATATAAAAAGTTTCTTCTTTAGGAAACTCTGCTAAATGGTTGTTTAGCATACTTAATGGCGTACTTGTAACATCTACTAAATGCTCTGACTGGTACTCGCCTACTTTACGAACATCAAAAACAGGTGCATTTTTTTCTATTATTTCTTTTTTTGCTTCGGTAGCAGAAATAGAACGTAAACTATCTACTTCCTTACCCGCAGCTTTCCAGGCATCTATACCACCTTTTAAATAACCAATAGTATTATCAAAACCAACACGAGATAAACGTGTAATTGCTTCCTTTTCTAGTCCCTCTGGTACAACCAAAACAATAGGTTGCTTAACATCTGCTATTAAAGCACCAACCCAAGGAGCAAAACTACCGTTAAGACCAATAAAAATAGACCTTGGTATGTGTTCTTTTACATATTCATTTTGATGCCTAACATCTAAAACAATTGCATTAGTTTCATTTGCTACAACCTCTAACTCTTCTGGTGATAGAGGTCTTGTACCTCTTTCCTGCACAACAGCTATATCATCATACCCTTCTTTATTCATTTTTACATTAAGTGGAAAATATTTTGGAGGTGGTGCTAAACCATCTGTAACCTCTTTTATAAATTCTTCCTTAGTCATATCTGCACGTAGGGCGTAATTCATTCTCTTTTGGTTGCCTAATGAGTCTACGGTTTCTTTCATCATATTTTTACCACAAGCCGATCCTGCACCGTGAGCTGGGTACACAATAACATCATCTGCTAATGGCATAATTTTGTTACGTAAACTATCAAACAAAAAGCCTGCTAAATCTTTTTCTGTAATTTCACCAGCTTTTTGGGCTAAATCTGGTCTTCCCACATCTCCTAAAAACAATGTATCACCAGAAAAAATAGCGTGGTCTTTACCGTTTTCATCACGTAGTAAATACGTTGTACTCTCCATAGTGTGTCCTGGTGTGTGCAATACAACTATAGTTACATTACCTAATTTAAACTCTTGTAAGTCTTCTGCTATAAGGGCATCAAAACCAGTATTTGCGTTTGGTCCAAAAACTATTGGTGCACCAGTAGCTTTAGATAACGAAAGGTGTCCGCTAACAAAGTCTGCATGAAAATGGGTTTCAAAAATATATTTTATTGTAGCATTATCTGCTGTTGCTCTTTTTATATAAGGATCTATTTCTCTTAACGGATCTATAATTGCCACCTCTCCATTACTCTCTATATAGTAGGCACCTTGTGCTAAACATCCTGTATAAATCTGTTCTATATTCATAGTCTATTTCAATTTTGTAAACGCGTAAAACTACGTTAATTATTTTTTTTAGTTACTGATATTTATCAGTTAAAGTTTTTTTGATGTGCAACCTTGGCTCTTAGTATAGATATTTCTTTAGGCTCATCAAAATACGTTACTGCTTCAGATGTTTTTACAAACAAAAACTCTCTGTGCAACTCCGTTATAATTCCGCTTGTAAAAATAATGTCTCTTGCAGGGCCAATTGCACCAGCAACATAAAACTGTATATTTTTTTCGTGAATTTCTTTTATTACTTTTTCTAGCATTTGTGCAGCGCTAGAGTCTATATAATTTATAGCTTCGGCATTTAATATTACACCTTTTAAAGCGGCACCTTTTTTATGTATGTGTTTGTACAATTCTGTTTTAAAATAGCCTGCATTACCAAAGTACAATTGTGCATCAAACCTAACAATTAATAAATCTTCTCTGGTAATTACTTCTGTACCAAACCTACTTACATTTTTGTAATAATCTGTTCCCTCTACATTACCTAAAACCGCAAAATGTGGTTTAGATGTTCTGTAGACCATTAGTAATAATGAAAATAAAACGCCTACCAAAATACCTTCTTTAATACCTATAAAAACCGTACAAATAAATGTTGCTAACAATACTAAAAACTCGTCTTTACGGTGTTTCCATAGTTCTTTGGGGTAAGCTACGTCTATTAAACCAAATACAGATACCATAATTATAGATGCCAATACTGCTTTAGGTAGATAGAAAAATAATGGTGTTAAAAATAATAACACCACCACTACCATTATTACACTAAAAAGTGATGCTAAATTTGTTTTTGCTCCTGCCTCATAATTTATAGCAGACCTAGAAAAACTTGCAGTAACCGGAAAAGATTTAAAAAAAGAACCTACCATATTTGCAGATCCAATAGCTATTAACTCCTGGTTTGGATTTATAGTTTCTTCTCCTGTTTTTTCTTCTAGAGCTTTACCTATAGATATTGCCTCTAAATACCCAACTAAAGCCAAAGTAATGGCAATTGGCCAAATATCTAATATGTTTTTTATATTTATGTTAGGTACACCAAATGAAGGTAAACCATCTGGAATTGCACCTACTATTTTTACGCCGTATTGCTCTAATTTTAAAAAGTAAACAGCCAAAATACCCAATACAACTACAAATAAAATAGACGGTATTTTTTTATTTATTTTTTTTACTACCACAATTATAAGTATACCAACCATACCAATAGCAAAGTCGTACATATTGGTTTCTGCTACTTTTGCAAATACATTTTTTATTAGCGTTACAAATTTGCTACTGCCCTCTATATTTGCACCTAGTAAATGTTTAAGCTGACTAAACATAATTATTATTGCTGCACCAGATGTAAAACCACTAATTACAGGTTTAGACATAAAGTTTACTAAAAAACCCATTCTAAAAAGTCCTAGCAGAAACTGAGTAGCACCAACCAAAAAAGCAAGTACAATTGCCATTGCAATATAATCTTCTGTGGTGGTAAGTGACAAAGCTCCTAAACCTGCTGCAACCAATAAAGAATCCATAGCAACGGGCCCAACAGCCAACTGCCTAGATGTTCCTAAAAAAACATACATTAAAGTAGGAAACAAGGCTGCATACAAACCATATACAGGTGGTAAACCAGCTATCATAGCATATGCCATACCTTGCGGAATTAAAATAATACCCACCGTAAAACCAGCAAGTAAATCTTTTATAAAATCTCCTTTTTTATAGGTTTTAAGCCAAGTAAGTATTGGAAAAAAATTATGCATTAGGCAAATTTACAGTTATTGTTTTATAGTATAAATATGATATTAAAAAAAGGGTGACAAATTATAACATAAGTTACAAATTAGAAGGTGTTAAAAACACTTTATATTCTGCTGGCAAGTTACCTATATGGCTAAACCCTTTAAATAATTTGTTTTGTGCAACATCATAAGGATAAAATGTAATAGGCTCTATACATAACATAGTGTCTACCTCTGTCCATAACATTAACTCTTTAAAACCTTGGGTTTTTATAGTAATAGTATTTGTATTTTGTAGTCCTGCTTTAGTAACATCTCTTAAAGGATAAGCCACACTACCTGCAGCTTTTATATCTTGTACACTAGTTTTAATATTTTCTCCGTAACTAATTTGCGTAGTACTACTTTCTGTTTTAAAAGCTGGGTGATACCCTAACATATACGGCATACCTTCTTCTGCTGTAATTGTAAATGTAATTTTTAAACCAGTGTTGGTAAGTTGGTATTTTTTTTCAAATTGAAAATCATATGGCCAGTACAATTCACTTACGGTAGATTTATTTGGATATTTAGAATTGGTTACTTTGGTATTGGCCTTATACTCCTTTTTAAAAATTGCTGTATTAGTACTATTTTCTACCAGTGTATATGCTAACTCTCTTAATAAACCATGTTGGTCTTGAACAGCATCTCCTTTAGGCGTCTGTACTTTAAAATTTGCTTCTGCAGTAGGCCCAATTATAGGAAACATTTCTGTATCTGCATTACGCCATCCCGGATCTCCCTTTTGGTGTATAAATTCTACATCATTAACAATGTAATTTACCAGTTCACCTTTATCAATCTTAACGGTTTGGTTTGCTAATTTAAGTGTTATCATGCTAAACAAATTATAGCACACAAGTTACTATTTTATATCAAAATAGACTTTATCTTCTTCTGTAATTTGTCTTTTTACAACACAAGGATTACCTACTGCAATAACATTACTAGGTATATTTTTGGTTACTACACTACCAGAACCAATAACACTGTTATCTCCTATAGTTACACCTGGATTTATAACCACGTTGCCACCAACCCAAACATTATTACCTATAGTTATTGGCAAAGCGTGCTCATAATGTTTATTTCTAATAGTATGGTGTATAGGATGTGTTGCAGTATATATTGCAACATTAGGACCCAACATTACATTGTCTCCTATGGCAACTTTAGCACAATCTAATATAGTAAGGTTATAATTAGCAAAAAAGTTAGCGCCAAGTTCTATATTATAACCATAATCACACCTAAAAGGCGGCTCTATATAGAACCGCTTAGGTGTTTTTCCTAAAAGCAAAACTAGGTCTTGCTTTTGTTCTTTTAGTTGTGAGGGTCTGCGAGAGTTAAAATTAAAAACAATATCTTTTGCTTTTAAGCGCTCTGCTGCTAATTGTTTGTTATAAGGAGAATACGGCTTACCAGAAAGCATTTTGTCTTTTTCACTCTGCATAGGCACTACTATTTATTCTATAAAGTTTTGCTCCCTCATCCAATCATCATTAAACATTTTACCAACATACCTACTTCCGTGGTCATGAAAAAGTACTACTACAACATCATCTTTTGTAAAATGTTCTTTTAATTGTAACACACCTTTAATGGCTGCACCTGCACTATTACCTAAAAACATACCTTCTTCTTTAGCCAAGCGTTGTGTGTAAACAGCAGCATCTTTATCGGTTACTTTTGTAAAACCATCAATAATACTAAAGTCTACATTTTTAGGTAAAATATCTTCACCAATACCTTCTGTTATGTACGGGTAAATCTCATTTTCATCAAACTCACCAGTCTCATGATATTTTTTAAATACAGAACCATAGGTATCTACACCCCAAACTTTTACATTAGGATTTTTAGATTTTAAGTATTTACCAACACCAGATATAGTACCACCAGTACCAACACCAACAACAAAATGTGTTATTTTACCTTCTGTTTGCTCCCAAATTTCTGGACCCGTACTTAAAAAGTGTGCTTTTGCGTTAGACGGATTGTCATATTGATTTACATACCATGAATTTGGTATTTCTTCTCCCAAACGTTTAGAAACTGAGTAGTATGAGCGTGGATCCTCTGGCTCTACCGCTGTAGGGCAAACAACAACCTCTGCACCTACTGCTTTTAAAATATCTACCTTTTCTTTAGACTGTTTGTCTGCCATTACAAAAATACATTTGTATCCTTTTATAATAGCTGCCAATGCCAAGCCCATTCCTGTATTACCAGAAGTACCTTCTATAATAGTTCCGCCTGGTTTAAGCCTTCCGTCTGCCTCTGCATCTTCAATCATCTGTAAAGCCATACGGTCTTTTACAGAATTCCCAGGATTAAAAGTTTCGTATTTAGACAATACCAAACAAGGTAATTCTTCTGTTAGTTTATTTAATTTAACTAGCGGTGTGTTACCAATAGTCTCTAAAATATTCTCTGCGTAATTCATTTAAATAATTTCTATTTACCTGCAAAGATAAATTAATGATATAGAAAAATAACTAAACCCGAGGTTATTGTTAGATTATGTAAGTTATTAGCCTACTCAAACTTAATAGATTTAACTGGGCTAATTCTAGTAATTATGTAAGATGGTAATAACAACATAAGTAAACAAAGTAACATTACACCTATGTTTAGTAGTAATACAGTTACAACATTAATATGTACAGGTATATACTCTATATAATATTCTTTTGGGTCTGCAAAAGTTAAAAACTTAAATTTACTCTGCAGCCATAGCAGTCCCAAACCAATTAAGTTACCCCAAAATAAACCAATTGCAATTAAATAAACTGCATTGTATAAAAACACTTTACGCACACTCCAATTTGCTGCGCCAAGAGCTTTTAAAATACCTATCATTTGTGTGCGCTCTAAAATTAAAACCAACAGAGCAGTTATCATATTAATACCGCCAACAATTATCATAATACCAATAATAAGTGCCACATTAAAATCAAACAAACCTATCCACTCAAAAATACTACGGTACTTATCTTTTATATTGCTAGAGTCTAATGTAGAAACTGTAGCTCCGTATATTTCTTTACTTTTAGCATCTATAGCATCAAAACTATTTAAAAAGACCTCAAAACTACCCACTTGGTTTTTATCCCATTTGTTTATACGCTGTATGTGGCGTATATCTACAAAAACATAAGTACCATCAAATTCTTCAAAACCACTATCATACAAACCAACAATAGTGAAGTTTCTTCGGTTTGGTGTTTGTGAAGGATTATTATCTTTTAAAAAGAAGGTAGAAAACTTGTCTCCTACTTTTAGTTGTAACCTATTAGCAATTAATGAAGAAATTAACACTTCTTCATTTAATTTATCTTTATAATTAGGTAGTTTACCAGCAACCAAGTACTCTTTAAAAACATCCCAATTATAATCTTTTCCAACTCCCTTTGCTATAATACCTTCAAAAGTATCATCCGTAATAATTATTCCGCCTTTATTTGCAATTGCTTGTATATGCGTTATACCACTAACAGATGTAAATTCTGGATAAAATTTTTGATGTATAGATACGGGAACAACAGACACATCTGAGGTGTTATTGTCGTAATTAAAAATTTGAATATGCCCATTAAAAGCAGCTACTTTTTCTCTTACTTTCTCTTTTAGTCCGTCTCCTGTAGCAATTGCAAAAAGCATCATAATTACGCTCAATGCAATTGCTACAATAGCAATTTTTATTATTGGCGCAGATATACTACTTTTATTCTCTTTACCTTTAATTAGGCGTTTAGTAATAAAAAATTCTAAGTTCAATTTATGGCAATTTTATCCGGTTTCAAAAGTACAGTTTTATTATGGTTTTTAATACTATCTGCTTGTGGAAACGCCCCAAAAGCTAATTTTACAGCAAAAGTAGAAGAAAAAATAGAAGTTAGTACTCCCAAAAAAATTGTTGTAGCTGCTAATAAAACAAATAGCTATTTATCGTTATTAAAGGGTAAAAGAGTTGCTATTGTTGCCAACCAAACTAGTGTTATTTTTAAAACGGACAGCACGTATACTCATCTGGTAGACTCACTACAGACATTAAAAGTAGACATTAAAAAAGTATTTGCCCCAGAACACGGTTTTAGAGGCAAGGTTGATGCTGGTGAACACGTAAAAGATGGTGTAGATACTAAAACAGGTTTGCCCTTAATATCTTTATACGGTAAAAATAGAAAGCCAAATAATACACAATTAAAAGATATTGATGTGGTGCTTTTTGATATACAAGATGTTGGCGTACGCTTTTATACCTATATAGCAACCTTGCAATTGGTTATGGAAGCTTGCGCAGAAAACAATATTAAAGTTGTTGTGCTAGACAGACCAAACCCAAACGGGCATTATGTAGACGGCCCAACAATGGAAACAGAACATAAAGGTTTTTTAGGAATGACAAATATTCCTTTAGTATACGGAATGACAATTGCAGAATATGCAACAATGATAAATGAAGAGGGTTGGTTAAATGGCGATAAAAAAACAGATTTAACCGTAATAAAACTTGACAATTACGAGCATACTAGTGATTACATTTTACCTATTAGACCTTCTCCAAACCTGCCAAACAATACTGCAATTACACTTTACCCTAGTTTAGGTTTGTTTGAAGGTATGAACATTAACGCTGGCCGTGGTACAGAGTTTCAGTTTCAGCGTTATGGTGCTCCTTTTTTAGACAGTACAAAATATGGTTTTACTTATACTCCGCAACCAAATTTTGGATCTAAACACCCAAAACACAAAGGAAAACTATGTTATGGTAATGACTTGTCTAAATCTGAAAGAATGAACAGTATGACATTAAAATGGATTATAGATGCTTATGAAAATAGTACCGATAAAAGCAACGTATTTTTAACAAACGGATTTACAAAACACGCTGGTACAGATAAATTACAAAAACAAATAGAATCTGGTATGTCTGAAACAGAAATTAAAAAAACTTGGCAACCAGCTATTGAAGAATTTAAAAAGATAAGAGCTAAATACCTTTTGTACAACTAAGTATTAGTTGTAGGTTTCCTATATTTATGAAAGGGTTGCTTTAGCAGCCCTTTTATACTTGCATTCTCTACCTCATCTGGAAAAGTATCTACACCATATACAATGCTATCACGATCTAATTTCATAAATGTACCAAACAACCTATCCCAAACTGAAAAAATGTTGCCGTAATTAGAGTCGGTATAAGGCAAAACATAATGATGATGTACTTTGTGCATATCTGGAGATACTAAAAAATAACTAATAAAAGCATCTACCTTTTTAGGTAGTTTAATGTTTGCGTGTCCAAATTGTGTAGCAACTAATGATAAAGATTGGTATAACATTACAACACCCATTGGTGCACCAACAATAAAAACACCTGCTAAAGTAAATACAAAACGTATTACGCTCTCTAACGGGTGGTGCCTGTTTGCTGTAGTAGTATCTACATTATGGTCTGTATGATGAACCAAATGTACCATCCACAACGGTTTTACTTTATGCTCTGTAAAATGTGCTAGGTAAGCGCCAAAAAAATCTAGTAACATTACACCTATTGTAACATACAACCATAATGGCATTTTTGGTAACCAATTTATAATACCAAAGTTATTTACAACAGTCCAATCACTTGTTTTAAGTAATAAAAATGCTAGTAAAAAATTTATTACAACAGTAGTAAACGTAAAAAATATATTAGGCAATGCGTGTCGCCATTTTTTGTACGTAAATCGTTGTAGCGGTAAAACACCCTCTAAAAGCCAAAAAAATGTTATACCACCAACTAAAATTAGGCTGCGGTGAGCAGATGGTATGTTTTCAAAATACGTAACTATACTTTCCATCTTCTAAATATAAAAAAAACCGTTAACTTTTTGGTTAACGGTTTTTTTAAAAAATTAAAAATATTATACTTTAATTTTCTTTTTCATTTCTTCTACAATGTTATATGCAGCCGGACAAATAGCAACATTTTTTAAAGTTAAATTACTTATTTGCTGAAACTTTTTACGGTCTGTATGCGGAAATTCTCTGCACGCCTTTGGTCTTACATCATAAATAGAGCAATAATTATCTGAACCTAAAAAAGTACAGGGTACGCTTTGCAGCACATAATCATTATCTTCATCTACACGTAAATAATTTTGTATAAACTGTTGTGGTTTTTGCCTAAAAAATTTTGCAATACGCTCTACATCTGCATTAGTAAACAAAGGCCCCGTAGTTTTACAACAATTAGCACAAGTAAGGCAATCTGTTTTAGTAAACTCCTCTTCATGAAGCTCTTGCATTACATAGTCTAAGTTTTTAGGCGGCTTTTTTTTAAGCCTTGTAAAAAACTTTTTATTCTCGTTTTGTCTCTCTTTTGCCTTTTTGGGTAGTTCTTTTAAAACCTCTTCCATTATTTTAATAAACTCATAGCTGTTTCATACAAATCTCTACTCCAAGCTTCAGAAGCAGCTCCAATTTCTTTACTAAGAACTTGCTGTTTAGATATTATTTTTTTTCCTACTTCAGAATTATAATATGCATTAAGCTCTTGCTTTTGTTCTTCTGTCATTTTTGTTCTATCGGCAAGCATTTGCTTTGCAGCCTCACCTCTGTAAAAGCCTAACATTTCTTTTATGTCATCTTGAGTAAAATGTTTTGTGTAAACCGCTTCTAAATCAGTTAAAATTTCACTAACAGCTTTACTTTTATTATCATTTAGATATTTGTAAGCATCTGCATTATTATCCGTTTTTGGATGGTTTTTAGTAAGCATTACTAACAATTGATCGTATGCATACTCGTATTGTGCTGCAGAACCGTTAGCTTGTAAATAGGTTGCTACTAAACTTTTATCTTTTTGTGTTTGGGCCATACCATTTGCCGTAATAAAAAAAACTAAAACCAATGCAATTCCAAGTTGTTTCATATAAAATACTTTCTATTGTTGTTAAAAAATGCCACTTTTGTTGGCTAAAATACAAATAAAATGGGAAGCGATATTTTTGGTGCCGCAATGTTAGACTATCTAAATAATACTTACAAAGAAGACATTGTAACGCGTTCCTCTATTTCTGAAGATGATACAATTCCTGTGCCATATCTTTTTAGAGACTATGCAAAAATGCCAATTATAGAGCAAAAAGCACTAGTATTAAGTAAAGGAAAGGTTTTAGATATTGGTTGTGGCGCTGGTAGCCATAGTTTGTATTTACAAGAGAAAAACATAGATGTTACAGCTTTAGATTCATCTAAAGGAGCTATAGAAACTTGTAAAAAAAGAGGTGTAAAGCAAACAATACACGCCAAAATTCTAGATTACAATACCACTACGTATGATACTCTTTTACTACTAATGAATGGTATTGGTATAGTTGGCACATTGCAGAAATTAGGTGATTATTTACAGCACCTAAAATCTCTATTAAACACAAACGGACAATTGCTACTAGATTCTAGTGATATTATTTATATGTTTGAAGAAGACGAGGATGGCGGCTACTGGATTCCTCCTGGCAAAGATTATTACGGAGAGGTAGATTACCAAATGCAATACAAAAATGAAAAAACCAACACTTTTCCTTGGTTATATTTGGATTACAACACACTACAACGCGCTGCAATTATAAATGGTTTTAACTGTGAACTGATAGTTGAAGGAGAACATTACGACTATTTAGCTAAACTTACCGTTGCTAAACAATAGAAATACAAATTATTACGTTTGGCTAGTAGGGTTTTGTTGCAACTAACTGTTAGTTATAAAAAGATTTTTATGAAGAATTTTAGCGCTTTACTATTTGCCGTTTTACTTGTTATTAGCTGTTCTAGTACAGATGACAGCTCTGCTGAACAAAAAGATGGGACCAACAAAGCATCTAACCTACAAGGCTCTGGAGATTCTGCTAATGATATTTTAGCTAACACAAAATTCTCTAAACTAGCATTAGAAGTTGTTTATGTAGATGGCTTTAGACCTAATGATGCTTCAATTGCGAACTTTACAGACTTTATTAATGATGTTACTTTTAAAAACGAAATAACAACCACGTACAAGCAAGTTTCTTCTCCTAATAAAGAAAGTTTAACGATAGAAGAAATAGCTAAGTTAGAAACTGATAACAGAACTGCTTACAATACAGATGACACCTTAGCAATTTATATTTACTTTGCAGATGCACCATCTAACAATGATGATAAAGAAACTAACTCTGTAACTTTAGGTGCTGTATACCGTAATACATCTATGGTAATTTATGAGTCTACAATAAAAGAATTAGCAGCTAAAAGCACATTAGTTTCGGAAACATCTGTAGAAACTGCAACTTTACAGCATGAACTTGGCCACTTAATGGGCCTGGTTAATTTAGGAACAGAAATGGTACACCCGCATGAAGGAGAAACCACAAATGATGACGGCGAAACTGTTGGAAGCAACCATTGCAATGTTGAAGATTGCTTAATGAACGCAAAATTAGAATTTGGGGCTGGTATGAAAAAAATGCTTATTGCAAGTAAAAACGGATTACCTACTTTAGACGCTGAATGCATAGCAGATTTAAAAGCTAACGGTGGTAAGTAGTTAATTTTTGCAACTACTATTTAGCAAATAATTGATTTAAATCTTTAAAGGCTTTAAACTCTAACGCATTACCAGCAGGATCATAAAAAAACATAGTAGCCTGCTCACCTACCTCATCCTTAAATCTCACATAAGGTTCTATTACAAAAGTTACACCCTTAGCCTTTAAGTCTTCAGAAAAATTCTCAAAAGTTTCCCAAGGTAATACTACACCATAATGTGGTACAGGAACATTTTTTCCATCTACGGCATTGGTGTGTAGTTCTTCTGTTTCGGTTTTTGGCTTGTAATGTATTACTAATTGATGACCAAACAAGTTAAAATCTACCCAATGGTCACTACTTCTACCTTCTGGACACTCTAAAACATCTCTATAAAAAATTCTACATTCCTCTAAATTATGAACAGGAATGGCAATATGAAAAGGTGCTATTGGGTATGTCATTTTATATAATTTATTTATGCTTCTTTTATGAATGATATAACAGCATTACTTACCTCATCTTGATGTAATGAATGGCCATAACCTTCTGTTACTAGTAGTTTGCTATTTGTCCAATTTTTATGCACCAACTCAGAGTCCGAGCAAGGAGCTATTAAATCTAACTTATCATGCACAAGTAAACCTTTTTTAGTGTTCTGCTTTGCATATTCTGAGATAGAAAAATCTTCTGGCAAAAAATTAAACTTATCAAATATAAATTCTTTTAAACTGTTAAAAACAGCTTTATTAAACTTTAACATTGACTTGTAATTCTTTAATATAGTATAAAACTCTGATGGTGCACCTAGTATTACAAGTTTTTCTACAAATGGGTTGTTGTATTTGTAATTATTATACAAGGTTGTCATACCACCAACACTATGTCCTATAATATATTTTGGTTGGTATTTGGTTATTAGTGCTTGTGTAACCTCTGTATAAATTGGTACGTGCAAAACTGAGCCTGTAGAGTTACCGTGTGCAGGTGCATCAAAAGCTATAATATTATAATTTTCTTTAGTTAAATACCCAATTAAATTGCGCCACCTAAAGACATTACTTTCCCAACCATGCAACAGTAAAATAGTTTCTTTTTCTCCTGACCATTGGTATACTTGTAAATCTAAATTATTGGTATTTATTACCTCTTTTTTTGCCTTGTTTAAAAATTCTGTTTGGTGTGGCAAAACTTTACCTTTTCTTGGGGTACAAAAAAGATAAAATGCTTTTTTTGCTGCTAACCGTTTACTGAAAACAGATAGCACATTAAAATATGTACCATAGGCAACAGGTATAATTTTACTTAGCATTTTTTTCATAAAATATAGTGTAGGCTATTATAAAATAAGGGTTAATCTTCTTCTCTATTTACTGTATCTATAGAAAAAGCTGGGGTACATATAGAAATATACTCACAAGAAGCACTAAAAGGGTTAGCATATTGTACGCGTGTATTTTTTTCTATGCGTATAGATTGCCCTTGTTCTAAAACAACAAGCTCACCATCTATAGAAAATTGCTTTTTACCTTTAATAATATAAGTATACTCTGTAAATTCTGGAGTCTGAAAAGGCTCTGACCAACCTGGAGGAGCCACCATATGAGCAATACTTAAATCCTGTTGCTTGTTTGTTGCTCCGCCAAAATGTTCTTCAATTAATTTGCCATCTGTAGTAGGTACAACAAAAGGCTCTGTTTGTATGGTGTACTTCTTTTTCATACTATTCCCAGTCTATCATTAAGTATTTTATTTTAGCAGCGTCTGGTATCTGTATTGCTTCAATATTGGTATTGTTACTGTAGCGTAAGTTCTCTGGCAGCTCTTTTTTATCAATAGTAAAATACACATCACTATCTTTTATAAATAAAACTACATTATTCATAGAAGTTAATACCTTATGAATAGTGTAATTATCCTTAATATCTTTAAACGTACTAAGTAAATTAATCCCTTTATCTGTAGTGTAACGCGGATCTAAAACTCTAATATTATCAATTATAGAGTCTTTACTAATACTTACTGTAAACAATGGTTTTCCACCCTTTTCATAAATATGCTCTTTGCGTACACTAGCACTTAGTTGCACTGCATCATCCTTAACTATAGAATCTGTTGCATAAATTGTTTCTAAATCTTTTGCCGAATTTTCTTTTGTTAATTTACCAAAACTCGTTGGCGTAATTAAAAAATCTGACTCTGTTCCTTTGCCGCATTTTGCCGCCAAAATTGCCACTGCAACTAAGCAGGTAATTGTAATTTTTTTCATTTAAAATATATAGTTAGTAAGTAGGTTTTTTTAACGTAATACTTTTTTAAGCACGCCTAACACACCTCTAATAAAAGTTGCACTGGTTAAAACTTTTACCACAGGATTTTGCCTTGTACTTCTAGAGCGACTACTTGTTCTTTTAGCTGCTGGTTTCTCTTTTTCTTTTTCCGCTAGAGCTTCTGCTTTTTCAATTTTCTCGTTAAGCATTTCATAAGCACTCTCTCTATCTATTACATCATTATATTTTTTAACCAAAGAAGAAGCATCTATCACTTCTTTTAGCTCTTTATCTGTTAAAACATCCATACGACTCATAGGTGCGCGCAACATAGTAGCGGCTAGCGGAGTTGGCCTACCTTTTTCATCTAAGGCAGAAATTAAAGCTTCTCCTATACCTAAAGATGTTAATACATCTTCTGTATTGTAATACTCACTATCTGGATAATTTTGTGCTGCTAATTTAATAGCTTTTCTATCTTTTGCTGTAAATGCACGTAATGCGTGTTGCACTTTTAATCCTAGTTGGGCCAAAACATCTTCTGGAACATCTGCAGGATTTTGAGTTACAAAATATACACCAATACCTTTAGAACGTATTAATTTTACAATACTCTCTATCTGGTTTAATAATGCTTTAGATGCTTCATCAAAAATTAAGTGAGCCTCATCTATAAACAATACTAGTTCTGGTTTATCACTATCTCCTTGTTCAGGAAAAGTATCATAAATTTCAGCCAATAGACTTAGCATAAAAGTTGAAAACAACTTAGGCCTATCTTGTATATCTGTTAATCTTAAAATATTAATGTATCCCCTACCGTTTTCATCAATCCTAGTTAAATCATCTACTTCAAAAGATTTTTCACCAAAAAATAAATCGGCTCCTTGCTGTTCTAACTCTATTATTTTTCTAAGAATTGAACCTGTAGATGCAGAAGAAATTCTTCCGTAGCTTTCTTTAAACTCTGCCTTACCTTCTTCTGTAGCGTACTGTAGTACTTTTTTAAAATCTTTAAGATCTAAAAGTGGCAATTTATTATCATCACAATATTTAAAAATAACTGCAACAATACCTTCTTGCGTTACTGTTAAATCTAAAATTCTAGAAAGCAACACCGGACCAAATTCAGATATTGTAGCTCTTAACTTTACACCATCTTGCTCAGACAACGACAAAATTTCTACAGGAAAACTTTTAGCGTTAAATGGCAAACCTATTTTAGCATGGCGTTCATCTATTTTAGGATGTCCTGCACTTGGTTGTGCTATACCACTTAAATCTCCTTTTAAATCCATTAACATAACTGGCACCCCTTTGTCTGACAAGTTTTCTGCCAATACTTGTAAAGTTTTTGTTTTGCCCGTACCTGTAGCACCTGCAATTAAACCGTGTCGGTTAAGTGTTTTTAAAGGTACTTTTACAAACGCATTTGTAACGGTTTCACCGTCTACAATACCAGCGCCCATAGTTATAAAATCTCCTTTTGTTGCGTATCCTTTTTCTATGTCTGCTAAGAACTTTTCCTTGGTGCTCATTTCTTAAAATTTTGATAAAAATAGCTTAAATTTAAACAACTAAAAAGAGAAGTTTTGCTGTAAATACAATAAAACATTAAGTAACAACCACCATAATTGTTGTTTTTTTTATGTTATACAGTAACACTATGCTATCTTTTACGTAAAGTTAGATAGTAAAAAACAAAAAATGTATCTTTGCATAATGGTTAAAAATGAGGTATTAGCATTGGTAGATAAAGGAGAAATGCTTCCGTTAATGGAAGAATTTTATACCATACAAGGAGAAGGTTTTCATAAAGGAACAGCTGCATATTTTATACGTGTAGGTGGTTGTGATGTAGGTTGCCATTGGTGTGATGTTAAAGAAAGTTGGAATGCAGCTACGCACCCACCAACAACTATTGATGCCATTGTAAATAATGCTGCAAAATACTCTAACACAATTGTGGTTACTGGTGGCGAGCCTTTAACTTGGAATATGGCTCCGCTTACAGAGGCTTTAAAGGCTAAAAATTTACAAACACATATAGAAACTTCTGGTGCATATACCTTAACTGGTATTTGGGACTGGATTTGTTTATCGCCTAAAAAAAATAAATTACCACAAGGTATTATTTATGATAAGGCACACGAGCTAAAAATGATAATTTATAATAAAAACGATTTTAAATTTGCTGAAGAACAAGCGGCTAAAGTAAACAAAGATTGTATTTTATATTTGCAACCAGAGTGGAGTGTTAAAGATAAAATGACACCGCTTATTGTAGATTTTGTTATGAAAAATCCGCAATGGAAAGTATCCTTACAGACGCATAAGTATTTAAACATACCATAGAAAAAACAAAAAAGAAGCTAGTATAAATTATACTAGCTTCTTTTTATTACAGCTGTTTTACTTTTAATGTTGATGAAAAGCAGCAGATACAAATTTTAAAACTTCTGGTAGAGACTCTCTCCAATAGGTCCAATTATGAGCCCCGTCACGAACCCTATACTCGTGTGGTATTTTCTTTTTCATCATAGAAATATGCACTAAACTATTGCCCTCAAACAAAAAATCATCATCACCACAATCTATATACCAACGTACAGATTTTATATCGTTTACAGGAACAGTATCTAATAAGGAAATGGCTGAATGTCTTTTAAAATAATTCTTCATTTCTTCTACCGTTTTGTTTTCACTTTGTGCAAAATCTTTTATTTTAACCGTGTCTTGTGGCAACATACCTACAGAAGCACTAAGCGGACAAGCAGAAGAAAACAACTCTGGTTTGTGTAAAGCATACATAAAAGTACCACCACCACCCATAGAGAGTCCAGATATTGCACGATAACGCTTTTCTCCTTTTATACGGTATTTCTTCTCTACATAAGGCATTAATTCTTCAAAAAAGAAATCTTCATACCTCCAGTCTTCAGTATTAAAATATCCACGTTTGCCAGTATCAGCATCTGGCATTACAATAATCATTGGTGTTGCCTTGCCTGCTTTTATAGCTTTGTCTGTAATATGCAAAACTTCTCCAAATTGTACCCAACCGGTATGGTCATCTCCTGCTCCGTGTAATAAATACAGTACTGGATAATCTCTTTTAGAAGTTTCGTAATCTGGCGGTAGGTAAATTGAAAAATTACGTTCGCTCTTTAATATTTCACTAGTAACTTTTAGGTTATCAAAAACCTTACCTGTTTGCGCTTTAGTTATAAAATTAAGCAGCAAACAAAAGCAAATAGTAGGTATTAATTTTTTCATGGGACAAAAAATTTTATAAGCTAGTGTCCCTAAATATAAAAAATGTAGTCCAAAACAGGACTACATTATCTTTAAACCTTGTAATATATTGGTTAAGTTACCACTGTAACTTAATACAATATTAAAACTACTCTTTAATAGCAATATAAATAGGAACCTCAGCATTTGTTGTATCTTTTGCAGTATCACCATAAACTTCAAAATCTGCGGTATACAAACGATCTAGATCTGTACCCCAGATCTCTAACCACTTTTTATATACAATACCTTTGGATAAATTTCCTTGAGCTTTAAATTCTTTATAGGTCGATGCCTTAAAAGAGTGGCCAACCATACCTTCTGGGATTTTATCTAATGAAGAAACTTTACATCCTAAAATGGTATCGTACGGTTTTGTGTAGTCGCTCTCATAATTTGTATAGATTGAAAAAACAGCCGTACTCACCTTATTTGGTATTTTATTTATACAGTTTTGAGACATAAATGTATTCCACAATGCAACTATATCTTTTGCAGCTTGCTCGTTTTCATTTGTAGTACGCACCTTAATACCAATTACACTAAAAGATTCTAATTTTACAATATTCATAGCTTTCTATTTTTATTTACTTCAAAAATAAACAGCTACTATGTCATAGATATGTCAGGGGTACTCTTCCATTTTTTTCTAGCCATATCAAAATAATCTTCAAGTGTTATTTTATGCGGATTAAAAGTATTGGAAGAAATTATCATTTGCTGAATGCAGTCTACCCTAAAAGCTCTAAAGTCTTTTCTAAGTCTACAAAAAGCAATTAACACCCAATTGTCTTTATTATGTATTAACGCAAATGGCTCTATATCTCTTTTTGTTTCTTTCTGTTCTAAAGACAAGTAGTTTATTTGTATTACTTTATAATTAGTTAATGCTGTTTGCAGTTGCATTAAATAACTACTTGTTTTCTGATTCTCTAAATTGCTTCTTATTTGTAAGCGCTGGGTAAGCAATGCTACTTTATCTTTTTGAGAATATTTAAGTACAGCTTTAATTTTTTCTACTGCGCTAACATATCCATCAACAAAAGAAGTATCCTTATTCTTGTTTATAATTTGCTCTGCAGTTATTAAAGCATTTGCTTCTTCTTCTGTAAACATTACAGGCGGTAACTTATAACCATCTACCAAAGAATAGCCTTTACCTTCTTCTGTATAAATAGGAATCCCAGATTGTTCTAAAGTACGTATATCTCTATAAATAGTTCTAATACTAACTTTATACTTTGCAGACAATTCTGTAGCTGTTACAACTTTTTTAGTTTGTAACTGAGTAACAATTGCTGTAAGTCTAACCAATCTGGGTTTCCCTTTTTCCATTTACTCTTCTTCTTCTCTGCTTATCTCTTCATTATTAAAATCTTCATCATCATTTACCTCTTCTTCCTGACTAACTTCTTCTTGACTAACTTCTTCTTGAGTAGTTTCATCTAAAACCTCATCTAAAGCATCCGTGTCCACTTCTATTTCTTCAATTTCTTCTTCATACAACTGTACCCACTCTGTCCAAGAGCCATCATAAACAGATGTATCTTTAGTGTCATCTACCAACTTACTTGCTAATAAAATAACGCAAGCTGTTAAACCAGAGCCACAACTAAAAACTAGTGGTTTATCTTCTGCTAAAATGGGATTAAAAATTTCTGTTAATGCTTCTTTAGATTTAAATTTACCATTTTCTAAAACTTTTGTAAAAGGAAGATTAACTGAACCTGGAATGTTACCACTAGCCAATTCTGCTCTAGGTTCTGGCTCCGTACCATTAAACCTACCTTCAGAACGTGCGTCTATAACTAAAGCGGTATTGCTCTCTGTATTTTCTTTAACCATAGAAAAGTTTACCACAGCAAACTCTTTTTGATGTGCTATAAAATTACCCAATGGCACTCTTTTTTTAGCTGTTTCTTCTGTTGGCAAACCTTGAGCTACCCACTCTGGCAAGCCACCATCCAAAACTGTTACAGCACTATGACTAAATGTAGTAAACAACCACCATACGCGTGGTGATGTGTATACGCCTAAATTATCATACACTACAATTTTACTGGTTTTTTTTATCCCCAGTTTGCGTGCTTCTTCTTGAAACTGTTTTGCACTTGGTATTGTATTAGGAAAATTGCTTGACGCATCACTAAAATTATCTTTTATATTAAACTTACGAGCTCCTTTTATTTGTAAATTTTCTAGGTCACTACTTAATCCGGATACATTTGTGACCGGACTAGCATCTAAAATTATAACATTACTTTCTTCTATCAATAAGGCTTGCAGCTCTTTAGCCGAGATAAGGGGTGTTTTCATTAGTTTATATTTATGCGGATTAAAATTACCCAATTAAATGGTAGGTTTGGCGCTAACTTATTAACATAAAAAAAACCATTACACGCTGTGTAATGGTTTGCTATTATTACTAAGAATACCAATATTTTTTTGGTTAAAACTTATGTTGTTTATTATTTGTTAGCACTTCTATGGCGCTCTCTAGCTAGTAACGTGTTTTTTAACAACATTGCAATTGTCATTGGTCCTACACCACCAGGAACAGGAGTAATAAATGATGCTTTTTTACTTACATTTTCAAAATCTACATCACCCGTAATATAATAACCTTTTGGCTTGGTATCATCTGCAACACGTGTAATACCAACGTCTATAACTACTGCATCATCCTTAACCATTTCTGCCTTTAAAAAGTTAGGAACACCTAATGCAGATATAACAATATCTGCCTGAGAAATAATTTGTGTAATATTTTTTGTAGCACTGTGTGTAAGTGTAACTGTAGAGTTTCCTGGCCAACCTTTACGCCCCATTAAAATACTCATTGGTCTACCAACAATATGACTACGACCAATAACAACGGTATGTTTTCCTTTAGTATCTACTTTATAACGCTCTAAAAGCTCTAAAATACCAAATGGAGTTGCAGGTATAAATGTACTCATATCCAACGCCATTTTACCAAAGTTAGTTGGGTGAAAACCATCTACATCTTTATCTGGGTCTACTGCTAAAAGTACTTTTTGCGTATCTATCTGCGGAGGCAATGGTAGTTGTACTATAAAGCCGTCAATTTCGTCATCTTGATTTAGTTCCTCAATTTTACGAAGCAACTCTATTTCACTAGTTGTACTTGGCATTTGCACCAAAGTAGACTCAAAACCAACACGTTCACAAGAACGTACTTTACTGCCTACGTAAGTTAAACTAGCACCATCATTACCAACTATAATTGCCGCCAAGTGTGGTACTTTTTCACCACGATCTCTCATTTTGGTTACCTCAACGGTAATTTCCTCTTTAATTTGGTTTGATACTTTTTTTCCGTCTAGTAATTCCATTATTAGATTGTTAGTTTGATGGTTTTTATATTACAATTACATTTTATTGATTAAGGGCGCATACCTTTCATACCACCCATCATTTGCATCATTTTTTTGCCGCCACCGCCTTGCATCATCTTCATCATTTTGCTCATTTGGTCAAACTGTTTAAGCAATTGGTTTACTTCTTGCACAGATCTACCACTACCTTTTGCAATTCTCTTTTTACGACTAGCATTAAGTAAATTTGGTGTTTCACGTTCTACAGGAGTCATAGAGTGTATTATTGCCTCTACGTGTTTAAAGGCATCGTCATCTATATCCATACCTTTTAATGCTTTACCAGCACCAGGTATCATACCCATTAAATCCTTTAGGCTACCCATTTTCTTAATTTGCTGAATTTGCTTTAAGAAATCATCAAACCCAAATTTATTTTTGGCAATCTTCTTCTGTATTTTGCGTGCCTCTGCCTCATCAAACTGTTCTTGTGCACGCTCTACTAAAGACACAACATCTCCCATACCAAGGATACGTTCTGCCATACGCGATGGGTGAAAAACATCTATTGCATCCATTTTTTCACCAGTACCAATAAATTTAATTGGTTTAGTCACAACAGATTTAATAGATATGGCTGCACCACCACGAGTATCACCATCTAATTTTGTAAGTATAACACCATCAAAATTTAAAACATCATTAAAAGCTTTAGCTGTATTTACGGCATCTTGCCCTGTCATAGAATCTACAACAAATAATGTTTCTTGAGGGTTTATTGCTTTGTGTACATTGGCAATCTCTGTCATCATTTCCTTATCTACAGCTAAACGACCAGCTGTATCTATAATAACAACATTATGTCCGTTTGCTTTTGCGTGTGCTATACCAGCTTCTGCAATTGCTACCGGATTTGTATTACCACGGTCTGAGAAAACCTCTACTCCTATTTGCTCACCTACAACGTGTAACTGATCTATAGCCGCAGGACGATAAACATCACAAGCAACCAATAGAGGTTTTTTAGTTTTTTTAGTTTTTAGGTAATTAGCAAGTTTACCAGAAAAGGTTGTTTTACCAGACCCTTGCAAACCAGACATTAATATTACTGATGGTGTACCAGATAGGTTTATGCCTTCTGCATCACCACCCATAAGCTCGGTAAGCTCATCCTTAACCAACTTAACCATTAATTGGCCAGGCTGTAAGGTTGTAAGTACGTTTTGACCTAGTGCTTTTTCTTTTACTCTATTGGTAAATTCTTTTGCTATTTTAAAGTTAACATCGGCGTCTAATAAAGCTCTACGAACTTCTTTTAAAGTTTCTGCTACATTAATTTCTGTAATTTGTCCGTGTCCTTTTAAGACGTGGAACGCTTTATCTAACTTTTCACTTAAATTATTGAACATAAGTCTACTTTTTTCTGGAAATGCAAATTTAATAATTACATTGGGAAGTGTATGCTTTAAGCAAAAAAATATAACATAAAAAAAGGGCAACTTATATAAAGTTACCCTTTTGCATAATTATTATGTGCTACTATTTAGCTGCACACTTTGGTTAAGACAATAATTTCTTCTCCTTTTTCTAGTGTAAATGCTTCTTCACTACACTCAATTACTTTCCAATCTCCTCCATAATTTTCAAGAATCATAGTAAAGTCATTAAATGATAACGTTCCGCTTTGTAAAGACCAGTTACCTTCCTCTACAACTGTATTGTTGGCATCATAAACGTGAATATTATTACTTGAAAAATCTATTAACAACTCTTCTGAAAAAGTACCATCTACATTTGTAATTTTAAATTTACACTCACCCAGTAGAGCTTCGTTTATTTCTGCATCGCTACAAGCTGCATTTTCATCACAATTTCTTTGCAATACGTTTTGATAAATTAGCTCATTCTCATTATAAATATCTACAAATATTTGATTTTGTGAGTATGACGATATTTTCCATTTTTCTGCTATTAACTCTTGGTTAATGTTGTAAAAAATAATTGCATTACTTTCTACAGCCCAAGTAGAAAAAGTATCTATAGTAAAAACAGTTCCGTTATCATCTACAAACTTAACATTTCCATTTTCTAAAAACATAATGTTATATAACCCAATAGATGAGCTACTTGGCACAGCAAAATTCCACTTACAACCATCTAACAAATCTCTAATTTCTTCATTAGAATAGTCGTTAGATAACTCACAGTGTTTTTCTAGTATTATTTTATCAGTACCGTTGTTAGCAAATAGTTTTATTCTATTATCATTTAACTCGTATACATACCAATCCAAGTTAAAATCTGCCATAGTTTCAAACTCCATTTTTAACTCTACTCTATTGCTAGTAGCATTTACGCTAGTAGACCAAGTACCTTCTACATAATTACCTTGATTGTTTTTAGTAACAACACTTCCGTTTTCTTTAAAATCCATAACAAATTCTAAATACTGCTCTGTTTGCTCTTGGTTGTTTCTAAAAATTTCGTCTATCATCCAAGGGCAATCAATTAAAAATGCATCTAACCTTTCTTTTGTAAAGTCATCATCATTATAATCATTGTCATCATCTTCATCACACATATCTTTTGCACTCTCTAACACAGCTGCTAATTCTGCATTGCTATTAACAACCACTTTAGTATTATCGTATTTTTCTAAGGTAATAGGGAAATCTAGACCAACAATGTCATTATCACCAAGACCTGCAAAAAATAATCTAAAATCTTTATCACTTTTAACCGTAGTAGTATTTGTTATTTCTAAGTTAGTATTAAAACTAAATACATCTATTGGGTACACAAAATCTATACACTCAATATCATCATCTTCACCACCTTCTACACAGTCTTTAGCTTTCGCTAATAACTCTTCTTTACTATTAATAGTAATTTCTGTGTAGTTAGACAATGTAATTTTTACTGGAAAAATAATTTCTAAATCATAATCGTTAGAATCTATTTCATCTAAAATTTCTTCAATTAATTCTAAATCTTCAATAGAATCTATAGTAATATCTAACCCATTTACATTAACCTTGTAAGGGAATTGTATTGCAAAACAACTGGCACCATCAACTATATTATCATAAGAGCCATCTTTAGAAGATGTTCCCTTAATTAATGCTGCTGTGGCAGAAGTAGACTCAATAGCTTTGCCGTCACTATTGTTTGGCAACTCTTCAAACTCTTCTTGACAAGAGGTTAGACTAAATGTTCCCATAAGTAGGATTGCGAACATAAATTTTGCGAAAAACTTTTTCATAATAATTTGGTTTATTTTTTGTTTTATAGCTCTATAACAATTCAGTTAAAAAAAACCCTACCAATAAAATATCATTTTTTTAAAATACCTTTGAAAAAAAATAAACAAAGTAGTTTTGAACATAGACAACCATAATAACGTTTGCGAAGAAAAGATATACAACCAAGTCTTTACAACCAACTCTAAAACGGTGTTTAATTACATATATTATAAGTTTGGTAACGAAGAAAAGGCTTACGATGCTGTACAAGAAGCATTTGTAAAATTATGGGAAAATTGTGCAAAGGTAGTACCTAGTAAGGCCAAAGCATATGTATACACTATTGCCAATAATTTATATTTAAATATGATTAAGGCAGACAAAGTACGCCTAAAATATGCGCATTTAAATACTGATGTAAGTAATGAAACACCAGAGTTTTTACTTGAAGAAAAACAATTTCAAGAAAAATTAGAAAGAGCACTTGCTAGTTTACCTGAAAACCAACGAACTACTTTTTTATTAAATAGAATTGATAAAAAGAAATATGCAGAAATTGCAGAATTAGAAGGCGTAAGCGTAAAAGCAATTGAAAAAAGGATGCATTTGGCACTAAAATCTCTTAGAGAACATATAAATGGTATTTAAAATACTGGTGCACAAAATTATAGATTTATAAAAAATAAAATATAAAGTAGGGTTTTTTACTTATTGATTGTTATACCTACGTAAAGCAAAAATTATGCAAGAAAATTACCTAGCCAAATGGCTTAATAACGAGTTAACAGAGGAAGAAATTATTCAGTTTAAAAAAACCGAAGAATATACCTCTTACCATAAAATAATTACAGCTTCTAACAACTTACAAGCTCCAGAATTTGACCAAGAAAAGGCTTTACAGGCAATTAACAACAAACGTAATACTATTAAAGAAACTAAGGTTGTTAAATTAAATCCATTAAAAAAATACATAAGTATAGCTGCAGCTGTACTATTAATATGCAGCTTAGGTTATTTTTACACTACTACTCTAGACCAAACCATTAGTACAGATTATGCGCAAAACAATGAGTTTGTGTTACCAGACAATTCTGAAGTTATACTTAATGCCGAGTCTAAAATAGCATACAATAAAAACAGTTGGGACAAAAAAAGAGATGTATCTTTAGAGGGCGAAGCTTTTTTTAAAGTAGCAAAAGGAGAAAAATTTACGGTTACAACCAACCAAGGTATAATTAGCGTATTAGGCACACAATTTAATGTAGAAACAAGAACTAACTTTTTTGAAGTTACTTGTTATGAAGGTCTTGTTAACGTAAATTACAATGGCAAAGATTATAAAGTACCTGGCGGTACATCTTTTATGGTAATTAATGGTAATGTGGCACCACTTAGCCACGTAAAAACATTAGTTCCTTCATGGACACTAAACGAAAGCACATTTAAGAGCATACCGTTAGAGTTTGTTTTTAATGAACTGCAAAGACAATTTAACTTAACGGTAACCACAAAAAACGTAAATACAAAACAACTATACACTGGCTCTTTTAACAACAAGGATTTAGAACTTGCCTTAAAGAGTATTAGTATACCTTCTAAAATTAGTTATACATTAGAGGAGAATAAGGTGTTGTTTTATGCTCAGGAATAAGTTTTTTAGAGTTATTTTTTACTGCTTTTTTTTTGCCATTAGTTATGTAACTAGTGCGCAAGAAACAAGTAATACTATACCTTTACTTAAATACATACAACAATTAGAGCAGACATTTAATATTAGGTTTTCTTATGTAGATAAAGATGTAGAGCCCTTTAATATTAAACCTAGCACAAGCACCAATTTAAATAATATACTAAGTTATATAACTACAAAAACAGATTTAAAACTTACCCAATTAAATAAGCGTTACTTTGCATTATCTAAAGAAAATACTATTAGTATACACGCTAAGTTTTTAGATAATTTTGAACAAAACACTATTAACGGTGCAAGTGTAGAAGTATTGCAACATAATATAGCAACCGTTACAGACTCTACAGGTTACTTTACACTAAATAAGGTACCTAAAAATGCTGTAATAAGAATACGTTTTATTGGCTACAAAACTCTACATTTTAATGCCACAGAACTAAACAAAAACAAACCTGTTAACACCTATTTACTTAGTCAGCATTATGTAGAATTAAATGAGGTAATTGTTTCTAAGTTTTTAACAACCGGTTTACGCAAATCTAAAAATGGTAGTATTGTTTTAAAAACTACAGATTTTGGTATTTTACCAGGACTTATAGAGCCAGATGTTTTACAAACTGTACAGGCATTACCGGGCATAAAAAGTAGTAATGAAACTGTGTCTGATATAAATGTACGCGGAGGAACAAATGACCAAAACCTAGTGCTTTGGGAAGACATTAAAATGTACCAATCTGGCCACTTTTTTGGATTAATATCTGCTTTTAACCCCTACCTAACAAACAGTGTATCTATTACTAAAAACGGTACTAGTCCGCAATATGGAGACGGTATTAGTAGTGTTATAGATATGAGAACCAATAACAATGTTAAAGACTCTTTTTATGGAGGAGGCTTTAATATGATAACTGCAGATATTTATGCACAGGTACCAATAACAAATAAAGGAGCTTTTCAATTCTCTGCAAGAAGATCTGTTACAGATTTTTTAAATTCTCCTACCTACAATAGATATTTTGATAAAACTTTTCAGGATAGCGATATAGAAAACGATACAGAAGACAGTGAAGTTACTAGAAAGGAAGATTTTTATTTTTATGATATTACCGCTAAAGCAATGTATAACATAAATAAAAACCACAAAGTACGCTTTAGTTTTATACAAATGAACAATGCCTTAAAATATGCAGAAACAAATGCTAATGAAGAAAATAGTAACAGTAGTTTAGACCAACAAAATACCTCTTTTGGAGGCAGCTTACAAAGTACCTGGAATAGTAAACTAACTACAAAAATTAATGCATACCGCACATATTACAATTTAAATACCTTAGCAGTAACTAATAGGCAAGAATTACAACAGAACAATAAAGTATTAGAAAATGGCTTAAAATTAAATGTAAACTATAAAATAAATAGTACTATGGGTATTTTAAGTGGTTACCAACTTATAGAAACTGGTATTTTAAACCTAACTAACGTAACACAACCGCCCTATAGAAAAAATATAAAAGGAGTTATTAGAACAAATGCTATTTTTAGTGAATTAAATTACAACACCACAAAATTAAAAGCCCAAGTAGGTGCTCGTTTAAATTATATTGAAAATTTAAATACCTTTAAAAGATGGATATTAGAACCTCGTTTAAATATAAATTACAGCATAGCTACCTATTTTAATGCTTCAATATTAGGAGAATACAAAAGTCAATCTACCAACCAAATTATAGATTTAGAACAAAACTTTTTGGGAATAGAAAAAAGAAGATGGATTTTAGCAGATGAAGATGAACTACCAATAACCACAAGCAAACAATTATCTGCTGGACTAAATTACGATAAAAACAGTATTTATATTGGTATAGAAGCTTTTTACAAAAATGTAGAAGGCATAAGCACCCTTACACAAGGATTTCAAAATCAAGACCAGTTTAACGGAGAAATAGGAAAGTACAATATTAAAGGTGTAGAATTTTTAATTAATAAAAAGGCAAATAACTACAGTACTTGGTTAAGCTATACATATAACTTAAACAATTACACATTTAAAGACATTACACCAAACACTTTTCCTAATAATTTAGATATTAGGCATACCATAACATTTGCAACAACTTATAATTATAAGAATTTTAAAATAGGTGCTGGTATAAATTATAACTCAGGTAAACCTTATACAGAACCAGAAGAAGGCAATAATGCTTTAGATGTATTAAGTTTTCCTTCTAAAATAAACTACAAAGACCCAAACAGTAGTAGATTACCTAGTTACGTTAGAGCAGACTTATCTGCTTTGTACAATTTTAAAATAAATAAAAAGTACAAAGCAACAATAGGTGCATCTGTATTAAATGTTTTAAACAAAAAAAATATTTTAAATAGATATTACAGAGTTACTAATGATAATGAAATAGAAACGGTAGAAAGCGTATCACTAGGCATAACACCAAACGCTAGTTTTAGAATTAGTTTTTAAAGCTTGCTATGAAAACTAAACTCTTCAAAATTTAACATACGCGTAATTATTTTATACAACTCCGGAAAAGTGTCTACAAAATCTGATGGAGTTTCTACGTAATTTTCTAAAGCAACAGCAAAAAACTCATGAATATTGGTTGTAGCATAAGGTCTAAAATACTGCGTGTTTTCTACGCGCTCTAAAAACGTCTTATTGTGCAATAGTTTTTCCATTTTTGTCAATCCGTTTCTAAATTTAACCGCAGTATATTTTAAATCTTTTTTAAAATGAAAAGCTAAAGCGTGTGCAAACTCATGTACACCTAAATTTAAATTATCTGTAGCATCTTCAAAACCACTAAGCACATGTTCGGCAGAAAAAACCAATGTTTTTAATTGCGGATTATATTCTCCTAAATGGTTTTGCTTAGTTATTGTAGAGAAATAAGCAGAAGGGTAAATAAGTATTTTTTTTATTGTAGATATTCTGTAATCTTTAAAACCCAACATTAAAAAAGCCGCCGTTGCAGACAACAGCAGCTTTATTTCTTCGTCTTTAGCACTTTTTTCAGAAAAAATAAAGGTTTTATTAGCTCTAAATCTAGACACTCTATTTTTAAACTTCTGTTTGTGTTTTGGAGATAGTAAGGAGTATGCCGGTAAATTTTTAACTATTAAATACTCATCTGCTGCAGATAATTTTATATTATTTTTAGAAGGTGTAAAAAAATACAAATCTGCTATATAGTAAAGGATATAAATAAAATAGCCTAAAATTGCTAACAAAGCAGTAATACCAAAAATACTAACTCCTAAATCATCACCCATAAATTGTTTATAAAATTACATACGGTTTGGCACTTCTATACCTAATAAAGCAAAAGCAGACTTTATTATATCTCCTACTTTTTTAGATAACTGCACTCTAAATATTTTCTTTTGTAAATCTTCTTCTGGCAAAATTGGCACGTTTTGGTAAAATGAGTTAAACTCTTTAACCAAATCATACGTATAGTTTGCTACCAAGGCAGGACTATAGTTTTGAGCTGCATTTTGCACAACAGAAGGAAAAACTTGTATTTGTTTTACTAGTTCTTTTTCTTTTTCATGTAAGTTGTTAGTAGCTACAGTGGCCGTATAATCAAAATCAGACTTTCTTAAGATAGACTGTATTCTTGCATAAGTATACTGTATAAAAGGCCCAGTGTTACCTTGGAACTCTACAGATTCTTCAGGGTTAAATAAAATACGTTTTTTAGGGTCTACTTTTAATATGTAATATTTTAAAGCTCCTAAACCAATTATTCTGTAAAGTTCTTCTTTTTCTTCATTAGTGTAACCATCTAACTTTCCTAATTCTTCAGAAATACTAGCTGCAGTAGCCGTCATATCTTTCATTAAATCATCAGCATCTACCACAGTACCCTCTCTACTCTTCATTTTTCCGCTAGGCAAATCTACCATACCATAACTTAAATGATACAATTGTTCTGCCCAAGAAAAGCCTAATTTTTTAAGTATTAAAAACAATACATTAAAATGGTAATCTTGTTCGTTACCAACAGTGTAAACCATACCATTTACATCTGGGTAATCTTTAGTACGCTGTATAGCTGTACCAATATCTTGCGTCATATAAACTGCAGTACCATCTGCACGTAGTACAATTTTTTCATCTAAACCTTCATCAGACAAATCTATCCAAACGCTACCATCTTCTTTTTTGTAAAAAACTCCTTTTTCTAAGCCTTCATCTACAATATCTTTTCCTAAAAGATATGTATCACTCTCATAATAATAAGTATCAAAATCTACACCTAAGTTTTTATAAGTAACTTCAAAACCATTATAAACCCATTGGTTCATTGTTTTCCACAAGGCAACAACTTCTTCATCGCCAGCCTCCCATTTACGTAGCATTTCTTGTGCTTCTAATAAAATAGGCGCTTGTTTTTCTGCATCTTTAGCATTTGTACCTTTAGCTACTAATTCTGCTATTTGTGCTTTGTATTCTTTATCAAACTTAACGTAGTAATTACCAACTAATTTATCGCCTTTTAACCCTGTACTCTCCGGAGTTTCTCCGTTCCCAAAAAGTTTCCAAGCCAACATACTTTTGCAAATATGTATACCACGATCGTTAATAATTTGAGTTTTATATACTTTTTTACCAGATGCTTTTAAAATTTCTGCAACAGAGTAACCTAATAAATTGTTTCTAATGTGCCCTAAATGCAAGGGCTTGTTAGTGTTTGGAGAAGAGTATTCTACCATAACTGCATCTGCAGTCTCTGCTACAAAACCATAGTTTGTTGTATCTTTAATATTATTAAAAAAGTTTACATAAAAAGCGTTGCTAATTACAATATTTAAAAACCCTTTTACTACATTAAAATTTTCTACCTCTGCTACGTTGTCTTTTAAATACAAACCTATTTGTTCTCCAATTTGCGCAGGATTACCTTTAACAAAGCGTAAAATAGGAAAAACTACTACAGTTATGTCGCCCTCAAAATCTTTTCTTGTTGGCTGAAACTCTACTGTTGGCAGTTCTATTTCATAAATAGCTAAAACCGCTTCTTTTACCTTTTGCGTTAACACTTCTTGGATATTCATTATAAATTGTATTTAAGCCTGTAAAATTACGGCTTTTATCTTTTTTTTAAAGATAGATTTTAGTTTGTTTTTGGTAAAAATACTTCTGCCATCATACATCTTGCACTACCACCTCCGCAAGTCTCTATAGTTTCTAAAGAGCTATGTATAATTTCTGACGTTTTTTCTATAGCTGAAATTTGAGTTTTAGTTAAACTATTATAGGCAGCAGAGCTCATAACCAAGTAACGTTTATTGTCTTTACCTAAAACTTGAAGCATATTACCTGCAAAAGAATGCATTTGTTTTTCTGTAATAGCAATTACCTCTTTACCATCTTCTTTTAAATGTTTAACTACATTTTTACGTTCTTTTTTATCGTCTATAGTATCCAAACAAATTACAGAAAAATCTTCTGCTAAGCACATCATTACATTTGTATGGTAAATAGGCAAACGTTTACCATCTACTGTTTGGTTGGCCGTAAAAACTACTGGTGTATATTCAAAATCTTCACAAAATTCAATAAATAAATCTTCATCTGCTCTAACAGACAAAGCACAATACGCCTTTTTATTTACCCTGTCTAATAAAATACTACCTGTGCCCTCTAAATATAATTCTTCATCCTCTGCACTTGTATAGTCTATGGTGTGGTCTATACTAAAACCTTTTTCTTCTAAGATATCTAAAATATCTTCTCTACGTTCATTTCTTCTGTTTTTTGCATACATTGGGTATAAACCAACAGTACCATTATTATGAAAAGAAATCCAATTATTAGGAAAAATTGAATCTGGAGTATCTGGTTCTTTTGTATCATCTACAACAATTACATTTACTCCTTTAAAATGTAATTGAGTTACAAAAGCATCAAACTCATCTTGTGCTTTTTTATTTATTTCTGCATTTTTAATATCAAGATCTTCCTGAAAGTAATTGTTAACAGCTGTTTGTTCGTTTTTACGAAAACCAACCGGCCTTATCATTAAAATTGTATTTGTAATTTGCATAGTGTAGTTGTAAAATATTATTCTCTTAGTAATGGTAGTGTACTGCAGCGTAACAAACCTTCTTGCTTAGATATTTCTGCATAAGGTATTTCTTCTACTGTAAAACCTTGCTCTCTTAGCCAATTATTTAATCTTGTAAAGTTTTTTTCTGAAACGATAACATTTTCTGAAATTGAAAAAATGTTACTAAACATATGGTACATTTCTTCACTGGTTATTTCAAAAATATTTTCTTTACCAAAAAAATTAACTAACCATTGGTATTCTTCTTCTACTAAAAAACCGTTTTTATGAAGAATGGCCTTATTTGTTCCTATGGGTTGAAAACAACAATCTAGGTGCAATGCATTTTCTTTAGCATTTGTAGATTTACGCAACTCAAAAGATTTTACTGTTTTATTTGGAAAAAATTTTGTAATGTGCTCTACTGCCAATTTATTTGTTCTTGCTGTTATGTGGTGCGAGTAGTTTTCAGCAGTATAAGTACCAATAAAAATATGGTTGTTCCATGGCATAACATCACCTCCTTCTATATGCGCTTCTTCAGGCAACTCTACTACCTTGTCAGGATTTATTTGATCTACTATGTATTGGATTGCTAAATATTCTTCTTCTCTATCCGGCAAAATATTTGCTCTAAAAAAAACATCGTCTATAACAAAAGCAATATCTCTAGAAAAAATCTGGTTACAGTCTTTAAGTAATTTAGGTCTTAACACCTCTACATTGTACTTTTTTAGTACAGCTTCAAAAGCATTCATTTCTGCAATCATATCTTCTTCTAAAGGATATGTACCTGCTAAAATATGCTCTAAAGATTTAGGATCATAAGCTTCTTCTGCTGTTGGAGTAGGGCCGCAACTTTCTGCAGTACCTAATACAACAGTTTTTAACCTAGAAGTTTCGTTTTTCACATTTATTTGACGCATAAACTAATTTTTATGCAAATATGAAACGAATTTTTCTAAATAAAAATAAGAATCTCTAAAATAATAAAAGCCTTTTTGAAATTTCAAAAAGGCTTTTACTTAAACTAAATTATTAAAGTTTATCTTTTATTTACTTCAACAAAAAATCTGTGATTTTCACCAACATAAACCTGTCTTGGTCTACCTATTGGCTCATTATTTAATCTCATTTCTCTCCACTGCGCTATCCAACCTGGTAACCTACCTAAAGCAAACATTACAGTAAACATTTCTGTAGGTATGCCCAGAGCTCTGTAAATAATTCCCGAGTAGAAATCTACATTAGGATATAATTTACGATCTACAAAGTAAGGATCTTCTAAAGCTTCTTTTTCTAAACCTTTAGCTATATCTAAAATAGGGTCGTCTATACCTAAGTCATTTAAAACTTCATCTGCCGCTACTTTAATAATCTTAGCTCTAGGGTCAAAGTTTTTATATACTCTGTGCCCAAAGCCCATTAACCTAAACGGATCATTTTTGTCTTTAGCTTTAGCCATATATTTTTTAGTGTCTCCACCATCAGCTTCAATAGCTTCTAACATTTCTAAAACTGCCTGGTTAGCACCACCGTGTAATGGTCCCCATAAAGCAGAAATACCTGCAGATAGAGAAGCAAATAAACCTGCGTGAGAAGAACCTACTATTCTTACAGTAGATGTAGAGCAGTTTTGCTCATGATCTGCGTGTAAAATCAATAATTTATCTAATGCATCAATAACAATTTTATTAGACTTATAATCTTCACTAGGTCTCTTAAACATCATTTTATGAATGTTTTCTACATAACCTAAAGAATCATCTCCATAATCTAAAGGAAGACCTTTTTTCTTTCTTAATGTCCAAGCAACTAAAACAGGGAATTTAGCTAAAATTCTTACTATTGCGTGGTACATATCATTTTCTGAAGTTACATTTACAGAAGATGGGTTAAATGCTATTAAAGCACTTGTTAAAGAAGACAAAACGCCCATTGGGTGTGCAGACTTTGGAAAACCATCTAAAATCTTTTTCATCTCCTCATCTACGTGAGACTCCTTTTTAATATCTGCATGGAATTTAGCTAACTGATCTGTGTTAGGTAATTCTCCAAAAATTAATAAATAAGCTACTTCTAAAAAGTCTGCTTTTTCAGCCAACTCTTCAATAGAATATCCACGGTACCTTAAAATACCCTTTTCACCATCTAAAAACGTAATAGCACTTTCACAAGAGCCTGTGTTTTTATATCCTGGATCTATTGTAGTTAAACCGGTTGCAGAACGTAATGTTTTAATATCTATGGCCTGTTCTTTCTCTGTGCCCTCCACTATTGGGAAATCATATTTATTCCCGTTAAATTCTAAAGTAACTTTATCTGACATTGGTATAATTTACTAATATTATTAATCGAACTGTAAATTTAAGAAAAAGACAAGAGTTTATCAATTAGTTATAGCTATTTATACATTTAATAACATATATTATTCAAAAAATATATTAAGTTAATTAAGATGTCATAAAAATCACTCAAAAAGTTACCTATATTATATAAAATTAACAAGAAGCGAAAAAGCCACTCTAAAAAGAGTGGCTTTTATTAATAATTAGTTTACAACTTATTATTTTATCTTAAATGCATCCATTTGTGGGTAATATGCAACAGTACCTAATTCTTCTTCTATACGTAATAATTGATTGTATTTTGCCATACGATCTGATCTTGACGCCGAACCAGTTTTAATTTGACCTGTATTTAATGCTACCGCTAAATCTGCAATTGTATTATCTTCAGTTTCTCCAGAACGGTGAGACATCACAGATGTGTAACCTGCATTTTTAGCCATAGTAACAGCTGCTATAGTCTCAGTAAGCGTTCCTATTTGGTTTACTTTAATTAAAATTGAGTTTGCAATGTTATTTTTAATACCCTTAGACAAACGCTCTACATTTGTAACAAATAAATCATCACCAACTAATTGCACTTTATCTCCAACCTTTTCTGTTAAAGATTTCCATCCATCCCAGTCATTTTCATCCATACCATCTTCTATAGAAATAATTGGGTATTTAGCAGATAAATCTGCTAAATATTGCGCTTGTTCTTCAGAGGTTCTTACTACACCTTTATCTCCTTCAAACTTAGTATAATCATACTTACCGTCTACAAAAAACTCTGCAGCAGCACAATCTAAAGCAATCATAATTTCATCGCCTAATTTGTAACCAGCATTAGCAACAGCTTTGGCAATAGTATCTAAAGCATCTTCCGTACCACCAGCTAAGTTTGGAGCAAAACCACCTTCATCACCAACAGCTGTACTTAATCCTCTGTCGTGTAAAACTTTCTTTAAATGATGAAAAATTTCTGTACCCATTTGCATTGCATGCGTAAAGTTTTTTGCTTTAACAGGCATTACCATAAATTCTTGAAAAGCAATAGGTGCATCTGAGTGAGAACCTCCATTTATAATATTCATCATTGGTACTGGTAAAGTATTAGCACTTACACCACCAACATATCTATATAAAGGCATACCCATTTCATTAGCAGCAGCTTTAGCAACTGCCAGAGAAACACCTAAAATAGCATTAGCTCCTAATTTAGATTTGTTTGGAGTACCATCTAAATCAATCATTGTTTGATCTATTAAGTTTTGCTCAAAAACAGACATTCCAACAATTTCTTCTGCAATAGTAGTGTTTACATTAGCAACGGCATTAGAAACACCTTTACCCATAAAAATATCACCACCATCTCTAAGCTCTACAGCTTCATGTTCTCCTGTAGAAGCTCCAGAAGGAACTGCGGCTCTACCTAAAACACCATTTTCTGTATATACATCTACTTCTACCGTAGGGTTACCTCTTGAATCTAATATTTGCCTTGCATGCACATTTATGATAATACTCATAGAATTTTTTATTTTTAGGTTGATATAATCTAGTTGTAAAGATACAAAAGTGTAGCATTAACAGTGATCTTTACGCCATAACTATACCAATAATTAACTATAATTTAAACGAAAACGATATCGTATTATTTAGTTCTGACTGTTTTTTATTAAATCAAAAAAATTATCAAATAAATAATTAGAATCATTTGGTCCAGGACTGGCTTCCGGGTGATATTGAACCGAAAAAACATTCTTATTTTTCATTTTGATACCCGCTACAGTATTATCATTTAAATGTTTGTGTGTAATTTCTAAGTCGGCATTAGCCTCTGTTTCTTCTCTATTAATTGCAAAACCATGATTTTGAGAAGTAATTTCTCCTTTACCCGTTGTCAAGTTCATCACAGGATGATTGATACCTCTATGACCATTATGCATTTTATATGTAGAAACACCGTTAGCTAAAGCAATAACTTGATGACCTAAACAAATACCAAATAATGTTTTATTGTTGGCAATAATATCTTTTGCTGTTTGAATAGCTTCCGTTAAAGGTTCCGGATCTCCAGGTCCGTTAGATATAAAATATCCATCAGGATTAAAAGAACTTAAATCGGCATACGATGCATTATAAGGAAATACTTTAATGTAAGCATCTCTTTTAGCTAGGTTACGTAATATGTTTTTCTTAATTCCTATATCTAAAGCTGAAATTTTATATTTTGCATTTTCGTCCCCATATAAATAAGGTTGTTTAGTAGATACTTTAGACGACAATTCCAAGCCTTCCATACTTGGTACATTTGCCAATTGCTCTTTTAAACTATCAATATTATCTACATCTGTAGAGATTACAGCATTCATAGCTCCATTATCTCTAATATAACTTACCAAAGCTCTTGTATCTACATCAGAAATAGCAAAAAGGTTACTGTTTTCTAAAAAATCTTGTAAACTAGTATCTGCATCAACCCTAGAATAATCATAACTAAAATTTTTACAAACAAGACCAGAGATTTTTACAGAATCAGACTCAACTTCTTCCTGGTTTGTACCGTAATTACCAATGTGTGCATTAGTAGTTACCATTATTTGTCCAAAATAAGATGGATCTGTAAAAATTTCTTGGTACCCTGTCATACCAGTATTAAAACAAACCTCACCAAATGCAGTACCTTCTGCATCACCAACAGCTTTTCCGTGAAAAATTGTACCGTCTGCTAATAAAATTAGCGCTTTTTTTCTTGCTTGATATTTCACCCTATAAAAATTTAATCCTTATTATTTTTACTTTACAAATTTAACATAAAAAAAAGGATAGACTATAAGCCTATCCTTTTTTGAATATTTAAAAATAAAATCATTATTTTATTCTTCTGAATCATCTGATTTTGTTTCTGCTACAGGCGCTACAGCCTTTTTGCTTCTACCTCTTCTAGATTTCTTCTTCTCTTTTGGTTTACCAGCGTTATAAACTTCATTAAAGTCTACTAACTCTATTAAAGCCATATCAGCATTATCACCTAACCTGTTACCAAGTTTAATAATTCTTGTGTAACCACCTGGTCTGTCTCCTACTTTAGAAGAAACTTCACCAAATAAAGTTGTAACTGCGTACTTATCTCTTAAACTTTTAAAAACTATACGTCTGTTGTGAGTACCTTTCTCTACAGATTGATTGTTTTCTGCCTTTGATTTTGTAATTAAAGGCTCTACAAATTGTTTTAAAGCTTTAGCCTTAGCAACAGTAGTGTTAATTCTTTTGTGCTCAATTAAAGAACAAGCCATATTTGCTAACATAGCTTTTCTATGCGCTGCTTTTCTTCCTAAATGATTAACTTTTTTACCGTGTCTCATTGTATTATCTTATATATCTCCTTTAATGGAAATAAAATTAATCTTTATCCAATTTATATTTTGACAAGTCCATTCCAAAACTCAATCCTTTATTAATCACTAACTCCTCTAATTCAGTTAATGATTTTTTACCGAAGTTTCTAAACTTCATAAGATCGTTTTTATTAAATGAAACTAAGTCTCCTAATGTATCTACTTCTGCTGCTTTTAAACAATTTAGTGCACGAACTGATAAATCCATATCTACTAATTTAGTTTTAAGCAACTGACGCATGTGTAATGATTCTTCATCATAAGTTTCAGTCTGAGCTATTTCATCAGCTTCTAGCGTAATGCGCTCATCAGAAAACAACATAAAGTGATGAATTAAAACCTTAGCAGCTTCAGTTAAAGCATCTTTAGGATTTATTGATCCATCGCTACTGATTTCAAAAACTAGTTTTTCGTAATCAGTTTTTTGTTCAACACGATAGTTCTCAATACTATATTTTACGTTTTTAATAGGCGTAAAAATAGAATCAATTGGAATAGTTCCTATAGCAGCACCAGGCTTTTTATTCTCTTCTGCTGGTACGTATCCTCTTCCTTTTTCAATAACAATTTCCATATTAATGCTAACTTTAGCATCCATATTACAAATCACTAAATCAGGATTTAATACTTGGTACCCAGAAATAAATTTCTGAAAATCACCCGCAGTTAACTGATTTTTTCCACTTACAGAAATTGAAACAGTTTCAGTTTCAACATCTTCTATTTGTCTCTTAAAACGAACTTGTTTTAAGTTTAAAATCATTTCTGTAACGTCTTCAACAACACCAGGAATAACAGAGAACTCATGTTCTACTTTATCCATTCTTACAGAAGTAATTGCAAAACCTTCTAATGCAGAAAGTAATACTCTTCTTAATGCGTTTCCAACAGTCAATCCATAACCAGGCTCTAAAGGACGAAATTCAAATTTCCCTTCAAAATCTGTAGAATCGATCATTATAACTTTATCGGGCTTCTGAAAATTTAATAATGCCATAGTTGAATTAGGTTGTTTATTTAGAGTATAACTCGACGATTAGTTGTTCCTTGATATTCTCTGGAATCTGAACTCTTTCTGGGATAGATACATAAGTACCTTCGCTTTTTTCAGAATTCCAAGTTATCCACTCGTATACTCGGCTATTTGCAGCCAATGCATCTTGTATAGCAGATAATGATTTAGATTTTTCTCTAACACCTACAACATCTCCTGGCTTTAAAGAATAAGATGGTATGTTTACCAATTCTCCATTAACTGTAATGTGACGGTGAGAAACTAATTGTCTTGCTCCTCTTCTTGAGTTAGAAATACCCATTCTGTAAACAACGTTATCTAAACGAGATTCACATAACTGAAGTAATACTTCACCAGTTACTCCTTTACTACTGTTTGCTTTTGCAAATAAGTTTCTAAATTGTTTTTCTAAAATCCCGTAAGAATATTTAGCTTTTTGCTTCTCCATTAATTGGATAGCATATTCAGATTTTTTTCCACGACGTCTATTGTTACCGTGTTGTCCTGGAGGGTAATTCTTTTTTTCAAAAGACTTATCTTCTCCAAATATCGCTTCTCCGAATTTACGTGCGATCTTAGTTTTAGGTCCTGTATATCTTGCCATTTTCTAAAATTTTGAAAGTGAGATTATGAATTAAGGCTTATCCTTCGATAATCGTAATTACACTTTCTGTGAAATGCCCTTAGGGCTATTAATTTAATTAAACTCTTCTTCTTTTTGGAGGTCTACAACCGTTGTGCGGTAATGGAGTAACATCAATAATTTCTGTTACTTCTATTCCTGAGTTGTGAATTGCACGAATTGCAGATTCTCTACCGTTACCAGGTCCTTTAACATAAACTTTAACTTTTCTTAGTCCAGCTTCATGTGCAACTTTAGCACAATCTTCAGACGCTACTTGAGCTGCATAAGGAGTATTTTTCTTAGATCCTCTAAAACCCATTTTACCGGCAGATGACCAAGAGATTACATCTCCTTTTTTGTTTGTTAAAGAAATAATAATGTTGTTAAAAGAAGCCGTTACGTGTGCTTCTCCAACAGATTCAACTATAACTTTACGTTTTTTAGTTGTTTTTGTATTTGATTTTGCCATATTTTTCTAGTTTTTAGTTGTTAGTTGTTAGTATTAGAATCCTAAACTATCACATTTCAAACAGATTCAATCCAACTACTAAATACTAATGACTTTTAATTATTTAGTCGCTTTTTTCTTATTAGCAACAGTTTTTCTTTTACCTTTTCTAGTTCTAGAGTTGTTCTTAGTTCTTTGACCTCTTAAAGGCAAACCAGATCTATGACGAATTCCTCTATAACATCCAATATCCATTAAACGCTTAATGCTTAATTGAATTTCTGAACGTAATTCACCTTCAATTGTAAACTCAGATACAGCATCACGAATACGACCAATCTCGTCATCATTCCAATCTGATACTTTTGTATCTTCACTAACTTGGGCTTTAGCTAAAATATCTTTAGCTCTACTTCTACCTACACCAAATATATAGGTTAAAGCTATAACTCCTCTTTTCTGTTTTGGTATATCTACACCTGCAATTCTTGCCATAATTACCCTTGTCTTTGTTTAAATCTAGGATTCTTTTTATTAATTACGTACAACCGTCCTTTTCTGCGCACTATTTTGCACTCGGCACTTCTCTTTTTTATTGATGCTCTTACTTTCATCTTAATATCTATATGTAATTCTTGCTTTAGTCAAGTCATAAGGGCTCATTTCTAATTTAACCTTATCACCTGGTAATAATTTAATATAATGCATTCTCATCTTTCCAGAAATATGCGCTGTTACCACGTGTCCGTTTTCTAACTCCACACGGAACATTGCATTTGACAATGCTTCAATTATAGATCCGTCTTGCTCTATCGCTGCTTGTTTAGCCATAACTTATGCTACTTTTCTATTTTTACCACTTTTCATTAAGCCATCATAATGTCTATTTAACAAATATGAATTCACTTGTTGAACTGTATCAATTGCTACACCTACCATAATTAATAGTGATGTTCCACCATAAAACATTGCCCAATTTCCTTGAATTCCTAGCAATTGAACAACAATAGCTGGTAAAACAGCCAGCAAAGCTAAGAAAATAGATCCGGGTAACGTAATTAATGACATAATTTTATCTAAAAAATCTGCAGTTTCTTTCCCAGGCCTTGTTCCTGGTACAAATCCACCACTTCTTTTTAAGTCATCTGCCATCTTATTTGTTGGTACCGTGATAGCAGTATAAAAATATGTGAATATTATAATTAGAAAAGCAAATAAAACATTATATGCTAATCCAAAAGGATCCTGAAAATTAACCTCAAACCATGAACCTATTGCAGAAGTATTAAAATACTTACCAATCATACCTGGCAAAAACATAAGAGCTTGCGCAAATATTATTGGCATTACACCAGATGCATTTAATTTTAAAGGAATATATTGTCTAGACCCAGTAATATTTTTTTCATAACCCCCAGAAGCAGTCCTTCTAGCGTACTGAACAGGTATTTGACGAGTTGCTAATACAATAAGTACAGATGCCAATATAACCAGGAACCACAAAATAACCTCTACCAATATTAACATCGGACCACCAGTATTTTCACCAGTTCTAGAAGCTACTTCTTGCATAAATGCCTGCGGCATTGTTGCAATAATACCAATCATTATTAATAATGATATACCATTACCAATTCCCTTGTCAGTTATTTTTTCACCCAACCACATAGCAAATACAGTACCAGTAACTAGTATTATAACAGCAGGAATCATAAAATCTAATCCCTTACCTAATACAAAAGCACTATCCGGAACACCAAATGCACCTAAACCTAATAAATAAGCAGGAGCCTGTACTATACATATAGCAATTGTTAACCATCTTGTGATTTGGTTAATTGTTTTTCTACCACTCTCTCCTTCTTTTTGTAATTTTTGAAGGTAAGGGATAGCTATACCCATTAATTGCACTACAATAGATGCAGAAATATAAGGCATTATACCTAATGCAAAAACAGATGCTTTGGCAAAAGCACCACCTGTAAATGCATTTAATAAACCAAATATACCTTGTTCTGTACCCGATTGTAAATTACCCAATTCCTGAGAGTCTATCCCTGGTAGTGCAATTTGAGCACCAAAACGGTATACTAATAGTAAAGTAAGCGTAATAATTATTCTGTTTCTTAACTCTTCTATTTTCCAAATATTGGATATGGTATCAAAAAATTTCTTCATCTTCTGTTTAGTGATTAAAGACTTATTGCTTCTCCTCCAGCAGCCTCAATAGCTTGCTTTGCAGACGCAGTAAATTTGTGAGCAGAAATCTTAAGTGAAGCTTTTAACTCACCACCACCTAAAATCTTAACCAAATCATTTTTTCTTACTAATCTATTCTCAACTAGAGTTTCAAAAGTAACTACATCTTTTATAGCTCCTTTTTCAACCAAACCTTGTAGTTTGTCAAGATTAATACCTTGGTATTCTTTTCTATTAATGTTTGTGAAACCAAACTTAGGCACTCGTCTTTGCAACGGCATCTGTCCACCTTCAAAACCAATTTTCTTAGAGTAACCAGACCTAGATTTAGCACCTTTGTGCCCTCTAGTAGCAGTACCACCTTTACCTGAACCTTGTCCTCTACCTACGATTTTACCTGCTTTATTAACAGCACCTTCTGCAGGTGTTAAATTACTTAAATTCATCTTGATAAATTTATAATTAAGCTTCTTCAGTAGAAACTAAATGTTCAACTTTATTTACCATACCAAGGATATTTGGCGTAGCCTCATGCTCAACAACTTGACCAATTTTTCTAAGCCCAAGAGCCTCTAAGGTTCTTTTTTGTCTTTGAGTCTGTTTAATATTACTCTTAACTTGCTTTACTTTAATCTTTCCCATTGTATCCTATTTATCCTTTAAATACTTTTTCTAAAGATACTCCTCTTTGATCTGCAATTGTTTTTGCATCCCTAATTTGCAATAAAGCATCAAAAGTTGCCTTAACTACGTTATGAGGGTTAGAAGATCCTTGTGATTTTGATAATACATCATGTACACCAACTGCTTCTAATACAGCTCTTAAAGCTCCACCAGCAATTACACCTGTACCGTGAGATGCAGGCTGAATGTATACACGTGCTCCACCAAATTTACCTTTTTGCTCGTGAGGTATAGTTCCTTTGATTAGAGGGATTCTAATTAAATTCTTTTTTGCGTCTTCAACAGCTTTTGCTATAGCAGTAGCAACATCTTTAGATTTTCCTAAACCGTGTCCTACAACACCATTTTCATCTCCTACAACAACTATAGCAGAAAAACCAAAAGCTCTACCACCTTTTGTTACCTTAGTAACTCTTTGTACACCAACCAGACGATCTTTTAAATCCAATCCACCTGGTTTAACTGTTTCTACGTTTTTATATTTTTGGTACATAATATATTAGAATTTAAGTCCGCCTTCTCTAGCACCTTCTGCTAATGATTTAATTCTTCCGTGGTATAAGTTTCCACCTCTATCAAAAGCAATAGTCTCTATACCAGCTTTTAAAGCCTTTTCAGCAATAGCCTTACCAACTTGGTTTGCTATTTCTATTTTAGTTCCTTTTGCATCTAACTCTTTATCTCTTGATGAAGCAGCAACTAAAGTAGTTCCTGCATTATCATCAATAATTTGAGCGTAAATTTCCTTATTACTTCTAAATACAGCTAATCTTGGTCTAGTTGCAGTTCCAAATGAAACTTTTCTAATCCTTCTCTTGATTCTGTATCTTCTTTCAGTCTTTGATAATCCCATATTGCTAATTATTAAGCTGATTTACCTGCTTTTCTTCTTAATATTTCTCCAACAAACTTAATACCTTTTCCTTTGTATGGCTCTGGCTTACGGAAAGCTCTAATTTTAGCCGCTACTTGACCTACTAATTGCTTGTCAAAAGATGTTAATTTTACAATTGGATTCTTTCCTTTCTCAGAAACTGTTTCCACTTTAACTTCAGGAGCTATGTCCATTACTATGTTGTGTGAAAAACCAACAGCCAAATCTAATTTTTGTCCTTGGTGGCTAGCTCTATAACCAACACCAACCAATTCTAATTCTTTAGTCCAACCTTTAGAAACCCCTTCTATCATATTAAAAAATAAAGCTCTATACAAACCATGTTTAGCTTTATCGTTTTTATGCTCAGAATTTCTCGTTACAATGATTGATCCTTCTTCTATTTTTACTGAAACTCCTGAAAACTCTTGAGTTAATTCACCCAACTTACCTTTCATAGTAACTACATTGTCGTTAACCTCTACGGTTACACCCTCAGGAATTGTTACTGGATTATTACCTATTCTAGACATTATTCTTATTCTTTATAGATTAATAAACGTAGCATAAAACTTCACCACCAACTTTTTCTAACTTAGCTTGCTTGCTAGTCATAACTCCATGAGAAGTAGAAACTATAGCGATACCTAAACCGTTAAGTACTCTTGGCAAGTCTGAAGAACCAGCATACTTACGTAAACCTGGCTTACTTACTCGTTGTATTTTTTTAATTACAGGCTCTTTAGTTGCTTTATTATATTTCAAAGCAATTTTAATTGTACCCTGTACTGCGTCTTCAATGACTTTATAACTTAAAATATACCCTTGATCGAATAATATTTTAGTTATTTCTGTTTTTAGATTTGAAGCAGGAATCTCTACCACTCTGTGACCTGCACGACTGGCATTTCTAACTCTTGTTAAATAATCTGCTATAGGATCTGTTACCATTTAAAATAATTTGCGGTGACGGTTTTTAACTTCTTTGTTAAACCTGAAACCAATTTATATTGATTGTTTATTGTTTACCAACTTGCTTTTTTAACCCCTGGGATTAAACCATTGTTAGCCATTTCTCTAAAAGTTACCCTAGAAATACCAAAAGTTCTCATATAACCCTTTGGTCTTCCTGTTAACTTACATCTGTTGTGCATACGAACAGGCGAAGCATTTTTTGGTAATTTTTGTAATGCTTCATAATCTCCAGCTTCTTTTAAAGCTTTTCTTTTTTCAGCATATTTTGCAACTGTTGCCGCTCTTTTTCTTTCGCGGGCCTTCATTGATTCTTTAGCCATACTAATTCTTTTTAAAAGGTAATCCTAAATGAGTTAATAATGATTTAGCTTCTTTATCAGTCTCAGCAGTAGTTACAAATGTAATATCCATACCATTGATTCTATTAATCTTATCAATGTTTATTTCAGGAAATATAATTTGCTCTGTAATACCTAAGTTATAGTTTCCTCGACCATCAAAACCTGTAGCCTTAATACCCTGAAAATCTCTAACACGTGGTAATGCACTTGTAATTAACCTATCTAAAAACTCATACATTCTCTCACCTCTTAACGTAACCTTAGCACCAATTGGCATACCTTTACGTAATTTAAATGAAGCAACATCTTTTTTAGACATTGTAGAAACTGCCTTTTGACCAGTGATAAGCGTTAACTCATCAATAGCGTGATCTATAAGCTTTTTATCTGCAACTGCAGCACCAATACCTCTACTTAAAACTATTTTAGTAAGTTTTGGCACCTGCATAACGTTTTTGTATTCAAACTCTTCTGTAAGAGAAGACACAATACGCTCTTTATATTCTTGTTTTAATCTTGGAGTGTAAGTCATAATTAAATTACTTCATTAGATTTTTTAGAAAATCTCACTTTCTTACCATCTCTTACTTCATAACCAACTCTTGTAGTTTCTCCTGATTTAGGATCTATTAAAGATAGGTTAGAAATGTGTAATGGAGCTTCCTTTTTAACGATTCCTCCTTGAGGATTGTTTGCGCTAGGCTTTTCGTGTTTAGACACCATATTAGCACCTTCAACAATTGCCTTATTTTTTTCACGATCTACACTAACAACCTTACCTTCTGTACCTTTATGGTCTCCAGCTATAATTCTTACTGTATCTCCTGTTTTAATTTTTAACTTCATCATTTTTCTGAATATTAAAGTACCTCAGGGGCTAATGAAACAATCTTCATGAATTGCTTATCACGAAGCTCTCTTGCAACAGGTCCAAAAACACGCGTACCTCTCATCTCACCTGTTGGGTTTAACAACACACACGCATTATCATCAAAACGAATGTAAGATCCATCTTGTCTTCTTACTTCTTTCTTTGTTCTTACAACCACTGCAGTTGAAACAGCACCCTTTTTGATACCTCCGTTTGGAGTAGCATCCTTAACAGACACTACTATTTTATCTCCAACAGATGCATATCTTCTTTTTGTACCGCCCAATACACGTATAGTCAAAACTTCTTTTGCCCCTGTATTGTCTGCCACTTTTAGTCTAGATTCTTGCTGTAACATATTATTTAGCTCTTTCTAAAATTTCCACCAATCTCCAACACTTAGTTCTACTCAATGGACGAGTTTCCATTATTTTTACTGTATCACCAATATTGCAATCGTTTGTTTCGTCGTGCGCAACGTATTTCTTAGTTTTTAACACGAACTTACCGTACATAGGGTGCTTAACACGCTTAACTTCTGAAACCACAATTGATTTCTCCATTTTGTTGCTAGTAACAACTCCTATTCTCTCTTTTCTTAAATTTCTTTTTTCCATAAAGCAGAACCAATTATTGGTTATCCCTTTTAGTTAATTCAGTTGCTAGTCTAGCCACCGTTCTTCTCGTCTTTCTGATTTGAAGTGGATTCTCCAAAGGCGTAACAGAATGCGCTAATTTTAAATCGCCATACTGTTTCTTATACTCAGCTAATTTATTTTTTAAATCTTCAACTGATAATTCTTTTACTTCTGATTGTTTCATGATTCCTTAAATTATAAATTAAGCTGAATAATCTCTAGCAACAATAAACTTAGTCTTTACCGGTAATTTTTGAGCCGCAAGACGTAAAGCCTCTTTTGCGATATCCATAGGAACACCCGCTACCTCAAACATAATTCTACCTGGTTTCACAACAGCAACAAAATATTCTGGAGCACCTTTACCTTTACCCATACGTACCTCTAAAGGCTTTTTAGTAATAGGCTTGTCCGGAAATATTTTAATCCATAACTGTCCTTCTCTCTTCATATATCTAGTAGCAGCAATACGAGCCGCCTCTATCTGACGTGAAGTAATAAACTTAGAATCTAAAGATTTTATACCGAACATACCGTTAGAAAGCTGATGCCCTCTTTGCGAAAGTCCTTTCATACGGCCTTTCTGCGCTTTACGAAATTTGGTTCTTTTTGGTTGTAACATTTCTCTATCTCTTTAAATAATTACTTTCTACGACGTTGTTTCTTAGGCCCTTCATTTCTTCCACCTTTGCCCTGTCCTTTAGACATACCAACTAGCGGAGAAAGTTCTCTTTTACCATAAACCTCGCCTTTCATAATCCACACTTTAATACCTAATCTTCCATAAGTAGTATGTGCTTCATTTAATGCATAGTCTATATCTGCTCTAAAAGTAGACAAAGGAATTCTACCATCTTTGTAAGCTTCAGAACGTGCCATTTCAGCACCGTTTAATCTTCCAGAGATTTGAATTTTTATACCCTCTGCATTCATTCTCATTGCAGCAGCAATTGCCATTTTTATAGCTCTTCTATAAGAAATCCTATTTTCAATTTGACGAGCAACACTAGCAGCTACAAGATTTGCATCAACCTCTGGTCTCTTAATTTCAAAAATATTTATCTGAACTTCTTTACTTGTAATCTTCTTAAGCTCCTCTTTTAACTTATCTACTTCCTGACCACCTTTACCAATTATGATACCTGGTCTAGCGGTAGTTATAGTTACAGTAACAAGCTTTAAAGTACGCTCTATAATAACTCTAGAAACACTAGCTTTTGCTAAACGAGCATGAACATACTTACGTATTTTATCATCCTCTGCTAATTTATCTCCATAATCATTTCCACCGTACCAGTTAGATTCCCAACCTCTGATGATACCTAGACGATTCCCGATTGGATTTGTTTTTTGTCCCATAGTAATGTCTTAGCTTTGAGTTTTATTGTTAGATTCTAAAACCAATGTTACGTGGTTAGAACGTTTTCTAATTCTATGTGCTCTTCCTTGAGGTGCTGGTCTTAACCTTTTTAACATTGCACCACTATCAACTCTTATTTCTTTAACAATAAGATCAGCTTCTTCTATATCTGCATCTTCATTTTTAGACTGCCAGTTAGCAATAGCAGAAAGCAACAACTTTTCTACTCTTCTAGAAGCTTCTTTTTGACTAAACTTTAAAATAGCCAAAGCTTTTTCTACCTGTACACCTCTAATTAAATCTGCAACAAGACGCATTTTTCTAGGCGAAGTTGGACAATTATTCAACTTTGCAAAAGCAATCTTTTTCTTTTCAGCCTTAATTCTTTCGGCCATCTGTTTTTTACGAACTCCCATAGCTTACTTTTTTCCTTTGTTCTTCGCACCAGCATGACCTCTAAATGATCTTGTTGGTGAAAATTCTCCTAATTTATGCCCTACCATATTCTCTGTTACATAAACAGGAACAAATTGTCTACCGTTGTGTACTGCTATAGTTTGACCAACAAAATCAGGAGTAATCATAGAAGCTCTAGACCAAGTCTTAATAACCGCTTTTTTACCCGACTCAACATTTTGTTGAACTTTTTTCTCTAAACTATAATGAACGTAAGGTCCTTTCTTTAGTGAACGTGCCATTTTTTTCTAATTTTATTTCTTTCTACGTTCTAATATATATCTATTTGTATCCTTAGTTTTAGAACGAGTTCTAAATCCTTTAGCAGGAATACCATTTCTTGATCTTGGATGACCACCTGAAGCTCTACCTTCACCACCTCCCATTGGGTGATCCACTGGGTTCATTGCTACCGGTCTTGTTCTTGGTCTTCTTCCTAACCATCTACTTCTACCTGCTTTACCAGACACAAGCAATTGGTGATCCGAATTTGATACTGCTCCTATCGTAGCCATACAACCCGCCAAAACTAATCTAGTTTCACCAGAAGGCAACTTAACAGTTACAAATTTTCCATCTTTTGCCATCAATTGAGCAAAAGTACCTGCACTTCTAGCCATAACAGCTCCTTGTCCAGGACGTAGTTCTATACAAGAAATAATTGTACCTAATGGTATAGCACTCAACGGTAATGCATTTCCTATTTCAGGAGATGCCGTTTCACCAGAAGAAATCTTCTGACCAACTTCTAATCCGTTTTGAGCAACAACATATCTCTTTTCACCATCAGTATACTCTACTAATGCTATAAAAGCTGTTCTATTAGGATCGTATTGTATAGACTCAACAGTCGCAACAACACCTTGTTTATCACGCTTAAAATCAACTACACGATACCTTCTCTTATGACCTCCACCTTTTTGGCGCATTGTCATTTTCCCCTGACTGTTTCTACCTCCAGACTTTTTTAACGGAGCAAGTAAACTTTTCTCCGGCTTATCAGTAGTAATCGCGTCAAATCCGTTTACTACTCTAAATCGCTGTCCTGGAGTGATTGGTTTTAATTTTCTAACTGACATTCTTTGTCTTTATAGATTATTATAAAAATCAATTATATCTCCTTCTACCACGTCAATAATAGCTTTCTTATAGCTACTAGTTTTTCCGTGCTGCACACCTGTCTTAGTGTGACGTGTTTTACGCTTTGGTCCGTAAATCATTGTTCGAACATCTTTTACCGTAACCCCATAAGCCTGCTCTACAGCATCCTTAATTTGGATCTTATTGGCATTTAAATCCACAACGAAACCATAACGATTATACAACTCGCTATCAGCGGTCATTTTTTCCGTAATTATTGGCTTAATTAATACACTCATTGCTTTTCTATTTGTTTAAGTTCGATACAATTCCCTCTAATGCGCTTTCAAATAACACTACACTCGAAGCATTAAGTATTTTGTAAGTGCTTAATTCTGAGTTAATTACAACTTCCGAACGCTTTAAATTGCGCGATGACAAATATACATTATTATTTGAATCACCCAACACAATTAAAGATTTTTTATTTTCAATACCCAAAGACTTAAGAACTTGCGTAAATTCTTTAGTTTTTGGAGCGTCAAAATTAAAGTCTTCAACCACTAAAATTGCTTTCTCATTTTGCTTGATACTAAAAGCAGATTTTCTTGCCAAACGCTTAACGTTTTTATTTAACTTCTGCTTATAGTCTTTAGGACGTGGACCAAAAATACGACCACCACCTCTAAAAACTGGAGACTTAATACTACCCGCACGAGCAGTACCTGTTCCCTTTTGCTTCTTTATTTTTCTTGTACTACCAGCAATCTCAGCTCTTTCCTTTGACTTGTGGTTTCCTTGCCTCTGATGCGCTAAATACTGCTTAACATCTAAATAAACAGCATGCTTATTAGGCTCTATTGCGAATACCGAATCAGAAAGGTCTACCTTTCTACCCGTATCTTTTCCTTTACTATCTAAAACTGCTACTTTCATTACTTCTGAATAGTTACGTAAGCGTTTTTATGACCAGGAACACAACCTTTTACTACTAAAAGATTTTTTTCTGGAACTACTTTATAAACTCTAAGGTTTTGAACAGTGACTCTTTCACCACCCATTCTACCTGCCATCTTCATACCCTTAAACACTCTCGCAGGATAAGAAGCAGCACCAATAGAACCTGGAGCCCTTAATCTGTTATGTTGACCGTGCGTAGCCTGACCAACACCTCCAAAGCCATGTCTTTTAACAACACCCTGAAAACCTTTACCTTTAGACGTACCTACTACATCTACAAATTCACCCTCTACAAACTGATCTACACCTAATGTATCACCTAATTTGTATTCACCTTCAAAACCTTGGAATTCAACGACTTTTTTCTTAGGAGAAGTACCTGCCTTTTTAAAATGACCCATTTGAGCCTTATTAGCACGTTTTTCTGCCTTGTCATCGAAACCAAGCTGAAGAGCACTATACCCATCAACTTCTTCGGTTCTGACTTGGGTAACAACACATGGCCCAGCTTCGATTACAGTACATGGAATATTTTTTCCATTTTCATCAAAGATGCTGGTCATGCCAATCTTTCTTCCAATTAACCCAGACATATTTATTAATTATTAATTATTAATTACTTATTTACTACTTAAAACTTTTTGACAAAAAAACAGGGTCAAAAATAACTCAACCCTGAATTTATTTTTTTCCGTTTTTCCATCGCGAAACGCTCAGGACATGTCATCCACTTCACACAGAAGCAGACAGAGATACTTAAACCTTAATCTCAACTTCAACACCACTTGGCAACTCTAACTTCATTAGAGCATCAATAGTTTTAGAAGAAGAACTGTAAATATCCAATAATCTCTTATAAGAACTTAACTGAAACTGCTCTCTAGATTTCTTATTTACGTGCGGCGAACGCAATACTGTAAATATTTTCTTGTGAGTTGGTAACGGAATTGGACCCGTAATAACCGCTCCAGTAGTCTTAACCGTCTTTACAATTTTCTCGGCAGATTTATCTACCAAATTATGATCGTAAGATTTTAACTTTATTCTAATTTTTTGACTCATTTTACTAAATTTAAGCGGTTGCTCCTTTTGCTGCCTTAATTACTTCTTCAGATATGTTAGATGGAGTTTCTGCATAATGAGAAAATTCCATAGTAGATGTTGCTCTACCAGAAGATAATGTTCTTAATGAAGTTACATAACCAAACATTTCAGATAATGGAACCTCAGCCTTAACAACCTTAGAACCAGCTCTATCATCCATACTAGAAATAACACCTCTTCTTCTATTTAAATCACCAACAATATCACCCATATTTTCCTCAGGAGTCAAAACCTCCATTTTCATTATAGGTTCCATTATAACAGCACCAGCAGCCTTACCAGCAGCTTTATAACCCATTTTTGCAGCTAACTCAAAAGATAATGCATCAGAATCCACAGGGTGGAAAGATCCATCTTTAAGAACTATTTTCATAGTATCCATCTCATAACCAGCTAAAGGACCATTTTTCATTGCAATTTCAAATCCTTTCTGAACAGCAGGTATAAATTCTTTTGGAATACGACCACCTTTAATTTCATCAACAAACTGAAGACCCTCTCCTTCAAAATCAGAATCCACAGGACCCATTTCAAAGACAATATCTCCAAATTTACCACGTCCACCAGATTGCTTCTTGTAAGTTTCTCTATGGTTAGCAGTTCTTGTTAATGCTTCTTTATACTCAACTTGAGGCTCACCTTGATTCACCTCTACTTTAAATTCACGTTTTAAACGATCAACAATAATATCTAAGTGAAGCTCACCCATACCTGATATAATTGTCTGACCTGAAGCCTCATCAGTTCTAACTGTAAACGTAGGATCTTCTTCAGCTAACTTACCTAAAGCCATACCCAATTTATCAACATCAGCCTTAGTTTTAGGCTCAACTGCAATACCAATTACAGGGTCTGGAAAATCCATACTTTCTAAAACGATAGGATTCTTTTCATCAGACATAGTATCACCTGTCTTAATATCTTTAAAACCTACAGCTGCACCAATATCTCCCGCCTCGATATAATCAATAGCATTTTGCTTATTAGAATGCATTTGGTAAATACGAGAAATACGTTCTTTTTTACCAGATCTATTATTTAATATATAAGAACCAGCATCTAAACGGCCAGAATAAGCTCTAAAGAATGCTAAACGACCAACAAAAGGATCCGTAGCAATTTTAAATGCCAATGCCGCAAAAGGCTCTTTAGCATCTGGCTTACGAGTAACAGCCTCACCAGTATCTGGATCAGTACCTACAATATCATCCTTATCTACAGGAGAAGGTAAATATCTACATACAGCATCTAATAAAAACTGCACCCCTTTATTTTTAAATGAAGAACCACAAACCATAGGAATAATTGCCCTATCCATAACAGCAGCTCTTAAAGCAGCATGAACTTCCTCCTCTGAGATTGAATCCTCATCCTCAAAAAATTTCTCCATTAACTCCTCATCATACTCAGCTACAGCCTCTATTAAAGCAGCTCTATACTGCTTCACTTCAGCTTTCATCTCTTCAGGAATATCAACAACATCAAAAGTTGCCCCAAAGTTCTCATCATGCCAAACAATAGCTCTATTCTTTGCCAAATCAACAATACCCCTAAAATCAGCTTCATCACCAATTGGCAAAACAATAGGAACAGCATTAGAACCTAGCATTGTTTTTACCTGACCACAAACCTTTAAGAAGTTAGAACCTTGACGATCCATTTTATTAACAAAACCAATACGCGGAACCTTATAATTATCAGCTAATCTCCAGTTAGTTTCTGACTGAGGCTCAACACCATCAACAGCACTAAACAAGAAAACTAAACCATCTAAAACACGTAAAGACCTATTTACCTCAACAGTAAAATCTACGTGGCCCGGAGTATCAATTATATTAAAGTGATAATCTTTAGTTTCTGGCAATGGCTTTGCATTCTCCATTGGAAACTGCCAAGTACAAGTAGTTGCAGCAGAAGTAATTGTAATACCTCTTTCCTGCTCCTGCTCCATCCAGTCCATAGTAGCCGCACCATCATGCACTTCTCCTATTTTATGACTAACACCCGTATAAAATAAAATACGTTCAGTTGTTGTTGTTTTACCAGCATCAATATGAGCTGCAATCCCTATATTCCTTGTATATCTTAAATCTCTTCCCATTACTATTAGAATCTAAAATGTGAGAATGCCTTGTTTGCTTCAGCCATCTTATGAGTATCAACTCTCTTTTTAACAGCAGCACCTTCCTCCTTAGCAGCAGCTAAGATTTCAGCAGCTAATTTCTGAGCCATTGATTTCTCATTTCTCTTACGAGAATAACTAATCAACCACTTCATAGCTGTAGATATTTTACGATCTGGCCTAATCTGCATAGGTATCTGAAAAGTAGCACCACCAACCCTACGACTACGCACTTCTACGTGAGGCATAACATTAGATAACGCTTCCTTCCACAATTCCAAAGCCGACTTTTCCTCGTCAGTATTTTTCTCATCTACAATTGCAATTGCATCATAGAACACCTTAAAGGCAACAGATTTTTTACCATCCCACATCATCATATTAACGAAACGTGTCACTAATTGATCATTAAATTTTGGATCCGGTAAAAGAGGCCTTTTTTTCGCCTGTTTTTTTCTCATTTCTTCTCTTTAAAAGTGTTAGTTAATTACTTCTTAGGGCGTTTAGCTCCATACTTTGATCTACGTTGAGTTCTTCCAGCAACACCTGCTGTATCCAAAGCACCTCTAACGATGTGATATCTAACACCTGGTAAATCTTTTACTCTTCCGCCTCTTACTAATACTATCGAGTGCTCTTGCAAATTGTGACCCTCACCTGGGATGTAAGCATTTACTTCTTTTCCATTTGTCAACCTAACCCTGGCAACTTTACGCATTGCAGAGTTTGGTTTCTTTGGAGTAGTAGTGTAAACACGTGTACAAACCCCTCTTCTTTGAGGACACGAATCCAAAGCAGCCGATTTACTCTTCTTAGTAATTGAGACCCTTCCTTTTCGTACTAATTGTGAAATTGTTGGCATACTATATTTATATGTATATAAATTTTTTCCCTTCTTTTAAGGGCGGCAAATGTAGTAATTATTTATTAAAATTCAAACAGTTAGATATTAATTTTATTTTTTTTCGAAAATTGAGGTATCCAAAGTCAAAAAATAAAAACAAAAAATCAATTACAAAATCTAATATAATTATCACTATTAATTATCCCGAAAATGGTTTACATAAAATAGTTGACAGCAACTGGATTTATATTGATGAAATTAAAGTAATACATAAGAGTAATATAAAAGATTCAAATCATTTATCTATTCCTACATATAAATTTACAAGTCTTAAAGTTGAAGATAAATTATTAAATGAGAATGCAAATACTATTGATATGGGAATGCTTGTATAAAGTACTTCAAAATTCTAGTAATTACATTTTTTACAACAAGACACAAACTTTAATAAATGGCAAGGTCTTATTTAGCAGAAAAGAAAATATATACAATTAGTGATTACAAAAAAAAGATCAACAGTAAATATAAGTTTTTAATAATTTTTATTTTTTAATAACAAATCATACTTAATAATACATCAACAATATACATATAGAAAACTTATGTAAAGTATAAAAAAACAGTTGTTATCTTAATAATTCATATTATTTGTTAAAATAAAGTGAATTTAATTTTTTTAATTAACAATATTTTTTGATTTTTGGTACCGACTAATTCAAATTTCAAAAAAATGAAAACAAAACAAAGAGGAATCTTGACGCTACTCTTAGCGTTTATTGTGCACTTAACTTTTGCACAACAAAAAACGATTTCTGGTACAGTTACCGACCAAGACGGTATACCATTGCCAGGCGTAAACATCCTTGTAAAAGGAACAACTACAGGTACTCAAACAGATTTTGATGGGAAATACACTATTTCCGCATCTAACGGACAGGTACTTTTATTTACCTATTTAGGTCAAACACCTACTTCGCGTACCGTTAGTAGCTCTAGCGTAATTAATGTACAGATGCAAGAGGACGCCGAAACTCTTCAAGAAGTTGTTGTAACTGGACTTGGTATCAGCAAAAAAGAAAAAGCAATTGGTTATGCTGTTCAAAAAGTTACTGGTGAAAGTATAGACAATGCAAAAGAAGTTAACATTGTAAACTCTTTACAAGGTAAGGTTGCCGGTGTGCAAATCCAAGGTAGTTCTTCAACTTTAGGTGGATCATCTAGAATAACTATTAGAGGTTCAAACTCATTCTTAGGAAATAACCAACCATTGTTTGTGATTGATGGGGTACCAGTAAGTAACCAAAGTTTTTCTGACTCTAGCCAAGAAAGAGGTTTTGGTGGAGGTAACTATGATTACGGAAACTCTGCCTCAGATATAGATCCTTCTAGTATTAAAACTATGTCTGTATTAAAAGGTGCAGCCGCAACTGCTATATATGGTTCTAGAGGTGCAAATGGTGTTATATTGATTACGACCAAAAATGGATCTGACAAAAAAGGTCTTGGTGTAACTTTTGACAGTAGTATTACTATTGACGAAGTTAGAAACTTAATACCTCATCAAAGAGTTTACGGTGGGGGTTCATCATATAATACAGCTAGTGGATTTAATGAATTTACACAAGACGGTGTGGCTTATTTAGCTCCAAATTACGGTAAAGATGGTTCTTGGGGACCAAAGTTTGATCCAAGTGTAAACGTAAGACATTGGGATTCTTGGGATCCAGGAGCAAGTAACTACAAAGAAACTAGACCTTGGGTTGCTCCTGAAAACACATATGATTCATTCTTCAATACTGGTGTAACTCTTATGAATAGTGTTGCTTTAAGTGGCGCAAATGAAAAAGGCTCTTTTAGATTAGGTTATTCTAATGTAGACCAAACAGGTACAACGCCAAATGGTGCTTTACAAAGAAACACAGTAAACCTTAACACAACTTATAATTTAACAGATAAATTAAAGGCTGGTGTAACAATGAGCTATATAAAAACAGAAGCTCAAAACAGAAACATTACTGGTTACAGTAACGGAAACCCATTACAAGGATTTAACCAATGGTGGCAAACACAATTAGATGTTGAGAGAATTAAAAATCAACAAAACACAACAGAAGGTAACCAATACACTTGGAACCCAAAAGGAATTGTAACAGATGCTTCTGGTAACTTAACTTCTTTTGATCCTACTCCTAATTATTTTGATAATCCATCATGGGTAAGAAATAACTTCATGCAAGAAGATACAAGAAATAGAGTTTTTGGTAACGCTAACTTTAGCTATGCTATAACTGATAACTTAAGTTTATCTTCTCAATTTGGAACAGATATATCTCAATTTAGTTTAATGGAAGGGATTCCTTTTAGATCAGTAGATCCTTCTAAATATGTTGAAACTGAAAGAAAGTTCCAAGAAAACAACTTTGAGGTTAGATTAAACTACCAAAAAGATTTTTCTGAAGACTTTACGTTTAGTGGTATTTTAGGTGCTAACAGAATGAGACAGTTTACAAAAAGAATAACTGCTGCAACTTCTGGTGGTTTAGTAGTAGATCGTTTTTACAATATTAGTAATTCTAGTGCTGCTGCTAACACAGACACTTACGAGGCTAACAAAGGAATTAATAGTATATTTGGATCTACTTCTTTTGGATTTAAAGATATGTTATTCTTAGATTTATCTGCTAGAAATGACTGGTCTTCTACACTTCCAAAAAAGAATAACAGTTATTTTTACCCTGCAGCTTCTATAAGTTTTGCACTATCTGAATTAGATTTTATAAAAGGGAGTAACGTTGTAAACTTTGTTAAACTTAGAGCTAGTATTGCTCAAGCAGGTAATGATGCAGATCCGTATAGACTATCTGATGTATATTCTCCACTAACTCCTAATTTTGGAAGTTTCCCGATGTACACAGTTCCTAACTCACAGCAAAACCCTGACTTAGTTAATGAGTTAACTACAGAAACAGAATTTGGTATTTTAGTTAAATTATTTAATAGTAGATTAAGTATTGATGCTTCTTACTATGACAGACTTACGGAAGACCAAATATTTAACGTGCCAACTTCTTCATCTACCGGCTATTCTTCTAAACTTTTAAATGCAGGTAGTATGAAAAACTCTGGTTTTGAATTCCAGATTAATGGTACTCCAATTCAAACTGAAAACTTTAGATGGGATATAGGCTTAAACCTTACTCAACAGAAAAATGAAGTGGTTGAATTGTTAAAAGATGAAAATGGGGAAACTTTAGTTGAAAGTATTAATATGGGTGGAACATGGGCTGCCGATTTAAGAATTCAAGAAGGTAAACCATATATGGCTATGTACGGTCAAGACTATATTTATGATGACAACGGAAACAAAGTTGTTGGTGATGATGGTGCTTACTTATTTACTGACGAAAGAGTTTACCTAGGATCTGCAATTGCCGACTGGGTTGGTGGTGTAAGCACATCTTTTACATATAAAAACTTTACATTATCTGGTTTAATAGATTTTCAAGAAGGTGGTATAATACACTCTACTTCTTTACAATGGGCTAAGTACTCAGGTATGCACCCAGAAACTGTAGCCTTTAATGGTGAAAGTGACACTAGAGCTAACGGAATGGTATTACCTGGTGTAACATCTACTGGAGCTGTAAATACTACAAGAATAGATCCACAAACTTATTACCAAACATATTGGAATAGAGCTGCTCCTAACGTTTATGATGCTAGCTTTATTAAATTTAGAGATATAAGATTAAGTTACTCTTTACCTGCTAAAGTATTAAAAGACCTCCCTTTTACTAGTGTAAATCTTAGCGTATTTGGTAGAAACTTAGCAATAATCTCTGCAGATGTACCATATATTGACCCTCAAGTTATAACTGGCTCTGGTAATGTACAAGGTTTGGAGAACGCACAGGTTCCACCAACAAGATCATTTGGTGTTAATTTATCTGCTAAATTTTAAATTATTAAAACATGAAAAAAAATAAAATATTTACCTTATTACTTTCTGCAACTATGTTCTGCGCTTGTGATAATGGACTTGAAGAACTAAATGTTGACCCAAACAATGCGGTTATAGTTAGCCCTTCTACCCTACTAACTACAGCAGAATATACTTTCTACAACAGTATGGCCGGAACAGGAGTTAATGCTGGATGGGGTATGTTAATGACACAACAGTGGGCAGAAAATGAATATACTGAAGACAGTAGATACACACAAACAATTACTGCTTTTGATGGCACGTGGTCTACTATGTATGTATCTATACTTAAAGAACTAAATTCTGCTAAAGAATTAGTAGAATTGCAGGATGTATCTGACAACATCAAAACTAATAGAAAAAATATATTGGATGTGATGTCAGCTCAAGTTTTTACTTTCTTGTCGGATGGATTTGGTTCTATTCCTTATACTGAAGCAATTAGCAGCGAGTTTAACTTACCAAGTTATGACTCTCAGGAAAATGTTTATTTAGGGATTTTAGAAACTCTAGAACAAGCAAGTAATAGTTTTGATACTAGCTCTCCTTCTTTTACAAGTGGAGATGTAGTATATGGCGGAAATGTTGATAGCTGGATTAAGTTAACAAATTCACTTATGTTAAAATATGCCATACGTCTATCTGATGTTGATTTAGCAACAGCTACACAATATGCGACAGCTGCAGCTTCTAATTTAATCTCAAGCAATGCAGAAAATGCTTTATTTACTTTTGATGCCGCACCAGATAGGTCTAACCCATTATGGAGAAATGTAAACATAAATAATAGAGATGATTATGCGGTTTCTGAATATTTAGTTACTACACTAACAGACCTAGGTGACCCAAGGTTAGAGGTATATGCTAAACCAGCTTCTAGTGGTTCAATTGTTGGTATGCCTTACGGTTTAAGTGATAATGATGCTACAGTATTAAAACCTACAACTTCTAGACCAAGTGATTTAGTTAGAGCTGCAACAGCACCTCACGTAATTATGTCTTATGCAGAAGTACAGTTTTTATTAGCTGAAGCTTACCAAAGAGGTATATTAACTGGTGATGCAGAGACAGCATACAACAATGCTGTTACAGCTTCTATGAACTATTGGGGTATTGATGATGCTGCGGCTATAAGTGACTACCTAACTAATAATCCTTATGATGCTGCTAACTGGAAAGAATCTATTGGGGTTCAAAAATGGGTGGCTTTATACGCTAAAGGTTTTGAGGCTTGGAATGAGTGGAGAAGATTAGATTACCCACAATTAACAGCTCCAGAGGCAGCATTCATTAGTACAATTCCTGTACGTATGCCTTATCCTTTATCTGAGACAACTTCAAACGCTGCTTCATTAGAAGCGGTAACTTCTACTCCAGGAGATATGACAACAAAAGTTTGGTGGGATGTTAACTAATAATTAGTTATTTAAATTACTTCTAATTTAAAATTTAAACCTGCGGAAAATTCCGCAGGTTTTTTTATTAATAGAACTATTAGAAATAAAAAAAGTAAACTAAACTCCTTGTGAATACAATACCTACAAAACACAAAACATACTGTTAAAATAACAAATAAATTTATTTTTAACATTTTAAAATAATATAATTCAGTCATTGTTAATTTACACCAAATTAAATAGTGGTGGATATTTTTTTTGCATTAACAAATGTATACTACTAACAAACAAATCAAAACCTAATAGTTAACAAAATTAAATTATTAATAACCGAATGAGGTTCTTATTATGAATATATCAATGTTTTTAGCTTTTTTATGAGATTATTGTTAAAATAAATAGAAAATTAGTTTGCTTATTAACAATAATTTTTGATTTTTGATACCGACTAATTCAAATATTTCAAAAATGAAAACAAAACAAAGAGGAATCTTAACGCTACTCTTAGCGTTTATTGTGCACTTAACTTTTGCACAACAAAAAACGATTTCTGGTACAGTTACCGACCAAGACGGTATACCATTACCAGGCGTAAACATCCTAGTAAAAGGAACAACTACGGGTACTCAAACAGATTTTGATGGGAAATACACAATTTCTGCCTCAAACGGGCAAGTACTATTGTTTACTTACCTAGGACAAACTCCAACATCTAAAACTGTTAGTAACCAAAGTGTTATTAATGTACAAATGAAAGAAGATGCTGAAGCGCTACAAGAAGTTGTGGTAACAGCTTTGGGTATTAAGAGAGAAGAAAGGACTCTTACATATGCTGCCCAAGAGGTAAAAGGAGAAAACCTTAATATTACTGAAGACGTAAACATTAAATCTGCAATTGCAGGTAAAGTTGCTGGTGTACAAATTCAAGGTCAATCAGGATCAAAATTGGGCCAATCAGGTAAAATTAGAATTAGAGGAGGAATATCTTTAACATCAGATTCTGATCCATTATATGTAATAGACGGAACACCAACTACAGACCCAAACAGTGTGGATATGAGCAACGTTGAGTCCCTAAACGTATTAAAGGGACCAAATGCAACCGCATTATACGGACAAAGAGCTGCATCAGGTGTTGTTGTAATTACAACAAAAAGAGGAAAAAAAGGACAAGGATTAGGGGTAGAAATATCTAGTGCAATAACATTTGATAAAGTAGCATATTTACCAAATTATCAAAATATGTACGGACAAGGATATTCTGGAGAAGCAGAATTCGCGATATTTGATTACTCTGCTGGAAATCGCCTTAACGGTGCTCCTTATCCAACATGGATGCAAGCATTTGACGGAAAAAGATACTTTGCGGGAGATGCATATGCAGATGAAAGTTGGGGACCTAAATTTGATGGTCAAGGGCACGTTCCATGGTACAACTACTACCCAGACAGTCCAACATTTGGAGAGGAAGTACCATATGTAGGGCAACCAAACAATATCAAAGACTTTTTTGATACCGGAGTTAGCCAAAAGAACTCTATTGCGCTATCAGGTAGCGGAGATAATTATAGAGCTAGATTATCTTATACTAACATCAAACAAAATGGTATCATACCAAATTCAGACTTTACAAAGAACTTTATTAGTACTAGTTTAGATTTTGATTTATCCGATAAATTAACCGCAGGAGTTAACATAAACTATACTGTAGATAATATCTCAGGTGATTTTAATGATGGATATTCTAATCAAACCTCTGGTTCTTTAAATAGCTGGTTTAACAGAAACCTAAATATGAACAAGGTACAAGAGTATAAAAATTTAACCACACCAAGAGGATACGCTACTTCATGGAATAACTGGGGATTAGATTATTATGCATATGCTGAAGAGGCATACCAAAGAACTGGTAACGAAACTCTTTTGGAGTATCAAAAACCTGCCTTTTGGTTCAATCCATATACGTATTTAGATGAATATGAAACAACTAATAGTACTAACAGATTGTTAGGTGACATTCATTTTAGTTACCAACTTACCGATAATATAGATATTAGTGCTAAAGCTTCTAGAAATGAAACAAAGTACAAGAGAGATTACTTTGTACCTTATTCAATAGAGTTTGCTGCTGCGCCAAACCTTTATAATAAATGGGTAAATTCATTTGGAAAGTATTATAGCTCTTCAAGTGAAGACAACTACAATGTGTTGTTAAAATACACGAAAGATTTTGGAAAACTAGATATGACTGCTTTTGTTGGTGGTAATATTCTAACTTCCAACTACTATCGTTTTCAAAATGATATGAGTATTGACAATAGTGAAAACGGAGGATTAATTTTACCAGACGTTTATACCTACAGTAACTCAAGAGAAGTTTTAACTGCTCAAACATATGAATATGAAAAGCAAGTTAATAGTGTATATGGAAATATGTCTCTTGGTTATGATAATATGGCTTATCTAGATTTTTCTGTAAGAAGAGATTGGAGTTCATCTTTACCATCTGACAATAATGGTTATACATATCCTTCAATCGGTGGTTCTTTTATATTATCAGAATTATGGGATAATAAAGGAGCTGTTACATTCGCAAAATTAAGAGGTAGTTGGGCTCAAGTAGGAGATGATGTTAGTGCATTAGCACTTAATCCTACATACCCTTTGGGATCAAACCTATATAATGACCAAATTTTGATGTACACACCTACTCAGCTCGTATCTAGCGGTATAGAACCAGCTATAAATACATCTCAAGAAATTGGTGTTGATTTAAAATTCTTAGAAAGTAGAATTGGATTAAGTGCCACATATTATACTGAAAATCGTAAGAACGAAATTATTCCTGTATCGTTATCAACAGGAACAGGATACTCTACATTATTAACAAACGCAGGAGAATCAGAAAGAAAGGGTATTGAAATTACTCTTAACGCAGATATTATTAAAACAGAAGATTTTAATTGGAGCATAACAGCTAACTATGCAAAAAATAAATCAGAAATAATTAGCTTACCAGGAGATTTAAAAGCGATTAATGGTGCTGGTGGTACGGATGCTTGGGGATTTGTACAGGTTGTTCATGAACTTGGTGGTGAATGGGGACAACTTAGAGGTACTGGTTATAAATTAGATGATAACGGTAACAAAGTAATTGGTGCAGATGGGCTATATGCTGTAGAAACAGATCAATATTTTGGCTCAATTCTACCTGATTTCACTGGTGGCTTACTAACAAATTTCTCATATAAAAATCTTAGTTTGGCAGCTTCTTTTGATTTTCAAAAGGGAGGTAAATTCTTCTCTTTATCAGAAATGTGGGGTACATATTCTGGCCTACTAGACGATACAGTAGAACTTAATGATAATGGTGTAAATCAAAGAGATGCAATTGCAGATGGTGGTGGTGTTCACGTAACCGGAGTTGATGTAAATGGTAATCCAGTTGACACATATGTAGAAGCTCAAACATATTGGAATCAATTTCAACCTAATAGACTGGCGAGTCCATTCATACACGATGCGGATTACATTAAACTTAGAGATATTAGTTTAACTTATAATTTACCTTCAAAATTATTAGAAAAAACAGCTTTACAGAGTGTAAGTATTAGTGCTGTAGGACGTAATTTATGGTTAATTTCTGTAGCTGATGACAACAAACACGGATGGGATCCTTCAGAATTATCTCAGTCTTATGGAGAAAACGCTCAATTACCAGGAACTAGAAGTTATGGTTTAAACCTAAAATTAACATTCTAATTTAAAGAATATTATGAAAAAAATTAAAATTATACTATCAGCCCTACTAATATTTGGCGCGTATAGTTGTGACACCGTAGATTTTGGTGATACAGATGAAAACGTTAATGGTCCAAGTGAATATAACTCTGGCGCATTATTAGCCGCTGCACAAAGGAGACTTGCAACCACAGGAGGTAGACAATACAAATCTGTGCCTACACTATATGTGCAGTACCAATCACAACCAGCATATCAAGATGAATCACGATATGGAGAAACACCATATACTTGGACTAGCTTTTATGTTCAAACACTTTCTAATTTAGAAGAAATAGTAAATCAAGCTAATGACCCAGAAGTTAATACTTCTGTATCATTCTTATCTAATGGATCTGTGAATAATCAAATTGGTATTGCTAAAATAATGAAAGCTATCATTTTTAGAAGAATAACAGATTCTTATGGAGACATACCTTACTCTGAAGCTTTAAATCCAGAGATTCAATCTCCAAAATATGATACACAAGAATTCATATATAAAGATTTGATAAATGAATTAAAAGAAGCTAGAGACTTGCTTGATGCTACTGAAGCAGCTCCAACAGGAGATTTGATATATGATGGAGATGTAAGTAAATGGAAGAAATTTGCAAACTCAAGTATTTTATCTTTATCTATTCAACTGTCAAATAAATATCCTGGAGTTTCAGAGTTTGCTGCTACCGAATTTAATAGCGCTCTAACAAATACTGCTGGAGTAATTGAATCAATAGAAGATGAAGCTTGGTTTACACACCTTAATACCGCTACATTTGAAAATCCATATTCTGGATTTAGAGCGGCAGATTATGCACTATCTGAATATTTTGTAAATGCTCTACAAGGAGATGGTGATGATTTCTCTTCTACTACATCTGACAGCAGATTACAAATTTTTGCTGATGATGCTAGTTTAGAAGGTTATCCTTATGGATTAGAAAGTAACCCATCTGGTTTAATTACTGCTAAAATGTCTTCGAACATTGCTAGTCCTGATGCACCTGCAGCTTGGCTAACAGCAGCTTACACTTATTTGAACAGAGCTGATGCTGCAAATTTAGGCTGGACTTCTGAAGATCCTGCAAGTATGTTAGAAATGGGAATTCAAAAATCGTATGAAACTTTATCTGCTCATTACGGTGTTGACATTACCGCTGATGCTGCTACATTTGCTGCAGCAAGAGTTAGTGATGCCTCAAGTACATCAATGGCACAGGTAATTGGTGAAGAAAAATGGGTGGCTTTATATCCTGAAGGTTTTGAAGCTTGGTCTGAATGGAGAAGAACAGATTATCCAATTTTAACACCTTCACCAGATCCATTAAACTCTAGTGGAGAAATTGCTACAAGATATATGTATCCAACATCTGAAATTAGCTTAAATGGTGCTAATTATAGCTCTGGAGTAAGCAACTTAAGCCCTGCAACAGACAATAACGATAGTAAAGTTTGGTGGGATCAATAAAAATTGATTAAACAATATTTAATATTTAAACCTGCGGAGATTTCCGCAGGTTTTTTTTATACCTTTGCCAAATGGAAAAAACTACCCAAATTTATGGTATTAGAGCTATTATAGAAGCAATAAATGCTAACGAAGCTCTAGATAAAATTTTTGTTCAAAAAGGATTAAAAGGAGATCTTTTTAGAGAGCTAGAAAATTTAGCCAGAAAAAAAGGAATAACAATTTCTTATGTACCTGTTGAAAAACTTAATAGGTTAACAAAAAATAACCACCAAGGTGTAGTTGCAAACATATCTCCTATTACGTTTCATAATTTTGAAGAATTGGTAGAAGCGGTAATTGAAAGAAAAGAAACTCCTCTTTTTTTACTTTTAGACCAATTGTCTGATGTACGTAACTTTGGTGCCATTATTAGAACAGCAGAATGTACTGGTGTAGATGGCATTATTATACAGAAAAAAGGTGCTGCTCCGGTAACAGCAGATACCATAAAAACTTCTGCTGGCGCTGCTTTTAAAGTACCAATAGCTAAAGTTAACCATATAAAAGATGCTGTACATTATCTGCAAGCATCTGGCGTTAAAATTATTGCTGCATCAGAAAAAACTGAGAACACAATTTACGATGTTTCTTTTAAAGAAGCTTCTGCAATTATTATGGGTTCTGAAGATGTAGGTATATCTCCATCAATATTAAAAGCTGCAGACCATACCGCTAAATTGCCATTATTGGGAGAAATAGAATCGTTAAATGTATCTGTTGCTTGTGGTGTATTTTTATATGAAGCTGTAAGGCAACGTTTAGGTTAAAATACTCCTACTACTCTTCTGTTTTCTTTTTAAAGTGATACGTTATATTAATTGGACTTGTAGTATCTAACTCAGGCTCATCTTCTGGTTTAGATTCTATAAAATTACCATTCTCATCAAAATGACGTAAAAATTCGTCTGCGTCCTCATTATAGTTGTCCTCTTCCCAAGCATACTTTTTGGGTTTAGGAATATCTGCTTTTAAAAAATATGCAAAAACCAAACCTGTAACAAATCCTCCTAAATGGCCTTCCCAAGAGATACCTTCTTTTATTGGTAAAATATACCAGAGCATACTACCGTAAACAAATACAACAAATAAAGAAAGTGCAATTAACCTAAAGTGTTTAGCAAAAACACCTTTAAAAAATATAAAACTAGCTAGTAAATATATAACTCCACTTGCTCCAATGTGGTAAGATGGTCTACCAATTAACCACGTAATTAAGCCAGATAATAGTGTACCGTAAAACAAAACTTTAAAAGCAACGGGCTTGTAAAAATAAACTAGAGCCGCACTAAGCACTACCAATGGTAAAGTATTACTATAAAGGTGCTTTAAAGATCCGTGTATAAACGGACTAAAAAGTATACCTTTAAGTCCGCTTAAGGTTCTTGGATACACTCCAAAATTATTAAAATTTATTTTAAATTGTAGCTCTACCCAATAAACTGTCCAAATACTTAGCACAGCTATTATAGGCACTAATAGCACCGAATTAGAAAATTTAAAGTAATTATTGTCTGTCATTAACACTAATTTACTACAATAACGCAATCATTTAGCCAAAAAATATAAATCTGCTAAATTGTCATTTAGATTCTTTTTATTTTTGTGGTATGAACGAGCCCTTAGCAGAACGAGTAAGACCAAAAACGTTATCAGAATATGTGAGTCAGACTCACTTGGTTGGAGATAATGGTACCTTAACACACCAAATTAAAAGGGGTATTTTGCCCTCGTTAATACTTTGGGGGCCTCCTGGTACCGGAAAAACTACTTTAGCAAACATAATTGCTAATGAAATAGACAGACCTTTTTACACTTTAAGTGCTATTAGCAGTGGTGTAAAAGATGTTAGAGAGGTTATTGAAAAGGCTAAAAAAAGTGGCGGATTATTTACTACAAAAAATCCTATATTATTTATTGATGAGATTCATAGATTTAGTAAATCTCAACAAGATTCTTTATTAGCTGCTGTAGAAAAAGGTTGGGTAACACTAATTGGAGCCACAACAGAAAATCCTAGTTTTGAGGTGATACCAGCACTTTTAAGTAGATGCCAAGTATATATATTAAAACCTTTTGATAAGCACGATTTAGTAGCTTTACTTGAACGTGCAATACGACAAGACACACAACTACAAAAGAAAACAATTCAGCTAAAAGAAACTGAAGCCTTATTAAGACTCTCTGGTGGTGATGGTAGAAAATTGTTAAATATGTTTGAACTAGTTATTAATTCTGAAAACACAGAAGATGTGGTTATTACAGATGAATTGGTACTTAGCAAGGTTCAAAAAAATACTGTTTTATATGACAAAACAGGTGAACAACATTATGATATTGTTTCTGCCTTTATAAAATCTATTCGTGGTAGCGACCCTAACGGTGCTGTATATTGGTTGGCTCGTATGATTGAAGGTGGTGAGGATGTAAAATTTATTGCACGCAGAATGCTTATTGCTGCATCAGAAGATATTGGCAATGCCAACCCTACTGCTTTAGTAATGGCAAATACTACTTTCCAAGCTGTTAGTACAATTGGTTACCCAGAAGCCAGAATTATACTTAGCCAATGTGCTATATATTTAGCTACATCTGCTAAAAGTAATGCTAGTTATGCCGCTATAGGTAAGGCTCAACAGGTAGTTAAACAAACCGGAGATTTATCTGTACCACTTGCATTGCGCAACGCACCAACAAAATTAATGAAAGATATTGGTTATGGTAAAGACTACCAATATGCCCACAATTATGAAAATAACTTTGTTGCAGCAGAATTTTTACCTGATGAGTTATCAGGTAGCTCTTTTTACATTCCTGGTAATAATAACCGAGAACGAACTATTAAAGAATTTTTAAAAAATAGATGGAAAGATAAATATGAGCTTTAGAATTAAAACTTTATGTTTAATTCTTTAGATTGTAATTTATCCCCTTGGTAATACTCAAAAAACCACTTACCGTTTTTAGACACCACCATTCCGTTAATATCATTATTAGTGGCCAAAAATACATTTTGTACTGTAGTTTTATACATTTTGTATTCAATTTTTGGAGTACTATCTACCAATTGGTAACCATTGGTAATCTGTTGCGCATATAAAACACCTTCTAGAACAGACTCTTCTGCTTTGGCAGCTGCAACAACTTGTTTTTTAACTGGAGTTACTACTGTTTCTTTTTCTTCAACCTTTTTAACATCATCTTTATAACTTACAACCAAAGTTTGATTGTTTTGTTTTTCTGGCTGCTTAGGAGTGTAATTATAACTTATAGTATTAAAAGATTTAAAAGCGTTTCTAATAGCCTCACTATATGCTTTTTGGTATTCTTTTTGTTTACTTTTAGCTACTGTAGTTTTAAAAACTTGATCTGCGTTACAATCTTTTAAAAGTAAACCAGCTTTGGTAGTAAACATATTAGACTCATCTTTTAAATCTACAGTTAAACCTAAGCATCTGTTAGATTTTAAATCTTGAGGCATGGCATCATCATACACAACATCATAGCCCTTTTTATCAAACAAAAATTTAACCAATGCACTAGTTCTATATTGGTCTTCTTCTTTAAAAGCATTAAATTTTTTAGGTACAATTATATATTTATACTCGTCAAAATTTTGAGCTGATAAAAAAAATGAACACATAAAAATTGTGCTAAAAAGTAACTGTTTCATAAGGCTAAAATAAATTTAACGCCAAGATATAACATTAATTCCTAATTGAAAAGATGCGTATTGCGAAGCTGCCAAATTTTTGTAACCAATTAAATTATCTGCCATTGCATATAGGTTTACTGGGCCTAAGTTTAAATTTGCACCAAAACCAATATTTGTAGCAGAGTATTTATCTACCGTATAAGTTGTTTTTAAGCTAACAGTTTTGCCAAAATTTCTTTGGTAAAAACCTGTTAAAGCAACCTGTGGCCCTCGTGGTCTGTTAATTACATATAACTGTCCGCCAACCGCATTAGGAAAACCTAAACTACCTTTACTTCCTCCTGCTTTACAGTCACAGTCCCTCATACTTCTATTTTGTTCTCCAAAATTATAACGTATAGAGCCATAAAGTTTAGTTGGTCTAAAGCTTATATAGGAATCCTGATTTTCTTCATAAGGAATTAAACCATCTACTTCATCTACTAGTTCTTGCCAAAAATCTCTTGACGGATCTGCCAAAGCATCTGGTAAAATTACCTCTACTCCTTCTACAGTTGCTTGTCCTTTTAAAGTATAGTTTCTAACATCTGTAGAATTCATTATAAATCCAAGGTCTAAAATACTTGCAGTAACTGTTGTATTTCTGTTTAATTGGTATGTAAAACCTACATCTACACCCACACCTAAATCACCTCCAAGCAAGCCTCTTTTTGTTAAAACACCACCAACACCTGTACCATCATCATTAGCATCTTTTATACTATTTAAACCAGATGTTTGTAATTTCATATCTGCAACTAAAGTAGAAGCCAACAAATTATTTTCTCCTGGAGTAGTAACAAAATACCCTTTGTTTCTGGTAGATTTAAATGAAAAAATACTTGAGTATAGTTTAGCTCTTGCACCAACTATTAACTTATTATTTACACGCTTATTTATTCCAAAATGAAAAACATTTACCATTTCTCCTCTTGTTTTTAGGTGAGACAAATCAAACCTCTGATTTAGTCTGTCCGCATTTCCTTCAAAACCTAATATAGCATAATCTTTAAACCAATAACCAATGGCATCACCTTCATTATAAATACCAAAGGAGTAAAAATTATCTGGATTTTTTTTACTTCTAAATCCAACATTTAAAATTTCTAAATGGTAGGTTCCACTTAAATCATCAGATGGTTTCATACCGTATAAGGCACGCTCTCTAATTTTATCATTAATATCTAAACCATCGTTAGCAAAAAAATCGTTTACAGATGCTCCACTAGAGCCCGCCTGAAATGATATACCCGATAATAAAGGTATACCCACATACATATTTAAACCTGTTTCTATACCAGGGTTTAAAAGCATGGATTGTGGCACCTCTTTAAAATCGTACATTATTTGTTTATTCTGCGCAAAACCAAAAAAAGTGTACGCAAAAAATAGTAACATTACATACCTGTATATCATCTTACACCTATTTTTAATTTAGCACTAGATCTAAAAATTAACTTAGGATCTGCATTACTAGACACACTTGAGTTATCCCCTAAATTTTGAGCAGACAAACGTAAGGCAGATGTATTTCTTATAATATCTAATGGTTTACCTGTACCACCATACAAAACATCTAGATCTGTAGTGGTGGCAGATTCTGCTGCAATATTTAAAACCGTTGTATCTAAAACATTACCGCCATCATCTATTAATTCTATAATAACGCTAACAGGCTTACTAGTTGTATTTTCTAGTTGATAGGTAATTGTACACTCCAGTACATTATCGGAGATATAATCTTCACTAAATGCATCAAAATTAAAATCGTTTGTATAAAAACCAGCTGGATCTGGATTGGTATTTATTAAATCTTCCGTAGTTTCAAAATAAAATATACTAGCTTCTACTGTTGGTTCTATTATTATATCATCGGTCTGGTTAAAGTCTTGTTCATCTATACAAGATACAAATGAGAAGCACAAAAATAGAACACCAAATAAATAGTGGGGAATTTTCATTATAGAATGGTTCTTTAATATTTGTAATTTAATAACTCTATAAATAGTTTTTTATTTCATCTAAAGAGTTAATTATACTACAATGATTATGAATTGGTTCTTGATGAGTATTAAAATGGAGTGCATGGAAACCAACAGATTGGGCTCCTAATATATCTGCTTCTAAGCTATCTCCAATCATTAAAGATTGTTCTGCTGATACATTCGCTTTTTGCAGTGCCAGTTTAAAAATATAAGGATCTGGTTTTTTTACACCTGCCATTTCTGAGTCTATTATAACATCAAAAAAGGTATGTAACTTAGCGTTTCTAATTTTTTTATTTTGAACTTCCTGAAAACCATTTGTAATAATGTGTAGTTTATAATTTGGTTTTAGATGCTGTAAAATTTCAACAGCATAAGGAAATAAGTGGTTGTACAAAGACAAATGATTAATATACTCTGCTGCAAGTAAATTAATTTCTGCATCTGTTGCTTTATAATTTATTGTATTAAAAGTGGTTTGTAAACGCTGAAAACGCAAATCTTCCTTGGATATTTTTTCTTCTCTAAATAACTTCCAATATTGATGATTAATTGGCACGTATGCAGCTAAAAAATCTTTAACTTTTACACCAATTTTATTATCTTCTAATATTTTGGTAAACGTTAGAGCAGAGTTTTTTTCAAAATCCCATAAGGTATGGTCTAAGTCAAAAAAAACATCTGTAACTATTTCTTTATACATTGTATTTTTTTAGTATTGTTTCGTAAATATTCATCCAATTAAAGCGCTGTGTACCTCCTAATAACTCATTAGAAAATATGGTAACTAATTTACCATTAACTTTATGCAATTGAAGATATAAGGCATCTAATTTTTCAAATATTGCTTTTTCGTTCTTTAAAGTTATTAGTGAGTAATTGTGTACTGCAAACGGATGAATTTTTATAGGTTGTTGGGACTCCAAATGTATATCATAAAATGAAAACGGAGAACAAGTACCAGCTCTAAAACCAATACAATGTGTATAACCCATTGTAAAATCTTCTCTAAAATCTGCTTCAACCAAAGCTTTGTAAGTTGCAGGCACTTCTACCCTATTGTACCTAAAACGCACATACTTAATTGGTCTGTTAATTACCGCTGCTAATTTGCGTTTTTCTTCTTTTAAAATTTCTAGGTTAGAAAAAGAATTATATGATGCTGCTAGGGACACAACACTATAATCTGCTACAGATTTAATTAGATATTTAAACTTATTGTTTGTTGTAGACACGTTTTTATCGAAAGTAGAATAATCTGCAAACTGAAAAAAGAACATACTTTTTACTTTGTTTGCTTTGTGCAAATTTATAAGGTAATCAAAATTATTGTAGGGATCTTTTTTAGGATTAAACCATACAGATACTCTCTGAAAAACACGTTTAATTTTTAAGGTAAAAACATCTAACAACAAACCACCCAAGCTACGCATAACACCTCTATGAGCAAAACAATGAGACGTGGTTACATCTATTATAGATGTGTATTGGTAAGTTCGTTTTTTATGTTCTAAATCTGGAAATTGCTTAAGCAAAGCATCTAATACCTTGTACATCCAAATATCTACCACAGGCTTGTCTAAAAAACTATGTTTATACGCCATGCTATCTTTTACAGGATACCTACCGTGCTCGTCTTTTACGTGTGGCAAATACTCCTCGTACCTAGTAATTAAATAAAAACTTGCGGCAAAAACATCAAACGGAATATTACTACGCTCTCCTGTTGCAAAAAAACAAGGTGTACCATCCCAATCTCCAATATTAATTTCTAAATCTGTTATACCCTGTTGGTAAAGTAAATCATTACTACGTATAAAAAACTCATTTTGTAATGGTTGTTTACTATAGGTTATTTTTGCTCCAGAATGCTTTATAAAATCTTCTACCTTTGTAGTTAGTGTAACCTCTATACCCAGAATTTTACCAAATAGATGTTTCATTATATATGTGAAACGTGGCGTTATTTTATGTGTGTAGATTAGTAACATTATGGATTTTAGCGATTTATATTTTTTAGATTATTTTTTACAATAAATTATCATCTGCAAAGCTAAAGTATTCTCTTTGAGTAATTATAATATGGTCTAAAACTTTCATATCTAAAGCAGCTGCTGCATTTTTTAATTTTTCTGTTATTTGCTTATCTGCGGTACTTGGCTTTAACCCACCAGACGGATGATTATGCGCTAAAATTAAGCCAATTGCACCAATTTCTAAAGCTTGCTTAAGCACCAACCTAACGTCTACCAAAGTACCAGTAATACCTCCTTTACTTAGTTGCGCTTGGTGTATTACCTTATTGGAGTTGTTAAGGTAAATAATCCAAAATTCTTCATGGGGCAACTCCCCTAAAATAGGTTGCAGTAAATTAAAAACATCTTTACTACTGCCTATTTTTTCTATCTTTTTAGCTTCTTCTCCTCTTCTGCGTCTTCCTATTTCTAGAGCAGCGGTTATGGTAATTGCTTTAGCTTCTCCTATACCTTTAAACTGCATAAGCTGGTTTATTGATAGTTTACCAAGGTCGTTTAAATTATTATTTACAGAGCCAAGTATTCTTTTAGATAATTCTACAGCGCTTTCATCTCTACTTCCAGATCCTATTAGTATGGCAATAAGTTCTGCATCAGACAAAACAGATTTTCCTTTTTGCGCTAATTTTTCTCTGGGTTTATCATCGTTAGACCAATTCTTAATAGAAAAGGATTGTGGTTGGTTTTGCATTTGTTAAAGATAATAATCTTTAGTAACATACGTATTTGTGTATTAAAACGTTACTTTTATAAATAAGACATTACAATGAAAGAAATTCTGAATCAGCTTTATGAAATTGAACAAAAGAGTATAAAAAATAACATTACGTTATTTGACAGAAACCTAAAACGTTTATTTCATGATATTGAAGAGCAAGGTTTTTTTATAAAAAATCCGTTAGGAGAAAAATTTTCAGAATCCAGAACAGATATTGATGCTACCTTAATGAATAATATAGGTCCTGAATCTAAAATTACGAAGGTGTTAAAACCTATTATTTACAAAAAAGAGAATGACCAACTAATAATAATACAAAAAGGGGTAGCAATAGTAGAATAAACAAGTATGAAGACAATAAACTTTGGAATAGACTTAGGCACAACAAATAGTTTAATTGCTAAATATGAAAATGGAGTATTAGAGGTTTTTAAAAACCCTATTGGTCAAAAACAAACCCTTGCATCTGCTGTTGCCTTTAGGGGTAGTAGAATTTTAGTTGGAGATAAAGCTAGAGATTTATTAGAAAAAGACCCTTTAAATGTTTTTACTTGTTTTAAAAGAAAAATGGGTACTACAGACCGTTATTTTGCAAAAAGTATAAACAAAGATGTTTCTCCTATAGAGCTTAGTGCTTATGTATTAAAAGAACTCAAAAATTTTATACACACTGGGGAGGAGTTGCATGAGGCAGTTATTACAATACCTTCTTCTTTTGACACTATACAATCTAACGCAACAAAAACTGCTGGCCAAGAGGCTGGTTTTAAAAATGTATATTTACTGCAAGAACCTATTGCTGCTAGTTTAGCATTTGCCAATAAAAATAATTTAGAGCTAAACGAAACAAAAAAATGGCTTATTTACGATTTTGGCGGTGGTACTTTTGATGTTGCCTTGTTAGAGATTAACGAGAGAGAAATGAACGTTTTGGATAATGAAGGAGATAATTTTTTAGGAGGTATGGATATAGACAACCTAATTATTGAAAAACTTCTTGTTCCAAAATTAGAGCCCATTTTAAATGAAACTAAACTTTGGGATAAATTTAAAGAACCTAATAACCCTTTACAAAAACTATATTTTGAACTTTTATTTAGAGCAGAAGAAGCAAAAAAAGAACTCTCTAGGTTTGAAACCACAGAAATAGATATAGATTACCCAGAAAAAGACATTTATACCAGCATAGAGGTTACCAGAGATAGTTTTAACAACTTACTTACCCCATTAGTAGAACACACTATTAATTTTTGCAAAAAAATACTGAATAATAATAACCTTATAAGTACAGATATAGAAAAAATTATTATGGTAGGTGGCAGCACACTTATACCCTATGTTAGAGAACAAGTAGAAAAAAACTTAAATATTACAATAGATACCAGCGTAGATCCTACTGCTGCCGTAGGTATTGGCGCTGCATATTATGCAGGCTCTAAAATTTCGGCATTAAAACCAGAGGATATAAAACCACCTACTACCAACCAAACGGAAGTTAGTACTAGTACACAACCTTTGGTAAATTTAATTTTTGAAAAAAACACAAAAGATACAGAAGAGCTTTTAGCTTTTAAATTAAATTCCTCTTTACAAGGATTTTACAGAGTTATAAGAAAAGATGGTGGATTTGATACTGGACTTGTTACCTTACAAAATAATGTTAATGTATTTGTAGATTTATTAGAAGGACAAGTAAATAGCTTTAGTCTTAAAATTTACAACAGTAACCAAGATGTTGTTTACACCAATAATGACATCCACATAAACCAGGGTAAATACAATATACAGGGCCAATTATTACCTAACGACATTTGTTTAGAAATAGATGACATACAATATAATGTGACTAGACTAGAAGCTATTTTTAACAAAAATAGTGTTCTTCCTCTAAAAAAAACGATATACAAATCGGCTTCTAAAACTATTTTAAAAGATAGTGATGACAAACTACAAATAAATATTGTAGAAGGAGATGGCAATGGACTACCTAGTTCTGGACTATCTATAGGTTATATAGAAATTACAGGAAAAGAACTAGAACAAGATTTAATTAAGGGTACAGATATAGAATTAAACATTTCTGTATCTGAATCTAGAGATATTGATGTAGATATATTTTTAACAAGTTGTGACCAAGAATTTAGCAATTCTTTTAAGCCCACAGAAAGGTACATCAGCAATTCTAAAATGGAAAATGAAATTAGAGTTGTTATCCAAAAAATTGAAAGAGAAATTGCAAAACCTGAAAATGCAGAAAACTATGAGCTTTTGCAAAAATTTAAAAACATAGAACATGCATTAATTGAGCTACAAATAGAATTAAGTTTATTGGTAGATAATGATGTTACAGATGCTAAATTTAAAATAGACAACCAAAAAAGAAGCTTAATACAAAAATATGATTTGCTTACTAGGCATAAAGAATTAGATAATGACATAGAAGAATACAAAAACAATGTTTTAGCTGTTAAACAAGTGTTGACAGAATCTGGCAGTGAATATTATATGGCAGAATTAAACAAAGTTATAGCTAATGAAAAAACATTTATAAACTCTGGAAATAAGTACCTAATACGTTCTAAAATTGAAGAGCTAAGAGTTATTAGAAATGCAATTTTTACAGCAGATGATTCTAATTTTATTGGTCCATTTTTTCATTATAAAACATTAGATAATTATCCAGACCAGCAAAAAGCGAATATACTAATTGCAGAAGGTGATAAAGCTTTAGAAAACAAACAATATAAAGTTGTTAAACAAGTAGTGTACCAACTTGCTAGTATGTTACCAGATGACAAACCAAAAACATCATTTAACAACCAAGACAAAACAGGATTAAGCTAATACATAAATAAAAAAGCGGTTAAGTAAAACTCTTAACCGCTTTTTTTATTCCTGTATTAGTAAAGGCTTATTTAATACTACCTTCTTTATACTTTATATCTACAAAATCTACACCAAATATACTAATGTTAATTTGTGGTTTTAAGCCCAATTCTTCAATTAAAAAATTCTTATTAAAATATTTTTTAGCTGTTTTAGATGAAGTTTTAAAATACCCTCTTGGCTCTTGTAAATCTTCTGTATTATAACTTCCGCTTACTTTATAAAAGTCTTGGCCCATATAAAAATAAAGTGTATCACCCTCATCATGTAGGTTTATAACAACAGAATCATCACTTTTTATAAATGTAGCCTGATCCCTTTGTAAACCAAAATTTGATGTAAACAAAAACATATCTTCATCGCTCTTATTATTTACTGTTACCTCATAACCATTTAAAGTACTATTATATATACCCTTAAATAAATCTGGATAAGGATTATCTCCTGTATCAAAATTTAACAAACGTACATTACGGTTGCCTTCAGCATTTTTAAACATATTTTTAAAAAATATAGATTTATCTTTTTCCCAAACACTAGTACTTGGGTTAGTATATCTATTTCTTGGTCCACCTATAACAGTTTCCTCAACTACTTCTAACTCTTCAACCTCAGGAGGCAAAATTTTATGTGGCACTGTGTGGTAGTATATATCTGTAAAAACAATATTATCATCATAAACAACAATATTTGGGTCTGCGCCTAAGCTATCTATCACGTATTTATTTTTTAAAAAGCTTAGTTCTTTTTCATTTACACTTTTAAAGTACTTTTTACTAGCACTTAATTTTGTAGATGATCCATAGGTTTCTCGATTTAAACTTTCGTTACCCACAAAATCATCACCCATATAAAAAACCAATTCTTCTAAGTAATTTTTATTCATTATTTTAAAAGAGTCATTAGGTCTTGTATAAGCCGCATAATCCGGTTTTATAACTTTAAAATGCTCAAAAAGAATAAAAGGTCTAGTCCTTTTATTTAGTACTTTAATAAAATCGCCAGACCTTAGACCTTCATTACTCTTAAAAGAAGCTGAGTACGGTGTAGTTCCAGATTTTATAATTATTTTGTTATTTATATCTAAACTATCATTTTCTGCTTTATGTATTAAATCTGAGTAAAATGCTGTTTTATCATCCTCATAAGAAAACTCTAACGTAGGAATTTTATAATTAGGAGAACTGTATGTAGAGTAATTTGATGATGATGATGATGATGAGGATGTAAAAATGCGTCCCACTCTAACCAAAAAAATAACAATTCCTATAACTATTGCAATAGTTTTTACACCCGAAGATGATGATCCTTTGCTTTTTTGAGCTTCTTTACTAGTAGAATATTTTGTTTGTGATACCCAATGTTGGCTTCCTACGTGGTTAGCTATTTTTACATAATAATCTTTGGTTTCTTGGCTAGCTACCTCTATTAATTTAAAATTCCGAAATGCCCGCTGTACACTTGGGAACTCTCCATAAATATTTTTTGTAATGTTATAATAATCTATCATGGCATTTACATAGTCTGTTTTAGACTTTGTAATTACACCTAAAGAAACTGTATTTAATAGGTAAATATATGTTTTATAAGCTATCTCTGGACACCTACTTATTAAATCTCCATTAGCAGATATTTTTACCTTTTCTGTAATAATATCCGCCTGTGCTTTAATATATCTATAGTAAATGCTTAATAAATTATCTGTAAAAAGTTCTTTGTGCTGCATTGCCTTAATAATGGTATCGTATTTTTTTGCAGCAAAATCCTTTTTTACCATCTTCATAAAATAAGCTTCAAAATAAGGTTCTAAAAACTCTTTTATGTTTGGGGTATTAGCTAATAAAACAGCATCTACAATAAATGTTTTTTCTCCATTATCTTTTCCTGTGGTAATAAACTCTTTTAAGTATCTGTGCTTTTCTATAAAATAAACAGATTTTTTTTGCTCATCGTTAGATAACTGTTTTACAATACTACTAACTTGCTCTGGATTGTAGGCATTTGCACCAGTTTGTAGTCTTTGTACTTTAAGTGTTTTTTCTAGTCTAATAATTCCTCGGTTATCCAAGTTCATAAGTTCGTCTAGAGATAATCCTAAAAGGTCTACAGGTGAAATATACATAAGCAAGTTTAGATATTATTTTAACGAAAAAATCTAAACTTTATGATGTATTTACCTAAAAAAGAAAAAAATACTACTTTATAAGTGTCTTAAAATCATTTAAATCTAAACCACCATAGTTACCAGAGCTCATAAACAAAACAACAGAATTGCTATAATCTTGGGCATAAACAAGATCTTTAAAAGCAGCTGCATTTGTTAAAATTTGTAGATCATCTCTTTTAAAAGCATCTTTTATTTGTTGTGGACTAACCGGATCTAATTTTTTAATGGCTACAGATTCTGGAATATAAAATACAACTGCTACATCTGCTGCATTTAATGCTCCTTTATATTCTTTTAAAAACTCTGGGTTAAAACTACTATAGGTATGTAACTCTAAAAAGGCAATTAATTTTCTGTTTGCATATTGCTCTTTTACAGCTTTTGTAGTGGCAGCCACTTTACTTGGCGAGTGCGCAAAATCTTTATAAGCAACACAACTTTTACTTTCTGCAATTTTCTCTAGCCTTTTAGAAGCTCCTTTAAACGTTGCTATTGCCTCGTAAAAATCGTCCTCATCTATTCCTATATTTTGGCAAATCCATTTTGCCCCAGCTAAATTACTTAGGTTGTGTTTCCCAAAAACTTCTATTGGCATTGGACCTTCTGGGGTTTCTAATAAGGTTACACCATCTTCAATAGTATAATCTGGGGTAGAATAGCCTAACTTGCGTATTGGATTTTCAGATGCTTCTACAACATCTACAACAGTAGCATCTTCTTCATTAAAAGTGATGCTTCCACCTTTAACAATGCTATCTACAAAAATTTTAAACTGCTCTACATAATTTTCTAACGTAGGAAAAACGTTAATATGGTCCCACGCAATTCCGCTTAACAAAGCAATATTGGGCTTGTATAAATGAAACTTTGGTCGCCTATCTATAGGAGAAGACAAGTACTCATCTCCCTCTAAAATTATAAAGTCGTTTTCTTCTGTTAAATGCACCATTCTATCAAAACCATCTAATTGTGCACCAACCATATAATCTACTTCTCTGCCGTGGTAATTAAGCACGTGCAAAATCATAGATGTAATTGTTGTTTTACCGTGACTACCACCAATAACAACTCTTGTTTTATTTTTACTTTGCTCGTATAAAAACTCGGGATAAGAATAAATGGTTAGTCCAAGTTCCTTAGCTTTTAAAAGCTCCGGGTTGTCTGCCTTTGCGTGCATACCTAAAATAACTGCGTCTAAGTCTGCAGTAATTTTATCTGCAAACCAACCAAAAGAATTGGGTAGTAAACCTTTAGCTTCTAACCTACTTTTAGAAGGTTCAAAAATAACATCGTCACTACCTGTAATTGTGTATCCTTTATGTTCTAAGGCTAATGCCAAATTGTGCATTGCACTTCCACCAATGGCTATAAAATGAATTTTCATACGTAAAATTATTGCCGTAAAGATAACAATACAAATAGGTTTAAAAAAAATAAACACTACTCACTATTACACGGAAAATTGGGATGTAAAAAAATTTTTATGGCATTACTTTTGCCTTACATAGAGGAGTTTACTCACTAAAAAGGTAAGTTAACGCATTCTTAATTGCACAAGTGTGCTATAAAGCTCAATTTTGTTAGTACATTTAATGGTAATTTAGATTTAAAATCTTAACAAGATAACATACAAGTAATGAAAAACTTAACTTCTATTATAGTTCTAATTTTATTTGCAAACATAGCAATGGCACAAGAAAACAACAGTTTTAACGCACTTTGGAAAACCGTAGAAAAGCACGAGAGCTCCTCTATGACCAAATCTGCCCTAGAAACAGTGCAGGCAATTGCTGCTAAGGCAGAAAAAGAAGGCAACTCGCCACAAAAAGTAAAGGCCCTGTTGTACATTTCTAAATATGCAATGGTATTAGAAGAAGATGCTGTGTTGTCTATTATAAATAATTTTAAATCTGAAATTGCTAAAAGTGATTCTCCAACAAAAAACGTTTTACACAGTTATTTAGCTAATTTATATTTACAATATTTTAAACAAAATAGATATAGATTTTACAATAGAACTACAACTGAAGCTAAAGTAGATAGTGTAGATTTTAGAACTTGGGACTTAACTACTTTATTTTATGAAATTGACACACATTTTAAGGCATCATTAGAAAATAGTAGCACAATACAAAACATAAAAGTAACTGAATTTGACTTGTTATTAAACAACAGAAAAGATTCTGAAATATACAGGCCTACCTTGTTTGACCTTTTATCTCATACTGCATTAGAGTTTTATAAAACAGATGAAAGTAGCATTACAAGACCTGCTGATAAGTTTGAGATTGATGACCAAAATATGCTTTGTAGTGGTACAGATTTTATTAGCTTACCTATTAACCAAGACGATAAAACATCATTAAAAGCTAGAGCCTTAAAAGTATATCAAAATTTATTAGATTTTCATAAAAACGATGCTTCACCAGAGGCTTTTGCTGAAGTAGATTTAGAACGTTTAAATTTTGTATTCGCAAATGCTGTTTTTTTAGAGAAAGATAAATACTACTTATCTACCTTAAAAAAAATGGTTAACGTATTTAAAAGCAATGCCGTTTCTGGTTTATACAATTACTATATTGCTACTTACTACAACAACCTAGGAGATGCATACCAACCAAATAGCGTAGAGCAAGAAAACAAATGGAAAAAAAATGATGCTATTAAAGTTTGTGAAACTGTAATAGCAAAATTTCCTAAAAGTAGGGCTGCAAAAATGTGTGCCGACCTAATTACATCAATAAAAAGGAGCCAGTTAAGCATAACTACAGAAAGCTACTTACCAACCAACAAACCATCTAAAGTACTGGTTAATTATAAGAATGTAGACGATTTAAATTTTACAGCATATACCGTTTCTAACAAGCAATTACGTACCATAGATACCATTTATGAAAATGATAAAAAGCTACAGTATATAAAAAAACTTAAAAGCGTAAAAACTTGGAAATCTAAATTAAAAAACGAAAAAGATTACCAAAATCATTCTACTGAAGTTATTATACCAAACCTAAATGTAGGTCAACTACTTATACTTGCACAGCCTTCTAAATTAACAAAAACATACGGATATAGCACCATACAAGTTACAGACTTGGCTGTTGTAAACAGCACTACAGATACAGCAGATTATTTTCAGGTAGTAAACAGAGCAAATGGTAAGCCTATTGCTAATGCAAGTGTTAAGTTTGAGTACCACAAAACATATGATGATCCTGTGCAACACGCTAAATTTAAAACCAATAGTTTAGGCATAGTTACCATTAATAAAACTAAAGAAAGATGGCGTAATATAAAACTAAAGGTTAGTAGTAATGATGATTACGCTACATTTGGTACGTATAATGTATACACTAAATCTAACAGAAATAGCACTGCAGACTATAATAATGCCTTTTTATTTACAGACCGTAGTATTTATAGACCAGGACAACCTGTTTATTTTAAAGGGATAGCAGTACAGCAGAAAAACAATAAATCTGATGTATTAGAAAACATTACGTTTAAAGTAACCTTAAAAGATGTAAACTACCAAGCTGTAAAATCTTTAGAATTAACTACAAATAAATACGGCTCTTTTAGCGGTGAATTTATATTACCAAGCAATGGCTTAACAGGTAATTTTACTATAGAAGCAATTTCTACTAGTAACAAAATAAATAACACCAGTTATTTTTCTGTAGAAGAATACAAACGACCTAAATTCACAACAACATTTAAACCTGTTACAGAGATCTACAAGGTTAATGATATGGTAACGGTAAACGGTACAGCCAATGCTTTTGCTGGTAGCACAATTACTGATGCTAAAGTTGTTTACACCGTAAAAAGGTTGGTTAGATATCCTAACTGGTATTATTGGAGAGTGCCCTACTATAATAGCACACCACAAGAAATTAAACACGGGGAAACTAAAACAGATGCTAATGGAAACTACCAAATAACATTTAAGGCTATACCAGAAAAAAGTGTAAATAAAGATAACTCTCCTATTTTTAATTATGAAATTACTGCAGATGTTACAGATATTAATGGCGAAACAAAAAGTACAACAACTGTAGTTAATGTTGGTTACCATAGTTTAAATGCCACTATAAATGTAAGCTCGCAAATAGATAAAACTAAAAAAGACAGCGTATTATATGTTAATACTGCTAACTTAAACGGACAGTTTACTGCCGCAAAAGGGTCATTAAAAATATACAAATTACAAGCACCTAAAAATGTAAAACGCAGTAGACCTTGGTCTGCTCCAGATTACAAAATAGATGAAACTACGTTTAGCACAAACTTCCCTAACGAAATATACAAAAAGCAGCAACCAAGAGATTGGGACAAGGGGCCACTATTATGGAGCACTACTTTTGATACTGAAAAATCTTCTGTAATTAATTTGCCTACTATTAAAAAATGGGAATCTGGTAAGTATATTATTGAGCTAGAAGCTAAAGATAAATTTGGACAAACTGTTACAGACAAGGCAATAACAAGTTTATTTAGCAATACAGATAAAACTACAGCAGACAACGAACTTTTTGATATAAAAATCGACAAAAATAGTTACAGCGTTGGAGATAATGTAGAAGTTAAACTGTTATCTGCAGCAACACCTTTAAATGTTACTTTGTATATAGATAGAAATAACAAACCTATTGAAACAAAAATAATAACACTTAGTAACAGTTCTAAAACAATAAAAATACCAATTACTAAAGAAGATATAGGTGGCTTGTCTATTAACTACACTTTTACGGCTTACAATTCTTTTAAAAATGATAAAGTATATATTAATGTTCCACACCCAAGTACATCATTAGAAATAGAAACAGTAACTTTTAGAGATAAAATACAACCTGGTACAGATGAAACTTGGAAATTTAAAATTAAAGGCTCTAAAGGAGATAAAGTTGCTGCAGAAATATTAGCAAGTATGTATGATGCTTCCTTGGATGAATTTAGAAGCCACAGTTGGTATTTTTACCCAATACACCATAAAAACCACTCTAATAACATAAGAAGTAGTGCTTACAAAAGTTTTTCTGAAGATTCGTTTACAGTCTATAATAATGAATTCTATGAGTATATATACCAAGGTCAAAATTATGACGCTTTTAATTGGTATGGGTTGTATATAGGTAACTCTTATTACAATCGTAGGTCTTTATCTGTAATGAGAAAATCTGCCTCACCTGTTGCTATGGAAATGGTTGCAGATGATAATGAAGAAATAGTTGTTGTAGAGGAAAGTGATTCTGGTGCTTTAGATGATGCTATGAGTAGTCCTGCAGAATCTAAAAAAGATAGTACTGCTCCTGCATCTGTTCCTTCTAAAAAAGAAGAAGTTAAGATTAGAAAAAACTTACAAGAAACAGCATTCTTTTTTCCTCATTTACAAACAGATAAAGAGGGTAATGTTTCATTTAATTTCACAACACCAGAAGCATTAACAAAATGGAAATTACAGTTATTAGCACATACCAAAAGTTTAGAAAGTGCTGTAACAACATTGCAAACAGTAACACAAAAAGAGCTAATGGTTATGCCAAATGCCCCACGTTTTTTACGTGAAGGAGACAAGCTTATTTTTAGTGCTAAAATTGCCAATATAACAGACAAAAATTTATCTGGCGCAGCCACTTTAGAGCTTAAAGATGCTGTTACAGGTAAAGATATTACAGCTACATTAATTACATCTACTACAAAAAATAATTTCTCTGTAGATGCAAAAGGCAACACTCAGGTTTCATGGACTATAGAAATTCCTAAAAATCTTCAGGCTGTACAATATACGGTTGTGGCCAAAGCAGGTAATTTTAGTGATGGTGAGCAAAACTTACTTCCGGTACTTACCGATAGAATGTTGGTAACAGAAACTTTACCAATGTGGGTAAAAAGTAATCAAACTAAAAAATTCAGCTTAGATAAATTAAAAAACAACACGTCTACTACTTTAACAAACCATAAATTAAGTTTAGAAATAACATCTAATCCTGCTTGGTATGCTGTACAAGCTTTACCGTATTTAATGGAGTATCCGCACGAGTGTAATGAGCAGCTATTCTCTAGATATTATGCAAATACATTAGCTAGCCATATTGCAAATAGCACCCCAAGAATACAAGAGGTTATTAAACAATGGGCAAATTCTGATGCTTTGTTAAGTAATTTAGAAAAGAACCAGGAATTAAAATCGCTTTTAATACAAGAAACACCTTGGCTAAGAGACGCACAGTCTGAGACGGAACAGAAAAAACGTATTGCATTACTTTTTAATTTAAATAAAATGAAAAGTGAGCAAGCTGCAGTTGTGCGTAAATTAGCAAATAACCAAACCAATAATGGTGGTTGGGCTTGGTTTAATGGAGGTAAAGAAAGTAGATATATCACACAGCATATTATTACTGGTTTTGGACATTTAAACACCCTAAAAGCATTAAATAATACTGATAAAGATGTAGATAAAATGATTAAAAAAGCGATTGCTTACTTAGATCAAGAATTTGTAAGTGAGTATGAGTATATGAAAAAGCATAGCTCTAACTTAAAAAGTGATCATTTAAGTAATATGCAGCTTCATTACTTGTATATGCGTAGTTTTTATCCGGATGTTAAAGCATCTAAAAAAACAAAAGAGGTTACTGAATATTACAGAGGACAAGCTAAAAAATATTGGAACAAACGTAGTTTATACAACAAAGGTTTACTTGCTTTAAGTTTATATAGAATGGATGAAGATGTTACTGCTAAAAAGATTTTAAAGTCTCTAAAGCAAAACAGCATAACTTCTGATGAATTAGGAATGTATTGGAAAGAAAATACCAACTCTTGGTATTGGTACCAAGCACCAATTGAAACTCAGTCGTTGTTAATTGAAGCTTTTGCTGAAGTAGAAAACGATACAGAAACAATAGATAATCTAAAAATTTGGTTGCTAAAAAATAAGCAAACCAACCAATGGAAAACCACAAAAGCTACCACAGAAGCTGTTTACGCATTGCTTTTACAAGGCAGCGATTGGCTTTCTGTTACAGATGCTGTAGATGTTTTGGTGGGAAATAAAAAAATAGATGCTAGTAAATTAGAAGATGTTAAAGTAGAGGCTGGTACTGGTTATTATAAAACAGCTTGGAGCGCTAAAGAAATAGAACCTAAAATGGCAGACGTACAAATTACCAAAAAAGGCAATGGTATTGCTTGGGGTGCTATGTACTGGCAGTATTTTGAAGATTTAGACAAAATTACATCTGCAGAAACGCCACTTAAATTATCTAAAAAATTATTCTTAAAAAAGAACACAAATACTGGTGAGCAACTATCAGAAATTACTAAAAACACAAAATTAGTAGTAGGTGATTTGGTTAAAGTACGCATAGAACTTAGAGCAGATAGACCAATGGAATTTGTACATATGAAAGATATGAGAGCCTCTGGACTAGAGCCTTTAAATGTAATATCTAGATACAAATGGCAAGACGGTTTAGGATATTATGAAAGTACAAAGGATGCAAGTACAAATTTCTTTTTTGATTATTTACCAAAAGGGGTTTATGTATTTGAGTATAATTTACGTGTAAATAATGCTGGTGATTTTAGCAATGGTATTACAACAATACAAAGTATGTATGCACCAGAATTTAGTAGCCATAGTGAGGGTGTGCGAGTTTCTGTTAACAAATAGTAGCCGTTAAACAAATGTATTGCTTATCTTAACAAGATAAACTGTTTTTTATGAACTGGATACTGCTGTTAGAAATACTATACGTGCCCTTATTACTATTTACTTGTCTGCGTATCATTTACGATACTAGAGGCACAACAAAAACACTTGCTTATTTATTAAGCGCAGTGTTTTTGCCTTTTTTGGGTATTATAATTTATTTTTCATTTGGCATAAACTATAGAAAACATAAAATGTATGCTAATAAATTTTTGTTAGATACAAAACAAAAAAAAGTTTTAGAAAAAGAAATAATAGCTCATTCCAAAGAAGTATTAGAAAATGGCAATGAACCCGCTAAAAGTAGAGCGGAGTTGGTTAATTTATTACTTAAAGACACCGCCAGTCCACTTACTAATAACAATACAGTAAAGCTTTTAATAAATGGTGAAAATAAATTTCCAGAGGTTATAAAAGCCATTGAAAAAGCGAAACATCATATCCATATTGAGTATTATATTTTTAGAGATGATAAAATTGGAAATACGTTAGAAAAGTTACTTATTAAAAAAGCTAATGAAGGTGTAAAAATTAGATTTATTTATGATGATTATGGTAGCTCTGAAATTAGAAAAACATTAAGTAACAGATTAAGAGAAGCTGGCATAGAAGCCGTACCTTTTTACAAAATAAAATTAATTGCATTTGCCAATAGTCTAAATTACCGTAACCACAGAAAAATTATTGTTATAGATGGTAAGGTTGGTTTTGTAGGGGGCATAAATGTTAGTGATAATTATGTTAATAAAAACAATACCACAGACGCCGTTTTTTGGAGAGATACACATTTAAAATTAGAAGGTCCGGCAGTAACTTATTTACAATACATATTTTTGTCTGATTGGAACTCTTGCTCTAACCAAAACCACATCTTAAAAAAAGAAATGTATGTACCATTTAATTCATTTACATACACAGACACAAAACTGGTACAAATTGCTGCTAGCGGTCCAGATTCTAACTCTCCCACAATACTGTACTCTATTTTACAAGCTATATATTTAGCCGAAGAAGAAATTTTAATTACAACACCTTACTTTATTCCTGGAGAAAGTTTATTAGATGCATTAAACATTGCCGCTATGAGTGGCTTAACAGTAAAACTCCTTGTACCCTTTGAGTCAGACACCCTTTTAGTTAACGCCGCATCTAGAGCATACTACAGAGAAATATTAAATGCTGGTGTAGAAGTGTATCGTTATAAAAAAGGATTTGTACACGCAAAAACCATAGTAACAGATAAAAAAATAGCCATAATTGGTACAGCAAATATGGATACTAGAAGCTTTGAACTTAATTTTGAAGTTAATGCTATTGTTTATGATAAAGAAATAGCTACTGAGTTAACCCAAATTTTTTATCACGATCTTTTAGATGCAGAACAAATAGACAAAGAAAAATGGATAAATAGACCTTGGTATATTAAATTAGGAGACAAAATTGCAAAACTACTATCTCCAATGCTGTAAACTACTGTTTTTTAGATTTTTATAACATAAAAAATCAAAAATATTGTTTACCTTTATTCTTCAATTTTTTTACAATTTTAATTTATTAAATATGAGAGCCTACTTTATGGTAAGTTTTAAAAAAGATGTATAAAAAGTAGTGGCTTTTTTCCCCACAATTTAGTTATTACTTTTTAGCATCTTTTATTTAAATACTCATTTTATCTTTAAAAATATAAGATTGTCTTCTAGACACCTCAACTTCTTCACCTGTGTTCATAGTTAGTTTAAGCTTACCATTAAACCAAGGAACAACATTAGCTATATAATTTACATTTATAATTTGCTGTCTGTTTACTCTAAAAAAGTTGTGATCTGGTAATTTCTCTTCTATTTGGTTTAAGGACTTGTAAAGCATTGGTTTTTCACCTTTAAAATATACACGAGTATAATTGCCTACAATTTCAAATAAAGAAATATCTCCTATTTTTACCAACCAACATTTGTCGCCATCTTTTATAAAAATCTGACTACTTTCTGTTAGCTTCTCTTTAGCCTCAGTAGAAACGTTTTCCTCCTTACTCTCTGCTGTAGCGCCTTCTAACTGTACTTTAACTTTTTCTATAGCCTTTGCAAAACGTTTTGCATTAATAGGTTTTAAAATATAATCTAAAGCATTATACTCAAAAGACTTTATGGCGTATTCATCAAAAGCGGTAGTAAATACTGTTATAGGCACATTGTCCAACATTTCTAAAAGCTCAAACCCATCTTTTTCTGGCATATTTATATCCAAAAATAGCAAGTCTGGTTGTGCTTCATTAATTAGTTGGTATCCTGCATCTACATTCTCTGCTTCACCAACAATTTCAATATCGCCGTGGTTTTTTATCAATTCTTTTAGCTCATTTCTGGCTAACCTAGAGTCTTCTACAATAACTGCTTTAATCATACTCATACCATTGGTATTTTTATATTTGCTACTACCTCATCATTTACTTCTTCTAAAGAAAACTCTGCCAAGTTTCCGTATAACAACCGTAGACGTTGTTTTATATTTTTAAGTCCTAACTGTGTAGAGCCTTTTGCTATTTTTAATTTACCTGTATTACGCACTATTATATGTAAATAATCTGGAGTTCTGTTTGTTATTAGTGTAATTGTACCACCTTTAATTAAGTTTGCAATACCGTGTTTTGCTGCATTTTCTACCAACAATTGTATAATCATTGGTGGTATAGATACCGAAAGTGAGTTAGGGTCTACTTCTTTAACAAATTCTAATCTATCTTCAAACTGAATTTTAGATAAGGCAATATAGTTTTCTACCATATCCACTTCTTCTTCCAAAGCTATAGAATTAACATCATTTTTAATTAAAGAATACCTAAGCATTTCAGACAATTTAGTTAGCATTTCTCTAGACTTACTAACATCTTCTAACATTAAACCTCTAATATTGTTTAAGCTATTAAACATAAAGTGAGGATTAATTTGTCCTTTTAAGGAGTTTAATTGAGACTCCTTTAAACTTCCTTCTAACTTAAATTGCTTTAACGTAATATTTTTATTGTAATCGTAGGCTTTTATGACCAATACAATAAAAATCCATATCACAAACATAGCCGAGAAAAATGGTATGTTTGTTAAACGCATAAACCAGTTTATAGTATCTGTTAAGTTTTTATCTGTTTGGAAATTAGAAATATCCTGAACCACATCTAGCATTGGCCATAAAATTAAAGAGTAAACTATTTGTACTCCAATAAAAAGCAATACCAAACTAACAACATTTCTCTTTTTAAGATTACCAAATGTTATGTGTTTTTCTATATAATACAGCAATATAAAAGACATTGCATACGCTAGTAAGCCACAAGCAATACCCTCTGCTATTAAGTAACCTATATAACCGTAGTATCCGTTTTGGTCTGCATATTCTAATCCGTAAGACACTTTGTCAAAAGTAAGTGTAGATAATATTAAAATTAACCACCCTATTAGGGCAAAAACCCAGTATTTCCAGTTATTTATAAGTTTCATTAAATTTTATTCTAATACATTAATACGCTAATAAAAGCTATTTATTTTTTGGCTTAAGCGATAATGTTTAAAATTACGACAATCAATAATTCTGCTAGTAGTATCATAATGTTTTTTTTTAGATTGATGGTTAATAGTTGATTAGTTGTTTTTTTAAAATCCTAAATGGTACAGAAGTTTACCAAAGTTGTAACCTAATCCAAAAAGTAATACAAGAGCAAAAGTGCTGATTAAAATACCGTAAGCAATTGCATTTACTTTTTGGGTTTGGGTTGTTGGTTTCTGCATAACTGTTAGTTTTTAAAAATGATGATTTTGATTGATGAACTATTTATTAATGAACTGTTGTTGATTGATTGATGATTTGTTTTTTGATTGATGATTCAAAAATAAAATAGTTTAAAGGTCTTTTTAGGTAATTTATGATGAGCGGTAGTATTTAAAACCTAAACGGTAATACACGCTAACACCTTGGTTTATTATACAAATAACTGTACAATAGCACCGCCTAATTTGTAGCCTACGTGGTATACTGGCACTATTGCTATAATGCTACATATTAATAAGGCTTTAATTTGTTCTGCTTTTTTGATGATTGCTATTCTATTTTTCATAATACAAAAATTTAAGGTTATTATTAGTTGTTTAATTATGATGTAAAGGTATAGCAGCTTATCCCTAAAAAAATCCGTTTTATGACAAACGGTAATTTAAGATTAGCGAACGGTAATTTTGAATAATTGAATTGAAATTGCTGTATTTACAGCACATAACTACCTAGTTTGCAACAAACAAACTAATAGTTATTTTACCTTAGGAGGGTATTTACTTAGCGCTTTTTCTACTATTTTTAATAGTTTTAGCTCTTTAGCATCGGGAGTTTGGTTTTCTTTATAACCACTTGTACTTACAGCTTGCCATACAAGCGCATCTCTTTGTACATCTATAAAATCAAAAGTAATTTGACGTTCTAATTGTGCACCTCCAATAGGTAAACCTACAGATAAGCCACCGCCAATATTGTTGCCACCACCACCTAAACCAACACCAACAGAGTTGTTTGGTGCTCCTTTATATATTTGTGCCGTAATATTAATATAAAGTTCTGGCTCTTCTGCCAACTTAAAACCTTTGGTGCGCATTACATCTTCTACTGCATTTAATAAACGTTTGGTGTCTAAATCATTTAAACCCGTGTTCATATCCATATAAAAACCATAAGTGGTGTATGCTGTAAAATCTAAATCCTTATCATAATCATAATTTACACGTACAGCATTACAAGAAACTAGCAGTATAATTAACAGTAGAGATATATAATTTTTCATTGGTATATTATTAATAGTCTTATTAATTATACGGTACAAATAAGACGTATGGCCTTTTAAAGTTATCAAAAAGATTTAATAACACCCTAAAATATAACTTATTAATTGTTTAGCTGTTGCCACAATTTATCTTTTAACTCTTGTAATCCTTGCTGTGCAACAGAAGAAATAAACATATAAGTAGCACCGTCTAAATCTTTGTCTAATTCTGCACTCATTTCAGCAATAAGCTCATCATCTAACATATCACTTTTAGAAATTACAACAAAGCGCTCTTTATCTATTAGCTCTGGGTTGTACCTCTTAAGTTCATCTAACAGTATTCTATATTCCTTTCCAATATCTTTACTATCTGCCGGAATTAAAAATAACAATGTAGCATTACGTTCTATATGTCTTAAAAAATAATGACCAAGACCTTTACCTTCTGCGGCACCTTCAATAATACCAGGAATATCTGCCATTACAAAACTCTGAAAGTCTCTGTATTTTACAATTCCTAAGTTAGGTTTTAGCGTGGTAAATTCATAATCTGCAATTTTTGGTTTTGCAGAGGTTAGCACAGATAGCAATGTAGACTTACCTGCATTAGGAAAACCAACTAAACCTACATCTGCCAAAACTTTTAGCTCTAAGGTAATTTGCATTTCTTCGCCAGGTAAACCAGGTTGTGCGTACCTTGGTGTTTGGTTGGTACTGCTTTTAAAGTGCCAGTTACCACGGCCTCCTAAACCACCTTTTAGTAGTATAACCTCTTCTCCGTGTTCTGTAACCTCTAGTACAATTTCGTTAGTTTCTGTATCTCTAACAACTGTACCTAGTGGCACATCCATAAACACATCTTCACCATCTGCACCAGTACTACGGCCTTTACTACCGTGTTCCCCGTGCCCAGCTTTAAAATGCCTTTGTACCTTATAATTTAATAAGGTCCATAAGTTTTTATTGCCACGTAAAATAATATGACCGCCACGGCCACCATCACCACCATCTGGACCTCCTTTGGTAATATACTTTTCTCTATGCAAATGCACAGAGCCTTTACCTCCGTTACCAGAAGAAACCGTCATCTTTACATAGTCTACAAAATTACCTTCGGTCATTGTTTTAGGTTATGGAATTAATATTATCTGTGTTTTTAGGTTTATAAAGTATCTATTACTTTACTTAACCTAGCTGTAATTTCTTTTATTTCTCCTATACCATTTACGGTATGAAACTTACCTTGCTTATCATAATAAGCCTGTAATGGGGCTGTTTTTTGGTTGTATTCTTCAAACCTGTTACGAATTTTGCTTTCGTCTTGGTCATCCGTTCTTCCACTTACTTTACCACGTTCTAATAAACGCTGTATTAAAACTTCATCATTAGCATCTAAAGCAATTGTAGCATCTATCTTCATATCTTTAGTAGATAAAAAGTTGTCTAATGCTTCAGCCTGTGCAGTTGTTCTAGGAAAACCATCAAAAATAAATCCGTTTGCTTCAGGATTTTTTTCTACTTCTTCCTTTAACATATTAATAGTTACCTCATCTGGTACCAACTCACCCTTATCTATAAAAGACTTAGCTAACGTACCCAATTCTGTACCATTTTTTATATTGTAACGAAAAACATCTCCGGTAGATATATGTTTTAAATTGTACTGTTCTTTTAAAAAATTTGCCTGTGTGCCCTTGCCAGCTCCCGGTTTCCCGAATAGTACAAGATTTATCATATTATTTTGATTTAGTTGATACACTTCTCTTAGGTTTCTACCAAGCTCATTATAATCTAGCCCGTAACCTACAATAAATTTATTTGGTATTTCTATACCTACATAGTCTATGTTATACTCTCCAGAATATACAGATGGTTTATAAAATAATGTTGCAATTTTAAACTCCTTAACATTACTATTGCTAAACATATGTACTAGCTGTTTTACAGTACGTCCTGTATCTATAACATCTTCTAGTATTATTACGCTTCTGCCTTCTATAGTGTCAGACACGTCTATAAGTGTTTCTACAATACCAGTAGAAGATAAGCCACTGTAAGAACTTAATCTAACAAAAGAAACTTCACAATTGTGTTGGTACTCTTTTAATAAATCTGCTACAAACATAAAAGAACCATTAAGTACACCAATAAATACTGGAGTCTCGTTTTTATAATCATTGGCAATCTGACCTGCAATTTTTTTTACTGCAGCTAATATTTCTTGCTCTGTTAAATAAGGTCTAAAATATTTGTCGTGTAGCTTAATCAATTGAATGTTCTTTTAGTAAAAGCGCAAATATACCATTTTGATTTCTCTTTTTAGGATATACAAGAGCAGTTTTAAGATTTAAGTGTATTTTTGTTACCAAGTTAACAATACTGCTAAAATTACAAAAATGAACTTTTTTTCTTCAGATTTTAAACTTGGCATCTTAGGTGGTGGCCAATTAGGAAAAATGATGCTTTATGAAACCCGTAAACTAGACATATTTACTAAGGTTTTAGAGGCCTCAGAAGATGCACCGACTAGCATTGCCTGCAACCAATTTGTGAAAGGTGATATTTTAGATTTTGATACTGTTTACAATTTTGGAAAAACTGTAGATGTACTTACCATTGAAATAGAAAATGTAAATTTATCTGCGCTTGAAAAATTAGAAGACGAAGGCAAAAAAGTTTACCCACCGACTAGTGCTCTGCGCGTTATACACAACAAGGCTACCCAAAAGTTGTTTTATGTAGACAATGCAATACCTACTGCAGATTTTACCAGGTTTGCTTATACAAGTGAAATTAAGGATAGTGTAGAAAATGGAGGTTTAGCTTTTCCGTTTGTTTGGAAATGTGCACAATTTGGGTACGATGGTCAAGGTGTAAAAGTTGTTCGTAATTTTTCTGATTTAGAAGGGTTGCCAAATGTAGAGTGTATTGCTGAAGAAATGGTACCGTTTAAAAATGAACTTGCGGTAATTGTTGCACGTAGTAGTAACGGTGAAGTTAAAACATACCCTGTGGTAGAAATGGAATTTCATCCAGAAGCTAACCAAGTAGAGTATGTTATTTGTCCTGCTAGGATACCAGATGACGTTTCAGAAAAAGCACAAAAAGTGGCTTTACAAGTAGCAGATAAAATAAAACACGTTGGTTTATTAGCTGTAGAAATGTTTCAGACTAATGAAGATGAAATATTAGTAAACGAGGTTGCACCTAGGCCACACAATAGCGGACATTATAGTATTGAAGCAAGCTACACCAACCAGTTTGAGCAACACATACGTGCTATTCTTGGTTTGCCTTTAGGTAACACAAAAAGTAAAGTTGCTGGTATTATGGTAAACCTAGTTGGTGCAGAAGGGTACACTGGCAATGTTGTGTACCAAAATATGGAAGACATTTTAAAATTAGAAGGTGTTACACCACATATTTACGGTAAAAAACAAACAAGACCTTTTCGTAAAATGGGACACGTAACTATTGTAAATAAAGATATAGATAAGGCTCGGGAAATAGCAGAGCAAGTAAAAAATACAATTAAAGTAATAAGCGAATAAATTATGAGCAAAGTAGCCGTAGTAATGGGAAGCACAAGTGACCTTCCTGTAATGCAAGACGCAATAGATATTTTAAAAGGATTTGATATTGAGGTGGATGTAGATATTGTTTCTGCACACCGTACACCAGAAAAATTATTCGACTTTAGTAAAAATGCACACACAAACGGTTATGCAGTAATTATTGCAGGTGCAGGTGGTGCAGCTCACCTACCTGGTATGGTTGCATCTATGTCTCCTTTACCTGTAATTGGTGTTCCTGTAAAAAGCAGTAACTCTATAGATGGTTGGGATTCTGTTTTATCTATATTACAAATGCCTGGTGGTGTACCTGTTGCAACAGTAGCTTTAAATGGCGCAAAAAACGCTGGTATATTGGCTGCACAAATTATTGGTGCATCTGACAAATGTGTATTGGATAAAATAATTTTTTACAAAGAAGGATTAAAACAAAAAGTTATTGAAGGAGCTGAAAAAGTTAAAAGTATAAAGTAACAATTACAGTATACCTTTTTAAAACTTCTCATTATTCTAATAAGTAAAATATTAATAAATGAATCCATTATTATCCACTTTTGATACTGCACCGTTTTCCAAAATTAAAAATGAGCATTTTATGCCTGCTTTTACAAAAGCTATGGCAGATGCAAGAGCAGAAATAGATGCTATAACAAATAACACCAACACTCCTACATTTAAAAATACTATTGAAGCTCTAGATTTTGCTGGTGAGCAATTAGACCGTATCTCAAGCGTATTTTTTAATTTAAATTCAGCAGAAACTAATGAAGAAATTCAGAAAATAGCACAAGAAGTTTCTCCTTTATTGTCTGAGTTTGGTAACGATATTACTTTAAACGAGGCTTTATTTAAAAGAGTGAAAACCGTTTATAAGCAAAAAAATAGTTTAGACCTAACTGTAGAACAACAAACGTTGTTAGATAAAAGATACAAAGGCTTTAGCAGAAACGGTGCAAACTTGGCTGATGATAAAAAAACAAGACTTAGAGAAATAGATGCAGAATTGTCTAAACTTAAACTAAAGTTTGGAGAAAATGTATTGGCAGAAACCAATAAATTTAAAATGCATTTAACTAATGAAGAAGATTTAGATGGTTTGCCAGAAGGTGAAAAAGAAGCTGCTGCGCAACTAGCCAAATCTAAAGACTTAGATGGTTGGTTAATAACATTAGATTATCCTAGCTATATACCTTTTATGAAGTATGCCAAAAACAGAGAACTTCGTAAAAAATTATCATTAGCCTTTGGCAGTAAAGCGTTTAAAGGTGATGAGTTAGACAACCAAGAAAATGTACTAAAAATAGCAAAATTACGCCACGAACGTGCCAATTTACTTGGGTATGCAACACACGCAAATTTTGTATTAGAAGAACGTATGGCAGAAACGCCAGAAAAAGTACATTCTTTTTTAAATGAATTATTAGTAAAAGCAAAGCCAGCTGCTGAACGCGAGTTTAAACAACTAGAAGATTTTGCCAAAGAGTTAGATGGCATAGACCAATTGCAAAAATGGGATGGCGCCTATTACTCAGAAAAACTAAAACAAAAGTTGTTTAGTTTAGATGATGAGATACTAAAACCATACTTTAAACTAGAAAATGTAATTGCTGGAGTATTTAAAATAGCCGAAAAGTTATTTGGCTTACAATTTAAAGAAGTTACCAATGTAGATAAGTACCATAAAGATGTAAAAATATATGAGGTGTATGACGCAGATAATACTTTTGTGTCTTTATTTTACGCAGATTTTCACCCAAGAGCAGGCAAACGTGGTGGTGCTTGGATGACATCGTACAAACCACAATATATAAAAGACGGTGTAAATGTACGCCCGCATATATCTAACGTATGTAATTTTACAAAACCTACAGACACTAAACCATCGTTATTAACTTTTAACGAGGTTACTACATTGTTTCATGAATTTGGTCACGGTTTACACGGTATGCTTGCAAATACTACTTACCCAAGTTTATCTGGTACATCTGTGTATTGGGATTTTGTAGAGTTACCAAGTCAGGTTTTAGAAAACTGGTGTTATGAAAAAGAAGCTCTAGAACTTTTTGCTACTCATTACCAAACAGGAGAAGTAATACCAATGGAATTGGTACAAAAGATAAAAGAATCTGCTACTTTTCAAGAAGGTATGCAAACATTACGCCAATTAAGTTTTGGCTTGTTAGATATGTCTTGGCACGGTGTAGATCCAACAAACTTTACAAATGTAAAAGCACAAGAAGAGAAAGCTTTTACAGGTACAGATTTATACCCTAGCACAGCAGAAACGTGTATGAGCACTGCTTTTTCTCATATTTTCCAAGGAGGATATTCTTCTGGATACTACAGTTATAAATGGGCAGAAGTTTTAGATGCAGATGCATTTGCTTACTTTAAAGAAGAAGGAATTTTTAATAAAGATGTTGCTACTAAATTTAAAGACAATGTACTGTCTAAAGGTGGTACAGAAAACCCTATGGTATTATACAAACGCTTTAGAGGTGCAGAACCAAAGGTTGAAGCTTTATTAGAAAGAGCAGGACTGTTATAGTCCTAATTATTTATAAAGCACAAAGCAGGATAATAGTTATTAATTATCCTGCTTTTTTATTTTTGCAATAGTAATAACTGCTTATTCTTCTTCATCTAAATCTACGTCTGCACTAACAAGTGCTAACGCTTCATCTTCTAAAATTTCTTTAGCCTCTTCTGTTTCTTCTACTTCAGGAACAGAATCTTTTATTTCGTTAAATTTATGAATACGATCTAGTTCTCCTTCTTCACCAGAAAAATAAGGAAAAACATCCATTATTGGAGACTCTGTAATAGATGGTATAGTATATTCTCCCATAGTATCTTTCATTACAGCAACCGTATTATCATAGGCTTCTTTTACATCATTAGCTTGCACTAATAAATACATATTGGTTTTACGCTCTTTACCACTTTCTTCATCAAAAGCAATTAAAGAAACTTTACTTTTAAACCAACGATCTGTATTTTCAAAAGGATGAATTTCTGCAAAATTAGCAACCTTAATGTTTGTAATTTTAAACTCGTCACTAATGTAAGCTTTCATTTCCTCATTAATTCTAGTTTCTGCCTCTGTATAAGAAATTGCATCTACCAAATAAGGTTCTGTTGTTACTTTTTGAGCTCCTGTGTCGCTCATTTTTCTATATTTTACTTTGCATTCGTACCAAGTTGCGCTCATAATTTTTCTGTTTTTTGGGAAGCCAAATATAACCGTTACAAAAAAAAATAGATTGTAAATGCGCAAATAGATATTCACAATTTAAATATAAAAAACGTAGTGTTCTTATAACAAGACAGTTGAACACTAAACTTTTAAAATAGTTTTTGTGTTATTGCTAAACTTGACTTAAATAAGTCATAACACATCTTAAAATAGCCGTGTTATTTATTGCTTAATTGTACTTTTGTAGTTCATAATTTACACTCAACTATATACGTGTAATTAATAGGTCTTTAGTACGACAAAATAAAGTCCAAAAAACTGTTACTTTCTTAAAATAACAGCAACAAAAAGAAAAAAATGTCATCAAAAAAAATAGCATATTCGGTTTTAGAACTCGCCATTGTATCTAAAGGCAGTTCTTTACAAACCACGTTTAAAAATAGTGTAGATCTTGCGCAAAAAGCCGAAGCCTTTGGCTACAAGCGTTTTTGGCTTGCAGAGCATCATAACTCTATAACTATTGGTAGTTCTGCTACTGCAGTTTTAATTGGTAATGTTGCAGAAAACACAAAAACAATACGTGTAGGCTCTGGTGGTATTATGTTACCAAACCACTCACCTTTAATTGTTGCAGAACAGTTTGGTACACTTGGCACACTGTACCAAAACCGTATAGATTTAGGTTTGGGGAGAGCTCCTGGAACAGACCCAGAAACGGCACACGCCATAAGAGCAAACCATACACAAGCAGCACACTCTTTCCCTGAAGAAGTAGCACAAATACAACAATATTTTTCTGCAGATAACAAAAAATCTAAAGTTAGAGCTACTGTTGCCGAAGGTGTTCATGTACCTTTATATATTTTAGGCTCTAGTACAGATAGCGCACATTTGTCATCTAGAAAAGGATTGCCTTATGCTTTTGCCAGCCATTTTGCTACTGCTAAGTTGCACGATGCTTTAAAAATTTATAATGAAGAATTTGTACCATCTAGTTCTTTAGATAAACCATACACTATGGCTGGTGTAAATGTTATTGTTGCAGATACCGATGAAGAAGCAGAAAATATATCTACATCTTTGCTTAAAATTATTGTTGGTTTACTTACCAACCAAAGAGATTTTATGCTACCTCCTGTAAAAATGACTGATGATTTACGACAAATGTTTAAACACCCTGCTGTAGACCAAATGTTAAAGTATTCTTTTATAGGAAGCAAAGCAACTGTAAAAAAACAGATTAAAGAATTTTTAGAACAAACACAGGTTAATGAGCTTATTGCTGTAACAAACATTTATGACCATACAGATCGTGTAAAATCATACAAATTATTTGCAGAAATAATGAATGAAATAAATTTAGAGAAAGAATAAAAGTAAGTTTTTTTTGTTTTGATAAAGCAATTTTTTGAATTTGTATTTTCACTGTAATCCGTGTATATAAATTTGGGAAGTTGCTTTATTTTTGTTTTAAACTTAACAGAATGAAGTCTAAACTCCTATTGTTATTACTATTCTTATTAGTACACTTGCAAAATAGTGCCCAAAATAAAAAAGTTTTATTAGAAGAAACCATTACAAATGTTATTATAGCTTTTAGAGAGAAAAACACAAAAGCCATAAACAACTACGTCTCTAAAGAAAATGGTATTACTATACTTGTTAAATATGGTGTTTTAAACAATTACAAGATTATAGACTCTCTGAATTTTAAAAATCCTACACCTAATTACTTACCCTATGCAGAACCTGTGTCTAACGCTAAAATAACTTATAATACATCACCTACTTTTGATTGTAACACTTACACTTGGTCTACAAAAGGATTATTTTGTGATACATTAAAAACAAATGCTCTTTTATCTAATACCATAAAAAATTTAAAGTATGAACTAAGTTCTACAACTTACAGTAATGAATTAAAACGAGCTTTAGATTTAGAAAAAATTAGCTACAGAATTATTTTGGTTGATAAGAATGACGAAGACTTAATTTTTTACTTAAGCTATATAAATAAAAAATGGATGTTAACATTAATAGACCGTGTAACTACAGATTGTAGCGCATAAAAAAACTAAGGAAATGAAACATTTACAACTTGTCTTTATACTTATCTCATTTTTGTTTTATAATTCTTCTATTGCTCAGCACAATGATAGCATAAACTGCTACAAGAAAGTGAATAAAAAAACAAAAATGCTACAAAAAAGCACCTACACAAAAGCAGTAAAAAAAATTGGAAATACTTTTGAACAATATAACTACACTTTGCAGTTTAAAGAACTATCATCTATTTTAAACAACAAAACAATAACTAAACATTTTAAGCATACTAACAGTAATGCAAACATTAAAATACGTGAAGCCAGCTTTAAAGCATGTAATGGTAGTTTTATAACAGTTTATTACAAACAAAAGAATAATAAATGGTATCCGCTAGAGTGTTTAATTTCGCTTTAGATAAAATTAATATGGTATAACATTTATATTCTTTGCCTCTAACTGTGCTACCAACTCTTCTGAAAAATGTAAAGAATTAGTAGTTTCTAAACTAGGCAAAAACTTAATGTCTTCAATAGATTTTACATCAAAACTATCATCCTCTCCGCTCCAAAACGGAATTAATTGGGCGTAAATTTCATCTCCTCCATCGGGCAACAACTCTACAATATCTAATAATAGTGTGGCCGGAATTGGTAATTTTTTAAAATAAGCAGCAACTTCAGGAATAATAGCATACCCTTCTTCCTCTATATCAATTTTACGGTCTTTGTAATTTTTTGCAAAAAAGTGCACATTAAACTTTGGATATAAAACCTCATCTACATACATCAATTTATTTATAACCATTAATTTAAAGTTAAAGTCAGACTCAAAATAACAGTCCCCACTTGGCAATTGTTCTAATTTATTTTTAACCTCATTATTGTACAATGCCTGATTTTGTAACTCTAATTTTATAATCTTTGTTGGTATTTTCAATAATGAAGCCGGAAGCTCTACAAAAGAGTTTTTCTTTAAATTAAGCTCTTTTAAATTTGTAAGATTGCAAATACTATCTGGTAACGAGGTAAGCTGTGTTTGCTGCAGATCTAAAACCTCTAATTGTTTAAGTTTCCCAATCCAATTTGGTAAGGTTAAAAGAGGATTATTATTTAGCCTTAACACTTTTAAACGTTTTAATGTGACTAAACTCTCTGGTAATTCTGTTATTTTATTGTTAGACAAGTCTAACTCTTCTAACTGGTTTAAATATTTTATTCTTGATGTTATTCTGTTTAATGATGTATTAGATAAATTAAGGGTTTTTAAACCTGTAATTTTTACAACTGATGACCATAATGGACTTTTATTACCCGAAAAATCTAAATATTTTAAACTTTTTATTTTCTCTAAGTTAGGAGGCAACCCATTTAATGGCACACTGTAGTAATCTCCATCTCTAGAAATAGTTAAAGACACCAAATAGTTAAACTTGTAAATTTTATTAATTAAGTCAGGGGCTATTAAACTCACATTGCGCAATGTGAGTTCGTTAAGTGATTTTAATTTTAAAATTCCTGGATATAAATGTTGTACTGTTTGATTAGCTACTGATAAACACTTTAAATTAGTACAGGAAAAAATACCTTGAGGAAGCTCAAAACCATAACCGTAGTATAATTTTTGAGTAGCTAAGCCAAAATCGTTTTCGCTATTTAACTCCCAAATATCTGAATAAAATTGCCTTGGTTTTTTTTCTATATATTTTAAAACTTCTTTATGGTATGCAGATAAATCTACTTTTTCTGCATTAGGATTTGTACTATTGTACGGGTCTGATGAACAATAACCGTAAACCTGATCTTTAGTAGTTTTTCCTAATCTTTTTTTTAGCTCTAAACGCAAACCAAACCTAGTAATTAAAGCATCGTACAAATTTTGCATTTCTTCTGGCGCACTACGCTTAAAAAACGATTTTCTTTTAACTTTTAAAAACTGTTGAAAAGTAGCCGCATCAAAAGCTATTACCTGACACAAAAACATAAATTCTCCTTTTTTTGCTGGATTATGTGCAGGTCTGGTTGGTGGTAAAATTTGACAAACGGAATACACTTCTCCACCTTTTAAATCATCTTCTTTAAAAAAAATATCGCCAAAAGGTGAAACTTTCAGAACCTCCCTTTCTTTAAAGTCCTGAAATAATGCATCTAAAATTAATTCTTCCAATGGTTAGTTGTGTTTAATTTATTTTTGCTTGATACAAAAACTACTCTACCTCTAACAAGGTTTTAGCAGTAATTTTTGCATTGCTATTTTTATCCCAAATTTTTATTTGCCATTTTACCGGATTGCTAATAGCTCCTTCTGTTATAATTAAAGAAGCCTGTATAGATTGTTGTACTAATGCGGGGTTTATTTTTTGATTTAAAAACATATCTGGTTGGTCTAGTACAACACGGCCGTTATCATCTTTAACAAGCATTGTCATTCCTATTTCTACAGTACCATCTTTTTTAGTAAATCCTTCTAGGCCTTCAAATATAAACAACATTTTATCATTAAACCCAACTTTTCTATTGGTAATCACAGACTTACGGTCTGGAGAAAACAAATAAGCCTCCCCATACCCTAATTTTTCTGTATTAATCGTAATATTTGGATCTTTTATTAAATCTATTTCTAAACTAGAGGTAAGTATGCCATCTCCTTTTAAGTCTGTTAAAGTATAAAGCATAGTATAGGTTTCTTCAGAAAAAATAGGGGCAGCAAAACTTACTTGTCCTATTAAATCTTTCATACTTAAATCTAAACCACTTGCTGAGTTTTGTATTAAACTTGAGTGTTTTAAAACCGTATCTCCTTTTTTAGATATTACAGCAACGGCTAAGTTTGGATAATATTTACCGTTTTCTTCTGTAAAACCGTCTACAGAACTAAAAGTAGTAACTAAAGTTTTACCATAAATTAATGTATTATCGTCTAAGATCTGGTCATCTAAAGTAACTTCTACCTCATCTACATTTATACCGTCTCCTTTAGTAATTAAACCTATACTAAAGTTTTTTTTTACAGATTTGTTAAAACTACATGATGCAGATAACGTTAATAATATAGTTGTAATAGCTAAGCATATTATTGTATTTTTTTTCATAAGGTGAGTGTTTTCTGGTTATTTTTTATTTTTAACTAAATTGGATATCCTCCTAAGGCCTCTTTTACATATATATTAAACTCTTTACGAACCTTTTTAAAGTCTAGATTATGATACTCTGCTACTTCTTTTAACTTCCCTTTTACTTTTAATTGCTTAGTAAAATAAACACCTGCAAAAACCAATAATACTGTTATAAATATGCAGCATATTAGAATTACGGATGTTTTTATAGTGTTATAATCTGAGTAAGAATAAGATTTACCTGCTATAAATACATTGTATAACAACACTAATGCTCCAAAAAGCAGCAGAACATAGCGAATGTACTTTGTACTAGACATAAATTTTAGGTATTCCTCTAATACCTCTTTAAGCTTTGTTTCTGGTATTCTCTGTAATACTGATAGTTTATTTTCTTCTGATTTCATTACTATGATATTAATATTGTTTTTTATTCCAAGCTGGCGCTAAAGAAATTAGCTTAACGTCTTTGTGTAAAATTGGCATTACTTTAAACTTTATATTTTGATCTGCTTTAAAATTAAATTGATGCTCCTCTTCTACTCCATTATCAGTTAACAACTCTATTGTATTATTTTTATAATAAGCATACGTACCATCTGCGTTTAAATTAAAACCCAAATAGGTAATGTCTTTAATTGTATTGTAACTTAATTTTATGGTGGCGTTAAGCGTATTATCTTTTTCATAAACCTTTTTAGATATTAAAGTTAAACCTTGTAAAGAGTCGTCTAAAGATGTTTGTTCCATAGCTAATTTTAAACCAGCAGTAGCAGCTTCTTCTTGCCCTTTAATTGTAGATAAATTATGTTGCTCTATCGTTATTGCTTTAGACTCTACATCTACAAAAAACACTGTATCTGTGCTTACCAAAGGAACTTCTCCTTGTAAAAAAAAGCTAATTATAGCCATCACTAAAGATTTTACTTCTACCATATTTTATTTCTATTTTTAAGGAATTGTACTTAGTTCATCTAAAACCCAAATTTTATTTTGTTTTACAAATCTAAATGTATGTTGGCCACCTTCATGAAACTTAGTTGGTTTTGTGGTAGTTACTAAAACCTCTATATAATTAACGCCATCTATTGCGTGGTTTACATATATAGTTTCGCTTTCTACTAAAAGTCCAATAAAGTTATGTGTAAAAATTAGGTTGTAATCTTCTGCTATAAAAGTATCTACAGGGATGTAAATTTTAGTAGTGTAAAGTGCACTGTACCAATCCTCCTCTGTATCTCTAAAAGTAGTTAGTTCTTTTTCTTCTTCTGGAGTATTCTCTAAACAGGCATAACATCTAATTTTTAAAGCAGACAACCGTTTAAATTTTACAGTGTCTTTTGTTTTTAAGGTTGATAAAAAAGTAGCCCACACTTGTTTCATTTCTTTTAAAGAAACGTCTTCTGTTTTTTGCTGTGCACAAACTATGCTAACAACAAACAAAAACATTAAAACAACTATATTTTTTACCATAACAATTGTACACCAATTAATTTACCGCAATTTACAGCAATACATTGTTAAATACCTCCCTTTTTATAGGGATATTTGTAATACATTAGTTTATATAACTACTTAATTATAAGCATACAAAATTCTTCTATTTTAAAAAGAACAATCATTATCCTTCATTTGTAAATACGATGCTACTTTGTTAGCGCAATTTGTATTATTAGGACTTATTTTTTCATCTAAAACCCTATATTTTACTGTAATTCTAGCAGATTTAGGTACCCTAGCTATGTTTTTAGCACACCCAAAGTTTAATATAAGAAGAAAAAGAAGAGTTTTTTATTCTACTTTTTATAATTAAATACATTAACTTTTATGGTAAACTACCAGTAAGTGCCTACTAAAAACGTCATACGTATAAAGGCTACAACACTGTCTTTAGTTAATTGTAAAGGAGTTTCTAAACTGGTAACCTCATCACCATCTACAAAAACTACAAATAAACCATCTTTAAAAGCTAGTAATACATTATCTATAGCTTCTTGTTCTACAGCTAAATCTTTATTTGCTAAATCTCCAAAATCTACTTTACCCCTTTGGGCTTGGTCTTGTATTTCTGCTGGACTTAAAAAGCCAACCACATTAACCTCTACCCTTTTTTTATTAAAAGCTTCTACTTGGTTTTTAACACAACCTACCAGTAACTGTTGCAAGTTATTAGGAGTTGCATCTAAGGTTAATGGTATTTGTTTTACCTTTTTTTTACCTAGTCTTTTAAGTTGTAGTGTTAGTTGTGGCATATGTGTATTTTGTTTTTTGGCGCGTTAGGGATTGGCGTGTAAAGCCCACAGTGCGTTAGCACGAGGACTTGCAACAAAAGCCCGCCCCACCTTAAGTGGGGAACGCCCTTATTATTTAAAAATTAGCTATTTATTTGAGCTAAAATGGTTGGATCTTGTATTTTGTTGTCTTCGGACAAAAGTTTCATTTTAGAGATAATTTCTGCCGATTTAGGATCATCATCTACAAAGGGTAAAAACATACGTCCTCTGTGCTGACTATGTACAGGAATTATAGATAATTGTATGCCATTTTTACTTACTTGTCCGCTTCCTAAATGTATGCTATATTCACCCAAAGTACCTGCAACCAGAATGTGGCGCTCTTTAACTGTAATGTTTTTAAGTTTAAACAGCTGTGCAGACTCTGTTGCTAATGCAGCACGCATTTGCATAGTGCTATGGCTAGCTTCTGGGTCTACACCACCAACGTGGGCAACACTTACCACAAGGTCTATGTCTCTCATAATTTCGCTAAAAACTACTGCCGGCACATCTTTTAAAGGAATTGGCTTGTAATTTTCTAAGGAATAAAATACAATGTGCTCTAAAGTTGGCGCCTCTATATCTGCTGGCGAAAACCAGTCTGCCATGGCATACATTGTTGCCATAAATCCTTTTTTATGATATACTTTTTGTAACCCGTCTTCATGACTAACCGTCCAACCACGACCACGTAATAATGCCACGGTTTTTTGTGGTTGAATTTGGTGCCCTTGGTAACGTTCTGATTTTGACCCTAGCTCCAGCTCGTCTTTAGTAACCAAATATAGCTCTCTAAATACTTGCTTAAACGGCTGCACCAAACGCTCTGCAAAAAGGTGTTTTTGGTACAAATCCCACTGTACGGCTTTGTATAGGTGAGATGGATGTGCAATTACCAAGACATCATCTTCATTTAAAATATGCCTTTTACCTTCTGTATCTGTTAGCACTCCGTCTGCATAAAAACCAGAGATTTGCTTATCTGGAGCAAACAATACCAATTTGCTAAGCATAACTTTAACTATTGGGTGTTGCATTATTTTGTGTATCTCTGCTGCGGTAAACTTGTCTTCATTTACCATTGCATTTTCTAGAGACAAACGAGTTCTACTATATTGTTTAGACAAGTAAGACTTGCCTTCTTTTAAGGCCAATACTTGCTTGTCTTTTTTATACTTAGCTGGTATAGACTTTTGTTTTTTATTGCCTTTAGTAACTATAATGTCTGTTTTACCATTGTCTGTAATTACTAGTTCTATAACGGCATCATCAAACTTTAAAACAGCATTTTCCATTATTGCTAAAGTTGCTTTACTCTCCATAGCCCAACTGAAACGTACACGATCTTGAAAACCTGCGTTTCTAGACAGGTTGTCTAATGCAATTTCTACAGCATTTTTCTCGCTCTCTTGACGCTGAGCACCAAATTGCTTACTTTCTTTTAAAAACTCTTGCAATAGGTTGTATCGTTTTAATAAATCTTTTTCTGGAATGGTTTTACTAAGCGGAATTAAACCTAATGCACGCACATAGTCCTTATCTCTTTTTTCTTTAATTTTCTTTAGTGTTTCAGTAATTTTAACCTCACCAAGCATTACACTAGAGTATAGTTTTACTTGTCTGTGCCCATTACCATCTGTAATATACTTGGCAGCATCATGCAGAATTTTCCAATTGGCTTTTCCTATACTTTTGTATACTTTATTAAACCAGTCTATATCTATGGCACCAATTGCAAAGTCGGACTTTGGAATGTTAGAATACCTAGAAATAATGGTTTCTTTTTCGCTACTCATATAATCTGATGCATGTGCTTGAAACCACCAGACAGCATCTTCTAGTTTTTCTAGTCCAAGATACTCACCAACAAAACCTGCCCATTGCGTTGCATAGCAAGCAAGCTCTACTAATCTTTTCTTAGGAATTTTAGCTTCATCTGCAAGTGCTACAAAGTCTGCATAACTTTCTGTTTCTTTTAAGGCACTCTTTTTTAATATAGAACTAAAAGTAGATTTTTTGGTGTCTCCATAATAGCTATAACCACGCTCAAAAGTATCTTTACCCATACGCTGTAGCACCTTAAAAACATAGTCTACACCTTCTATTTTTGAAAAACTAGAAATATAAGCTGTAGCATCTGTTGCTAAATCTCCACGCTCTAACTCTGTAGAAAGTATGTTTGTTTTTAAAGCATTTAAAACTCCGTACGGAACCAAGTCTACATCTAAATTACCATTACGTATTCTGTAGTTTTGTACGCCATCTAAAATAGACATTAACTCATTTGAGTTTAAAGCCTGAAAAAGTAAATCGTCTTTAGTAATTAGGCCTTTTTGATACAAAACCAATGAAACATCTAAAAGCGGTAACTGTAAACCTCTATCGGTTTTTCTTTTTTCTGTAATTGCAGCAATATTTGCAACTGAATTTGGATAACCAATATACTGAGCCATAATGTACATTTTTATATCCCAGTATTTTTTTAGTTGCTTTAAATCTCCAAATTTTATAAGTTCTTCTTCATTTATAACAACCACTAAACCATTTATAACATCTACCCAATTATAATTGTTATACCTATAACCTTCACCATAAGTGAATTTTTCTTTTTTTAGCCTCTCTGGAAAGTTTGCAATGGCGTCTTCCCACATACTTAATTTAAAGCTCAATACGGCAGGCCTATCTGCAAAAGCCCTAAACAAGCGTCTTAAAATTTTAGTATACCTAGCGTTTGTACTGTAATAACTACGGTCTGCAGGGTCTAATTTTATACCCTCTAAGTTAGGAGTGTATTGTTTTACATAGTCTTGAAGCTTTTTGTAATTGCTATAGGGAGCAGTAAATGTATTTATGTACTTAATAGCTGCATACATTTCAAAATCGTTTAACTTACTATCATTATACCATTTTATCCAAACATCTGCTAAGGGTATATTATGTAGATGTTCCTCTGCAGACATCTCTGCTCTAAACTTTTTAATTTCATGAATTGTGTTGGCTATTAAAGTTGTTGTTATACTACCATCATAAGCCTCTAATTTGTATTCGTAATTTCTATGTTCATAAACCAATGCTATTAAATTATTTATAGCACTTATTATTTTACGCTCATTTATAAAATTACTAAACTTAAATTTTGCTGTAGAAATACCAAGTTTACCAAGAAAACCTTTACTGTTATTAAACTGAGCTTGTGGTGTATATAATGGTGTTAGGTTATTATAATCTACAACACCAAACCCATTACTATAGGTGTATCCTATTTTAGTTTTAGAAAACTTATCTAAAAATACACTTTCGTTTTTAGTAAATTTAGGTCGCTCTTTATACAAGCTAATTTGTTCTTCTACAAATTCTGGATATTGCTCTTCTTCCTCTATTAAGGTTAGTATTTCTAAAGCAGCCAAACGTTTATCTACTGCTTTAGCTGTAATTAAATTTTGTGTGCTATTTTTAAAAACACCCTCTGGTTGTTTAATTAAAAGTTTTATTAAGCCAGAACGTAACGTTTTGTTTTTACGACCAAATAAATCTTCCACTACATCTAAATCTTTTTGGTATAAAGGCATATGATGAAAAACGGTTAAACCGGTAGACATTACAGACTCGTTTCTATCCTTAATTGCTTGGTGTGCCAATTGTCTACGCCACGCATCTTTAGATAAAATAAGTGTACCTGGCTTTTTACTTCCGTAATTATAACCAAAAGAATATGTATAGTGATTTGGAAATACTTTTCTAATGTAACTTTCTCTAATTTCTGATGGTAGCTTATCTAAATCATTAGATAATAATTGTAATTGCTCCTCTGATGCATTATTTACTATAAGCGTGTAAAAATAATTTGGTGTTACAGTAAAATTGTTCCAAGAGAATACCATACCTTGGTAACTTTTGCCATCTTTAGGTAAAGACTGCGCCACAGTTTGTATTCTTGCAAAAAGTTCGTTGTTTATTTCTATTGCTGGTAAATTTAAGCTTAACCAGTAATCTAAAGCTGGGTTATTACCCAACTCTTTTTTGTAATATTCTACTATAGATTTATTTGTACGTTCTGTTTGTTTTACAAAATATAGGGCTAGTAATTTTTTATCTAGTTTGTCTGAGGTATATACAATATCTAAAGCCTTTTTATTAGCAACATCTACATCTACTAAACCAATTACCCAAAGACCAACGTATACCTCTAAATTATCATTGCTTTTTAATAAGTTTTCTACATTTTTAAGATTTAAAATATGAGCCTCACTTAGTTCTAAAATTCTTTTTATAGTAGATTTTTTAGGTGCTTCCCAACCAAAACCAAACCAAGTATCTACTGCTCTTACTACACTACTAAAGCGCATTAAATCGTTATCTAAAATTACTTTAATCATATATTTTAGAGCCCCAACACTGGTTTCATCTAGAGATTCTAAAATAGTTTGTCTTAAACCTTCTTGGCGTTGTGCTGCCAATAGCAACTTAGAAACTAGCTCCCAATTTTCTTCCTTCTGGGTTAATAATAATCCCTTTATTATATCTCTACTAACTCCACCTATTTCATCTTCTGCCTGAAAAACATCTTTAACAACATTAATAACCAGCTCTGGCTTGTGCTGTAAAACTGTTGCAAAAAAGTAACTGTTCTTATAATCAAAATAAGTACTGTACTGGAACTGTTCTACCAAGGATAAATTACCAAAACCACGGCGACTTAATTTTAAAAAATTTCTAAAAAAATTAAGTTTATTGTACAAATGTTCTGTATTAGGCTTAACTCTAAAAGCCCTTCTATTATAACCCGTTTGGTACGGTAAATAATCAAATAAGCTCCACATAGCTGCTAAATATGGTGCTTGTACTTCTCCGTAAAGCAAAATACCCAAGCGCAAACCTTCTTTTGTTGTCCATGGATTTACAGTTGTAGGATCATCAAAAACATTAGAAAATATGGTTAATGTCTCATGTCTTTGTTTAGGGTTAAGCAAATCTGCAAGTAACAATCCTAATACCTCATACTTGTAACTAAATTGTTGAAAATCGTTCTCTGTTAAAGCCTCTTTTTTATGCTTTTTTACGTATTCTTCTGCTTTTTCAAATGGAATCATAATAGGTTTTATTCTTTTCTAAATTTAGGCTTTGTTTACAATGGTTTAAATATAAACTAAGTCTTTAAGTTCTTATTTTGTTTCATCTTAAAACTTTTGCAAATTATTAAGACTAAAAACATTTTTTATCCCTGAATTATGGGATATTTTAGCTCCACTGAATACCGTTAGAAAACCTATTTACTTATATTCTAAGTTTGTAAGTCTAAAAATTTAATTATTGCAATGCCAAAAACAACAAATACCCCTGTTTTTAATTTTTTTGAAATTGAAAAGTCTTATAAAACTATTAAAACCCACAACAACTATCCTGAGGATTTTTATTATGAAATTTTTGTAATTGCAAAGACTACAGCAGACAAGCAAATTAGAACCGAATGTGCCAATATCATAAAAAAACAGGCACCAGAAGCTTTACAACTCGCTTTTAAGAGTCGAAAAAAACTCACCCAAAAAGGAGGGATAAAATCTGTAAACGCAAGACTAATTAGCATTTTAGAATATGGATTGCTTTCAGAAGACTTAGACCTGTTTAAACTCTATAGCCTTATTAGTAGAGCGCCAGAATTGGGATTATACAGTTTCTCGAAAGAGTTTTTGGTTCAGTTGTTAGAACATCCTGAAATTTTAGGACGCTTTAATGGGATTGAAAGTCTAGAGATTCATTTAAAAGGCGAAGGCAATACCTATGATAATATCCTTAATGAAATACCAAAACTAACAGCTTTAAAAACATTGGATTTAGAAGGTGAGTTTGAACAATTACCTGAGGCTATTGGTAATTTACCCAATTTAAAAAAATTAAAGCTTGTAGTGCCTTGTTTAAAAAGGTTCCCCAGTACAATGTCGCAATTAACTTCTTTGAAAAAATTAGGTATTGAAGGGGCTTACTGGTCTAGAAACTCTACTGACAACCTGAATTTAAATGACTTTAATTGGCTTACAGCGCTAACTAAATTAAAAGCGTTGAAACTACAATATGTTGGTGTTCAAGATTTGTCTAAAGTCGTGTTTCCAGAATCCTTAAAACGTATGGATTTATTTAGCCTGGATGAATTAACAGCATTACCTAAAGATGTTAGTCATTTAAAGCAACTAGAATGGTTTATGTTGCTGTCCAAAAGCATAACAAGCCTACCAAATGGTTTTGAAGATTTACCCAAATTAGAACATTTTGAGCTGATAGCACCGAAGATAGATACCATATCAGCGGCCTTGTTTTTTGGAGATGCGTCCAAACCTAAATTGGTCACTAAAATAGGTAATAGCAATATTAACATTGCACCTATGACTAGGGAAACCCAACAAAAAACAATAGAATTAAACACGCCTAAATTGTTGAATTACGTTTTAGATAATGCCTCGTTTTTTACTAATTTAGAAACTATAATTGTAAACTGTGAAGCTCCTAAAATAGAAAACACAACAACATTAGCTGCATTTAAAAACCTAAAACACCTTACTTACAGGCTAGAGCATAAATTAGATTGGTTATTTAAAGGCATAGAGCAATGTTTAAAATTAGAATCTTTAGAAGTGTATCGTTCTAAAGAATGGCACCATAAAGATGAGGAAGCACCAGTAACAATCTTCCCCAAAGTATTTTTAACAATAAAACAGCTAGAGAAACTTGTTGTAAAAAATGCAAGTGCACTGGTTTTAAATACTGATTGCTTACCTAAGCATATTACCAATTTAACTATTTCTGAAATTAAAGGTATAGAAGCGGGATCACAACCGTTTAATGTGTTTAGTATGGAAGTTAAAGCAACTCAAATACTCAATTTACAGCAATTTCACACTATAATTAGTGCTGCTAAATTTAATCTTGGACATAGAAATAATGATGTAGAAAATGTTTTAAATTTTGAAACTTTTAGGCATCCAGAAAAAATTGAATCTTATGAATTTACAAGTGATGCAAGTAAGCTTGACAGCTTACTTAAAACTTTAGTAAATTTAAAAAGTCTTAGCATCACATTTAATAAAGATAACCCTGAACAAAACAATGCTTTAACTGCCTTTAAACACCCAAATCTAAAAGTATTAAGAATAGATGATTATAACGGAACTACCCATGCCTTAGAGCGTTTATTAATACACACACCAAACCTTGAGTTTTTAGGGATATTTGAAGCCAAAGGTTTTGATACTTTTCCTGCTGTAAATTTGCCTCAGCTTAAAAAGTTAAGAATGCAGAGTGTAGCTCTTAAAACCATAGACAACCTAAACGTTGATACTATAGAAGCTGTAAAACTGATACATTGTGATCATATTAACGATGAAAGTATTGAAGTGATATCGTGTTGGAATACTTTAAAACACCTTTGGTTAGAAGGTTTAGATGAAAATGGAGGTATATATCCTGAATCAATTTCTGAATTAAATTTAGAAACACTTTTTATTAGAGCACACAATAGAGAAGAAAAAATTCCAACCTGGATTTCGAATCTAAAAAATCTACGTGTTTTAGGAATAAATAACTTTAAACAAGTTGTTTTACCGGTAGAATTAGCCACATTAACACAGCTTGAAGTATTAAGTATTAGTGGTTGTGAATTTTCAGAAAAAGTATCTGACGATTTTAAAAATCTTAACCTACTAAAATTAGTGTATTGGACCTCTAAATTTAATGGAAGTAATATGAAATCTGAACTTTACGAGCCATTAGAACATAAATTAGTGTCTCAACGTAATTTTGATGAGGAAGATAGTGAAGTGCCTTTTAAAATAGAACTATAATCATATTGTTAATATTTTTAATCTTATTTAAAAGCACATAATAACCTAGTATTGTACCAAAAATAACAGTACTAGGTTAGTTATTTTACATTGTAAGATAATTAAAGTTTCAATAATTACTGAAACTTTAAAATATTTAATATATATTTGTGATGAATTTAAGTTTTTTTAAAAGATGAACTACACAGAAGCTAAATCTAAATTTATAAACACTTGGGGTAGTTTAGGTACGCTTTGGGGTATAAACAAAGCAATGGCACAAATACAGTCGCTCTTATTTATTTCTGCAGAACCACTTTCTATGGAAGAAATAATGGAGGAATTAAAAATCTCTAGAGGTAACACAAGTATGAACTTAAGACAACTTATAGACTGGGGAATTGTAAGTAAGGAGTTTAAAGCTGGCGAACGTAAAGAATATTTTACAACTGAAAAAGATGTGCAAGAATTAGCACGCATTATTGCTAAAGAACGTAGCCGAAGGGAGCTACAACCAACCATAAAAGTATTAAAAGAAGTTAGCAACATAACTCCTGATGGCACAAATGAAACAGATGAGTTTATTAAACAAACTAAAGCTATGTGCGAGTTAACAGAGACTGCAGATAGTCTTTTAAATAAAATGGCTAATCAACAGCAAAACTGGATTACAAAATCCATTTTAAAAATATTTAGCTAATCCAACAATGCAAAAAAACATCTTAAATAAAATAGTAACTATTGATATTGGGCTTATTTGGCTTGCTAATGGTTTGTTTTGTAAAGTATTAAACCTAGTACCTAGACACAAGGAAATTGTGGGTAGTATTTTAGGAAATACTTACGCTAGTGAACTTACAATTAGCATTGGAATTGCAGAAATAATTATGGCAGTTTGGATTTTTAGCGGATATAAATCTAGAATAAACGCAATGCTACAAATGCTAATAATAGTAGTAATGAATATTTTAGAATTTGCTCTAGTGCCAGAGTTATTGCTTTGGGGTAAAAACAATATAGTCTTTGCTTTACTTTTAATTTGTGTGATATTTTACAATGAATTTCATTTAAAAAAAACAAACTAGTATGGTAGCATCATTAAAAAATCATCCGTTTGCGGTTGAAGCGTTTTTTACAAACTCTACTGTACTTACTTTTGCATTACCTAAAGAAGAATTACAAGGCAAAATACCCAAACACTTACAGCTAGACACCTTTAAAGACAAATGGGCTTTTGTAGCTGTTGCAATGGTACAAACAAAAGATTTACGACCTAAAGGGTTGCCTAAATTTATGGGTAATAACTTTTTTTTAATAGGCTATAGAGTTTTTGTTACCTACACTAATAAAGCAGGCAAACGCTTAAGAGGATTGTACATTTTAAAGTCTGAAACCAATAAAAAGAAAATGGAGTTTATGGGTAACATTTTTACACATTACAACTACACCACAACAGACATTGCAATTAAAAAAGGAGATAAAAAAACAGAAATAACCTCTTTAAAATCTAACTTTAAAATTGATTATAATAATAATTTAACCAATGTTAATCTGCCTAAAAACTCACCTTTTAACACCTACAAAGAAGCACGTAGGTTTGCAGGTCCATTACCATTTACTTTTACATACAGTAAAGAAAAAAATAGCATTTTAATTATTGAAGGTGTACGACAAAATTGGAAACCCATTCCTATACACATAAATAAATATCACTTTAATTTTTTAAAAGAAGCCGGATTTAAAAATCCAGTTTTAGCCAATGCATTTAGTATAAAAAATATTCCGTATTACTGGAAAAAAGGAAAACTAGAATTATGGTAGCAAACAGAAAAAAGTTTCAAGGAGTTCTAAACATTTTAAGCTTTAACAGGCATTTTTATGTAATTGGGTTTTTAATATTAGTAACCTTAATTACTATTATTACTAATTTAAAACTACCAAACTTGTTTTTATGGTTTGTAATAGGGGTATTTGCGTATGGCTTAGTAACTCCTCTCCTAGTTTCTGCATATGTTTACGATTTTTCCGGCTACTACAGTTTTAAATGGTTGCAACCACATATAAATAACAATGCTAGCGTAAAAAAAATTGTAAATATTAATGCTGGTTTTGATGAGACAAGTTTTATTATAAAAAACAAATTTCCAACATCTGAAATAAAAGTATTCGATTTTTACGATAAAAAACAGCATACAGAACCTGCCATAGTACGCGCACGGAAGGTTACCACAACATACCCAAATACACAGCAAATTACAACAAATAAAATTCCGCTTAAAGACAAAAGCACAGACCTTGTATTTTTATTATCTGCCGCGCATGAAATAAGATGTAATAAAGAAAAACAAGTATTTTTAACAGAATGCAAAAGAATTTGTAAAGAAGATGGAAAAATAATAATGGTAGAGCATTTAAGAGATATACCCAACTTTTTAGCATTCTCCGTAGGATTTACCCATTTTTTTAGTAAAAAAACGTGGAAGAATACATTACTAAAATCTGGGTTTACTAAAATTGAAGAAGTAAAATTTACACCATTTATGTCGGTTTTTACCTGTAATAATTAAACACACAAGCTATGCAAACACATTTACATATTATTGGCTCATTATTAATGTTATTAGCTTTTATTCATATAATTTTTCCAAAATACTTTAACTGGAAAATAGAACTGCAACCCCTTAGCTTAATTAATCGCCAAATGATGTCTACCCATACCTTTTTTATAGCGTTAACCGTTTTTTTAATGGGCTTATTATGTGTAACATCTGCAACACAATTAATACAAACCGGTTTAGGAAATAAAATTACACTAGGCTTAGCTATATTTTGGACATTTAGGTTATTTTTTCAATTTTTTGTGTATTCTAAAAAACTATGGAAAGGCAAAAAATTTGAGACAATAATTCATATTATATTCAGTGTATTTTGGGTATATTTAACAACAGTATTTTTCACCATTTATTTTAACAATTAAATTTATGAATAAACTAGTAATTGCAGGTGGCACAGGTTTTTTAGGTAATGAATTACTAGATTTCTATACTAGTAAATTTACTGAAATTATAGTGCTAACACGTAGCAAACCTTACCAAGCAAAAAATATTAATTATGTACAATGGGATGCTAAAACTATTGGTACATGGCACTCTTGTTTAAATAATGCAGATGTGCTAATAAATTTAACAGGCAAATCTGTAGACTGTAGATTTACAAAAAAAAATAAAGCTCTTATTTTAAATTCCAGAATAGACTCTACTCTGGCACTTGGCAAAGCCATAAACTTAGTAGATAACCCTCCAAAGGTTTGGCTAAATGCTTCGTCTGCTGCTATATCTCACCCAAATAAAGAAGAAAATGGAGAAGATTTTATGTTAGATGTTGGTATAGCTTGGGAAAAGGCTTTTGAAAGTATAAAAAATGTAAATACAAGAAAAATAGCCCTACGCATATCATTGGTTTTTGGAAAAAACGGAGGTGCATTAGTTCCTTTAAAAAAAATATCACAATTAGGCTTAGGAGGCAAACAAGGTTCTGGAAAACAAATGGTAAGCTGGGTACACATTAAAGATTTTGTAGCAATAACAAACTTTGCTATCGAGAATACTAAAATAACAGGACCAATTGTAGTTGCTGCTCCAGATGCAAAGTCTAATAAAAAATTAATGGCTACCATTAGAAAAGCACTTAAAGTACCTTTTGGATTACCTGCTTATAGTTGGATGTTAAAAATAGGCGGTTTTATAATTGGTACAGAGCCAAGTTTAATTTTAAATAGTATGGATGTTTACCCAGAAAAATTAATTAAAAACGGATTTAAATTTAAATACGCAACGTTAGAAATGGCATTAAAAAACTTGCTAAAATAAATTTTTATTTTGTAGCATTTTCCTTTTTTACAGCGTCATAACCTCCTTCTAAATTTATAGCGTTGTACCCCATCTCTGTTAATTTTGCTGCAGCTTTGGCACTTCTGCCTCCGCTTTTGCAGTATACATATATTGTTTTGGTTTTTGGTATACTATCAAAATAACTTGCAAATGTATTTTGCAACACATCTACATTTTTAGCATTGCTTAAATGACCCAAACCGTATTCATCAGAAGTTCGTACATCTATTAAAAGAGCGTTTTTTATATCATTTTGTGAAAATTCTGTGATATGTTTTGATTTACTTTGTGAACAAGCAGTTAAAAACAGGAGTATAAACAGTGAATTAAAAAAAGGTTTCATAGAATTTTGTTTTATTCAAAACTAAACAAATTAATTAAAATCCCCTACATTTGAAAAATCAACAAGAACTAATGCACCACCTTAATCCAGATACTTGGGTAGATAATTACGCAGATTATTTATTTAATTATGCCGTAGCTAGAGTAAGCGATTCTGAAATTGCTAAAGATCTAGTACAAGAAACTTTTTTTGCAGGATTAAAATCTGCTAAAAATTACAAAGGAGATGCCGCTGAACGTACGTGGCTTATTGCTATTTTAAAAAGAAAAGTAATAGACCATTACCGTAAAATAAATTCTAACAAGGGCAAAGCAGAGGTTAGAATGTCTTACAACTCTAATATAGACTCAGAAGGTGACTGGTTAGAGGAGCAAGTAGCAGATCCATACAGTAAATTAGATAATAGTGATTTAGAAAATGCAGAATTAGGCCTTGCAATTCAAGATTGTATTGCTAAATTGCCTAAGAAACAAGCATTGGTTTTTAAAATGAAAACAATACAAGGTATAAGTACAGAAGATATTTGTAATGAACTTGGCATTAACTCGTCTAACCTATGGGTAATAATCCATAGAGCCAGAACAACATTAATGGGATGCTTAAATACTAATTGGTTTTAATTATGATTTCTTGCGAAAAAGCAGCTAAAATCTGCAACAAACTACAATACAATGAAGCTTCTTTCTTTGAAAAGATTAATCTTAAGTTTCACTTATTAATATGTAAAACTTGTCCTCAGTTTTCTAAAAGAAATTCTGAATTTACGTCCCTTTGCCAAAAAGCTCATTTACAATCTTTAACCGAACAAGAAAAGATTAAAATGAAAGAAAAGCTACAAAAAGAAGTTACTAAATAAACAAACTAGTTATATAAACAATAACAAACCAAAATATAGGAAAAGCTTCTACCCAAAAAGAAGCAAAATATTTTCCTTGTTTACCTTGTGTATAAAGAACCAAAAAACCAAAACTTATAAATAAAACACCCTTTACTACTAGGTCTAAAAGTGTTATTTTGTTCTTTAAATAGGTTACAAAAAAGAAAGCTAAAACTACAATACCAGTCGCTATTTTAGTGTGTATTACTCCAAACCTTTGTGGTATCGTTTTAAGAGCAGGAGAATCGTACTTCAAATCCCTAATTTCAAAAGGCATTAATAGCACTAGAACTATTAAAAAACGCTGAAAAGTTTCTATCCAAACATCTTTAGTTATACCCATATTAGCAGACAAAACAGGTAACAACACAGTAACACCTGCCCAAACTAAGGCTACCATAAAAACCTTTAACGCACCAAAACTTCTTAAATTTTTAGCTTTGGGCAAAACAGGTAGCGCATACAAACCAGTAAACACAGCTAAAGCACCCATACAGTACCATACATGTTTATGTAAGTAAAACGAAAAATAGACGGCAAACCCTAGTGCAATTAAACTAAATACCTGTATATTTTTATGATACTTATTAGCTACCAAAATATATTTTTTGGCTTCTACCCCGTATTTTATAAAATTATAACAAGCAATGGTGCTAAAAAAACAGAAATAAGCTAGATTTTGGTTTATGGTTATGTTTAAAATTATGGCTGTAATTTCTAGCAAACAAAATACAGAAGCAGCTACATGAATGCTGGCATCTAAATAAAAATTAAAAAATCGTTTAACTAGTTTCATTACACAAATGTAAGTAAAGTGTTCATAACATTAATTAATCGTTAAAAACTTTAGATGATGTAGCTTCTAATTTAGCAATTTTGAAAAAAATTATCATTAATTTTGCGCATCTTTTTATAAAAAACACTCTAGAATATGAGAACAGATTTGTTTGCCCTAAGACACATTGGTATAAATGAAAATAATTACCAGCAGATGTTTAAAACTGTTGGAGTTAAAAATTTAGATCAGCTTATATATGAAACTATCCCAGACGATATTAAGCTTAAAAACAATTTAAATTTACCTGAAGCTTTAAGTGAAAATGAATATTTAGAGCACTTACAAGAACTTGCAGACAAAAATAAAGTTTTTAAATCTTACATAGGTTTAGGATATAATGAAGGGCTATTACCTTCTCCTATTAAAAGAAATATTCTAGAAAACCCAGGTTGGTATACTGCATATACTCCTTATCAAGCAGAAATTGCTCAAGGTCGTTTAGAAGCTTTATTAAACTTTCAGACTATGGTTTGCGATTTAACAGGTATGGAGTTAGCTAACGCATCTTTACTAGATGAAAGTACTGCTGCTGCAGAAGCTATGGCAATGCTTTTTGATGTACGTAGCAGGCCACAAAAAAAAGAAAACGTAATTAAGTTTTTTGTTTCTGAAGAAATACTACCACAAACTTTATCTTTATTACAAACGCGTGCTACACCAATAGGTATAGAACTTGTAATTGGTAATCATGAAGACTTTAGGTTTGGAGCAGATTATTTTGGTGCGTTATTGCAATACCCTGGTAAATACGGACAAGTAAATGATTATGCTAGTTTTGTAGATAATTGCAACCAAAACAACATAAAAGTTGCCGTTGCTGCAGATATACTAAGCTTAGTAAAGCTTAAAGCTCCTGCAGAATTTGGAGTAGATGTTGTTGTTGGCACCACACAACGTTTTGGTATTCCATTAGGTTATGGCGGCCCACACGCTGCTTTTTTTGCTACAAAAGAAGCCTACAAAAGAAATATTCCTGGCAGAATTATTGGTGTTACTAAAGATACAGATGGTAAACCTGCTTTACGTATGGCTTTACAAACCAGAGAGCAACATATTAAAAGAGACAAGGCTACATCTAATATTTGCACAGCACAAGTTTTACTAGCTGTTATGGCTGGTATGTATGCAGTATATCACGGTCCAAAAGGATTAGAGTATATTGCTAACAAAGTACACAACACTGCAATAAATACTGCAACAGCAATTGAAAAGTTAGGTTTTAAACAACTTAATACTGTTTATTTTGATACTATTAAGGTAGAAGTTAAGGATGCTAATGCTCTAAAAACAATTGCCGAAAGCAAAAAAATAAACTTTAACTATATTAATGATACTACTGTATCTATCTCTATAAACGAAGCAACATCTAAAAAAGATTTTGCTACAATAGTTGCTTGTTTTGCTGAACTTAATAAAGTTGAAAATTCAGCTTCATTTACAAAAGATGTACAAACTGTTATTCCTGCTACTTTACAACGTAACACTCCATTTTTAGAAAACGTAGTTTTTAATTCTTATCACTCAGAAACAGAATTAATGCGTTACATAAAAAAATTAGAACGTAAAGATTTAGCACTAAACCATTCTATGATTTCTTTAGGATCATGTACTATGAAACTAAATGCGGCATCAGAAATGCTTCCTCTAAGTTCTGCACAATGGGGTAATATTCATCCATTTGCTCCTGTAGACCAAGCAGAAGGATATCAAATTTTATTAAAAAGATTAGAAGATCATTTAAGTGAAATTACAGGTTTTGCAGCAACATCTTTACAACCAAATTCTGGTGCACAAGGAGAGTATGCTGGTCTAATGGTTATTAGAGCTTACCACGAGTCTAGAAACGAAGCGCACAGAAACATTTGTTTAATTCCTGCATCTGCACACGGTACAAACCCTGCATCTGCTGTTATGGCTGGTATGAAAGTGGTTGTTACCAAAACAGATGAGCACGGAAATATTGATGTAAATGATTTAAGAGAAAAAGCAGAATTACATAAAGATAATTTAGCGGCCTTAATGGTAACCTACCCATCTACACACGGGGTTTTTGAGTCTTCTATTAAAGAAGTTACACAACTTATACATGATAACGGCGGACAAGTTTATATGGATGGTGCTAACATGAACGCACAAGTTGGTTTAACAAACCCTGGTAATATTGGAGCAGATGTTTGTCACCTTAACTTACACAAAACCTTTGCTATACCACATGGTGGTGGTGGTCCTGGTGTTGGCCCTATTTGTGTAGCTCCTCAATTGGTACCGTTTTTACCGGGCAACCCAGTTATTAAAACCGGAGGAGAAAAAGCTATTACAGCAATATCTTCTGCTCCATGGGGCAGCTCATTAGTTTGTCTTATATCTTACGGTTATATTGTAATGCTAGGAGAAGAAGGCTTAAGACAGTCTACATCAATAGCAATTTTAAATGCTAACTACATTAAAGAAAGATTAAGTGGTAAGTTTGATGTCTTATATACAGGAGAAAAAGGAAGAGCAGCTCATGAAATGATTATTGACTGTAGACCATTTAAACAAAACGGAATAGAAGTTACAGATATTGCTAAGCGTTTAATGGATTACGGCTTTCACGCACCAACAGTATCTTTCCCTGTAGCTGGCACATTAATGATAGAGCCTACAGAAAGTGAAAGTTTAGCTGAGTTAGATCGTTTTTGTGACACTATGCTGTCTATTAGAGCAGAAATTGATGAAGCTACAATAGACAATCCAAATAATGTATTAAAAAACTCTCCACATACATTAGATATGGTTACTAATGATGTTTGGGATTTTCCTTATAGCAGACAAAAAGCAGCATTTCCGTTAGAGCACATTGCAGATAATAAATTTTGGCCTGTAGTTAGACGTGTAGACGAAGCGTATGGAGACCGTAATTTAATTTGTACTTGCGCCCCTATTGAAGCTTATATGGAAGCGTAAAAACACTGCAAATACAATACTTAACAACCGCCTAGAGATTTTTAGGCGGTTTTTTTATTTTCTATTATTACGCTTGAACATCATACAATTTATTATGCATGCATAGTTTTTTAAAAGTGTTTTTTGTAACTTCAACCTGTTAAATTAAAATCTAAATATGCATATCGGAATTACAGGAACAGGTAGCTACATACCTACCATAACTACCTTAAATACAGACTTTATTAACCATACTTTTTTAAATACAGATGGGTCTCCTATTCCTAATTCTAATGAGGTTATTATTCAAAAATTTAAAAAAATAACAGGAATAGCAGAAAGAAGGTATGCAAAAAAAGAATTAAACACTTCTGATATTGCCTATTTAGCTGCAGAAAGAGCTATTAACGATGCCAAAATAGACAAAGAAACTATAGACTATATTATAGTTGCTCATAACTTTGGTGATGTGAACTATGGGCAAACACAAACAGACACTTTACCTAGTTTAGCCTCTAGAGTAAAACATTTATTACAAATTAAAAATCCTAAATGCATAGCGTATGATATATTATTTGGTTGTCCTGGATGGATACAAGGAATGATACAAGCATATGCATTTATAAAAGCAGGACTTGCCAACAGATGTTTAATTATTGGAGCAGAAACATTGTCTAGAGTAATAGACCCATATGACAGAGATTCTATGATTTATTCTGATGGTGCCGGAGCAACAATTATAGAAAACACTAAAAATACTGGTAATATTTTAGCTCATAACGCAGCAACGTATGCACTTACCGAAGCTAACTATTTATTTTTTGGAGAATCTTACAACAAGGAAGAAAACAACAATACTAGGTACATAAAAATGCATGGGCGCAAAATATATGAGTTTGCCGTTACCCACGTACCAAAAGCTATGAAGGATTGTTTGGACCAAAGTGGTGTAGATATAAATGATGTAAAAAAAATATTTATACACCAAGCCAATGAAAAAATGGATGAAGCAATTGTGCAACGGTTTTATAAACTTTACAACAAACCAATGCCTGAAGATATTATGCCTATGAATATCTACAAGCTTGGTAACAGCTCTGTTGCTACCGTGCCTACCTTGTTTGATTTGGTTAAGAGAGGAAAATTAGAAAATCACGCTGTAAAAAAAGGAGATGTTGTTATATTTGCGAGTGTTGGCGCTGGTATGAACATCAATGCCATAGTTTACAGATATTAAAATGTACGAAAAAACATATCCTAGCAAACGTTTTAAGCATACGCTAGAGTTTCTTAATAAACACATTAATACCACAGAGAGTATATTAGATTTAGGAGTTACAAACCCTTTATCTAAACTAATGACCTCGCAGGGTTTTAACGTAACAAATACTAACGGAGAAGATTTAGACGTAGATTTTTCTTCTGTAACTACTTCTAAAACAGAAGTTGTAACTGCATTTGAAATTTTTGAGCATTTATTAGCTCCACTTAATATTTTAAAAGAAATAAAGAGTGATAAACTTGTTGCTAGCATTCCGCTTAACTTATGGTTTGCTCCTGCCTATAGAAGTAAAACTGATAAATGGGATAGACACTACCACGAGTTTGAAGATTGGCAGTTTGACTGGTTATTGGAAAAAGCTGGCTGGGAGATAAAAGATTCTGCCAAATGGACTAATCCTATAAATAAAATTGGCATTAGACCAATTCTACGTAGTTTTACACCTAGATATTATATTGTATATGCAGAAAGAAAAAAATAATATCTTTTATCTTTTTAAATATGATGTACTACATTATAATTCCCGCTCATAATGAAGAGGCCTTTATTGCAAAAACACTAAATTCTATTCTTCATCAGACCAAAAAACCAAAACAGGTAATTATTGTAAATGACAACTCTACAGATACTACAGAAGTTATCATAGACCAGTATGTAAAAAAACATTCAATTTTTAAAAAGATAAACACTACTTCGTCTACAAAGCATATGCCTGGTAGTAAGGTTGTAAATGCTTTTAATAAGGGCTTGGCTGCAACAGATAACGACTATGATTTTATTGTAAAATTAGATGCAGACATAATTTTACCTGAAAATTATTTTGAGAAAATTATTTCTATTTTTAAGTCTGATGAAAAAATTGGTATAGCTGGCGGTTTTGCTTACGAAGAAGACAAGGATGGCAAATGGAAACTAAACCACCCAATGAACAAGGACCACGTACGTGGTGCATTTAAAGCTTACCGTAAATCTTGTTTTATACAAATTAATGGTTTACGTAGTGCTATGGGTTGGGACACCGTAGATGAGCTATTAGCACTATACCATAATTTTACAATTTTTACAGACAATAATTTACGAGTTAAACATCTTAGACCTACAGGAAATGCATACAACAAGCAAGCTAAACTATTACAAGGCCAAGCAATGTACCGTATGCGTTATGGTTTTACAATTAGCTGTATTGCATCTTTAAAAATGGCTTTAAAACAGAAAAAGGCAGCTGTTTTTTTTGATAATTTAACAGGCTATACAAATGCTAAAAAAGAAAAATTGCCCTTTTTGGTAACACCAAAAGAAGGCAATTTTATTCGTGATCTTCGTTGGAAGAATATAAAGCATAAGTTATTTTAGTTTTCTAAAACAGCCTCAATAGGTTTGCCAGTAGTACCGTTTGGCGCAGCAATACCCAGCAATGCAGAAATTGTTGGTGCAATATCAGGTATTTCTGTAAGTTTAACTGTGCTTCCTTTTTTAATTCCTTTTCCAAAAAATAATAAAGGCGCATGAGTATCATAAACCCTAGGAGAGCCGTGTGTAGAACCTGTTCTAGAATAGCTTATAATTCCTGGTTTTAAAACCACGATTACATCTCCAGAGCGTTTTTGATTGTATCCGTTTTGTAAAATGTATGGTAGGCCTTTAGTATATTCATTTTGCCACATTTGGTATGCTGTATATGCTTTATCTACATCATTAAAAGTTAGTAATTCTTGCGCAAAAGCTTCTTGCACTGTTTGCAGGTCTAAATCAAGATTAGCAATAACCTTATGGTCTAAAAATACCTGATCATTAGAAACGTTTTTAATTAAATCCTCAGATCCAAATTTAAATTTAGCCCATTCATTTAATTTAGTAGTTATTTCTTTATAGTTAACATAACCAGCCGGTATTTTACTGTCTTTTAAATAAGTAGGCACATGCACTGCTGCATGGTCTGCACTTAAAAAAACAGTATATTCTCCTTTACCTACTTCTGTATCTAACTGGTTAAATAATCTTTCTAAATCTTGATCTAAACGTATATAAGTATCTTCAATTTCTTTAGAGTTTACACCAAATTGGTGTCCTACATAATCTGTAGAAGAAAAACTAACGGCTAAAAAGTCTGTTATATTATCTTTTCCTAAATTTTCACCTTTTAGGGCAGCTATAGCAAAATCTGCTGTTAAACTGTTACCGTAAGGAGTTGCTTTTATAATATCAAAACCTCTGTTTTGATCCCAAATTGCTGGTAAGTTATGAGGAAAAGAAGTTGTTGTTTCTCCTTTAAACTTACCTTCATAGTTATTTTCATCTGTACCACTCTCCTGGTAAGTAGAAATATCTCTTAATGCATTCCATGTTTTTTTATATTTCTCCGCAGCATCAGAAGCATTAAAATTATTAACCCAAGCAGGTAAACTATTCATATAATAAGAGCTAGTTATAAAGTTAGCCTCATCTTTACCAACAAACCAATACGCAGCATTTGCCGCGTGGCCACCTGGTAATACAGCTCCTCTATCTTTAATTGCTACAGCTATTACTTTACCTTTTTTTTGAGTATGTAAACGTAATTGATCTGTAACAGTTGTAGTTAACATTCTGTGTGGACTCATCTTCCCTTCTGCGCCACTTGTACCTACAGAGCTATAGTTACTATCCCCAGCACAATATACATTTACACCCAAATCTTTATCATACCAATTATTACCTATTACACCGTGCATAGATGGTGTAGTACCAGTATAAACAGAGGTATGACCAGGACCTGTACTTGTTGGAGCATAATTAAAATGATGATTTTTAGCATTAAAACCTTCATTAATCATACGTTTAAATCCTCCTTCTCCGTATTGATTGTAAAAACGCGTAAGATAATCGTACCTCATTTGATCTACAATAATACCCACCACTAACTTAGGAGTGGTTTTTATTGGGTTAGAAGTTTGCACCTCTACTTCGTTTTTATTTCTTTTTTTAGATTTTTTTTGTGCATTAATAACGCCCGTGTTTGCTATAAAACAAACACCTAATAATGCAACAAATAGCCTTCTCTTCATTGTAAATAATTTTATTGATAGCGTAAAAGTAAATAAATAAACTTTTAATTTTTTTATTTGAATGTCAAATGAGAGTTAATATTATTATTTTTACAAACAGAAGTCTATTTTATATGAATTACATAGCATCTATTGGCAGTTATTTTATAATGATTAAAGAGGTTTTTAGAAAACCTACAAAATGGTCTATTATGAAAAAACTTATTTTAAAAGAAATAGACGAATTGGTTTTTGGTTCCTTAGGTATCATTATATTTATTTCGTTTTTTATTGGTGGTGTGGTAACCATACAAACTGCTTTAAACCTTACAAACCCTTTAATACCAGAAAGTTTAATTGGTTTTGCCGCAAGACAATCTGTTATACTAGAATTTGCTCCTACTTTTACCTCTATAATTATGGCTGGTAAGGTTGGCTCATACATAACATCTAGTATAGGTACAATGCGTGTAACAGAACAAATTGATGCCTTAGAGGTTATGGGTGTTAACTCTTTAAACTATTTGGTATTCCCCAAAATTATAGCGTTAATGCTTTACCCTTTTGCTATTGCAATTGCAATGTACGTTGGTATTTTTGGCGGGTGGATAGCTGGTGTTTTTGGCGGGTTTACCACAAGTGCAAGTTTTATAGAGGGAATACAGTTAGATTTTATTCCGTACCATGTTACATATGCCTTTATAAAATCTATAATATTTGCTTTTGTAATTGCTACAATACCTTCTTTTCATGGGTACTTTATGAAAGGCGGAGCATTAGAAGTGGGTAAAGCAAGTACCACTGCCTTTGTTTGGACCAGTGTTGCTATTATTATTTTAAATTACATACTAACCCAATTATTATTAGGATAATGATAGAAGTAAACAACCTACACAAATCTTTTGGTGAAGCGCATATATTAAAAGGAGTAACTACAGACTTTGAAAAAGGAAAAACAAACTTAATTATTGGCCAGAGTGGCTCTGGAAAAACAGTTTTTTTAAAGTGTTTACTAGGATTATTTACGCCAGACGAAGGTTATATAAGTTATAATGGAAATATTTATAACGATTTAAGCCCAGATGAAAAAAGGAATTTAAGACAAGAAATGGGAATGGTTTTTCAGGGAAGTGCCTTGTTTGACTCTTTAACGGTAGAGGGCAACGTAATGTTTCCTTTAGAAATGTTTACAAAGCAGTCTAAATCTGAAATGCAAGATAGGGTAAACACCGTTTTAAAACGTGTTAACCTAATAGATGCTCACCACAAATATCCTTCAGAAATATCTGGAGGTATGCAAAAAAGGGTTGCAATTGCAAGAGCAATAGTTATGAACCCTAAATATTTGTTTTGCGATGAGCCAAACTCTGGCTTAGATCCTAAAACGGCAATTTTAATAGACAATCTTATTTTAGAAATTACACAGGAATACGATATTACTACTATAATAAACACGCACGATATGAACTCTGTTATGGAAATTGGAGAAAAAATACTTTTTCTAAAAAACGGACATAAAGAATGGGAAGGAACAAATAAAGAAATTTTTAAAACAGACAATAAGGCTGTTACAGATTTTGTTTATTCTTCTGAGCTGTTTAAAAAAGTAAGACAAATGTATATTGAAGAACGCAATTAATTAGCTAATTCTCTAACCTGAATATTTTTATCTTTCAATCTTAATTTTAACCAATCTGATATTTTTTTAGTATCAGTTACTTTGTCTTTAGATTTTGTTTTAGGCTTCCAATTAATTTCAAAAACAGGAATAGTATCTATTTTTTTAAAATCTGTACGTATAGTGTAAGAATACCCAATAGATGCTAAGTTTTCATAATTAGCTTTAGCCTCTGCACTAACATCATTAAAAGGTATTTGTTTAGATACAATTTTTTGTAGTTGAGTTAGTTCCTTCTCTAACAAGGCAATTTTTTCTTCTTTACCCATTAGCTCAGCCTTTTTAGCTTGGTATAACTCGTCTACATATTTTATTTGGTCTACTTCCTTATTTTTAGAACCTTGTATTATTTTTAACTCGGTATTTTGTAACTCTTCAAAATCCTCATTTTTAATTTCGTTCCAACTAGCAATAATATTATCTGGCACCAACTCTTCACCCATAAACATTACTTCTATCACAGATTTTTGCTCGTTCTTATTTTTACGAAATATTTTATCAAACAAAGACGTGTCTCCTCCGTGATATTCTATATTAGTTAAATTATTTAAATACAACCCATTACCCGAGAATTTATATTTAGCAACATTTTCTGATATAAATTGTTGCGCTTGACTCTTAAATTTAGACTCTTCCCAAGCCTTAAAAAATGTCCAACTAGCTGGAACCATAACCAATATAGCAACTATAGAAGCAAGCCTACTTATTAATCTACGACGCTCAGAGTTGGCATAACGAACCATAGGAAAGCGTAATATTTTTATGACCAAAAATGTAGCTAAGGCTATAAAAATAGTATTAATAATAAACAAATACATAGCACCACTAGCATAGTCCCAATTACCAATTGCCAAACCAAAACCTACAGTACATAAAGGAGGCATTAAAGCTGTTGCAATTGCTACTCCAAATATAACACTAGCTATAGTACCTTTTTTTGCACGTGCAATAACCAAGGCTAAACCACCAAAAAAAGCAATAAGTACATCTCTAATATCTGGTGCTGTACGCGCTAACAGCTCAGAGGATTCATCACGTAAAGGAAAAAATTTAAAGAACAAAAAGGCAGTAAGTATACTTAATACCACCATTACTCCAAAGTTTTTTAACGAACGACGAAGTGTATCAATATCGTTAATGGCTAAGGACAAACCCATACCTAAAATAGGTCCCATTAGTGGTGAAATTAACATGGCTCCAATAACCACAGCAGTAGAATTGGCATTTAAACCAATAGAGGCTATAAAAATAGAGCAAATTAAAATCCAAGATGTATGCCCTTTAAAAGGAATATCTGCCACTATAGATTCCCTAGTAGCTTCTTGGTCGGTGTTATTTCGAATATCCAAAAGTTCTTTTAAAAACTTTTTAGTAGACCCAAGTAAACCTTGAAAATCTTTTTTTACGTTGTCTGATGAATCGTTGCCAGATACGCTATTATTTTGCTCTGTATTATTACTCATACATAATGGTATTACTTACCAAACTTATCTTTTACTTCGTTTAAAATAACTTTAATATCTTGTTCTTTTTCTTTTGGGCAAATTAACAAAACATCTTCCTTATCTACTACAATAAAATTATCTAAGCTATCTAAAACTACAACTTTATCATTTTTAGTGCGCACAATGTTGCCACTTGCATTACGGTCTAATAATTGCGCACCAACTACCGCATTACTATTATCATTTTTATCTAACTTATCATACAAAGAGCCCCAAGTACCTAAATCATTCCAATCAAAAGTAGCTGGTAATACATAAATACTTTTAGAATGTTCTAGTATAGCATAATCTATAGATATATTTTCTGCTAACGCATAATTATTTGCTATAAAACTTTTTTCTTCTGCAGTGTTATAACTATCCATACCAGAATAAAATAATTGATATTGTTCTGGCTGAAAAGCCTTAAAAGCATCAACTATTGTTTTTACACTCCACATAAAAATACCTGCATTCCATAAAAAGTTACCCTTACTAATAAACTCTTTAGCAGTTTTATAGTCTGGTTTTTCTCTAAACTGATTTACTTTTTTAATTTCCAAGTCTGGATTTTTATCAAACTCTATATAACCAAAACCTGTATTAGGAAATGTAGGCTTTATACCTAATGTACAAAGAACCTCCTCATTCTCGCATTTTGCAAAACATTGTTTAACATCATTTTCAAAAGCGTTTTCATCTTCTATCCAGTGGTCACTAGGAGCAACTATCATTACTGCATTAGGATTCTGTTTTTTAATTTTTAATGCTGCATATAAAATACAAGGAGCGGTATTACGCATAGCTGGTTCCAAAACAACTTGTTCTTGTTTAAGCATTGGTAGTTGCTCCAAAACTAGGTCATTATAACTCTCGTTGGTTAAGACTAATATATTCTCTTTAGGAATAAATTTATTTAATCTATTAAATGTTTTCTGAATTAATGAAAATCCAGAACCTAACATATCATGAAACTGCTTTGGATATTCTGCAGTACTTACTGGCCAAAACCTTGACCCAATACCTCCTGCCATTATAACTGCGTAATAGTTTTTATTCATTTTGATTAGTCTTTTATGAGTTCTACTTCTGCATTCGGCTGAAAAACATAAGTTTTTCCACTAGAAAGTTCTATGCATTCGTATCGCTTTATTTTTTTTTGTCCTTTTTTAAATAGCTTACCATTATATATTCTAAATATACTACCAATAGGTAACTCAAAAATATATGTTTTATTTGACACAGGATCAAATTGCTTTAATGCTAACGATAATTTAGCATCAGTATCACTACTTGCTTTTGGGTTTTTAAAATGATTAGCAACAACTGGCAATACTTTTGTTGGAAAAATTTCTGGTCTAATAAAAGGCAACATCAATGCCTGAAAAGTTTTTTTCCATTCTAACCCATGAGGCTTAATCCTTCTGCCATATTTTTCAAAAGCTACTAAATGCGCTATTTCATGTACTAAAGTGATTAAAAACCTATATTTATTTAATGATGCATTTACTGTTATTTGATGCTTTCCGTTTGGCAATCTTCTATAATCTCCGTGTCGGGTAATTCTATCTCCAACAATTTTAAGATGCACTGCATTAACTTTTATTAATGAGGCGCAAGGTGTTACAGCCCTTTCAGGTAAGTATTTAAGAAGGATTTTCTCCATATATACAAAAATAACAGATTCTGCCTTTTACAAGTGTACACTACAGTATATTTTGTAGTAAAATACAACTTTTCTTCTTATTATTTATTTGATAATCTAATTTTTTAAACAATGTACAACAAAATAAAAACCGCCTATTAGCACTAACAGGCAGTTTTTTAATTAAATTATTTATTAAGTTACGGTGTACTATTGCTTACTTGCAACAATTTACCATTGTACATTTTATGTCCAGTAAGGGCAAAATTTTGAATATATTCTGCCATTTCTAAAGCAGTGATTGGTGCCTTGTAGCCAGGAAAAGCTTCTTCTAGCATTTCTGTTTGCACGGCTCCTAACGCAAGCACATTAAAAGACGGACCCGTTTCTTTAAACTCCTCTGCCCAAAGCTCTGTTAACGTAATTACGGCTCCTTTACTAGAACTGTATGCAGATAAGCCAGCAAATTTTAAACTACCTTGCACACCACCCATAGAACTGATAGTTACTACGTGTCCGTTTTTTGGCATTTTAGGTATTACCAATTTAGTTATACTTGCTACGCCAAAAACATTCACTTTATAAACAGCTTCAAAATCTGCTGTTGTAGTTTCTAAAAAAGGCTTATTAGCTAATTTTCCTGCATTATTAATTAATACATCTACCTGTTTCCAGTTTGCAGAAATAAAATCTTCAACTTTTTGTAAATCTTCCTCCGCAGAAATGTCAAAAGGAAAAGAAAAAATATTAGGGTTTTTAAGAGAAGCTATAGGGGCACTATTCCTGGACAAAGCCAAAACTTGGTGTCCATTGTTTGCAAATAGCTGTGCCATTTGGTAACCTATACCTCTGCTACTACCTGTTATTATAATATTTGCCATTAATTGTATTGTATTTCTTTTGTGTCTGAATTCGCAATGCTTTTTATTACCGGAGTAAATTTATTTATTAAACTGGCCATGTGATTAAAGTCCATTACACTTGGCTCATCACCTACTTTGTGGTAATGATCAAAATTTGTAAAATCAAAAGTAGAATAGGTTTGTGATGGCACCTTAAATTCGTTGTGAAACGGATAATTATCAGATCTCATAAATAATCTAAAGTCACCTGCTTTTGGTAAAAAACCAGCAATTTTTTCACCTGCATAAGTATTTGTTACAGATGCCAAGTTAGACTTATTAAACCCTGTTAAATATGCTAAATAATCTTTATTTTGCATAGGAATACCTATCATCTCAAAATTAAGCATAGTGTACAAGTTAAGGTTATCTTCCTTTAATTTTTTTGCCAAATGTTTAGAGCCCAACAAGCCCATTTCCTCAGCAGAAAATAATGCAAAAATTATGCTTCTTTTGTTAGATTTTGTTTGCCCAAAATAACGAGCAAACTCCATAACTGCAGCAGTACCAGAAGCATTATCATTAGCTCCATTTGCTATTACATCATCACCGTCTGCCTTTGCAGTACCAATATGGTCATAATGAGCTCCTATAATTATAAATTCTTTTTTTAATTTAGGATCATTACCTTCTACAAAACCCACTACATTATAGGCAACACCTTTGCTAGAGTCAAAATTTGATAATGTATCTTTGTACGTTTTAAAAAATGGCTTTACTCCGTTAGCCTTAAAGTTATTTTCTATAAAAGTAGCTGCTTCTGCTATACCATCTGATCCAGACATACGACCTTGTAAATCATCAGAAGCTAAAAAGCTAACAATTTTTTTTATATCTGCTTCTTTTGCCTCTGTTGCAGACTCTTTTACTGCTGTATTTTGAGCAACACTAGAACAAGAAATTACAGCTAATAACCCTAAAAAATAAAACGTCTTTTTCATATTTAATTTATTTAAGGTCTAAAGATAAAAAAAGCATCTCATTAATTAATGAGATGCTTTTTAATATAATTTAATACTGTAATACTTATGCAAGCATAGTAACAGGATTTTCAATATAACTTCTTAATGTTTGTAAAAACTGAGCACCAACAGCACCATCTACAGTTCTGTGATCACAAGCCAATGTTAACTTCATTGTATTACCTACTACAATTTCTCCGTTCTTAACAACTGGTTTTTCTACAATTGCACCAACAGATAATATTGCTGAGTTAGGCTGATTAATTATTGACGTAAACTCTTGTATTCCAAACATACCTAAGTTAGATACTGTAAATGTACTACCTTCCATTTCTGAAGGAGCAATTTTTTTAGATCTTGCCTTACCTGCTAAGTCTTTTACAGAAGCACCAATAGTTGTTAAGCTCATTTGATCTGCAAACTTAAGCACAGGAACAACCAAACCTTCATCTACTGCTACAGCAACACCCATGTGAATGTGTTTGTTATAACGTGTTACATCATCTTTCCAAGTTGTATTTACTTGCGGATGTTTTCTTAATGCCATTGCACAGGCTTTTAAAACCATATCATTAAATGATACTTTAGTATCTGGCAAACTATTAATTTGTGCTCTGGATGCTTTTGCATTATCCATATCTACCTCTATAGTAAGGTAAAAATGTGGAGCTGTAAATTTAGACTGACCAAGAACTTTTGCAATAACCTTACGCATTGAAGAGTTTTTAACATCTTCAAAACCTTCTTCTCCTGCAGGTGTATAAACCGCTGGTTGAGGCGTAGCTGACGCTACTGAACTAGAAGAAGCAGTTGTAGAACTAGCAGCCGCAGATGGCTTATAGTTTTCTACATCTTTTTTAATAATTCTTCCGTTATCACCAGAACCAGTTACGTCTGATAAATTTATTCCTTTATCTGCTGCAATTTTCTTAGCTAATGGAGATGCAAAAATACGTTTACCGTCTGTAGCTACATTTTCTACTGGAGCCGACTTTTCTTCTTTTTTAGTTTCTTTCTTAGGCGCTTCAGTAGGTGTACTAGAAGAAGCAGAACCACTACCTGCATTAAGTACAGCATCTACATCTGTACCTTCTGGGCCAATAATTGCTAAAACTTCATCAACTGGAGAAGATTCTCCTTCTTTTATACCTACATATAATAGAGTACCTGAGTAAAAAGACTCAAACTCCATTGTTGCTTTATCTGTTTCTATTTCGGCAAGAATATCTCCTTCTTCAACTTTGTCACCAACTTGTTTCAACCAAGCAGCAACAGTACCTTCTTCCATAGTATCACTAAGGCGCGGCATTTTAACAACCTCTACTCCTTCAGGAATAACAGCTGTAGAACTTTCTGTTGTAGTTGCTGCTGTTTCTTTGGTTTCTTCTTGTTTTTGCTCTGTAGCAGTATTGGCTGAAGCATCACCAGATAATAATCCAGAAATATCTTCACCTTCTTCACCTATAATAGCTAAAAGAGAATCAACAGGGGCTGTATCTCCTTCTTGAATTCCTATATGCAAAAGAACACCTTCATTAAAAGACTCAAACTCCATTGTAGCCTTATCAGTTTCTATTTCTGCAAGAATATCTCCTTCTTCTACTTTATCTCCAACATTTTTAAGCCAAGCAGCAACAGTACCTTCTTCCATGGTATCGCTTAATCTTGGCATATTTACTATAACTGCCATCTTTTATAATTTATGTTGTACAAATGGAAAATCTTCTTGTTCGTAAACCATATCATATAATTGATTTACTGGTGGGTAGTCAGAGTTTTCTGCAAATTCCTCACACTCTTTAACCATACGCTTTACTTCTTTGTCTATAGCTGAAATTTCTTCATCTGTAGCGTATTTCTTGTCTTTTATTACATCTAAAACCTGAGTAATAGGATCTATTTTCTTGTATTCTTCTACCTCTGCTTTAGTTCTATAGTGCTGAGCATCAGACATAGAGTGACCTCTGTATCGGTATGTTTTTATCTCTAAAAATGTAGGTCCGCCTCCAGATCTTGCTCTTTCTACAGCTTTACTAACCTCTTCAGCAACAGTTACAGGGTTCATACCTTCTACTGCTTTACAAGGCATTTCATATCCTAAACCTAGTTTCCAAATTTCTGTAGAATGAGATGTTCTGGCAACAGACGTTCCCATTGCATAACCATTGTTTTCACATATAAAAACAACTGGCAATTGCCAAAGCATAGCTAAGTTAAAAGTTTCATGTAAAGATCCTTGCCTTACAGCACCATCTCCCATATAACATAATGTAACCGCATCATTACCAGCATACTTGTCTCCAAATGCAAGTCCAGCTCCCAAAGGAATTTGGCCACCAACAATACCGTGACCACCGTAAAAACGGTGTTCTTTAGAAAATATGTGCATAGAACCACCCATCCCTTTAGATGTACCAGTTACTTTACCATAAAGTTCTGCCATTACTTTTTTAGGGTCTACACCCATACCTATGGGTTGTACGTGGTTACGGTAAGCCGTAATCATTTTATCCTTAGTAAGATCCATTGCATGTAACGAACCAGCTAAAACAGCTTCTTGTCCGTTATACAAGTGTAGAAAACCTCTAACTTTTTGTTGAATATATACTGCAGCAAGTTTATCCTCGAACTTTCTCCAGAATAACATATCCTTGTACCAATTAAGGTAAACTTCTTTGGTTATTTTTTTCATTGAAAACTATTTTAAAAAGTCTGTTTTACAGAATAGCAAAAATACACATTAAATCCACTATCAAAAAAAAATTACAGAAAAAGCACAGACTAGTTGATGAATGTTTTTTTTAATTAAATTTTTATCAAAAAATTAGGAATAAAAAAATAATTCATCAATAAAAATAGCTTATAAGAAAGAATTACTAAATGCTAAAGGTAAAATATCTGATATAGAATTACATTTTACCACACTACCTTCTTCGCCCATTAGCAATAAAGTAATAGGTTCTTTTTGTTTTTGCTCATACTCTATCATAGATTGTCTGCAATTACCACAAGGTGCTGCAGGTTCTAAAACTTTATAATTTTTAGATGTAGCTGAAATTGCTACTGAGCATATTTTAACATTAGGGTATATTGCTGCTGCTTGGTATATAGCAACACGTTCTGCACACAAACCAGATGGGTAAGCCGCATTTTCTTGATTATTACCTAAAACAATTTTTCCGTTTTCTAATAATACTGCTGCACCTACAAAAAAACTAGAGTAAGGTGCGTATGCATTATTACGTGCTTCTACGGCTTTAAGCATTATTTTTTTGTCTGTTTCAGGCAACTCATTTATAGAGTCGTAAACAGACATATCAAAAGATAAGGTATGTTTCTTCATTTAGTCGTTTAATAATTCTTCACCTAGGTTAAAGGTAAGAGAAAAACGCAAAGTATTTTCTAAAGGATTCTTTATTTTTGATGTAGAGAACAAATAAGATAAGTCTACTTGTGCTGCTTTAAATTTAAATCCTGCTCCTAACGAGAAGAATTTACGAGCCCCTTTTAGTTCATTTTCATTAAAGTAACCTGTTCTAAGCATAAATGCATCTTGGTAGGTGTACTCTGCTCCTAAAGCCCAAGTTACCTCTTTAATTTCTTCACTAAAGCCGTCTGGCGCATCTGTAAAAGAATCAAAAGCACCTTCTAAAAAGCTAATTTGCTGGTAACGCTCATTATCTTCACTATCTATTTGTCCGTCCTCATTAAAATCTTGTGGCGTTGGTACCAATAACTTATTAAATTCTGTTGATAATGATAAAACATTGTCTTGATCTAAAATAAAATCAAACCCAGCTCCAAATTTTAAGTTTCCTGGTAAAAAGTTTTCTTGCCCGTTGTTATCGTAAGCTATTTTACTTCCTAAGTTAGAGATGTTAAAACCTGCTCTCCATCTACCGTCAAACTTTTCATAAGCAATTTCTGGAGACCTGTAAAAACCAGATATATCTACTGCAAACGCCGTAGCTGCACTAGTATCTTCACTAGCATCATCAGACGGGAATTTTAAATTTGATGTTATAAACCTACCTCCAACACCCATAGAAAAAGTGTTAGATAATTTTAATGCATACGCACCTTCTAAAACAAATTCGTTAGGTTTTGCAATTCTTGCTGGTTCGTCTATCGTCTGTCTTAATTCTACTTCTCCTAAACCAAAATAACGTAAACCAAATGCAAAAGCACTTCTATCATTTATTTTGTTGTGAAAAGTGGCATTAAGCAAAGCTACATCTGTAACTATGTTTTCTAGGTAAGGAGTATAACTTATACCTACTCCCATTTTTTGCTCTGCAAAAGCAAATTTAGAAGCGTTCCATTGTAAAGAATACGCATCTGCAGAAGTAGCTACACCCATATCTCCCATACCTGCGGCTCTTGCATCTGCAGCTATGTTTAAAAAAGGTACTGCTGTTGTAATTGCTCTGTTCTGCTCTTGAGCATTACCAAAATATACGGACACCAAAAGTGCTAAGGCTAGTATTTTTTTCATCATCATTTTTATAATATCGGTTCTTTATCCTAATATCACTACAATAAATAGTGCAACATTTTAATTAACGCTCTTTTTTAAAATATCTTATAAATTAAGAACTTTATTTTCAAAATTACATTACAATGCCCAATATACTATAAAAAATAAAACTCCTTATTTACTTATTATTAAGCAACTATAAATTTCTATTAAAAAGAATTCACAAAATAATACTAATATAATATTTACACCGTTATAGATGTGTTGAACAATGTTTTATTGCTTGTTTTAGTTTTTTTTAGGATTTATAAAATATTCTAAGAAAATTTGCGTTTAATAAGCCGATAGTAAGCAAAGTTTAAACAGAAAATAAGTATAGTATAACTGCAATTAGCAGTAAAGTATAGAACTCAAGTCTTAATTATGAAAAAACAATTCATTAAAGTTGTACTCTCGTGTGCTGTTGTAGCAGGTAGCATAACAAGTTGTAAAAAATCATCTTCATCTAAAGATGTATCTCGTGCCACAGGTTGGAAGATAAATGCCAAAGAGGGTGGTTTTCAGCACAACTCTGATTTTAAAGAGCAAGTTACCGCACCGGGACTTGTATTTATAGAAGGTGGTACATTTACAAAAGGTAAAGTACAGGATGATGTTATGCATGATTGGAATAATACTCCAACGCAACAACACGTACAGTCCTTTTATATGGATGAAACTGAAGTAACTAATAAAATGTACCTACAATTTTTAGATTACTTAAAATCTGTTTACCCACCAGAAGACCCTAAATATGCAAATATTTACAAAGGGGCTTTGCCTGATACTTTGGTATGGAGAAACAGACTTGGTTTTAACGAAACTATGACTAACAACTATTTAAGACACCCTGGCTATGCAGAGTATCCTGTAGTTGGTGTTAACTGGGTACAAGCTACGCAATTTGCAGAATGGCGTACAGACCGTGTTAACGAATTAATGTTGGAAAAAGAAGGCTACCTTAATAAAGAAGCTAAATACAAAGCATTAAATGGTGAAGCTGCTGGTACTTTTAGTACTGAAGCTTACCTAAACAGACCAGAGTCTGTTTATGGCGGACAAATAGATTCTTTACAAGGTAAAGCTAAAAAGAACGACTCTGTACCTTCTTTTGCTAAAAGAAGTAGTGGTGTAATTTTACCAGAATATAGATTACCTACAGAAACAGAATGGGAATATGCCGCACAAGCTAACCAAGGTTCTAGAGAGTACAATAACTACAGAGGTAGAAAAAAATATCCTTGGGAAGGAGATTACACTCGTAACGGACAACGTGTTGGTAGAGGTGATCAACTAGCTAACTTTAAACAAGGAAAAGGTGATTATGGTGGAATTGCTGGTTGGTCTGACGATGGTGCAGATATAACTAACGCAGTAATGTCATACAAGCCAAATGACTTAGGTCTTTACGATATGGCAGGTAACGTATCTGAATGGGTTGCAGATGTATACAGACCAATAGTAGATGATGAAATTAGTGATTTCAACTACTATAGAGGTAACATTTATATGAAGACAGCAATTGGTGAAGATGGTAAAGTAAACGTGCTTAGAGACTCAGTAGTTTATGATACATTACCAAACGGAAAAATAGTAGCTGTTAATTTACCTGGTGAAATTAAAATGGTTGCCGTAGATGAAGAAGAAACTTACTTAAGAACAAACTTCTCTTCTAGTGATAACAGAGGATATAGAGACGGAGAACCTGGATCTACTAGATTTTATGACAGATTTAATGAGGCTGATGGCGATGAGGAAAACAAAGTGTCTATGTACAATTCTCCTACTAATAAAATAGAAAGAGACAGCGCCGGAAACTTTGTTAGAAACTACGACAAGTCTAACTACAGAACATCTTTAATTAATGACGAAGTTAGAGTATACAAAGGTGGATCATGGAGAGACCGTGCATTTTGGTTAGACCCAGCACAACGTAGATATTTACCACAGTATATGGCTACAGATGATATTGGATTTAGATGTGCAATGTCTAGAGTTGGTTCTAAGTCTAAAACTAAGAACAAAACTGCAAGAGGTAAAAAAGTAAAATAAGTTACTACAACATATTTTTAAAAAAGACTGCTCATTAGAGCAGTCTTTTTTTTTATATTCGCTTTATGACAATAGCACAAATACACCAACTATTTTTAACATATTCTACTGTTTGCACAGACACTAGAAAAATAACTAAAGACTGTATATTTTTTGCTCTAAAAGGCGATAATTTTAATGGTAATAAATATGCCGCTGAAGCTCTAGAAAAAGGTGCTGCATATGCCATTATAGATGAAAAAAAATATGCAACAACCCACAAGTTTATTTTAGTTGAAGATGTACTCCAAACATTACAAAAATTAGGCAATTACCACAGAAAGCATTGTACTGCCAAGGTAATTGGACTAACAGGTAGTAATGGAAAAACAACTACCAAAGAGCTTATAAAGGCAGTTATTCAAAAAAAGTACAAAACTGTTGCTACCGTAGGTAACTTAAACAACCACATTGGTGTTCCTTTAACGTTGCTTACCATTAAAGAAGATACTGAAATTGCTATTGTAGAAATGGGTGCTAACCATCTTAAAGAAATAGAATTTTTAAGTAGCTTAGCAGAACCAGATTATGGATACATAACAAATTTTGGTAAAGCGCATTTAGAAGGCTTTGGCAGTACAGAAGGTGTTATACAAGGTAAAAGCGAATTGTATAGTTACTTAACCACAAACCAAAAGCATATTTTTTTAAATACTGATGACCCAATACAAGAAAATAAACTTGGCAGCTATGTAAAAAAGATTGGGTTTAGTGCTACTAAAGAAAATTATTATAACATTGTCTTACTAGGAGCGGATCCGTTTGTGAAAATTAAAGTTGAAGATACCACCATAACCTCTAACCTTGTTGGCGCCTACAATTTTACAAACTGTTGCGCTGCTATAATTATGGGTAAATATTTTAATATAGAACTTCCATTAATTAAAGAAGCTATTGAAGGTTATACACCTGCAAACAACAGGTCTCAAATATTAGAAAAAAACGGGTATAAAATAATTTTAGATGCTTATAACGCCAACCCAACAAGTATGGCTGCAGCCTTAGATAATTTTAATGGTATACAAGCTACGCATAAAATTGTTTTTTTGGGAGATATGTTTGAGCTTGGTACAACTGCAGCAACAGAACACCAATACATTGCTGATAAAGCTTGTAAAATGAATTTTACTTCTACTTTTTTAATAGGAGAAAACTTTGCAAAAGTAAAAACTAAAGCAGAACAACTAGCTAGTTTTGATCACTTAAAAGAGTATTTAAAAAAACATCCATTACAGCCAAATAGTAATCTTTTAATAAAAGGCTCTAGAGGAATGGCTTTGGAACGTATTTTAGATCTATTATAAAAAAACCTCTCTGTAAAAAGAGAGGTTTTTAGTTTTTAAAATAATTTTAAAATTAGCATATCTAATACTTCTATTACAATAAGTATTATAATTATCCACTCTAGCCTACTGCTTTCCTTGTGGTCCATAATATCTTTAAACAATTCTAAATTTTCTTTAATAATCTCTAGTCGCTCATGAATATACCTGTACCTATCTTTTAAGTCAAACGTTTTTTTTAACTCTAAATTTAAATGACTTAAAGCCTCATTATCCCAAGTTATGTCTGGAGAATCAAAAATATATAAGTTTTCAGAGATTTCATTTTTAATATTTAAAACCCTACCTATAAATCGTTTTAACTTATTACCAGAGATATCTAATTTCCCTTTTTGTTCTAGATATTTAGTATGCTCGTTTGTTTCTCCTAATAACTGTTCAGTAATATCAAAATAGTTATCTAAAGCTACAGACTGTGATGCATTTAGTACTATTAAACGTATGGCCTCATAATCAAAAGTAGGTATTACTACTTTGTAAAATGATACCTCTTGCTTTCCTGGCTCTATTACTACATTAACTTCTTCAGAAAAGCGTTCGTCTTTTAAGCCCTTACAAAAGGGCTTAATACTATCTAATATTGTTCTTTTTTCTTCTAAAGTATGATTAAAAAAGCCAACCATACCGTACTGAAAAATATAAACAAATTTTTCATCACCCATTTTGTAAAATAACTCATCCCCGTCTGAAAAAAGAAGATCCCAAGTTAAGTTACGTTTGCATTCTCTAATACTTATAGAGGCTGCAATTTGGTATGCATCTACGCTATACATGGCTAATCTTCATCATCATCTAAAGGTATATCTGGTATAGCATTAGGATCATCATCATCAAAATCTTCATAATCGTCCTCATCATAATTAGCCATAGTTACCTCTAACTTTTCACTAATTTTTACCAAATATTTAGTGTCTTCTGTTAAAACCTCAACAGCTTCTATACGCTCTCCTTTTGCGTTATAAAAACTTATAACGTTAAGGTCATCATAACCATCTGGGTACTTTTCTACCAAAAGTTTTAAAACCTCTGGTGTAAGCTTTTTAAAATCTACAATAACTCTTTTTAAATTATCCATAGTTACATATCTAACAAATAAGCAAATATTAATGGTGCAACAATAGTAGCATCACTCTCTATTATAAATTTAGGTGTATCTATGTCTAGCTTGCCCCAAGTAATTTTTTCGTTTGGCACTGCCCCAGAGTAAGACCCGTAACTAGTTGTAGAGTCGCTAATTTGACAAAAATAACTCCAGAATGGTGTATCTGTACGTTCCATATCTTGGTATAACATTGGCACTACACAAATAGGAAAATCACCTGCAATACCACCACCTATTTGAAAAAATCCAATTCCGTTTTTAGAGTTATCTGTGTACCAATCTGCTAAAAAAGTCATATACTCTATACCAGATTTCATTGTACTAGCTTTTAATTCTCCTTTTAACACATAAGAAGCAAAAATGTTACCCATAGTACTATCTTCCCAACCTGGACAAACAATAGGCAAGTTTTTTTCTGCAGCTGCATACATCCAAGAGTCTTTTAAATCTATTTCATAATACTCTTCTAACACACCAGACAATAGCATTTTATACATATACTCATGAGGTAAATAACGCTCACCAGCAGCTTCTGCATCTTTCCATATTTTAAAAATATGCTCTTGTAAGCGTCTAAAAGCTTCTTCTTCTGGTATACAAGTATCTGTAACTCTATTTAAACCTTTCTCTAGTAAATCCCACTCTTCTTGCGGAGTTAAATCTCTATAGTTAGGCACACGCTTGTAATGTGAGTGCGCTACTAGGTTCATAATATCTTCTTCTAAGTTAGCACCTGTACAAGAAATAATTTGCACTTTGTCTTGACGAATCATTTCTGCAAATATTTTTCCTAACTCTGCAGTACTCATAGCCCCAGCCAAAGAAACTAACATTTTAGATCCTTTGTTTAATTGATCTTCATACCCCTTTGCAGCATCTACTAAAGCAGCAGCGTTAAAATGCAAATAGTATTTTTCTATAAAATTAGAGATAGCTCCTTTAGTCTTCATCTTCTTCAAATTTTGATATATTAGAGTTGCCAGCTTTTAGATCTATAGCATATGTATTATCATAAGCATCATCTACACCTTCACCCATAAATTTATAACTTAACATTTTGTAGTATAATTTTGCTGCTAAAAAATCTGAAGATTTATCTGCCTTATTAGGGCAAAGCTCAACAATATCAAAACCTACAACATTTTTTTCTGTAAATACTTGTTTTAAGAACTCTAGCGTTTCATACCAAAACAAACCTCCAGGCTCTGGTGTTCCTGTAGATGGCAGTATAGATGGATCAAAAGCATCTAAATCTAACGTAATAAATACGTTTTCTGTCATTTGGTCTACTACCTTATCCATCCAATATTCATCATTAACCATATCATGGGCAAAAAATGTTTTTTCTTCATCCATATATGTTTTTTCTATAGCATCCATACTGCGTATACCTACTTGCAACAAATTAGTTTGTTGGCTAGCTTCATGTACAGCACAAGCGTGGTTGCAAGTAGTACCCTCATAAGACTGTCTTAAATCTGCATGCGCATCAATATGCAAAACTGTTAAGTTATTAAAACACTCATTAAAAGCCCTAATAGTACCTATAGATATAGAGTGTTCACCACCAAACAACGTAACAAACTTGTTACGTTTAATGTACTTTTTAGTTATTTTATGCACCTCATCTACCATAGCTTCTGGCGAGCTATTTTCTGTAATTGCATCAGCAAGGTATATTCCCTGTTGGTATGGCTCTGTACCGGTTTCAATATCGTACAATTCCATATTTTCTGATGCTTTTAAAAAAGCCTCTGGCCCTTTATCTGCTCCTTTTCCCCAAGTACTAGTTCCGTCATAAGGAACTGGGATTAAAACTACTTTTGCGGTCTCCAATTGCGCAAACTCATCTGGAATGCCTGCGTAATTATTTGTTGTGCTCATATCCTAAAATTTTTAGCAGATCTTCTGCCTTTTGTTGTTCATTAAATAATTTGGTTGTTATTTTTCCTTCTTCATCTTTGTTTATTAATATATGCTTTGGTTGCGGTATTAAGCAGTGTTGTAAACCACCGTAACCACCAATACTTTCTTGGTAAGCGCCTGTATTAAAAAACCCAATGTATAAAGGCTTATTTTTTTTATATTTTGGTAAATAAATAGCATTTGTGTGTTGCTCACTGTTGTAATAATCATCACTATCACAAGTTAAACCACCAAGCAAAACACGCTCGTACTCATCATCCCATCTATTAATTGGCAACATAATAAACCTTTTATTAATTGCCCAAGTATCTGGCAATGTTGTAATAAAAGAAGAATCTATCATGTTCCACTTTTCTCTATCGTTTTGTTGCTTTTGATATAAAATTTCATAAATAGCACCACCTGTTTCACCTACAGTAAAACTACCAAATTCTGTAAAAATATTTGGCACATCTACACCAGCTTCGTCACAAGTTAGTTTTATCTGATTAATAATTTCATCAATCATATATTGGTAATCATAATCAAAAACTAAAGAGTTTTTTATAGGAAAACCACCACCAATATTTAAGCTATCTAAAGACGGACAAATCTTTTTTAATTTTACATAAACCTTTAAACACTTTAAAAGCTCGTTCCAGTAATATGCATTGTCTTTTATTCCTGTATTTATAAAAAAGTGCAACATTTTTAACTGCACCTTATCATTATCTCTAATTTGATTTTCATAAAAAGGAACAATGTTTTTGTATCCAATTCCTAAACGAGAGGTATAAAACTCAAATTTAGGCTCCTCTTCAGATGCAATACGAATTCCTACTTTAAAATCGTCATTAATTTCATTAGACAACAAGTCTATTTCTTCGTAATTATCTATAATTGGTATACAATTGCGGTGTCCTTCGTTTATTAACCTTGCTATGTTTGTTATGTATTGATCTCTTTTAAAACCATTACAAATTACATACGTATCATCTTTAATTTTTCCTTCTAATTTAAGGTGCTCAACAATATTAATATCAAACGCAGAAGACGTTTCTATGTGTATATTATTGTTTAAAGCTTCATGCAATACTGGTTTAAAGTGAGAACTTTTAGTACAATAGCAATAATGGTATTTGCCTTTGTATTGGTGTTTTTCCATTGCTATAGCAAACCAATTTTTAGCTCTAGAAATATTATCAGAGATTTTTGGTAAATAGGTAAACTTTAATGGGCTACCATATTGCTCTACTAGTTGTTTTAAGGGTATGTCATGAAACATTAGGTTTTCACCATCTAACTTAAATTCTTCTTGTGGAAAATGATAAGTCTGGTCAATTAAATCGATATATTTAGTATTCATTGAATTGTTATTTGATAAATTAAAATTTTAAAACACAGAGAAACCTTTGTGTTTTTTATGCAATATTTTTGCTGTTAAAATTTTAAAATACTAAACAATGATTTGACGCTCCGTGGTTGGCACGAAGAAGTAGTCATGCTGACTGCTGACTATAGAGGTGTTACCGGAAGTTAGCTTTAAAATTCGGTTTCCTATCTTATAGGTTGTTTTTGGGTATGACTTCCTAATTCCCAAAAACCCGAACATAGAAACATTATACATTTATGCTCAGCTATATGCTAAATTATCAAAAACAAATACTTTGTTTTGACGGGACAAATGAAAACAAAAAAAATGAAAAAACTAATGTTCCATCAAAAAAAATAATAAAAATAATTTTTTGCTAACATTAAGCTAACCAAAACACCTCAAAACCCTTTAAAAACAATACCTTAAAGATAATCACTTAATTCTATAAAAATTAAAAAAAAGATGATATCTTCATAAAAAAAGACTTTTTTATGAGTAAAATACCGTTCATTTTTAGACGTATTAATACCGTTTTTAACTTATTCTCACTTAAATTTACAAAACAATAGTAATAAAACGTATGAAAAATACCATATCTCATAGAGTAGCAGATTTTTTAAAAAACTACCCTCCTTTTAATCAATTATTGTTAGAGGAATTACAAGAATTATCTACTCAAATTTCTATAGTTTACAAGGAGAAAGATGCTATTATTTTTAATGAGAATGATGCTCCACACGACCACTTTTATATTATACACAAAGGAGCTGTATCTTTAAGTAAAACACAAAATAATACTATTGTAGACATTTGTGATGAAGGTGATATTTTTGGATTACGCCCATTAATAGCAAATGAAAACTATAAAATGGAGGCAAAAGCACATGAAGAAAGTATCCTTTATGCCATACCTATTAATACTTTTAAACCTTATGCTACTAGTAACAGAGAAGTTGGTAATTTTTTAATAGATAGTTTTGCTTCTAACACCAGAAACCCTTACTCTAAGAGTCACAGGGGCGCACTTTATGGCGAGCCAGAAAGCAATGAGTTGTACAACCCTAGTGCAGAGTTGTTTGACTTGCAGCCTGTAAAATATTCTAAAAAACTAGTTAGTTGCTCACCTAAAACCCAAGCAAAAGTTTTAGCTGCAAAAATGACAAGCAAAAATGTTGGTGCAATTTTAGTTTTAGAAGACAAATTACCCATTGGTATTATTACAGACAAAGATTTGCGTAACAAAATTGTTACTGGCAAACTACCTATTTCCGCTCCTGCAAGAGAAATAATGACATCGCCAGTAATTACGTATTCTAAAAAATTAACCATTACGCAGGCACAAATGGCAATGATTAAAAGCAATATTAGTCATTTATGTTTAACAAAAGATGGTACAGTAAACTCTAAGGCAGTAGGTATTTTATCTAAACATGATGTTATGCTAGCAGTTGGTAACAACCCAACGGTTTTAATAAAAGCTATAAAAAGGGCTACCAGAACTAAAGAAATAAAACAGGTTAGAAAAGGTATTATGATGCTATTAAAGGGCTATTTAAACCAAAATATACCAATGACATTAATTTCTAAAATTATATCTGAGCTTAATGATGCCTGCATAAAACAAATTATAACCAACTCTATAGCAAAATTAGAAACGCCCTTACCAGTATCTTTTAGCTGGTTAGCATTGGGTAGCCAAGGCAGAAGCGAACAATTATTGCACACAGACCAAGACAATGCTCTGGTTTTTGAAGATGTACCAGCAGAAAAACTAGAAGAAACCAAAGCTATATTTATAAATTTTGCCAAGCAAGTAACCCAAAGACTAAATGTAATTGGGTATGAATACTGCCCTGCAGAAATGATGGCTTCTAACCCAAAATGGTGCTTAAGCCTTAGTGAATGGAAAACAAATGTTACCTCTTGGATTACAAATCCTGGTAAAGATGAAGTATTGTTATCATCTATATTTTTTGATTATAACAATGTATATGGCAACCAAGAGTTGGTTACAGAACTATCAAACCATATATTTGAAACAGCTAAAAATTACCCAAATTTCTTTTTACATTTAGCTAGCGGATCTTTACAAAACCCATCTCCTACCGGTTTCTTTAGACAATTTTTAGTAGAACAAGATGGTGCAAATAAAGACTTTTTTGATATTAAAAGACGTGCGCTTATGCCATTAACAGACGCTGCCAGAGTTTTAATATTATCGCATTCTATAAAATCTATTAACTATACTGCAGAACGTTTTGAAAAATTAGCAGAATTAGAACCTAACAATGCAGAATTATTTATGGCTGCCTCCTATGCAACAAAAGCATTGTTAAAATTTAGAACCAAACAAGGATTATTACATAACGATTCTGGCAGGTACATATCATTAAGCAAACTAACTAAAGCAGAGAAAATAAAACTTAAACGTACATTTAGAACCATTAAAGAAATTCAGGAATTAGTGTATATTAGATTTAAAGTATCAAACCTATTAAGATGATAAATTTCTTTAAAAAAAGTAAATTAGATTTACCAGATTATTGGCTTAAATATGAAAATCTTTTTAAAACCAAACAACCAGAAAACATACAAGATATTACGTTTGTTGTTTTAGACACAGAAACTACTGGCTTTAGTTACCAAGAAGATCGTATGCTTTGTATTGGTGCTTTAAAACTTAAAAATAATGATATTAACATAGGTGATAGTTTTGAGGTTTTTATACACCAAGATCATTACAACCAAGAAACGGCAGAAATACACGGAATATTAAAAGAAGGTAAAACTACTAGACTTGAAGAGTTAGAAACCCTAAAGCTTTTTTTAGATTATTTAGAAAACGCAGTTATTGTTGCGCATCACGCGGGTTTTGATATTACCTTTATAAACATAGCATTAGAACGCCACGGTTTACCAAAACTAAAAAACAAAATTTTAGATACATCTACCTTATATAAAAAAACACTTATACGCTCTAACTTATTAGTAAAAAAAGAGCACTATAGTCTAGATGAACTAGCAGAAAAGTTTAATATTTCTGTAAAAGACAGACATACAGCTCTTGGTGATGCTTATATTACCGCTATTGCTTTTTTAAAGATTTTGGTAAAATTAAAAGAGAAAAAAATTACCACCCTAAAACAGTTACTCCGTATTTATTAAAACAACATAAAAAAAGCGACAAACTATGTCTACCAGATTGCCGCTTTTTAAGTTATTTGCGTATTATTCTTCTACACTCATAGCCATTTCATGATCATACTTGCAACAAGCAGGTAATTCTTTATAAGCTTCTTCACTTCCGGAAGACTTTTCTGTATCGTAACCAGATTCTGCTATAGCTTTATGAAATGCTGCTTCATTAGTTTTATCACCATTAAAAGCAATTGTAATTTGTTTCTTTTTAACATCCCAATTTGCACTAGCTACACCATCTACAGATTTTGCTGCTTTTTCTATAGTACTTTTACACATACCGCAGTTACCACGCACACCAAAAGTAGTTTTAGCCGTAGCCAACTCATCTTCTGCATTTACACTTGTGTTGTTACCACCATCTGTAGTCTGCTTTGCATCATTTTTGCAACTTGTAAAGGCCAAAATGGCCAACACAGCAGTGCTTAAAATCACTTTTTTCATAGTTTTATTTATTAGTAGTTATTAATATAATTATTGTTTTTATTTTATAATTTGACTTATCTCTCCACAGTTAAGCATTGTCTCCCCAAAATACGGATTAACAACTCTATCTTCTTTACTTAACCAAAAAGCACCTTTATTACCATTTGCCATTGGACAAAAATGACTATAAACCTTAAAATTCACTCCAAAAATTTCAATTATACTTAATAATTTTTCTGATATAATTTTAAAATGTTTACGTTGCACTGTAATATCTTTTGATGCTACAAAAAGTTTAATTTCCTTTTTAATAGGATTGATAAACATTTCTCCTTTTTCACGAACATCTTTAGTTTTTAAAAGTTTCATATTTACTTCTTCTATTTGTTGAAGCATATCTTTTGCGTTTTTAGCTGATGCTGTTGCATTCCCATTAACTAAATCATCTTTTACTAAAATATAAGATTCTAAAACGGCTGCTAGATCATTTTGAAAATCTGTAGACACTTTAATCCTTGTATTTTTAGTCATTTTATTGGATTCCATTTTTATATGACCTTCGTGCCCCGTAGTTGTTTTTTTACCAGATTTATTCATCATAGATTTTTTCCCTTGTAACTGTGCGGCAGCATCTACAGTAAAAGCTCCATTGGTTACAACCTCATCGCCATTGTTTAATCCGCTTACAACTTCATAATTAGAACCAATTTTAGAGCCAAGTTCTATTTCTTTCATTTCAAAAATAGGTTCATTAGACGCAACCTTGGTGTATACTACAGAACGCTTACCTGTCCATAAAACCGCTGAAGCAGGTACAACTACAACTTGTTTTGTTATCTCTGTAGCTGTGTTTATTTTACCTTCTACAAACATTCCAGGTTTAAACACATTGTCTTTATTACTTAAAACAGCTCTAAGTATTACTGTTCTAGTTTGCGAATTTAAAATAGGATCTATATAAGAGACTTTTGCATTAAAAACTTTATTAGGATAGGCCTTGGTTATTACTTTAATATCTTGACCTTTTTTAAATAGTGAGATTTGATTTTCATATACATCAAAATTTGCCCACACCTTATTTAAATTAGACACTTTAAAAATAGGTTTACCATCCATAATATGCGCACCATCACTAACAGCAATTTCTGTTACCACACCAGACACGTGAGAATATATTGTAAAACTTGTTTTTACTTTGCCTGTTTTTACAACTTCTTCTAATTGTGTCCCGTGTATTTTCCAGTTTTTAAATTTTGTTTGTACAGCTTTATATAATTGTGGCTGGGACGCTTTTAATTTGTATGCCGTAATTAACTCTTGTTGGGCAGCAACTAACTGGGGAGAATATATTTTAGCAACAGCTTGTCCTCTACTTACTTTTTCGCCTAGTGAGGTAACATACAATTTTTCTATTCTACCATTAAAATGAGCAGGTTGTATAGCCGTCTCATCATCATTAATTGCAATCTTACCAGATAATGTTATACCATTATTGCCATCTGCATTACTTTGCCCAACAACTGTGGTTTCTATATTAGCCAAAGCCATTGCGTTTTTTGTTAGTTTAAATTGATCTGCCAACAAACCATCTGCATTAGTCTCTGCAGGAATTAAATCCATACCACAAATAGGGCAATCACCAGGTTCTGACTGCATAATTTGAGGGTGCATAGAGCACGTCCACATTTTATTAACCTCAGAAACTTCATTATGGTTATGACTACCTTTAGTTTCTTGTACTTCTGTTGTTCCGCCAAAAAAAAGTTTCCCCAACAAAAGGCCTGCAACTAAAATTACTGCATAAACAAGATATTTTTTCATCATTTATATTTTTATATTTTTTAATCGTAATGCATTAGCAATTACAGATACCGAACTAAAACTCATAGCCAAAGCAGCTATCATTGGAGAGAGTAACAACCCAAATACTGGATACAAAACACCTGCTGCAATTGGCACACCAATAGTATTATAGACTAGTGCAAAAAATAAGTTTTGTTTTATGTTTTTAAGTACCTTATTACTTAAATTATGTGCTTTAACTATACCGTGTAAATCACCTTTTACAAGTGTAATCATTGCGCTTTCTATTGCTACATCTGTACCTGTACCCATTGCAATGCCAACATCACTTTTGGCAAGCGCAGGAGCATCATTAATTCCGTCTCCGGCCATTGCCACCACTTTGCCTTGTTTTTGCAATTCTTCAACTTCTTTTAATTTATCTTTTGGCAACATACCCGCTTTAAAACTACTTAAATTAAGTGTTGTTGCTACTGCTTTTGCAGTATTATAATTATCACCTGTTAGCATAATTACATCTACATCTCTATTTTGTAATTCTTTTATTGCTTTTGCGCTAGTTTCCTTAATTTTATCGGCTATAACAACAAAGCCAATTACATCAGAATCTAATGCCACATAAGAAACCGTTTTACCTTGTTTCTGAAAAACTTTCACCTCTTCTTCCATTGCTGAAGAAATAGCAGCATTGGTAAACTCCATCATTTTAGCATTACCCAAGCTTACTTTTTTACCAGCTACAATACCATCTACACCTTTACCTGTTACAGCATTAAATTCATCAACCTTTAAAACCTCAACATTATTGTTTTTACCATAATTTACAGTAGCTTCTGCTAAAGGATGTTCACTAGAACTATTTAATGAAGCTATATACTGTGTAATTTTGTCTGTATTAAAATTAGTAGAAAAACTACCCACTTTTTCTACTGTGGGTTTGCCTTGTGTAATGGTTCCTGTTTTATCTACAATTAACACATTTACATTATTCATTAATTCTAAAGCTTGTGCATTTTTAATTAAAACACCATTTTGTGCTCCTTTACCAACACCAACCATTACAGACATAGGAGTTGCCAAACCTAATGCACAAGGGCACGCAATAATTAAAACCGCAATAGCATTTACTAAGGCAAAAACGTAAGCTGGCTCTGGACCCCAAATTGCCCAAGCTACAAATGTTAAAACAGAAACAATAACCACTACAGGCACAAAATAGCTAGATATTTTATCTGCTAATTTCTGAATTGGAGCTCTACTACGACTAGCATCATTCACCATTTTCACTATCTGAGAAAGTAATGTATCTGCACCAACTTTTTCTGCTTGCATTAAAAAAGATTGATTGCCATTAATTGTACCACTACTAACCTCATCTTTTACAGTTTTACTTACTGCAATAGGTTCTCCAGAAATCATAGATTCGTCTACCGTTGTATTACCCTCTGTAATAAAACCATCTACTGGTATTTTTTCTCCTGGTTTTACTTTTAAAATATCACCTTTTACAACATTGTTTATAGAAACCTCTTCTTCTACTCCGTTAACAACTTTAATAGCTTTGTTTGGAGCAAGTTTAAGCAACTCTTTAACAGCTGCATTTGTTTTACTGTGCGCACGTGCCTCTAACACTTGCCCCATTAAAACTAGCGTTAATATTACAGTAGCAGCCTCAAAATAAACGTGTACTGCACCGCTATCTGTTTTAAACTCAGCAGGAAAAAAATCTGGCATTAACAAGCCAAAAACACTAAATAACCAGGCAACACCTGCACCAATACCAACCAGTGTAAACATATTTAAATTCCACGTTTTTACACTTTTGTAAGCGCGCTCAAAAAATAGCCAAGTTGCATAAAACACCACAGGAACAGATAATACTAATTGCACCCAATTCCAATATTTTTGATCTAGAATAGCGTATAATGGATTGTTAGGTAACATATCGCTCATTGCTATTAAAAAAATAGGCAATGTAAACCCTAATGCTAACCAAAACTTACCAATTAGTTTTTTGTATGTTTTTTCTTCTGCAGAATTACTAGGTTCCATTGGTACTAAATCCATACCACAAATAGGGCAATCTCCGGGCTCATCTTTTACAACATCTGGGTGCATAGGACACGTATATTGTTGTTCTGCAACAGCATTTAAGTTCTGTTCCTCTACCAAGTCCATACCACAAACTGGACAGTCGCCAGCTTGGTCATAAGTTTTATCATCCTCACAATGCATTGGACAATAAAAAGTACCTGTTCCTTGCCCTTTAGTTTGTGCTTCTTTTTTAGGTGTATGCACCTGCTCCCCTACATTATGTATGCTATACCTGTCTCCATCGTTTTTTAATGCTTCTTGAAAAGTTTCTAATGCTATATGAGACTCCATCTCTATAACAGCTTCAGATTTTTCTAAATTAACACTAGCATTAGTAACACCTTCTACATTAGCCAGTGTTTTTTCTACGTGTCCACGACAACCATTACAAGTCATTCCGTGTATGTGATAGGTATGTTTCATTTTTGCCTCTTTTTACACTATAAAATTAAATAGATACTTCTTCTTCGGTTTTCATAATTCCGATTCTTATTTACACAATTTTGTCTAGTGTTTTTCTGTCCCAATTGCCTCCGTTTTTATAATTACTCATAGACATACCTGTAACAGCCTTAAATTGGCGTGCTAAATGACTACTTGTTTTGTAATTTAAACTATAGGCTATTTCAGAAAAATTTAGTTGTCCTAACTGTATGTGCTCCTTTACTTTTTCAATTTTTAGGTTGATGGTGTATTTCTCCAATGTTACACCTTCAGACTTACTAAAAAGTTTACTTAATGCAGTTTCTGTTTTACCAAATTCTTTTGCTAATACCTGAAACAAATTCGCGGTTTCTCCTATTTCAATTTTATGAATTATAGCAACTTTTAACTGTTCTATTAAAGCATCGTTTCTGTTTTCTATAATTTCAAAACCTGCTTTTTCTAGAGCTATATTTAAATTGCTAAACTTACTTTTTAAACCTTTAACTGCTACAACTTCTCCTAATTTTAAAGATTCTACAGTATAACCTTCTGCCTTAAAAATGTTTAAAACTGATACAATACAGCGCTTACAGACCATATTTTTTATATAGATTGTTTCCATTGCTTACTGCGTTAAATAGTTAATTATTGTAAATTGTAAATAATAATTATACACAGCATCTATTTTACTCATTTGAAACTTTAATTGTAATTCTTGTACATCTAATACGTCATTAAAATCTATTGTTCCTGTCTCGTAACTTTTAATTAAAATTTCTTCTGCGTCTTTGGCTTGCTGTATATTTTTAAGTTGTGTGTTATAATTAATTTTAGCAGCATTTAAATTTGTTATTGCCTTGCTCAATTGTGTTTCTAAAACATTTAAGCGTTCTTGTTTTTGTTGTACAATTTCTTGTTGCAAAAGCTGATTTTGTTTTGTCTTAGATTTATAACTTTTATTAAAAATAGGAATAGATAGTGCCACCATTGGCATTAATACATCTTTACCGTTGTCTGTAAAATTCTGATTAGGCAATTCTGTAACCGCAATATAATCTACTCCAAAACCTATTAAAGGTTTACGCTCTTTTTGGTTTAATAATTCTGATTTTTCTATAGATTGATACAACTTATCATACTTAATTAATTCTGGATGCAACGTAAAATTTTCATCTACAATTTGCATATCATTAGTTGGAAGAAGTAATGTTTCTACTACATTCACCACTTCTTTTTTATCTCTATTTAATAATTTATTAAACACAGTTTGTTCTCCTACATATTGATGTTCTAAAACTTGTCTTAGTTGTTCTATCTCGTTTTGCCTCATTTGTAAACGCAACACATCTACTGCAGATGCAGCACCTGTTTCTACAGAAGATAAAGCTAGAGTTTCATACGTTTTTAGCAATTCAAAATTCTCTTTTAAAACTGCCTGTTTTGCTTTTAAGGTATAAAGGTTATAGTACGACTGTGTTACTGAAACCACCAATTTACGCTTTGCTATAACCACATCTTCAAAGGTTGTATTTGCTAATGAAGTTGCATAATTTTCTCTAGCAGTAATAGTACCAAACCAAGGCAACATTTGCTTTGCAGATAATTTAAAACGTTGCGGACCTGTTCTTGTTTCAGGTTCACTCACAAAATAACCTGCAGAGAAATCTGTATTTGGCAATGTATTAGATTCGTTTACCTTTTCTGATGCAATACCATAACGCAACTTATACTTTTGAATCTCTGGACTGTTCTCCAATGCTTCATTTATGTATGTTTCTAGTTTTTGACCATTACTTAAGTGAAAAGTTAAAAGAGAAAAGCTAAAAAAAATGACTTTTCTTGTGATATTATGATTGTTATTTTTCATTTCTATTGTAATATTTTCTCTTTTAACTTTTCACTTTCAACTTTGCCTCTTCCCTCCAACTATATAAAACCGGAACAATAAAATAGGATGTTATATCTATAATCATTCCACCAAAAATTGGAATCGCCATAGGAATCATAATATCACTGCCTCTACCAGTAGACGTAAGTACTGGCAACAATGCTAAAACAGTTGTAACGGTTGTCATTAAGCAAGGTCTAATACGTTTTCCTGCTGCTTCTAAAGTTGCTAATCTAATTTCGTTTTTAGTTGTTGGGGTTTCTTTATTAAAAGTCTGTGTAAGATATGTTGCCATTACAACACCATCATCTGTAGCTATACCAAATAATGCAATAAAACCAACCCAAACTGCTACACTTAAATTAATAGTTTTCATGTTAAATAAGTCTCTTAAATTTTCTCCAAATAGGCTAAAATTTAAAAACCAATCTTGACCATATAGCCACATCATTATAAAACCACCTGCAAAAGCAACTGTAATTCCTGTAAAAATCATTAATGTAGTTGTCACCGATTTAAACTGAAAATACAGAATTAGAAAAATAATTACCAACGCCAATGGCACAACAACAGACAACGTTTTTTCTGCACGTAACTGATTTTCATACGTTCCCGTAAATTGGTAATTTATTCCTTTTGGCACAACCAATTCTCCCGTACTAATTTTACTTTCTATTAACTCTTGTGCATTTTCTACAACATTTACCTCTGCAAAACCGTCTAGTTTATCAAACAAAACATAACCAACCAAAAAAGTGTCCTCACTCTTTATTACTTGTGGCCCTTGCTCATAGGTAATACTTGCCAATTCGCTTAACGGAACTGGACTCCCTTTTTCTACTGGAATATAAATATTTTTTAAATCGTCCGGATTGCTACGCAGCTCTCTTGGGTAACGCACACGAACACCATAACGCTCGCGACCTTCTACTGTTTTGGTTAATACCATACCACCAACGGCAACTTGTAAAACGCTTTGCACATTTTCTATAGAAATTCCGTATCGCGCTATTTTTTCTCTATCAATATCTATTAATAAATAAGGCTTACCTACTATACGATCTGCAAAAACTGCTTCTACTTTTACACCTTCTGTTTGCTTTAAAATATCCTCTAACTGAATACCAAAAGCCTCTATTTCCTTTAAATCTTGACCTTTTACTTTTATGCCCATTGGTGCACGCATACCTGTTTGCAGCATTACTAGACGAGTTTCTATAGGTTGTAGTTTTGGCGCAGAGGTTACTCCTGGTAATTTGGTAACTTTTACAATTTCGTTCCAAATATCATCTGGATTTTTAATTTTTGGTCGCCAATTACGAAAAAATTCGCCCTTATTATCTGGGATTAATTGTTGTTTTAAGTTGATGGATTCCCAAGTTTCACGTTCTTCTACACGTAATAACATTCCGTTTTTTAGAACAAAATCACCATCATCATTTACTTTGTAACGTTGCCGTTCTCCTTTTTTATTCAGCATATATTCTGGTTTATACTGAATCATATTCTCGTACATAGATAATGGTGCAGGGTCTAAAGCAGATTCTGTTCTACCAGCTTTACCAACTACAGTTTTAATCTCTGGAATACCAGCCACAGCCATATCTAACTGCTGCAAAACGCGTTTATTTTCTTCTACGCCAGAATGCGGCATAGATGTAGGCATTAATAAAAACGAACCTTCATTTAAAGACGGCATAAACTCTTTACCTGTATTTTTAAGAATGAAAAATCCAAAAACAACTAGCGCTAAAGGAATTGATAAAAACAACAATTTGTTTTGTAACGCCCACCCTAAAATTTGCTTGTAGTATTTTTGAAAAACACTAAATACACCTAACAAGCCAAAACAAATAATAGAAACAAATAGAAGGTTTAAAAATATACTATTACCAACACCTAATGGTCTCCAATGTTCTGCTAGTAAAAACACAATAGCAACACAAGACAATATTATATTTACCGTATTCTTATTAATTCTAAAATTGAAATTGAAAAACGATATTCTATATTCTTTTTGATGCGAGAAAGCAAACCAAAAAGCAGCAAGACCAAAGCCTATAAGTAAAGCACCTATCCAATACCCATATATTAATATTGCACTACCAACAACAATTAATAATGCATTTAAAACATTAGATACTGTTTTTTTAAGGTTGACTTTTTTAAATATTGATGCAGCAAATGGTGGAATTAAGAATAACGCTATAACCAATGCAGCAATAAGCGCAAATGTTTTGGTAAAAGCCAATGGTCTAAATAATTTACCCTCTGCGCCTAGCATAGTAAAAACAGGTAAAAAACTAATTATTGTGGTTAATACAGCGGTTACAATTGCTCCGGAAACTTCTGCAGTAGCATTGTATACAATTTGATTGATTGATAATTTTTCTTCATCAATATTTATAGAGGTAACTTTTAACTTTTCATTTTTAACTCTAAGATCTTCCTCATCTATATGCCTTATAATATTTTCTGATAAAATAACACCTACATCTACCATTGTACCAATGGCAATTGCAATACCAGAAAGTGCTACAATATTGGCATCTACATTAAAAAGTTTCATAGCTACAAAGACCATTAAAACCGCAACTGGTAACAAACCTGAAATAAGAACAGATGCTCTAAGGTTAAACACCATTACAATAATTACTAAAATAGTAATTAGTATTTCTAGTGTTAAAGCTTCATTTAATGTATTTAGTGTTTCTTGTATAAGCTCACTTCTATCATAAAAAGGAACTATAGTTAATTGTGATGTTCTGCCATCTTTTAGGACCTTAGATGGCAAACCTGCACTAAGTTCATTTATTTTTTCTTTTACATTGGTAATAACCTCCATTGGGTTAGCACCATAACGCGCAACTACAACTCCACCCGCAACCTCTGCTCCTTCTTTGTCTAAAATACCTCTACGGGTTGCCGGTCCTAAAACTACTTTAGCAATGTCTTTTATTTTAATAGCGGTATAATTAACAGAACTAACTACAGCATTTTCTATATCTTTTACAGATTTCACATACCCTAAACCACGAACTAAATATTCTGCTTTATTAATTTCTAAAGTTTGCGCACCAATGTCTTTATTACTGTCTTTTACCGCTTTTACAACCTTATCTAAACCAATATTATATTGACGCATTAATTCAGGATCAACATCTATCTGGTATTCCTGTACGTAACCGCCAATAGAGGCTACCTCAGACACACCACTTGCAGAAGACAGTGCAAACTTTACGTAATAATCCTGTATACTTCTAAGCTCATTTAAATCCCAACCACCAGTAACATTACCATCTTTATCTCTACCTTCTAGTGTATACCAATATACTTGCCCCAAACCTGTTGCATCTGGTCCCAAAGCAGGGTTAACGTCTTCTGGTAGTAAATTACTTGGTAAAGAGTTTAGTTTTTCTAAAATTCTACTACGACTCCAGTAAAAATCTACATCCTCCTCAAAAATGATATAAATATTAGAAAACCCAAACATAGATGAACTACGAATGGTTTTTACTCCAGGAATACCTAACAAAGAAGCTGTTAACGGGTATGTAATTTGGTCTTCTATATCTTGTGGAGACCTACCATCCCATTTGGTATACACAATTTGCTGGTTCTCGCCAATATCTGGTATAGCATCTACAGCTACCGGATTACTTGGTAAAAAACCTGTATCCCAATTAAATGGTGCATTTACTGTTCCCCAACCTATAAAAAGAACAAGTAGTAAAACAGCTACAAGCTTATTTTCTATCAGAAATTTGATACTTTTATTTAGCATTAATTTTAAAATTTAGTAGTGAATACAAGGTATTAGATACCAAGAAGTACTTTATAAAAAAGTTAACTTCTAAACATAAAGGCCTAACACAAAAAGCTTTGCATTATAACCAACTACTAAAAAAATTAAATTAAATAAGTCTCGTCTAACTTAAAAATATCTTTGATGACGAGTGGAGGATTGTATTTTGTGTATAATATTACATTCTCTTGTAAATCTTCAAATAAAGAAATGTAAGAGTAAATAAATGATGTAACAAATATGTGCTGATCAAAAGAGACCTTATCTAAAGACATTCGCAAATTGCTTTGCCCATCTATTAGTAGTTGCTCATCCTTACAACAACTTTTTTTTGTAATAGAACACCCTTTAGATTGCGGATTTTGCATTTCCATACCACAACCTTCTGCCTTATGAAAAACAGCTGTTTCTACCAAAGTATCACCACAAAAATGCATATCTAAAGAAAATGACATTGTAGAAAATAAAACTACAATAGCCAACAAGCTAGACATTATTTTTTGAAATACTTTTTTCATACTTAATGCAAAAATACAAAAAAAAAGAATTGATAGTGTTATAACCCTCTTAAAACAATGTATATAACATTTATAATTAGCTTTTAAAACGATTATAAGCTTCTTTACTTAACTCCTCTCTAAAATTAGGGTGAGAAATAGATATTAGTGCCTTTGCTCTTTCTTGCAAGTTTTTGCCATATAAATTAACTACACCGTATTCTGTGGCTACATAATGTACGTGAGCACGTGTTGTAGTAACGCCCGCTCCTTGTTTTAAAAACGATGTTATTTTAGAAATACCTTTAGCAGTAATAGATGGCATTGCAAAAATAGGTTTACCACCTTTAGATAAAGAGGCTCCGCGTATAAAGTCCATTTGTCCGCCTACACCAGAATATTGCTTACTACCAATAGTGTCTGCACAAATTTGGCCCGTAAGATCTATTTCTATGGCACTATTAATTGCTGTAACCTTAGGATTTCTGCGTATAATAGAAGTATCATTAGTATAAGCAGCTTCTTTAAAATGCACCAATGGGTTATCATCTACAAAGTCGTATAATTTTTGAGAACCTACAGCAAAACAAGTTACAATTTTTCCGTGTTTTACAGCTTTGTCCTCACCTGTAACTACTCCGCTTTCTATTAAAGGTAACACACCATCAGAAAACATTTCTGTATGTATTCCTAAACGCTTATGGTTGCCCAAATTGCTTAATACAGCGTTTGGTATGTTACCAATACCCATTTGCAAAGTTGCGCCATCATCTATTAAACCTGCAACATGTTTACCTATCTCTTGCTCTATATTAGATATTGATGATATGCTATGGGAATGTATAGGAGTATTGACCTCAACAGCACAGTCTATATCATTAATGTGTATAATTCCGTCACCGTGAGTTCTGGGCACGCAAGGGTTTATTTGTGCTATAACATTTTTTGCTGTTTGTATGGCTGGTAATGTTATGTCTACAGAAACACCTAAAGAACAATACCCGTGTTTATCTGGTGGAGACACTTGCACTACAGCAACATCTAACGGAAGAATACCGTTTCTGAACAACAGGTTAATTTCGCTTAAAAAAATTGGAATATAATCTCCCTGTGTGGTGTTTATTAATTGCCTGACATTGCTACCAACAAAGCAACTATTCATTTTAAAACTTTTACTGTAAGGCTCTTGTGCGTATTTTGCTTGCCCCTCTGTATGTATAGATACAATTTCTACGTTTTGTAACTCGTTATACCTGGCACACATAGCTTCTATTAACACATTAGGTGTCATTGCTGCACCCTGTAAAAATACTCTATTACCAGATTTTATAGATTGTGCTGCTTGCGCTGCAGAAACAATATTCATAACATTAAAAATTTAGTGATTAGTGACATTCCATATTGGTAGAAACCATTTCTACCACAGGTTTTGGAGAAACATAAGGAATACCGAGGCCCAAGCCTCTAAGAATAAACAAGACTCCAATTACAATTACAAAAACAGGAATTAATTGCTGTACTTTTTTACGCGCAACACCTTTTAGCATTCCACCAAAATAAACAGCAATTGTCATAAGTGGTATAGTACCAGCGCCAAAGATTATCATATACAAAGAGCCTTGCACTGCATTACCCATAGCAATAGCACCAAACAATGCCATATATACCAAGCCGCAAGGTAAAAATCCGTTTAAAAAACCAATGGTTAAAAACGTATCTGGAGTTCTTTTTTTAAGCTCTATTCCCAGTCTAGATTTTACTTTAGAAATAAGCCTATAAATAGGTTTAGACACATTGTATTTTTGTAATTTTTTAGATGGAATTAAAACAATAATAATCATTAAAACTCCAATTGTAATTGATAATTTCTGCTGTAAGCCAAAAACATACAAGCCTTTGCCTAACAACCCAAAAACAAGACCTATTACTCCATAAGCAAGCAACCTACCAAAATGATAAATAAATATCTGAATTGTTTTTTTAAACTTGCTATGCCTATCTACCGGTAACATAAAGGCTATTGGTCCGCACATACCAACGCAGTGCAAACTCCCCATTAACCCTAATATAAAAGCAGAAAATAGCATACTTAATACGTTATACTTTGTTTGTGTAAATACTCTTCTTTGTTGTATTGCCAAGCAATTTTAATGTCCCAACGACCATCTAACAAACGTTTGTCAGGTATGAGCAAATGTGTTTTGGATAAACTTATGGGTAAGCTAAAATCCAATTGTTTATTAGATGGCCTATATAGGGACACCTTACCTGTTATTTTATTAAAATCTTGATCCTTTGGAAAAACTATTAATAAGCCATCTTTAGTTTTATCTACAGCTAGTTTATTAGTTAATTTATAAGCATTGGTAACGTCATTAATTTCTTTTTGATACCCTAACTCTGCCTTATAATACTCTTCTGTAACCAAATCATGTTTTGCTCTGTTCTCAGAATTCATTCTAACAACAAAGTATAATATAAAGCTAATGAAGCCTACAAATGCCAGTACTATTCCTGTTCCCCAATTTATTTTCATAACTTATTTTTTTATTTGTAGCTTCTTGGTGCCAAAAAGCGTGCTGTAGTTGTTTCTACCAATTTATTATTGCTATACACTCCTATTTTAAGCTTGTCTTTATCACCATTTAAAGCTGCATTATTAATTTCTATAAATAATGTGCCTTCTGCCAGCTCTTGTGCTGGTACGTTAAAGTTTTTATGTGTAACCAGTTTAATTGTTCCTTTGTGGGATAGCAGTTTAAAACTAACATCTGTAACATCTTCTGTTGTTTTATTCACCAGTTTAAACGTATATACATTACTAATTATACTTCCTTCTTTATGCTCGTATAACTGACCTGGAAGTCGTAAAATATTTGCTTCTAAATCGTTTCTTAAAAACAGCATACCAATAAGCAATCCAATTAAAATTATTAAAACAGCCGAGTAACCTTTTAGTCTTGGTGTAAATTTAAACTTGGCTTTCTTTTCTATATTATCTTCACTGGCATACCTAATTAAACCTTTTGGCAAGTTTACTTTTTCCATTATGGTATTACACTCATCTATACAAGCAGTACAATTAACACATTCTAGTTGCGTACCATTTCTTATGTCTATACCTGTAGGACAAACATTTACACATTGCGCACAGTCTATACAATCTCCGTGACCAAGTGCTGTGCGATCTTCATTTTTTCTAAACTTTTTTCTTCCATTTTGTCCTTCGCCTCTTTTATGGTCATACGCTACTACAATAGATTTATTATCTAAGAGTACACCTTGCATACGCCCATAAGGACAAGCTATTATACATACTTGCTCTCTAAACCAAGCAAAAACAAAATAGAAAACCGCAGTAAAAATCAACAATGAAATTATTGTACTGGTATGCAACAATGGTCCGTCTGTTATGTATTTAATTAGCGTATCACTACTAATTAAATACGCCAAAAAAACGTTAGCAATTATAAATGAGATGATAAAAAAGATAATCCATTTGGTAACTCTTTTTCTTATTTTATCTGCATTCCATTTTTGCTTATCTAAACGCATTTGTGCGCCACGGTCACCCTCTATCCAATATTCTATTCTACGAAAAACCATTTCTAAGAATATCGTTTGCGGACACATCCAGCCACAAAAAATACGCCCAAAAGCAACGGTAAAAAGAGCAATAAAAACAACACCTATAATCATTGATATTACTACCAAATGAAAATCTTGTGGCCAAAAAGGAAAACCAAATATGTTAAAACGACGATCTATGACATTAAACAATATAAATTGGTTGCCCTTTATTTTTATAAAAGGAGATACTAGTAAAAACAACAGCAAAGTGTAGCTAACAATTTTGCGATAATTGTAAAATTTGCCACTAGGTTTTTTAGGAAAAACCCAAGCTCTTTTGCCGTCAGTATCTATTGTACCAATAGAATCTCTAAACTTTTCATCTGCAGCCATTGTGTTGTTTTTACTAGTAATACTCCGTTGTTATTCTTCTGTTGGTTCTGGTTTCCAAATTTCTCCTTGCGGTTCTTTAGGACTAGCAGGGGTTGTACCTTGTAATGTTAAAACATAACTTGCTACCTGTGCACGTTCTAAAGGTTTTAATATTTGTTTCCAGGCAACCATACCTTTACCGTCTCTACCACCTTCAGATATGGTATTAAAAACATTTTTAATACCACCACCTAAAATCCAATATTCATCCGTAAGGTTAGGTCCTATACCGCCTCCACCATCTGCTATATGACAAGCAACACAACTTGTTTGATATATTTTTTCACCAGCTTTTATATCTGCAGTTTCAGTTAGCACCTCAACTGTATTAACATCTACCAAACCCTTAGCTGTTTTTTTGTACTCTTCTATTTCTATTTTGGCTGCAGCAACATCTTGCTCATACTCCAAAGCCTGGTCATAATCATTAAACACATGAAATCTTGCTAAATACACCACACCAAATATGATACCTGCATAAAAAAGGTACACCCACCAAGGCGGCAAATTGTTATCTAACTCTTGTATACCATCATAATTATGATCTAAAATTATTTCATGCTCTTCTTCCATAGGCTTAGAACCTAATAGTTTAGCATAAACTCTTTTCCCCCATTTCCACTCAAACTTTTTAGTATCTTCTTCTAAATACTTCTGTTTTGCTTCTTCTGGTAAGGTCTGGAACATTACATTTTCTATAGACCTAACTATTACTTCTGATGCTATTAAGATTAATAACACTAGTACTAAAAAACCTAAAACAATTGGGTAAGCAATAAACGCTGGCTGGTCACCAGAATCTATAAAGTATTCCATTAATCCAAAAACGATAAAGAAAACTAGAGGTATCCTTATCCACCAAGGTGTCATATTTTTCATAGTATTATTCTTTTGTTAGGTTGGTTTTATCATCATCTTCTAGAGGTATATTACTTACCTCTTTAATATGCTCTTTTGTTGCTGTAAACACCCACCAAAAAAGTATGGTGAAGAACACAAAAAATATAAGTAGCGATATCATAGGATAAGTTGCTATACCCTCCATACTCTCCATATGTCCTTTTATAAATTTTAGCATAACATTATTTTTTAGCTGTTGTTTCTTCCGTGTTTTTTATTTTAATATCTGTACCTAAACGCTGTAAGTAAGCTATTAGAGATACTATTTCTCTGTCTCTCATTTCTACAAAAGGCTGTCCGCTATCTTTAGCAAACTTTTTATCTGCCTCGTAGCTCTTTGCAAAATCTGGATCTGTATATAAGTTCTTTTCTATTTTAGTAGCCTGTACATCCATAGATTTTTCTGCGTTAGCAATATCTTCTTCTGTATATGGTACACCAAGAGCTACCATTGCTTCCATTTTAGCTTTAATATTACTTCTATCGTGCTCATTACGAACAAGCCATTGGTAAGCTGGCATTATAGAGCCAGATGAGGTACTTTGTGGATCATACATATGGTTTAAGTGCCAATTGTCTGAGTATTTACCACCAACTCTTAATAAATCTGGACCTGTACGCTTACTTCCCCATAAAAAAGGATGATCATAAACAAACTCTCCTGCTTTGGCATACTCACCGTAGCGCTCTACCTCCCCTCTAAAAGGGCGAATCATTTGCGAATGGCAACCAACACAACCTTCTCTTATGTACAAATCTCTACCCTCTAACTCTAAAGGTGTATAGGGTTTTACACTAGTTATAGTTGGTATATTAGATTTTACCAATATTGTTGGTATTATTTGCACAATGCCACCAATTAAAATAGCCACAGTAGCCAATATTGTTAACTGTACAGGCTTACGCTCTAACCAAGAGTGGTATGTTTCTCCTTTTGTTCTTTTTTTAGATACTCTTGTAAGAGGTGCAGCTTCTGCCAACTCATCTTCTACTTTTTGTCCAGAACGCACTGTTTTAAACACATTATACAACATAATAAACGCACCTAATATGTACATACTACCACCTATTGCACGCATCCAGTACATTGGTATAATTTCTTTTACTGTTTCTAAAAAGTTACCATAAACTAATGTCCCATCTGGATTAAAATCTTCCCACATTAAAGCTTGTGTAAAACCAGCCACATACATTGGCAATGCATAAAGAATAATACCCAAAGTACCTATCCAAAAGTGTGCATTAGCTAAACCTGTAGAATGTAATTTTGTTTTAAACATTTTAGGTACCAACCAGTAAATCATACCAAAAGTTAAAAAGCCGTTCCAGGCCAATGCCCCAACGTGTACGTGTGCAATAATCCAGTCACTAAAATGCGCAATTGCATTTACATTTTTTAATGATAGCATAGGACCTTCAAAAGTTGCCATACCATAACCTGTGATAGCTACTACCATAAATTTAAGCGTTGGGTCTGTACGTACTTTATCCCAAGCACCACGCAAGGTTAAAAGTCCATTTATCATTCCACCCCAAGATGGTGCTAGTAACATTATAGAGAATGCCACTCCTAAGTTTTGTGCCCAATCTGGCAATGCAGAATACAATAAATGGTGAGGTCCTGCCCAGATATAAATAAATATTAAGGACCAAAAGTGTACTATAGATAACCTGTAAGAATATACAGGTCTGTTAGCTGCCTTAGGCACAAAGTAATACATTAACCCTAAAAACGGCGTTGTTAAGAAAAATGCAACGGCATTATGCCCGTACCACCACTGTACCAATGCATCTTGTACACCTGCATAAACAGAGTAACTTTTTAAGGCACTAACAGGCAACTCCAAACTATTAAAAATATGTAGTACAGCTACAGTTACAAATGTTGCTAGGTAAAACCAAATTGCTACATATAAATGTCTTTGTCTTCTGCGTAACATTGTACCAATAAGGTTCCAACCAAAAGCTACCCAAACAACAGCAATTGCAATATCTATAGGCCACTCTAACTCTGCATATTCTTTAGAAGTACTGTAACCAAGTGGTAGTGTAATAGCTGCAGCAACAATAATAGCTTGCCAACCCCAAAAGTTAAAATTACTTAGGCCATCACTAAACATACGTGCTTTTAGCAAACGTTGTGTAGAGTAATATACACCTGCAAAAATAGCATTACCTACAAAGGCAAAAATTACCGCATTGGTATGTAATGGTCTTAACCTACCAAAACTTAACCATGAAATACCATCGGTTAAATTTGGGAAAAGAAACATAAAGGCTAATAACAGACCTACTGACATCCCTACAATACCCCAAAATATTGTAGCATAGAGAAATTTCTTTACGATTTTGTTATCGTAATAAAACTGTTGTACTTCCATAATTTAATTCATCTTAGTTTGTTCGATTTTTTTACTTTCTTTAGTACTAGAGCTCTTTTGTACAAGTTCGTCTTCAAAAAGCATACGTATAGATGGTGTATAAGAATCATCATACTGACCACTCTTTACCGATATTATAAATGCTAAAAAGAAAAACAGCGCCACTATAATACTTATAGACAGCAACACATAAATTACACTCATACCTACCTGAATTTATAAGACAAAATTACCGGCTATGCACTTCTTATAATATGATATATATCATACTTTAAAGAAATTTGAGAAAAAGATAGTTTAGTTTATTCTTAATAAGATTACTATAGTGATTAGCCTATGAAATAAAAGCTAGTATATTTGAATAAACATTACAAATAGAGAACTACAATGAAGTTATTGAAAAATGTATTTTTTACTACATTCCTAATTATTATACAGCAAGTAAATGCACAACAGTTTAATTTAGATGCAGAAATAAAACCTCGTTTTGAGTTTAGAAACGGTTACAGCACCTTAAATTCTGATGCTGTTGATCCTGCTTCTTTTGTATCACAAAGAACTAGATTAAATTTTGGTTACAAAGGAACCGAATTTAACGCTTTTGTTGCTGCACAGAACGTTAGGGTTTGGGGAGATGCCGCTACATTGTCTACTACAGATGCTAATGGCATAACACTACAACAAGCTTGGGCTGAAGCTTTTTTAGGAAAATGGAGTTTTAAACTAGGAAGGCAACATATTGCTTATGATACAGAACGTATTTTTGGACGTGCAGACTGGAACCAACAAGGTAGAAGCCACGACGCTCTTAAAATAAAATTTAAACCAAATGCAACTAACAGAATAGATATTGGTTTTGCGCTAAATGAAACGTCACAATCTATTTTTGAGGAAGATTACACCTTAAATAACTATAAAAACTTTCAATATTTATGGTACAACACCAAGTTTAACAAAATAGGCTTAAGTTTTTTATTTTTAAATACTGGTTTTGCTTTTGATGATAATAATGAGCAAAAAATAGCGTACAACCAAACCATTGGTTTAACAAGTGCCTTAAATGATACTAGATGGAGTGCAAATGCATCAATTTATTTACAAACTGGTAAAATTGAAAATTCAGATTTATCTGCTTTAAATGCTAGTGCAACCATAAACTACAGCTTAAACTCTGAGTTTTTAGTAGGGCTTGGAGCCGAGTATATGTCTGGTACAGATATGAACGAAACAACTGGCGATTTAAATTCTTTTACGCCTTGGTTTGGCACCAACCACAGGTATAATGGTATTATGGATTATTTTTATGTTGGCAACCACAGCAACTCTGTTGGTTTAGTAGATATTAACGCTAAAATTAATTACAGTAAAAATAAGTTTTCTGTAAACTTGGCACCTCACTTTTTTAGTTCTGCTGCTACTATAGTAAATGGTAACGGTATAGAGCAAGATAGCTATTTAGGAACTGAAATAGACCTTACATTTGGTTACAAAGCATCTAAAAGTATACTTTTTAATGCCGGATACTCACAAATGTTTGCTTCTGATTCTATGGAAATTATTAAAGGAGGAGACGCCTCTATGACCAACAATTGGGCTTGGGCTATGATTACTTTTAAACCACATTTTTTTAGTTATAACGGCAATTAAACTTTAATGTTTTACGCATAAAAAGAGCAGTTTTACAAATTGTAAAACTGCTCTTTTTTTATTCTAATTTTTTACCTACTAAATTGGTTGCAATAGTAGTAAACAAAACAATACTTATAGAGCTTAAAGGCATTAATATAGCTGCAATAACAGGCATTAATTGTCCTGTAGTAGCAAAATACAAACCAATTAAATTGTATGACAATGAAAAACCAAAACTTAGTTTTATAATCTGCATTGCACTTTTAGATGCTTTAATATAATTATTTAACTCTTTAAATTTTGATGCATCTAAAATACCATCGCAAGCGGGAGAAAACACATTTACATTTTCTGATATAGCAATACCAACATTACTTTGTGCCAAAGCACCGGCATCATTTAAACCATCACCAACCATAAGTACTTTTTTACCTTGGTCTTGTAAACTTTTTATAAAGTTTAATTTATCTTCTGGTTTCTGATTAAAGTAAAGCGGAGTTAATTTAGGCAATAAAGCTTGTAAACGTTCTTTTTCTCCTTCATTATCACCAGATAAAACACCTAAATCCAAAGAGTTCTGCATTTCACTAAACAATTTAGATACACCTTTTCTGTATTGGTTACTAAAAACAAACTTGCCTTTATAAGCATCATTACTACTAATATACACCGCTGTATTTTCTTGACCACTTACAGTACCGTTTCCTGCAAAATTTGCAGATCCTACTTTTATATTATTATCTTCTAAAACTCCTATTATCCCTTTTCCTAAATGTTCTTGATACTCATCCAAAGTTAAAATATCTTGTGCTGCTAATAAATTGTAAAGTGTTCTACTTAATGGGTGGTTAGAGGCTCTTAATGTATTTTTTAATAACGATTCTTCTTCTGCACTTAACGCCATACCCTCATAGCTAGCTGTGCTCTTTTGAGCTGTTGTTAAGGTACCTGTTTTATCAAAAATAGCTGTAGTTAACTGTGCTAACTGCTCTATAGTTTGTGTGTTTTTTAAATAGAATTTTTTACGCCCAAAAATGCGTAACATATTACCCAATGTAAATGGTGCTGCCAATGCTATGGCACAAGGGCAAGCAATGATTAAAACCGCAGTAAAAACATTTATAGCCTTACTACTGTCTATAAACATCCAAATAAATGTAGCTATAAAAGCAATACTTAAAACTGCAATTGTAAAACGCTCACTTATTTTATCTGTAATGGTTTGGAACTTGCTTGTTTTATCTACTGTAAAAACGGAATTCCCCCAGAGTTGCGTTAAATAACTTTGTGATACCGATTTTAAAGCTTCCATTTCTATTGCTCCTTGCAACTGCTTACCACCTGCTAAAATTTTATCGCCACTTGCCTTTTCAACAACTTCAGATTCACCTGTAACAAAGCTATAATCTATACGCGCATTACCTTTTAACACAATACCATCTACAGGTATTAACTCTTCATTTCTTATTAAAAGTTTATCTCCTTGCTTAATATCATACACTTGTACTGTTTCTTCTTCTCCTCCAGGCAAAATTCTAGTCACAGCAATAGGAAAATAAGACTTGTAATCTCTCTCAAAAGATAAAAAGGAATATGTTTTTTGCTGAAAAAATTTACCTAAAAGCAGAAAAAATATCAACCCTGTTAAACTATCAAAAAAACCAGTTCCCCAATCAAAAATAATTTCTAATGTACTACGTACAAAAAGCACTAAAACACCTAATGCAATTGGCACATCTATATTTAAAATTTTAGAGGAAATACTTTTGTAAGCAGATATTAAATAATCTTGTGCAGAATAAAAAACTACAGGCAATGAAAAAGCAAACATTAACCACCTAAACACATTTTTATACTGGTCTAACCAAAACTCTTGTACTTCAAAATACTCTGGAAAAGACAAAAACATAACATTTCCAAAGGCAAAACCAGCTACTCCTAATTTATAAATAAGACTGCGGTCTACGCTTTTTTTACCTTTGCTATAATCCTCTAAAGAAATATATGGCTCATAACCAATTTTAGCCAATAAAATTACCAACTGCTTTAAACTTAATTCTTCTGGATTATAAGCTATACGAACCATTTTTTTAGGAAAATCTACTTGAGATGATCTTACTGCTTTTGCTAATTTATTTAAGTTCTCTAAAACCCAAATACAAGAACTACAATGTATATGTGGTATGTATAAATTTACTATTTGATGATTTTCTTCATTAAACTCTATTAATTTATCTAAAATTTTAGGAGAGTCTAAAAAGTTATATTTATCCGCTACTTCATTTGGTGTGGCACCAGCAGCAGATTGTAAATCATAGTAATAAGTTAAGTCGTTAGACTCAAAAATTTCGAAGACTGTTTTACATCCATTGCAACAAAAATGCTTACCTTTAAATACAATAGGTATTGTGTCACAATCATCTCCACAATGAAAACATTTTTCTTTTATCATCTTTAACATTTTAGACCAAAACAAAGGTCTGTTAAAGTGCTATTTTAAAATATGACAAATGTCAGGTTTTGATTTTAACATTAACCGTAAATTTGTATTGTAAGCAAAAACAATGTTATGAGTAGGTGTGAAAATTGTATTATTCGTCAGTTTAATTCGTTACGAGCTATGAGCAAAGACGAGTTAAAAAAAGTATCTGACACCAAAGTTTCTAAAACTTATAAAAAAGGTGATGCAATTTTTGAAGAAGGAGAGCGTCTAGACGGTGTATTTTGTGTTAGAGATGGCGTGTCTAAACTATCTAAACTTAGCTCTAACGGAAAAGACCAAATAATAAAACTTGCTACTAAAGGAGAGATTTTAGGGCAACGTTCTGTAATTGCAGAAGAATCTGCTAACTTAAGCGCTGTAGCTATTAAAGATGTAGATCTTTGTTTTATTCCTAAAGAAAGTATTTTACATACTTTAAACACCAACCCCAATTTTGCTGTTGAGGTATTGCGCCATATGGCCAATGATTTAAGAGAGGCAGATGATGTTATTGTAAATATGTCTCAAAAAACAGTAAAACAACGTATTGCAGAAGCCTTTATCTATTTAAAAAATGAGTTTGGTGAAGATGATAATGGTTTTTTAAAACTAAGCTTAAGCAGAGAAGATATGAGTAATGTTGTGGGTACTGCAACAGAGTCTACTATTAGAATTATATCTGAATTTAAAAAGAAAGGTATGATTGAAACCTCTGGAAAACAAGTTAGAATTAAAGATATAGCAAAATTACAAAACGTTGTAAGCGGATTATAAGTTTTTAAAACTGACAAATATCATAGTTTACGGTTGTAACTACTTTTATTTTTACATCAGATATTTTAACACAGTCTGATGAAAAATATACTCTTACCCACAGATTTTTCTGAAAATGCAAACAATGCAATTACGTATGCTCTTGAGCTTTTTAAAAAAGAAAAGTGTAATTTTTACTTATTAAATACTTACGTACCCGCTATAACACATAGCAGGTTTATGGCAGAAAGCTCTAAAACTCTGGTTGTAGAAAAGAATACAGAAACAAGCTCTAAAAATGGGTTAAAAAAGACAATAGAATATATTAGGCAAAAACACGCTAACCCTTTACATAGTTTTAAAACCATATCTTCTTTTGATTTACTAACCCATGAAGTTGTAGATATTATTAAAAACGAGCATATAAATTTTGTAATATCTGGCACTAAAGGAATAACAAATTTTAAACGTGTATTTATTGGTGCAAATACTATGCACATAATTAATGCAATTAAAGACTGTCCTGTTTTAGCAATACCAAATAACTATAATTTTTGTGTTCCAAAACAATTGGTTTTGGCAACAGACCTTAAACGCAGCTTAAGTCCCGAAGCATTGCAAGCACTTTTGTTTATAACAAAATTGTATAGTTGCACAGTACATATTCTTCATTTAAAAACAAATGTATTGTTAGATGATTTTCAGCAATCTAATTTAAAAATAGTACAAAATTGTTTAGCTAGTGCCCCTTTAAAACTACATTTATTACCATATTACGCAAATAAATCTGAAATTATAAGCAGATTTATAAAAGACCACGCAATAGATACTTTGGCATTAGTTTATAATAACCGTAGTTATTTAGAAGAATTAATACAAGAACCCGTTGTAGAAAATGCAGATTACCATACAAAAATTCCATTACTGGTTTTACCTAGCTAATCATTAGCAATAAAAAAGCTCCAAAAATGCAAAACACATCTTTAGAGCTTTTTTAAAGTTTTAATTTAAGCTTACTGTTTAGCAGCCTTTTTAAACTTATATGTTATACCTACGTTAACTCCAAAAGAAGAATATGGTACTTTTTGTGATAATTTTTTAGATGGATCTGTATTGTCATTTCTTAACTCATCTACATAAGTAGTTTTTTTACTGTAACCTGGAGGTAAGTTATCTAAAGTAAAAACACTTTCTGCAACCATATTACCATCAGGAGTAAATAGGTTTGTATTAAACTCTTGCAATTCAGAATCTTTACGTTTTAGGCTAATACCGTAGTATTCTGCCTCTACGTATATACTAAAGTTGTTATCTATAGGGAATTTATATCCTAAAGCACCAACAAAACCTAAAGGAAACTTACCGTGAAAATCTTCTGTGTAATTCGTTTCTGAGTAAGAACCCTCAGGAAGGCTATATGGCTCTCTCTCTGCCTCAGACATTAATGTACTACTAAAAACTACAGCTTCTGTTTTACCTGCTATTTTTAATAATGCACCTGCACGACCATAAAAATTATCTGTAAATTTGTAAGCTACAGCTACAGTTGCACCATAAGCTCTACCTCTTGCAATTGCATCTACATCTACTCCTGGTACTGTGGTCTTATTTATAGTATGGTCTGCTCCATTTAAATAACCAACACCCACATCTAAACCAACTTTTTCATTAAAAAAATAAGTTCCTCTTAGCTGAAAGTTAACACCCTCTCCGTAACTACCATAAGTATTTTCTACACTTGTTGTTGTTGTTTCTGTTCCTAATTTCATCTCAGCGCTTCCAATTGCATAACCTGTACCTGCCGAAATTTCAAATTGAGCATAAGACATAGTACTAATTAAAATACCGACTAATAATATTACTCTTTGTTTCAAAATATATAGTTTTAAGTTAATATAATGTAAAGGTAGAAAAAAGGAAAATGAAGAACACACCAATTGTAGTAATTTCTGACGTTTAACACTAATATTATAGAAATGATAATTTATTATTTAAATTATAGAACAATAATAAACACAGCTACCAATAAGCTTAATTATACCTAAATTTATTAAGATATATTGTAGTTTCAGTATAAGATTGTATAACAAGAAGTTTACTTACAAAACGATATAAAATAAAAAAGCTCCCGATAAAATCGGAAGCTTTAATTACTGTGGGCCCTACTGGATTCGAACCAGTGACCCCCTGCTTGTAAGGCAGGTGCTCTGAACCAACTGAGCTAAGAGCCCTCATTCACAATTTAGAAATTTGTTTTCCGTATTGCGAGTGCAAATATATAACTGTTTTTCGTTTCTCGCAAATAAAAAATGAAAAAAAATTAAACTATTTCTGCAACAACAAAAGTGCTGCCTCCAACGTAAATTAAATCTTCTTTTTTTGCTAAAGATTTTGCTTTTTCAAGTGCTTCTTTTACAGATGAATAAGCATCACCCCGTAATAAAAAGCTACTTGCTTTAGCTTGTAATTCCTCTGCATTTAATCCTCTTTCTATTTTTGGACAACAGAAAAAATAATTTGCATTTTTTGGAAAAAGAGGTAAAATAGCATCCAAATTCTTATCCTTAACAACTCCTAAGACAATAAAAAGCGACTTATATTTTTGCTGTTTTAATTGATCTAAAGTTAAACTTAAGCCTTCTTTATTGTGTGCTGTGTCGCAAATTACCCTAGGTTGCTCCTGTAATAGTTGCCACCTACCCATTAATCCAGTATTTTCTACCACATTTAACAGCCCTTTTTCAATTGCACTATTCGTAATTGTAAATTCTTTTAATTGTTTAAGTGTAGCTAAAACACCTTTTATATTTTTTTGCTGATAATTACCCAATAAAGATGTTTTGTATGTTTTTACTAAAATAGCATCTGCATAAATTAAATGCGCGTTTTTAGACTCTGCAATTTCCTTAAACACAGCTACTGTTTCTTTTTGATTTTCACTTACTACAACCGGCACATTATTTTTTATAATACCTGCTTTTTCTGCTGCAATTTTTTCTAATGTATCTCCTAATAAATCTGTATGATCTAGTCCTATATTTGTTATTAATGAAACCTCGGGCGTAATAATATTAGTAGAATCAAGTCTTCCACCTAAACCAACTTCTATAATGGCTATGTCTACTTTTTCTTTAGCAAAGTAATTAAACGCCATTGCCACAGTCATTTCAAAAAATGAAAGTTTATGATCATTAAAAAAAGGCATATTACTTTCTACAAAGTTTATAACATCATCCTCTGGAATTTTAATTCCATTAATTCTTATGCGCTCCCTAAAATCTTTTAAATGCGGAGAAGTATATAAACCTACATTGTAACCAGCTTCTTGTAAAATAGATGCTAACATATGGCTACTAGAACCTTTACCGTTAGTACCAGCTACGTGTATACTTTTAAACTGTTGTTCTGGAGATCCTAAAGCTTTAGAAAATAGCTTTATATTGTCTAGCTTTCCATTAAACGCAGATTTTCCTTTGTTTTGGTATATTGGAAGTTGAGCAAACATCCAATCTAACGTTTGGCTATATGTCATTAAAGTATATTAAATTGAGTAAATAAGGAGTAAAATTAAAGTAATTTTAGATAATTACTCTCCTAATTTAAAGTTTACAACAACAAAACCTATTTGTCTGCTTGGAGCATTAGCATCTAAGTTCCACTTATGTAAACGTGCAGTTGCCTCTGCTGGCTTTAATAAACAAGGATGGTTGTTAGTTGTACCTTTTACGCCTGGTGTTGCAGATAGCACTTTACCGTTACGGTCTACAATAATTTTAACAACAACTCTACCCTCTTCATTACACTCTTGCTTTACTTTACCTTTTGCTAGTAGTTTTCTTCCAGATAATCCGTAACCAGCCCCACCACTACCAGAACCTGGAGAGCCATAATAACTAGTTGCATAAGGGTCTCCTTGTGGATTTCCCTTGTCACCAGCTTTATTATCATCTCCTTCTCCTCCTGTGGCTTTACCGTCAGACTTAGCTAAGCCACCAAAAAGGTTATCTACCTTATCCCTTTTTGCCTGCTCTGCTTTACGCTTACGCTCTGCTTCTGCTTTTTCTGCAGCAATACGCTGCTGCTCCTTACGCTCTGCCTCTGCCTTAGCTTTTTTTGCTGCGGCATCTGCTTTACGTTTAGCTTCTTGCTGTTGTTTTATTAAAATTGATTCTTCATTATCTTGAGTAACCAATTTTTCTGCTGCCTTTTCTTGTGCAGACTCTTGTTGTACTTGTGGTTCTGCTACAGGCTTAACTTCTTCTTGTTGTTCTTCTACAACCTCTTTTGTAGTCTTTACTGGTTCAGATTTTATTTTCTCTTTTGGTTGTACGTTACCTTTACCAAAATCCATCTGACCAAAATTAACCGCAATACCCTTTTCTTCTGGCGGATCCATATAAGTTAAACCAACATAAAAAAGCAACAACAAGAAAACGCTTAACAACAAGGTTGTAAGCGTAAAAGATTTTTTCTTGTGTTTGGTATCTAAGAACGACATTATTTTGCTCGCACAGCTAAAATAACCTTGTAATTATTTTTATTAGCAATATCCATTACGTTTACTGCTTCTTTTACAGGCACTGTTTCTTCTGCCCTTAAAATAATTGTAGGTTTTTCTTGACCTTCTAGTGCTTTCTTTAATTCAATTTCTATGTATTTCCCGTTTATTTTTTCATTATTCACAAAATACTCTAAGTTTTTATTAATACTTACAGATACATTTTGTGTGTTGGTTGACTTCCCTTTTGCCTTAGGAAGCAACAGATCTAGTGCATTTGGTGCATTTGACGTTAGCATAAAAAATACCAACAATAAAAACACAATGTCTGTCATAGACGACATACTAAAGTCCGGACTTACTTTATTTCTTCCTTTTAATTTCATCTAAAGGAATTTAAAGTGGTTCGTTTAATAAGTCTAAAAAGTCTACAGCGTTAGCTTCCATAGCGTGTACAACTTTACCCGTTCTGTTTACAAGGTGGTTGTAGCCAATGTATGCAATAATACCCACAACTAAACCAGCTACTGTAGTTGTCATTGCTGTATAAATACCAGATGCTAAAGAACCCATTTCTGCTTGCCCTCCTGCAGATGCCATTTCATGGAATGCCAAAATCATACCAATTACAGTTCCTAAGAAACCAATCATAGGTGCAGCACCAGCAACAGTAGCTAAAACACTAACATTTTTTTCTAATTTATATACTTCTAAAGTACCCGCATTTTCAATAGCAGTATTAATATCATCTAAAGGTTTTCCTATTCTAGATATCCCTTTTTCAGTTAATCTTGCCACCGGAGAATCTGTTTGTGCACACAACATACGAGCAGCGTCTAGCTTACCATTTGTTACGTGGTCTTTAATCTGATTCATAAAATTTTTATCAATTTTAGAAGCAGCCTTTATTGCAAAGATTCTTTCAAAATAAATATATAGAGCAACAAACAAAAGAATTCCTAAAATTGCTATAATAATAATGCTACCCGCACCACCATTTACAATTAAATCTATTACTGATAGTGTTTTTTCTTCGGATACACTTTCTCCCATTACTACCTCATTAGCAGCATCTTGAAACAATAACATATATTTTCCAGTATTTAAGTTGCTCTTATAACGCTATTTTACAAATAAAATTATACGTTTAATATAAAATCTCTGATTAAAATAAAAGAAGCTGCACCTGCTAAAAAGCCTACTAAAGCCAACCAAGTGATTTTCTTAAAATACCAGAAGAAATCTATTTTTTCCATACCCATTGCAACTACACCTGCAGCAGAGCCAATAATTAACATACTACCACCCGTACCGGCAGAATATGCAATAAAGTGCCATAAAGGATCATCCATAGTTTGAGGAAACATACCAATACTAGCTGCTACCAACGGAACGTTATCTATAACCGCAGAACCTGCCCCTAATAACATTACTACAATATCTGAATTTGGAATTGCCGCATTTAGATTTTCTGCAAAGTGGAATAACATACCTAACGATTCTAAAGCAGCTACAGCTAACAATATACCCAAGAAAAATAAAATACTTGGTAACTCTATCTTAGACAAAGAATGATGAACTGGACTATGGTGAGCAGCAGCTTCACTTTCACCATCTACATTAGATATACTAAATTTAGAGTTACTGTAAATTTCTGCAAAAGTTGCAACAACAGCTAAAGACAACATCATACCTACATATGGTGGTAAGTGCGTAATAGTTTTAAAGAAAGGAACAAAAACAATAGCTCCTAAACCTAAATATAGCATTGTAGATCCAAATTTAGATTTTTTATCGCTATCGGTTTCTTCAATATCTTCAATATTACCTTTAAAGGCTTTAAATCTACTTGCAATAAGTGTTGGTACTACCATACAAACAATAGATGGTACAAATACGTGCTCTACTAATTGTGCAGCAGAAACTTTATCTGCTATCCATAGCATTGTGGTTGTAACATCTCCAATAGGAGACCAAGCTCCACCAGCATTAGCTGCAATAATAATCATACCAGCAAACCACAAACGAGTTTCTCTGTTTCTAATTACTTTTTGTAAAATTGTTATTAATACAATAGTAGCTGTTAAGTTATCTATAATTGCTGATAAGATAAAAGCAAGAATGGAGAACAACCATAATAGTTTACGTTTGCTTTTTGTTTTTATAAACCCTTTAATTGTGGCAAAACCATTAAAGTAATCTATAATTTCTACAATAGTCATTGCCCCTAATAAAAAGACCAATATTTCTGCAGTTTTTCCTAAGTGATGTAGTAAAATTTCATCTACGTGGCTTGGTGCTAATTCTCGCAAAGCCGCATCAACTTCAAAAACTGGCATATGAGCTAATGCTATTACCGCCCAAAGTAATGCCATCATGGCAAGTGCAGGTATTAGCTTATCTATTTTAAGATTGTGCTCTAAGGTTATTGCTAAATAACCAACAAAAAAAATAATTATTATAATGGTCTCCATTCTTCTTCTTCTTAGTTTAGTTTATATTAATTGTTTTAAAGCTATCTCAAAAGCAGTCTTACTTAACTGTTTTTTTGAAGCGTTATTTTTATATACATTTTGCATTGCTTTCTTTATAGTTTCAGATGTATCTAGAAAAACCAACTCATCATTCATTTCTACTCTTCTTTCCATAAAGTAAGCAAATACTCTAGCCATACCACAGTTAGATATAAAATCTGGAATTAAACTTACACGCTCATCTGTATACTCCATTATAGGACCAAAGAAAATTTCTTTATCTGCAAATGGCACATTAGCTCCACATGTAATAACTTCTAGACCTGTATCTATTAACTGTGTTATTTGTTCTTTGGTTATTAGTCTAGATGCGGCACAAGGTGCAAATATTTCAGCTTCTAAACCCCAAATTTGTTTATTAATTTCTTCAAACGGAATCATATTATCCGCTACAAGAGTATTTCCGTTTTTATTAAGGTAAAGCTCTTTTACTTCTTCAAAAGAAAAACCGTCTTTGTTAATTATACCACCATCACGGTCTATAATACCTACAATTTTAGCTCCCATTTGACTAAGGTAATATGCTGCAGCAGCACCCACGTTACCAAAACCTTGTACTATTGCTCTTTTACCTTTTATGGTACCACCATAAATATCATAATAATGTTTTGCTGCTTCTGCTACGCCAAAACCAGTAATCATATCTGCTACTGTGTACTTACGCTCTACAGAAGGAGAATACGTATTACTCTCTATCACTTTTATAACACCCAATCGCAATTGGCCAATACGGTTAATTTTATCTGCTTCTGTAGGTTTAAAATGTCCGTTAAAAACCCCTTCTTGTGGATGCCAAACACCAGCATCTTCAGTAATAGGAATTACTTCGTGTATTTCATCAACATTTAAATCTCCGCCAGTACCATAATAACTTTTTAATAATGGAGCAACGGCATTGTACCAACGTTTTAGAACTCCTTTTTTTCTTGGATCACTAGGATCAAAATTAATTCCTGATTTTGCGCCACCAATTGCTGGCCCAGAAACTGTAAACTTCACCTCCATAGTTTTTGCCAAAGACAAAACTTCATTCATATCCAAACCTTTACGCATTCTTGTGCCACCACCGGCTGCACCGCCACGTAAAGAATTTATAACCGTCCACCCTTCGGCTTCCGTTTCAGAATCCTTCCAATTAAAAACTATTTCAGGTTGTTTGTCCTCGTATTTTTGTAGTAAATCTTTCATTTTAAATTGATTGTAAATTATGTAACATATTATTGCATTGCTATTGTTGTTAAAAATATCCCTCCCAAACGGGAGTTACTGCTGTCTCATAATTTTAATATTAAATCAATTACTAAAAGTTCAATTCAACAAATATAAAAATATTGCGGCATTTTTAAACTTTTAACAACCATAGAATGATTAATTTTTCATTAATTTTACGTTGAACCGTACTAAAGTATAGAGAAAGAGAACAATATACTGTTGAATATATCACAATATAAAGCTATATTTGTACACATAAATTAACATTATCGCAATAAGATGGACTTTAAGTTAACAGAAGAACAATTAATGATTCAGCAAGCAGCAAGAGATTTTGCTCAAAATGAATTATTACCAGAAGTAATTGAAAGAGATGACGCCCAAAGATTCCCTGAAGAAGAAGTAAAAAAAATGGGCGAGCTAGGCTTTTTAGGAATGATGGTAGACTCTAAATACGGAGGAAGCGGCCTAGACACCCTTTCATACGTTTTAGTAATGGAAGAATTGTCTAAAGTAGATGCTTCTTGTTCTGTAATTGTTTCTGTAAACAACTCTCTAGTTTGTTGGGGCTTAGAAACTTTTGGCACAGAAGAACAAAAACAAAAATACTTAACTCGTTTAACAACAGGAGAAAGTATAGGTGCTTTTTGTTTGTCTGAACCTGAAGCTGGTAGTGATGCTACATCACAAAAAACTACAGCAATAGACAAAGGAGATCACTACGTATTAAACGGTACAAAAAACTGGATTACCAATGGTAGTTCTGCAGACATATACTTAGTAATTGCACAAACAGACATAGAAAAAGGGCACAAAGGAATTAATGCTTTAATTGTAGAAAAAGGAGCAGAAGGGTTTGAAATTGGACCAAAAGAAAATAAATTAGGTATTAGAGGTAGTGACACACACTCATTAATATTTAATGATGTAAAAGTACCTAAGGAAAATAGAATTGGAGAAGACGGTTTTGGTTTTAAATTTGCTATGAAAACACTTTCTGGTGGAAGAATTGGTATTGCTGCACAAGCATTAGGTATTGCTGCAGGCGCATATGAATTAGCATTAAAATACTCTAAACAAAGAAAAGCATTTGGTACTGAGATTGCCAACCACCAAGCTATTGCTTTTAAATTAGCTGATATGCACACTTCTATAGAAGCTGCAAGGATGTTAGTTTACAAAGCTGCTATGGATAAAGATAATCATGAAAATTATGATTTATCTGGTGCAATGGCAAAACTCTACGCATCTAAAGTTGCTATGGATGTTGCTGTAGAAGCCGTACAAATACACGGTGGTAACGGTTTTGTTAAAGATTACCACGTAGAGCGTTTAATGAGAGATGCTAAAATTACACAGATTTATGAAGGCACATCTGAAATACAAAAAATAGTAATTTCAAGAAGCATTTTAAGAGATTAAATTACAATAATATCTTTTTTTAATAGAAATGCTGCACAAGTTCACTTGTGCAGCATTTTTTTATGACAAATTCATAATTTAACATTATGAATTTGATAATTTATACACCCTTAAAAATTTAAAATTTCACATAATTTATCAATACACTGAAAATGATGAATTAATTTCTTACTTATCATTAAATCTTTAAACATAATTTAACGATTGTAATATATTTGAAGAAATGTGATAATTTATGAAGCTGAAAAAACAAGGGTTATACCTACCGGATTTTGAACATGACAACTGTGGAGCAGGTTTTATATGTAGCTTAAAAGGAAAGAAGTCTAACGACATAATACATAAAGCCTTAGAGATATTAGATAAACTAGAGCACCGAGGAGCCGTTAGTTCTGATGGCAAAACGGGTGACGGGGCTGGTATCTTAATAGATATACCACATGATTACTTTGTAGAGGTTTGTAATTTTACTCTGCCAGAACCAGGCGAATATGCTGTTGCAAACATATTTTTGCCGCAAAAGGAAAACCAAAGAGATTTTTGTATTTCTGTTTTTGAAGAAAACATAAAAAAACAAGGGTTAAAATTGCTTGGCTGGAGAGATGCGCCTGTAAACAAAAATGTTCCTGGGCGTATTGCTATGGAAACAGAGCCCTTTGTTAAGCAAATATTTATAGCAAAAGAAGACAGCTCACAAGATTATGCTTCTTTTAACCTAAAATTATACATTGCTCGTAAAGTTACAGAGCACACAATTTTGGGATCTAAATTATCTGAAAGTGGCTTTTTCTATGTACCAAGCTTATCTACAAAAATTATTATTTTTAAAGGTCTTTTAATGCCACAAGACATTAAATTTTACTTTAAAGATTTAATGGATCCTAGAGTGGTTACAAGACTTGCCTTAGTACATCAACGTTTTTCTACAAACACTTTTCCTACTTGGGATTTAGCACAACCATTTAGGTATATGTGCCATAACGGAGAAATAAATACGTTACGCGGTAATGTGTCTAGAATGCGCTCTAGAGAAGAGTTATTAAAAAGTGATTTATTTGGAGATGAAATAAAAAACATACTTCCTATAATATTACCTGGCAAATCTGACTCTGCAACTATGGATATGGTGGTAGAATTACTGTTGATGACAGGCAGATCTTTACCAGAAGTAATGATGATTATGGTACCAGAAGCCTGGGAAAAAAACCCAGATATGTCTCCTGCTAAAAGAGCTTTTTACGAGTACAACTCTTGTATGATGGAGCCTTGGGACGGACCTGCATCTGTACCATTTACAGATGGCAACTATATTGGAGCAGTTTTAGATCGTAACGGATTAAGACCTTCTAGATATTCTGTCACCAAAGATGGCTACGTAATTATGTCATCAGAAACTGGTGTGGTAGATATAGAACCAGAAAACATTGAGTTCCACGGCAGATTAGAGCCTGGGAAAATGTTTTTGGTTAATATGGAAGAAGGCCGTATAGTTAATGACGAAGAAATAAAAGAAAAAATTGCTCAATTAAAGCCTTACCAAAAATGGTTAGACAATAATTTGGTACATTTAAAAGATATACCTTATAATGACTGCCCTTTATTTCTAGGAGAGGAAAGTCTTGATAAAAGAAAATCTCTTTTTGGATATACTTTAGAAGATATAAACACAATTATATTACCAATGGGCAAAACAGCCAAAGAACCTATTGGTTCTATGGGGTCTGATACTCCAATTGCTGTATTATCTGAAAAACCACAACTTATTTACAATTACTTTAAGCAATTATTTGCCCAAGTTACTAATCCACCTTTAGACGGGATAAGAGAAGAGTTAATTACAGATATTAGCTTAACTCTTGGTAGTGATCATAATATTTTTGATTTTTCGGAATTGCATTGCCGTAAATTAAAAATTCAGAATCCTGTAATATCTAAAGAAGATTTAGACAAGATAAAGAACTATGATGCTAGTCCAGATTACAAAGTAACATCTATTCCTATTTTATACAAAATAGCACGTGGGCACAATGCTTTAGAAGAAGCTTTAGCTAGCATACTAGACCAGGCCTCTAAAGCAATAGATAGCGGTACAAATATTATTATTTTATCAGACAGAAATGTAAACAAAGACAACGCACCTATACCTGCTTTGCTAGCTTTATCTTTTGTAAATAGCGGACTTCAAAAACTAGGAAAAAGATCTAAACTTAGTATCATTATTGAGTCTGCAGAACCTAGAGAAGTACATCATTTTGCATTATTATTTGGTTACGGAGCAAGTGCTGTAAACCCATATTTGGTAAACGAAATTATTGCTGAGCAAATAGAAGAAAATGACATTACAGACATTACTTTTGATGAGGCAATTAAAAATTACAACAAAGGTATTGGCAAGGGAGTTTTAAAAGTGATGAACAAAATAGGCATCTCTACCTTAAACTCTTACAGAGGTTCGCAATTATTTGAGTGCATTGGTATAAACACCAAGGTGGTAGATAAATATTTTCCAAATACCCCAACAAGAATACAAGGTATTGGCTTGTATCAAATAGAAAAAGAAATAGCAAAGAGACATCAAAAAGCATTTAACACTAAAGAAGTAGCTGCTAGTTTAGAACTAGAAATGGGCGGTGCATACAGATGGCGTAGAGATGGTGAAAAACACTTATTTAATCCACTTACCATTGCTAAACTACAAAAATCTGTACGTAACAACGAACCAGAAACCTACAAAGAATACTCTAAGCTAATTAATGAACAATCAAAACACTTAATGACTATTAGAGGTTTGTTTGAATTCTCTAACTACGATCCAATTCCTATTGAAGAGGTAGAACCTTGGACAGATATTGTAAAGCGCTTTAAAACTGGCGCAATGTCTTACGGATCTATAAGTAAGGAAGCTCATGAAAATTTAGCAATTGCTATGAACCGTATTGGCGGTAAAAGCAATTCTGGTGAAGGTGGTGAAGATGCAGAGCGTTTTTACAAAAATGAAACTGGAGATTGGAGAAACAGCGCTATAAAACAAGTTGCTTCAGGTAGGTTTGGAGTAACATCTAATTACTTAACAAGTGCCAAGGAAATACAAATAAAAATGGCACAAGGCGCTAAACCTGGAGAAGGCGGACAATTGCCTGGACCAAAAGTAAATCCGTCTATAGCAAAAACAAGAAACTCTACTCCGTATGTAGGTCTTATTTCCCCTCCTCCACATCATGATATTTATTCAATTGAAGATTTATCACAATTAATATACGATTTAAAATCTGCCAACAGAGAGGCAAGAATAAATGTAAAATTAGTATCAGAAGTTGGTGTAGGTACCGTAGCTGCTGGTGTAGCAAAAGCAAAAGCAGATGTAGTATTAATTTCTGGTCATGATGGAGGAACAGGAGCATCTCCTTTAACATCTTTAAAACACGCAGGCTTACCTTGGGAACTTGGTATTGCAGAAGCGCAACAAACTTTGGTTATGAACGACCTAAGAAATAGAGTTGTTGTAGAGTGTGACGGACAATTAAAAACGGGTCGTGACGTTGCAATTGCATGTTTACTTGGAGCAGAAGAATTTGGTTTTGCAACCGCTCCTTTAGTAGCTTCTGGATGTATCATGATGCGTGTTTGTCACTTAAACACTTGTCCGGTTGGTATTGCTACTCAAAATCCTGAACTACGTAAAAAGTTTAAAGGAAAACCAGAACACGTAGTTAATTATATGTACTTTATTGCTCAAGAATTAAGAGAAATAATGGCACAGTTGGGCTTTAGAACGGTTAACGAAATGGTTGGTCAGGTTCAAAAACTAGACCGCAACAAAGCCATAGAACACTACAAAGCAGAAGGCATAGACCTTACCCCTATTTTACATCAAGTAGATGTACCTGCTGATACCAAACTATACAATACACAAAAACAAGAGCACGATATTTATAAATCTATAGAGTTTAAAATTATAGAAAAAGCGCATCCATCATTATTCAGAAAAGAAAAACTAACACTAGATTTTCCTATTAAAAATACAGACAGAGCAGTTGGTGCAATTATAAGTAATGAAATTTCAAAAACCTATGGTGCAAAAGGTTTACCTATAAACACGCTACGTTTAAACTTTACTGGTTCTGCCGGACAAAGCTTTGGTGCCTTTGCAACCAGAGGTTTAACTATGACCGTTAATGGCAACACTAATGATTATTTAGGAAAAGGGCTTTCTGGCGGTAAACTAGTAATAAAAGTTCCTGAAGGTGCTACTATAATTCCAGAAGACAATGTTATAACTGGTAACGTAACCTTATATGGTGCTACTGCTGGTAGAGCCTACATTAATGGTAAAGCAGGTGAACGTTTCTGCGTGCGTAACTCTGGAGCAAAAACTGTTGTAGAGGGCATTGGAGACCACGGTTGCGAGTATATGACTGGTGGTGTTGCAGTAATTTTAGGTGAAGTAGGCCGTAATTTTGGAGCAGGTATGAGTGGCGGTATTGCTTACGTATTAGACCCAAACAAAACTTTTGAAAAAAATTGCAACAAAGAGTCTCTTAATTTACTACCTGTAGAAGAAGCTAATGACATTGCAGAATTAAAAGACCTTATAGAGAGTCATTACAACTACACTATGAGTCCTTTAGCACAACGTTTATTAGAAAACTGGGAAAACAGCTTACCAATGTTTGTAAAAGTATTCCCTGAAGAATACCGCCAAGCATTAAAAAGATTAGAAGAAGAAGAAAAAGCTAGCATAATATAGAGCACTATGGGAAAAACAACTGGATTTTTAGAGTTCGAAAGAAAAATAGAAGACTATGCTCCTGTAGAAGAGCGTATAAAAAATTATAAAGAATTTACACAGCCATTAAAAGAAACAGAATTAAAAAACCAAGGCGCACGTTGTATGGATTGCGGAGTTCCGTTTTGCCATAGCGGATGCCCACTAGGAAATTTAATTCCAGATTTTAATGATGCTGTTTACAAAGGAAAATGGGAAAAAGCAGCTACCATATTACACTCTACAAACAACTTTCCTGAGTTTACAGGTAGATTATGCCCTGCTCCCTGTGAAGAAGCCTGTGTATTAGGCATTAACGAAGATCCTGTATCTATAGAAAATATAGAAAAAAACATTGTAGAAACCGCATTCTCTAAAGGATGGATAACAGCACAACCACCTAAAACAAGAACAGGTAAAACTGTTGCTATTATAGGATCTGGACCGGCTGGCTTAGCAACTGCACAACAATTAAACAGAGCCGGACACTTGGTTACTGTTTTTGAGCGCGATGCAAAAGTTGGTGGATTATTACGCTATGGTATTCCAGATTTTAAAATGGAAAAAAACGTAATTGACCGTAGACTAGAAGTCCTGAAAGAGGAAGGGATAATTTTTAAGACTAACACACATATAGGAGTAGATATAGACGCCAACACTCTAAAAGAAGATTTTGATGCCGTTGTACTTTCTGGCGGTGCCACAGTACGCAGAAAATTACCTATAAAAGGAGCCGATTTAAAAGGAGTTGTACAAGCAATGGACTTTTTAAAGCAAAACAACAAACGTGTAGATGGTATTACCGATTTAGGAGAAGAAATAAAGGCTACCAACAAAGATGTTATTGTTATTGGTGGTGGTGATACTGGATCTGACTGTATAGGAACATCTATACGCCACGGAGCAAACTCTGTTTCTAATTTTGAGATTATGAGCAAAGCAACTCCAGAAAGGCCTGTAGATCAACCTTGGCCGTTTTGGCCAATGCGCTTACGCACTAGCTCATCTCATAAAGAAGGCGCAGAACGTTTTTTTAGCATATCTACCAAAGAATTTATTGGAGATGAAAAAGGAAACTTAAAAGGACTTATAACCGCAGAAGTAGAGTGGATAAAAACACCTGGACAAAGACCTACATTAAAAGAAGTTCCTGGTACAGAAAAAGAATGGAAATGCGACTTAGTTTTACTTGCAATGGGTTTTACAGGTTCAGAAATGACTGTAGCTCAGCAATTAGGCTTAGAAGCAGATCCTAGAACAAATATTAAAGCGTCTGCAAAAAACTATATGACCAATGTACCCGGTGTTTTTGTGGCAGGAGACCAAAGAAGAGGGCAATCTCTAATTGTATGGGCAATCTCAGAAGGCAGACAGGCTGCGCATCACGTAGATGTTTACCTAACAGGAAGCTCTACTTTACCACTAAAAGGAGAAGGAGATTTACCTAGGGTTTAGAAAAAAAAATAAAAAACGCTTTGTATTGATATTATACTATCTTTGCACTTTAAATTAAAAATAAAATTATGAGTAACGGTACAGTAAAATTTTTTAACGACTCTAAAGGTTTCGGTTTTATCACTCCAGATGATGGTGGTAAAGACGTTTTTGTTCACATTAGTGGATTAACTCACGAAATAGCTGAAGGAGACAAAGTTAGTTATGACGTTGAAGAAGGAAAAAAAGGACCTAATGCAGTAAACGTTGAAGTCCTTTAATATATAAAGAATTTAACTTATTACATGCAAAGCCTGTTGTTTTTAACAACAGGCTTTTTTGTTTCATCTAACTACTAATCTTAAACAATTTATAAAGGTTAATTTCCACTGTTTCAATTTACATCAAATGCGTACTTTTGCATAAATATCAATCTAAAACAAAATGAGCAACAACAAAATTGCACCTTCTTTATTAGCAGCAGACTTTGGAAACCTACAGAGAGATGTAGAAATGGTAAACAATAGTGAAGCAGATTGGCACCATATAGATATTATGGACGGCGTTTTTGTTCCTAATATATCTTACGGTATGCCGGTTTTAAAAAGTATAGCACAGCACGCTACAAAAACATTAGATGTACATTTAATGATTGTAGACCCTGATAGGTACATTAAAACCTTTGCTGAATTAGGTGCAAATGTGTTAACAGTACACTATGAAGCTTGTACACATTTACACAGAACTTTACAAGCAATTAAAGCAGAAGGTATGATGGCTGGCGTTGCTTTAAATCCGCATACAAGCATACACTTATTAGAAGATATAATAAACGACATTGATGTTGTTTGTTTAATGAGTGTTAATCCTGGTTTTGGCGGACAATCTTTTATTGAGAATACTTACTATAAGGTAAAAGCATTAAAGGAATTAATCATTAAAAAAAATGCAAAAACTCTTATAGAGATAGATGGTGGTGTTACCTCTAAAAATGCAAAGGATTTAGTAGATGCAGGTGCAGATGTACTAGTTGCGGGAAGCTTTGTTTTTAAGAGCGATAACCCTACGGATACAATTAAAAACTTAAAAGAAATTATAGGCTAGTGAATTTATTAGATGTTGTAATTATTGGCGGCGGACCCATTGGTATTGCCTGCGGATTAGAGGCTAAAAAAAACGGACTTTCTTATCTTATTTTAGAAAAAGGGTGTATTGTAAACTCGTTATACAACTACCCTGCTAAAATGCAATTTTTTTCATCATCAGAAAAACTAGAAATAGACAATATTCCTTTTATTAGTAATGAAGCCAAACCTAAAAAAGAAGAAGCTTTAGAATACTACAGAAGAATTGTAAGCAGTAATAATTTAGACATTAATTTATTTGAAAAAGTAACTGATGTCACCAAAGACACTACTTGCTATATTGTAAAAACCAGTAAAGCAACTTACACAGCAAATAGCGTAATAATAGCTACTGGTTTTTACGATATACCTAATAAATTAAATATTCTAGGAGAAGACTTACCAAAAGTTAGCCACTATTATAATAATCCACATTTTTTTTCTAAACAAAAATTAGCGGTTGTTGGCGCAAGTAACTCATCAATAGATGCTGCATTAGAATGTTGGCGTAAAGGCGCAGAAGTTACTTTAATAATTAGAGGTTCTGAAGTTGGTAAACGTGTAAAATATTGGGTACGCCCAGACATTATTAATCGTATAGAGGAAGGTAGTATAAAAGTTATATACAATGCCAATATTACAGAAATTAAAGAAAGAGAGATAGTAATAAAAACAGCTAACGAAACTATAGTATTAGAAAACGATTATGTTTTAGCCTTAACTGGTTACAGACCTAATTTTAATTTTTTAACCAAAATAGGAATTACTTTATCTAACGACGCAAAAAAAATTCCGACTCATAACACAGACACTATGGAAACAAACCTAAAAAATGTTTTTTTAGCCGGTGTAATTTGTGGAGGAATGGAAACACACAAATGGTTTATAGAAAATTCTAGGATACACGCTAAAAAAATAATAAGTACTATTTTAAAAAAGAAATAATAATTATATTACACTGTTTTCAGGGATAGTCATTTCACTAACTAATGGGATTGTCATACTAAATAATAATATAAACTTTGTAAACACTATTAAAACTAACTGTTAGAACTTCTTAATTAGAATAAATTAAGAAAATAACAATCAAATATTAAATCATCTTTTTTGATTACCACCAAATCTTCATACAACCTAAAGAAATATAGTAAGCTTAAATACTTTTTATTATATTTTATAATTGCAACCTTTCAATTAGCTGCAGCACAAGAAAAAGATAGTTTAAATAAAGAAGATAATCCTTCCTTTTTTTCTTTTTCATGGTCAAAAATTCAAAAAGACAAAACTTTACAACCTTTATATGATGCATTAAAAGATGCAACATTTGGAGCACAAAGATTCTCAGTATTTGATCAGCTTATAGAACACCACGCCAAAAAAGCAAATACCGATTCCGTTTTACATTATGGGAATTTATATGTACAAGAATTAGGAAATTGGGATAAACCGGAAAAAGATAAAAAATTTTTATATGCCAAAGCATATTATTTTATGTCTGTTGGTAGTTCGTTAAACGGACTAGTAGACAAGTCTATTGAGTGGAACATAAAAGGATTACAGGAAGCCGAATTTATTAATGACTCTCAGTATATATATTTACATAAAGTTAGTCTGGCAAAAAATTACATTGCTCAAAACAATATAGATAAAGCCATAAAACTACTTCAAGAAAGCATAGCAATTTACAATAAACAGCAACCAACAACTACCTATAAAGCATTTATGCAACTAGGCAATGCTTATTCCAAAAAAGAAGAATATAACAAAGCAGAAGAATACTACAACTCATCTTTAGAGCTTGCAAAACAATTTAAAGATTTAGAATCAGAATTAGAAACCAAACTTCACAAAGCCAAACTTTTAGAAGTAAATAAAGAATACAACAAAGCCATACAAATGTATGCGCAAATAAGTAACCAAGCAAAAGCCAATAATTTTAATGCTATTTATTATGAGGGTGCATTACTAGTAGCTAAATTGTATTATAAATTAGAAGAGTATAATATTGCTAACGTTGGCCTCACTATGGCTTACATTAATGCCGTAGATCATGAAAACTTACAATTTCAAAGAGAATCACTAATTATACAAGCAAGAAGCTTTTACAAACAAGAAGATTATAAAAATGCCTATGCAACAATGACACAACTTTTTGGAGTTTTAAATGAGATAAAAGACAAACAACAAAGAGAAATTATAAAGGAACTAGAGATACAATACGAAACCATAAAAAAAGAACAAGCTATTTCTGACTTAAAAGAGGACCAAATAAAACAACAAGCCGAGCTAGATAGGCAAAAAACTATTAAAGCAGCTTTTTTAATCGGCTTTTTAGTAATTCTTATTCCTGTAATTGCCCTACTCTATACCTATTACCAAAAAATGCAAGCTCAAAGTGAACTTGCTAAAAAGAACGAAGAAATTAACAACCAAAAAGTAACAACTCTAAAACAAGAACAGGAATTAAAGTTAATAAAAGCCGCAATTGAAGGACAAGATGAGGAACGAAAGCGTATAGCCCAAGAATTACACGATAGTATTGGTGGTAATTTAGCTGGAATAAAATTACAGCTTGCTAGCGTAAAAGAAAAAACCAGTACATTACATACCATATCTGGTCAGTTAGATGAAACCTACCAATTGGTTAGAGACATCTCTCACACCCTAATACCAAAAAAGTTTAGACAAGACGATTTTACACAGCTTATAAAAGAATATGCTAAATCTATTACAAGCACTGGCAAGCTAAATGTAGAGTTTTACCCTCACCCAGAAGAAAAAATAAATACCATTAATGAAATGGTAAAAATGGAGTTGTTTAAAATTATTCAAGAATTAATGACAAACACTCTTAAACACGCCAAAGCATCTAATACAGATATACACCTAAATTACTTTGAAGATAGCATTACTTTGCTTTTTGAAGACAACGGTAAAGGATTTGATACAAGCAAAAACGGAGAAGGTATTGGATTTAAAAATATTAAAAGTAGAATAGAAAAACTAAACGGTACTTTACACATAGATTCTGCTGTAAACAGAGGAACAGTAATATCTATAGAAATACCAATAAAAAACACAACCAATGGTAACATATAACCTAATTATTGCAGACGACCATAAAATGTTTATAGACGGACTTACGAGTATTTTAGAAGATGCTCCTGAGTTTAATATTACTACAACCGCTAAAAATGGTGCACAAGTAGTAAAATATTTAGATATTAATGGTGCCGAAGACATTCATTTATTAGTGACAGATTTAACTATGCCAGAAATGAATGGTATAGAATTAAACACTATCGTAAAAGAACGCTTTCCAGGCTTAAAAACACTAGTTGTTAGTATGCATATAGATGGCGGTATGATAGACACACTAATTAGAGGTAATGTAGATGGTTATGTACCCAAAAATGCTGAAAAAGATGAATTACTAGAAGCCATTAGAACAATTATTGGTGGTGAAAAGTATTTTTCTACAGAAATTAAAAAAGCCTATACTGATGCTATGTTTGCCAGTAAAAAAGAAAAAGAAATTTCTTTAACCAATAGAGAAAAAGAAGTTTTAAAACTTATTGCTGAAGAGTACACAACACAAGAAATTGCAGACGAGTTATTTTTAAGCAAGCATACAATAGAAAGTTACCGTAAAAATTTAATATCTAAATTAAATGTAAAAAACTTAGCCGGCTTAACTAAACACGCAATAAAAATGGGGCTTCTAGACGATTAAGCCTCTGCCACCCCTGTTTTCAGGGTAATCATTTTCACTAATACAGGCGTATTCTTAGGCCTATAATAGCTTCATCTTTGTAGTGTATTTAAAAAAGCACTCAATTATGAAAACTAAATTATTTGTATCAGTATTAGCAACAGCATCACTTTTCTTATCTTGTAGTAACGATAAAAAAACCGCAGAACAAGCAAAAGCAAACGCAAATATTAAGTCGGATATTATTATTGAAAACACAAAAATAAGAACAGGTATTTCTGCAGAAGATGAAGAACGTTCTTTTATTATGGTAACAGGAAAATCTTTATTAGATGGAACTGCCACCGTAAAAACAACAAACATTAAAGGAGAAGAAATACATTGTGAAAGCTTCCCTGCAAAAAAATTAATTAATCAAGAATACAAAACAGCAAATTCTACTTTAAAAGAATCTCACATTATGGAAAATGTGCAAAATTATTTTGAGGTTAACCACAGTAGAGATTTAGCAAAGTCATAATAACATACTAAACACTTACCACAAAAGCCACGCAAATTGCGTGGCTTTTACATTATATATGCTCCATAAATTTTATCTAAAAGCTCCGCTTTTAAAACAAAAAATCCAAAATTAAAAATACAAGTAAACTGTTATAAATTTTACGAATAGGGATGAACTGCGCTTCGCTTGCTGATCCCTAAAAGCTCCGCTTTTAAAACAAAAAACCCAAAATTAAAAATACAAGTAAACTGTTATAAATTTTACGAATAGGGATGAACTGCGCTCCGCTTGTTGATCCCTAAAAGCTCCGCTTTAAAAACAAAAAATCCAAAATTAAAAATACAAGTAAACTTGATTTTTAATTTTGGATTTTTTGTTTATTCGTGACCCCGGAGGGATTCAAACCCCCAACCCTCAGAGCCGAAATCTGATGCGCTATTCAGTTGCGCCACGGGGCCTTTTATTAGCTTATAAAAAAATTAAGCTAATTTACTTTTTACTATAGTAGAAATTGTTTTACCATCTGCTTTACCTGCCAACTGAGAAGATACCATACCCATAACTTTCCCCATATCTTTCATACCATCTGCGTTAGTTTTAGCTATTACATCATCTACCACTTTAGCTATATCATCCTCAGACATTTGTTCTGGCAAAAACTGTGCAATTACTTCTGCCTGTGCCAGTTCTGGAGCAGCTAAATCTTCTCTCCCCTGTTCCTTATATATAGCAGCACTATCTTTACGCTGCTTTACCAACTTTTGTACAATTTTTATTTCTTCTTCTTCACTTAATTCTGTTTTTGCCCCTGACTCTGTCTGTGCCATTAACAAAACAGATTTTATAGCTCTTAACGACTCTAAAGCAACGCTATCTTTAGCTTTCATAGCTGTTTTCATTGCTGTCATTACATCTTGTTGTAAGCTCATAATATTTAATTTTTAGGAACACGAAGATAAAAAAATAAACCCGAAAACAATTATTGCTTTCAGGTTTATACACTAAATTATATAGTTTAAAAACTACATTAATCTACATTATCATGTAAAAAAGAATTATTAGAACGCAATTGAATATCGTCTCCGTCTTCACTTAACGTTGTTCTAGAAATTCTGTTTTCAGGATTGTTCTGATTTAAATCTACTCCCTGACGTAAATAAGCTGGCTTTTTCTCCATATCATTTACGGTGTTAATATTGTTTTTAAACTTATGGTTAAAGTCTTTTAATTTCCTTCTACGCTCATCTGCTCTGTTTCTTAACAAATCTTCAATAGGAGTGTTCATTGGGTCTACTTCTATCTCTTTTTCTTCTGGAGCAGGAGTAGGTGCTGGAGCCGGTGCTTGAGTTGCTTTTGGTGCCACAGTTTTTTTCTCAAAAGCCAATGCCTCATCTATTATTTTAGGCTCTGCCTTTTCTGCTTTAGATTTAGCGCCTGTAAGCTCTTTTTCTAACTCCATATAGTCATCTAAACTATATCTTTTTTCTCCTTCTTTATTGTACTCTAATACAGGAACAACCTCTACATGATCTTTAACATCAATATTATTTACATCTTCATCATCTAAGCTAAATGTAATAGTATGCTCTTCCTCCTCTTCTTCAACTTTTTGTTCCTTACGCGGAATATCAAAACTAAATGCAAATTGATCTTCTTCTTGCACAACCTTTACTTCTTCTGCATCTACAACGTCAAAATCTCTTACATCTACAATAACAAAATCATCTTCTTTAGGAGTCTCTGCTACTACTTCATCATAAAAAACATTAAAGCTTTTAATAAAATTTGTTGTAGGTATTAAATCCATTTCTGGTTTTTCATCCTCAAACAAAGTATGTTTAATTACCTCCGGTTCTGCAGGAGCAACTTCCTTTTTAACAGGAGTAGTTTCTGGCTCAACCACTTCATAAACAACATTTGCATTGTTTGGTGTTAAGTTGTGGGTGGCCTTCTGCTCGTCTTCTAGAGTATGAATTATTTTTTTAGATTCTGTATTTACAATATCGTCTTGCTGATCTACATTAAAACCCGTAGCAATAACTGTAACAGCAATTGCATCTCCTAGGTTTTCATCTTCACCAACACCCATAATAATGTTAGCTCCGTGGCCAGCTTCTGTTTGTATATGATCGTTAATTTCACCTATTTCATCAATAGTAATTTCCTGAGCACCAGAAACTATTAACAACAATACGTTTTTAGCACCAGCAATTTTATTATCATTTAATAAGGGTGAATCTAATGCTTTCATAATAGCCTCTTGCGCTCTAGAAGATCCAGAAGCATTTGCAGAGCCCATAATTGCGGTACCACTGTTTGATAGTACCGTTTTAGCGTCACGTAAATCTATATTTTGTGTATAATGATGAGTTATAACCTCTGCTATACCACGAGCAGCAGTTGCTAAAACTTCATCTGCCTTAGAGAAACCGGCTTTAAAGCCTAAATTACCGTATACTTCTCTAAGTTTATTATTATTAATAACAATTAATGAGTCTACATTAGCACGAAGTTTTTCTATACCAGTCTGAGCTTGCTGGCATCTCATTTTTCCTTCGAACTGAAAAGGCATTGTAACAATACCCACTGTAAGGATATCCATACCTTTTGCTTGTTTTGCTATTATTGGAGCAGCACCTGTACCTGTACCACCACCCATACCAGCAGTAATAAAAACCATTTTAGTATTAGAATCTAACATACTTTTTATGTCTTCCATACTTTCTATGGCAGCTTGCTCACCAACCTCTGGGTTGGCACCCGCACCTAAACCTTCTGTTAAGGTAACACCTAATCTTATTTTATTAGGCACTGTACTGTTTTCTAATGCTTGTGAGTCTGTATTACAAACAATAAAATCTACACCATTTATTCCGGCTTGGAACATGTGATTTATTGCGTTACTACCACCGCCACCAACACCAATGACTTTTATTACGTTACTTTGATTTTTAGGCAAATCAAAAGAGATATTACTTTCTAATTCAGTGTTCTTGCTCATACTGTTATTTTACTGAGTTATTTTTTCAATTTTTCTATTTATGCGTTACTCTGCATTATCTAAAAAGTCTTTCAACTTATCAGACCATTTTTCAAAAATGGATTTACGTTCTGGTTTCACTTCTTTTTTGGTTGATGTGGTATTTGGTTCTTCTGTTTGGAAACCTTCTTCTGTTTGATTACTCTCTACTATTTCTTCTTTTTCTGTTTGAGCCTCTTCTAATGCTAATTCTTTGTTTTTAGCATTAGTTTCAATTGCGTTCATTAACAACCCTACACCTGTTGCGTATAACGGACTTGCTATATCTTGGGTAGAGTCTCCTGCTAAATGCTCATTAGGATACCCTATTCTTGTATCCATACCAGTTATATATTCTACCAATTGCTTTAAATGTTTTAACTGGCTACCACCACCTGTTAAAACAATACCACCAATTAGTTTCTTTTTTTGGTCTTCATGGCCATAATTTTTTATCTCCATATACACCTGCTCTATGATCTCTACAACACGAGCATGTATAATTTTAGAAAGATTTTTAAGTGTAATTTCTTTAGGCTCTCTACCTCGTAATCCTGGTATAGAAACTATTTCATTATCCTTATTTTCTCCTGGCCAAGCAGACCCAAATTTAATTTTTAATAGTTCGGCTTGTTTTTCAATAATAGAACAGCCTTCTTTTATATCTTCTGTTATAACATTTCCTCCAAAAGGAATTACAGCAGTGTGCCTTATAATACCATCTTTAAAAATAGCAACATCTGTTGTACCACCTCCTATATCTATTAATGCAATACCAGCTTCTTTTTCTTCTTGGCTTAGTACAGCATTTGCAGATGCTAAAGGCTCTAACGTTATACTACCTAAATCTAAGCCAGCGCTTTTAATACACCTACCAACATTTTTAATAGATGATACCTGCCCAACTACTACATGGAAATTAGCTTCTAACCTACCACCATACATACCAATTGGCTCTTTAATTTCTGCCTGCCCATCTACCTTATATTCTTGTGGTAACACATGAATAATTTCTTCTCCAGGAAGCATAATTAATTTGTAAACTTGGTTTACAAGTATATCTACATCATCTTCATTAATAACCTGCTCAGAGTCTGGTCTTGTAATGTAATCACTATGTTGCAAGCTACGTATGTGTTGCCCAGCAATACCAACCACAACAGAACTAATTTTTAAACCAGAAGTAGCCTCTGCTTCTTCTACCGCTTGTTGTATAGATTTTATAGTTTGTGTAATATTATTTACCACACCTCTATGTACACCAAGGCTTTTAGATTTACCAATACCTAAAACTTCAATTTTACCATACTCGTTTTCTTTACCAATTATGGCTACAATCTTTGTTGTCCCTATGTCTAATCCTACTGAATATTTACCTGGCTCCATAACTTAAATTTTGGTACACACTACTTGATTATTGTACTCTAAACTAACAGCTTTATAACTACCTAAAGCTTTATCTTTTATTGCTTTACTATAAAAAGCTTTGTAATTATTAAACTTAGCTTTTAAATTTTCTACCTTACCTAAATTAACTACATAATCCTCTAACCTAAGCTTAAGCTGAAAATCGTTTTCATCTGCAATATGAATACCAATAATATTTTTCTTTAAAAAATCATCAGAATTAATAAAATTCAAAAAAGCAAAGCAATTTTGAAGGCTATTATCTGTAATTTTTCCAGTAATAATTGGCACTCTTGCAGAGTGGTTACTAGATAAAGGCATACGCTTACCCTCGTCATCCAAATAAAAATTTGAATTTCCTTGAATACGCCCTATTGGTTTACGTTGTACAATTTTAGATATAAGTTCCCCATTTACAGTAAGATAAACCTGAGCACTCTTCACCATTTTATTGGCTTCTAAAACCTTTTCTACTTTATTCAAAACTAGCGCATCTTTTGGCACGTTTGTAAGACTTCCTAAATTTTGTATTAACAATTTATTAACCATCTGTTGAGTTATAAACAAATTGTCTTCACCTAAAAACTCAACTTTAGTTTTTACTATTTTTTTAGATTGATGTCTAACACCTGTAAAAGCATACACTCCTAATAACAAGAGCAATAGAAACACCAATTTTATGTAGTTCCAGTTTACTTTCATTTTGCAAAAGCGTTTTTAATATTATCAATCTCCTGTCCTATATCACCAGCTCCCATTACTACTAACACCTCTGGATTTTGTTTTTTTAACTCAGCAATTAATTCTTTTTTAGAACATATTTTTTTATTTGGATTATTTATTTTACCCAACAACCATTCAGAAGTAACTCCCTCTATTGGCTCTTCTCTAGCCGGATAAATATCTAATAAAATAATGCTTTGAAATTGCGATAAACTAGCTGCAAAATCATTTATAAAATCTTTTGTTCTAGAAAATAAATGTGGCTGAAAAACGGCAACTGTATTTTTATCTGGATGCATTTCAGACACCGCATTATATACCGCATTTATTTCTGTAGGATGATGCGCATAATCATCTATAAAAACAAAATCTTCATTTTTAATACGGTATGAAAATCTACGTTGCACCCCTTTAAATGTTCCTAAAGCAGCAGCAACTACCTCTGGAGATTTACCAGCTTCTAAAGCCATTGCAAAAGCAACCAATCCGTTTAATAAATTATGTCTCCCTGGTTTGCTAAATTTTACTCCGTTTATAACAGAATCTGGCGTTTTTATATTAAAAACATAAGAGCCATTTTTTATTTGCACATCTGTAATGCAAAAATCAGAGTCATCTTCAATTCCGTATGTGATACCATCTAATGGCAAACCGTTACGCACAAACAATTTTCCGTTAGCTTCTAATTTGTTTGTATAAGCAATAAACGCATCTTTTAAATCGTCTCCAGTACCATAAATATCTAAATGATCTGCATCTATAGAAGTTATACAAGCCACGTTGGGAGAAAGTTGCAAAAAGGACCTATCAAACTCATCTGCTTCCACAACAGAATAATCTGTACCCTCTAACAAAAAATTACTGTTAAAATCTTCTGATATACCTCCTAAAAATGCCGTTATTGGTGTACCTGTAGCGTGTAGCAAATGTGCTAAAATACTAGATGTTGTAGTTTTACCGTGCGTACCTGCAACGCCAAAACAAAATGTATTTTTAGTAATAATCCCTAAAACTTCAGAACGCTTTTTTACCGAAAAACCATTGGACAAATAGTAATTTAATTCCGTATGGTTTTTAGGCATTGCTGGCGTATAAACCACTAAAGTATTGTTTATGTTTTTATAGTATTCTGATATAAGATCTACATTGTCATTGTAATGTATTTCTATACCAGATGCTGCAAGCTCTTTAGTTAAAGGCGTTTCGGTTTTATCATAACCAGCAACTTCTTTCCCAATAAATTTAAAATAGCGAGCCAAGGCAGACATTCCAATGCCACCAATACCCAAAAAGTAAACGCTATGTATATTTTTTAAATTCATTTTTTTAATAACTTTTGCACCTCTAAAGCAATGTTTTTTGTTGCATTTGGTAGTGCTTGCTTTTTTATATTTTTAGCTAACTCTAGCTGTTTTTCTTTATTTTGAAATAAATCTGTAAAAACAGTCTTAAAATTATCTTGTAACTCTTTTTCTCTAATTAAAATGGCAGCATTTTTATCTGCGTACGCTAAGGCATTTTTTGTTTGATGATCCTCTGCAACATTAGGAGACGGTATAAAAATAACCGGCTTACCAACAATACTTAATTCTGACACAGAACCAGCACCAGCCCTAGATATTATTACATTTGCAGCAGCGTATGCGTAATCCATTTTATTTAAAAAATCGAACACCAAAACATTTTCATTCTGACACTCTTTATATTCCTCATAATATAACTTACCACATTGCCAAATAACCTGTACTCCCAAAGATTTAAATAATGGCAACTGCTCTTTAATAAGCACATTAATTCTTCTGGCTCCCAGACTACCACCCAAAACAAGCAAAACTGGCTTATCCTGTTTTAATCCAAAAAACTCCAAAGCTTCTTGTTTAGAAACCTTCATTTCTACCAAGTCTTTACGAACAGGATTACCTGTTTTTATAATTTTATTAGCAGGAAAAAAACGCTCCATAGCATCATAAGCAACACAAATTTTTTGAACCTTTCCAGATAATAATTTATTGGTAATACCTGCATATGAGTTTTGCTCTTGCAACACACAAGGAATATTTTTACCAGCAGCAACGCGTAATAGTGGTCCGCTTGCAAAGCCACCTGTACCTATAACTGCGTTAGGTTTAAACTTTTTTATAATTTTGTTGGACTTATACAAACTGCTAACAACCTTTAAGGGAAATAGCATATTTTTAAGTGTTAACTTACGCTGTAAACCAGAAATCCACAGTCCTTCTATATTGTAACCAGCTTGTGGTACTTTTTCCATTTCCATACGGTCCTTGGCACCAACAAATAAAAACTCAGCATCCGGATACATTTCCTTTAGCTGATTAGCTATTGCTATGGCCGGATATATATGTCCGCCTGTACCACCTCCAGATAATATAAATTTATAATTGCCCACTTAAAACATCTAAAGGGTTAGACTCATCTACAACTTGTTTTTCTTTTGCTGGATTTTTGTTACTTGCACTAAGCACAATGCCTATTGCCAAACACGTCATCCAGATAGACGTACCTCCACTACTTATTAATGGTAAGGTTTGCCCAGTTACAGGAAATAATTCTACTGCTACTGCCATATTTATAAACGCCTGAAAAACTATTGGTAATCCAACACCCACTACCAACAACTTACCAAACACTGTAGGATTTGCATTTGCAACCACCACAATCCTAAATAATAGTAATAAGTAAAAAAACATTACTACCAAACCACCAACTAAACCATATTCCTCTACAATAATTGCATAAATAAAATCTGATGAACTCTGTGGCAAAAAGTTTTTTTGCACACTTTTACCAGATCCTTTACCCAAAATACCACCAGATGCTATTGCTATTTTTGCACGTTCTATTTGGTAATCTTCACTGGTGTCTTCTCCATTTATAAAATTTGCTATTCTGTTTTCCCAAGTGTCAATTCTGTTATCAAACAAATCCGGTACTGCCTTAGCTACTAGAATAAATAATGCTAAACAAGCCAAACCTGTACCAACTATACCTAATAAATATTTAAAAGGATAACCACCTAAAAATGTAAGTGTAAGCACCATAAAAAATATAATTGCAGCTGTAGAAAAATTGGCAGGTAAAATTAACACTACAACTAAAAAGACAGGTACCCATAGCGGAAGAATAGACTCCTTAAACGTTACCACTTTATTTTTAATTTTAGCCAAATATCTAGCAACATAAATCATTAAAACAACAGCCGCTAAAGTTGATGTTTGGAAAGAAAAACCAACAAACGGAATATTTATCCACCTACTTGCATTTGCCCCACCAATAGTTTTACCTTGCGCTAATGTATACCCCAAAAGTAACAGCACAATTGGCATAGCAATAATAGACAAACCTTTAAAAAAGTGCATTGGTATTTTATGAACACCGTAAATAATACCAAAACCAAGCAATAACAAAAAAGCATGCTTTATTAGGTGACTTACAGCAGTACCATTACCAACCACATATACTAAATTACTACTAGCACTGTAAACTGGTAAAAACGAAAATAATGCCAATAGCGCAACAATGCCCCAAATAGCCTTATCCCCTTTTATATTTTTAAAATAACTTAACACTATATTTTACACTATTAATTATAAACTTTTTACAGCTGCTTTAAATTGATTACCTCTATCTTCATAATTCTCAAACAAATCAAAACTAGCACAAGCGGGAGATAATAACACAGTATCTCCACGTTGACCTATTTTATAAGCCATTTTTACAGCTTCATTCATACTTTTAGTTTCTACTAACAGATCTACAACATTACCAAACTCTTCAATAATTTTAGAGTTATCTACTCCTAAACAAATAATAGCTTTTACTTTTTCTCTAACTAACGGCATTAACGACTTGTAATCATTTCCTTTATCTACACCACCAACAATCCATACGGTAGCAGATTTCATACTTTCTAATGCGTAATATGTTGCATTAACATTAGTTGCTTTAGAGTCATTTACATAATGTACATGAGCAATTTTTAAAACACTCTCTAAACGATGAGCTGCACCCTGAAAATTTTCTATACTAGCCCTAATAGTAGCTTTTCTTATGTTTACTAATTTAGAAGCTGCCGAAGCTGCCATTGTATTTTTTAAATTGTGTTTACCTTCTAAAGCTAAGTTATCTGTTGCCATCTCTATTGTATTATTTTGGGTCGTTATATGTATTTTATTATTCTTTAAACAAGCACCTTCTTCAAGTTCTTTTTTTATTGAAAAGGGTATTAATTTTGATTTTACTGGGTGATTCTCTAGCCAACTTACAAGCACTTCATCATCTGCGTCATAAATTAAATAGTCATCTTCTGTTTGGTTTTCTGCTATTCTAAATTTTGATGCGATATAGTTATCAAACTCATAATTATACCTATCTAAATGATCTGGCGTAATGTTAGTTATAATGGCTATGTGCGGTTTAAAATCTACAATACCGTCTAATTGAAAACTACTAATCTCTAACACATAGTAGTCAAAGTTATTTTCTGATACCATTTTAGCGTAGCTATCACCAATATTACCAGCCATACCAACGTGCAAACCTTCTTCTTTTAAAATATGGTTTACCATCATTGTTGTGGTAGTTTTACCGTTACTACCCGTTATACCAATTATTGTAGCATCTGTATATTTGCTTGCAAATTCTATTTCAGAAATTACAGGAACACGTAACGCTAATAATTTTTGCACAAGAGTTACCTTGTCTGGTATACCAGGGCTTTTCATAACCAAATCTGCATTTAAAATTTTAGATTCTGTATGCTGTTCTTCTTCCCAGTCTATCTCAAAATGTTTAAGAACTTTTTTATATTCTTCTTTAATTTTTCCTTTATCAGACACAAACACCTTGTATCCTTTTTTTATTCCTAAAAGTGCTGTTCCTACACCACTTTCTCCACCACCAAGAATGACTAACCTCTTCACCTATCTTACTTTTAAGGTTACAAAAGTTACAATTGCTAAAATGATGCTTACCACCCAAAAACGGGTTACTATTTTACTTTCATGATATCCTTTTTTCTGGTAATGATGGTGCAGTGGCGCCATTAAAAATATACGCTTACCCACACCAGATATTTTTTTTGTGTACTTAAAATAACCTACCTGTAGCATTACAGAAATGGACTCTGCAAAGAAAATTCCGCATAAAACAGGAATTATTAACTCTTTCCTAACAATTATAGCAATAACCGCAATTACGCCTCCAATAGTTAAACTACCAGTATCTCCCATAAAAACACTTGCCGGATAAGCATTGTACCATAAAAAACCAATAAGCGCACCTACAAAAGCAGCTATAAAAACTACCAATTCTCCAGATCTAGGAATAAACATAATATCTAAATAATCTGAAAAAATTATATTTCCAGATACCCAAGCAAAAATACCAAGCGTAAAAACTATAATGGCCGATGTACCAGCAGCTAAACCATCTATACCATCTGTTAAATTAGCTCCGTTAGACACAGCAGTTACAATAAAAATTACAATAGGAATAAATATTAACCAAGCGTAATCTTCTGCGCCATCACCCATCCAAGAAATAAGACTGGTATAGTCTAACTCATTATTTTTTACTAACGGCACAGTGGTAGCCATAGATTTAATTTCTGGCACAGCAACTGGTGCTACTACAGATCCTTTAGTTGCTATACCTGCAATTGCATTTTCTTTAATAGTTACGCCAGGATGAAAATAAAGAGTACAACCTACTATTAAACCAAGCACAACTTGACCTAGAATTTTAAATTTTCCTTTTAACCCTTCTTTATCCTTTTTAAATATTTTTATATAGTCATCAACAAAACCAATAACACCCATCCAAAGCATTGTTACTATTAATAGTAAAATGTAAACGTTATCTAACTTAGCAAACAATAAAACAGGAATTAAAGTAGCCATAATAATAATTAAGCCTCCCATTGTTGGTGTACCCGCTTTTTGTTTTTGTCCGTCTAAACCTAAATCCCTAACCGTTTCTCCTATCTGCTTTTTTTGAAGAAAAAGAATAATTTTTTTACCGTAAACAGTAGCTATTAACAAAGACACAATTATTGCCATAGCAGCTCTAAACGTGATAAACTGAAACAGACTTGCTCCAGGCAATTGATACTCATTTTCTAAAAACTCAAATAAATAGTATAACATATATTGTGTGTTGTATAACTAGCTTTTACTTTTCTAAACTTGTTAGTAATTGTTTTACAATTTTATAATCGTCAAAATCTATGCGCACACCATTAGTTTCTTGGTATGTTTCATGACCTTTACCTGCTATTAAAATAATATCTTTAGGTTGTGCTAACTGACAAGCCGTTTTTATGGCCTGCTCTCTATTTTCTATTGTTAACACCTTGCGCGTATTTTGTGCTTCTACACCAGCCTCTACTTCCCTTAAAATTTCTGAAGGAGATTCAGTCCTTGGATTATCTGATGTAAAAACAACTTTTGTACTCATTTCTGAAGCAATATGACCCATAACCGGACGTTTTGACTTGTCTCTGTCGCCACCACACCCCACAACGGTGATAACGTCTTCATTTCCTGTCCTCAATGCATTGATAGTGTTCAGTACATTTTTTAAAGCATCCGGAGTATGAGCATAATCTACTATAGCTGTAATATTATTACTAGAAATGTAATATTGAAATCTTCCGTCTACGTTTTCTAATTCGCTTAAAAGACGTAAAATTTCCATTTTTTCTAATCCTAACAATTGTGCAGTTGCATATATTGCAAGCATATTGTAGGCGTTAAAATCTCCAATTAATTTAGACCAAAGCTCATTATCATCAATCTTTAGCAATTGTCCGCTAAATTGGTTTTCTAATATTTGAGCTCTAAAATCTGCGTATGTTTTTAATGCGTATGTCTGTTTTTTTGCCTTTGTATTCTGCAACATAACAGCACCGTTTTTATCATCTATATTAGTTAATGCCCAAGCTGATTTTGGTAAACCATCAAACAACAATTTTTTAGTATCTCTATATTCAGCAAAAGTTTTGTGATAATCTAAATGATCATGAGATAAATTAGTGAAAATTGCACCTTCAAAAACTAAACCTTCTATCCTTTTTTGATGAATACCGTGAGAACTAACTTCCATAAAACAAAACTCAACTCCGACTTCACTCATTTCTGCCAAAGACTTATTTATGGTTATTGCATCTGGAGTAGTATGTGTTGCCTTAACCTCTTTATCATCTATCATTATTTTAATGGTTGACAACAAACCTACTTTATAACCTGCCTTTTTAAATAATTGATACAACAAGCTGCTAATAGTGGTTTTACCATTAGTGCCAGTTACACCAACTAGTTTTAAATTTTTAGACGGCGTACCGTAAAAATTAGAAGCCATTATTGCCAAGGCAGCATTACCATTTTTTACTTGTACATATGTAATACCATTAACCAGGTTAACTGGCATAGTTTCACATATTATAGCATTTGCACCAGCATTTAAAGCGGTATCTATATAACTATGACCATCTACAAGTGTTCCTTTTACAGCTACAAACACATCATCTAACCCTACTTTTCTAGAGTCAAAACATATAGCATTAACCATAGTATCTGTAGTGCCATTTACAGCAACAATACCTACACCGTATAATATGTCTTTTAATAATTTCACGATAATTCTAACGTTATTTTAGACACTCCGTTTACAGCTGTTCCCTGAGCCACAGATTGTGCTTTTACTTTTCCGTTCCCTTTAACTACTACCTTTATACCCATATTCTCTAAAAGAGATACAGCATCCATACCACTCATTCCTTTTACATTAGGAACCGTTCTGTATTTTTTTTGAACACTTTTATAGTAAGCTTCATAATCTCCATTTAACTTTTTACTACTAACCGCCAAACCTTTAACTATATCTGTTTTTGGTGATGTAGCATATATTTTATGTGCCACAGACTTAAATACAGGCCCAGCAACATCTGCTCCATAAAAACCCGCTTTTTTATCTGGGTCATGCACTACCACAATACAAGAATATTTTGGTTCATCTGCCGGAAAATAACCCGCAAAAGAGGATATATACTGTAATTTATTTGGATCTTTAGCCACATAGTTTTTTTGAGCCGTACCTGTTTTACCTGCCATTGAAAAATTAGGCGAATACAATTTATGCCCCGTTCCTTTTTTACTCTCTACCACATTTTTTAATAAAGCCTGTACTTTTTTAACAGTTTCCTTGGAGCATATAGACGGATTTATAACCTCTTTATCAAACTTATAAATAGTTTTATTCCACTCTTTCACCTCTTTTATTAACCTTGGCCTTACCATTTCCCCACCGTTAGCAATAGCATTATAAAAAGTTAATGTTTGCAGTGGCGTTAAAGACACCTCATACCCGTGAGACATCCAAGCTAATGAAATACCAGACCAACCTTTATCTCCCGGATACCTAATAACAGGTTTTCCTTCACCCTTAATTGGCAAACCCAAATCTCGGTTTAAGTTCATTTCCATTAAACGGTCTACAAATTTTTCTGGATTATTTTTATACCCATTATGTATAACCTTAGCAAACGCTGTGTTTGAAGAATACTCAAATGCCTTTCCAAAAGAAATTTTACCGTAACCACCCCATTTAGAGTCGCGTACTGTTCTGTCGTATATTTTCCAACGTCCATTTTCTGTATCAACAACCGTACTGGTGTCTATAATTTTATCTTCTAATGCAGCTACCATAGACACTAACTTAAATGTTGACCCAGGCTCAGAAGACTCTCCTACCGCATAGTTAAGACGCTCATAATATGTATTGTTTTTAGTACGACCCAGGTTAGATATTGCTTTTACCTCACCGGTAGCAACTTCCATTACAATTACACAACCATGATCTGCATTGTATTTCTCTAACTGACCCAACAAGGCGTGGTGAGCTATATCTTGTATATTAATATCTATTGTAGAAACAACATCATAACCATCTTTTGGCTCCACATCATTATCTGGGCCAATAGGCTTCCATTGCCCTTTTGCAATTTTCTGCTTTAATCTTCTTCCTTCTTCACCTCGCAGATACTCGCCAAAAGCACCTTCTAAACCAACTCTAGTATAATGCCCCTCATCGTCTACACGCTCATAACCAACACTACGTTCTGCTATTTTGCCTAACGGATGCTCGCGCACAGTTTTTTGCTCAACAATAAGTCCACCTCTATTAGGTCCTTTTTCAAATAGCGGAAATTTTTTAATTTTTATGTAGTCAGAATAATCTAGATTACGCGCAATAAGTTTATACCTATTTTTATTAGACCTTGCTTTTCTTAATAATTGCTGATAATAAGATGATGGTTTCTGAAACATTTTACCCAACGCATCGGACAATGGTTTTATGTTATCATTAAAATCTGAGTTGCGAACCGTTACAGCATCAAACCTAATGGTATACTTATTTACAGATGTAGCCAACAAACTACCATCATCAGAAATTAAATTACCTCTATTTGGCTCAATTACAAAAACACGCTCAGTACGGTCCATTGCCAGCTTGCGGTACTTATCACCATCTACTACCTGAATGCTAACTAGCTTTACAGCCACAGCAATAGCAAACAGAAACAGAAAACCTGCAACTATATACAAACGAGTTAATATGTTTTTTTCTGATGTAGCCACTACTTAACTGGTATTACTCTTATTTTTTTTGGTGGTGTCTCTGACGGGTACAAATCCCTTTTTTTCACCTCTTCTACAATTGAAGATTCTAGCTTAAGCTCCTGCAAATTAGAGCGCCCATCTAAAAACTGGCTGCGCAACTCTTTTACCTCTTCACTTAAAGCCGCAATTTTATGCACTTTGGCATCTGCACTATGCGCACTAGCTATCATTAAAGCAGCTAAAAAAGATGCAAATAGGATAAACATCCAATTTTTAGGAGCGTCACCACTCACTAAAAACTTTCCTTTCAATATGTCTAACAATCCTTTTCTCATTACTTACGCTCTGCAATTCTTAATTTTGCACTTCTTGCCCTGTTATTTAAAGCAATTTCATCCTTAGACGGCACTATTAAACTGCCTATTTTTTTAAACGGCACATTTACATTACCATAAAAATCTTTTTCTGGCTCACCCTCAAACTTACCAGCTCTTATATACCTTTTAACCAACCTATCTTCTAAAGAATGGTAACTTATTAAACTTAGCCTGCCACCAACTTCCAACAAATCATTAGTTTGCTCTAAAAACTCTTTAATAACTTGTATTTCTTGGTTAACCTCTATACGAATTGCCTGGTATATTTGAGCCAAAATTTTATGCTCTTTAAAAGCTGGCAAAAACTTTTTTAACACCTGCTTTAATTGGTCTGTGGTTTTTATTTCTCCTTGCTGCCTATAATCTATAATAGTATTTGCCATAGCATTAGCATTTCTTAAATCGCCATACTGAAACAACACCCTTCTTAGATCATCATACTCATAATTATTAACTACATCAAAAGCAGACACTGTGTTTTTCTGACTCATTCTCATGTCCAAATCTGCTTCAAAACGAGTAGAAAACCCTCTTTCTGCCTTATCAAATTGATGAGAAGAAACCCCAAAATCACCCAAAATCCCATCAACCTTGCGTATTCCATGAAATTTTAAAAATTGTTTTATATATCTAAAATTTTCGTTTATCAACAAAAACCTATCATCCTCTAAAGCATTAGCAAGGGCATCTTCATCCTGATCAAAACCAATAAGCCTACCTTTTTCTCCTAACCTACTTAATATTTCTCTAGAATGTCCACCACCACCAAAGGTCACATCTATATAAATGCCGTCTTCTTTAATATTAAGTCCGTCTACAGACTCTTTTAATAAAACTGGATTATGATAACTCATCTTCTTCACCTCCCATTACTTCTTCTGCCAAATCCGCAAAATTCTCTGCGTCTTCCTCAATTACTTTTTCATAACTATCCTTATCCCAAATTTCAATGATATTAATAGCAGAACTCAGTACCACTTCTTTGGTAATATTTACTATTTCTACTAAATTTTTTGGGATTAATAAACGCCCTGTGGCATCTAACTCTACAATTTTAACCCCTGCAGAAAAACGACGTATAAAGTCGTTATTCTTCTTTTTAAAGCGGTTTTTCTTGTTCATCTTCTCCATTAGAAGATTCCATTCTTCCATAGGATACAACTCTAAACAAGGCTGAAAAACAGAACGTTTTATAACAAAACCTTTATTTAGAACACTAGCCATCTGACTCTTAAGAGCTGAGGGTACCATTACCCTGCCCTTAACGTCTGCTTTGCACTCGTATGTTCCTATGAAGTTCACCATTTAAAATCAGCTGAATTTTAAAACTGATATCAAAGATAAAAAATAATACCACAATTTACCACTAAATACCACATTGTTAATAAGTTTCCCCACTTTAAATATCACTTTTAGACTAACAACCTAAAAAACAGGATGTAATGTGGTGGTAGAAATCTAAATTTATCTGCAAAAAAGAATGACGATTCTTTTTATGGAAATGCCTATATTTGCTACTTAATAGCATAAGAGCTATCCTATTAATGGAAGAAAAGATTATTACAGAAGGTAAATACAGATATATAGAGATTGGGGAAGGAACACCACTAATTATTTTACACGGATTAATGGGTGGATTGAGTAATTTTCAAGGTGTTATGGAACATTTTCCTGCAAAAGGATACAAAGTTTTAGTACCAGAACTACCTATATATGACAAACCTCTACTAAAAACTACTGTAAAAAGTTTTGCAAAATTTGTACAAGGATTTATTACCCACAAAGGGCTAAAAGACGTTATTTTACTAGGCAACTCTTTAGGTGGACATATAGGTTTATTACACACTAAATTATACCCAGAGACTGTAAAGGCATTAGTTATAACAGGCAGCTCTGGTTTATACGAAAGCGCAATGGGAGATGGCTACCCAAGAAGGGGTGATTATGAATTTATAAAGAAAAAAGCACAAGATGTTTTTTATGACCCTGAGGTTGCCACAAAAGAAATAGTAGACGAAGTATTTGCTACCGTAAACGACCGTATTAAATTGGTAAAAACATTAGCAATTGCCAAAAGTGCTATAAGACATAATATGGCCAAAGACTTACCAAATATGCACACACCAACCTGTATTATTTGGGGTGAAGATGACACCGTTACTCCACCAGATGTAGCCAATGATTTTAATAAACTATTACCAGACTCTGATTTATATTGGATTAAAAAATGCGGGCACGCTCCAATGATGGAACACCCAGATGAGTTTAATACTATACTAGAAAACTGGCTACAAAAACGTAGTTTGTAAGCCCAAACCTAAAAATACATATTTTGAAAATAAAATCTGCCAGCTTTGTAATGAGTAACTCTAACGTAAAGTCTTGCCCAAGCGAGCCTTTGCCAGAGTATGCTTTTATTGGCAGATCTAACGTAGGTAAATCTTCCTTAATAAATATGTTAATGCAACGCAAGAGTTTAGCAAAAACATCTGGAAGACCAGGAAAAACACAATTGATAAATCATTTTAAAATTAATGAAAATTGGTTTTTAGTAGATTTACCAGGTTATGGCTATGCACGTGTTTCTAAAAAAGAGAAAAAAACATTTCAGAAATACATTACCGACTACTTTAAAGAAAGAGTACAGCTTGTTTGTGCCTTTGTTTTGGTTGATATACGCCACGAACCACAAAAAGTTGATTTAGAATTTTTAGAGTGGATGGGAGAAAATCAAATACCGTTTGCCTTAATTTTTACCAAAGCAGATAAACTAAAGCCACAGGTAATACAAAAACAAGCAGACAACTACATTAATGCATTACTAGAAGGTATTTGGGAAGACGCTCCCCAATACTTTATAACATCATCTGCAAATAACTTGGGCAGAGAAGATGTTTTAGAGTTTATAGACGGTATTAACGAAGAATTTTTTAAAGCAACAGCTGCTAAATAAAAATTACAACTTAGCCTTTATAGTAGCAATTAGCTCCACAGAATTTTTTAAATCATTTAGTTCGTCCGCAGCAATAAGCGGTGTAAGCTCTCCTTTTTCCTTTTTAAAAATAACTGGCAACGTAGTATTTACAAACTCATTACCAACAAATTTCTTTTTAAATTCATCTTTGTGTAAAAACTGAAGTTCCAAATTATTCGTACTTCTAAATTTTTTCCAAACATTATCCTCTGTAAAAACACCAAAAGTAATATTACACAAATTACAATTATAAGTAGAAGGGCTAAATATTTTATGGGCGCTATCTAACATTGCATTACCTATACCGGATTTAGCATTATAAACAAATATAATTTCTTGAATCATTACTATTTTTAAAAGTTGGTCTAAACTTATTTGCATTACTTATCTTTAAAACAATTAATATTTTGTTAATTTTACCAGATACAATTTTTATTGCATTTTAAAAAAAGTATTTTCGCAAAACGTATGAAGCTGAAAGAAATTACATTATCGGTTTTTAGCGTAGTAATGATTGGGTTTCTGTTACTTGGATCTCAAAACATACACACGCTAAGCTACCACGCTGATGACGATGGCACTGCCATTGTACATTGTGAGCAGTGTGATTTTATTTTTACCAACAACCATACTTCCTTTACAAACTATAGTTTTACAACTATTGTAACGCCATATATTTTTACCGGAACTAAAGCTAAAACCGTAACTAATTACAAAAAGCCTAAGGTTAAAAATACAGTTACACCTAAGCATTTAAACAAGCCTCCACCAGCTGTTTAACCCTACACTAAACACTGCTTTTTTTATACAACAAAAAAGCACCTAATTATTTACACAAAAATATTATTATGCGCTATACGCTAACAATACTATGTATTATAGTTTGTCAGTCTTTTGTATTTAGCCAAGATTGTTCTAATATTCTTTTAGGAGAAGTAATAGACTTTCATGACAAAGAACCATTAGCAGACGCTATTATACAAGTAAGAGGAAACAAGAAGCAAGTATATTCTGATGAGTTTGGAAAGTTTACTCTAAAAAATTTATGCAACGGCATTATAGAGTTAGAAATATCTCACCCAGAATGCAGTACAAGATTTGTAACAGTAGAAATTTATGGCAACACCCATAAAAAAATAACCTTAGAACATCATTTAGAAGAGTTAAATGAAGTTAAGGTTACGGGCTCTACCATTAAAGAAACCAATTCTGCACAAGAAAAAACAATAAAAACAGAGGAGCTAGAACGTTTTGGCAGCAACAATTTGGGTGATGCGCTTAAACAAATAAACGGAGTATCTAGCTTAAACACAGGTTCAAATATTGTAAAACCTATAATACAAGGTTTAGGAGGCAGTAGAGTACTTATACTTAATAATGGTACTCGCATGCAAGATATGGAATGGGGTGCAGAACACGCACCAAACATAGATATTAATGCAGCCAACAAAGTTACAGTTGTAAAAGGTGCTGCCGCATTAAAATATGGTGGTGATGCTATTGGAGGTATTATTTTACTAGACCAAAATAGAATACCTAAAAAAGATACTATTTACGGCAAAACACTTATAAATGGAGTGTCTAACGGAAGAGGTGGAAACATTTCTACCGAACTTACAAAAGCATATGAAAATGGTTTTTATATTAAAGGACAAGCGTCTTACAAAAAACTGGGTGATGCTGAAGCTCCTAATTATATTTTGTCTAACACAGGAGTTTCTCAATTTGGAGCTAGCATAGATTTTGGAAAACTTGGTTTTGAAAGTGGCTGGAGTACCCACTACTCCTACTTTGATACAAACATTGGTATTTTAAGTGCATCTCATATAGGTAATGTAGACGATTTAATTACCGCGATTAATAGTGATGAACCAAGTAAAATAAGCGACTTTACCTATAACATTAAAGAGCCTAGACAACACGTTAAACATCATTTAGGAAAACTTAAATATTACAAGCGATTTGAAGGTTTAGGAAAATTAAACTTACAATATGACATACAACAAAACCATAGGTTTGAGTATGATATACGTGTTGGTGACGACAAAGGAAAAGCCTCTTTAGATCTTAAGCTTACAACACAAACACTTGCTGCAGATATAAATATTGATGCTTTTGAAAAGCAAAAATTTTCTTTTGGGATTCTAGGTAGATATCAAGAAAATTTTCCTAATCCAGAAACTGGAGTACGTCGTTTAATTCCTGACTACGAAAAAGTAGATTTTGGAGTTTTTGCTACTACAGAATATAAATTTTCTGATGCTACTACTCTAGATGCGGGTATTAGGTATGATTACAGTAAAATTGATGCTCAAAAGTTTTACATAACTTCTAGGTGGGAAGAACGTGGTTATGATGAAGATTATAGCGATATAGTTGTTAGTGATCGTGGCACTCAGCTTTTAGTAAACCCTAAATTTAACTACCATAATTTTTCTGCATCTGCAGGCTTAAAACATAGATTTAGCAATGAAAATCAGTTTAGATTTAATTACTCCTTAGCACAACGTGCTCCAAATCCAGCTGAATTATTTAGCGATGGTCTTCATCATTCGGCTGCACGAATTGAATTGGGCGATTTACGTATTAAGAGTGAAACATCGCACAGAATATCTGCAAGCCTAGGAAAAAACTCATACACATGGGGTTACGAGATTGAACCTTACTTAAATTTAATTAAAGATTTTATTTTAATAGAGCCAACAGGAATAGAATTCTCTTTACGCGGTGCATTTCCTGTGTGGGAATACAGACAAACCAATGCAAGTTTACTTGGCGTAGACGCATCTATCTTTAATAATTGGACAAACAATTGGAGAACAGATCATAAATTTTCTATAGTTAAGGGAAAAGACAAAACTAAAAATGAAGCTTTAATTAACATTCCTTCAGCTCGTTTACAAAACCAGATAACATTTACTAAACAAGAATGGAACAACTTTAATATTAGCTTACAAAGTGAATATGTATTTAAACAAAATGAATACATAGATAATATTATGGTATACTCACCACAACAAGACCAAGAAGTGGAACTAGATATAAACACACCACCAAGTGCCTACCATTTATTAAAATTAGATTCAGAAATTAAATTAAACTTAAAAAACAGCAAAGCACTAACTGTTGGTTTAGGTATAACCAATTTATTGAACACAGAATATAGAGACTACCTTAACAGACAACGTTATTTTACAGACGATTTGGGAAGGTCTTTTACACTTAGATTAAAATTAAATTACTAACACTAAAACAATTGACAAAATGATTAAAAGAAACACAATTTTAAAAAACATTAAAAAAGTAAGTTTAATTGCATTCTCTAGTATTGCTTTAATTTCTTGTTCTGATGATGACGATGCACCGGAAGAACAAAATGAAGAAGAAGTAATAACAACAGTAATAGTAAAACTTACACCACAAGGCGGAGGAACAGCAGTTACTCTAACATCTAAAGATGATGATGGCGCTGATGGCCCAAACGCTCCCGTAATTAGTGTTGAAAGCTTAGCAGCTAACACAACCTACAACGGTACTATTACATTACTTAACGAAACTGAAAGTCCTGCTGAAGATATTACACTAGAAGTTGAAGAAGAAGATGATGAGCACCAATTCTTTTATACTGTTTCTGGTTCTATTAGCGGTACAGATTACACAGATATGGATGAAGATGGCAACCCTGTAGGTATAACATTTACCCTTTCTACAGGAGATGCTGGCAATGCTACATTAGGCGTAACTTTAAGACACGAGCCTAAAAAACCTAACGATGGCTCTTTAGCAGACGCTGGAGGATCAACAGATGTAGATCAAACTTTTTCTCTTGAAGTAGAATAATTTACTTTTACGGTTAAAACTAAAAAAACTCCCAGATTTTTCTGGGAGTTTTTTTAATTTAATTAACGCATAATTATTTTTTAAGCTCTAGCTTATCTGCAAAATACTCGCAAAAGTCTTTCATAGTAGCAGTCATTTTTTCGTCTTGTGTAGCTTTATAAAAAGTATCAGACAAAGACACTAGTGTTTGATGAAAAAATACCTTCATTTCATCTACAGGCATATCTTTAGTCCATAAATCTATTTTTAAGGATTCTTGGTTTTTACTATCCCAAACAGATAAAAGCATTGCTTTTGCCTCTTCATTCTCTATTCCTCCGTCTTCTGCAGACCAATTTAAAGCCTCTGGCACTCTGTTTTCATCCAGACCAACAGTTAACTTAATTTCTGATGTATGTATTTTTGACATTTATCGTTTTGGTTTATAATTAGATTTTTTAAATATTTCCTCAGCAGGCAGCTGTAGCATTTGTTGCAAAGTTACATTATTATTATCCATAAAAGAACGCACAATTTGCCATCCTAAAAAACGTCCTAATCTTCCAGGCGACTCACTATCTAACTCCAACTGAAACTTAGAAAATGGTGCAGGATCTAAAAAACGCTTATTTAAATTTTTATCTGTACTATATAAATACTGGTTTTCAATAAAATTTCGCCAAATTGGCTCTTCATTAGCAAAAGCCCAATCTAAATCTTGCTGAGTATATTTTATTTTTACTGCATCATCTACAAAAGGTATTAGCTTATCTTTTACATATAACTCTTTTCCATAATATACCAGCTGCGCTAAAAAAGTTCTGTCGTTTGCCGGATAAGGCACAACTTTTTTTGCAAATGCATTAGCCACATCTGTAATTAAAAATTTTTTATCTAAACCCTCTGCTATGTAATTTTGTAATCCCTGATAAAACTTATGATCCTTACCTAAATAATTATCTAACCCAAGCAACAAAAGCTCATTTGTAAGTATAACAGGACTATTGTAATTCACATCAGATATTACTGTAACCACCTTAGGCTCTGATTCTTTTGGAAAATAATACTTCACATGTTTGTAAAACAATTCAAGGTCATTTTTCTGCTGTTTAAAGTCACCAAAAGCCACATTAACTTCTTTTAACAAAGATATTTGTAATGTATCTCTTAACTTTGCGACCCATAAACTATCCGGGTATTGCGCAGGAAATAAGTAAGGGTATTTTTCTTTTAATACAGGAATATCTACTGGTTTAGCATCAGCAATTTCCCTATCAAACCTAGCAATATCTAATGATACATTTACTTTGGCTATCTGTTTTGCCTCTTTAGATTCTTGTTTGCACCCATAAAAAAGGAAAAAAACAAGTAAAAAGATATAAAATGGTTGTTTCATTTAAAAGTAATTACAGTAACATTTTAATATTAAAATGTTAGCGTTTATTTTTACAGGATACAAAGTTAACAGTTTTCAACGTAATAAAGGAATTCTATGCAAACAGAAAAAGTAACAGACTATATTGTTAATTGGTTAAAAGATTATGCTACTAAAGCAAATATAAAAGGATTTGTAATTGGCATATCTGGCGGAATTGATTCTGCAGTAACATCTACCTTGTGTGCTAAGACAGGATTGGAACTGCTATGCTTAGAAATGCCAATACACCAGGCAGAGAGTCAAGTTACTAGAGCTAGTAAGCATATAGATTGGTTACAAAGTAATTTTAAAAACGTAAACAGGCAGCAAGTAAATTTAACTCCTGTTTTTGACAGCTTTATAGATACGCTACCAAGCGTAACCAATGAAGAAGAAAGATTTTTATCCTTAGCCAACGCAAGGGCAAGACTAAGAATGACTACTTTATATTATTTTGCAGGATTACACGGCTATTTAGTTGCAGGCACCGGTAATAAAGTTGAAGACTTTGGTGTAGGTTTTTACACCAAGTATGGAGATGGTGGAGTTGACCTTAGCCCTATTGCAGATTTAATGAAAAGTGAGGTTTATGATATAGCAAAATTTGCAGGTATTAATTCTGACATTATTAACGCCGCACCTACAGATGGTTTATGGGGTGATGACAGAACAGATGAAGACCAAATAGGAGCGTCATACCCTGAGCTAGAATGGGCAATGCTTGAAGATGCTAAGGGCAAATCTAAAAATGATTTTACAGGAAGAGAACAAGAAGTATTTATATTATACAAAAAACTAAACAATGCTAACCAGCACAAAATGAAACCAATACCAGTTTGCGACATTCCAAATGACTTAAAATAGTCAGTCATCGCAGATAATGTATTGTAAAACGAAAAAAAGTTAAATAATGGTAAATTCTAACAAAAAAGTATCATTTTTGTTGAACAAACATACAATTTAACCTTACATACTCTGTCAGAATTAATGTTGTGGAAGACAGATTATGCTTAAATTTAATTAAAACCAAAAAAAATGAAAACAGTATTTATTGCAGATAGTCACCCTGTTGTGCAAGTGGGCATTACGCAGATGTTGAGTGTTGAGACGGGCTTTAAAGTTATTGGCACTGCTAGAACTTCATCAGAACTTTTTGAAAAATTGGAAAATGAAACTCCAGACATCTTAATGTTAGAGATGGATTTCCCGGAAATAAACGGGATTGCTTGTTTAAGAAAAATGAAGAAGAATCATCCAGATGTTAAAGTACTTATGTACAGCGGACAGTCTGAAGATGTTTACGCTATTAGCTCTATTAGAGCTGGTGCACAAGGTTACTTATCTAAAAATGCAGATTTAGATTACATAGTAGCTGCATTAGAAAAAATTAGTGACGGTAAAATGTTTATCACCAATGAATTAGCACAAAGGCTAGCCTTTGATGAAGGAACACAAAAACCTAGAAGATTATTTAGAAAACTATCTACAAGAGAAATAGAAGTTTTAAAAATGCTTGCTAGCGGTAAAAGAAACAAAGATGTTGCATTAGGTCTTGGTTTAAACGAAAAAACCATTAGTACTTACAAGGCTCGTTTAATGAAGAAATTAAACGTAGACAATATGGTAGACTTATTACAACAAGCTAAAGCATTAGATATTTTCTAAGAAAATTAGTACGTATTAATAATAAAAAAAGCCAGCTAAAAGCTGGCTTTTTTTATTATTAATACAAATCTTAACTAAAACCCAAACTACCTATTACAATACAATTTGTCGATTATGAACATGAGACACAGCCAACTATCTTACCCCAATAAAACACGTAGATGGAACCAGAAAAGAAAAAAGAAAAAAA
>NZ_MDDP01000051.1 GCF_001999725.1 Cellulophaga omnivescoria
TGCTAACTTAAGATGTATAAAAATAATTGCTACTTTAGTTCTTAATCAAAGGTCGTTGCGTGTTTGTAACGTCTAATTTTTTTTCGGAAAATCCTCGCATACAAACCCGCAACTATTCTTATACAATCACGCTGGCAAGAGGCTATGTACCTTAACGAACATCTAAAAAAATAATGAATAAACTAAAAACAGGAGAATTTTACGGAAGTCATTATCAAAAATCAACTTTTAAAAATCTAATCATTACCGATACAGCATACACACATAGTAAGGTAGATTGGCATTATCACGAAAACCCATACTTTACTTATTTACTTCAAGGTAAATTATTTGAATCTAATAAAAAAGAATCATACTATTTGGAGCCTGGAAATCTACTATTTCATAATTGGCAAGACTCACATTACAATATAAAACCACCTGAATATACCAGAGGCTTTCACATTGAACTGAATGAAGATTGGTTTTCAGATTTTGATATTCAAATAACCGATTTTGAAGGAAGCATCAACCTAAAGAATCCAATTATAAAGAACTTAATGAATCAGATATTTAATGAGACTAAAATTAATGACCAGTATTCAAACTTAAGTATTGAGAGTAATTTGATTGACATATTTAACACTATAAAAGAATCAAAAAAAGGTAATCAAAAAAAACCAATTTGGGTAAGTCAACTAAAAGAATTATTGATTGAGGAAAAAACAGACCATTCTTTAAAAAGTTTAAGTTTAAAATTAGGGGTTCATCCGGTTCATTTGTCAAGAGAATTCAATCGGTATTTTGGAACTAGTCTTGGTAATTACATCCGATTGATTAAATTAAATAAAGCGTTTTATTTACTTCTCTCTAAAAAGTTTTCTATGACTGAAATTTGTTATCAGTGTGGTTTTTATGACCAAAGCCACTTTATTTCAAACTTTAAAAAAACATATAGTTTAACGCCAACAAAATTTTTAAAAAATATTTACTAATGTTAATTATATACAATTTTGGTAAATAGAATAGTACCACCTTTGCAATTCATCTAAAATCAATCAAAAAAAAATGAAAATCAAAGACTTAATATTATTGCTTTCCATTCTTTATTCATATTCTGCTTATACGCAGAATATGGTAGAATATACAGCTGGTTGGGAAGGAAAAATAGAAAATTCAAAGACATTTAACCTAAAAATAGAAATAGAAAATTTAGGACTTGAAAAAGCTAGATTTAAAATTTCTAACGGAACAAATATTATTAATTATTCTTTTAATATAAAAAGTACTTCTTTAATAGAAATACCTTTTTCTGAAAATTATTCTTTTAAAGGTATTTTGTCTAAAAACGGCAAAGAAATTAACGGATTTATTAAGTCTGGAATACTTTTTTATCACTTAAAACTTACACAATCAACCAAAAATACTTTTGTAGGTATTTGGAATATATTAATGGTAGATGAGTTAAAATCGTTAAATTTTTATTTAAGTGTTGAAAATGGAGCAGGAAATAAATATGAAGCTTATCCAATTTTTGGAGATAACCGATTTACAGGAACTTGGTGTAACAATTTTCAAAAAGAAAATGACTCGATTATGTTTTCAGATTTTAAAACTGGCTTACAGTTTAAAGGAAAGTTAGCCAAAAATAAAATACTATTAGATATCTATTTAGGAAACAATTTACTTACACAGATAGGTTTAACCAAATCTACAACAGATTGGGAAATTGGTGGTTTTAAAAATGACAATAAAACTTCTATTCTTAAACTTACCGAAATGGAAAAACTTATTTCAAAGGATTCATTACCTAATACACATTCCGTTTTAGTTTCAAAAAAAGGAAAAATTATTTATGAAAATTATTTTGATGGATACAATGCAAATATTCCTCACGATATGCGTTCCGCATCTAAAAGTATTTCATCTGCAATAGTTGGAGTAGCAAACGACAAATTATTATTTAAAAATGTTGAGCAATCTATTTTTGATTTTCTGCCTGTAAAATATCAAATACATAAAGATAATTTAAAAATTAAAATTGATATTCAAAGCCTATTAACAATGAGCTCTGGTATTGATGCTATTGATTATGGAATTAATGCAAATCCAAAATCTTCTGCAACAGAGCAAAATTATCAAAGAACACCAGATTGGATTGAAGCAATTTTAAAAGCGCCAATGATACATAAACCAAACACTAAAGCAAATTATGGTTCTGCAAACCCTGCTTTACTTGGTTTTGCTATGGATTCTGTTGTTTCTGAACCTTTGGAATTGTTTATTGATAAGTTTTTATTTCAAAAACTAGGAATTTCAAATTACATTATTCAATCTGACTTAAAAGATAAACCATATTTTGGAGGAGGAATGTATCTTACCCCTAAAAATATGTTGAAATTTGGAGAACTTTATCTAAATAAAGGAAAGATAAAATCAACACGTGTGATATCTAAAAAATGGGTTAAAAACTCATTTAAAAACTATCGTGATTTAGAGAATGTACTTGATAAAAATGGTTATGGATATTTATGGTGGCATAATACTTATTTAGTTAACGGAAAGAGCATAAAATCTATTGAAGCAAGAGGAGCTGGCGGCCAGTATATTTTTGTTGTTCCTGGTCTAAAAGTTGTTGTTGTTATTACATCAGGAAATTATAGAAATGGTAAAACACAACAACCTGAAGAAATTTTTGAGAAACACATTTTACCACACATTAAAAACCGAATAAAGCCAGTTGCAAACAAGGTATAAAAAACATAGGGCATTTTTGCTAAACCAAAACGAAACTACTCATCATATGCCCTAAATTTCTTATACTAACCAATGTACCCAATTTGATGAGCTACCAACTAAAAATTAAAAATGGAATTATATAAAAGGATTATTGAAATAGTTGATGCTAATCTGATTCACTGTTTGATTCCTGTAATTCTGACACTAATGCTTATCCAACTAATTTTTAAAAACCGATTTGAAACGAAAAGAATTTTGAATTTAATTTGTTGGATAATCATTATTTATACAATAATTACATTTACTTTTTATGTGATAGGAATGACAATAAACCCAGATGAACACGCATTTATTAATAGAGCAAATGGGCCCTATTGGTGGGCTTATTGGGTAATGTTATTATCTGCTTTAATTTTACCCCTAACCTTATTCATTAAAAAATTAGCATCAAAATTTTGGTATGTTCTTTTAGTTGCTTTTGGAATGAAAAGTGGAATGTATTTTGAACGTTTTGTAATAATTACAACAAGCTTCCATAGAGACTATCAAACTGAAAATGGAAACGTTGGACTTATGGAATCAATATTGTACGAAATTGGAATATTCTTTATACAAGGAATAATAATTGCGATGCTGACTTTAGGAGTATTTGAAATAATAAAAAAGAAAAAGCTAAAATAAAATATAAAAATTTTTGGTCTGTGTTAATCCAAAAATAATTCTCTAATTTACACGCTACGTTTCATACACAAACCGTTGGCGAGCATTTAACAAACCGCAATCTATGAAAGAATGACAAAAGGAATTTTAATAACTTCAATAACTCTTATGAGCATATTTAATGTATTTGGACAAGGGAAAAGCGACAAAAATAAAACTGAATTTAAATTTAGTGATGCAGAAAATAAAGCTGTTTTTACTTGTAATCACGTAACTGATGAGAAAAGTCCGATTTTGTATGCGACACACGACAGCGACGGAGATTGGCAATTCTTATGCGGACAAAATGACCACACAGAAGAAAACACAAAAATCATTTCTTTGAAAAATGCGGTTGAATTAGATAATACTCTTAATGAATTATTTGAAATGCCAAATGGAGTTGGAGCGGAACGCTATGAAATTGGTAAAAAATGGTATCCTTTTAAACTCTAATCAGAAAATAGGTTTTTATGAGCAAATCGGAAAAGAAAACTAAAATTCGTGGAATTACAACTGCGAAATCGGAGAAAGAAAACAAGCAAGATGCTAATAGAAAATATCGCAGGATAGTAAAACAGAAAGTTAAATCTAACGAGTCTGAATTACCTAAAATTCGTGAAATCTCAAATGTTTGGAGTTTTAATAAAGACGGAAAGAAATACGATTCTGAAATGACCCATAAAGATTTGCGAAAATAAAAACGGCACGCCAATACCCTGTATAATTAATTGCTAGTGCTAGCCTACTTACAAATCTCTAATTGTTAGGACTCGCAGATTTTATTAGTCGGTAATTATTTATTAATTTGAGGTGCTTAAAGCACATAAAAAATGCCTACAAATAGGATATGTAAATTTTAGAGAAACCTTAAAATTAGCAGAAAAAATATACCGTTCTTTTTAAATACAAATTAGGACCTAAAAACAAAAACTTATGAAAAAAATTATAGTATTAATTGTAGTCCTAAGCATATGTATATCTTGTAGTCAAAAAAAAAGTAAAACCAATAATGAGCTGCAAAACCCTACACAAACAGCTAAAGATTCTTTAACAGCAGCACTAGATAGTATTTATAAGCAAGGACTAACAAACGGTTTTGGAGTTGCTATAGTTAATGATAAAGGAACCCTGTATAAAAATGGTTTTGGGTGGGCAGATAAAGCAAACAAAATAGCTTATACAGAAAATACAGTACAACACATAGCTTCTATATCTAAAACCTTAATTGGAGTAGCATTAATGAAAGCGCATGAATTGGGTAAATTAAACTTAGATGATCCTATAGATAAATACATTGCATTTGATGTTTTAAATCCTAATTACCCCAATAAAAAAATTACCATACAACATTTAGCTACGCATACATCATCAATTGTAGACACAAAACATTACATGCAAAATGCTTGGATATTAACACCTAACCAAGACTTATCAAAAGTTTATAAAAATTATCCTTACCAGCGCTTAAATCCTTCAACAAGTGCAATGCAAATGGAGGCTTTTTTAAAAGAGGTACTTACAACTAAAGGCAAATATTATGATAAAGAAAATGGCTTTTTAAAGCACAAACCAGGAGAAAAGTTTGAGTATTCTAATATTGGAGCTACACTAACAGCCTTAATTATTGAAAAATCTACAGGAATACCGTTTAATGAATTTACTAAAAAATACATTCTTAAACCTCTAAAAATGAACTCCGCAGGATGGTCATTAGATGAAGTGGATGCTACAAAACACTCTAGATTATATTATGATTTAGATATACCATTACCATTTTATACCGCCATAACTTATCCAGACGGGATGTTAATTGCTTCATGTGATGATATGGCTAAATATTTAACAGAACTAATTAAAGGTTATACTGGCAATGGTACACTGCTGAACAAAAAAAATTACGAAACACTATTTACACAGTATTTAAGTGAAGATAACTTTGATAAACGTAATGCCAAAAACCCGTACAATGATGAATATAACACTGGTATTTTTATGGGCTTTAGCGCTAAAGGTTACATTGGCCACACAGGAGGAGATGCCGGAGTGGTATCGTTTATGTTTTTTGACAAAGAAACTAAAACAGGACGATATTTAATACGAAATACAAATAGTGATGATGATAATGGTCCGGTTCAATTTTATAACATTTGGAAAAAATTAGGTGAATATTCTCCTAAACTTCATCAATAATTATAATTAATAGTACAAACACAAAACTATATTTTACCATTTACGTTTTTTTATTTGAGTGTAGCTTTAAAGTATTACTGTATTTTTATATAAAATATTTGTTATATTAGTTACGTAAACACCTAACAAACAGCTCATAAAACGTTTGTTATAATTAACCAAAATGAAAAAAGTAACATTACTATTTGTACTAATTAGTAGCTTAATTACAACTGTTTATTCACAAAATAAGGGTTGTAGCTGTAAAACCGATTTAACTTTTTTGGACAGCAAAATAAGAAAAACACCGGCTTATAAAATTAACAAAAAGGCATACCACACTTCCTATTCAAAAATTGCAAAAGAGGTAACCTCCATAAATTCAATTTTTGATTGCCATTTACTACTTAATAAACTTTTAATTTCTTTAAACGATAACCATAGTAGAGTTTATAGCGCTAACCCTGGAACAGATAAAGTAAAATTAAATTCTGAAAAGTTATTAGAATTTAAAAAAACAGCGCTCTATAATAGCTACCCACAACCAAATATAAATTTAGACAGTTTGCAAGTAGCATTAAGCAGCAAAACAAAAATGAATGTAGAAGGTGTATATACCAGAGAAAATTATATGACTATTGGTGTCTACAAAAATAATGGACACTATAACGCCATTATTTTAAATTCGGAATCTGATGTTTGGCAAAAAGGTGAGGTTATTTATACGCTAATACCCTTTGGAAATAATTATTTATTAAACATTGGCGGAAGCATTTCATCTAAACGACTAATTGCATATACAGAAAGAATAGAAGATGGTTTTTTTTATTTTATGGGCTTCAAAAAAAATATTGCAGAAAAAAGTTATTACCAAAAAACGCTCTCTGAAGATACCTACTACCGTGAAGAACTATCAGATAAAATTACGTATTTAAGAGTTGGGAGTTTTAGCTCTTGGAACAAAACCCTTATTGATGCAGAAAAATTTTACAAATCTTTAGAAGGAAATTTAAACAAAAAACACTTAATTATTGATTTAAGAAACAATGGCGGTGGCGGCAACAGAAATTCTAACATTTTATATGAGTTAGTAAAAGACTATGCTAAGCAAAACAAAGTTTATATACTTATTAATCATAAAACTGTGAGTAATGCAGAGCAATTTGCCCATAAACTTAGTAAGTTAGAAAATTGCCTATTATTTGGCCAAAGAACTAATGGAACACTAGCTTATGAAATAAAAGATAGTAATTACACCTTACCTTGTACCAATTTTATAGTTTCATTAACCTCCAAAAAACATTCAAAATATATAGAGTATGAATCTGTAGGAATTAAACCAAATGTTTTACTAGACATTAAAACAGATTGGATTGAACAATTAAAAACCTACATTAACAAAAATAGCTAGGGCTAAAAAAATTATGGGTTACCATAATTATAGTACAGAATTTTTAAAAAAAATAAATAAAACGAAAAATATGCGTTTATCCATCTATATTGGAGAAATAAACGCAATTAATTACGTTTATATATAGTTGCCCACAATATGAAAAACCAGCTTCTGATAATAGTTTTCTTTATTTCTAACTTCTGTTTTAGTCAAATAAAGGCAGTGATATTTGACAAGGAAACTAAAGAAAAAATATCCTATGTTAACATTTGGATTGAAAATGAAAATATCGGAACTACTTCAAATGAAAACGGCGAGTTTCTTATTGACAATTCTAAAGGAGAAATTTTAATTCTGTCGAGTTTAGGATATGAGACTATGAAAATCAATCTAAAAGAAGTGCCTTCTAAAATATTCCTAATTCCAAAATCTTATGAATTAGATGAAGTAATTGTTTCAACAAAAAAAGAAAGTAAAGAAAAAATAATAGGAAAATTTCAAGATTCTGAAATTGGATTTTACTACGCTACAGAAAAAAATCCTGAAATAAAAGCTAGGTTATTTGATTATGATACATCTTATTTAGAAACACCTTTTCTAAAAAGTATAAAATTTAGAATTTTTAGTGACATTAAAAATGCGAAATTCAATATCAGGTTTTATTCAGTTGGAGACAATGGGCAACCTGATAAACCTATTTTCGAAAAAAATATAATTGGAATTTCTAAAAAGGGAACGAAAAATTTGGAAATTGATTTATCGGACTTAAATATTTACTTTCCTGATGACGGACTTTTTGTAAGCTACGAATGGTTAATAATTGAAGAAAATGAATTTAATATTTCGATTCCAACGCAAGATTCTAATGAAAGAATTAAGAAAACACTTTATGAACCGAAAGTTGGACTTTTACCTGTTTCAAAAAACACAAATAGTTGGTTATATAAAAATGGGAAATGGGAAAAAGTAGATAAATTTAAAGGAAATAGCCCAAAACCGTATTTAGATAATTATGGGATTTTAGCAATTGAATTAACACTTACGAATTAAAAAATATTGTGGGCAACACCGTATATAATTTATTGCTAGTTCTAGCCTACTTACGAAAATCCTCGCTGATTTTCTATCTGTGATTTATTTGCTAAATTAGTTGATTAAACACCTGGTATACAATATTAATAATCGTTAATAAACATAATTATTAATACAGTAATAAGTTTTTTAGTAGAAGTAATCTTTAATAGAATATTACTTAAATTATGGCAGTTTATTGGTAACAGCCTAAATTACTTAGACAGCTTTTTTAATACAAAAAAGAAGAAAAAATAATGCCTAATAACCTTAAAAAAATATCTCTTGGTGTCTCTGTTGTAATTTTTATGATTTTTACATTTGTAATTGGCCCAACCAATGTTTTTGGTCTTGAAAAATACTTACAAAACAACACCAACTATTTTTTTGGAGTAAGTACTTACTACTTAGATTATGCCTTGCTAGCTTTTATACCCTTTTTTGGAATATTTTTAAATTACAAGCGTAATAGCCTTAACTATTTTTGGCTTCTAATACATATTGCAATACTACTTTTCTCTGCAATATTATCATTTATTATAGGACTTTACATTTTAACTTTTATTGGTAAACCAACAAGCCCATTAGTACCTAAGTACATAGTTACAGAACCTATATTTTTATACTCAACCATATGTATAGGAATAGGAATATTAATTCCGTTTATTTTAGTTAAAGCAAAAAAATAAATATGCTCCTTTGCTACAATCTACAAAGTATAATTGTAGTTGCCAACATACTTATAATAACATAGTTTACTACCGTTAATTGCTTTAAACTACTTAAAGCAGTAGCCTGTAAGATTTATCATATACATCTCCTACAAATTAAAGTGTAATACAATGCAACAAACAAAACGCTACAACGTTTAAAAATACAACATAAACAAACTAATTTAACCTTAACCAAAATCTATGAAATCTAAAATCATATGTTTATTAGTATCAACATTTGTATTATTATCTTGTTCCAATGATGATTCGGACACAGAGCTTAACCCCAAAGACGATTTTCCTACCACTGCTGAAATTGCAGATACACCTTTAGAAAAAGGGAGTATTTTAACAATAACCGGCAACTTTAACCCTGAAAAGACTTATACTGTAACTTTTTTTGAAAACATTATTGCCGAAAACATTGAAGTTAATACAGATAAATTAATGGTAGAAATACCTAGTGATGCAAAATCTGGAGAAGTTACTTTAACTTTTGAAGGAGAAACCAAAACAATAGGTAAAGTTGAGATAATTGAAAACAGCACAAAAGACATATTCATTTTTCAGTATGACGATGATGTTAAAAAATTAGCTAAAATAGACACTAATACTGGTGACTTAGAATACATTACATCTAAAATAGAGTACGGAACAAATACCAGAGGTATGGTATACAACCCTAATAATAAAACTTTTGTAGGGTTTGATTTTGATGCGGATTACAAACCTTTTGTTATTACTATTAACCCAGACGGCACTACTACATCTACCAAAATAAAAGAAGAATTTTTAGCTGGTGGTGGCAATTTTGATGATTTAGTTATTGATGACCAAGGAAACTATTTTATTTTTCAGTATGATGAAGATGTAAAAAAACTAGCCAAATTAAACACAACTACAGGTGATTTAGAATATGTTACACCTAAAATAGAATACGGAACAAATACCAGAGGTATGGTATACAACCCTAATAATAAAACTTTTGTAGGTTTTGATTTTGATGCGGATTACAAACCTTTTGTTATTACTATTAACCCAGACGGTACTACTACATCTACCAAAATAAAAGAAGAATTTTTAGCTGGTGGTGGCAATTTTGATGATTTAGTTATTGATGACCAAGGAAACTGCTATATTTTTCAGTACGATGAGGATGTTAAAAAACTAGCCAAAATAAATACTGCTACTGGTAGTTTAGAATACGTTACTTCTAAACTAGAATACGGAACAAATACCAGAGGTATGGTATACAACCCTAGTAATAAAACTTTTGTAGGTTTTGATTTTGATAGCGATTTTAAACCTTTTGTAATAACTATAAACCTAAACGGTACAACAACTACTACCTATATAAAAGAAGAGTTTTTAGCTTCTGAAGGTAACTTTACAGATTTAGTTATTAATTAACAATTTACAACAATGTATAGGCGATATAGCTCTTCGCTTATACATTGTTTATTTTAGTTGCCAAATGCATATTTTTACAAGTATTACCTAGTACCTAAAATTTAGGTTTAACTGGTAATCTATATGTAGAGCTGTTAAAATTTGAACACAAACTTTCTAAATAATTTAAGTGTAATTAAAGGCTATAAAAAATTATGAAAGAAAGACTGCCTGTTTGGAAAGCTTTATCTGAAATGTACTTAGATACAGAACTTCATGATTATGATTATGACCAAATTGCTAAAACACTAGCTGCCTCTGGTTTTACTAGTAAAGAACTAAAAGAAATTGATTTGTACGAGGTATTTCCTGTTTGCGCAAAAAACCTATTAAGTACTGCTGGTATCTGGAATGGCTTTAATGATGATTACTTATACAAGGCCTGTAAAAAAGCTTACCTCCATAAAAACAATATTTTTTTTAAAAGAAAAATAAAACTATTAAGCTACCTATTTTCATCAACAAGAAAAAAAAATTGGGCAGCATTAGATAACAGATTAAAACGCTCTAGTTAAAAAACAATAGCAACAGCTCCAAACAAATATATACTAAACCCACACGAATATATATTTACATAGTAAAGCACTCATATTAAGTACTAAGTTTGCTTTAGTTAGCAGCAATTTAGTGTTGCAATTACACTTGCTGCAACTAAACAGTAATAAATAACTAAACCACAAAAAATGAAAGCAATAAACATTGTTAAGTATGTATTTACAGTAATAGGTATTGGTATGCTAGTAGGAGCATTTTTTGCGTTCCAAAGTACCAACAGTTTTTTACAAAACGCTACAGAAACACAAGGCATAGTAATACAAATGCTAGAGTCGAGTTCTAGTAGTTCTTCAGACAATTCTATAACATACAAACCTCTAGTAGAATTTACAGATAAAAATGGAGAACAGTTTCAGTTTACGTCAACTGTAAGCAGCAACCCTCCTAGTTACAGCATTAATGAAAAAGTAGACGTACTTTACAATGCAGACACACCTAACAAAGCTAAAATTAAAGGATTCTTTTCTCTTTGGGGCTTAAGTACTATACTTGGTGGTATAGGATTAATTTTTACATTAATTGGTGTTGGTATAATAGCATCAGGGCTAAAAAAGAAAAAATTACATAACTATCTTAAGCAGCACGGAACTAAAATAGAGTCAGACTTTCAGAATGTAACTTTAAATACTTCGTTAGCAGTAAATGGTAGAAACCCTTTTGTTGTAGTATCACAATGGTTAAACCCAAAAACATCTGAACTACATATTTTTACTAGCGACAATATTTGGTTTGATCCTACAGACTTTATAAAAACAGAAAAAATAAATGTTTTAATAGACCGCGATAATCCTAAAAAATATGTAGTAGACTTATCATTTTTACCAAAAGTAGCTGATTAAAAAAGAATACTGATAAGATAAGCCTACAGAAGAAAAAAATTAATGAATAATGAAACTAATATGAAAAAATTAACCTTACTACTACTTCTTGTTAGCCTATTTGGATACGCACAAGTAGATTATAAAGGACTTGTAAAAAATATAGAAGATATTACAATCGAGACCGATATAGAAACTCACTTTAAAGGCGTACCATTTACTGAAGAATATGGTGAAATTAAATTTAGTGATGAACGTTTTTTACGTTTTTATGGGGTTTTTGTAGATAAAGTAAAAATAAACACCAGCTATGGAGGTAAAAGAATAACTATGCATTTTTTTGATGAAATATCTGATTACAACAAACTTAAAACTAAACTAACAGAATTGTATGGTAATCCAGACGTTAACGAACGTAGTAGCTCTACTTATTACGAGTGGAAAACGGAAAGCAAAAGTTTAATGCTTAGAGTTAGTACCGAAGAAAGCTTATTTACAGAATTTGATGAACTGGTAGTAACATTATTCCATTAAAAAATTACACGTAATGAAAAACATAATAACAATTCTAGTTTTATCAATTTATACCACATTTGTTTCTTGTGATAGCGTTGCTACTAATAGGTACAACTTTGCAGAAGTTAAATCTAGCTCACAAACAAAGGCGTTAATTGCTAAAATGATATTAGAAAACAAAGAAGAGGATATAGACAGCACATCTAGTTATATAGAGCTTAACTTAAAAGGAATGCACTACGCAGACGTTCCTATAAAAAGTGCTTTAATTACAGACAATTATACTTTACTTACAACTGATACTGTTAATTTTTCTGCTAAAAAATTACTTGAAGTTTTGGAAGCCGAAAAAGGGCTAACAAACCTAAATAACAGCTATAGTGATGATGTTGAGTTTGAATGGAAAGATGAAATTGAAACTAAAAAACTGGAAGTTAATTTTGTAAATGGCAAGCATTTAGCTGCTTTTGGCAATAAAGATTACGGCAAGTTAACTATTACATACAACCCTGTATACACCATACCGTTAGCTAAAATACACAGTAAGGTTAAGGTTTTTGACGCAGCGCCTAAATACCTATTATATATTAAATCTTACAACAGTGTTTTTGATATTAGTATAAATGATGTTCGTATTGCAGAAGATACAGACTCAGATTCTTTTAATTTAAACAATTACATTACAGGTCCAAACTCTACAATAAAATTAACTGCTAAAACAGAAGATAAAACCATAAAAAAAGAACCAAATACGTATTATAGAGATCCATCTTTTTCAATAGAAATTATAGATAACAGCACCAAAAAAGTTGTTAAAAAAATAGAAGAAATAAGTATTAAAAATAATATCCCAGTAAACCTTAAATTAGACTTTAACTCCACATTACCATACTACCCAAAAGCTTGGACAAATGGCGCCGATTTAAGAAACAGCAAGGATTTAAAAGAAAAAGTAATTGCATTATACACCAAATTAGGAAATGCCATTTTAGCAAATGATGAGCAAGCTATTAACGACTTATTTTATCAAAAAGATTTTGAAGTACAACAGTTAGATTTTGATACTAATTTTGAAACCGCACGTACCAAGTGGGAAGCCTACTTAACCATTTTACTAAATACCTATAAGTACACGTTAGCAAAGGATTTTGATATTGAGTTTAATGCTGGCGGTAAATTAATTTACACTTATGCTAAAGACAAATCTGATATGCTCATTTTAACCGGCAAAAATTACGATGATTCTTTTAATCATTTTTTATACCAACCTAAAGGGTCTAACGAGCTAAAAATAATACGATAATGAAAAAAATACTATATATAATTACGGCACTTTTAGCTATTGTTAGTTGTAACAAAACACAACCAAAAAACAAGACAGAGTTAAATGAGTTTTTATCTGCTTTAGACAATAAACCGTTAGAGGAAATTAAAGAAGAAGTAAACTCCAATATTAAACAATTTGAGTCTATGGCTAAATTCTTTGATGGCTCGTTTGCTAATAATATTAAAACAATTAACAAAGAAGATGAAAAGTATGAAGAACCTTTTAAAGTAGATACTACAGGGGTACACAAAGCTCTTAATCAGTTTAAAAATGTGACGTTTTCACAAACTTATAGCGACTATAAGACTGATTTGCAATTTATAGGTACTAATGATGATAATGAAAAACCTATAAAGCTTGGCCAAGGTGTTACACAAACATTCACTCCTAAAAAAATATACTACCATGATGGCGAGGTACGCACAGATAGTATTGAAGGTTATGGGTTAGATTTTCATTTTGATGAAGATTGGGGGAAAGCCAAAGCTATAGACAGCATAGATATTTCTTTTAAAGTAGATTATATTAAAGATTATGATGTTGTTGAAATTTCATCGGACAACCCAACAGTAAAATATAAAGGAGGAGAAATTAACTTTGTAAAAGCAGAAGGCAATTACGTTTATTTTACATTAAGTGATACAATTGCTGATCCTATAAAAGTACAAGGTCATAATGAAGAAGGTAAAGTCTTGGACCGCAGCGGCTACTCTAACAATGGCGTATCTCCTGATGATCAAGAAGATATACTTACAGAAATGTTAGGGTTCTTTAAAAAAATACAAAAAAAATTAAACGATGATGATTTTAAAGATACTCCGGAGCTTCAAGAGTATTTAAAAGACAACCTATCTAATTTAGATTTTTTTAATGATAATGATGGTATCTTTCACAAGGAATATTACTATTATGGTACTGTAAAAAGTATAAGATTATTTTTTAAAAAAGATACCAAAACCGAGGAAACATCATTTACAGCATATAATTACCAACCAACTAAAGACAATGATGCACTAATTGCTATGCAAACAGATGATGCAATTGTTTTTATAAATAACATAGGAGAACCAAAAATAACAATACCTGGAGCTGGTGGTTTAGAAAATATTGGAGGTAATTTTTATGAAGATTACAATCACTTTTATCACTTAAATAAAGCCGAAGAAAAGTTAGACACACTTTTAGTTTACAGTGTAGAGGCTTTTAGTAATGGCATTGTTGGTATACTACCAGAGCAAGAAAGTGACAATTACACACTTGTTAACCAAGATAACAAACCAATAGGCTCAAAATTATACTGGAAAGTTAAAGAAGTTGGCAATGTGTTATTTGGAATTACTTATGATAACAAATACTACATATTAGATGAAAATGCTAACGCCACTCTACTACCTGGTATACATAATGTCTATAATACCTTGGCTGATGATAGAATTATGGTTAGTAACACTAGCTCTAAAATAGGATTTATAAATAGCAAAGGTAGGTTGGTAATTCCTTTTAAATATAATGATGCTAAAGACTTTGAAAATGGAATTACTGTAGTAGAATTTAATGATACTTATAAGTTTATTGACACAAATGGAAAAGTATTGCTAGATATTAAAGAAGATCATTTGGACTTTTTAAAAGAGGACGAAAACAAAAAAAGAATTTATAGTTTTGATTACGGTAAAGTAAAATACAATTACAAAGGAGAATTAATAGAAGAATAAATATGAAAAAAATTGCCTTATTTTTTATACTTTTTATACAAATTATACCTCTTTGTGCTCAAAACAATTTGTTTGTTACTGCCAAGAGTGGCTTAAACGTTAGGGAAAATTCTAGCTTAGACGCTAAAAAAATAGGGAAATTTAATTATGCCGAAAAAGTAGCTGTATTACATAAAACAGATCTATTTTTTGAAGTAACTGACAACGGAAAAAAAATAGAAGGACAATGGTACAAAGTTACCGGTAAGTCTGACAGTAACTTAGAGCTTACCGGCTATGTTTTTAGTGGTTTTTTATCCAAACCAAAACAAAAAGACACGTTTATTTTTCTTAATTATAACGACAATTTTGATTACCCAGTAATAGGAGCCTCAAAAGGAAAATCTTTCTACGGCTTTATTAATACTGAAGAAGGCCGTAGCTATTTAAAAGGAGATAGTATTGAAATTGAATGGGAAACTGGTGTTGTTTATATTGCTGGTGACAATGACAGAAAACAACTAGCTGATTTTATTGTTACTACTAAAAAAGTTAAAAATGGTAAAATTGCTAACTTTAGAGAGGCTTATAAAAAAGAAATAGAATACACTTATACAAATAATTACACGCAAGATTATTTAGATAAGCTTTATCTAGAGGTTGAAAACTACATAGCCAATTCTGATAATGAATTGATTAAAAAAATAATAAAAGACAAAGAACAGTTAGGCTATACCATAGAAGAAAAAACAGTAAATGGTGAAGATTTAGTAGTAATAGGAATTTACAAATCTTTTGAAGAAAAAACAACAACAGTGCTATGGTTATCTTATTACCCTGAGTTTCCAAAGTTGTATGAGATAGACTTATAAAACTATTAATAATACAACTTACTAAGCTCTATCAATAAATTTAGTATTATGAAAAACAAAATTGCAATTGTATTTTTTTTAAGTTCACTAAGTTTATTTAGTCAAGATTTTAGTGACATTAAAACTAGAGTTAGTTTACTAAAAAATACTGCTACTTTTAAGGTAGACTCTACAGGTATTTCCAAAATCTTAGTACCTACATATTATTGTAATACTAATGAAACAAACAATAACTGGCACGTACAAGATTTAAATAATGATGGTTTAAAAGATCTAATATATTCAGGATCCTGCCAACCATACCATCAAACAGCAATATTTTTAAATAGTAAAAAAGGGTTTCAGTTAGTATATGATGCTCCCGGCAAAATACTATCAATAACAAGCACTACAAATGCCACAGAAATAAATAGTTATAATCCTAGCTGCTGTTGCAGCTATTATTCTAGTTTAGTTAAAATAACCATTAACAATACATCTGTTGTTGAGGAAAGTACAATATCGTTTCATGATAAAACAGTTATTACTCTATCAGATAAATTATACACTAAAACAGTATCCGGAATTTTAAGAAGTACACCAGTAATAGATGATGTTATAAAAAAAGATCCTTGTACAGGTGAAAAAATTGTAGGGAACACTATTGGCACTCTAAAAAACGAGTCCGCAATAGTTGTAAACCAAGAAAACAATTGGCTTTTGGTTTTTATAAAACAAAATGGCTCCTACGCTGTTGGCTGGGTAAAAAAGTAACGTTTATAAAACTATTAGAAATGAAACTACTTAAATTACTTTTTAGCTTATTGTTGTTATGCTTATTTGCTTGTAACTTAACTAGTAATAAAAACGCAGATAAAAGTAATGGTAATGTTGATACAGAGTTAGAACAACAATCTAAAATAGATTCTTCAAGCATAGAAATTACAGTAGAACGTGGTGCTTTTCATTATGATAAATTTGTGCTTAAAGACACTTTAATCACTTTTTATCCACCTAAAAAAAGTATAGGTATAGGTATAGATAACAGTAATTACAATCAAATTTCTGAACAAGTAATTAGCACGCAGACCAGAAATAATTTGGTAAAAAAGATTCTTAATGATGGTTTTTTCAAATTAAAAAACTTCTACGCTAGCAATACAACTTGCAATAGCCACTTAACGGTTACGGTTAAATTTAACAACCAATTAAAAAAAGTAATTTCTGAAGATTTTGATAGAGAATGTCCTGAGCTTTTAAAGTTTATAGAACAAGAGGTTATTAAAATGCACAATAAGGAGTTAAAACGAATTTTATTACCTGGTTAAAACAGAAAGCTATAATGTTAACATGAAATCAAAAACTATACATATATTACTTTCAATTTTAATTACGGTAGTAGTAACTTGGTTTCTTCTAAAACTAAATTATACTTATTACAAAACAGAAATAATTAAAGGCAAAAATTTACAGGTGGTTATTTATGTACAAAAAAACTTTAGTCATTTTGGTTTTTCTAGTCAAAACGGTCATAAATTAGCCTACATAGAACTACAAAACTTAAAAGGAAAAACTTTAGCTAAACAAAGCCTATTTAATAGGTGTGAGGTTCTAATAGAAGAAATAAATCCATCTGTAGAAAACAACAAACTATACTTTACCAAGTTTAGCTATATAAATTTGTTAGATTATAGTTATTATTGTTTTAAGTAAATATCTTAATTATTTAAAATGAAACCAATTACAGTTAACTGGACAATAAATTTGCCCAATAAAAGCCAAATACAAAAAATGTGGCGAGAGTTGGTTTTTGATGTTATTGATGAAGAATTTGAGTTTATAAACATAGTAAAAGCTAACCTTGGTGGCAATATTTATTTTAAGGGGTTTAAGTTTCATGAAAATGAAATATTTGATTGGTTTTGCTCTCGCGGAAGATTAGATGAAATTGACTTTTATAATAATTTTTTACTTTCTGATAAAGTTCTTAAAACCTTTAATAATGAGAATAACTCTGAAAAAAGGGCTTTTAAAATTGATAAAGAACCAAATTTTGATACTAAAGATGGTTTTGTAATTGATGGAGAACTTGCTGCTTTACTATTTAACGGTGGCGCGTACGGATCCAAGTACAAAAAGGAACCAAACCAAATTAAAGAAAAAGCACGGTTATTTTGCTCGCAGTTATTTCGTGAAAAATACAGTTATGATTATGTTAGGTATTACACATCTACCAATGCATGGAATACGTGGTTTATAGATTTTATTATAGATTATACGTATTTGATAGTTTGTATGGAAACAAGAACAATTTGGATATTAGCATTTACAGACACCGATTAATTTAGTAACTTGTTGCATATCATAAACAATATAATATGAGAAAAACTCTCACTCTTGTGCTTATAATCTCTTGTTTTGTAAAACCTTTATTTGCTCAAACCAACAAAACTTTTATTAATGAATATTTAGAACGTTTAGAAACTTCTAAAAAGTATTTAATTCTTGTTGCAGAATCTATGCCTGAGGATAAATATACTTTTAAACCAACACCAGAATCTATGAGTTTTGCAGAGCATTTAATGCACATTGCTTGGGCTATGGATTGGCATAGCCAATCTTTAATGGGTGGTAGAGATGCCAGAAATTGGGATACAGATACAGAGCTTAAAATAGGCAACAAATCTAAAGAAGAAATGATTGCCACAATTAGCAATACTTTTGATGTTACTCGTGCTTTTATTTCTGAGTTTGACACAAAAAAGCTAGATGAAAGACTTGACTATTTTGGAGCCAACAGAACCAAAAGACAAATTTTATTATTGCTCACAGACCATATAACACACCACAGAGCCCAAATGCTTGTTTATATGCGCTTAAACGGATTAAAACCCCCAAGGTATGTATTATATCAATAAAATTAATTTTAGCTCTTATTAATTAGTACAATACATAAATAGAAAGACAAAAATACAAAATGGTAATATTTAAAATTAAGTTAATTATTTTACCAATCGTTCGGTAATTAAAAAAATATATTACATTTGCCCTATGAGACCACAAAAAGTATTAGACAAAGAAATATTAAACGGCTTAACTAAAATTTTTAGATCTAGAGGTTATGAAGGCGCTAGCTTAAAAGAATTATCTGATGCTACTGGCTTAAAAAAAGCAAGTCTTTACCATAGGTTTCCTAACGGTAAACAAGAGATGGCAGACGCTGTTTTAATACATTTAGAAGATTGGATTAACACCAATGTGTTTCATACGCTTTTAGACACCAACTTAACACCTAGCGTCCGTTTAAAAAAAGGATTATTGGCTATACGTGAATTGTATGATGGCGGAGAAGCCATTTGTATATTTAGAGCACTATCTATGCAAGCTGGTATAGAGTTGTTTGAAGAGCAAATAAATAAAGGAATGACACAGTGGTTATCTGCTTTTAAAGAAATAGGTATTGCCCTGAGTTTTACACCAGAAGAAGCAGAAAAAAAAGCTTTACAGGTATTAATACAAGTACAAGGATGCTTAATTGTAGCAAAAGGCCTGAGTGATTTGTCTGTTTTTGAAAACACAATGCAAAACATAGAAAACAGTTACTTAAAAGCATAAAAAAAATTAAATATACATTTTACCGAATGTTCGGTAACAAAGAACAAAAAGTATGAAAAAATACCCATTACCTCCCTTTACAAAAGAAACTGCAACACAAAAAGTACAATTGGCAGAAGATGCTTGGAACACTAAAGATCCTATTAAAGTATCTATGGCATATAGTCTTAATACAGAATGGCGCAATAGAACCAGCTTTATTAATGGTAGAAAAGAGGTGCAAGAGTTTTTAAAAAATAAGTGGATAAAAGAGCATAACTATAAATTAAAGAAAGAACTCTGGAGCTTTAATGAAAATAAAATTGCCGTTAGATTTATTTACGAATATCAAAATGATAGTGGACAATGGTACAGAGCTTATGGAAATGAAAATTGGGAATTTGATGATAACGGATTAATGGAAAAACGCTATGCAAGTATTAACGATTTGAAAATAAATAAAAACGAAAGAATAGTATAAAATGAGAAAATTACAACTAGTGCCCTTGCTATTATTAGCTTTTATAACTGCTTGTAAGCATAATACACAAACAATAAGCAGCAAAAAAAATATAGAAACAATAAAAATTAAAAAAATGAATAATGTAAAATACAAAACGGAAAATGTAAATGGTGTAAAAATTGCTTACCGAGAAGCAGGAGACAGCAACAACCCAACAGTAGTACTATTACACGGCTTTCCGTCTTCATCCCATCAATACAGAAAAGTGTTAAACCAGCTATCAAATGAGTTTTATTTAATAGCTCCAGATTATCCTGGTTTTGGAAATAGTGATTTTCCTTCTGAAAAAGATTATGAGTATACTTTTGACAATATTGCTAAAACTATAAATTCATTTTTAGAGCAAAAAGCTATTACAAGTTATGCCATTATGATACAAGACTATGGCGCACCTATAGGATTTAGAATTGCTACTGCACACCCAGATAGAATAACGGCAATAATTAACCAAAATGGTAATGCTTATGAAGAAGGTTTAGGCGAAGCTTGGAAGTCTACAAAAGAGTTTTGGGCTAATAGAAATGAAACTACAGAAAAAGCTCTATTACCTTCTTTTTCTTTAGAAGGTTTGGAGTGGCAATACACGCACGGTACTAGAAATTCAGAAAATATAAATCCAGATACTTGGCATTTAGATTACCTTAGGTTATCTAGACCAAATGCACATGCTGTAAACTTAGATTTGTTTTACGATTATCAAAATAATATAAAATTATACCCTAAGTGGCAACAATATTTAAAAGACAACCAACCTCCATTATTAATTGTTTGGGGTAAAAATGATGCATTTTTTCCTGAAAGTGGAGCAGAAGCATTTAAAAAAGATGTAAAAAATACAGATTACAACATCTACAATACTGGTCACTTTGCACTAGAAGAAGATGCAGATAAAATTATACCAAAAATGAGATCTTTTTTACATACTTTAAAAAAGTAACGATTTAGTATTGAATTAACTAAAATAAAAAAGCCTCATTTAACAATGAGGCTTTTACGTATAACGTACTATATTATTTTTTATTAGCAGTAGTAATGTACTTCTGTAATGCCATTGTCATAGATGGCGTTTCTGGTGTTGGCGCAAGTATATCTATACGCAACCCAGCATCTGTAGCAGCATTAACTGTTGTATTTCCGTAAACAGCTATTTTAGTATCATTCTGTTCAAAGTCAGGGAAATTCTTTAATAAAGATTCAATTCCAGACGGACTAAAGAAAACAAGTATATCATAATACACATCTCTTAAATCTGACAAATCACTAATTACTGTTTTGTAAAAAATAGCTCTCTTCCAATCTAAACCAAGACCATCCAATGTTTCAGGCACAATTGGCTTTAATACATCTGAAGAAGGTAAAAGAAATTTTTCTGTTTTATACTTTTTTAACAACGGAGCTAAGTCTGCAAACATTCTTTTACCAACATATATTTTACGTTTACGGTAAACTACATATTTCTGAAGATAGTATGCCACAGCCTCAGACTGGCAAAAATACTTCATAGAATCTGGCACTTTAAAACGCATTTCTTCTGCAATTCTAAAAAAGTGATCTACAGAGTTTCTACTTGTAAGTACTATTGCTGTAAAGTTGTTTAAATCTACTTTTTGCTGACGCACTGTTTTTGCATCAACGCCCTCTACATGTATAAACGGTCTAAAATCTACTTTTAACTTCTCCTTTTCAATAAGTCTTGAATAGGGAGAGTTCTCCATTTTAGGTTCTGGTTGAGAAACCAAAATCGTTTTTATCTTCATAGACATCAATATTTTAGGTAACTACCTATTATCACAAAAGGTGAAATTTCGAGTGCGCAAAGGTACAAAATAAAATAGAAAAAATTAATTGTTATAAAATTTCGATGAATTCTTAACAGATTAACCCATCCTATGCACATTACAACGACAAACAAAACCACCGCCAAATAAGCAACTAGCTCAGAATATGGTGTAATATATGTAAGAAAAATATTAGCAGCAAATAACACCAAACCACTGTAATTTTGGTATGAAATTTTATTAAAAACAATATGAACAATGGCAGTTTCTGCGTTAAAAATAAAACTATTAATAAATTGCAATACTAATTTTACTACAACAAATAAACTTAAAATACCAAAAATAAAAAGGTAGTTTATAGGAGTAAGTGTATCTTTAAATTTAAAAATACTTAGCAAATAGTAAATAAATAACGCCGCATTTAACCACAAAAAAACACTCCATAATACGTTAAACCAATTAAACAATATATGTTTTTTACTGTGTAAAAAAATGTATTTGTTATTAAATGGTAACGCCACAAAATTTATAAACTTATTGTAAAAAAAGGTTTTACTTAAAACCATAACAAAAAGACTAACCACAAATATGGTGGTAACCCAATCTACATTATTAAAAACCCTAGTAATAGATTCCATTTTTCTTTTTGTATGCGTATAAGTGGTGCAAAACTACAAATTAATACTTAGACCAACTTTATTAATTAATACGTGTTATTGCATAAAAAAGACGCTATGCAATTGTAAAAAAATCATAAAAAGCACTTTGGGTTTTACCACTAAAATTTAAATAGTACTTTTGTGCATTCAATACTAAAAAAAGAATGACAGATAGCTTAGTTATAATTCCTACTTTTAATGAGATAGAAAATATAGAGGCTATTATTAATGCCGTTTTTACATTAAAAAAAGAATTTCATATTCTTATTGTAGATGACAATTCTCCTGACGGTACTTCACAAAAAGTAACAGAACTACAAGCCCTGTTTAGCGGTAAACTGTTTTTAGAAGTACGTAAAGAAAAAGCGGGTTTAGGAACTGCTTATATTCACGGTTTTAAATGGGCTATTGCAAATAAATACGACTATATTTTTGAGATGGATGCAGATTTTTCTCATTCTCCAAATGATTTAATTAACCTATACAATGCTTGTATTGCTGGTGCAGACTTAGCCATTGGCTCTAGGTATGTTAAAGGTATTAATGTTGTAAATTGGCCTTTGTTTAGAATATTATTGTCTTACGGCGCATCATTTTATGTAAAAATGATAACAGGTATGCGTGTAGATGACCCTACCGCTGGTTTTATTTGTTACAAAAGAAAAGTGCTAGAAAACCTAAGTTTAGATACGGTCCGTTTTATCGGGTACGCTTTTCAAATAGAAATGAAATTTAGAGCACATTTAAAAGGCTTTAAAATACAAGAAGTACCTATTGTTTTTACAGATAGAGTACGCGGAAAATCTAAAATGAGTTCTTCAATTATTGGCGAAGCTGTTTTTGGAGTAATAAAAATGAAATACATAAGCTTGTTTCAAAAAAACAAATTTTAAAATGAAGAAAACGCTAATAAAAAACGCTAAGGTTGTAAATGAAGGCACAATTACCAATTGTGATATTCTTTTAAACGGTAATTATATAGAAAAAATAAGTAGTTCTATTAGTGATGCCAACGCTACAATTATAGACGCTAAAGGCAATTACGTATTACCTGGCATTATAGATGACCAAGTACATTTTAGAGAACCAGGACTTACGCACAAAGGAAATATTGCTACAGAAAGTAAAGCTGCTGTTGCTGGTGGTGTTACTACTTTTATGGAGCAACCAAATACAAATCCGCAGACAACAACAATAGAAAAGTTAGAAGAAAAATTTGCTGTAGCAAAAGAAAGCTCTTATGCTAACTACTCCTTTTTGTTTGGTGGTACTAATGACAATTTAGAGGAATTAAAAAAACTAGATAAAAACGCTTGTTCTGGTGTAAAATTATTTTTAGGTTCTTCTACCGGAAATATGTTGGTAGATAACGAAGAGGTAATTGAAAAAATATTTAGCAATACAGAAATGGTAATCTCGGCTCATTGTGAAGACGAAACTACTATTCGCAAAAATATGGCTACGTATAAAGAAAAGTACGGAGACAACATTCCTATAGAATATCACCCAATTATTAGAAGTACAGAGGCGTGCTATTTATCTTCTTCTAAGGCTATAGCTCTGGCAGAAAAAACTGGTGCCAGACTACACGTTTTTCATTTATCTACAGGAAAAGAAACAAGTCTTTTTAGAAACGATATTCCTTTAAAAGACAAAAAAATTACAGCAGAGGTTTGTGTTCATCATTTGTGGTTTTCTGATGAAGATTACAAAGAAAGAGGTACACTTATAAAATGGAATCCTGCTGTTAAAACTGCAGAAGATAGGTCTATGCTTTGGGACGCTCTTTTAGATAACCGTATAGATGTTATTGCAACAGACCACGCACCACATACCTTTGAAGAAAAAGATAACGTTTACACGAAAGCTCCATCTGGCGGACCGTTAGTACAACACGTTTTACCTGCTATGCTAGAGAAAGTTTTAGATGGCACAATTACTATAGAACGTATGGTAGAAAAAATGTGTCACAACCCTGCTATTTTATTTCAAATTGAAAAAAGAGGATATATTAAAGAAGGGTACTTTGCAGATTTAGTTATTGTAGACACCAATAGTCCTTGGCAAGTAAGCAAGTCTAACATTTTATACAAATGTGGTTGGTCTCCGTTTGAAGATTACACATTTAAATCTAAAATTTCTCATACCTTTGTAAATGGACATTTAGCGTATGCAAATGGTGTTGTTTCTGAGCAAAAAAATGCACATAGACTAACCTTTAACAGGTAACTTTAACAGCAAGATTACACCACCAAAAATAAAAAAGATGAAAAAGCTTATATCCTTACTACTAGTAATTTTAGCTATAGTTTCTTGTTCGCAAAAAGCTATTAAAGAGCCAGACAATCTTATACCTGAATCTAAAATGATTGACATTTTATATGATTTAGCACTTATTACTGCTGCAAAAAATACCAATTCTAATGTTTTAGTAGAAAACAATGTAAAAACAATGCCCTATATCTATAAAAAATACAATATAGATAGCACACAGTTTGCAGACAGTGATGTTTATTATGCGTCTTACCCAACAGTTTACGAGGGTTTTTATAAAGAAATACAACGTAAATTAGACACCATTAAAACCCAATTAAACCGTAAAAGAGAATTAAAAGCAGATAGTATTGCCAATAGCCGAAAAAAGAATCCAGAAAAACTTAAAGTTGCTCCTGTAAAAGCAGGGAAGAAGTAGTTTTAATAACGGTATCTAAATCTGTAAAATTAAAGTTTATAGCCTCTTTAATTTTTGCATTTTGGTACATATCCTGACTTTTTAAGCCGTGTACTTGCATTTTAGACAACTTACGACCTCTTCTGGTAAATAAATGCACTAACCAGTCTAACTTATACAAAATATTTAACTGCCATATTTTTAAAACTTTAGTTGGTTTAGGCTTATTAATGGCTACGGCTATTTTATCTAAAACCTCCTTAAATGTAGCATTTTCTGCCACAGCAATATACCGTTGGTTTACTAAGTTAGCATTCATTAGTTTTATACACATATCAACAACATCAAAAACACCTATAAATCCGCTACCACTTGGTGGATAGTATTTTAAACCATTTGCTATTTTACTAAAAAATTGTCCACTTCCGGAGTCCCAATATCCAGGTCCTAAAATAACACCTGGGTTTACAATAACAGCATCTAAACCTTCTTGTGTACCACGCCAAACTTCCATTTCTGCTGCATATTTTGTAAGTGCATAAACATTTACATCTGCATCATTCCATTCTGTTTCTTCGGTAACAATTGGTGTTGCTTCATTTTTACCCAAAGTAGCAATAGAACTTACGTAAGTTAACTTTTGCACATTGTTAGACAAGCAAAAATTTACAATATTGGCTGTACCTTTTGCATTAATTTGTCTTAATTTAACATAGTCATTAGGATCAAAAGAAATTAAAGCTGCACAATGGAATACGCGTGTAACATCTTTAAAAGCATTTTCTAATGAAGGTATGTCTGTAATATCTGCAACCACCCAAGTTATTTTAGAAAACAACTCCTCTGCATTATCTACATAATAAGAAAATACTTTTTTTACCTGCCCTAAATTACTACTTGCCCTGCGTGTAGCTTTTACCGCTTTTTCTGTTTTAAGCAGCTGCAATAAAAGATGCGCACCTACTAATCCTGTGCCTCCTGTTACCAATATCATAGTTCAAATTTAGCAATTTAATTTACTATAGACTACTGCCAAAGCTCTCTATTTCTTTTATATTTGCAACTACTATTACAAAACATAAAATACAATGGCTTCTAATTTTGTCGCAGAATTAAAATGGAGGGGTATGATACACGATGTTATGCCCGAAACAGAGGAACACTTACTAGAACAAATGCGCGCTGCCTATGTGGGTATAGACCCAACAGCAGACTCGTTACACATTGGCCACTTGGTTAGTGTAATGATGTTACGTCATTTTCAGTTAGCTGGCCACAAACCTTATGCGTTAGTTGGTGGAGCCACTGGTATGATTGGTGATCCGTCTGGAAAATCTGCTGAACGTAACTTATTAGACGAAAAAACACTTAGACACAACCAAAATGCCATAAAAAACCAGTTGTCTCGTTTTTTAGATTTTAAAAGCAATGAAGATAATGCTGCCGTTTTAGTTAATAATTACGATTGGATGAAAGAATTTTCATTCCTAGATTTTATTCGTGATGTTGGTAAACACATTACCGTTAACTATATGATGGCTAAAGACTCAGTAAAAAAGCGTTTAACTTCTGAAGCCAAAGAAGGAATGTCTTTTACGGAGTTTACATACCAATTGGTGCAAGGGTACGATTTTTACCACTTATTTAAAGAACACAACTGTACGCTGCAAATGGGTGGTAGTGACCAATGGGGCAATATTACCACTGGTACAGAAATGATACGTAGAATTGGTGGTGGTAAAGGTTATGCTCTTACTTGCCCATTAATTACTAAGGCAGATGGTACCAAATTTGGAAAAACTGAAGGTGGTAATATTTGGTTAGATGCAGAACGTACTTCTCCTTACAAGTTTTACCAGTACTGGTTAAACACATCAGATCAAGATGCAGAAAAGTTTATAAAAATCTTTACTTTTTTAGGTAAAGAAGAAATTAACTCGCTAATTGCAGAACACAACGAAGCTCCTCATATGCGTGCTTTACAGAAAAAATTAGCCGAAGAAATTACTATTAGCGTACACTCTAAAGAAGATTTAGACAACGCTATAAAAGCTAGTAATATTTTATTTGGAAAATCTACTTCTGATGATTTAAAAACGTTAGACGAAAAAACTTTTTTAGATATTTTTGAAGGTGTACCCCAAGCAGAAGTTACTGCTTTAGATATTGAAGAAGGCTTGGATATGATTGGCGCATTAGCTGCAAAAACTCAGTTTTTAGACTCTAACGGTGCAGCCCGTAGAGAACTTAAACAAAATTCTATTTCTGTAAATAAAGAAAAAGTAAAAGAAGATTACGTTATTACAAGCAAAGACCTAATTAACAATAAGTTTGTTTTATTACAACGTGGTAAAAAGAACTATTTTGTATTGGTTGTAAATTAATTATACAAGACTCATAATATTAGTAAGGCTGGTTTTTACCAGCCTTTTTTTATTCCTTTTTTTAAATTGAGAATCCATTTTTGTTATTTAAGTTTTTACTTAAATTAAGTTTCATATTCCGCAACGCTACATTTACAGACCAAACAGATACTTGTAATATATTATTATGTAATTGGAAATAATGCTAACTTTAGTGCATTAAAAAAATTACTGACACTGACTTAGCCAAAAATCATCAGAAAGAACCAAAATAAAATGAAAAAAAAGTTCCTTTTTAGCATAAGCATTTTGCTTTGCTCACTATCAATCTACGCTCAAGAAAACAACGCGTCTACCTTAACTATTAAAGAAATTATGCAGGGTGATGCCTTTGTTGGCCACTTACCTTCTAGTCCTAAATGGTCTCAAGACAGTAAAAGCATTTATTTTAATTGGAACACAGAAAATGCATTTAGCGACTCACTATACATATACAATTTAAACACAAAAAAAACTGCTAAAGTAGATTTTGAAACCGAATACAACCTACCTTCTACTCCAACTTTTAATTCTAAACGAACAAAAAAGGTATATGTAAAACGAGGAGACATTTTTTATACTGATGTTACTACTAACAAAACCATACAAATTACACAGACAGAAGACCGTGAAAGAAATGCCAAATTTATAGAGAACGATAGTAAAATTGCATACCAAAAAGGGCAGAATATTTATACTTGGAACACTACAACTGGCGCAACTGTACAAATCACAAATTTTACCGATAAAAAAGATAAAGAAGAGCATTTAAGTGATAAAGATGAATGGCTACGTAATGACCAACTTGCCCTTTTTGATGTTTTAAAAGAACGCAAAGCCAAAAAAGACGCTCGTAAAAAAGCAATGGAACGCTACAAAGAAAAAGAGTTATTTTCTATATACACAAAAGGCAAATCTATTAGCAGCCAAAGTATTAGTACAGATGGTAGTTATGTAACCTATATTGCAGCCACTTACGCAAGCAACAAACGTACTACAATGCCACACTTTGTAACAGAATCTGGTTATGTAGAAAATGAAAATACACGCTCTAAGGTTGGTGACAAACCAAGCAGTTACGAGCTTCATATTTACGACATTAAAAACAAAAAAACATACCCTGTTTCTTTAGATAATTTAGAAGGTTTAGATTACATACCAGAATATACTAAAGACTACCCAAACAAAACGTACAAAAACGAAAATAGAATTGGCTACATTGTTGGCCCTATTTGGAGTGCAGATGGCAAAAAAGCTGTTTTAGATATAAGCTCTAACGATTACAAAGACCGTTGGATAGTTCTTTTAAATCTTGCTGATGGTACCGTTACCAATTTAGACCACCAGCACGATAAAGCTTGGATTGCTGGCCCAGGTATTGGCTGGGGTAATTTAGGGTGGCTACCAGATGACAATAGTATTTGGTACCAGTCTGAAAAAACAGGCTATTCTCATTTATATAGCACTAATGTGTTAACTAAAAAAACAAAAACACTAACATCTGGTAATTTTGAAATTTACGAGCCAACTATCTCTATAGATAAAAAACGTTGGTATTTTACGGCTAATAAAAATCATCCTGGAGACAGACAATTTTACACTATGCCATTAAAAGGTGGTAAATTAACTCAACTAACTACAATGGTTGGTAATAACGAGGTTACTTTATCTCCAGATGAACGCCAAATGGCTATTTTATACTCATACAGCAATAAACCAACAGAATTATATTTACAGCCTAACCCAATAAAAAATAGAGCTAAAACTGCTCCAAAACAAATTACAAATTCACTTACAGACAGCTTTAAAAACTACAATTGGAAAGATCCTGAAGTTATTACTTTTAATGCGGAAGATGGTGCAGAGGTTTACGCAAGGTTATATCAACCTAAAACAGCAACAAAAAATAAAGCCGCTGTAATTTTTGTACACGGAGCAGGTTATTTACAAAATGCACACAAATGGTGGAGCTCTTACTACAGAGAATATATGTTTCATAACATATTGGTAGATAATGGGTATACTGTGTTAGATATAGATTATAGAGGTAGTGCTGGTTACGGCAGTAAATGGCGTACAGGCATTTACCGTCATATGGGTGGTAAAGATTTATCGGACCAAGTAGATGGCGCTAAATTACTAGTAGAAAAATACGGAATTGACAAAGATAAAATTGGAATTTACGGAGGTTCTTATGGTGGCTTTATAACATTAATGGGAATGTTTAACGCTCCAGATACTTTTAAAGCTGGTGCTGCAATACGTTCGGTTGGCGATTGGGCTGCTTACAACCACGGCTATACTGCACGTATTTTAAATACTCCGGTTACAGATAGCATTGCTTACAGAAAAAGCTCTCCTATTTATTTTGCAGATGGTTTAAAAGGAGATTTATTAATTCTACACGGTATGGTAGATGACAACGTGCATTTTCAAGATATGGTACGTTTATCTCAGCGTCTAATAGAGTTAGAAAAAAAGAATTGGGAAATGGCTGTGTATCCTGTAGAGCGACACGGTTTTGTAGAGCCTAGTAGCTGGACAGATGAATATACACGTATTTTTAATTTGTTTAATGAGAGTCTTTTAAACATTACCACTAAAGAATAACACTTATGAAAAATAAAATAGTAGCCTTATTTGCTGTAATAGCATTAGGATCTTGTAGTAAACCACCAGAAAAACCTAAAATGAATGCTTTAGCAGAAGATTACGTAAAACTGGTTTTAGAAGTGGGACAATATAATAGCGATTTTGTTGATGCTTATTACGGTCCAGAAGAATGGAAACCAACCTCAGCTAAATTAGACACCATACCTGCTTCAGATTTTATTGCCAGAGCCAATATATTAATAGAAAGCGCTAATTTGGTAGATACAACTGCTTTTTCTAGTATTGAAACCGCAAGACATACGATGTTTAAAAAGCAACTAACTGCAGTTAAAACCAAGTTAGAGATGCTGGCAGGTAAAACCTATAGTTTTGATGAAGAAGCTAAACTTTTGTATGATGCAGAACCACCACATTTTACAGAAGAACACTTTAACAAACTTATTGCCGCACTTGAAGAAGAGTTGCCTGGGGATAAAGATTTAGCCACAAGGTATGCTGCTTTTGAACAGCAATTTATAATACCAAAAGATAAGTTAGATACTGTTTTTAGAGTAGCGATAACAGAAGCAAGAAAAAGAACAAATCACCATTTTAAATTACCGCAGAATGAAGATTTTGTGCTAGAATATGTAAACAACAAAAGCTGGTCTGGTTACAATTATTACCAAGGAAAAAGTAAAAGTTTAATACAGATAAATACCGATTTTCCAATTTTTATTCAGCGTGCAATAGACTTAGCTTGCCACGAAGGTTATCCTGGTCACCACGTATTTAATGCGCTATTAGAACAAAATTTAGTTGATGCCAAAGGATGGAAAGAATTTTCGGTATACCCATTGTTCTCTCCACAATCTTTAATAGCAGAAGGTAGTGCAAACTATGGTATAGATGTAGCATTCCCCGGTGAAGAACGTGTTGCTTTTGAAAAAGAAGTACTTTTCCCTATTGCAGGTTTAGATGCAAGCAAGGCCGATAAATACTATAAAATTCTAGGATTAATAGGTAAGCTGAATTACGCAGGTAATGAAGCTGCCAGAAAATATTTAAACGGAGAAATTTCTAGAGAAGAAGCTGCTAAATGGCTAGAAAAATATTTATTTTACGCGCCAGACAGAGCATTGCAACGCACACGTTTTATAGACCAATACCGTAGCTATGTTATAAACTATAATTTAGGTAAAGACCTAGTTGCAGACTATGTAAAAGCTAAAGGTGGTACTGTAGACCAACCAGAAAAACGCTGGGCTGTTTTTAAAGAGCTATTAAGCAACCCACATACAGCAAGTAGTTTGAAGTAGAGTTAAATGGAAAATCCTTATAAGAAACATCTAGATATTTTATATGATAGATTATTAGTTTATAGACAAATATCTTTAAGAATAAATGACGTTCTAAAATCAGATGTTGAAAAATATAATAAAGAAAAAGCTTCACTTAGTCTTAGCTCTTCTTTATTAATAGTTGATTGGAGTGACAAAAAAAGGGCTGCCCGAATTCCAACAAACTCTTTTAAAAAAATAACCAGAGAAACTTATAGTGATGAAATAGAAAAAATATTATCACTAAAATTTTGTCTTCTATATTCTCAATCTTTCGAGGCTTTAGAAACTTTTCTCAAGGATTTTATTTATATTAAATCCAATAAAGATAAAGTCTTTAAACAGAAAGTAATCAAAAAGCTAAAAAAAGGGCTTATTTTCAATCGAGAAAATATTCCGACTGGAAAAGACCTATATAGTTTACTAAAAGAAGCAGGTAAAGATACATTTAAAGAATACTCAAAAAGTAATATTGTAAAGACTGGATATAATGAATTTTGGACTATACTTTCAGAAACCAGACACGCTATAACACATACTCAATGCCAAATAAAAAAGAGTAAAATTAACAAATCACAAACTCATTTTAAAGTTTTTGAAATGTTGTTTAATTACTCCTATATTAACGAAGAAGAAATATTAATACAACTAGATTATTTAAAGTTCTTTAAAACAATAGAATATATTTCTAGTTATGCCTTTCAAATTTTCAAAACTATTTCAATAGAAGAAAAAATTGATTGGAAAATATATGAACAAAACGCTACTTAATAAACTCCATAAAATCATCCCTATCTATTTCTCTGGCACCTAAACTTTCTAGGTGCTGGGTATAGACTTGGCAATCTATAAGTTTGTAATTGTTGGCTTCCATTTCTTGTACCATTGTTATAAAACCATATTTAGATGCATTGCTAACATCACTAAACATACTTTCTCCACAAAACACAGTACCTAAATCTATGCCGTACAAACCACCTACCAACTGGTTGTTTAACCAAACCTCGTAAGAGTGCGCAAATTTTTTTTCATGTAGTTCTATATATGCGTTTTGCATATTTTGGGTAATCCACGTGCCTGGCTGCCCGTCTCTTGTTACAGTAGCACAACGGCGAATTACTTCTTCAAATTTTTTATTTTTTGTAACAGTAAAAGCTTCATTGCGTAAAAGCTTACGCATACTTTTGGAAACTTTTAATTCTTGCGGAAACAATACCATTCTTGGGTCTGGACTCCACCAAAGTGGCAATCTATCATCATCAAACCAAGGAAAAATTCCGCTTTTATAGGCAAGTTGTAATCGTTCTACAGATAAATCTCCTCCAGCCGCTAACAAACCTTCTTCATTAGCTGTATGTACTGGAGGAAACTCTAACTTATCTGTTAAATAATATATTGGATTTACCATTTAACCTAGAAAGGCAAATCATCGTGATCTTCTTCATTTAAATTATCAGCAGGCTCAAAAGCTTGTGCTGGCGCAGCTGGTGGTATTCCTGCATCTCCGCTTGGAGCAGCTTGTTGTAAGTTTTCTATTCTCCAACCTTGTATAGAGTTAAAATATTTTGTTTCTCCTTGTGGGTTAACCCATTCTCTACCTCTTAAGTTAATGCTAATTTTTACTGGCTGTCCAACACTATACCCGTTTAACAAATCGCATTTATCCTGAACAAACTCTACCATTATATGTTGTGGATACTGCTCCTCTGTTGTAACAACTATTTCTCTTTTTCTAAATCCGTTACTTCCAAAAGTCTGAGTTTCCCCAACCATTTTTACTTTTCCTTGTACTTCCATCTTAAATTAGTTTCTTATGCGTGTTTATTAATTGAGTTCTTATTCTATTATATCTATACCTGCTAATAATAATTTTAATGCGCCCAATGGGTTGTTATTAAAAATATATTCTTTAGCTTTTAATTGCAGCTGTACACTATCATTAGTTGCTAGTGTTGCTTGTGCATCTTCATTTTCATTAACAAATTGTTGTGCACTTTTAGTTGTTGGTAAAACTTCTATATTACCTAACAAACCTAAATCATTACCAGATAACAACTTACTGTTTTTAATTTTATCTGGCAAACTATCTATACCTATTCCTAAGGTAGATAACGGTTTAGGCACTTCAAACATACCTTCTTTTGCTCTGCTGTACCAATTACCTCCCATACGGGCAACCAAATCTATTTTATGTTGGTCTATGCTACCGTTTTTATCTAATATTGTACTATCTACGTGTACTTTTACAACCTCACAAAACACTAAATTACCTGCACCACCTTCTGTACCTAAAGCTTCTACTTTAGTAACTTTACACTCAAACTGCACCGGAGATTCTGCCACTCTAAATGGTGTAACAATATCAGACTTTAACATTGTTAAACCAGCTTTTTTAAACTCGTTTACCCCAACTGCATATTCTGTACTAGACAAAGACATTTGTTGTACAATAGCATAATTAACAATATTTACTACAACTTCTTTGGTCTCTAAAACATTCTCTAATGTGTGTTTTGTTGTATTATTTCTAACACGCCTAGCAGGAGAAAAAATTAGTATTGGCGGGTTTGCACTAAATACATTAAAAAAGCTAAAAGGAGATAAGTTAGGATTACCATCTTTATCTACCGTGCTAGCAAATGCAATAGGTCTAGGGCCAACAGCGCCTAAAAGATAGCCGTGCAATTTAGCCGTTGTAACCTCGTTTGGTACTATAGAAATTGTTTTTTTCATAGAATGCAAAGGTACATAATTTGTCCGCTATTTAAAACAAGATGGCAAGATAGAAATACCAAATGTGCATTATATTACGTTATCTTTAAACCCAAGAATTGGAACAATGAATTTTAATCCAAAAAACAAAACTATAAACATTTCCTTAATGGTGGGCGCTTTCTTTATTGTGAGCCTAATTTTATGGAATACAAATAGTTTTTTTGAGCAATTTAAGAAAGAAGAACGCCACAAAATGGAAATATGGGCCACAGCCCAAACCGAGTTTCGTAACTCTTCACAAACGGAAGATTTAGGAGATTTACATTTAAAAATTTTTCAGAACAATACCTCTACACCAATGATTTTAGTAAACAAGAGTGGCACTTTTAACGCCAAAAACATAGAAGGCAAAAAAATAAAAGATACTGCTTTTATAAAGCAAAAAATAGAAGATTTTAAAAAAGAAAACTCTCCTATTTTAATGACCCATAAAGGAGAATTAATTGCTACCCTTTATTATGGCAATTCTGAAGTTTTAAATAATTTAAAATATTACCCTTTAGCGTTATTGCTAATTATATTTTTATTTGGTGCTGTAATTTTCTTTTTCTTTAAAACCAATAAAGCATCTGAACAAAGTAAACTTTGGGCAGGTATGGCTAAGGAAACAGCACACCAAATTGGTACTCCGCTTACCTCTCTTTTGGGGTGGAATGAACTTTTAAAAGATGAAAACATAAATCCAGAAATATCTGTAGAGATAGAAAAAGACATTTCTAGATTACAAACTATAACAGACAGGTTTTCTAATATTGGATCTTTACCAAAGCTTGAAGAAAAAGATATTGTTGCAGAAACCAAAAGTGCTTTTGACTATTTAAAAAGAAGAAGCTCAAAACTAATTCAGTTTTCTTTTGATAGTAAGGTAGATAAGTTACCTGTTATGCTTAATAAACCCCTGTATAACTGGACTATTGAAAACTTGGTTAAAAACGGTATTGATGCAATGCGGGGTAAAGGACATATTGCTATAGAAATTATTCCAGCAGGTAATTTTGTAAATATTTTAGTATCAGATACAGGACACGGAATACCTAAAGGAAACTATGCTTCTATATTTAATCCAGGACACACATCTAAGCGACGTGGTTGGGGTTTAGGGCTGTCTTTAGTTAAAAGAATTGTAGAAGAATACCACAACGGTAAAGTAAAAGTGTTATCTTCGGGTAAAGATGGCACTGTAATGCAGATTTCGTTAAAAATTAAAGTTTAACTATGTCTAAGGAGAAATTAGTAGTACTTAAAGAAGCTAATATAAAAAATAACTGTCCAGAATGTTTTCATAATGAGCTTACAGTTACTTTTTATCAAAAGCAAAAGTTTGGTAAATTTATACACAAAACCACTAACGAGGTAAGCAATGATATAAAATGTGATAGATGCCACTGTACCATTTACCCTATAAATTGGACAGACGATATAGAGCGATCTTTTAATTACTACCAAAAACTAGCCGTACCACACAAAACAAGTGTAAAATTTACTTCTTTATTTTATATAGTAGCACTTACACTAATTGCCTTAGTTGGTATAGCCGTTTATGTATTTACCCAAAAAATTATTGAATTTTAGCCGCTATTGCTGCTGCCAGATCTGTAAACTCTTCTTTAGTTACCATTGCTTTAGTTTTAAAGGATGCATCTGCCATAGAATTTAATGGTATTAAATGTACGTGCACGTGTGGCACCTCTAACCCAATAACAGACAGACCAACACGGTTACAAGGTATTACCGCCTCTATAGCTTTGCCTACTTTTCTAGAAAAAGCCATTAAGCCCATATAAGTTTCTTCGTCTAAATCTAAAATTTTATCAACCTCTTTTTTGGGCACACATAGCGTATGCCCTTTGGCATTAGGGTTAATATCTAAAAAAGCAAAATAATTAGCATCTTCTGCCACCTTGTAACAAGGGATTTCACCATTTATTATTTTAGTAAAAATAGATGCCATTATGCTCTAGTTATTTCTAAAATTGTAAGTTTAATTTTTCCATTAGGCACTGCAATTTCTGCTTCATCACCCACACTTTTACCCAATAAACCCTTACCAATTGGAGAATTTACAGATATTTTACCTGTTTTTAAGTCGGCTTCACTTTCTGCAACTAAGGTATATTTCATTTCCATACCGTTAGATTGATTTTTCAATTTAACTGTAGATAAAACTAGCACCTTAGATGTATCTAACTGAGACTCATCAATAATTCTGGCTCCAGCCACAATTTCTTCTAATTTAGAAATTTTAAGCTCTAATAAACCTTGTGCCTCTTTGGCTGCATCATACTCAGCATTCTCAGATAAATCTCCTTTATCTCTAGCCTCTGCAATTGCTTGTGACGCCTTTGGGCGCTCTATGTCCTTAAGCTGATTAAGCTCGTCTTTTAACTTTTTTAAACCTTCTGCGGTATAATAAGATACGTTACTCATAACATGATCGTTTTATAAATAAGAAAATCCTCTTATTTCTAGAGGATTTTATACAAATATACATAATTTTTGTTCACATTTGCTGTTGTATTAGTACTAAGAAAACATATTATGAAAACACTTTTTACACTTTTAGCCATTTTTCTATTACTTTCTTGTGATAGTGGAAGAACTAACAGAAATCCTTACCTGCAAGAGATTGGTTTTAGAGTAGACTTAAATTTAAATTTGCCATCATATAGCGCCCTTAAAAATACAGGAAATGCTGTATATGTTGGTAGCCAAGGTGTTGGCACTAAAGGTATTTTTGTTATAAACACAGGTTTTGATAATTTTATGGCTTTTGAAGCAAGTTGCCCAAACCACGAGCCTAGTGCGTGCTCTACAATGATTTTAGATGAAGATAAACAAAATGTAACTTGCCCTTGTGAAGAATATAAGTACAACCTATTTACAGGCCAGTTTTTAAACAGACCCGAAGACGACAAAAGATATCATGACATGCTTTTTTACAGCTCGTCTGTAAACGGAAATATTGTTACCGTAAGAAATTAAAAAAAGGGCAAACCTAAAATAAGGCCCACCCTTTGTAAACATGGTTAGTGTTCAAATCTTAAAAATTAAATGTTGCACCCACTAAAAAGTTAGTACCTGCTTGTGGGTAATAACCTTGTACTTCAAAAGTAGTGCCAGGAGTGTCCCAACTATTTAAATACGTGTATCCGTTAGATACATATTTTTTATTAAAAACATTATTTACTAGTCCGGTTAAGACAACGGACTTAAATATTTTATTAAATTTTATCTCGTAAGCCACATTAAAATCGTTTACAAAATAGCTATCCAATTTAGAGTCTTCTGTATCTGTGTTACTTAAGTATTGTTCGCCTACAAATTTAGATAAAAAAGATAATTTTATGTTCTCTTTTGGTGCATAAGTAAAAATGTTTCCCGCAACTACACTAGGAGAATAGGCAATATTTGTATCTCCTAAGTCTTGCACACCACCATCTCTATCTGTAAAAAAATCTTTATTTTTATTACTACTTATAGCAATGTTTGGTCTAGCAGAAAACTGATCACTAAAAACAATATTAGCATCTACCTCTATACCCAAACGGTAACTATCTCCAACATTTTCTCTGAGCGGAGCTCCTACATCATTTAACTCACCCGTAACAACTAACTGATCTTTATAACCCATATAATATAAGTTTGTATTTACTTGCACATTAGAAGTTACGTAACGCCAACCTAACTCATAATCATTTAATTTTTCTGGTTTAGGGTTACCACTTTCATAATCATTTCTGTTAGGCTCTCTGTTTGCCACAGCATAAGAAGCATAGAAATTATTATTTTTATTTAAGTTAAATGTTACACCAGCTTTTGGGTTAAAAAAGTTAAACGTATCATTAACCAAACCTGTATCTTCTCCGTTAGCCTTATAACCAACTCTTCTGTATTGTACATCTCCAAAAAGACTCCATTTCTCATCTACATTATAATTTAATTTAGTGTAGGTATTAAAATCTGTTTTAGTAGAAGTATCATCATAATAACGATCTTCAAAACCACCATTAACTGCAAATTGTTGAGCCCAAATTACTTCTCCAAAATGATCTCCTTCATACTTATTATAACCACCACCTACAATAAGGCTAAGGTTGCTTTCATTATAATTAATAGAAAAAGTGGTTCCATAAAAATCATTATCTAACCATCTTCTTCTAATTAAATCTGTAACATCTGTTCCGTTAAAACCAGCTACAATCCCATTATAATCTGCAGGGTCTTCATCTTCTTTATATTGTTCAAAAAAACCACGTCCTTTTGTATAATGCAATGCCAAGTTAGTAGACCAAGCATCAGAAATTTGCTCGTTCCACAATAACTGAAAATGATCTTGCTTGTAATCATCATTTTCATTGTCATAAAACTGAGTTACACCATTTTCATCTTGATAAGCACCAACTGGGTTGTATGTTCTGTCTTTTTTTAATGTTTCTCTATCTATACCATCCCAAGATTGATACGTAACCTCATGTCCACCAAAAAGTAATGCCTTTATTAAAGTGTTATCATCTACGTAAGCAGCCTGCAAAAAGTAAGATTCTAGGTTAGACGAAGCTCTGTCTACATAACCATCTGAAGCAATTCTAGATAACCTACCAGAAATTTCTACGTGATTATTTAATAAACCTGTGCTAAATTTAATATTGTTTTTTAACGTATTAAAACTACCAATAGATGTAGATACTTGTCCGTATGCATCTGTAGAAACAGCATCTGTTAAAATATTTAAACTGGCTCCAAAAGCACCAGAACCGTTAGTAGATGTACCAACACCTCTTTGTAATTGTAAATTTTCTGTAGAAGAGGCAAAATCTGGCATATTTACCCAAAAAGTACCGTGAGACTCAGAGTCGTTATAAGGTATACCATTTATGGTAACATTTACACGCGTAGCGTCTGTACCACGTACTCTAATACCTGTATAACCAACTCCTGCACCAGCATCTGATGTAGTAACTACTGCTGGTAAAAAGTTCATTAAAATTGGTATATCCTGACCTAAATTACGGGATTTAAATTGCTCTTTGGTTAAGTTAGTAAATGTAACTGGCGATTGCTTTGTTACACGTACTCCAGAGACTAAAACTTCATCCAAGACCACCTTTTTACCCTCTAGGGTATCTATTTCTTTTTCTTGTGCAATACCAGAAAAAGCTAATCCTAACACAGCAAAAGTTGTACTTAATGTTTTTAAGTAAAATTGCCTGTTGTTGCTTTGTTGCTTATGCGTAGTAGCATTGCATTTAACACAGTTTTTTTTCATTCGTAATAGTATTACAAATAAAAGGGGTTGTTATTTTTATTAAATTGTATAGATTTTTTTTTGAGTGGCAAACTCCATTTAATTATAATTGCCATTTAACCTAGTTAACATTTATAAAATGCTAACTATTACTTCCCTTAGCAGCATTACCCGCTCAGGTTCGTTGGGTATAATCTCAGCCTAAACTAATAAGCACCCCTTTGAGATGACAGCAAATGTAGGGCACACTTTCTTGTAATCATAAAAAAAAGTTAATTTTATTAACTACAACAACAAAATGTACATTATGAAATTAGGAGCTTTTTCTATAAGTTTAAGCGTAAAAGACATAAAAATATCTAAAGCTTTTTACGAAAAATTAGGTTTTAGTGTTTTTGCTGGTGAAATTGATAAAAAGTATCTAATACTTAAAAACGAAAACAGCATTATTGGTTTGTTTGAAGGAATGTTTGATAAAAATATGCTAACATTTAATCCTGGTTGGGACCAAAATGCAAATACAATTACAAATTATGATGATATTAGAGACATACAAAAACAGTTAATTGCAGCTGGACTTGAGCCGAGCTCAAAAGCAGATGAGAACACTACAGGACCTGCAAACTTAATTATTATAGACCCAGATGGCAATCCTATTCTACTAGACCAACACGTGTAATTACAATGGTTGGTGAGCAGATTTAAGCAAATCGTTTACTGTTTTTACTGGGTTAAAAGTAATACTTGGCACCTCTACAAAAATAGTGTTCCAATATGCCATTGCTCCGTTCCAAAGACCAGGCAACTCTAAAGCCTTTACAGGCCTTCCTTCTTTTGTTTTTTCTGTTATAAAACCTTGCTTTTCATTTACAAAGTCTAACAAATTATATTTTTCTCCCTTGTAATTTTTAACGCCACAAACTAAATCTACCGGATTAAAATGAGTTGCATTTTGCAATATTTTAGACTGATTGAAATTGGACGTATTTATTTGTGCTGACTCTACTATTTGTAAAGACACGTTTTCTTGATAATCCTTAATCCAAAATGGTCCACCACCTGGATCTCCTAGGTTTTTTACCATACCACAAACTCTAATTGGCCTGTTTATATGATTTTTTAAAAGTGCTATTTGATCTTCTTTTCCTAAGTGAATAAATCCATTTTTAAACCTGACATTTAACTCCTCCTTTAAAAACAATCTAATTTCATTTATTAAATCATCATCAACATCATTATTGTCTAAAATTGAAGCATATTTAAACGCTTTATTCTGAACTTTTAATAAAAAACCAGCTAGCATTTTTTTACTATTAGCTATGGTTTCTAAATGTTCCTCAACAATAACATTATCTATATTTTTTATAAAAATTACATCGGCATTTTTATCATTTAAATTTTCAATAAGTGCACCGTGACCTCCTGGTCTAAATAACAAACTTCCGTTTTTTAATCTAAAAGGAATGTTATCTATGTCTACAGCAATGGTATCTGTTTCTATTTTTTGAAAAGAATAATCTACATCAAAACTAACGCCAGTTTCTTCTTTTACTTTTTCTAACACCTCATTCTCTTTATTTAAAAACATCTGTTGGTGTTGCTCAGAAATTGTAAAGTGTAATTTTGCTTTTTTATTAGTAGCAGCATATAACGCTGCCTCCTTTAAATGCTCGTAAAACGGAGTTATAATTTGATTTTTATAGTTGTGAAAAGGCAATAATCCTTTAGGATAAAAACCATAATTTAATTTATCTTCTGCTAATAGTTCTTTTACAAAAGCATAAACCTCTTCTCCTGTAGAAGAAAAATTATTTCCTATGCGCGATTTTACATCTTTATAAAAAGGGAAGTTTTTTAATCCTTCTGTAAAAGCCTTGATAGCACCATCTTTTGATGTATTTATGTACTCTTGTAGCGTTTGTTTTTTAGGGTCATAAACTTCTAAAAAAGCAAACAAAGCTTTAAACATTCGAGTAGCCGCACCAGATGCAGGGGTAAACTTTAGCAATTCTTTTTCTTTACGCTCTTTTTCAAATAAAGAAATTAATTCTTCTTCTTCCTCTAAAGTAAACTTTAAAATACCATCACCAACAACGGCTGCCTTAGATAAATTTACAAAAGGTATCCCCTCTTTAAAGGTTTCTATTTGCGCTAAAACCTTTTCCTTCGTAATTCCTTTTGCTGCAAATTGCTTTAAATCTATATCTGTAAAATTCATCTATTTTCTAGTATTTTGTCTATTACTGCTACTGCTGTAGCTAGTCTTTCTGCTTTACCGCCCCTTAAAGTAATAAAATTCCTATTATACTTAAGCAATGTTTGTTTAAAAAAATTAAACATTTCTTGGCGCTCCCCTGGCTTGTCTCTTAAATCATCTGCCTCCCAAGGAACGTCTATATACGTTAAAAAGTATAAATCATAGGTATTTTCTAACGCATATTTTTCTAAAACCGGATCACAGCTTCCAATGTAATAAGCTTCTGAGTATACTTTAGTTTCTAACAAATCTGTATCACAAATAAGCACATCTGTAGCTTTTTCTGCCAGTTTGTTTTCTAATTTCATTTGTCCTTCTGCTATTGGCAGAAGGTCTTTAGGTTCACAGGTTTTACGCTCATTGTTCCATTTATCTTGCAAATATTCTCTAGCATATTCTGGCACCCAAACAGAGTGGTAATGTCTTGCTAATTGTTCAGAGAGTGTAGTTTTACCAGTAGACTCTGGCCCAAACAAAACTACTTTAACAATGTCTGTGGGCTTTTGCCTATACTTTTCTTCCATGCTAAATATCCTAAAATTGCTACTCCCATAAATACAAAATATTGTAATGCTGTAAAAACAAGACCTTTATACAAATATAGGGGAACAGAAATAACATCTCCTATAATCCAATATATCCAATTTTCTATCTTCTTTTTTGCCATTAACCACATACCTACAAAGAAAATTGCTGTAGTAAATGTATCTACATAAGCCGTCCAACTATTAAATTTATTAAAAAACAAATAAACTAACGTTACAAAAGCAATAGTAATAGTAAATAAAATAGCAGACCACATTTTGTCTTTAACCGTTGTTGTGGTTATTGGCACAAAATGATTAGCATCTACTTTCCTTGTCCAAACATACCAACCATAGATACTCATAGAAAAATAATATGCATTTATCATCATATCACCTAAAAGTTCATATACCAGTAAAATATATACAAAAATAGCGGTGCTAATAATACCTGTAGGAAAAACCAATATGTTTTCTCTTTTAGAGTAAATAACACTTAGCAACCCAAATAAAACACCTATAGATTCTAAAACTATTAAATGTGTTGGCACGCCATTATATTGCGCAAAAATCCAATCAAAAATGTGGCTCATAATCGCTTCTATCAGATTTTACAATTTTCATAAAAAGTAGCCCTTTGTCCATTAACTCAAATGCTTCTTTAATTTCCGTTTTTAAAATACGCATTACCTCATCATAATCTCCGTAAACTTGGGTACTTAACGGGTTCTCTAAGATTGTTAATCCGGATGCTCTTAGTTTTTTAATAAAATTAATTATGTGCTCCTCAAAAGTATCCTGAAGTGGTGAAAATGTAAGTTCAACAGATATATTCATTGTAAAATTTGTTTGATAAATTAGTAACTCTACGCCGTTTTTAACGCATATACACAAGTAAAGCCTTCAAATTCTAAAAACGCAACTTTATAAAATGTAGATACACCTTGGTATAATATCTCTGCTGTTGTTTGCTCATCTACAAACGTAAAATCTTTTACGTTTATATGGTGCAAAAAACTTAATCCTTTTTGCGCATAAATTTTATAGAGCGATTCTTTTGCTCCCCAAACTATAGTTAGTTTTTGGGTTAATGCAGATACATTTGCTATGGTTTTGTACTCTTCAATTGGAGTAAATTTATGTGCAATTTTTAAAATTTTATCTCTCTGCATTTCTATATCAACTCCAACCTCATCTGTCTTGCTAACAATAATTCCTGTAAAGTGATGTGAGTGTGTTATTGATATAAAATTACCATCATTTAAATGTGGTTTTCCTACCTCATCATACCTTAAATCAAAATCTGTATAACCAGCTTGTTTAAGCAAATGCCTTATGCTTAAAAACCCTTTTCTGTGCATGTCAGATTTCATTCCGCTTAATCTGTTTTGGCAATGATCTGTAAGTGCAATTGGCTCAGCTAATTCCGCCTCAGACTCTTCTATTTTCCAAATGTAGAGCTTTGTGGTATTGTTTACTGTTATAGTTTTGTAAAGAGGCATAGCATTATTTAAGATATTAGTATCTTTGCACTGCTTAAGGCAAATGAAATAGTATTGGTAAGCGAATTTAACTATTTAAAACGCTACACCAAAGTGTTTCTTTTTATTAAAAATACGAAAAAAAGAAAAAATGAGCTCAAATACAGTTGCTTACGTACCAAATAAGGTAAAAGATATTTCTCTAGCAGATTGGGGAAGAAAAGAAATTGAATTAGCTGAGGCAGAAATGCCAGGTTTAATGTCTTTAAGAGAAGAGTACAAAGATTCTCAGCCTCTTAAAGGTGCTAGAATTGCTGGTTGTTTGCATATGACTATACAAACTGCTGTTTTAATAGAAACTTTACAAGCTTTAGGTGCAGAGGTTACTTGGAGTTCATGTAACATTTTTTCTACGCAAGACCAAGCTGCTGCTGCAATTGCTGCAACAGGAACAGCTGTTTACGCTTGGAAAGATATGACAGAAGAAGAGTTTGACTGGTGCATAGAGCAAACTTTATTTTTTGGCGAAGAAAGAAAGCCATTAAATATGATTTTAGATGATGGTGGAGATTTAACCAATATGGTTTTAGATAAATACCCAGAACTTGCAGAAGGTATTAATGGCTTATCTGAAGAAACTACAACTGGTGTTCACAGACTTTACGAGCGTGTAAAAAACGGAACTTTACCAATGCCAGCTATTAACGTAAACGATTCTGTTACCAAATCTAAATTTGACAACAAATACGGCTGTAAAGAGTCTGCAGTAGATGCTATACGCAGAGCTACAGATGTTATGTTAGCTGGTAAACGTGTTGTAGTTTGTGGTTATGGTGATGTTGGTAAAGGTACTGCTGCTTCTTTTAAAGGTGCAGGTTCTATAGTAACTGTTACAGAAATAGATCCTATTTGCGCACTACAAGCTGCAATGGACGGTTTTGAAGTAAAAAAATTAGAGACTGTTGTTGGTAATGCAGATATTGTTATTACAACTACAGGTAACAAAGACATTGTACAAGGGCGTCATTTTGAAGCTATGAAAGACAAAACTATTGTTTGTAACATAGGTCATTTTGATAATGAAATAGATATGGCTTGGCTAAACAGTAATTTTGGCAACACTAAAAACACTATTAAACCACAGGTAGACAAGTACACGGTTAATGGCAAAGACATTATAATTCTTGCAGAAGGCCGTTTAGTTAACTTAGGTTGCGCTACGGGTCACCCTAGCTTTGTTATGAGTAACTCATTTACAAACCAAACTTTGGCACAAATAGAACTTTGGACCAATGCTGATGCTTATAAAAATGATGTTTATATGCTACCAAAAGCTTTAGATGAAAAAGTAGCTAAATTACACTTAGCTAAAATTGGCGTTGAGCTTACAGAATTACGTGAAGAGCAAGCCAGCTATATAGGTGTAACTGTAGAAGGACCGTTTAAACCAGAGCATTACAGATACTAATTCTTTTAGCATTATAAAATAACTTAGCTCTTTTCCTCATATATAAACCTATTTGGAAAAGAGCTTTTTTTATACACCAACCTCACTTATACAACTTTATAAATGAACATTATCTTAACAGGAGCAACGGGTACATTAGGCTCTAAAGTGCTACACACTCTTTTTGAAACTAAATACAACCAAATTAATACAGTGTATCTTTTGGTTCGTAAAAAAGGTTTAACTGCACCACTTGAAAGAGTTATAAATATGCTAAAAAGCGAATATGCTCCGCAGTTTATAAAAGATAATTTAGAAGCTGTTACCTCTAAAATTAAGGTTGTAGATGCAACAGATATCCTAAACCCCGCCACTTACCTAAACCAACAAGAAAAGTATTACTTTATACATTCTGCTGGCTTTGTAAACCTGTCGGTAGACCCTGCAAATAAAGATGAAATTTTTGAAGAAAATTTTAATTTCACCAAGTCTATTTACAACGCATATTTACCGTATTTAAAAAAGTTTATTTATATAAGCACTGCTTTTTCTATTGGTGATTTAGGCGGCATTATTGGCGATGATTATATAGAAATTGAAGGCGGAACTTACCGTAATTTTTATGAAGCATCTAAGCACGCTTCTGAAAAGTTTTTAACTCAAAAGAGTAAGGAAAATAACATACCACTACAAATACTAAGACCTAGTGTGTTAGGTGGTAATGCTATGGATAATCCTAGTTACTTTATTTCTAAGTATATGGTGTTTTACCTATTTGCAAAGTTCTTTTACAACACCCCATCAAAAGAGCATATAAGAATTACTGCAAATGCAGATAGTGGGTTAAACATTATACCAACAGATTATGCTGCCAAAGTTATTGTTAAGGTTTTTGACACCAATGTACAACAACTAAATATTGTACATAACAAAGCTACCAACATAACAAAAGGTATTTCTAAAATTTTAGATACGGTAGATTTTACCTCATACAATATAACACAAGATATTATTACTAAAGCAGCAGGCTTCGAATCTAAATTAGAACAATTTTATTACGAGACTATTGGCGTGCACTTAAACCCGTACTTAACGTCTAAACCATATGAATGGGACACCTCTTTGCTAGAAAGCATTTTACCTATACCTAAGTACGACTTAGAACAATATTTAGGCAACACAGTAGAGTTTGCAAAGCTTAAAAATTTTAGAAATCAGAAATGGTAGTATAACCACATTACAATAACAAAAGGGATAACATTCTATGTTATCCCTTTTGTTATTGTAACAACCTAGTATTTTTTTATAGCCCCAGTTTAGCTAAGTCATAAAAATAAAAGTCTTTAGCATCGTTCATTGCAACAAACAATCCGTTTTTAAATACGTTACTTAAAGGCACTGTTACAACATCACAACCATCAGTTTCTGTTGTAGACAAGTTAACAGCTTTTACAAACTTATTTGTATCTCTAGAAAAAATATTAAACTGCCCTTTTTGCTGATCAGATACTATTATATAACCCTTTCCTTTAGCTTGCTTTGCAATTGCAATACCTTCTATATCTGATAAAAACAACTCGCCTCCAAAACAGCTAATTTCTTTATCACCTTTTGTTGGCTCTGCATAATATTTGCGTATACCGTGTTGCTCATCAGAGTAATACACATAACCCTGTTCACTATCTACAGCTATTGCTTCTATTTCCTTTTTTCCGCTAAAAGCACCAAACTTACGTACCAAGGTAGACTGCACAACACCGGTTGTGTCTGTACTTAATTTATACTGATGTAAATAACCATTTTTAGGACCGTTTTTACGACCTACAATAGCATACAATGTATTATCTACAGAAGAGGTATACAAACCTACACCCATTGGAAGTGTGTATTCTACATTTTTTTCATTTTTAAAAACTGAAAAACCACCGTTATCCAAAGGCATCATATCTGGCACAGAAAACATCCTAATTTGTTGTTTTTCTCGTTCTGTAAAAACCAAAACATCTGTAAAGGTAGAATCGTTTATTTTAAAATTATAAGCCACATCTACGTTGTTTGGTCTTTTTACTCCGGTAATACTTTTGTTCTTAATTATTTTCCCATTTAAGTCAAAAGCATATACTCCGCCATCAGTTTCTTTATCTGTTCCAAAAACAATACTTTTTTCTGGATTTTTAGGATTAACCCAAATAGCGGGGTCATCTGTATCATTCTTAGTTTTTTCTGTGATAACATTTGGAGCTATTACAGGCAAACTATTTTCTTTACAAGCAAATGCAAGCACAACAACCATTACCCCTATATAGTTTATGTATTTATTCATTTTTAGGAATTTATTTTTTAAACAAATCATACTTTAAACCAAAAGTTAACCTTTGCCCATAGTACTCTACCTGTTGTGTTCTGTTTTTAACTCCTTGAAAATAACGTAATGGTTGATCTGTAATGTTATTTAAATCTGCATAAATACTTAAATTGCTATTTACCTTATATGTTGCATTAAAATCTAGAAAAAACTGTTTATCATAATACCTATCTTCAAACTCGTTACCGCCCAACTCATCAATATAACTATCTGAAAAATTAGAAGACAACCTTGCAGAAAAGCGTTTGGTATTATACGCCAAAGAAGCATTAAAAGTGTTAGGTGTTGTATTAGGCAAATCTACATTTTCTCGTTCATCACCATCTTCATTTATAATACCATCTGCAGAAGAAGATATGTAAGTATAATTTAAATAAACACTTAAATCTTTAGCAAAGCCAGGTAAAAAATCTAACTGACGCTGAAAAGCAAATTCTGCTCCAAAAATACGTGCTCCTTCTCCGTTTAATGGTTGGTAAACATCAAACCCACTTGTATCTGCTCCGTAAGTATCATCTATAGTTTCACCAACAAAAGTGTAAATAAAATTATCTATGTCTTTGTAAAAAACACCTCCAGAAAGCAACCCAACATTAGCAAAGTAATGTTCTGCCATTACATCAAAATTCATAGCTGTAGTTGCATCTAATTTAGGGTTACCAAGTACAATTGCCTCATCACCAGAAATAACATCTACAGACGGTACTAAATCTGCATAATTAGGTCTTGCCAAAGTATTTGTCCAGGCAAAACGCAGTATTGTAGCATTAGATATTGCATATTTAAAATGTACACCAGGCATAACATTTGTATATGAACTTTCTTCTGTAATTTCTCCTTCTAGATTTTCTTCATCAGCAATTCGGTTTCCTGTTGCCGTAATTTTAGTACTCTCTAAACGAAGCCCAACCAAAACATCTAATTTTTTAGATAATTTTTGATTTGTCATTACATAACCAGCAAATACATTTTCATCTACGTTATAATTTTCTCTTAAAAACTCATCTGGTACTGACTCACCATCTACTAAATTTAAATCTCCTAACCAATCTTGACTTGTAAAAGATCCAATTTGGTATTTACTGCCTGCTAAAAAATCTGTATCAGATAAATTATTAGTTCTTGTAGCGCTTAATGTAGGGTACGCATCTTCTAAATCAAACTCAAAAAAATTGTTATCTCTTAACTTTGTTTTTAAACGAGCTCTAGCTCCAAACTTTACAGCGCCATCTCCTTGGCCAAAGATATTTGAAGGCAATTGAAAATTAACAAATGCATTAAAATCTTCTTCTTTTGTAAATTGATTTTCTTCAGTAATTTCATCATACTCAAAATTATCTAATGCTGCATCATTTACATTTTCTGCAGTCATTATTGGAAATTTAGTATTAAAATTATCATTTAAAACTGAATATTCTGTGGCATAAACCAAATACCTTTCATTTAACCTTTCTTCAGATGCTTTTGCAAAAGAAGTTAACCAATCTACTTTTAAATCTCCCCACAAATGCTTGCCACCAAGTGAATAGTTTTGCATACGCTGATCCTCTAAACGTCTGTTTTTATTTCTACTGTTATTAATACCTCCTTTAGTTTCGCGTGCAACTTCTGCAGGAAAACGAGTAAGCATACCGTTAGTTACTGTAAAATCTTCAAGTTGTATATCTTCTGCATCTAAAATTTCTGAAGACAACCTAAATCTATTTTCTCTATCATCTCTCCAATTGTAAATAGTTTTAAGAAATACGGTGTTATTAACATCAAACTTATAGTCCATATTAGCCGAAAAACTACGCCTTATACGCTGCACAAGATATTCTCTTTGCTGAAATTCTTTGGTGTAAGGATCTACATCTACTTGGTTTAAAATAGGCTCTCCTTCTATATCATCTACGCCAGTGTAATACTCAAACTCATTTGTCCAATCTGCTTCTACATTGTCCGAACCAAAATCGCTGTTATTATAAGATGCAGATAACATGTAACCAAACTTACCATCTTTACTACGGTCACCAACCAAGAAAGAACCATTAATTATTGCTTTATCTGTAATAAAATTTAACCCCGATCCTGCAGTTGCAGATAACCTAAAACCTTGTGGAGATGTTCTAGTTATTAAATTTACAGAACCACCAAGTGCATCAGCATCCATATCTGGTGTAATTGCTTTACTTACTTCAATGGTTTGTATCATATCTGCAGGAATTAAATCCATTTGAACATTTCTATTATCTCCTTCTGCAGATGGAATACGACTACCATTTAATGTAACAGAGTTTAATTGTGGAGATAAGCCACGAATTATAATATTACGCGCCTCACCTTGGTCTACCTGCATTGTAATACCAGAAATACGCTTTACAGCATCTCCTATATTTGCATCAGGAAATTTCCCAATCTGATCTGTAGATACTACATTAGTAATGTTTAAATTATTTTTTTGTGTATTTAATGCTTTGGCTTGGCTACCTAAACCATAACCCATAACTTCTACACCATCTAACTCTACACTTTTTGGTTGTAAGTAGATAGAAACTGCTGTTGTATTATTTGCGCTTACCGTAACACTTTGCTTACTGTCTGCATAACCCAAATATGTAATTTTTAGCTCATAGGTACCAACAGGAATGTCTACCAAAGAAAAGTGCCCATCAAAATCTGTTACAGCTCCTTTTTTTAAAGACGTAATCATTACAGATGCACCAGGAACATAAATTCCGTTTTCATCAGAAATTGTTCCCGAAACATTTCCATTTTGAGCCATTGCAGCTGCGCTACACAGAGCAACAATTAGAAATAAAATCTTAGTTTTTAAATAGTTTTTCATTTTTATTTTAGTTGTTTATTTGTTCTCCAAAAATATGTTTATCAAATACATAGCACATTTTTTTAATGGAAACAAAAAGGCAACAAGACAAGAATAGTAAGGAAACAACAAGGCAACAATAAGGATTAATTTACATACCCATAACTAAAAAAAAATATTTGCATATATACACTCTAAAAAGTGGTTAAATAAGCACCCAATTCCTCTTTGGCATTAATAGGTAATTTTTTTCTTAACCTGTATCTAGACACTCGTACACTATCTGGTGTTAACCTTAATATTGAGGCAATTTCTTTAGAAGATAAATTCAGCTTTAGCAAAATACAGAGCCTTAACTCTGCCGGAGATAATTTACAGTGTGCAGCCGCACTAATTTTAGTTATAAAACTTGGGTGAATTTCTTTAAAAAACAACATAAACTCATCCCATTCTTTTTCTTGAGACAAATTAAAATCAATTTCTTTTATAAGTGTTTTTAATTTACGCTTTAAATCTATATTAGAACGCTGAAGACTATTTTTTAATGTTTGAGATAAGTTAGACAACATTTTATTTTTTTGAGACAAATGCAAACTATACCTGGATAAAGCAGCTGTTTTTATGTACACCTCTTTTTGCAAAGTTTCCTCTTCTGCTTGCTTTTTATCTAATTTTATTTTTAATAATTGCTGTTTATAATCTTGTTCCTTAAGAGTGTGTCTTCTTTTTTTCTGAACATACATAAACCAAGTTAAACTTAAAACAAACACCGTTACAACCAGTATAACCAATATTATATTTTGTGCCCTATTTACCTTATTTACTTGCAGCAAGTATGCTATTTGCGATTCCTTTTCTTTAGAATTGTAGATATGCTGTAGCGCACTAGCCTGATTTGTATTTTGCTGTTTACTATTTTTAGTGTCTAGCGCAACAAACAACTGTAAATAATTATGGGCTTTTTTATAATCTCCCTGTAAATTATAATTTTTAGACAAGTCTTTATATGCGCTTGCTATATCTGCACTACTATTAGTTTTTATGGCAGACTCTAAGGATTTTTTTGTAAACTCTAATCCCTTAGATAAATTATCTGTTTTTCTATAAACATCGCCTAAATTATTATATATGTTGGCTAGCCTAGCCTCTTTTCTTGTTTTTGCATAAGCTAATGCTTTTTCAAAAAAAAATTTGGCAAGCTTGTAGTCTTCTAAATCCTCATAAATACTACCAATATTTTCATTTACAATAGCCAGACCGCTACTGTTATTTAGTTGCTTATACAGCTTAAGACTCTTATTTTGATAATTTAAAGCCTCTACATAATTATGTTGCTTTTCATAACAACTACCTAAATTTGAGGTTGAAAAAGCAAGTGCTACCGAATCTTGTAACCTAGTTGCTTGTGTAATTGCTTTTGCAAAATAATCCTTAGCGTAATTGTAATTTTTAAGTTCTAAATGTAAAGCTCCTATTTGGTTTAAAACATTTACAACTAATGTATCTTTTTTACTTTGGAGCAATACCAGAGCTTCATTATTTTGATGCAAAGCCTCTGTATAAGCATTATTATTTTTACAAAAAACAGCTAATTTGTAGTGTGCTAATGCTATACCATAACTGTTATTTGTTTCCTTAGCTTTTTTTAGACTTTTATTTAGTTCTTTAAAAGCACCTCCTAAACTATCTAACTTTACAAACTCCGCAGAAACAACTTGTGCTTTTACTTGATAAACAAAAAAGAATATAACAACAGAAGAAAAAAAAAGTTTCATAATAATTAAACAAACCAGAAAGGTATTTTTTCTAAATTTCTTAATTATTAATTGGCTGTTATTTTTATGTAAATAACAAAACACAAAAAGCCCTTCCTTGTAAAAGGAAGAGCTAATTATATAATTTTAAGCTAATTTCTTAAGCCTCAAAAGGCTCTATAGAAACAAAAGACTTACCGCCTGCTTTTTTCTGAAACTTTACAATACCATCTACTTTGGCGTGTAAAGTATGGTCTTTACCAGCATAAACATTATCTCCTGGATTATGTTTAGTACCACGCTGTCTTACAAGAATGTTTCCTGCAATAGCTGCCTGACCACCAAAAATTTTAACTCCTAAACGTTTCGATTCTGATTCTCTACCGTTTTTCGAACTACCAACACCTTTCTTATGTGCCATAATTTCTAGGTTTTATTTTGTTATACTTAAATGATAATGCAATTATGCTTTACCACCGTCTAATTCATCTTGCCATTTCTTTAACTCATCCCATTTACCTTCAGCAGCTAATTTAGCTTGTGCTGGCCAAGTATCAGTTACGTGATTACCACGAACGTCAGCAATGATTTCAGAAATTTTAGCAGCATCTGTTTTTGCTAACTCAGCAAAAGTAGATATGCCTGCTGCAGCTAATGTTTCTGCAATTTTAGGTCCAATTCCTTCAACCTTTTTTAAGTCGTCTGCTTTTGCAGCTTTCTTTGGTGCAGCTTTTTTAGCTTCTGCTTTTTTAGGAGCAGCTTCTTTTTTTGGAGCAGCTTTTTTGGCTCCAGAGGCTAAAATGTTTTCAATAACAATCTCCGTTAAATACTGACGGTGACCATTTTTCACTTTATACCCTTTACGTCTTTTCTTTTTAAAGACAATAACTTTGTCACCTTTAAGGTGCTTCACGACTTTTGCCTCAACAGCGGCTCCGTCTATAGCTGGGGCGCCAATAGTAATGTCCTTTCCATTTTCTAACAAAAGAACGTTATCAAAAGTTACCTTTTGACCTTCTTCTGTTTGTAAACGGTGAACATACACTTTTTGATCTTTCGCAACTTTAAATTGCTGCCCTGCTATCTCTACAATTGCATACATAGCTTGTGTATTAATTAATTATGTTTAATTTAATGAACTTGCCTACCTAAATAAGCGGATGCAAATATACTGCTAATTCCTTAACATACAAGCTATTTTACAAAAAAAAGACAGTACACTTTTTACCACCATTAATAAGTATATTTTATTTCTGTTTTTACCTAATTTTTTAAAGGCTTTACCACTTAATACTGAAAGGGGTTTCTTAATTATTTATATTTTTTTAGCTAAAACTGTAACAAATCTATTAATTTTAGACCTATGAAGTAACTAAATAAAACACTATTAAAAATGAAAAGAAATTTATTCCTATCGGCAAGCCTATTTTGTGCCGCATTAACAATGCAAGCACAACAGGTTGCTTTTGAAGAATATGATCTTGATAACGGTATGCACGTTATTTTGCATCAAGACAACACTGCTCCTATTGTAACAACATCTGTTATGTATCATGTAGGCGCTAAAGATGAAAACCCAGAAAAAACAGGATTTGCTCACTTTTTTGAACACTTACTATTTGAAGGAACAAAAAATATTGAACGCGGAAAATGGATGGAAATAGTTTCTTCTAACGGAGGATCTAACAATGCCAATACAACTCAAGACCGTACTTATTACTACGAAGTTTTTCCGTCTAATAAATTAGAATTAGGTTTATGGTTAGAGTCCGAAAGACTTATGCACCCAGTTATTAACCAAATAGGTGTAGACACACAAAAAGAAGTTGTACAGGAAGAAAAGCGTATGCGTGTAGACAACTCGCCGTACGGAAAATTTAGAGAGCAAATTGGTATTAATCTATTTAAAAATCACCCTTACAGATGGCAAACTATTGGATCTTTAGAGCACTTAGCTAACGCTACACTAGAAGATTTTAAAGATTTCAATAAAATTTACTACGTGCCTAATAATGCCGTTTTAGTAGTTGCCGGTGATTTTGAGGTTGATAGCACTAAAAAAATGATTCAAGACTATTTTGGTCCAATTCCAAGAGGTAAAGAAATTAAAAGAAACAAATACACAGAAGAGCCTATTACTAGCACAATTAAAGCCTCTTATAACGATCCAAACATACAAATACCAGCTATTTTTACTGCTTACAGAACTCCTGCAAATACAGAAAAAGATGCTTATGTTTTAGATATGATATCTACATACTTAACTAGCGGAAAAAGTTCTAAACTATACAAGAGCTTGGTAGATGACAAAAAAATGGCTTTACAGGTTTTTGCTTTTAACAATTCTCAAGAAGATTATGGCTCTTATATCATTGGTGCATTACCATTAGGAAACACCTCTTTAAACGATTTAATTGCTGAATTTGATAAAGAAATTGCAAAATTGCAAACTGAATTAATTTCCGAGAAAGATTACCAAAAATTACAAAACAAGTTCGAGAACAACTTTGTTAACTCTAACAGTGGCGTAGAAGGTATTGCTAATTCTTTGGCAAGAAACTATATGTTGTTTGGTGACACAAATTTAATTAATACAGAAATAGAGATTTACAAAGCTATTACAAGAGAAGACATTAAAAATGTAGCCAATAAATACCTTAAGCCTAACCAACGCGTAGAATTAGAATATTTACCTGTTGCAAAACCTGAAAACTAAGAAAATGAAAAAAATATATTCGTTATTGGTTATAGCACTAATTGCTTTTAACCTACAAGCACAAGTAGACCGTAGTAAAATGCCAGAGGCTGGTCCACTACCAGAAATAAATTTATCTGAACCACAACGTTTTGAACTTAAAAATGGATTAAAAGTTCTAGTTGTTGAAAACCATAAATTACCAAGAGTTTCTATACAATTAATTATAGACAATCCTCCTGTTGCAGAAGGTAATAAAGCTGGTGTTAGCTCATTTGTATCTAGCTTACTAGGAAACGGCTCTAAATCTATCTCTAAAGACGATTTTAATGAAGAGCTAGACTTTATGGGAGCAAGTATGTCTTTTGGATCTGAAAGTGCTTCTGCATTTGCATTATCTAAATACTTTACTAGAATTGTAGAGCTAATGGCAGACGCAAGTATTAACCCTAACTTTACACAAGAAGAGTTTGACAAAGAAAAAGAAAAGATCTTAACTGGTTTAAAAGCAGATGAAAAAAACGTTTCTAGTATTGCTAGCAAAGTACAAAGCACTTTAGCTTACGGGCAAAAGCACCCTTATGGCGAGCAAGTAACAGAAGAAACTATTAACAACATTACCTTACAAGATGTAAAGCAATTTTATAACGATTATTTTGTACCTGCCAATGCATATATGGTTATAATTGGTGATGTAAATTTTAAAGAGGTTAAAAAGTTAATAAAAGAGAATTTTGTTGGCTGGACAAAAGCAACTCCTCCTTCTTTTTCTTTACCAACACCTAAAGATGTGCAGTACACACAAATTAACTTTGTTGATGCACCTAACGCAGTACAATCTGAAATAGCTGTAGAAAACTTAGTAAACCTTAAAAAGAACGACCCTGATTACCTTGCCGCATTAATGGCTAACCGTATATTAGGTGGCGGCGGATCTGGTAGATTGTTCTTAAACCTAAGAGAAGACAAAGCATACACATATGGGTCCTACTCTAGTATTGGAAACGATAAAAACTCGGTATCTAGATTTAGAGCTTTTGCTAGCGTACGTAATGCTGTTACAGATAGTGCCGTTGTAGAAATTTTATCTGAAATTGATAAAATAGCCTCTACACCAGTTTCTGAAGAAGAACTTAGCGCAGCTAAGGCAGCTTACATAGGAAACTTTATTATGGCTTTAGAAAAACCTAGCACTATGGCTAACTACGCCCTAAACATAGAAACCGAAGGTTTAGACAAAGATTACTATAAAACTTACTTAGAAAAAGTAAATGCCATAACTGTTGCAGACGTAGAAAATGCTGCTAAAAAATATTTTAAATCTTCTAACGCTCGTATAGTGGTTACTGGTAAAGGAAGTGAAGTTTTAGAAAACCTAGAAAAAGTTACTTTTAAAGGCCAATCTGTACCTGTTAAATATTTTGATAGATATGGAAACGCTGTTGAAAAACCTAAATATGATGTTGCTGTTCCTGAGGGTGTAGATGCAAACAAAGTATTAGCAGATTATATAGCTGCAATTGGCGGTAAAGCTAAATTAGAAAGCATAACATCTTATTACATAAAAGCTAAAGCAGCAGTACAAGGACAAGAGTTATTGTTAGAAATTAAAAAAACTACTAGCAATCAATTTATGCAAAATGTTAGTATGATGGGTAACTCTGTAAGTAAGCAAGTATTAGATGGTGACAGCGGATTTATGGTTATTCAAGGTCGTAAAATGGATATGCAAGAGGCTCAAATATCTGCCATTAAAGCAGAATCTGCTCCTTTTCCAGAACTTAATTTTTTAAATGGTGAAGCAACTTTAAAGGGTATTGAAGATTTTGATGGCACTAAAGCCTATGTTGTTAAGTTTAACGATACAAAATCTGCAGCTTACAACACCAAAACAGGATTAAAAATTGCAGATATTACAACAACTCCACAAGGTAGCGCTACTATTAGCTACACAGACTACAAAGAAGTCTCTGGAGTGCAATTCCCTTTTATTTGGAAACAAGCAATGGGACCACAGAAGTTTGACTTTAACGTAACTGAAATAAAAGTTAACGAAGGTGTTACTGCTGAAGATTTTAAATAATGCACTAGATATTAAATTTATAAAGCTGTCTAAATTATTTTAGACAGCTTTTTTTTATGATTTTATTTAGATTAACCGTTCAAATTTTAAGAACTAAAAAATTAAAAATTAGTACTTTTGTAACCTATTATAACACCTATTAATATGAAACTTATAAAAAATATTAGTCTGGCTCTTGTTGCTTTTTTAGCATTATTAGGATCTTGTAAAGAAAACAAGACAGAACCAGAAGTGGTTACGGTTAACAATACAGTTGCTAAAGAAAAAACTAAAGTATTTGCTGATAATGCTGAGTTTAGTAAAGCCGAATTTACAATTAAAGGTATGACGTGCCAAATTGGATGCGCCGCTACAATTGAAAAAAAATTAGCTAAAATGGAAGGTGTAAAATCTGCCACTGTTTCTTTTGATAAAGAGTTGGCTATTGTAGAGTACGACACTAATTCTGTTACGCCAGAAGATTTAACTAAAACGGTAACATCTGCCGCTTCTGGAGATATTTACACTGTTGAAAATATGCACACAGCAGAATAAAAAAATCTCTTATAACATATTAAAAAAGCCAATATCTATTAGTAGATATTGGCTTTTTTAAATTTAGTATTTAACAAAAACAATCTAGTTTATCCAACGCAGAGTTTCCATAATTTTTCTAATATCTTCCTGTAAATAAACGGCCGCAGGTAAAATAGAATCGTAATTGGGTTTTACAGAAAAATAAAGCGACCCTGTTAAAAAATGCTCTGTACTATCTGTTACATAAAACTGAGATTGAGAAGCCGCATCTCCCTTTACATCGTAAAACATACCATATACCTTTGCATCAGGGTTAACAAAAGGTTGCTCTAATATATTATCTGCTTTTGCTGCGTGCTCATAAGATAATTTTTGAGCGTCAGACAACAACTGACTTAAGTTACCTTCTACAGGCTTGTAACTTAAAAAAATTGCACCATTCATTTTTGGATATTCTATGGTAACAGCACTTTCGTTGGTTTTTTTAACACGCCCTATGGCATTGTAACTAAAAGTATATTTGGAGGCTGCAAAGTCTACAGCAGTACTATCAGGATACTCCAAACGTAGCATAGCCTTTGGCTTAGGCAAAGCTTCTTCCTTACAGCTTACCAACAAAACACCAAAAACAATTATTAAAAAAATATATTTACGCATCATTAGGCAGCATTACTTTTATTTGTTTTAATCTTTTTTTATCTAAACTCTCTACCACAAATTGGTAATTTTTAAACAATACTTTTTCTCCTCTTTTAGGAAAACTTCCTGCTATTTCTAACACAAAGCCAGCTATTGTTTCAGATTCTCCTTTTTGCTCTTCAAAATCATCTTCATCTTCAGTGATACGAGCAACACGGTAAAACTCCTTTAATGTAGTTTTACCATCAAACACAAAAGTTAAATCATCTATTTTAGAAAAAACCAAATCTTCATCATCAAACTCATCACTAATATCTCCTACAATTTCTTCAATAATATCTTCTAAAGTAACAATACCAGATGTACCACCATACTCATCTACAACAACTGCCAAATGGTTTTTCTTTTCTTGAAATTCCTTTAGCAAATCATCTAACTTTTTATTTTCTGGAACAAAATAAGGTTCTCTCAAAAGAGTAACCCAATTAAATGCTTTACGGTCTATATAAGGCAATAAATCTTTTACATAAAGTACGCCTTTTACATTGTCTACGTTTTCTTCATAAACAGGAATCCTAGAATATCCTTTTTGCTTTATTTCCTCTACAACCTCTAAAAATTTTAGCTCTGTATCTAGCGCAAAAATATCTATTCTGGGCCTCATTACCTGCTTTGTATCTGTATTACCAAAAGATACAATACCTTCTAATATTTTTTGTTCTTCTTTAGTGGTATCATCTTCCGAGGTCATTTCTAATGCCTGTGATAAATGATCTACACTTAAACTGGACTTTTGTTTTCCTAATTTGTTATGTAAAAACAAAGTTACAGAACGCATTGGTGTACTTAACGGAGTAAAAATAACATCTAAAAAGCGTAAGGGAAATGCCATAAAATGGGCAAACTGCACTCTATTTCTATTCGCATAAACTTTAGGCATAATTTCACCAAACATTAAAATTAAAAAGGTAGCCAAAACCACTTCTAGTAAAAACCTAACAGATATTAGGTCTAAAATTTTATAGGTAATGCTTGAAAAAATAACATCTCCAATAGCACTAAATAAAAGCACTATTCCAATATTTATAGCATTATTTGCTATGAGTATAGTTGCTAATAATTTTTTAGGCTTGTGCAATAATTTAATTACAGATTCTCCTTTTGTGGTTTTTGCTTCACCTATAGTATTAATATCTGTTGCAGACAAGCCAAAAAACGCCACCTCTGCTCCAGAAATTAAGGCAGACAATAGCAATAGTACAATTAGCACCAACAACTTGGTTATTAAAGCGCCATCAAAAACAATTGCATTTAACAGTAAAATAAGGGGGTCAGGATCCAATAATTAAATTTTAGTTGTATTAAAAAGGTAAATCATCATCTTCTTCTGGCTCACTAGGAGCTGCGTTATTTTGTTGTGCAGCCACATTTTGTTGTTGTTGTTGTTGTTGTGCTGCTTGCTGTTTTTGTTGCTGTTGTGCGGGCTGCGCTGGGTTATTCTGCGCATTATTCATACTTTCTTGTTTTGTAGACAAAAATGTAAAATCTTGCACGTGTACTTCTGTTGCATAACGTGTAGTACCATCTTCTGCTTGCCACTGTCTATTTTTAAGTCTACCCTCTACATATATTTTATCTCCTTTGCTTAAATATTTTTCGCAAATTTCTGCAGCTTTATTACGCACTACAACATTGTGCCAATCTGTATTTGTAACACGCTCACCTGTTTGTTTATTTGTGTAGGTTTCATTTGTTGCTATAGGAAATCTTCCTATACAATTTCCTCCTTCAAAATAGTGCATTTTTACTGCATCTCCTAAATGCCCAATTAGCATTACTTTGTTTAACGTACCACTCATAATTTTGTTATATTAAAATCAAAAATACAAAAATTTACAATGTTTTTATGTAGTCTGCTATTAAAACAGGTACAGGATATTTTTTAAGTTCAGAAAAAGCGATTCCGTCTTCCAAAATAGCATTTGTATGGAGTATCCAAAAATGAGTATATAAATGTTGATGCGATAATTTATGCACAATTGCATCCTTATTATATAAGGTAAAACTTTTAACCTCTACTTTTGGTAATACTTTAGCATAAAGCTCCTTTATATTGGTTTCATTAACCTCATCTTCCAACAAAGGAAACTCATATAAATTTTGCCAAATACCTTTACCTTTTCGTTGTTGTAACATTGTGTTACCAACAGCATCTACAACAACCAAATAATTAAAATTACGTTTTTTAATCTTTGTTTTTTTTAGTTTGATGGGCAATGTACTAACCAAGTTTTTTTCTAACGCCACACAGCTGCTACTTAAAGGACACGTATTGCAATTTGGCTTTTTAGGCGAACATTGCAATGCTCCAAACTCCATTATACCCTGGTTATAATCTCTAATATTAGAAGTATGCATTACTTCTGTAGCTAATTTTTTAAAGTATTTAATACCCTCTGTACTATTAATAGGTAAGTCTACACCATAATACCTTGCTAAAACCCTATACACATTACCATCTACAACAGCTTGTTGCTCATTAAAAGAAATAGATGCAATAGCACTTGCTGTGTAATCTCCCACTCCTTTAAGTTTTACCAACTCCTTATATGTATTAGGAAACTCTCCGTTTAAATTATTTACGATGTGTTTTGCGGTAAAATGAAGGTTTCTTGCCCTAGAATAATACCCTAAACCTTGCCATAATTTTAAAACTTTTTCTTCCGAAGCGTTTGCTAAATCAAAAATTGTAGGAAAATGTTTTTCAAAACTTAAATAATAAGACGTACCTTGAGCAACTCTTGTTTGTTGGAGCATAATTTCTGAAAGCCATATTTTATAAGGGTTTACAGTGTTTCTCCACGGTAAAGAGCGTTTATTTAGGGTATACCAATCAAGAATTTTTTGGGAAAAAGTCATCAAATAAATAATAATAAACAAAAGTACAGGTTTATATACTTAAAATTAAGTCTATTAACGTAAAAGAATAAATTTAATTTATATATTTGCAACCCGAAAAAACAAGGACATAATATATACTGACAATGACGAAAGCAGATATCGTATCGAAAATCTCAGATAAACTGGGTATTGAAAAAGGAGATGTACAGGCTACTGTTGAAACTTTTATGGAAGAGGTTAAAACTTCATTAGAAAATGGAGATAATGTTTACCTAAGAGGTTTTGGTAGTTTTATTATTAAAACAAGAGCAGAAAAAACTGGTAGAAATATTTCTAAAAATACTACCATAAAAATACCAGCTCATAACATCCCTGCATTTAAACCTGCAAAGGTTTTTGTTGAAGGTGTTAAGAGTAACGTACAAGTAAAATAAAATATAATATTAATTAAAAAGTAGATTTTATGCCTAGTGGTAAGAAAAGAAAAAGACATAAGGTAGCTACTCACAAGCGCAAGAAGCGTAGAAGAGCTAACCGACACAAGAAAAAGTAGTTGTTAACAACTACTTTTTCGTTTTAAAAAACGTTCATTGACATAGAGATTCTAACGAAAGAATTTCAGCGGGTAATACTGCCCGCACAACTATTGTTTAATCCATTTAACTCTCCTGTATACACAGGTAGAGCTAAATAAAAATTGATTCAGGTGAATAAAGAATTAATCGTAAGATCTGGTTCTAACGCTGTCGATTTTGCCTTAACTAAGGACGGAAAACTAATAGAACTTCACAAAGAAGAAGACAACAACAATTTTTCTGTTGGCGATATATTTCTTGCCAAAATTAGAAAACCTGTTACAGGTCTTAACGCTGCATTTGTAGATGTTGGTTATGAAAAAGATGCTTTTTTGCACTATCATGACTTGGGTCCGCAGTTATCTTCTATGCTGAAATTCGTAAAAGGAGCAAGTACAGGAAAATTAAAAGATTTTTCTTTAAAAGATTTTCCTTTTGAAAAAGATATTGATAAAGATGGTAGCATTAATGATGTTATAAAATCTAATCAATCCTTATTAGTACAAATTGTAAAAGAACCTATCTCTACCAAAGGACCAAGAATTAGCTCTGAGCTTTCATTAGCTGGGCGATACGTGGTTATGGTACCATTTTCTGATAGAGTTTCTGTTTCGCAAAAAATAGAAAGTAAAGAAGAAAAAGAAAGGTTAAAAAGACTTGTAAGAAGCATTAAACCCAAAGGATTTGGTGTTATTATAAGAACCGTTGCCGAAGGCAAAAAAGTTGCAGAGCTAGACAAAGATCTAGAAAACTTACTGACCAAATGGACAGTAATGTGTGAAAAATTGTATAAAGCACCTCACCCATCTAAAGTACTAGTGGAGCTAAACAGAGCATCATCTATACTTAGAGACGTATTTAACGACACCTTTACAGGAATACATGTTGACGATACTACGCTTTACAATGAAATAAAAGATTATGTGCAAGAAATTGCACCAAAGAAAGAATCTATTGTAAAATTATATGAGTCTTCTGTACCAATTTTTGAGAAATTTGGAATAGAAAGACAAATTAAAACTTCATTTGGTAGAACTGCCTCTATGAGTAAAGGCGCCTATTTGATAATAGAACATACTGAAGCCCTACACGTTATAGATGTAAACAGTGGCAACAGATCTAATAAGGCAAAAAACCAAGAAGACACAGCATTAGAGGTAAATATGATTTCTGCCACAGAAATAGCCAGACAATTGCGCTTACGCGATATGGGAGGTATTATTGTTGTAGATTTTATAGATATGGGCAAGCCAGATCATAGAAAAAAACTTTTTGATCATCTACGCGATGAAATGAAAGATGACAGAGCCAAACATAAAATTTTACCACCAAGTAAATTTGGACTTATTCAAATAACAAGACAAAGAGTAAGACCAGAAAGAAATATTAAAACAATGGAAAAAAACCCTAGCGGCGTAAATGGCGCAGAGGTAGAAGCTCCAATAGTTTTAATAGACAAGATTAAATCCGATTTAGAAAAACTACTAAACGGCCCTGCAAAAGACAACGATGTTATTCTACACATACATCCGTTTATTGCAGCATATCTTACAAAAGGATTACAATCCATTCGTTTCAAGTGGTTTATGGAATATAAAAAATGGGTTAAAGTGCAACCTAGAGACGCTTACACGTATCTAGAATATCGCTTTAAAAACAAAAAAGGTAAAACCATATATTAGAATATACCTTTACATAAAAAACGGTTTGTTATATAGATCTTTAAAAAACCAAAAGACCTATATAAAAAAAGCAAAAAGCGACCTCAGCAATGGGGTCGCTTTTTTTGTTTACGTACATTTGTAATATGAGTTTACAACCCTCTTACACCATTAAAGAAGCCACCCATAAGCTAGAACAATATTGTGCGTACCAAGAACGCTGTCATAAGGAAGTTACCAAAAAACTAAAAGATATGGGAATGATTGCAGATGCTAGAGATCTAATAATTACTCATTTAATTAAAGAAAACTATTTAAATGAAGAACGCTTTGCTCAAAGTTTTGCTCGCGGAAAATTTAATATAAAAAAATGGGGTAAAAATAGAATTATAAACGAACTTAAGTTTAGAGACATATCTATTTACAACATTAAAACAGCTTTAAAAGAAATAGATGAAGACCAATACATACAAACATTAAATGAGCTTGCCAGCAAAAGAGCTAATGAAGTTAAAGAAACTAACATATATAAAAAACGTAAAAAAATAGCAGATTACTTACTCTATAGAGGTTGGGAAAGTCATTTAGTGTATGAAAAAGTGCAAGAACTTACACCAAAAAAATAAATTATTACAACTGCTTATTGGTATTAGATATAGATTTTTTGTTTTTCCAATCTATCCACTTTTGTCCTTTTATTCTACGCATAATATTATCATAATTACGCATAATAAATACATTATATAACGCTTTACTTAAATTTTTAGGGTTACGCGCTATAGCTCTTAAACTCATAGAAAAACCCGGAGTAAGATACTTCATATAATGCCAATACCCTTCTGGCATATACAACACTTCTCCGTGCTGCAAAGTTGTTTTATACCCTTTAGCTTGTTTTAAAGCAGGCCATTTGCTGTAATCTGGGTTAGAAAAATCTATGCTTTCATTTGTTATTAAAGAATGTGGTACTTTATATAGATATTTGTTTTGAGATTGATTAAAAAGAATAATTTGTTTATCTCCTTCAAAATGAAAATGAAAAATATTAGCCAAATCTATATCATAATGCATAAACGTATGTGAATCTTTACCACCAAAAAAAAGCATAGGCAAGCTTTTCATTAGTCGCAAACCAAAATCTGGATACGTAAAATCTCTTTGCAACTGTGGTACTTCTTTTAAAATATTCCACAAAAATATTCTAAATTTAGTTGGCTCTTTTTTTAGCAGATCTATATAATCTGCCATTTTCATTTTAGCGTGTGGCTCATTAAAACCATCCTTGTAATCTACCGGCCTGTCATCATATAAAGGTACAATTTTATCACCTGCAACTTTTTTCATATACTCTAAATTCCATTTAGAATAAGCAGGCCACTCTTCTATAAAACGCTCAATAACAACAGGTTTTTGAGGCTTTAAAAAGTGCTTTAGAAAGTCTTCTTTGGTAATATGTTTTACCCTTGGAATATCTTGTAAGTGCAAATTTGGATAAATTAAACAGTCGGTAAAAATAAAAAATACGATTTTAATAATTCTTAAAATTATTTAAAAAACCTACATTAATTAAGAAACCGCTATCTAATTACAAATTAAATAGCGGCTTATAAAATGGCTAATTATATCTTATTACTTAGAAAGCTTTGCCTTTTCTTTAGCAGCTTCATTTCGTTCTATTTTATGACCTGGTCTAGACCACTTTGGCTTTTCTCCTAAATTTTGATATTCAGAATCTTTTGCTTCTACTGTTTTTGGCTGAGATACTTTTGTAAATGGCTTTTGTGGATTTAAACCTAATAGTTTAAACATTTCCATATCTTCATTTACATCTGGATTAGGAGTAGTTAACAATTTATCTCCTGCAAAAATTGAATTAGCACCAGCAAAGAAACACATTGCTTGTCCTTCTCTACTCATTTGTGTACGCCCAGCAGAAAGCCTTACTTGTGTATTTGGCATAACAATACGTGTTGTTGCTACCATACGCACCATATCCCAAATAGATACCGGCTCTATATCCTCCATTGGCGTACCTTCTACAGCTACTAATGCGTTAATTGGCACAGATTCTGGTTGCGGACTTAAGGTAGATAAGGCAACTAACATACCTGCTCTATCTTCTAAAGCCTCGCCCATACCTATAATACCTCCACTACACACGGTAACGTTAGTTTTACGTACATTTTCAATAGTATCTAATCTATCTTCAAAAGCACGAGTAGAAATTACATCTTTATAATAATCTTCAGATGTATCTAAATTATGGTTATATGCATACAAACCAGCTTCTGCCAATCTTTGCGCTTGGTTTTCAGTAATCATCCCAAGCGTGCAACAAACTTCCATATCTAGTTTATTAATTGTACGTACCATTTCTAGCACTTGATCAAATTCTGGACCGTCTTTAACATTACGCCAAGCAGCTCCCATACATACTCTAGAACTCCCAGATGATTTAGCACGTAAAGCTTGTGCTTTTACTTGTTGCACAGACATTAAATCGTTACCTTCTACACCTGTATGGTAACGTGCTGCCTGCGGGCAATAACCACAATCTTCAGGGCATCCACCAGTTTTTATTGATAACAGAGTAGATACTTGTACTGTGTTAGGATCATGTTGTTGTCTATGAATTGTAGCTGCTTCATAAAGCAAATCCATTAACGGTTTATTGTATATATCTAAAATTTCTTGCTTGCTCCAGTTGTGTCTTACTTCGCTCATACGATTATTTTAAATCAGTTGTCAAAAATAGCCTATTTACCAATTAAATCCCAATAAAGGTTTTTTAAATAAAAAAATGAACCAAAAGATACGCTCTTATGGTTCATTTTTAATCATTTTTTATAGAAATATAACTTATTTACTGCTGTCTGTATCAGAAGAATCCTCTTTAACCTCAACAGCCTCTACGTCTTTACCTTTTAAGTATTCTGGTAATTGCATACCAGCCATATTAAACATTTCTTGCAGTGGCGGCACAGATTTGTACATACCAGAAATAAAGTTTGCTGTAGAGTTTTTGCCATCTTCGGTTTTTGCTCCAGAATCCCAAACAGTAACTTTGTCAATTTTAATGTTTTTAATAGCTTCTGCCTGTGTTTTAACCAATTCTGGTAATTTATCTGCAACCAATAGTAATACAGCATCTTTAGGACTATCGCCAGCTGCTTTTACAATTTCATCTAAACCTTGTGCTTGTTTGGTTAATACCTCAAACAAACCTTGCGCTTCTGCCTGTGCTTTAAACAGTATTGCATCTGCCTCACCTTTAGCAATACGTCTTGTACGTTCTGCGTCTGCTTCTGCATCTATCTCTACTTTTTTCTTGTCTATTTCTGCAGGTACAACAATATCTGCCATTTGTGAACTACGTACACGCTCGGCTCTTGCAAGCTCGGCATCTTTTTCTGCTGCATAAGACTCTTCTAAGGCTTTTGCAGATTGCACTTTCTCTGCCGCTATTGCAGTACGCTCTGCCTCTGCTTCTCTTTGTCTACGTAAAGAGTCTGAATTTGCTACATTAATTTTTGCAATGTTTTCTCCTTCTACTGCCTGCGCATTTGCTGCTGCTACTTGTGTACGTTCATCTTGCAATGCGTTAGCCTCACCAATAGAACCATCTCTGTTTTTTTCTGCTACGGATTTACGCGCCGCGTTTATTGCGTGTGCTGCAGCCTCTTTACCAAGTGCCTCTATATAACCTGACTCATCAACAATATCTGTAATATTTACGTTGATTAATTTTAAACCAACCTTTTTTAATTCTGATTCTACACTCTGAGAAATATTGGTTAAAAACTTATCTCTATCCGAGTTAATTTCTTCAATATCCATAGAAGCAACTACCAAACGTAACTGACCGAAAATAATTTCTTTTGCTAAATCTTGTACTTCGTTCATTCCCTGTCCTAACAAACGCTCTGCTGCATTTTGCATAACTCCAGGCTCTGTAGATATACCAATTGTAAATCTTGAAGGCACGTTTACACGTATATTTTGCTTACTTAATGCATTTACCAGATTTACCTCTATAGAAATAGGTGTTAAATCTAGAAACTCATAATCCTGTATTACCGGCCAAATAAATGCAGCACCACCGTGAATACATTTTGCAGAGTTTCCGTTACCTACCTTACCATAGACAACTAAAATCCTGTCTGAAGGACATCGTTTGTATCTACGTATAAACGAGATTATAATTATAAAAAAGAATAAAATGGCTACTGCAATACCAATTAAACTGGTATTACCGCCCAACTGTAAGGGTACTAAAATCATATGGTTATTTATTTAATAATTTAACAATTAAAATTCCGTTGTCTGTAATGTCTTTTACTTCTACAACATTGCCTTGCTTAAGGTCTACGCCTTCATCCGTAAGAGCCTCTAATTCCCTTAAGGTACCTTGTACTCTTATGCTTACCTTACCAATAGAACCCCTGTTGGCGCCTATTGTTAGATAAACTTCTCCTACTTGGTTTAATGCATTTTTTAAATGTAACGTACCACTACTTTGCAGTTTACTTAAATAATAAAATAATGCCGCCATAGACACCATCATTAATAAACCACAAATAATAGAAATTAGTATAGTTAGCCCATTAGAATATCCTGCTTCTATACAAGCAACACCTGACCAGCCAAAAATGGCAAAAAATCCTGATAAGTTTTTAATTGATAAAAATTGAAATCCGATACCTGTATCACCCTCTATTTCTGCGTCTACATCACCGTCTATACCATCTGCATCACCACCTATTAAAGTTAGCAACAGAAAGATAATCATCACCACAGAGCCAATTAAGGCAATACTCCAGTACACTTTTGGAAACAACTCTAAGCTTGCATACCACTCTCCCATAAATAAAAATTTAGTTTGGTTTGTGAAAGATAGTAAAATGCAACTTAGCTAAAGGCTAGTTTTAAAAAGTTTTTTGCAATAAAATACTTACAGCATTACCGCCAAAGCCAACAGCGTTTATTAACACCTTTTTTATACTCTTTGGAATTTCTGTATAATCTACAAAAGGAACTTTTATAAATTCTTGCTTTTGTAACATTGCTATTGCTAGCTCTATACTCAACATCCCTGAGGCACCAAAAGAATGACCTATCTTCCACTTATTTGTAGTTAATGCTGGTATTTTGTTACAAAAAATTTTATGTATTGCTTCAATTTCTGATAAATCTCCTTTAATTGTACCTGGTGCGTGCATTACAATTACATCTACCTCATCTGGGTTTACACCATCTAAAGCCATTTTCATAGAGCGTTGAAAACATACTGCGTCAGAAGAAATAGAAATATTATGTTTTAAAACTTCTGTAGCGTAACCAACACCTATAATTTCTGCTAAAGCATTTTCTTTATTTCCGTTTTCTATACCAATAACCGCAGCACCTTCACCCAAAACCATAGTATTTTGGTTTTTTGTTAGATCTAAAGCTTTACACGGATATGCTTCTGCACCTCTTGCGTAAATTTTTAAAGCTTTCATTTGTGCAATGGTAAAAGGTGTTAAAGGAGCCTCACTACCACCCACTAAAAATTTATTTGCCATACCACTTTTTACCCAAGCAACACCATTTAACAAAGAATGCAATGCTGTAGAACAAGTAATAGAGTGCGATATTTCTGGACCCTGCGTTTGCAAATCATGCGCTACCCAAGAAGAAATATTACCCAATGTAGTTGTTGGTGATGATAAAGTTGACGCTTTATCTTTTTCTAAAAACTCTTTATGATATTTTTCAAACAAAGCAGTTGCTCCGCGTGAAGATCCAAAGTTGACACCAAAATTATCTTTAGATGTCCAGCCAGCTTGCTCTAATGCCTTACGTGACGCATACATAGCAAACAAAACAGTATCATCTAAACTTTTATATTTTAAATCTGCGTTTTTTAAAGTTTCTATTTCTTGTTTAGCTTCATCACTTAAAGCGGCAACCCAACTTTTTTGGTTTCCTATATTTTTTTCTTGCAGTAAATGCGCATCATTTTTATAACTCTCCCAAACTTTATCTAAAGAAGTTCCTAAAGGAGAAATAGACGCTAGTGCCGTAATGTAAATACTCATACTTAAACTATTTCTAGTGCTTCTTTAATTGAGTTGTATATTTTTTGAAGTTGCTCATCTGTAGTTACAAAAGGCGCCAAAATGTAAATGGTATTTCCTAATGGACGTAAAAACACTCCAGAATCCATAAAATGCTTAAATAATTTATCTCTTAAATTACCATAGCGTTCCATTTTTATATTAAGATCTAATGCGTAAATAACTCCCAATTGCCTTGTAGCACCAACTTTAGGGTGGTTTTTAATCTCCTCATTAAATTGCTTGTGAGAGGCTGTAATTCTGGCAATATTATCTTGCATTTCTGTAGATTGAAGCAACTCTAAACCTGCTAACGCAGCTGCACAAGCCAAAGGATTTGCAGTATATGTATGCCCGTGAAATAATCCTTTAGAAATATCGTCATCATAAAAAGCATCATAAACTTGCTGCGTACAACTAGTAACTGCCATTGGAACCAAACCTGCTGTTAACGCCTTAGACATACAAATAACATCTGGCTTTACATCCATATAATCAGAAGCAAAAAACTTACCTGTTTTACCAAAGCTAGTCATTACCTCATCCGCAACTAAAAGAACATTGTGTTTTTTTAACGTCTGTAGAATTTTGTTTAAACTTTCTGCATTGTGCATTTTCATTGCTGCAGCTCCTTGCACAAGAGGCTCGTACACAAAACCTGCAATAGCCTTTTCTTTTACCAATGCTTCAATCTGTAATAAAATAGCATCTATATTATCTTCTGTAGGTACAGGAATACGTTCTACATCAATAAAAAAATCTTTAAAAGGACCATTATAAACAGATAAACCAGAAACAGACATTGCACCAAAAGTATCACCATGAAATCCGTCTTCAAAAGCTAACATTATATTGCGCTTTTCTCCTTTATTAAAATGATATTGCAAGGCCATTTTAATTCCTATTTCTGTAGCAGTAGAACCATTGTCTGAGAAAAATAACTTCTCTTGATTATTAGGTAATAATTTTATCAACTCTTCAGACAATTCTATAGCCGGTTTATGTGTAAAACCACTAAATACAACCTGATCTAATTGTTGCATTTGGGCATTAACCTTTTCTAAAATATAGTCATTACAATGTCCGTACACAGAAGTATACCATGAAGATATTCCGTCTATATAATTATTTCCTTTATCATCTGTTAACACTGCCCCTTTAGCTTTTACAATTGGCAACATTGTGCTGTGTAATTTATGCTGAGTTAACGGGTGCCACAAGTGTTTTTTATCTCTCTCTGTAAGATTCATAAGCTATATACCATCCTATAGTTTTAGGATTTATGCATTGGTTTTATTAGTAGATATCTATTAATCTATTTTTGTTACATTAATAGAATTTAATTTGGGGCAAATATACAAACCACCTCAGATTTTAAAGGTTATCTCTAAACAAATCTGCATATTCTTTTATCACATTTTTGTCAAAATATGGCTCTTCATCTATACGACCTATAAGCTTTGCATTTGTTTTAGATAGTATTATACTTTCTGTAGTTTTATGCTCTTCTCCGCTAAAAATTATAGAAACTTTAAATCCGCGTTCTTCTAAATAATTTATGGTTAACAGGGTGTGATTAATGCTACCTAAATAATGTCTAGAAACCACTACAACTTGGTAACTAGGATCTATAATATCTAGTATAGTATCATTATCATTTAAAGGAACTAATAAACCTCCTGCACCTTCTATAATTAAATTATTATCTGTTTTTGGTGTTACAATTTTATCTACCTCTATCACCACACCATCTATCGCTGCCGCTGCATGCGGACTCATAGGTGTTTGTAAAGCGTAACTATTTTTATGTATTACCGTTTTAGAGTTAGAAATAAAATCTGCTATTTTATGACTGTCTGACGTATCTAAATCTCCCGCCTGTATTGGTTTCCAATAATCTGCTTCTAACGCCTCTGTTAATATTGCAGAAGCCACTGTTTTACCAACTTCTGTAGATATACCAGTTACAAATATTTGTTTTGTTTTCATTGTATTGTAATTTATGAGACTATGTTACAGTTAAAACAACGGAATTTTCTTTTTTCAAAAAAAGGAAACAACTTATAAAAAATCCCTTTTCTAGAGTAATAGCCTTCTAGCTTTTCTGCTTTACAGTTTGGGCACACTAAAGGTTTTCCGTTATCATCTACAGCATAGCTTCTAATTTCATTATAAATTTCTAATGCTTTATTCTTATCTTCTTCTAAAACCAAAAGTTTAATTCCGCCAATTGCATTGCTAATTAATGGATCTGAGTTTACCGTGTTTTCATCCTTTAAAAAAACTTGTATACCCTCTGATTCTAGCTTACCTTTAATAATAACCGTATCTGCTAAATACTCAAATGCAGCTAATTTGTAAAATTTCTGACTCATTCTTTTATATTTTTATACAAAACAGTTAATACTTTCTCTATTTCTTGCGGACTGTTGTAAGCGTGTAAACAAAAACGCAATCGTTCTTGACCTTGCGGCACTGTGGGTGATAATATAGCTTTTACATTAAATCCGTTCTCTTCAAGTTTTTTAGCTATACTTTTTACCTTATTATTTCCTGAAATTAAACAACATTGTATTGCCGAGTTACTAGTAATAAAATGCTGCTTTAGTTTACTACTTTCAACTTTACTTTTAAAAACCTTAACTGCATTTTGCAAAAGTTGTTGTTGAACTTTACCTTCTTTACTTTCTAAAAAGTAGTACGACTGTAAAATTGTAACTACACTATGCGGTGCTAATGCTGTTGTATATATAAAACTACGCGAAAAATTAACTAAATAGCTTTTTAACTCAGCACTACCTAATATAGCTGCGCCGTGACAACCTAAAGCTTTACCAAAAGTTATAATGCGTGCAAAAACCAAATCTACTATGTTTTCTTGCTGTACCAAACCTTGACCTAAGGCACCAAAAATACCAACAGCGTGTGCCTCATCTACCACAAAAAATAGTTTATGTTCTCTACAGAATAATGCCATTTCTTTTAGATTTGGAGAATCGCCATCCATAGAAAAAACAGATTCTGTTACTACATAAATAGCTGCTTCATCATCTTTTATTGCTGCAGAATGCCTTTCTACTAATTTTTCTAAATCGGACAGGCTATTATGCTTAAATTTATAACTCTTAGCATTACCCATAGCAATACCGTCTCTTATACTTGCGTGTATATACTCGTCATAAAAAACCAAGTCTCCGCGTTGCGGAACACAACTAAAAAAACCAATATTAGCATCATAGCCAGAGTTATAAACTATTGCCGCTTTGGATTGATGAAAGAGTACCAATTTAGACTCTAACTCACCGTACAAATTATGATTACCAGAAAGTAATCTAGAACCTGTTGCTCCATTTTTTAAAAAACTACCATCTACCAAGTATTGATGCGTAGCATTAAAAATTGAAGCATTACCAGAAAACCCCAAATAGTCGTTAGAACAAAAATCTACCAATTGTTTAAACACAGGTAATGTACGCAAAGACATATTCTGTTGCCGTTCTTCTAATTTTTTCTGAAGTTTTTGTGGTAGCATTTGGCAAAGATACAAAGAGATGGTTTTTAATTACCACTAAAAAAAGTAATAGAGGCTACTATTTGTTACTCTAATAACAAATTGAAAAAAATAACAACCATCAGATATTTTAGAATATGTAAAAGAAAAAGAATAAATTTAACCCACTAACGTTTTATACAAACATTAGTTGAATTATATAAACCAAAAAAAATGAAAACCCTATTTTTTACAATCCTACTTGTTGTTTCTAGTTATGCAACTGCACAAGAACTAAATAGTAATATTATAAATGCTTTAGAAAGTGACAATGTTACCGAACTTAAAAAACACATAGCTACTAAAGAAATTAATAATTGCTTTAAGTTTGAAGAGTCTGAATACACTTTGTTAACACTTTCTATAAAACTAAACTCAAAATCTTGTTTTACAGAATTAATAAAACAAAATGCTAACGTAGACAAAACATGCAACAATAAAACACCTTTTATGTATACTGCAAAGTACAACAGGTTGGCAATGGCAAAAGAACTTGTTAAAGCAGGTGCAGAGATTACACTTAGAAACAATGATAAACAATCTGCTTTAGATTTTGCTAAAAAATATAGAAATAAAGACATTATAGATTATATAAAATCTTTTAATAAGTAAATCACTAAGGCAATATTTAACTAAAAACACTATGCGAAAATTACTTTTTAACCTTGGCTTTATGCTTGCCATAAGTGCTATAAGTGCACAAGAAGCATACAAATTTACAGATGTTATAGATTTAGACGCAACACCTGTTATTAGCCAAGGTGTAACAGGTACTTGTTGGAGCTTTTCTACTTCTTCATTTTTAGAATCGGAAATTATTAGACTTACAGGTAAGCAAATAGATTTGTCTGAGATGTATACCGTGCGCAATACATATCCTAAAAAGGCAGAAAATTTTGTAATGAGGCAAGGCAAAGCTCAATTTAGCCAAGGCGGATTAGCACATGACGTTATAAATTCTGTAAAAAACTACGGTTTAGTGCCGCAAGAAGCTTACAATGGTCTTTTAGAAAACAGATCAAATCATAATCACACAGAATTAGTTGCTGTGCTAGAAGCTATGGTAAAAACCTATGCAGACAATCCTGCTGGAGAGTTAAGCCAAAATTGGTCTAAAGCCGTAAATGCTGTTTTAGATGTGTATTTAGGAGCAAATAAAACGTCTTTTACATACCAAGGAAAAGAGTACACACCTCTTTCATTTTTAAAAATGACTAAAATTGTACCAGAAGACTATGTTACAATTACATCGTTTACACACGCACCATTTTATAGTTCGTTTATATTAAATATACCAGACAACTGGAGTAACGGTAGTATGCACAACGTTACCTTAGACGAAATGATACACACTATAGACAATGCTCTAGAAAACGGTTTTACAGTAGAACTAGATTGCGATGTTAGCGAGCCTACATTTTCATCTATACACGGAGTTGCTGTAGTGCCTGCAAATTACGAAAACAACAAAAAAGCACTAGAAGGCATTTACCCAGAGCTAAAAGTTACACAAACTTACAGACAAAACGAGTTTGAAAACTTTACAACTACAGATGATCACTTAATGCACATAACAGGTACAGTAAAAGACCAAAACGGAACAAAATACTACAAAGTAAAAAACAGTTGGGGTACAGACCCTAACAGAACAACACATAATGGTTATGTGTATTTTAGTGAAGCTTATATGCGACTAAAAGCAATAAGCGTTATGGTACATAAAGATGCATTACCAAAAGACTTAACTAAAAAAATAAAATTATAAGTAAAACATACTATTAGTGCATACCTAAATATAAAGGGCAAATCTTGTACCTTTGTAGCAATGTATGCACTAGTAGATTGTAACAACTTTTATGCCTCCTGTGAGCGGGTTTTTAACCCAAGCTTACAAGGTAAACCTATTGCAATTTTAAGTAATAATGATGGCTGTGTAATCTCTAGAAGTGACGAAGCTAAATTACTAGGCCTGCCAATGGGAGCACCTGCATTTAAGTATAAAAGCTTTTTTACAGCTAATAAAGTTCAGGTTTTTTCATCAAATTATTCATTATACGGCGATATGAGCAGTCGAGTAATGAGCATACTTCAACAATTTTCTCCAGATGTAGAAGTATACAGTATTGATGAAGCTTTTATGCAGTTTAAAGGCTTTGACAATTATAATTTTACTACCTATGGAACAGAAATAAGAGACCGTGTTTTAAAATGGACTGGCATACCTACCTGCGTTGGTATTGCTCCAACAAAAGCGCTTAGCAAAGTAGCAAACAAAATTGCACGTAAATTTCCTAAACAAACAAATGGCACTTATGTTATTGATACTGAAGAAAAACGTATAAAAGCTTTAAAATGGATAAAGCTTGAGGACGTTTGGGGAATTGGAAGAAGGCTTCACAAACGCTTAGCCATTAAAAATTGTAAAACAGCATTAGACTTTGTTAACCTACCTGACGATTGGGTGCGCAAAAACTTTTCTATAACCGAGTGGCGACTAAAAAAAGATTTGGAAGGCATACCTACTTTGGATCTAGAAATTAAAGAGAATAAAAAATCTATAGCAACTACCAGAAGTTTTGAGCATACTTTTTCTGACATAGAAAATATAAAAGAACGTATATCTACTTTTGCCACCAGTTGTGCAGAAAAATTACGTAAACAAAACTCTAGTTGTCATATGGTAGTTGTTTTATTAAGTAGCGATAAACATAAGCAAGACACAGAACAACATAGAGGAACTTTTAACGTAAATATGTCTTACCCAACAGATTCTAGCCTAGCAATTAGCAACGCAGCTATAAAAGCTATAGAACACATATATAAACCCGGTATTAACTACAAGCGCGCTGGTGTTATTGTTACTGGTTTAGTACCCACAAATAATCACCAACTGCATTTATTTACCGCAGAAAACCCAAAGCACAAGCCTTTAATGAAAGCTATAGATAAATTAAATTTTAAATATGGTGATCAAAAACTAAAAATAGCGAATCAAGATTTGGAACGTACTTGGAAAATGAAACAAGAACATTTATCTCCTAAGTACACTACTAGTTTTAACGATATTATAAAAGTAAAATAAGCGTGATAAAAAATACAAATCTTACTTTTTTCTCTGTTGATAGCTCTGCGAGTAGCTCTACTATTTTTATAGACACAGGTATTTCTGCTGGCTTTCCGTCTCCGGCTGATGACTTTAAAGAGAATAGAATTAGCTTAGACAAAGAATTAATTAAAAACCCCGAAGCAACATTTTTTGCAAGAGTAAGTGGTGAATCTATGATTGGCGCTGGTTTAGAAAATAATGATTTATTAGTTATAGACCGAAGTTTAGAACCAGCACATAACAAAATTGCTGTTTGTTATTTAGATGGTGAGTTTACTGTAAAAAGATTAAAAGTTGAAAATAATTTAGTTTGGTTACAACCAGAAAACCCCAATTACAAACCCATACAAATTACTGAAGAAAACAACTTTATAATTTGGGGCATTGTTACCAATGTAATAAAAAAAGTATAAGAGCAAAAAAGCGCAAAGTTTACACTTTACGCTTTACATTTATTACAGATACTAACTCCAATAATAAAATAAATATTATATAATACACATTACTATAATGCGCTGTGTTTCTTTTAAATACGCTTAAAACATATACTTTAGATGTATCAAATGTAAGAAAATTCATTTAAACGTATATAAATTAACATATTTTCTTACAAAATAAAGTGTTGTTATTATAAAATATCACATTTTAACAGCAAGACATAAAAAAACGTGAAGTATTTAGCTTCACGTTTATATTTATTTAGTAGAGTTAGTTATACTTAATCCGCTAGTACAATAACCTTATTATCTTTCATTTCTATAGTACCACTATTTATGGGTAAAACAGTTTCTCCGTTAGAACCTTTAGAGAATTTATCCTCAAAAGCTTCATCTATAGATACATTTCCTTGAATCTTAACTGTACCTTGCTGTAATAATGATACAATTGGCGCGTGATTAGATAACATTTGAAAATCTCCATTTATACCAGGTACAGTAACAGAAACAACTTCTCCTGCAAATAATGTAGCTTCTGGTGATACAATTTCTAAATACATAATTATAAAAGTATTAAGTAGTTAATATTACGTGCTAAGCATTACTTAACACGTAATATTATGTATTATTTATGCTTCAGCAAGCATTTTTTCTCCTGCTTCGATAGCTTCTTCAATAGTACCTTTAAGGTTAAATGCAGATTCTGGTAAGTGATCTAATTCACCATCCATAATCATATTAAATCCTTTAATAGTATCCTTAATATCTACTAAAACACCTTTAAGACCTGTAAATTGCTCTGCTACGTGGAAAGGCTGAGATAAGAAACGTTGTACACGTCTTGCTCTACCAACTGCCATTTTATCTTCCTCAGATAATTCTTCCATACCAAGGATGGCAATAATATCTTGTAATTCTTTATAACGTTGTAATAACTCTTTTACACGTTGTGCACAAGAGTAATGATCTTTTCCTAAAATTTCTGGAGCTAAGATTCTAGAAGTAGAATCTAAAGGATCTACCGCTGGGTAAATACCTAACTCTGCAATTTTACGAGACAATACTGTTGTTGCATCTAAGTGAGCAAAGGTAGTTGCCGGTGCTGGATCCGTTAAATCATCCGCAGGAACGTAAACTGCCTGTACAGATGTAATAGAACCTCTTTTTGTTGATGTAATACGCTCTTGCATAGCACCCATTTCAGTTGCTAATGTTGGTTGGTAACCTACCGCAGATGGCATACGTCCTAAAAGTGCAGACACCTCTGAACCAGCTTGTGTAAAACGGAAAATGTTATCTACGAAGAAAAGTACATCTTTACCTTGACCCTCACCAGCTCCATCACGGAAATATTCTGCAATTGTTAAACCAGATAATGCAACACGTGCACGTGCTCCTGGTGGTTCATTCATTTGTCCAAAAACAAACGTTGCTTTAGAATCTTTCATTACAGATTTATCAACTTTAGATAAATCCCAACCGCCTTCTTCCATAGAGTGCATAAAGTCATCTCCGTACTTAATAATACCAGACTCTAACATTTCACGTAGTAAATCGTTACCCTCACGAGTACGCTCACCTACACCAGCAAATACAGAAAGTCCACCGTGACCTTTTGCAATGTTGTTAATTAATTCCTGAATTAATACTGTTTTACCTACTCCGGCACCTCCAAATAATCCAATCTTACCACCTTTTGCATAAGGCTCAATAAGGTCAATTACTTTAATACCTGTAAATAATACTTCTGTAGAAGTAGATAAGTCTTCAAATTTTGGTGCCTCTCTGTGGATTGGCAAACCGTCTTTACCAGATTTTGGTAAATTTCCAAGACCATCAATAGCGTCTCCAATTACATTAAATAAACGTCCGTAAACGTCATCTCCAACTGGCATTTGTATAGCGCTTCCTGTTGCATTAACCTCTGCTCCACGACTTAAACCATCAGAAGAATCCATAGATATAGTTCTTACTGTGTTCTCACCAATGTGCGATTGTACTTCCAAAACCAAAACAGAACCATCCGCTTTTTTAATTTCTAATGAATCATAAATTTTTGGAAGATCTACCCCTGCTTGGAACTCCACATCTATAACTGGGCCAATAATTTGGGAAACTTTACCTGTAACTTTAGACATTGCTATCAGTATTTATTTATATATAATTTTTTTTGTTTTTAAAAAACATAAAACCCTGTAATACAGACCCTGTGTTTTTCAGGGTGCAAAGATAAGTTTTTCAAATTTAAATAAAAACTACTTTTTATTGTTTTTTTAACTTATCTAAAACCTTTTAATTCTTATCAAGGTTTTATTAAAAAAGCGCCCTAAAAAATAAGGCGCTTTTTTATTCATTTAAATTTTATTTCTTATTGTAATGAAGGAGAAAAAGTTGTTGGGTAATTAGCTGCTTTTGCTAATGTTTTAGATGCCACAAAATTAGAGCCATAAGTAGCGTCAATAGCTTCTAAAAATTTATTTGCCATTAAGGCATAACCTCTAGATGTTAAGTGTATACCATCTAAACTAACTAAACCGCCAAAAACTAAATCTGTATTCATAGTATAATCATCAAAAGTAACACCCGTTTCTGATGCTTGAGAAAGAACCGAGTTTAAATCTACCAAAGCTAAACCCTTAGAAGATACTACAGTTGCTATTGCAGCATTGTACGCATCAGTTGCAGCATTTATAGATGCTAATTCACTAGCCACTAAAACCCATTTATCTCCTAATGGAACAGATACACCGTTTACCATAGTAGGGTCATTATTAACTCGTGTACCAATAAAAGATGATGCTGGTAAAACTAACAAATCTTCTGCTGTTGCGTGTCTGTAACTAGGTAATCCAAATGCAGACAAATCTGTTAAATCCTCATCTTCTATAACAACCGCATTAGAAGAAGATGCAACAAAATTTATTGTACGTGCATCTGCCTCCTCTTGGTCTATTTGTCCAATTGTAACCATTGTTTGCAAACCACCATTATACTGTGCATAACCATTATTTACTTGCGTAGCAGTTGCCTCATCCATAGGTAATGGGTTGTGAGGCACTGTTGTAAAATGTGGTAAGCTTGTAATATATGGTACATTAGCAACTGCTCCTTGCGCTCCATTAGCCGTAAGTACGTCTACCATACCTGTTAATGCCACTTGAAAAAGTCCTGGGTCTGTAATATCATTTGGGCCATATGTAGTGGCATCAGGGTTTCCTGTTTGATCTACTCCAGATCCGCCAGAAACTGCAAAGCCTAAAACATCATTACCTCCAACTTCAGATAAAGTAAAAAAAGTAGGACTTTGTGCTACTGCTAACTCTAATACACTTGCATCTGGCGTGCTTCCTGTCATCCTAACAAAATAAGGATTGGCCGCACCAGCAGATAAATTTGATATATTACCGTATCCGTTTGCCAACAAATGGAAACTTTTAGCTCCAGGAACACCCATATTTTGAAAAGGCCCTGTTGGATTATTTAAAAGCACATCCGTTGTAACTGTTACAGAACGGCCAATGGCAGTTTCTAATGGCACTGGTCCAGCACCACCAAATACTAATCTCGGATCTGCAATTCTATCTCCATTTAATGCTAAACCTCCAAAGTTATCATTTGTTAGTGGCTGACTAAATGCAGAACTACCACCTGCAATTGCAAATTTTTGAGATAGTATGTTTGGGAAAGACATTTCTTGTGTTGCTTTAAAAAGAGCTCCATCTGTGTAACCAGCGGTAAAAGAAGCACCTACCGAAATGTAGTTAGTAAAATCTGCCGATCCTGCTGTTAATTCTGGTAATTGCTCTTCCATCATTGTAGACGAATCATCATCATCACTACAAGAAGAAAATGCTACCATTGCGGCTACTAGCCATATATATTTAGTTTTCATATTTAAATCTTATAAGTTATTAATTGTCCAAGAAACATAGTATTGAGATCCTACATAACCTGTTCCAAAAGCTGTAAAATACTCATCACCTAATAAGTTAGATGCACCAACTTTAAAATTAGATTTTAAACTTGGAACAGTAAAGTTAACCTGAGCATCTAACACGCTAAAAGAAGGTACTTGCCCATCTCCAAATGATGCTTCCCAGAAATAAGAATCACTCCATCTGTAAGCTATATTAAAACCTATATTCTCAAATAAATCTGTTTTACCAAAGTTTGCTTTAAACTTATGCTCTGGAGTATTAAAATTTGTTCTAAAATCTGGATTTGCTTCTTGATCAAAATCTAATTTAGAATAGGTATAGTTTGCTCCTAAATCAAAGCCTCCTAAAATCTTAGTATCTAAACCTAATGTAGCTCCATAAGAATTTACATTAGCTTCAGAATTAGTGTATGTTTGGTATGCTTGATAATCTCCGTTAGCCAATGCCAAAACAGACAAACTATTATCTCCTGCCTCTCCGTAATACGTAGAAACTACTGTTTCATTAGATAAGAAATCTTTATAAATGTTATAATATCCACTTAAATCTATAACCACATCACTAACTTTACCTCTATATCCTAACTCAAAAGAAGTTACTTGTTCTGGTTTTGCCAGATTAGAGTTAGCTACTTTTAAATCTGCAGGGTTTCCTGAAGCTCCAAAAGCCTGTAATGAACTTGCTAAATAAGAATTATTGTAAGCACCATCTCCAGATTTCTCTATAGTTGCAGGCTGACCAAGATTATCTTGCGCCTCTTGACTAACACCGTATGTTCTAACATCTCTTTCCAAGTTATCTTTAGCTCCCCCAATTAAAATAGCTCTACCTACATCTAAACCAATATATAAATCTTGCGTGGTTGGATTTCTAAATCCTGTTTGAAAAGAAGCTCTTAAATTATGATTTTTATTTTCACCTAAAGTATAACCAGCAGCTAATCTAGGAGAAAAGAACCCATCAAATAATTCAGACTTATCATAACGTAATGACCCCGTTAATTTCAATCGATCTTCTAATAATTTTTTTTGTATTTGAGTATACACACCAAACTCTGAATATCTAATTGGCCCATCATTATCTGTATAAATGGTACCAGAAGAATTTAACTCATATGTTCTTGTAGATCCTCCTACTTGAATATCAGCAAAATCAATTACTTCTGAAAAATTATAGTTTGCATCTGCATGATAAATTTTTGAATTGTCCTGAAATTTAGAACCTGAACTTAAATCGGGATCATTTATACTTCTTTCATATGCTGCTTGAAACTCTGGTGTACCTGGTAAATATCTTCCAGATTCTGCTTGAGCTCTTGCTGCTGCATGCGCTTGGTCTGATGTAGCTCCTCCCAAAGTACTTAAAACATACGTACCAACATACTCTCCAAACCATTGCTGATCAGATTTCCAAGCCCTATTGATATTAATACCTGTAAATACCATATCATAAGAATCACCTGCTTTATCTTCAGTCATATACCCTCTTAAGAAAAAATTGTCATTCTTAATCTCAATTTTATGTTGTTGCAAAAAGAAATCATCAATAGCATATCTGTTTGCTCCTTGATAAATTGTAGAACCAGAACCTACTTTACCAACATAAGAAATTTCAAAATCATTTTCCCAAGGTCTATAGTAAAGTCCCCAATCCGCTTTAATACTCTCTGCATTATAATCTGTCAAATACTTTTCATTATAACCAGTTCTACTCACATTAACACTTGGCACTAATGCCTCAGCTCCTGCAGGCAAAATTGTTTGACCTGTTTCAGGGTCTATCGTTTTTGTGAGTATCTGTGCAACGCTAAACATATTTTGACTTACCTCATCTCCATAAACGTTAACTCCATCATAATCTAAATCATCCCTTGTAAAGCCTCTAAATAGTTTATCAGTTTCATTATCGGCACCCCAATCTGTACCGTTTAAATATCCAAAGTTAACTTTACCGGCAAACTTGTCACTAAATTTATAGGCAGCTCTAATACCAAAATCTGTATAAGTATTATCCCCAGAAACCTCCTGAGATGTTACCCCCCTTTTTATATAAGCACTAATACCCTGAAAATCGAAAGGATTTTTACTTCTCATAAATAAAATACCATTAAAAGCATTTGCACCATATAAAGCAGATGCAGCACCCGGTAAAAGTTCAACACTCAATACATCAGTCTCAGTCATCCCTAATAAATTACCTAAAGGAAAGTTCAAGGCTGGAGCGGCATTATCCATTTGATCTACCATTTGCATAAACCTAGTGTTAGCGAATGTTGCAAATCCTCTAGTATTAATAGACTTAAATGTTAAACTGTTAGTGTTTATATCTACCCCTTTCAAATTTTCCAAACCATCATAAAAGTCTGATGAAGCAGTATTTTTAATATCCTTTAACCCAAAACGTTCTACTGAAACTGGTGATTCAAAAATACGTTCGGGCGTTCTAGAAGCCGATATCACAATTTCTCCTAATTGTTCTGCCTCTTCATTTAGAGTTACTGTTAGTGTTTGATTATTTTTTATTACATCTACAGTAACAGAAGAGTAACCAATACTGGATACTTTTAATTTAAATGGTGGCACTTCTGACGTGGTTAATGTAAAAAGTCCATCAAAGTCGGCTACTACACCTTCAGCCTTTCCTACAATTACAACATTGGCAGAGGATACTGGTTGACCATTTTGATCAACAACCTTTCCTTTTATTGTAGTTTGAGAATACCCCAGAACTCCAAAGATTAGGAAAGAAAAAAGAATTAATTTTCTCATTCTAGTATTGAATTAAGTTAGTTTTGATTGTGAAGTTATATTTTTTTTTGATTTTAACAACTATTAACACTATTAAATTATGCGTGCATAGTAATTTTTTAACATTTTTTAGTGCAAATAATTACTTATACCCTAAAAATACTACTTAAATATTACCAAATTACAACATTAACACTTTTAGTACTACTTTACATTAACAATCAAAAAATATATTTTTAAGATTAAATAATACAATTCAGCAATTAATTAAGAAAAAATTAAAATACTTGAATAAAATATATAAAAATAAACTTTAACTAAATAAGCACACAAAAGCCCAAGAAGAAGTTTCCTCTTGGGCTTTTGCATATATACTCTAAAAGCTATTGTAAATGGCGTTTAATATAGCCTACTATGGCAAAATTAACTTGCTATTATCAAGTATTATAGGTTATAGCAATTTATTAATTTATGTACAACCTTAAGTTTAAAGCAAAAAAAAGCCCTTATCGTTAGATAAGGGCTTCTTAAAAAAAGGCGGCGGCCTACTCTCCCACCTAGTGGCAGTACCATCGGCGCAGATGAGCTTAACTTCCCTGTTCGGAATGGAAAGGGGTGAGCCTCATCGCCATGGCCACCTTAAATTGTTTATTAATTGCTGTACATATAATACAACACTTAACAGCTAGTTTAAAATAACAAAAAAAAAAAAAAAAAAAAATTAGAAAATATGTAAGAATTACAACAAAT
>NZ_MDDP01000006.1 GCF_001999725.1 Cellulophaga omnivescoria
TAAAAAAATAAAGTTTACAACCACCAATACCAGGCTAAAAGAAATCATATTTTTTTGTGCGTCTTTTAATGTTTTGCAACTCAGGTTTTTTTGCATCATATCTTGGTCTAAGCCTGTCATACAAATAGCAATAAACATACCCCCAAAAAACGATTTTATAAAGTGGTTTTTTGCTAAAAAACTATCTGTGTAAAAAATTTTATTGTATTGTTTTAGTTCTTCAGAGGCTAATAAATTTCCTAAACTCATATCTAGCTTATCAGTAATAAAATAGATAGATAAACCAACAGATATTAGCATAAAAAGTGTTTGTAGGGTATCTGTCCATACAATGGTTTTTATTCCGCCTTTAAAAGTGTAAATCCATATAAGAAGTATGGAGAGTATTACCGTAATTTCAAACGGAATGTTTAAATCATCAAAAACAAACTGCTGTAATACTAATGCCACTAAAAATAACCTAAAAGAGGCTCCTAATACCCTAGATATAAAGAAAAAGAAAGCGCCAGTTTTGTAACTAACTAAACCAAAACGCTCTTTTAAATATTCGTATATAGAAGTAACATTTAATTTATAATAAATTGGCATTAAAAGATAGGCAATAACAAAGTAGCCTATAAGGTAACCAAACACAACCTGCATATAACTAAATTGTGAGCCTTGTACCCATCCCGGAACAGATATAAAAGTTACACCAGATAAAGATGCGCCAACCATACCAAAAGCAACTACATACCAAGGAGATTGTTTGCCAGCTTTAAAAAAATCTTCATTAGAGTCGTTTTTGCCGGTTAAGTAAGATATTAATAGTAAAACTAAAAAGTAACAACCTATTAGTAGTAATATATGCGTAGATGTCATGAGTAGTAATTTGTGATTGCAAAGTACAAAAAGAAAAAATATCATCATAGGATTAATAGTCGCCAAAAAACAAGAATAAATTGTAAATTTGTATAGAAAATTAATAGTATGGATTTCTCTTCTAAATTGTTAGAAAATGCAGTGTATGAAATATCTCAATTACCTGGTATTGGTAAGCGTACAGCTTTGCGTTTGGCATTACATTTATTAAAACAGCCAAAGGATCAAACTAGTGCATTATCTAATAGTTTACTAAAATTAAGAGAAGAAATTAAGTTTTGTACCAACTGTCATAATATATCAGACGTTGCTTTGTGTGAAATTTGTGCTAATCCAAAAAGAGATGAGTCTATAGTTTGTGTTGTAGAAGATATTAGAGATGTAATGGCTATAGAAAATACAGGACAATTCAGGGGTCTGTATCACGTTTTAGGAGGGAGAATTTCTCCAATGGAGGGAGTGGGTCCGCAAAATTTAACAATAAATTCTTTGGTAAATAAATCTAAAGAAGGTATAATTAAAGAGTTAATTTTTGCTTTAAGTTCTACTATGGAAGGTGATACTACCAACTTTTATATTTACAAACAAATAGAAGGTATGGGCTTAAAAACATCTACAATTGCACGTGGTATTGCCGTTGGTGATGAGTTAGAATATGCAGATGAGGTAACCCTTGGTAGAAGTATATTAAATAGGGTTCCTTTTGAGAATTCTTTAAAATTAGGATAGTTTAAATTAAAATAAATGCACTAAATTTAATTAAATGACGTTTTAATTAGTATTTTTGCAAAATTAAGTATATAAATTGCTTTTAAAATAGTAATATGTCAAAATTTGAATTAAAATTACCTCAGATGGGAGAAAGTGTTGCAGAGGCAACATTAACTACTTGGTTAAAAGAAGTAGGAGATACCATTGAGATGGATGAGGCTGTTTTTGAAATTGCCACTGATAAGGTAGATTCTGAAGTGCCTTCTGAAGTAGAAGGTGTCTTAGTTGAAAAACTTTTTAACGTTGATGATATAGTACAAGTAGGACAAACTGTTGCCATTATAGAAATTTCTGGAGAAGCAGAAACCTCTAATGAAACAGAAAGTAATACGCCAGCGGTAGAAGAAAAAGCAGAAGAAACACCAGAAGTTGCTGCCATAGAAAGTTCTATTGCTGTGGCAAAAGAAACGGTAGCTACATCGCAAGATTTTAGTGATTCAGACAAATTTTACTCTCCTTTAGTTAAAAATATAGCTAAAGAAGAAGGTATTACTATAGCAGAGTTAGATGCTATAAAAGGTACAGGTAAAGAAGGCAGAGTTACTAAAACAGATATATTAAATTACGTAGAAAACAGAACAGTACCTAGTACTAATGGTAGTGCAGAAGCGCCAAAAAGTGCACCAGCTCCGCAGCCACAACCTGTAAAAACACCAGCTCCTAAAGCAGCACCTGTAGTAGCATCTGCTGGAGATGAGGTTGTTCCTTTGTCTCGTATGGGTAAATTAATAGCGCAGCATATGACTGCTAGTGTGGCTACATCTGCTCACGTACAAAGTTTTATAGAGGTAGATGTTACTAACCTTGTAAACTGGAGAAACAAAAACAAAAATGCCTTTTTAAAGAGAGAAGGAGAAAAACTTACGTTTACACCAATATTTATGGAGGCAGTTGCTTTTGCAATTAAAAAGTTTCCTTTAATAAATATTTCTTTTGACGGAGAGTCTGTAATTAAAAAGAAAAATATAAACCTAGGTATGGCAGCAGCATTACCAGACGGAAATTTAATTGTACCTGTAATTAAAAATGCAGATCAGTTAAACTTAGTTGGTATGGCTAAAGTTGTAAATGATTTAGCAGACAGAGCAAGAAACAATGCTTTAAAGCCAGATGATATCCAAGGTGGTACATATACTGTAACCAATGTAGGTACATTTGGTAGTGTATTTGGTACACCAATTATTAACCAGCCGCAAGTAGCAATTTTAGCCTTAGGAGCCATACGTAAAGTGCCATCTGTTATAGAAACACCAGAAGGTGATTTTATAGGTATACGTTCTAAAATGTTTTTATCTCATAGTTATGATCACCGTGTTGTAAATGGTGCTTTAGGAGGTATGTTTATAAAAGCAGTGGCAGAATACTTAGAAGCTTGGGATGTGAACAGAGAAATATAAAACAATACCAACATAATAACACAATAAAATGCCCTGTTTTTTAATAGGGCATTTTTTATACCCATTTTATTTTTTCTAAAAGTTGCTATTCATTTATCTTTGTGTTAAAACACAGTAAAATGGATTTAAAATTAACACGCCCAATTTGTTTTTTTGATTTAGAAACAACTGGTATAAACGTGGCTAAAGATAGAGTGGTAGAGATTTCCATTTTAAAAGTATACCCTAACGGAAATAAAGAAAGTAAGACGTGGCTGGTAAATCCAGAAATGCATATTCCAGATGAGGTAGTTGCAGTACATGGTATTAGCAATGAGAAAGTTGCAAATGAACCTACTTTTGCACAATTATCTAAAGAAATTTACGCAATAATTAAAGATTGTGACTTAGGTGGTTACAATTCAGATAGGTTTGATATTCCTCTTTTAGCAGAAGAAATGCTTCGGGCTGGAGTAGATTTTGATATGAAAAATACAGTTTCTGTAGATGTGCAAACCATCTTTTTTAAGATGGAGAAAAGAACATTAGAAGCTGCTTATAAATTTTATTGTAATAAAGAGCTCACCAATGCACACAGTGCAGCGGCAGATACTAATGCCACTTTTGAGGTCTTAAAATCGCAATTAGATCGGTACCCAGAGTTAGATAATGATATTAAAAAATTATCAGAATTTACCACTCGTAAGAAGTTTGCAGACTTTGCAGGTTTTATAATTATAGACCAAGATGGTGACCCAGCTTTTTCTTTTGGTAAGCATAAAGGTAAAAAGGTAGATGATGTTTTAGAGAAAGAACCAGGCTACTTTGGGTGGATTTTAAATGCAGATTTTCCGTTGTACACAAAAAAAGTACTTACTCAAATAAAACTTAGTAAGTTAAACAATAAGTTAAGCTAAATAATGAGATTTTTCTTTTTGCTTTTTTTTAGTGTTGTTAGTTTGTCTGCACAAGAAATTTTAATAGACGGCACCATATACAACGCAAAAACACAAGAGCCAATACCATATGTAAATGTTAGTTTTTTAAACACCTTAAAGGGTGCTTCTACAGATGAAAAAGGATATTTTTTTGTAGATGTACCTTCCTCTTTTTTAGAAAAACAAGTGCACTTATCTTCTTTAGGTTTTAAAGACACAATTGTAGCTGTAAAAAAACTAGTAGAAGAAAAAAAGTTTGGTATGTTAGAAGAGTCTTTTGAGTTAGATGAGGTTGTTGTGGCTAAGTCTTTAGGAGACTCATTTGTATTAAACCCTATTGCTAGTTATGATTTAAAAAGCGGATTTTCGTCTTCTTCTACACCTTGGGTTTTGGCAACTTATTATCCTAATATAGGAGCTCAAAAAAAATATGTAAATAAGGTAACTGTATTTTTTCAAAAAAATGAAGGGTTTAAAAGAAGAGCATCTAAATTTAGAATTCGTGTGTACGACGTAGATCCGGAAACTAAAAAACCAGCTAAGGATTTGTTACGCAAAAGTATAATTTTAGAGACCTTTGTAGAAAATGATTTTGTATCTATAGATTTATCGGCCTTTAATATAAAAATGCCTAGACAAGGCTTATATATTGGATTAGAGTGGCTGTTTGTGCCTTACAATTGGTATGCAATAAAAGGTAAAGATCCTTTAACTAATGAGCTTACAATTGAAGATAGGTTTGCCCCAACATTTGGTGGTGTTTACAATAAAAACCAAAATTTTAAAGTTATGGTTTATGGTATGGGAGAATGGACAGATTTTAAGGTGAAATCTAAAGATAATACCAAGCACTTAATACCAGCAGTGAGTTTAAAATTGTCTAAAGAAAAGCAGTAAACTAATAAAGCATATTATGAAAATTATTTGTATTGGTCGTAATTATACAGATCATATTAAAGAATTGGCCAATGAAAAGCCTACAGATCCTGTTGTTTTTATTAAGCCAGATTCTGCTGTGTTGCCTAAAGAACAAGATTTTTACATACCAGAATTCTCTGATAATATCCATTATGAAGTAGAGGTATTAGTTAAAATTAAAAAAGTAGGAAAACATATAGAACAAAAATTTGCTGCCAATTATTATGATGAAATTGGGTTAGGAATAGACTTTACAGCACGTGATTTACAATCTAAGCTAAAAGAAAAAGGTTTACCTTGGGAAAAAGCAAAAGGTTTTGATGGTGCGGCAGTAATAGGTAAATGGTTGCCAAAAAGTAAATTTTCTTCTGTAGATAATATAAATTTTTCATTGTTTAAAAATGAAGAAATAGTACAAAAGGGAAATACAAATTTAATGTTGTGGAAAATAGACGAGCTTATATCGTATGTTTCTCAATACTTTATGTTAAAAAAAGGAGATGTTATATTTACAGGTACACCAGCAGGTGTAGGACGGGTAGATGCTAATGATTATCTTTGTGGCACCTTAGAAGGTGAAGAAATGTTTACATTAAATATAAAATAAATGATTTATAGTCTTGATAAATTAAATGAAATGGCAGATGGTGATAATGATTTTATCAATTCTGTAGTATCTGTATTTTTAGAAGAAGTACCAGAAGATTTAGGTCTTCTAGAAAAAGCAATTGAAAGTAGAGATTATGAGCCAACTTACCAATTAGCTCATAAAATTAAACCTAATGTAGATTTGTTGGGTATGGAGCAAACTATGGCTGCGGCTTATGAAATAGAGTCTCTGGGTAAGCAACAAGGAGATTTTAATAAAATTGATGAAATTTTTAAAACCTTAAAGGTTGATATAGAGCAGGTGGTGTCTGAATTAAAAAATGATTTTAGTCTGTAATGCTTGCAGAGATAATTACCATAGGTGATGAGTTACTCATTGGTCAGGTAATAGACACCAATTCAGCTTTTATAGGTAAGGAGTTAAATAAGATTGGAGTTGCTGTTTATCAGATTACATCTGTACAAGACAATAAACAACAAATTCTTTCGGCTTTAAATGATGCGTCTAAAAGAGTAGACATAGTTTTAATAACTGGCGGTTTAGGTCCTACTAAAGACGATATTACCAAGCATACATTGTGTGAGTTTTTTAATGATGTCCTGGTTCAGGACAATAAAGTTTTAGCTCATGTAGAGGAGTTGTTTAAAAAGTTTTCAGATAAACCTATACTAGACGTAAACCGTCAGCAAGCCAAAGTATTATCTAAGGCTACCGTATTACATAATGTTAAAGGTACTGCTCCAGGGATGTGGATTAAAGATGCAGATACTGTATTTGTGTCAATGCCAGGAGTGCCTTTTGAAATGCGTTATTTAATAACAGAAGAGGTTATACCTCGTATTACAAAAGAGTTTAAAAGGCCGCATATTATACACAAAACATTTATAACATACGGAGTTGGTGAAAGTACTTTAGCAGAGCAAATAAGTAGCTGGGAAAATCAATTACCACCTTTTATAAAACTAGCATATTTACCAAGTTTAGGATCTGTACGTTTGCGTTTATCTGGAACAAGTGTAGATAAAGATAGTTTAGAAAAAATTATAAAGGAAGAAAGCTTAAAGTTAAAAACTCTAATAGGGGATATAATTTATGGCGATGAAGGTGAGGATGAGTTAGAGGTTGTAGTAGCTAAATTGTTTACAGAAAAAAGAAAAACTTTAGCTACAGCAGAAAGTTTTACTGGAGGTAAAATTTCAGAAATTATTACATCAATTCCAGGGGCTTCAGCATATTTTAAAGGAGGTATTGTAAGCTATGCTACAGAGGTTAAATCCGCTTTGTTAGGTGTTTCAGAAGATCTTATTAAACAACACTCTGTAGTTAGTGAAGAGGTTGCTATGGCAATGGCAAAAAATGTAAAAAAAATGCTTAATACAGATTTTGCAATAGCCACTACAGGTAATGCTGGGCCAACAAAAGGAGATTCTGATGCCGAAGTGGGAACTGTTTATATTGGTGTGGCAACACCAACAAAAATTTTTGCCGTATACCATCAATTAGGAGGGCAAAGAGAAAGAGTGGTAAATAAAGCTGTAAGCAAGGCTTTAGAACTGTTGTATAAAGGAATATTAGGTTGCTAAATAGCAACAATTTAGAGGTAGATAAAATAATTTTAAAAATTTGATGAAAAGAATTTTGTCTACCCAAAAAAAAGCTATAAATTTGCAGCCTGTTTAAAATAACACAAAATCTAGCATAATGTCAAAAGTTTGTGAAATCACTGGAAAGAAAGCAATGTTTGGAAATAACGTGTCTTTCTCTATTAATAAGACAAGAAGAAGGTTTGATGTAAATCTTTCCAAAAAACGTTTTTACATTCCAGAGGAAGATCGTTGGATAACTTTAAAAGTATCTACAAGAGCTCTTAAGAGTATCAACAAAAAAGGAATCTCTGAAGTATTAAAAGAGGCTAAAGCACAGGGGGTTATTAAATAATCTCTTTAAAAAATAATAAAGATGGCAAAGAAAGGTAACAGAATACAAGTTATTTTAGAGTGTACAGAGCATAAAGAATCTGGGCAACCAGGTACTTCTAGGTACATTACCACTAAAAACAAAAAGAACACTCCAGACAGAATTGAGTTAAAGAAATTTAACCCAATCCTTAAGAAAATGACTGTTCATAAAGAAATAAAATAATTTAAATTTCCTTTAGTAAGGAAATTGTTAAACTATAAAGTTATGGCAAAGAAAACAGTAGCAAGTTTACAGACCAGCTCAAAGAGATTAACTAAAGCCATTAAAATGGTAAAGTCTCCTAAAACAGGAGCTTACACGTTTGTGGAATCAGTTATGGCTCCAGAATTAGTAAACGAGTGGTTAGCTAAAAAATAATATCAATATACAGTATTGATAATAAAGCTACTTTCATTAGAAAGTGGCTTTTTTTATTTTTATATCTTTGGTAAAATTACAGGATAAAAAATGAGTCTATTTAAAAATATATTTTCTTCAAAAAAGAAGGAAAGCCTTGATAAAGGTTTAGAGAAAAGTAAAAGTAGCTTTTTTTCTAAGTTGAGTAAAGCTGTTGCTGGTAAAGCTAAGGTAGATGATGATGTGTTAGATAACTTGGAAGAAATTTTAGTTACTTCTGACGTTGGTGTAGATACTACCTTAAAAATTATAGATCGTATAGAAGCACGTGTTTCTAAAGATAAATATTTAGGGACAGATGAGTTAAATGTAATTTTACGAGAAGAAATTGCGGCTTTATTATCTGAGACAAATACTGGTAATGAAACCGAGTTTACTGTACCTAAAGATGTAAAGCCTTATGTAATTATGGTTGTTGGTGTTAATGGTGTTGGTAAAACTACTACCATTGGAAAAATGGCTTATCAATTTAAAAAACAAGGTTTAAAAGTTGTTTTAGGTGCTGCAGATACTTTTAGGGCTGCGGCAATAGATCAACTACAGGTTTGGGCAGATCGCGTAGATATTCCAATTGTAAAACAAAAAATGGGTAGTGATCCTGCTTCTGTTGCTTTTGATACCTTAAGTTCTGCTGTAACACAAAATGCAGATGTGGTAATTATAGATACTGCTGGCCGTTTGCATAATAAGGTAAATTTAATGAATGAGCTTACTAAGGTAAAACGAGTAATGCATAAGGTTGTAGATAATACGCCGCATGATGTAATGCTTGTTTTAGATGGTTCTACTGGTCAAAATGCTTTTGAGCAGGCCAAACAATTTACTAAAGCTACAGAGGTAACTTCATTAGCAGTTACTAAATTAGACGGTACTGCAAAAGGTGGTGTTGTAATAGGGATCTCAGATCAGTTTCAAATTCCGGTTAAATATATTGGGGTAGGAGAAGGTATAGAGGACTTACAGGTTTTTAATAAGTATGAGTTTGTAGACTCATTCTTTAACCTAAAAAAATAATTTTATAAAGCCTCCTTGCGGAGGTTTTTTTGTTTAAAACTATCTGGTTATGAAAAAAATATTAGTAGTTGTATTGGTTTTACTTACTTATGCTTGTAAAAACAAAAAAGAAACGTCTAATGAAGAAGTTGTATTGTGGGCTCCATATAACGACTCTTTAGAGTTGGAAAAAAATAAAACGCATAAAAACTCTAGAATGCGTTATAAACTTTTACAATCTAAAGTAATTGATAAAAATGCAATTTTTCTTCCCTTATATCCAGAGGTTCAAAAATTATCAGAAGAAGAATATACGGCATTAAAGCCACTTATTTTGGAGCAGAATATATATGATTTGCGTAAACAAATAGACGAAGGGAAATTAACTTATGAAAAGCTGGTACTTTTTTATTTATACAGAATTTATAAATATGAATTGGATAATGCTACAACCTTAAATACGGTAATTGCTTTAAATAGTGAAGTAGTTAAGCAGGCTCGTAAGTTAGACGAGCTTAAAAAAACAGATAATGAGCCAAGTAATAAGCACCCCATATACGGTATGCCTATATTGTTAAAAGACAATATTAATACTAAGAATATGGTAACTACAGCTGGTGCAATAGCATTAAAAAATAACAGTACAGATGATGCTTTTATAGTAAAGCGACTAAAGAAAAATGGTGCTCTAATTTTAGGAAAAGTTAATTTAAGTGAATGGGCTTACTTTTTGTGCTCTGGTTGCCCTGTTGGTTATAGTGCTGTAGGCGGGCAAACATTAAATCCGTATGGTAGAGCAGTTTTTGAGACTGGAGGTTCTAGTGCTGGCAGTGGTACTGCTGTAGCGGCTAATTATGCAGTAGCAGCCGTAGGTACAGAAACATCTGGTTCCATTTTGTCTCCATCTAGTCAAAATTCTGTTGTTGGTTTAAAACCAACTATTGGTTTTTTAAGTAGAACAGGTATAGTGCCAATTTCTAGTACTTTAGATACACCTGGGCCAATGGCAAAGAATACTATTGATGCTGCAATATTATTAGATGCTATGAAAGGCAAAGATGAGTTAGATGGTAAATCTATTGCTGTAGAAACTGGAGTGCTATCAGCTACTTTATCTAGTAATAGTTTAAAGGGTAAACGTTTTGGAGCTATAAAAAGTTTATTAGAAACAGATTCTATTTATAAAATAACAATAGATAAATTAAGAGAACAAGGCAGTGTAATTATAGAAATTACTCCTCCAGAGGTATCAATGGATGGTTTTTTAAGTATTTTAAATATTGATATGAAATACGATTTGCCAACCTATATAAACAGTCAAACTAAAAATAAATTACCAATAAAAGATATAAAATCTGCCGTAGCATTTAATGAAAAAGACTCTGTTGTAAGAATACCTTATGGGCAAGCCTTATTTAGAGGAATTTTAGCGGATACCACTACAGTTGAACAACTAGCTGTTATTGTTAGTGATTTAGAGCAAAGCGGAAGACGTTATTTTAATGAAGCTATGAATGCTTATAATTTAAATGCAATTTTATCTATAAATAATTATCATGCTGGTTATGCAGCAGTAGCTAAATATCCTGCAATTACAGTACCAATGGGATATAAAAAAACAGGGGAGCCAATTAGTTTAACTTTTATAGCAAAACAATTTAACGAGGCAGACTTGTTGCGTTATGCAGCAGGTTTTGAGTCTGTTTTTAATGTGAGAAAAATGCCAAAAGATTACAACTAGTTAATTAGGTTGTTTATTTTTTCCCAAAGTAAATTGTCAAAACTAGACGGACCAAGTAGTTCATCATTAGCAGCATCACCTAAACGTACAACAACTAAGTTTTTACTAGGTGAAATGTATAGTTTTTGGTCATCCTTGCCTAAGGCGGCTATTAAATCGTTGGGTGCATTAGGTATTAATTTACCTGCGTAATCTAGTTCTGAAGCAGGTAATTTATATGATGCTTTTCCGTTTAGCCACCAAAAATAACCGTATGCATCATTTAAGTTCTGAGACGTGCTTGTCATTTCGTTAAAATATGTTTCTGATTCTAACACCGGAATTCCGTCCCAATTTCCTTTATTTAGATTTAAAATTCCATACCTGGCCATACTTCTGGCGTTACTGTAATACAATTTAAAATAACCAACTGGCAACCAACTACCTTGCATGCCAATTACATTTTTAAGTTTATTATTAAAATAAGTGTTAAAATTTTGCTGTGCGGCTCCTTCTACAATATTGTGTGTAATAGTGTATGCTCCATTATGATAGTACCAAAATGTGCCTGGTAAATTTTTAAAAGTGAAACACTCTGGGTCTGTGCAGTTGTTGTTAGTTACAGTGTAGTCTAAACCAGTAGTCATTGTTAAATGGTTTTTAACTGTAATGTTTTGTTCTTGGGCAGAGGTTAAAGAAGACCAGCCTGTACCCAAGTAATTGCTAGATGGTTTGTTAATGTCTAGTAAGCCTTCATCAATAGCAATTCCTGCGGTAAAAGATACTAATGTTTTTGCTGCAGAATTCCAAGCTAAATTTGTAGTTGCATTAGCACCGTTTCCATACCATTCAACTATAATTTTCCCGTTATTAAGTATTAAAAAAGCTTTTGTTTTGTTGGCTTCAACAAAACTTAAAAGCGGTTGTAAAGCATCTTCATCCCAGCCTAAATTTTCGACTGTATTAGTTTTCCACTCGTCAGAGTTAATAGGCGGAAAATACATTTCATTAGAATCTGTATCGTCTATACTATTTTCTTTATCTGTAGAACAACTACAAATTGTGCAAAGCAATACTATTAAAAAAAAATATTTGTGACTAGTCATTGTATTTATTTTTATGTTAGATAACATTAAAGACTAATGGTTTAACGTAAAAATCATAAAATTAGTTCTATATAGCTGTCATTCCTTAAGCAAGTTGTATTTTTGCAGCCAATTTTAATAGATTATGCGCACAAAATCACTAAAAACAAACAAAATTAATGTAGTTACTTTGGGTTGCTCTAAAAATGTGTACGATTCTGAAGTACTAATGGGGCAATTAAAAGCAAACGGTAAAGAAGTGGCTCATGAAGAAGAGGGTAATATTGTTGTAATAAATACGTGTGGCTTTATTGATAATGCAAAAGAAGAAAGTGTAAATACTATTTTAGATTTTGTACAGAAGAAAGAAGCTGGTGAGGTAGATAAGGTTTTTGTTACTGGGTGTTTAAGTGAGCGTTATAAGCCGGATTTAATTAAGGAAATTCCAAATGTAGATGAGTATTTTGGTACTAGTCAACTACCTAGTTTATTAAAAGCTTTAGAGGCAGATTATAAGCATGAATTAATAGGAGAGCGTGTAACAACAACTCCTAAAAACTATGCTTACTTAAAAATAGCTGAAGGTTGTGATAGGCCTTGTTCTTTTTGTGCAATACCATTAATGCGTGGTAAGCATAAAAGTACACCTATTGAAGATTTGGTTACTGAAGCTAAAAAATTAGCAGCCAAAGGTGTTAAAGAGTTAATATTAATTGCCCAAGATTTAACATACTATGGTTTAGATTTATATAAAAAACGAAATTTAGCAGAACTGTTAGAGGCATTAGTGAAAGTGGATGGTATAGAATGGATACGTTTGCACTATGCGTTTCCTACTGGTTTTCCTATGGATGTTTTAGATTTGATGAATAAGGAGCCAAAAATTTGTAATTATTTAGATATTCCTTTACAACATATATCAGATGCTATTTTAAAGAGTATGCGCCGTGGAACTACACAGGCAAAAACCACTAAGTTGTTGCAAGATTTTAGAGCTACGGTGCCAAATATGACAATTAGAACAACATTAATTGTTGGTTACCCTGGAGAAACAGAAGAAGATTTTGAAACTTTAAAACAATGGGTAACAGATATGCGTTTTGAACGCTTAGGTTGTTTTACATATAGTCATGAAGAAAACACCCACGCCTATAACTTGGAAGATAACGTGCCAGAAGAGGTAAAGCAAGATAGGGCCAACCAAATTATGGAGATTCAATCACAGATTTCTTGGGAATTAAATCAAGAAAAAATTGGGGAAACTTTTAAGTGTATTATTGATAGAAAAGAAGGTAATTATTTTGTGGGAAGAACAGAGTTTGATTCTCCTGATGTAGATAATGAAGTTTTAATTGATGCTACCAAGCATTACCTAAAACAAGGAGAATATGCTAATATAAAAATTACAGAAGCTGCAGACTTTGATTTGTACGGAGAACCAGTATAACTAAAAATAAATAAAAAAAAGCCCTAGAACTTAAATTCTAGGGCTTTTTTTATTTATTTTCTTCGGGCTTATTGCTTAGCATTTTATAAGAAAACCATCCAATAATAGTCATAATTAAAACCATTATAACCCACAGCCATAATTTGTTATTAAAAAGTGGCTCTTGGGTTTGTTTTTCTTTTTTAGCTATAAAAACAGGTTCACCTAGGGAGAGTTTTTTTATGTTTTTAGGCATTTTTATGTTTAACTGTGCAATATCGTAACTAGGACCATAGGCATCTTTGTTACCATATGTTAAATAGTATGTAGCTGGCTCAGTAAACCTAGCAGTAAGTAAATACTTGTATCCTTTAGCAGATATGTTTTTTATTTTTAAAGGTTGATTGTCAAAATTTAAAATAGTTATGCGTATCTTTTTTGAGAAGGTATTGTCAAAAGTAAATGTATTATTTTCTATTGAGGATAATGTTCCTACACTTAAAGTGTTGTAGTCGTATAAATAACCTTTATCAGTTTTAACACTGTCCAAAAGTTCCTCAATTTTTATAGGTCTATAATAGTCAATATCATCACTAACATTTATTGTTACTTGGTGAGTGGGAGCCTTTTTTGTAAGGTTAACATTAATAATGGTTTTTTTGTTTTTTTTGTCTTCGTTAATGTTGTAAGACTTTAATTTTCTGTCTGTAATATTGGCAGTTGTTTTTTGTTTAAGCTCTAAAGTTGCTCTTTTTAATATAGGTTCTTCATCACTTTTAATTCCTATTCTAAAATAGGTGTATTCCGCTGCACTAAAATTAATGTCTGTAAAACTATAATTTGTTAGGTTATTTTTAATGGCAACAATTCTATAATCATCATATATTTTAAACCATTTTTTTTGATGATGACTAGCTTCAACCGAAACTTTCCAATCAAAATTAGTATTCTCAAAATCTAATTTTATATGGTTTATAGGATCTTTGGAAGGTACTTTTAATGTAAAGTAGTATATACCATCTTTAGTACTTGCATTTAATAATTTATATTCTACCGTTTTAGTTTTTAATTCTGGTGATGTGTAATTAAAAAGGTATGGAGCTTCAATAGTATCATTTTTTGGAGTTATACCATAAATACGAATATCACTTAAATGATCTTGGGTATTAGCAAATACAGTATCTGGTAAAACAATATTATGCCAAGTATCTGTAATGTTTTTAAGCTCAATTTTGGCATCATACTTTTGCATTTGTGCATAAAATACAGTAGTAACTAGTAAAAAAAATAATACGGCTTTATTCTGTTTTTGATTCATCAAAAATTTTGTTTTTGTACTTGTTGTATAAAAATGAAACTCCTAAAATTAATAGTCCTAAAATAACTAAAACAATAGTTTTAGATATGGTATTTAAAGAGGCTAAATCTAAAAAGAAAAGTTTAATAATAGTAACGCCAAAAAGGATTATGCCGCCAATACGTATGTATTTTATTTTTTTCCATATTCCTTTTGCTACTAAAAAGAATGAATATACACCCCACAAAATACTTAATTCTAGCCCGTATGTTTGTTCTGCACCAGACAAGTCTATCCAATTAATAAGTTCGCTACTTAAAACCCAAAGTACTGTTATATTAAGTAATATAGAAAACGCAATTTTAAAGTTTATGCGCATAAAACTTTGTTTAGTGTAACTATAAGTACAGTAAACTATTAGTGCTGTAAATGCATAAAGTATATACCTTACTGCAAGGTGCATACTTCCAGAGTTGTAATATTCAGACGGATTTAAATAACTATCTCTTAAGTCACTTAAAATAAGTAGACCAATTGTTAAAGAAATAAATAAAACAAGACTGTTAATGCTAATGTTTGCAATACCTAATGCTCTGTTTTTTATCTTTTTAATATTTATAATACTTAGTATAGAAAAGAATAACAAGGTGTAGCATACAAGTGTTAGTATGCTAAAGCTATTAATGTCATAATTAATAGGGTTGCTATAAATGTCTGTTTTGTCTATTATAATTTTAGACTTATCTAGAGCTAAATTAAAGTAGTGTATTATTTCTACAAAGAAACTATTAAATGTTACTAATATTAATAGTATTGGGGTAATGTAAGATAAAACGTTGTTTTTGGTATTGTGTTTTTTATTGGTTGTATAAATGAAATGCAAAGAGGTAATGCTAAGTAAAGATCCTAATAAATTTACGTTTAATAGTGGAGTAACATTACCTGCGTAATCACTATAATAACTATGATCTAAGTAGTATGTTCCCCAATCTTGAAACAAGCTTAGCAGAGATAATATTATTAACGGATAAGAGATTTGCTTTAATATAGGAGCGCCTTTTGATGAGCCAATATAGAAAAGTAAAGCGGCAATAGTAATCCATAAAATAGTAACGTAATTACCGTCTAGTTGTACAGGTACAGCAATGGTGATAAAAACAAAGACCATACCTAATATAAAATATAAAAGCTTGCTATCTGCTAGTTTTTGTTTGTATAAAATAGTACCAGCAATAAAATGCAACAACGCATTTGCAACCGTAAATAAGCCTAAATAACCTTTGTAATCTTGATTATAACTTAGTAGGTAAAAACCATAACCAAAAAAGATAAAAGAGTTTACTAAAAGTATTAAAATAGAGCTAGGATTAAAAGCGTGGTTCTTTTTTATTTTATTAACTATAAATGTTGTGTAAAATATCAGAAAAAATATAAACAAGAATAAAAAGGCTTTTGTAAAGTAGTCATAATTATAGCTAAATAAAAACCACGAACCGTATATAAACCAAGTAAATATAAAAGCAGAGTAGAATAAGCCCTTCCAATCTTTTTTAAATGACAATGTTAAAATGCCTATATTAATTATAGACATATACGTAAATAAAATACCAACTTCACCAGAGCCGCTACTTAATAAAAAAGGAACTGCATAAGCGCCAACCAGCCCAATATGTGCAATGGTTTGTTTGTTGTAGTTGGTAGCAGCAATAATGGTAAACACAGTAAGTATTACCATTATTGCAAAAGCGGGTATTTGCGGTAGAATATTATAAAAGCTATAAGCGGCAAACGTTATAAAATACATTATAGCTATAGATCCGCTTACTAAAACAGCACTGTAATTTGTATATTTTTGTTTTAGTTTAATGCCCAGACCAAGTAAACCTAGACCAGTTAAGTAACCTAAAATTATTCTGGTTAGCGGACTAATTAAATTATTTTCTATAGAGTATTTTGCGCCAATTGCAACACCAATTATTAGAATAAGAACACCTATTTTACTTAGTAAGTTTTCACCAATAAACTTTTCAATATTAGATTTGGCTTTAGGTTTAGATATTTTTGTTTTTATATTTTGTTTAGGTTGTGTAGTTGCATTTTTCGGGACAGTAATAGGGTCTTTATAAACATCTTTTGTCACTTCTATAACAGGTTCTTCTACTGTAGGCTTTTCTGCTGTAGGTTCTGTAATAGGAGTAACTTCTGGTGTTGTAATAGTTGCAGTCTTTTCACTACTTTTTTGTTTAGGAATACCCTCTTTTTTGAGTCGCTCTATTTCTTTGTGAAGAACCATAAGTTCCTTTGCAAAATGCTCTTGCTTGCTTAAAAGAATTTCAAACTGTTTGGTTAGGTTATTTAAATATTCTTGGTCGTTTGCCATAAGCTGGTTCCTAAAAATTACTAGTTATTATAGTAGTGTGCAATGTAGCTATTACTATAAGTAGGTTTGTACCCTGTAAACCGTGAAAATATAACAGTTTACATATTAAATTGGTTATATACTATAACAAGTTTAAGCGTTAAATAGTATAATAGGTTATTTTTAGTTCTGCTTTTTTTGTAGGTTGTAATTGTAAAATTCTCTACCTAACTCTGCTAAAAATGGAATTCCCACAGTTTCATACTCGTAGTTATTGTCATTAAAAACCTCATTTTTATTTACCAGTATTGTTGCTGTAAGCATATAACTAATATCGTTTTCTGTGTCTTCAATAAAAGCACAGTCTGTTAAAGTGCCATAGTTGTAACCAATATTATTGTATATTTTTATGTTATTTGGTATTGGCTTTTTTGTATCGTCATACATAAAAAACTTAGCATAACTTGCTTCTTTAGGGATGCTGCTCATTACTTTTGTCAAAAACGATAAATCATCTTCATATAAATTAAATTGCTGCTCTTTTTTAAATGACTCAGGAAAAATTATGCGCTGTAACACCTGTTGTTGAGCATCAATACTATAATAGTTTTTTAGGCTAAAATCTAGAGGTTCTTTTTGTAGAATTTCGTCGTTATCAATATAAGCGGTACCCTTTTTTACCTTATCAAGTTGTAAAGGAGTAATAGGGCTGTTAATTATAGCCTTAGTATTTATGGTTGTACTGTCATTTAAATAAATAACTAAAGGTTTTGTAGTAACATTATCAGCATCTTCTGTAGCTAATCTATGAGCTATTCTAACATTTTCTACACCTTTTTCTTTAAGTTTTTGGTTAATATAATCCTGACCCAAAAACTCAAATAATCTATTGTAAGCATCATTGTTATTTAAGGTAAATAATTTAATAATTTCCTTAGCAAATGTTGTTTTTAAAGTATCACCTTCAATAAAAAACTCGGTATCCTTAGTGTAGCCTTCGCTTTCAAATATTTTTTCTAACGTTAAAACAGCAATAGGTAATTTTACAGAGCTAGCTGGATAAAAGTAATTATTTGAATTGGTGTTAAAATCAAAATTATTAACCACAAAAACACCATTGGTCTTTTTTATTTCGGTATATCTAAATTGTACTTCATGATTAGTAATGCTATCTAACACCTTTTTTATATTATCACTTTTAGATGCAATAATATAATTAATAGGATGGTTTATTTTTTGCTGTTTTTCCTTACAAGAAAATAGTAATGCAAATAATAAAAAGCTTAGTGTGTATGGTTTCATTTTGTAGTATATAATTCTCCTCTATGAGGTTTTAATGCGTCTCTCACAGCAATCATTTCTTTTTCATTAACAACTAAGTATGCTATACTATGCATATCTGTTATAACTGTGTATCCGGTTATATTAAGGTCTAGTTTTTCGGCACTAATAAATTCTTTTAAATGTATTTCATGATGTTCTGCCGTTTTTTCTGCAGCTGGGCCTCTAAAATCCCATATAAGTTTTATTTGTTTAGCCATGTAATTTAAGTTGATATAAATAATATTTAGAGGTAAAACTACTATTTCTTTATGTAAATTAGAGGTAACAGGCAACAATTAAAATACTCCTGTTAATCTAAATGCTTGTTTTTTGCAGTAAAATTTACTTTTTTTTAGTATTTAGTGCCAAAAAGTGTTAATCATTTTACAATAAATCTTGTATCGCAACATCTAATTGTTATTTTTGCGTGATGCACCAATTTATGCAACATATAAATAAGTTAGTTTTCTTGTTAGGAATACTTTATGGCACGTTAACACTTAGCTCATGCCAAGGTGTTTTTGTTAGTGATAAAGACAAGGTTGCCATAGCAAGGGTAGGAGAAAACTTTTTGTATAAAGAAGATATACAAGATTTAATACCAAAAAACACCTCAAAAGAAGATAGCACCACTTTGGTAACCAATTACATTAATAATTGGGCTTCTAAGCAGTTGTTAATGTCAAAATCTAAAGTAAACCTGTCTGAAGAGCAATTGGCGGAGTTTGATAGGCTTGTGGCAAATTACAAAACAGATTTATACACTGGAGCTTACAAAGAAGCTCTGGTGCAAAAAGAACAAGACACCGTTATAAGCAAAGAGGAGTTAAATACTTTTTATGAAAAAGAAAAAGAAAATTTTAAGCTTAACGAGAAAATTGTAAGAGTGCGTTATGTAGAGTTACCACCACAATTTTTAAATAAATCTGCAGTAATAGAAAAATTAAAAGGGTTTACAGATAAAGACCGTATGTATTTAGACTCTATTAGTGTACAATTTAGAAAAGTTAATTTTAACGATTCGGTTTGGGTAGAAGCCTCTAGGCTAAAGAGTGAAATACCTCCTTTAACATCAGAAAATGAAGACCAATACTTAAAAAAAGCACAATTTTTTGAGATGCAAGATTCATTAGGGGTATATTTGACCAAGGTTGTAGATATGTTAAATAAAAACGAACCTGCACCTTTACAGTATATTACGCCAACAATTAAACGTGTTTTATTAAACCGTAGAAGACTAGAATACTTAAGGAAACTAGAAGTAGATATTATAGATGAAGCTATTAAAAATAAGGAATTTGAGATATATGAAAAACAAGAATAACAACATTACTTTTTTACTTGCAATGTTATTAACTGTTACGTTTACAGCTAATGCAATGCAAGAACAAGAGCAAGCAGATGATGTTGTGCAAATTGCACAAGACACTATAAAATCTAACTTTAAAAGAGTAAAATTAGATGGTGTTTCTGCTGTTGTGGGTGATTATGTAATATTAGATTCTGATATAGAAAAAACACTTATAGATTTACGTAGTCAAGGTGTTTCTGAAGATGATGTAACTAAATGTGGTTTGTTAGGTAAATTAATGGAAGACCGTTTGTACGCACACCAAGCAGTACAAGATAGTTTGTTGGTTTCTGATGATGAAGTTAATGCAACAAGTGAAAGACAAATACAAGGTTTAGTAGGGCAAATTGGTTCTATGGACAAATTACTTAAGTATTATAAAAAAGACTCTCAAGAAGCATTAAGAGAAGATCTTTTTAAAATTAATAAGCTAAGAATGTTGTCTGAAAGAATGCAGCAAAAAATTGTAGAAGAAATAGAGATTACTCCAGAAGAAGTAAGACAGTTTTACAAAAAGATACCAAAAGAAGAAAGACCAGTTTTTGGTGCACAGTTAGAGATTGCACAAATTGTAAAGCAACCAGAAGCTAGTGATGAGGAAAAACAAAAAGTAATAGATAAGCTTAATAAAATAAGAGAAGATGTTTTAGAAGGTGGTTCTAGTTTTAAAATTAAAGCAATTATTTCATCTGAAGATGAAGGTTCTAGATCTAATGGTGGTTTTTATAAACTTACTAAAGAAACTAATTTTGTTAAAGAATTTAAAGATGTAGCTTTTGGTCTAAAAGAGGGAGAAGTTTCTGAGCCTTTTGAAACTAAGTTTGGATTTCATATTATTTACCTAGAAAAAATTAGAGGTCAGGAAAGAGATGTAAGGCATATTCTTATGGCTCCTAAAGTATCTGATGAAAGACTAGAAGAAGCTAGGATAGAGTTAGAGAAGATTAGACAGAGAATTTTAGATGGAGAATTAACATTTGCAGAAGCTGCTTTAAATTTTTCTGATCAGAAAGAAACAAAATACGAAGGGGGGCAATTAAGAAACCCACAAGATTTTGGAACTAAGTTTGAGCTTACTAAAATGCAGCCTGAGTTGTATAACCAAGTTAGAGATATTAAAGATAATGAAATCTCTATGCCAATTTTAGAGGTAGAGCAGCAGGGTGGTGCAAAAAAGTATAAGATAATGAAAATTACCAATAGGTATGATGAGCACGTAGCAGATTTTGCACAAGATTATACTAAAATTCAGGAGTTAGCGTTAACGCAAAAAAGAGTAGACGCTATACAAAAATGGATGGTAGAACATATTAATGATACTTATGTAAGTATTAATAAAGACAATAAAGATTGCGAGTTTAAAAACAACTGGTTTAAAAAATAGTAAAACTTTATGTCAGACGTAACTGCTGTTAAAAATCTAGTTGAAAAACACCAAGCACTAAAGCAAGAAATTGCTAAAGTTATAGTTGGGCAAGATGTAGTAATAGATCAAATTTTATTATCTATTTATACAGGTGGCCATTCTTTATTGGTTGGCGTGCCCGGTTTAGCAAAAACCTTAATGGTAAATACAATAGCCCAAACCTTAGGGTTAGATTTTAAACGCATACAGTTTACGCCAGATTTAATGCCTAGTGATATTTTGGGTAGTGAAATATTAGACGAAAAAAGAAACTTTAAATTTATTAAAGGCCCTATTTTTTCTAATATTATTTTAGCAGATGAAATAAACAGAACACCGCCTAAAACGCAAGCGGCTCTTTTAGAAGCAATGCAAGAAAGGGCTGTAACAATAGCTGGTAACCATTACAAATTAGATCTTCCTTATTTTGTGCTAGCAACACAAAACCCTATAGAGCAAGAAGGTACATATCCTTTGCCAGAAGCACAGTTAGATAGGTTTATGTTTGCTATAGAATTACAATACCCATCTGTAGCAGAAGAAATAGAGGTTGTTAAACGTACAACATCAGACAATAAACCGGTAATTAATGCCCTTTTTAGTGCAGAAGAAATTGTAGCGGTACAACATTTAGTGCGCAAAATTCCAGTGCCAGACAATGTTGTAGAATATGCCGTTAAATTGGTAAATAGTACTAGACCTAATCTAGAAACAGCTACCGATTATGTTAAACAATATATAGATTGGGGAGCAGGGCCAAGAGCTTCACAAAATTTAATATTGGCAGCAAAAGCACACGCTGCTATTAATGGTAAATTTTCACCAGATATAGAGAACGTTCAATCTGTGGCAACTGGTATTCTTAGACACAGAATAATTAAAAATTACAAGGCAGAAGCAGAAAATATCTCTGAAGAACAAATTATTGCTAAATTATTCTAAATTAAAGAAAAATCAATTTCAAACGTTTTCGTAAACAATTTGATAAAATTTTAAGTAAAAAATGATGCATTCATTTTTACAGGTACTTTTTTTTGTTTTTTTAGCAAAATAACATGAATCGTTGGTTAATTTCTTCGTTTACCCTTTAGATTTTATTAATTTTGTGGAATTGCAATAAATTAAACTCAAAACTAAAAGGAATGGCATTTGACATTGATATGATAAAAGGGGTTTATGCCCGTATGGCTGAACGAGTAGATATGGCTCGTGAAATAGTAGGAAAGCCACTTACACTTTCAGAAAAAATATTGTATTCTCACTTATGGGATGGTAAACCAAATACTAAATTTACAAGAGGTAAAGATTATGTAGATTTTGCACCAGACCGTATTGCTTGTCAAGATGCCACCGCACAAATGGCATTATTACAGTTTATGCAAGCTGGTAAGCCAAAAGTTGCAGTTCCTACAACAGTACACTGTGATCACTTAATTCAAGCTAAAAGTGGTGCTGCACCAGATTTAAAAGTTGCAAACACAACAAGTGCAGAGGTATTTAACTTTTTAGAGTCTGTTTCTAATAAATATGGTATTGGTTTCTGGAAACCAGGAGCAGGTATTATTCACCAAGTAGTTTTAGAAAATTATGCATTTCCTGGCGGAATGATGATTGGTACAGATTCTCATACAGTTAACGCTGGTGGTTTAGGTATGGTTGCTATAGGTGTTGGTGGTGCAGATGCTGTAGATGTTATGGCAGGTATGGCTTGGGAACTAAAGTTTCCAAAATTAATTGGTGTTAAATTAACTGGTAATATCTCTGGTTGGACATCAGCAAAAGACGTTATATTAAAAGTTGCAGGTATTTTAACTGTAAAAGGTGGTACAGGTGCAATTGTAGAATATTTTGGAGAAGGTGCTAAAAACCTTTCTTGTACTGGTAAAGGTACAATTTGTAATATGGGTGCAGAAGTGGGTGCAACTACATCTACATTTGGTTATGATGAGTCTATGGAACGTTATTTACGTGCAACAGACCGTAATGATGTTGCAGATGCAGCAAATGAAGTAAAAGAGCACTTAACTGCAGACCCAGAAGTTTACGCTAATCCAGAGCAATATTTTGATGAGGTTATAGAAATTAATTTAGATGAGTTAAGACCTCATTTAAACGGACCTTTTACTCCAGATTTAGCTACACCAGTTGGTGAGTTAGGAGAAAAGGCAAAAGCAAATGACTGGCCTTTAAAAGTAGATTGGGGATTAATAGGTTCATGTACTAACTCTTCTTACGAAGATTTAACAAGAGCAGCTTCTATTGCTAAGCAAGCAGTTGATAAAAAAATTAAGCCAAAATCAGATTTTGGTATCAATCCAGGTTCAGAGCAAATTCGTTTTACTGCAGAAAGAGATGGTATTTTAGAAATTTTTGAAAATTTAGGAGCAACAGTATTTACTAATGCTTGTGGTCCTTGTATTGGGCAATGGGACAGAAGTGATGCTAAAGGTGATGAGAAAAACACAATTGTGCACTCATTTAACCGTAACTTCTCTAAAAGAGCAGATGGTAACCCAAATACACACGCATTTGTTGGTTCTCCAGAAATGGTTGCTGCAATAGCAATATCTGGTCGTTTAGATTTTGATCCTATGAACGATACATTAATTAACGAAGATGGTGAAGAGGTAAAATTAGATATGCCATTAGGTATAGAGTTGCCACCACAAGGTTTTGATGTAGAAGATGCTGGTTACTTAGCTCCAGATGAAGATGGTTCTGGTGTAGAGGTTAAAGTTTCTCCAGATTCTGAAAGATTACAATTATTAGAGCCATTTACGCCTATTAAAGATGAAAGTTTAATAGGAGCTAAATTGCTTATTAAAGCTTTTGGCAAATGTACAACAGACCACATTTCTATGGCTGGTCCTTGGTTACGTTTCCGTGGGCATTTAGATAATATTTCTAACAACTGTTTAATTGGAGCTGTTAACGCTTTTGGTAAAAAAACAAACTTTGTTAAAAACCAATTAACAGGAGAGTACGGTGGTGTTCCAGATACCGCACGTGCATACAAAGCTGCAGGTGTTAGATCTGTAGTTGTGGGAGACCATAACTATGGAGAAGGATCTTCTCGTGAGCACGCAGCTATGGAGCCAAGACATTTAGGTGTTGCAGCGGTAATAGTTAAGTCTTTTGCACGTATTCATGAAACAAACCTTAAAAAACAAGGTATGTTAGGTTTAACATTTGCTAATGAAGCAGATTATGACTTAATTCAAGAAGATGATACATTTAACTTTGTAGACATAGCAGAATTTGCGCCAGACAAACAATTAACTTTAGAGTTAGTTCATGCAGATGGTAGTAAAGATGTTATTAAACTAAACCACACGTACAATCAACCTCAAATAGATTGGTACAGAGAAGGTTCTGCGTTAAATGTAATTAAAAAAGAAAACGCGGCATAAGCCAAGTTTGTTTTAATAAAAGAAAACTCCCGAAGTAATTCGGGAGTTTTTATTTTTATATGAATTTATCTTCCTATTTTAGGGGTTATTATACAATATAAAATGAAAAAGAAAACAGTTTTTACTCTTTTAATAATGCTTCTTGTAGCAGCATTTTTTTGGACTCCCTTAGGGCATATGGGAAAAATATTTTTAAACAATATGGTAGCAACTGCTCCTTCTGTTATTACTAAAGAAAATCAGAAAAAGGTAACAGATTATGACTGGGTTTTAAAAGATGAAGACCATAACTTATTTAATTTTACCAAATCTAAAGGAAATGTAATTTTCATAAACAATTGGGCTTCGTGGAAAGTGCATTGTGAAGCCGAACTACAATCCATACAAAAGTTTTATAATGACTATAAAAATAAAGTAGATTTTTATATAATTACTAATGAGGAAAAAGATGTGGTAGAAGAATTTATGCAGCTTAAAAAATTTAATTTTCCTGTTACTTATTTAATTATTGATGCTAAACACGCTGTAAATACAACAAAAGTACCATCTAGTTACGTTATAGATAAACAAGGTAATATTGTTATTTATGAGGAAGGCATATCTAACTGGGATAACAATAAAGTATACCAAACTATAGACAAACTTTTAGCCAAATAAAATGCCTATTACTAAAAAAAGAATATTAAATATTGTTTTTTATGTACTTTTAATTGCTATAGTATTTACGCCGTTAGGATTTAAAGTAAAGGTTTTTACAAGCAGAGTTTTTTCGGGAAGTGCAACTGTTCTAAATGAACAAGAACAAGTTATGGTGCAAAATTTTAATTGGAAATTTGTAGACGCCAACGGCAATAACTTCAATTTAAATAATTACCAAGGTAAAGTAATTTTTATCAATTTTTGGGCAACTTGGTGTCCGCCTTGTGTAGCAGAAATGCCAAGTTTACAAAAGTTATATACTGACTATAAAAATGATGTAGAGTTTATTTTTTTAGCAAGCGATAAGGTAAACAAAGTAAAGGCATATTTAAACGACAACAATTTTAGTTTTAATGTGTATTATTCTAATTACATGTTACCAAAAGAGCTTAAACATACAGTAATTCCAACAACATTTGTATTAAATAAATCCGGAAAAATTATAATTAAAGAAACAAGTGCAAAAAATTGGAATAGCGAAAAAACACGAAAATTATTAGATAAACTTTTGAAAGAATAAAATATAGATTGAAAAAATAAAAAAGCGCTTTGTAAAAAGCGCTTTTTTTGTGACTACGACTGGAGTCGAACCAGCACGTTCTTAAGAACACTACCCCCTCAAGGTAGCGCGTCTACCAATTCCGCCACGTAGCCATTGGTAAAATAATATATAGCACAAATATAACTATGTGCTATAGATAAATAAACTTTTTAATTTGATATTTTATGTCTTTAATATGTGCATTAGCATAGTATATAATAGCTTTTTAAGTGAATAGGCCTTATTTTTGATACAAGCATAATTATAGTTTTTATGAGTGATAAAATTTCTGTTTTTTGGTTTAGGAGAGATTTAAGAATTGAAGACAATACGGCACTGTGTAATGCATTAAAATCTGGTAATTCCGTACTTCCTGTTTTTATTTTTGATAAAAATATTTTAAATGAACTAGATGAAGATGATGCAAGAGTAACGTTTATACATAAAACTTTATCGGTTATAAATTTAGCTTTAAAAGAATATAATAGTAGTGTACTATGCTTGCATACAACACCAGAACTTGCTTGGAAAAAAATAGTAAGTACATACAATGTAGAGCGTGTTTTTTTCAATAAAGACTATGAGCCATATGCAAGAGAAAGAGATCAGAAAATAACTTCATTTTTAAACGATAAATCTATAGAGGTTAAGTCTTATAAAGACAGTGTTATTTTTGAAGAGGATGATGTTTTAAAGAATGACGGTGATCCCTATACAGTTTATACTCCTTATAAAAATAAATGGCTATCTAAATTTACTCCAGACCTAATTGAAGATAAGAAATGTGATTTTAAAGGTAAATTATTAGAGTTTAATGCAGACTTTCCTTCATTAGAAAATTTAGGATTTAGTGCATCTAATATAACTGTAGAACCATACAATTTAGAGCATTTAGATGTTTATGCAGAAAAAAGAGATTTTCCGTCTGATAATATAACAACGTATTTAGGCCCACACTTGCGTTTTGGAACCGTAAGTGTACGCAAATTAATTAGAGGTTTAGATGGTTTAGAAAGTGTGTTTTTAAGTGAATTGGTTTGGAGAGAATTTTTTACTCAAATCTTATTTCATTTTCCAAAGGTTGTTACCCAAAATTTTAGATCTAAGTACGATGGTATAAAATGGCGTAACAATAAAGACGATTTTGAAAAATGGTGTTCTGGTAATACTGGTTATCCTATGGTAGATGCTGGTATGAGACAGTTAAACAAAACAGGTTATATGCACAATAGAGTGCGTATGATTACTGCTGGCTTTTTATGTAAGCATTTATTAATAGATTGGCAGTGGGGAGAGGCTTATTTTGCTAAAAAGTTGTTAGACTATGAGTTGGCCTCTAATAATGGCAATTGGCAATGGGCAGCAGGTACTGGTTGCGATGCTGCTCCGTATTTTAGAATATTTAACCCTATTACACAATTAAAAAAGTTTGATAAAGATTTTAAATATGTAAAGCATTGGATTCCTGAGTTGGATGGTTTTAATTATCCGCAGCCAATGGTAGAGCATAAAGCAGCCCGAGAGAGAGCACTAAAAGTCTATAAAGAAGGTATAGAAGATTAATTATTGATTTTGTTTGTTAAAGTAACGAAACAACTCAATATTCATAAAAATAAGTACAAGTCCGTAAAAACAATCTTCTACAGGTATAGTACCTATTCTAACACCTAAATTTTCTGCATTGTTATACCAAACAATAGGAGACTCTAAAAAACTGCCAGTTAACAAACCATTACTGGCTAAAAAAAACGGTATAATTATTAAATACGTTAAATAATGATAGCTAAGGTTTGTTTTTTTATAGTACAAATAAACTAAAAAAAGGACGGCTAAAATACCAGTTGTACACGTGTATAGCTTGTTTAAGTTAAATAGAGCGGTAATTAAACAAGCAGCAATTATTGTAAATGTAATGTATTTTTCAATTTTTTGTAATGGATTATTTTTTATTAAATATAATAAAGCAAAGTATGTAAAAACGCATGCATATGGTATTGCAATAAAAAATAATATTTCTTCAATAGGTAATTCACCTAAAAATATACCACTAAGGTAATCTTTATTAAAGCCCCAAACACCTATGGCGGTAAACCAGTAATCCCAAATTATAAAAAACAAAGCTACCGGTATACAGGCTTTAAAAAATGCTTCCCATTTTTTGTAAAAAGCGTGTTTTGGGTAAAAGCTAGCAATAAAAGGTATACTAATACAGGCAAAATTTATAAGTAGGTAAAAAAGGGGCTTCATTAAGGTTTGTATTGTTTGTGATATTTTTTTGGGACATATAACATTCCAAAACACTCTCCGTGTTCTTTACCTAAGTGTTTGTGGTGTACTTTGTGTGCTTTACGTAAGCCTATTAAATATTTATTTTTAGTTTTTTTAAACCACTTAAAACGTTGGTGTATTAAAACATCATGTATTAAAAAGTAAGCAATGCCATAAAATAAAATGCCTAATCCAATAAAAAACATAAAGTTTAGTTCAGGTCTAATACCAAAGAAAAATAAAGCAATACTTGGTATTGCAAATATTACAAAAAACAAATCATTTTTTTCAAAAGGGTGTGGGTATTTTGGCTGATGATGGTCTTCATGTAAAATCCATAAAAAACCGTGCATTACGTATTTGTGAGTTATCCAAGTAATAACTTCCATAACAGTAAATGTAACAATTGTAACTAGTATAAAAAGTACTATTTTCATTAATTTGGGCTTATTGTATTTATATTTTTTAAAATTACTTTTTTGTAGCTTTTAGGTAACGGGGATGCGTTTAAATTATCTAAAATAAATTTTTTATCTGCTGCAATTCTTGTGTTATACCCTAAAAAACTAGGAATGTTATTTTGCACTAAGTACCTTACATACCTAGCTTCAATATCATTAGGATATGTTTTTATATAATCTTCTAAAGTTTTTTTACCTTCATTAAAATATGCTAATTTTCTAAAAGGCCACACGGTAAACTCTGCTTTTTTCATAGTGCATGAGGCTATGTAAGGTGTCACTTTATTGCAATTAATTTTTTTACTAGCTTCTATAAATTGCTTTAAATCATTATTAGTTTTTATAGTATGAAATGTATTTCTAACATTGTCTAAATTAGAACAATCTGTATATTGATTATAGATTATAGCAAACAAGAGAAAAAATAATTTCATTAACTAAGTTTAAAAGTCCGTACTAATAAACTATAAAGTTATAAGAAAATACTTTATATGATATTAAATTTAAATCTAATATATGCTTTGGTTAAAATTAAAAACTTTAGCGGGTTAGAAATGCGTATTCTACTATTCATAATACTACTGGTATCTGCCTTTTTTAATTTATTAAGTAACTTAGAGTAGTATTTATAAGCTACAAAAACTCCTAATCTACTTTCTAAAGGAAGTTGTACAATACCTTTATAAGCTTCTGCAAAATCGTTTTCTATATCTTGTAAAATACGATCTTTAGCTGTGTGAGTAAGGGTGTTAGTATTTAACTCCGGAAAATAAGATCTTCCTAACTCATTAATATCATCTTTAAAATCTCTTAAAAAATTTACTTTTTGAAAAGCAGACCCTAAGTACTGAGCAGATTCTTTTAAGTGGTTAAACCTTTCATTATCATTGTTTACAAAAACACGTAAACACATTAAGCCAACAACATCTGCAGAACCATAAATATATTCTTTATACTCTTCTCTTGTGCTGTATTCGGTTTTATTAAGATCAAAACGCATACTAGTTAAAAATGCGTCTACATACTCTTGTAGTTCATATTTTAAAACCACTTCTTGAAAAGAGTTAATTATAGGATTTAAACTTATTTTACGTACAAGAGATTTTCTGTATTCTTCTTCAAACTCATTTAAAAGTATTTCTTGATCGTAATCATGAAAAGTATCAACAATCTCATCTGCATACCTTACAAAACCATATATGGCATATATTGCTGGTCTAATAGATGGGGCAAAAAGTTTTATACCTATAGAGAATGATGTACTATACGTTGTGGTTATTAATTTGCTACAATTAACGCTAGAAGAATCAAACAGAGCTTTCATTATTTACTGTGTTTTAAAATTAGTTCACTTACTACTTTGCCAGAAATTAATGATGGTGGCACACCTGGACCTGGAACAGTTAATTGTCCGCAGAAATATAAATTGTCTATTTTTTTACTTTTTAATTTGGGTCTTAAAATATGGGTTTGCAATAATGTATTTGCTAAACCATAGGCATTACCTTTGTATGAGTTGTAATCATCTTTAAAATTATCTACACAGTAGGATTCTTTAAACAAAATATCCTCTTTTAAACTTTGGTCTGTAAGTATTTCAACTCTTTCTATAATTTGATTAAAATAATGCTCCCTTAGCTCATTTGTATCTTCAATATCTGGAGCAATTGGAACTAAAAAAATAGCAGCTTCTTTACCATTTGGTGCACTGGTAGCATCTGTTTTACTAGGAAAACTAGCATAAAACAATGGTTTGTTTGGCCATTCTTTAGTGTCATAAATAGTTTTAGCGTGCTCTTCAAAATCAGTATCAAAAAATAAAGTATGATGATTTACTGCTTCAATTTTTTTGTTGAAACCCACAAAAAATAATAGAGCAGAAGGGGCAAATATTTTTTTGTCCCAGTAGCTCTCTGTGTATTGTCTGTATTGTTTAGGAAGTAAAGTTTCTGTGTGGTGGTAGTCTGCACCACTTAAAAGAATATCACATTCTAGGTATCCACTTTTGCTCTCTACACCTTTTACTTTACCATCTTTAATGTCTATTTTTAAAACAGGGCTATCTGTAATGGTTTTTACACCTAAGCTCTGTGCTAATGTTTGCATACCTTCTACAACCTTATACATACCACCTTGTGGGTGCCAAGTACCAAGTTTTAGATCTGCATAGTTCATAAAATTGTAAAAAGATGGTGTGTTACTTGGTTTTGCTCCTAAAAATAAAACGGGAAACTCTAAAACTTTACGTAGCTTATCATTTTTTACATAACCAGATACCTGATTTTTAATTGTTAAAATAAACTCGTACAACTTAGTTATTGTTTTGCGGTTTATAATCTCAAATATATTTTCTCCTGGGTTGTAAACAAGCTTTTTTATAGCAATGTCGTAATTAATGCGTGCTTTGTTTATAAACCGCTCTAATTGTTTACCGCTACCTGGTTCTATTTTCTCAAACGTATCTCTAGTTTCGTTAAAATCTTCAGAGATAGAAATAGCATCTTTTTTACCAAAATAAATTTGGTAAGCAGGATTTAACTGGTCTAATTGATAATAATCACTTGTTTTTTTATTAAAATCAGTAAAAAACTTATCAAAAACATCCGGCATCCAATAAAAAGTTGGACCAATATCAAAAACAAAACCATTTGTTTTTAATTGTCTAGCTCTACCACCAGTTGTTGTGTTTTTTTCTAGTATAGTAACGTCATAACCTGCTTTAGCTAAGTAACAACTAGCAGATAATGAAGAGAAACCAGAGCCTATAATGATTATTTTTTTCATAGATTGTTAACAAGTATCTTCCTAAGATACTATTTGTTTTTAAATATAATATTAAAAACCGGTGATTTTTACATCACCGGTACAACAACCAAATTAACCCAACCAACAGGTTAACTTAATTTAATGTTAATGAGTATCTGGCATTAACACTTTATTTATAATATGTACAACACCATTGCTAGCTTCTACATCTGCTGTAGTAACTTCTGCATTACTATCTGTAGCATCTGTAATAAATACACCACCCGTTAAGTTAACAGTAACATCTTGTCCTAGGGCAGTAGTTACCATTTGTCCGTCTGTTAGGTCTGATGATAATACAGCAGCTCCAGATACTACATGGTATTTAAGTATGTTTGCTAAAAGTGTTTTTTCATCTTCAGTATCAAAATCTGCTAAGCTTGTATAATCTGGTCCTAAATCTTCTAACAAAGCTTCAAAAGCAGCGTTTGTAGGTGCAAATACCGTGTACGGTCCTTCCATACCTAGTAGTTCTACCAAGCCAGCATCTGCTTGTTGTAGAGCAGTTACTAATAAGGATAAATCGTCTGTTGCAATTGCAAGTTCAACGATATTAGGTTGTAAAGCATCTACAATTTCTTGTGGTAATAACACCTTATCTATAATGTGTATAACTCCATTTTTTGCTTCAATATCAGCAGTAGTTACCGCTGCGTCTGTATCTGTAGCATCTTGTATAAATACGCCACCAGTTAAATTAACTGAAACTTCTTCACCTTGTGCAGTTGCAATCATTTGCTCATTACTTAAATCTGTAGAAAATGCAGCCGTTCCTGCCACTACATGATATTTTAAAATTGTAGCTAACATTGTTTTTTCTTCTTCAGTATCAAAATCAGCTAATTCGTTGTAATCATCTCCTAACTCTTCTAACAAAGCAGCGAATGCAGCGTTTGTAGGTGCAAAAACTGTAAATGGCCCTTCTGTACCTAATAAATCTACTAAACCAGCATCTGCTTGTTGTAAAGCACCAACCAATAATGACAAATCATTAGTAGCTATTGCTAATTCTACAATAGTTGGTTGTTGATCAGCAATAAAATCTACTGCAGACTGTGGTAGTAATACTTTATCTATAACATGAGCAACACCATTAGAGGCCATAATATCTACAGCAGAAATATTGGCATTAACATCTGATGCATCAGAAATAACAAAAGTACCTTCGTTATCTACTACTTCAATAGTATTGTCTGCCAAGGCAGTACCTACTTCACCAGCGGCTAAATCTGTAGATAATACTTTTGCAGGCACTACGTGGTATAATAAAATATCTTTTAATAATTGTATTTCTTCATCAGTATCAAAGTCATCTAAAGAAGTATAATCATCTCCTAACATATCTAAAAGAGCAATAAATGCAGTATCTGTAGGAGCAAATACAGTAAAAGGCCCATCAGAGTTTAATGTGTCTACTAAACCAGCTTTAATAACAGCAGCTTCTAAAACAGTAAGTGCATCACTGCCTACAACTACATCAACTAAGGTTCCTAAGTTAATGGCGTCTATTACGGCTTCAGGTAACAAAACTTTATTTATAACGTGTACTATACCGTTTGTGGCATCTACATCTGCCGTAACAACTTGTGCATCTGTATCTGAAGCATCACTTACAAATACGCCATTATTAAGCGTAATGCTTAAGTCATCTCCTTGTAGCGTTGTAACAGTTTGTCCGTCTGTTAAGTCGCTAGATGCAACAGCTGCACCAGCAACAACATGGTACTTTAAAATAGAAGCCAATAAAGCTTTTTCTTCTTCTGTATCAAAATCATCTAAAGAAGAATAACCATCTAAACTTGCAAATAATGCTGTAAATGCATCATTTGTAGGTGCAAAAACTGTAAAAGGACCTGTACCGCTTAAAGCAGATATTAAGTCTGAGTTTGGACTCTCGTCAGATTTTGCTAAAGCAGCAACCAAAGAGCTAAGCGCATCCGTGCCAGATGCCGTCTCTACAATGTTTAATTGAGCTTCTTTTTCTTGAGGTGTGTCATCATCATCATTACAAGATGTGAATGCAAATAAGAAAAGAACTAATGCCGAAAAATAAATTTTAATTTTCATATTGTCTAACTTTTATAAGGTTATTGTTAGACAAATGTATTAAATTATTTTAAAATGTCTAGTAAAAAGAATAAAAAATTAGACAAAATATGATTTGAGTGTATTTTTCAATTATTTTTGCAAACAGAAAATTGTAAACAAATGGGTAGTTATTCAATGTCTCAGGTAGCCACATTAACTGGTATTAATGCACACACTCTACGAAAGTGGGAGAGCAGATATTCCTTTGTACAACCAGAGCGTACCGATACTAACATTAGATATTATACAGATGAGTTGTTGCGTAAGTTATTAAACGTTAGTATTTTACATAGGAATGGTTTTAAAATATCTAAGATAGATAAGATGTCTAATGAAGAGTTGCACGCCAATGTAACAGAGGTTTTATTAAAGCCTATAGATGGTGATGTACTTACGGCTTTAATGTTGTGCTTGTTAGAAATGAATGAACGAGAATTTGTGAAAATTTTAGATGGTCATATCTTAAATAAAGGACTTTTACAAACGGTTTCAGATCTAATTTATCCTTTTTTAAACCAAATAGGAGTGCTTTGGGGTATAGACAAAGTGATGCCCGCTCAAGAGCATTTTGTTTCTAATTTAATTAGACAAAAAGTTATAGCTGCTATTGATAATTTGACCTTGCCAGAATCAGATGCATCTAAAATAGTAATGTTTTTACCAGAAAATGAACATCATGAAATAGGATTATTACTTGCGCAATATATAGCAAAAGACTTAGGCTGGAATGTTTATTATTTAGGGCAACATGTACCACTAGAAAATTTAAAATCTGTGCAACAAATTGTGAAGCCAAATTTAATGCTTACAATGTTTATTACCACAATACCCGATAGAGTAAAAGATAAAATTGAAGAGATACTTAATAATACATCTGCACATTTGCTAGTAGCCGGTAACCCCATTAATTTAAAAGAAAAATATTTTGAAGAAAGAACAACTTATGTGGCTAACCCGTCAGAACTAATAACTATTCTTCAAGAAAAAAAATAAAAAGTTTATTACTTCATCTATAATCCGAAAACTTATGGTTTTCGGATTTTTTTTCTATTCCCTTAAAATTAACCATTTATGTTACAATTTTAAACACTACTATTACTAGACAAACCATAGTATAGCTAATTTTATGAAACTAAATAACTAAATTTAGTAACATACCTTATAACTAATAAAAATAACAACCTATAACTATGAAGGACACAAAAAGTACTAAAAAACCAAAAACAAAATCTAACATATCTAGAAGAGGTTTTATTACAAAAACAGCTTTAGCAACAGGAGCCATTACTATTTTGCCAAGGCATATTTTTGGAAGAGGGTTTGTTGCTCCAAGCGACCGAGTTAATATTGGATTTATTGGCTTAGGAAAACAAAGTAGGGGGTTGGCTAATAATTTTGTGGGTGTTACCAACTCACAAATTGTGGCAGCGTGTGATGTTTGGTCTACTAAAAATGAATGGTTTAAAGGTACCGTAAATAAAATTTATGCAGACAAAAGAAACCAAAATAGTTACAATGGAGTTTCTACATACACAAATTACAAGGAGTTGTTAAACCGTAATGATATAGATGCTGTGGTTATTGCAACACCGGATCATTGGCATGCAATACAAGCTATAGACACTATGAAGGCAGGTAAAGATGTTTATTGTGAAAAACCTTTAACTCATAATATTAATGAGGGTATAGATCTAGTTAAAACAGCAAAAAAAACAGGTAAAATATTGCAAACTGGTAGTATGCAACGTTCTAACAAAAATTTTAGAAGAGCCTGTGAACTTGTTAGAAATGGTTACTTGGGAGATATAAAACAGGTACTTGTAAATGTAGGAGACCCTGCAGTACCATACAATTTAAAAGCAGAAACACTACCAAGTGAGGTAAATTGGAACAATTGGTGCGGACCTGCACCTTTATTAGACTATAACCACAGGTTAGCACCTTCTCGTAACGATGTTGATTTTTGGCCAGACTGGAGACTTTATGAAGAAGTAGGTGGTGGTATACTTTGTGATTGGGGAGCTCATATGTTTGATATTGTACAATGGGCATTGGGTATGGATAGATCAGGACCAGTTAAGTATGTGCCGCCAACAGATAGAACAGCTGTTAGAGGTTTAAAAATGTATTATGATAATGGAGTAGAAATGATACACCAAGACTTTGGTAGAAAATGGGGTGTACGTTTTATAGGGTCTAAAGGGAATATGGACATAAGCCGTAACTATTTTGAGACTACACCTCAAAATTTAATAAACGCAGAGTTAACCTCGTCTGATACAAAATTGTATGACACAAAAGGGAATCACTACCAAGATTGGATTACTTCTATAAAAAATAGAACTCAACCTATTTGTGATGTAGAAACAGGTCACCGTTCTGCAACAGTATGTAATATTGCTAATATTGCGTATAATTTAGGTAGAGATTTAGATTGGGATCCTGTTAAAGAAAAGTTTTTAAATGATAGAGAAGCTAATAAAATGCGAGGTAGAAAAGAACGTAAGTTTTAATACATAATAACCTTATTACATTTATATATTCACCTGCTCCTTTCTAAAAGAAGCAGGTGTTTTTTCGGTATGCTTTTTAAAAGATCTAGAAAAGTATGATACATTTTCAAAACCAACCTTTTGTGCCACCTCTTCTAAAGAGTCGTTTGTGGTTAATAGCAGTAGTTGTGCACGCTCTATTCTTTTGGTTTGTATGTATTTATTAGGTCTAATACCATAGGTTTGTAAAAATAACTTAGAAAAATAATCTGTACTGTAATGGCACTTATTAGCAAGCTCATCTATAGAAATTGGTAAATGAAGATTTTTATTAATGTAGTTTAGTATTTGGTTTAAATTAGAGTTGGTTAGGTTTATTTCTTTAGGGAGTTTATTATTTGTTATAAATTTAGATATTAATATATTTAATATTCCTTGGGTTTCTATAAACTCTTTTGTGGTTAAATTTTCATTTTGTTTAATAAAGTCTAATAGTGTAGGTCTATTATCATACGTTTTAGGGTCACTATTTTTAATTTCCCTATTGGCATTTAAGTCAACCAATCTTTTAAAATAATACAAGCTTTTTTCATCTGCTTTTACTTCGTAGTCAAAATTTTTAAAATTGTATATAGACAAGCCATTATTAATTTCCTCTAAAAAACTAATGTAATATTGCTCATGATAATCCTCACAAATATACCTAGCATAAGTATAGCTAGGAATTAAGTATAGGTAGCCAGGCTTTAAAATGTAAACTCCATCATTATGGTACACTTTAGCAGTGCCTTTTGTAATGTAATACATTCTGGTAAACGGACTAATAACATTGTCAAAATTCCATGATGTACCTAATTTGGCATAGCCAGTGTTAAGTAAAGTTAACCTTAAAGATTGTAGAATTTCTATCATATTTAGTACTTATTCTTCTAAAATAGCTGATTTAGTATTTTTCTAAAACTAGACACTTTTTTAAACAACTACTTAAATCTCTACTAAAATAGCAAATTTTAGTAGATTATATCACTAGATAAAAACTGAACATAACGGAAATGTATATTTTATAAGCTGATTTGGTCAATAAAATGGCTACAAGTTATTTTATTTTTGAGATGTTAAATAATCGTCAAATTTTATGTTAAAAAATAAGATACTGTTAATTATAAGTGGTGTTTTTTTGTTATTGTGTTCTTGTGGAGGTCCAAACTTACCAGAGTTGGTGGCTGTAGAATATAACAACTTACCAGAAAAAGTAGATTTTAATCAGCATGTAAAACCAATTTTGTCTGATAAATGCTATTTGTGCCATGGTCCAGATAAAGGAAACATAAAAGGTGGCTTGCAATTACATGAGGCTAGTTTTGCTTATGCAGAATTAACAGAGACTCCAGGAAAATTTGCAATTACTCCAGGTAATTTAAATAAAAGCGAGTTTTTTCATAGAATAATTACAGATGATCCTAAATTAATAATGCCAGAACCTAGTTCTCATTTAACCTTAACAGATTATGAAAAAGCTGTTTTAATTAAGTGGATTGAAGACGGAGCTGAGTATAAAGATCATTGGGCATTTATTAAACCAGAAAAGCCAGTTGTACCAAAAATTAAAGAGCCTAATTTAGCTGCAAATGCTATAGATAATTTTGTTCTTGCAAAATTAGAAGAAGTAAACCTTTTACCTTCTAAAAAAGCAAACAGGCATATGTTACTCCGTAGGGCTTCTTTAGACCTAACAGGCTTGCCACCAACACAGCAAGAAATACAAAATTTTATAAATGATACTTCTACTAATGCTTTTGAAAAACAAATAGATAGGTTATTAGCATCTCCGCACTTTGGAGAGCAAATGACATTAGATTGGATGGATGTTTCTAGATATGCAGATACTCACGGTTATAGTAATGATAGGTATAGAGATACTTCTCCGTGGAGAGATTGGGTAATAAAATCTTTTAATGAAAATATGCCTTATAATGAGTTTTTAACTTGGCAATTGGCAGGAGATTTATTTGATGACCCAACAACAGAACAAAAAATAGCAACAGCTTTTAACAGACTGCATCCGCAAAATTTAGAAGGTGGTATTATAGATGAAGAATTTAGATCTGAGTATGTTGCAGATAGGACCGCTACAGTAACACAAGGTATGTTAGGCTTGTCTTACGCTTGCGCAAAATGCCATGACCATAAGTATGACCCTATTTCGCAAAAAAACTATTATGAGATGTATAGTTTTTTTAATAATATAGATGAAACTGGCTTAATTCCTTGGGATTTAGCTACACCAGTTCCTGCAATGATGCTGCCAACTAAAGAGCAAGAAGGGGTAATTGCTTATCTAGAAAAAATTGTAAATACTACAGAAAATAAACTAGCGCAAACTGCACAAAATGAAACCACAAAAGCAAACAAGTGGTTAGCCAATAATAGTCATCAAAAAATACCATTGCAGCCAACACCAAATGGTTTGGTGGCCTCTTTTAATTTTAATACTCCAAAAATAACAAATGCTATAGGTGGTAACGGACAAAATAATATAAGAATGCGCCAGCAATTTGTAGATAATGAAAAACCTATTTACAAAAAAGGAGCTAGTGGTAACGGTTTGTTTATGAATGGAGATACTTGGTTAGATTTAGATAAAATTGGTATTTACCAAAGAAATCAGCCATTTAGTATAGGTATAAAAGTATTTATACCAAAAGATTTAAAAGAGGGAGTTATTTTTCATAAAATGAATAGCCCAGAGCTACACAGTTTTAGAGGGTATCATTTAAAAATAAAAAACAATAAACTAGAGGCTTTACTAGCTCATGTATATCCAGATAATGCTATAGTAATAGAGTCTTTAAATAATGTACCAAAGGAAAAATGGATACAACTTACTATGACCTATGATGGCTCTAGTAAAGCAGACGGGGTAGCTATTTATGTAAATGGAGAAAAACAAAAAACAAAAACTGTTTATGATAATTTATATAAAGATATTGTATTTCATGAGATAAGATTATACGGTCCAGAGAGTGAAAAACTAGAACCAGGTTTGCGTATTGGAGCAGTATGGAGAGGTAAAGGTATTGGAGGAGCCACTGTAGATGATTTGCTGGTTTACAATAAAGAATTAAGTGAAATTGAAGTGTTGCAAATTGCAGATACAGAAAAACTAAAAACATTTAAAAATAAAACCTTTGCTAATTTATCTAAAGCAGAAAAAGATAAACTATTAAAATATTACCTACATACCAACTCTGAGTCTTACACTGCTATGCTAAAAAAATTAGAAAAAGACAGACTTGTTTTAGTAGATAGTATAGACCCTGTTAAGCAGATTATGGTAATGAAAGAGCGTAAAACGCCAAGACAAACCTATATTTTAGATCGTGGTAATTATGATTCTCCTACAGATTCTGTTTTTCCTAATGTGCCAGAAGATATACTGCAATGGAATAATAGCTGGCCTAAAAATAGGTTAGGTTTAGCCAAGTGGATTACAGATAAAAACAACCCTTTAACTGCCAGAGTAACGGTAAATAGGTATTGGCAGAATTTATTTGGTAGAGGTCTTGTGTTAAGTTCAGAAGACTTTGGTAACCAAGGAAATCTGCCTACACACCCTAAATTGTTAGATTGGTTAGCAGTTAGTTTTGTAGAGTCTGGTTGGGATGTAAAAAAACTATTTAAAACTATAATGCTAACAAATACATACCAGCAGAGCTCTGTAATATCTGAAGAGTTATTGGCTGTAGATGTAGAAAATAAATGGTTGTCTCGCGGTCCGTCCTCAAGGTTATCTGGAGAAATGTTAAGAGATAATGCCTTATTAGCATCTGGTTTGTTAAACAAAAAAATTGGAGGAGAAAGCGTAAAACCTTATCAACCTAAGGGATTATGGAAAGTAAATAGTGATGAGTATGTTCAAGACGGGGAAGAAGATTTGTACAGAAGAAGTATGTATACCATTTGGAAACGCTCCGTGCCAAACCCAACTATTGCAACTTTTGATGCTCCTACTAGAGATTTATGCTCTTCTCGTAGACAAAAAACCAATACACCATTACAAGCTCTTGTTGTTCTTAATGATCCTACATACATAGAAGCATCTAGGGTGTTGGGTAAAAAAATGTCTGAAATAAAAGATGAAAAAGAGGCAGTTAACTTAGCCTTTTTAAGGCTTACAGGAAGAAATGCCAATCAAAATGAACTAAAACTACTAATTAATTTACAAAAATCAGAATACGAGAAATTTAGTGCCAATTTAGATAAAGCAAAAGGTTGGTTACAAACAGGGGCTTTTAAATTGTCGGACACAGATAACAAAGCTCTGGTAGCAGCAAATGCTGTTGTAGCTAGTACAATAATGAATGCAGATGCAACAATTACTAAAAGATAAATAGACCATTTTTTAAAGATATATTATGTGTAATAATCATCACCAAAAAATAAAATCTGTTCATAAAGATTTACAAGAACTAGAAAAACAAGTAGACCGAAGAGATTTTTTAAAAAAGACATCTTTAGGTATAGGTGCTTTAGCTTTAGGAACATTGTTAGGAGCAGATAAAATGTTTGCGTCTATAAATAAGAATAGTTCTGCAGAAGATATATTAAATACGTATAACAAAAACAGGCTTGGTTTACCTCACCATTTACCAAAAGCAAAAAGAATTATTTACTTGTTTCAGAGTGGAGGTCCATCACAAATGGATTTGTTTGACTACAAACCTAAACTAACAGATATGTTTGGTAAAGAGTTACCAGAGTCTATTATAGGCGGACAAAGGTTAACTGGTATGAGTGGCAACCAAAGTACGTTACCTATAGCGCCATCTTCGTTTACATTTAAGCAATACGGAGAGTCTAGAGCTTGGGTTAGTAATGCAATGCCTTATTTGTCTGAGGTTGTAGATGATTTATGCTTTATAAAAGGAATGCAAACAGACCAAATAAACCATACACCAGCAGTTACTTTTATGCAAACAGGTAACCAGTTGCCAGGTAGGCCATCCATTGGATCCTGGCTTAGCTATGGTTTAGGATCCGACAATGAAAATTTGCCAACGTTTATAACTTTAGTTTCTAAAAATGGTAAGGGCCAACCTTTAAAAGCAGCTTTGTGGGGTAATGGTTTTTTACCCACAGAACACCAAGGAGTACAGTTTAGATCTGGTAAAGATCCCGTATTGTACTTAAGTGATCCAGAAAATTATGATGGTAATGACCGTAGACATATGCTAAATTATTTAAAAGATTTAAATAGTTTACAAACTGATGCTTACGGAGACCCAGAAATACAAGCAAGAATGTCTCAGTATGAAATGGCATTTAAAATGCAAACTTCTGTGCCAGAGGTAACAGACTTGTCTGATGAGCCAGATAAAATTTTTGAAATGTATGGTAAAGACAGTAGAGATCCTGGTACTTATGCAGCAAATTGCCTAATGGCCAGAAAACTGTTAGAAAAAGGCGTAAAGTTTGTACAACTATACCATCAGGGTTGGGATCAACATAGTTACTGTCCAGGAGGTGTAAAAAGTCAATCTAAAAAAACAGACCAGCCAACTGCAGCATTAATAAAAGATCTAAAGCAACGAGGTATGTTAGATGATACCTTGGTTGTTTGGGGAGGAGAGTTTGGCCGTACAGTATACTCACAAGGTCAATTAACCAAAGAAAATTATGGTAGAGATCACCATCCAAAGGCATTTACAATGTGGATGGCAGGAGCCGGTGTTAAACCAGGTTTTACTTATGGAGAAACAGATGATTTTAGTTACAACGTAGTAAAAGATCCTGTACATGTACATGACTTTCATGCAACACTTTTACATTTATTTGGTATAGACCATGAACGCTTAACATTTAAGCACCAAGGCAGAAGATATCGTTTAACAGATGTACACGGTAATGTTGTAAAAGATTTATTAACCTAAATAACCAAATAAATGTCTTCTAGAAGAAATTTTATAAAAAATACAGCTCTAGCTAGTGCAGCTGTTACAGCTACGCCTTCTATAGGTTTTTCAATTCTTAAGAAAAGCAAGCACAACCAAACTATTTTAGGCCACGGAGATTATACGTATAAAGTACATAACGACTGGGCACAAATAAGTGCAGTGCATACTCCTTTGTTAAATTGTCATGAAATGGAAATGGACAGTAAAGGAAGGTTAATAATGATAGGTGACCATACCAAAAATAATATTATAATTTTTGATAAATCTGGTAAGGTTTTAGATGCTTGGGGAACAGCTTACCCTGGTGGTCATGGACTTAAAATATCTAATGAAGGTGGTGAGGACTTTTTGTTTATAGCAGATTCTGGTTGGTATTTACATAAAACAGGAAAATGGGTTAAGCATAATGGAAGAATAACCAAAACAACTACAGATGGTAACGTTATTTTTGATATTGGTCATCCGCAAACAATAGGAGTTTACAAGCCTGGAGAAAATTTTTGTCCAACCGAAATTGCCATAGGTCCTAACGGAGATATTTATGTGGCAGATGGTTACGGACAAGATTACATTTTGCAATACAATTATAAAGGAGAATTTATTAGACGTTGGGGCGGACATAACAACACCAATAAAAATTACAATTTGCAAAATGCACACGGTGTTGCTATAGATTACAGAGATAAAAACAACCCTATGGTTGTGTGTACCTCAAGAAATGAGCAGTGTTTTAAATGGTTTACCTTAGAGGGTAAGTACGTTAAAACATTAAAATTACCCAATATGCAAGTGTGCAGACCAGTTTTTAATGATGCTAACATATATGCAGGTGTGTGCTGGTCTCAGCCCAAAGTTGGAAAAACAAACTGGAAAGACCATACTGGTTTTGTTACTATTTTAGATGGTGATAAGGTGGTTTCTAATCCGGGAGGCACTGCTCCAGAGTACAAAAACGGAGCTCTTCAAAAATCATATCAATTAAAAAATAAACCCATTTTACACGGTCATGATGTATGTGTAGATGAAGATAAAAATTTGTATATCTGCCAATGGAATGCTAATAAAACGGCTCCAATAAAATTAGAGCGCGTTTAAAATTATAAGTTAAGTATGGAAAATAGTGTCCCAGATATTGTATTATTTTTAGGTAGGTTTCATCCACTTGTGGTGCATTTACCAATAGGTTTTTTAGTATTTGCCTTTTTATTAGAGGTCTTTAGCAGGGTTAAAAAAAATTCTGTACTAACAACGGCTATTCCTTTAGCATTGTTTTTAGGAGGTGTAAGTGCATTGGTAGCTTGTATTTTAGGTTATATGTTATCATTAAGTGGAGATTATGATGAAAATGCGTTGGATTCTCACTTTTGGTTTGGTGTAGTAACAACAGTACTAGCCTTTGTAGCTTGGTTAATTAGAATTGAAAAAATAAAATTATCAAACTATAAAAAATTACAACCCAATATAGCCGCTCTTACTTTATTAGTCATTGTAATAAGTGTAACCGGGCATTATGGTGGTAATCTTACTCACGGTAGTGATTATCTAGTAAAGTACTTACCTTTTAACAAAGAAAAAAAAACAGAACTAGCAGCTGTTACAAATTTAAAAGAAGCTGAGGTTTACGGACATTTAGTGGCTCCAATTTTAGATAATAAATGTATTAGCTGTCATAACCAGAGCAAAAAAAAGGGAGGTTTGTCTATGGTAGACAGCGTGTCTATACATAGTGGAGGAAAAAATGGACCTATTTTAGTACCTGGTAGCGCTACCAAATCTGAACTGGTAAAAAGAGTATTACTAGATCCGCATAGCAAAAACTTTATGCCTCCGGAAGGGAAAACACCCTTAACTGATGAGGAAATTGCTATTATTACTTATTGGATAAATAACTCTAACGCTGGCTTTAAAACCAAAGTAGCTAATGTAAAAACACCAGAAAATATAACCACAATTGCTAGCACTATGTTGGGGCTTACTAATAGTAACTCTTCGGAGGCATTGCCTACTGTAACTAAGGTAAGTGAACAGTTAATAGCAAGTATAGAAAAAGAAGGTTTTAGAGTAAGAGAACTAGTGTTTGATTCTAGTTTATTTGAGGTAGTTTTAGGAGAAAATACACTACAAGAAGGAACTAAAGATCAGCTTCATGACAAATTAGAAAAGTTGTTACCTATCAAAGAAAATATCATATGGTTATCTTTAGAAAGTAAAGGGATAACAGATGAAAATGTAAAAGTGATAAGTCAATTTACAAATATTCAAAAGTTAAAGCTTGGTAAAAACCCAATATCAGATAATGCTGTAGAGTATCTTACAAACCTACAAAAAATGACATCAGTTAATTTATTTGAAACTAATATTACAGCTAAAAGTTTACGCGTGTTTTCTAAAATGAAGAACTTAAAATATGCTTATGTTTGGAAAACCAATATAAAACAAAAAGATTTGGAAGGCTATAGCAGTAACAATACTCCTAAAATAGTATTAGGAATGTAAACTCCAAGTTATTTAACCTACTATGAAAAACAGAATTTTTATAAAAGCTTGTTTGGTATTACTTTTTACAGGTTGTGCTAGTAAAAAAGTAACAACAGAAATACCTAATAAGAGCCTAAAATATACTGCAGATTGGGAGTCTTTACAGCAGTATAATGTGCCAGAATGGTATAAAGATTTAAAGTTTGGAATTTATTTTCATTGGGGGCCATATTCTGTATCAGCGCATAAAAATGAGTGGTACTCTAGATGGATGTATGTGGACGGACACCCAATAAATGAACATCATAAAAAAACGTATGGTAGTTTAGATACCTTTGGTTATAAAGATTTTATACCAATGTTTACTGCAGAAAAGTTTAATGCAGATGCTTGGGCAGATTTATTTGTAAATGCAGGAGCACAATTTGCAGGACCAATAGCAGAACACGCAGATGGTTTTGCCATGTGGGATAGTAAGTTAACCAACTGGGATGCTAAAGACAAAGGGCCTAAAATAGATGTTGTTGGTGCTATGGAAAAAGCTATAAAGGCCCGTGGTTTAAAATTTATTACTACTTACCACAGGCATTGGTTATACGCTTGGTACCCAACTTGGGATAAAAATACAGATGCTTTTAATACAGAATTTAGCGGTTTGTACGGCCCTAAAGTTCCAGAGGGCACTTTTGTTATGGCTAATAAACCTACAAAACCTTTACCAAATAAGGCGTTTAATGAAGAGTGGTTAAACAGACTTACAGAATTAACTACTAAGTATGACCCTGATATTGTTTGGTTTGATAATAAAATGGATATTATTAATGAAGAATACAGAAAACAATTTTTAGCAAACTTTTACAACCAAGGGTTAAAAAATAATAAGGAAGTTGTTGTAACCTATAAATTTAAAGATTTAGCAGTTGGCTCTGCGGTTTTAGATTTAGAACGTTCTAGAATGAGTGATAAAAAAGACTTTACTTGGTTAACAGACGACTCAATAGATTGGAATTCTTGGAGTCATATAAAAAATCCTAAATATAAATCTACAAACAGACTTGTAGATTTTTTAGTAGATGTAGTAAGTAAAAACGGAGCAGTTTTATTAAACATAACTCCAACTGCAGAGGGAGAAATTCCTGCAAAAGTTAAAGAACGTTTGCTGCAAATGGGAACTTGGTTAAAAGTAAACGGAGAAGCTATATATGGTACAAGAACTTGGGAGGTTTTTGGAGAAGGTCCCGCCAAAGTGGTAGAAGGGCATTTAAGCGAGCATAAAAATAAAGACAACACAGAAAAAGACATTAGGTTTACAACAAAAGATGGTATACTGTATGCTATAGTTTTAGATTGGCCTAAGGATAAAGTTTTTATAACATCATTAGCAAATACAAAACATCAAATTAAAAAAATAGAAATGTTGGGTACTAACCAAAAAATTGTTTGGGAACAAACAAAAAATGGTTTGGTTATACAACCTTCAAAAACAAAAATTGGTAACTATGCTTTTGTGTACAAAATAGTATTTTAAACAATTTTACATCGGCTTTTTACAACCATCAGCATTATTTTATAGGTAGTGTTGGTGGTTTTTTTGTGTCTTTATCAATTTGCATAATTAATGTGTTAATTTTTTATAAATTAACATTTTTATACTGTTTAAATTACATAAATAATACAAAACCAACATATTTACTGGTTTGAAAGCGTTTTAGTTAACACTTTTTTAAGATTTTATACATATGTTTTACTTAAAAAAACATTTGTTACTACGCTTAAAGTAAATAAAATCAACATTTGTGTAACTAAACTTAAAAAACGATTATGGAAATGAAATTTAATTTACTTGTTAAGTCTAGACATAAAGCTTTGTTAACAATTTTATTTTTTGTTATGGGCTTTGGTTTGGCTCTAGCACAAACAAAAACCGTAACAGGTAATGTTAGCGCAGACGGCGAGCCACTTTTAGGGGTAAGTGTTGTTGTAAAAGGCACTACAAACGGTGTAGTTACAGATTTTGATGGAAACTACACTATACAAGCACAGCCAAGTAGTGTTTTAATATTTAGCTATATAGGATATGTAGCGCAAGAGATTACCGTAGGTTCTAAAAGTACCATTAATGTAAGCTTGTTAGAAGATATAGAAGCATTAAAAGAAGTGGTACTTATTGGATACGGAGTACAAAAGAAAAGAGAGGTAACAGGTGCCGTTGCCCAAGTACAAGCAGAGGATATTGAAAAAATATCTACTGCAGACGTTGGTAGTGCACTGCAAGGGCAAATTGCAGGTGTAAACGTAACTTCTAGTAGTGGACAACCAGGATCAGATGCTGTAATACTTATACGTGGTATTAACTCTGTTTTTGGTAGTAATTCTCCTTTGTATGTAGTAGATGGTATACCGCAAGATGGAAATCCGCAATTAAGTATTGCAGAAATAGAAACTATAGATGTACTAAAAGATGCAGCTTCTGCAGCTATTTATGGTACTAGAGGTTCTGCTGGTGTAATTTTAATTACTACCAAATCTGGTAAAGTTGGTAAAATGGATATTGGTATAACTAGTTATATGGGTGTACAAGACATTATCTCTTCTGTACCTTTAATGAATTTTGAGGACTCTATGTACAGTCAGTTTGTAAGGTTAAATAATATTAATGGAACTTTTCCAAATAATTCATTTACAACATTAGAGCAAAATCGTTACGACTTTACTAACAATACCTCATTAATGGATATTCTTCAGGAAGATATGGCATTAATACAAAACCATAATCTTAATATTTCTGGTGGTAAAGAAGGTTTAAGGTTTAATGTATCTGTAAACTATTTTGACCAACAAGGTTCATTAATTAATTCTGGTTTAGAAAGGTTAAATGTAAGGGCAAATACAACTTATAAAAAAGGAAAATGGACCTTTACAACTGGTATTGGTTTAAGAACAGATGAGCAAGAGTATACGCCATGGCAAATATTGTTAGATGGTTACAGATACAAACCTTATCAGCAATTAATAGACCCAAGCGCACCAACTGTAGATGATAGTGCTGGTACCACAAATAACAATGATGCCAGAAACTTAAGTTTTTTAATGGCAAAGCTTAAACAATCAGACGTTAGAAAAGGTGATAATTTTGATGCTCGTATGCAAATAGATTATCAATTACTTAATAGTTTAAAGCTAACAACACGTGCATCATTAAGTAGAACAAATAACACAAGAGTAAGAATAAATCCTTTATTTACAGCATATTCTGTAGAGGGAGATTTAATACCACAACAAGTTAGATCTGGTGTTTATAACCAAAGTGATAGATCTACCAGCGCAACAATAGACGGTATTGCAACTTTTGATAAAACATATGGGGACCACCATGTAACTTTAGTTGGGGCTCTTAGTGCAGAAAAATATACATATGACTCTTTCTTTGCTCAAAAATTTGATCTCTTTAATAATGAAATTACAAATTTAAACGGTGCAACTTTAGATGCCAATGTTGGTACAGGTAACGGCTACGGACAAGACAGAACCAATACCTTAATAGGTATGTTAAGTCGTGTACAGTATGATTATAAAGGTAAATACTTAATAAGTGCAAGTTTAAGACGTGATGGTACTAGTCGTTTTTCTAAAGAAAACAGATGGATATATGCACCATCTGCATCTGCAGCTTGGATTGCATCAGACGAAAAAGGTTGGGATGATATATTTGGACAAACCTTTAATTTCTTTAAAATGAGGTTTAGTTACGGTACAACAGGTAACCAAAGCATATTAGATTACAGTACTGCACCAACTATTGGTTTAGGGCATGACTATGTTTTTGGTACAGGAACAGACCAAGTTTTGGTTTTAGGAGCAATACAAGAAGCATTTAAAAACCCTAAAGCTAAATGGGAAAAGAAAATTGAAAAGAACTTTGGTATGGAGTTCGGATTTTTTAACAATAAACTTACAGTAACTAGTGAGGTTTATGATGGGTCTAGAACAAATATGCTGTTCCCTGTTATTTTACCACCTACTGTTGGTGGTGGTAACAATTCTAATGTTATATTAAATGTTGGTGATATGCGCAACTATGGTACAGAGTGGAGTGCTAGTTATAAGCATAGGGGTAAGTTTAGTTGGAACGTTTCTGCTAATTATTCTAAAAACGAAAATAGAATTACAAGAATGAGTGATTCTAACAAGTTCTCATTCCTGGGGGGCAGTCAAGTTGCACCAGGTTTACCAGGAGAAGATTTGGTAACAGCACTTAGAGAGGGGTATGAAGCCGGTGCTTTCTTTTTAGTAGAAACAGACGGATTGGTTACTACACAAGCAGAGTTAGATGAATACAGACAAATAGATCCTACAGCAAATTTAGGAGATTTAAAGTACGTAGATCAGTTAACTGTAGATACAAATAATGATGGAATACCAGATGCTGGTGACGGAGAAATTACTTTAGATGACAGAGTTTATAAGGGTAGCGGAGCTCCAGAATATGAGTTAGGGTTAAATTTTAACGCAAACTATAAAAATGTAGATTTTTCTATGAACTGGTATGCAGCCATAGGAGGAGAAATAATTAATGGTAGTAAAGCCTACGCATACAAGCAAGGTACACACCAAGACTTAGTCCATCAATGGACACAGTCTAATCCAACATCTACAATTCCTGCAGACAGAGGAAGAGATCATTTTAATTATAGAGGATATACAGACTACTGGTTGCAAGATGGTAGTTTTGGTAGGCTTAGAAACCTAACTCTAGGATACACTTTACCTAAAAAATTAAATGAAAAGCTTAATATTAATAAATTAAGATTTTACATAGCAGCAGACAACCTATTAACCATAACTAATTATGATGGTTTTGATCCAGAAGTGGGTAATGATGGGTTAAGCACACGTGGTATAGATGCAGGTGTTTACCCAATAAGCACACAATATAGAGCTGGTATTGAATTTAAATTTTAATTAAAAAAGAACTAGAAATGAAAAAATTAATAGTTAAAAAAATAGCTGTTGCTTTACTGCTTATTATAAGCAGTACAGCGTGTTCAGACGATTATTTAGAAGAAACCAACCCTAACGAACTGTCAACAGGCAGTTTCTGGAAAAATAATGTAGATCTTAATGGAGGTTTAACGGCTGTATATAACGCTTTTAAAAATACAAGTGTTTTTAATATCGTTTCAGACAACCATAGGGCAGATATGAGTTGGCCAGGATTTGGTAGGCCAAACACACAAAATTCTTTCTACCTACAAACATTTAATGACTCAGAAAACGACATCAGAAATAAGTGGTCTGCTTTATACACAGTAATTTTTAGAGCAAACCAAGTTATAGCAAACGGAGAAAGATTAATTGAAACCTATGATGACCAAGATAATATAGACTTTGCAACTCTAATTATAGCACAAGCAAAGTTTTTTAGAGGAATTGCATACACCTACTTGTATAATATGTTTAACCAAGGTAGTGTACCAATTTTTGATTTTGTTCCGGAAGCAGAAAGCGATTTTTATCAACCATTAAGTACAGCAGAAGAAGTTAAGGCTTTTTATTTAGCAGATTTAGAATTTGCCTATGAAAATTTACCTCCAGTGTGGGATGGCAATGCTAATGTTGGTAGGGTTACAGCGGCAGCTGCAGCAGCAGAATTAGGAAGAAGCTATTTGTATGAAGAAGATTATACAACAGCAGCAGTTTATTTTAATGATATTATTACTAACGGAGAATACGGCAGATCTTTAGTAGATAATATAAACGATAATTTTTCTGAAGCAGGAGAATTTAACTCAGAGTCTATTTTAGAGGTTAGTTATTCTATAAATTTTAAATCTGAATTAAACCCGTATGATTCTCAAAATGTATCTAATGTTTTAAGTAGAATATTTGCACCAGCAAACTTAGGAGGTTTTAGAGCTTCATTGCCAAGTGCCTGGTTGCAAATGGCTTATAAATCAGAAGAGTTAGATATGAATGACCCAAGAAACTTTGTGCCTTGTGAAGATGGTACAGAAGGTTGTGACCCAGTAACATTAATGAGGCCAAGATCATACTCATTACGTGCATCTTATTCTGTTGCGCTAGTAGATGATAAAGATACTCCTTATTACGGCGGGTTATCTACTGCAGATGCAACTATATTTAATAACAAAGAAACAGCCTATTTTAGGAAATACACAAACTGGGCAACGGTAACATCAGAAAATGATATTGTACCAAATACTCGTTCTGGTTTAAATATACGTTTGGTTCGCTTGGCAGATATATACCTAATGTTAGCAGAGTGCTTAATTAAGGGTGGTACAGATGACGGTGGCGTAGAGCAAGCTATGGCCTTAATTAATGAAGTAAGGCATCGTTCTGCTTTAAAACTAATTGGCCCAGATGGTAGCGGTGCATACCCTAGTGCAGATCATGACAATATTACTTATGATGCTAATAGTTTAATGGAACATTTAATGTATGTAGAAAGACCATTAGAGTTGGCAGAAGAAGGGCACGCTGTACGTTTTATAGATTTAAGAAGATGGGGTATTTTAAAAGACCGCTTTCAAGATTTAAGTCAAAAAAGATATTGGGCAGATAATTACCCTTTTATAGACAAAGAAGGCAAATCTGTTACAAGGTGGGGTTCTGTATTAAAAGAAGGAGAAAGTCCTATAGCAAATGGCTTTATGTTTATAGATTATGCACAAGCTGCAGTAAATTATAACGAGAGTATACACGGGTATTACCCTATTCCAAATAGTGAAGTTACAGCCAACCCAAATTTGAATAACTAAAAAAAGATATTATGAATAATAGATTAATTTTAATAGCATTAGTTATAGCGCTTTTTACCGCATGTAACAGTGATGATTATGATGCTCCTAATTCGTTCTCAGATGTATCTTGGTATACAAGTGGTTTTAGAGATACAATTGTAAGTATTAATGTAAACGATTTTGCATCGTTTTCAGATTTATCACAAGGAGAAATATCTCATAAATGGACTATAGAAGAAGGTAGTTACTATTTAAAAGGGCCAATTAAGCGTAAAGATTCTATTTATGACGATTTTATTATTACGCCGCAGTCTCTAGAGAGTACAGACAAAACAGTACATGTTTTGTTTAAAGAAGGTGGCTTAAAAAAAGTAAACCTTTATAATGAGTTTAAAGAATATGTAGAGTTTAAAGGTGCAGATGGTTTTGTTTTTCCTTCTAAAGAGGTAGGTGGCAAATGGGTTATAGATACTACTTTTGTTGTAGATGTGTATGACACTATTGTACCGCAAATACTAATTCGCCAAAACGGAGTAGTTGTTCCTCATGAATTAGAGAGTGATGTTATTACGGTAGAAGCAGGGTCAACATTAGAGTTTGTAGACATTACTACTATTGGTCGTCCTAATACTAGAGCATGGCAAATAGGAGATATTACCAGTACAGACTCTCTTGCTGTAATACAATTAAACCAATTGGGTTCTTTTAAAGGAGGGCTAAATATAAGTAGACAAGGAGAAAATATACCAGCAGATTATGATAGGTACAATATTGCAGCTACCATAAACGTAGTGCCATCATCATTACCTTTTGAGGTTGCCGGTGATTTGGTAGAATTAGAAAACCAAACTATACAAATACCTTATAATGGAGAATTTAAACCTTTTGCAGACCAAAAAGCTCATTTTACAGTAAACGTAAATGGTACTCCTTTTACAATTTCTACAATAGGATTAAATTCTTCTAATGCAACAATTTTAGAAATTAAATTACAAGAGCAAATATATAGGTCAGATAATATTACCGTTTCATATGATGGTAATGGTACCCTAGAGTCTACAGACACACGTATTCCAGCTGCTTTTACAGATTTGCCTGTTCAAATGTATCAGCATGAGGCAGTACGTTATGACATAGAAGATGGTGGTGCCAACTGGACCACTAAAGATGATAATTTGCCAACTACAACTGTTGCTCCTTCTACAGAGCAAGCTGCTAGTGGTCAATACAGTATTAAGGTAGATGCAGCACAATCTGGTCCATGGTCTGGTTTTCATAACGTAATAGATCAATATACGTTAACAGCAGGGGTAACATACCAGTTAGAGTATAAAATTTACAAGCAAGCTGGTGCAGTTATAAATATGAACGGACCTTGGATACAAAAAGACGGAGAAACTGTATTTCAGTTTTGGAATAATATTGTTGCAACAGCAGCAGAAGATACTTGGGTTACGGTAAGTCCAGCTCAAAGGTTTACTGCAGCTACTACGGGTAGTGATTATGAAATATATTTAAGACACAATGGTATGGGTGTTATATATTTTGATGATATAAGAATTATGGAAGTAGATGAAAGACCATAAAAAATAATTTTTTTAAAAAGTGGCTCTACTGCACTAAGTAGGGCCTTTTTTATGCCTAAAATACTGGTGTTGTCTATTTTTTGTACAGTTTTTTTTTGTGCTAAAATCACAATCATTCTACAACTTTGAGCCAAACTAATTAATTTATTATGATGAAATTTAATGTAGCAATAGTACTCTTATTGTTTTATGTAGTGTCTTGTAGTGATAATGAATCTACAGATAAAACTACAGATGAAGAGGTAATAGAAACACCAGAAATCCCAACTGAAGAACCAGAAGAAGAACCAGAAGTAACTTGGAAAACCATACCTGTGCCAGCAGAAGCAGGAGAAGGTAATGTTTGGGAGTTTCAAAATATGTCAGACAGTTTTGATTATGAAGCAGAGGCCGCTAATAAAGGAGCAGAATTTGATGCCAAATGGACCGATTTTTATCATAACCAATGGTCTGGACCCGGATTAACAGAATGGAAAAGAGACCATTCTTTAGTTAAAGATGGTTATTTACAAATGGTTGCTAGTAGAGTACCAAATTCTAATAAAATTCATTTAGGTTGTATAACCTCAAAAGAACAAGTAGTTTACCCGGTGTATATAGAGGCGTATGTAAAAATTGCAAATACTACGCTAGCATCAGATGTTTGGCTTTTAAGCTCAGATGATACTCAGGAGATAGACATTGTAGAGGCTTACGGAGCAAGCTACTCAGAGTTAGCACAGGCAGACCAAACTTGGTATGCAGAACGTATTCATTTAAGTCATCATATGTTTATTAGAGAACCTTTTCAAGATTACCAACCAACAGATGCAGGTAGTTGGTATAAAGATGAGGTTGGTACATTATGGAGAGAAGATTTTCATAGAGTAGGAGTGTACTGGAGAGATCCATTTCATTTAGAGTATTATATAAACGGAGAGTTGGTAAGAACAACCTCTGGAGCAGAAATGATAGACCCTAATAATTATGCAGATGGTAAAGGTTTAAGTAAACCTATGGATATAATTATTAATGCAGAGGATCAAACATGGAGATCAGATAAAAATATTACACCATCTGATGCAGAATTGGCTAATAAAGAAAATAATACATTTAAAGTAGATTGGATTCGTATTTTTAAACCGGTTAAAGCAGATTAAATGTATTAATCATATGTTTTATTCATAAAATCATATGTTATTCTTTAGTACTAAAAAAAATGTAACTTTTGTAAAGCGCTTTAATTAGCGCTTTTACTTTATATAACTAAAACCAACCAAAAATGTTTAAAAAGCTATTTTGTTTTTCACTATTTACGGCAACCATTATTTCATGTGCCGAAAAAGAAAAAATTACAATAGAAACCAAAAAGCCAAATATAATTTACATAATGGCAGACGATCATACGTCACAAGCATTTGGTATATATGGTAGTAGGTTGGCAAGTTTAAATCCTACTCCAAACTTAGATAAAATTGCTAACGAAGGTATTATTTTTGATAATTGTTTTGTTACAAACTCTATTTGTACACCAAGTAGAGCAACTATGATTACGGGTCAATATAGCCAAACAAATGGCGTGTTAGATTTAGAAGGGCATATACCCCCAGAAAGGCAATATTTACCACAGGAAATGAAAAAATTAGGGTATGAAGCTGCTGTGGTTGGCAAATGGCATTTAGAAGATGAGCCTGCTACTTTTGATTATTATGCTGTATTACCAGGACAAGGTAAATACCATGATCCTGAATTTATAGTGCAAGGAGAACAAGAGTGGCCAAAAAACAGAATACAAACCAAAGGACATTCTAGTGATAATATTACAGATTTAACTATTGCTTGGTTAAAAGACAAACGCAATAAAGACAAGCCGTTTTTTTTAATGCACCATTACAAAGCACCTCATGACGATTTTGAGTATGCACCGCGTTATAAAGATTATTTAGAAAATACGTATATACCAGAACCAGCAAGTTTGTATGAGAATGGTAATAATGGTTCTATAGCAACAAGGGGTGCTAATGATTCTTTACTGCGTGTTATAGGCTCATCTGTATCTAAAAGAAACATTGTGAGAAGTATGGGAATGCGATTGTGGTCTAATGAGTATACTAAAATATCTAACCCAGAGTTTGATGCCTCAAGCATTTCTTTGGATATGACAGATAAAGAATACACTCACAAAACGTACCAAGAGTACTTAAAAAGATATTTACGTTGTGTAAAAGGTGTAGATGACAATGTAGCCAGATTGGTAAAATTTTTAAAAGAAGAAGGCTTGTATGATAATACTATAATTGTGTACACAGGCGACCAAGGTTTTATGCTGGGAGAACATGATTATATAGATAAAAGATGGATGTATGAAGAATCTATGCGTATGCCATTTTTTGTGCGTTATCCAGAAAAAATAAAGGCTGGTACTAGATCAGACGCAATAATTAACAATGCAGATTTTGCACCTACTTTAATAGAGTTAGCTGGTGGCACAGCCCCAGAAAAAATGCAAGGGCATAGTTTTAAGTCTATTTTAGAAACAGGTAAAGAACCAAAAGGGTGGCAGCAGTCTACTTACTACAGGTACTGGATGCATATGGCACACGCACATGCAAACCCTGCTCACTTTGGTATTAGAACAAAACAATACAAACTAATATTTTTTTATGGTAAATATTGGGTAGATACTAAAGACCCTAATGCTACATGGAACAAAAAAAGTTGGGGTAATAAGTTTGAGATGGACACACCAGCTGCTTGGGAGTTTTATGATTTAACTAAAGATCCTAAAGAAATGAATAATGCCTACAATGACCCTGCGTATAAAGATATAATTAAGGAACTTAAAAAGCAGTTAAAAGCCAAACGTAAAAGTTTAAAAGAGGAAGATGGTAGTAAGTTTCCGCACATACAAAAGGTAATAGATGAGCATTGGAATGATTAAAAAAATATAGCTAAATAAAAACAGTGTTATGCAAAATGTATTAAAACTTTTAATAGTTACTAGTTTGCTAAGTTTTACAGTAGTAACTAGCCAACTTAAAAAAGAAAACTACACGTTAAACACTGTTTTTAAAATTCCAAAATGGGAGGTTTTAGATATAACATTTACAACAAACCAAAATGTAGCATCTCCTTATACGGCTAATTTTTATGCAATTTTTACGCATAGTAATGGTACAGTACAGCAAGTGCCTGGTTTTTATAATGGGAATAAAGAATGGGTAATACGGTTTTCTAGTTCTTTAAAGGGTAATTGGAAATTTACAACCTATGCAGATCTAAAAAAAATACATCATAAAAAAGGTAGTGTAACGGTATCTTCTGCAGCCACTAATAATCACGGAGCATTAGTGATACCAAAAATTGATCCTCAAAATTTTTATTATGAAGATGGCACTCCGTACTTTTTATTGGCCTTTGAGTGCGATTGGCTTTATGCCTTAGACTACCACAACAAAAAAGGATTGCCAAAAACAGAGCATCTTTTAAATCTTTTAAACCAAAACGGATTTAATCAGGTAGTGATGAATGTTTTTTCTTATGATGTTAGCTGGATTAAAGATTCTAAATTAAAACAACATCCAGAACATGAGTTTGGTGGACCAAAAGATATTTTTCCTTTCCTTGGCAATAATGACAATCCAAATTATTCAGCTCTAAACCCAGATTTTTTTAAAAAATTAGATCGTACTATTAGCTTAATGCATAACAAGCGTATAGCTACGCATTTAATGATATATGTTTGGAATAAATTGGTTGCTTGGCCTAATATGAATACAGATGCAGATAATATGTATTTTGATTATGTAGTAAAAAGGTACCAAGCTTTTCCTAATATAGTATGGGATATTTCTAAAGAGGCGCTATACTATGGTAGGGCAGATGAAGCGTATATTCACGGAAGAATAGAAAGGTTAAAAACAAATGACAAATACAACAGGTTGGTGTCTGTACATGATTATAAATATTGCTCTAATTTTCCAGATAAGGTAGATTTTATTTCTTCTCAAAATTGGTCACATAACATTTATAACAAAATGTTAGAAGCCAAAACAAAATTTAAAAACAAACCCATATTTAATATCGAGCACGGTGGCTATGAGGAGTCTATGTATACTGTTTTTACAGGAGATTATACCAATGCAGAAACCTGTTTACGTCGCAATTATATGTGCTTATTTGCAGGTGTGTACACCACTTATTATTGGCAAGGTACTTCATGGAATGTAATTATTTATAACCCTTTTGAGCAACCTAAAGAGTTTTATAAACCAAAGTTTACTTACTTTAATTACGTGCAAAAACTATTTAGTAAGTTTCAGTTTCATAAAATGAAACCTATTCCTTGGCATAACGGTAGTGGTTATAACTTAACAGATGATAAAGGCACAGTTCTACTGTACATACACAAAGAAAACTACGGTATAGATGCCGCATTTTTAAAAAAGAAAGATGAAAACCGAACTATGCAGTGGTTTAATACCCTAACAGGAGAGTTTACAAAAGAGGTAGCTATTAAAAAACAAGGTAAGTTTAGGTCTCCTTGGTCACAAAAGGCAGATGCAATACTTATTTCTAGGCTTAAATAGTAGTAAAAACAGGGAATTAGACATTTGGTCTACTATAAAAAACATACGTTTTAATGCTTTTAAAACTATAGTTAGAATTTCGCTTTAGATAAGTAAGAACAACCTTTAAGATCTATTAGATATGAAAAGTGGAAAATATATAGTACTTAGCCTTTTTATTCTCTCTTTAACTATTTTGTCTTGTGCAGATAAAAAAGATAAAAAGCAGGAAATAGCTCAAGAAACTAAGCCAGTTTATGAAGCAAACTGGGAATCAATCAAAAAAAATTATAAAGACCCAACTTGGTTCAATAAAAAAAAGTTTGGAATTTTTATTCATTGGGGCGCATATAGTGTTCCAGCATATTCATCAGAATGGTACCCACGTAAAATGTATATGGATACGGCTACTTTTTCTGCGCAACTAAATTTAGAAAAAAAGGGACCTTCTGATGTATATAACCACCACAAAGAAAAATGGGGAGATCAAAAAAAGTTTGGTTATAAAGATTTTATACCAATGTTTAAAGGAGAAAATTTTGATGCGAATGAATGGATAGATTTGTTTAAAAAATCTGGTGCAAAATATGTGATACCCGTGGCAGAACATCATGATGGTTTTGCAATGTACAAATCTAATGTTACACGTTGGAACTCGGTAGATATGGGACCTAAAAGAGATGTTTTAGGAGAGTTATTTAAAGCCGGAAGACAAAAAGGTATGATTATGGGAGCATCTTCTCACTTTGCTTTTAATTGGTCTTTTTTTAACAAAAAAGATCATTTTGATACTACAAACCCTGAGTATGCAGATTTGTACTCTACAAAAGGTAAAGATTTAAACGAACCTGTTTCTAAAGAGTTTAAAGAGTTGTGGTGGGCAAGAACTAAAGATATTATAGATAATTACCAACCAGATATTATGTGGTTCGATTTTTATTTAGATATTCCAGATTTTGAAGATCAGAGACCAAAATTAGCTGCTTATTACTATAATAAAGGTATAGAGTGGGGTAAAGAGGTTGTTCTACAAGATAAAAACTTTTCTCATGAAGCTTTCCCTGAGGGTACAGTTATTTATGATCTAGAACGAGGTAAACTACCTGGTATACGTAAATTACCTTGGCAAACAGATACCTCTATTGGCAAAAACTCTTGGAGCTATGTTTCTAATTGGCAGTCTAAAACAGCCAACCAAATTGTAGATGATTTGGTAGATATTGTTAGTAAAAACGGAAATCTTTTACTAAATGTAGGGCCTAAATCTGACGGTACCATACCAGAAGATCAAAAAGAAATTTTACTACAAATAGGAGATTGGTTAACTATAAATGGTGATGCTATTTATAACACTACTTACTGGAAAACCTTTGGAGAAGGACCAACAGAGGTTAAAAAGGGGCACCACTCTGAAGGGAATAATAAAGACCTTTCTTCTAAAGACATTAGGTTTACAACCAAAGATAATAAGCTTTATGCTATTGTTTTAGATTGGCCTAAAGATGGTATTGTAACTATAGAGTCTTTAGCTAAAGGATCAGAACATGCTAAAGATTTAAATATTACCAGTGCAAGAGTATTGGGTAGTAAAGAAAAAATAAAGTGGAGTCAAGAAAAAGATGGTTTTAAAGTTACAATGCCAAAAGAAAAACCAGGAGACTTTGCATATGTTATTGAGTTAAAAATGTAGTTAGATTTTTTTAATGTTAGTAAAAGCCAAAATTTTATTAGTTTAAAATATTGGCTTTTTATTTTATCTATTGTGTGTGCTAAAACTAATAAACACTTAATTACCTGTGGTTTTTAGCACAATTCATCATCCGTTCTATATTCTAAAACATACGTTATCTGCTAAAGGAGGCTATTAAATTATTTTTGAAATGTGTTTAAGGTAACAAACAACACTTTTAGTAATTAGGAGCAAAAAAGAAAAGACTTTGCTACTATAATATCCTTTTTAGTATGGTAAAATTAAAATTAACAATAGCAGTTTTTAGTATAGTAGCGTTTAGTTATAGTCAATCTTCAAAAGAACAAAAAAATAGTAATGCGGTATATACAAAAAGTTGGGAGTCTTTAGCAAAGGTAAATGCTACTCCCAATTGGTTTAAAGATGCTAAGTTTGGAATATATGCCCATTGGGGACCAGTTTCTTCTGCTTTTGAAGGTACAGATGCAGATAAGTATTATGCTGGTTGGCACGGAATGAAAATGTATGAAGACGGTAAAAAAGTACCAACCAAAAATGGTAAGCCAACAACTAACTACCTACACCACAAAAAAAAGTATGGTAAGCCAGCAAAATATGGTTATAAGCATATAATAGAACAATTTTCTCCTACTGCTTTTAATGCAAAAGAATGGGCAGAGTTATTTAAAAAATCAGGAGCTAAATTTGCAGGGCCTGTAGCTATGCACCATGATAATTTTGCTATGTGGAACAGCAAGGTCACACGTTGGAATTCTATAAATTATGGTGGCATAGATCCATCAGCAGAATTAAAAAAAGAAATAGAGGCAAAGGGGCTAAAATTTATGGCTTCTTTTCACCATGCATTTACGTGGAAATATTTTGCACCTGCACACAAACATGGCGGCATAAACCCTAAAGATTATGACTTATATACAAATCCACATTCATTAGAATCTAATACTCCAGATGAAGATTTTTATAATGATTGGTGGCTTAAAATTAAAGAATATATAGATGTGTACCAACCAGATTTAATTTGGTTTGACTGGTGGTTAGAGAATATGACAGAAGAAAGTAGACAGCAATTTTTAGCATATTATTACAATAAAGGAATTGAATGGAACAAAGAGGTTGTAGTGTCTTACAAAGAATCTACTTTTCCTGAAACCACTGCTGTTAAAGACTATGAGCGTGGAAGACCAAACCAGCCAAAGTCTCCTATGTGGTTAACAGATACGTCTCCTGGTGCTTGGTTTTACAGACCCAATGCCAAGTTTAAAACGCCAAATGAGCTTGTAGATATACTTGTAGATATTGTATCTAAAAATGGTTTAATGTTGTTAAATGTGCCACCAAACCCTGATGGATCTATACCTCAAGAAATGAAAAACTTATTGTTAGATATGGGAAGTTGGTTAGCTGTAAACGGAGATGCAATTTATGGTACAAGACCTTGGACAATTTTTGGTGAGGGGCCTACTCGTTTACCAGAAGGCGGACATAAAGTTGAAAAATTTAAAATAGCATACACAGATGCAGATATTAGGTTTACTAAAAAATCAGATAAGGAATTTTATATTATAGTAATGGATACTCCTAAAAAAGAAATTACGGTAAAGTCTTTATCTACCGCTATAGGAGTATTAAACTCTAAAATAGAAAATATAAGTTTATTGGGCAGTAATGAAAAAATTAGCTGGAAAAGAGACCAAAGAGGACTTGTAATAGCCAACCCAGCTAAACTACCAACAAAATATGCACACGCATTTAAAGTTAGTTTAGAGGGTTATAAAGAAAACAATATTGGTGGTACAATAGACGCTCATGCAGATTAAATTAACAACTAACGTAAACCAACATAATTTATATTATATGAAAAATGTTTTGCAACTACTTACAGTATTATTACTACTACTGTGTGCTAGTATAAATGCACAAAACCCTTTGGTAACAGATATATTTACGGCAGACCCAACTGCTCGTGTTTTTAATGGTAAGTTGTATGTTTATCCATCTCATGATATAGTACCAGAGGAAGGAGTACAAGCACCAGATTTTTGTATGCCAGATTATCATATGTATTCTTTAGAAGGTGGTAATACATGGAAAGATTATGGTGTTGTTTTAGATCAAAATAGTGTGCCTTGGGGTAAAAAAAAATCCTACGGTATGTGGGCTCCAGATTGTATTAAAAAAGGAGATACATACTACTATTATTACCCTGCAGAACCGTTAGATAAATCTTCCTTTAGGCGTATAGGCGTAGGTACTTCTAAAAGTCCTACTGGGCCATTTAAATGGGAAAAAAATTACATTAAAGGTGTAGAAGGTATAGATCCAGGCTTGTTGTTAGATGATAATGGTAAAGCTTATTTATATTTTGGTGGAGGAGAAAAATTATATGTTACTCCATTAAAAGATAATATGAAAGAAATAGCTGCAAAACCTATAAAAATAGAAGGGTTGCCAGCAGGCTACAAAGAAGGTTCTTTTCCTATAAAAGTAAATGGTATGTATTACTTAACTTTTGCGCATGTATTTGCAAATGAAGGATACACTATTGCATACGCTACAAGTAACAATCCTTTAGGGCCTTTTACCTATAGAGGTAAAATAATGGACAACCTTGGCAATGGTACCAATCACCATTCTGTTGTAAATTATAAAGGAAAATGGATATTGTTTTATCACTGGTGGGAAATTAGTGGTTACAATAAGTTAAGATCTATGCGTGCAGATTATATGACATTTAAAGAAGATGGGAGCATAGCCCGCGTAAAGCCAACATTAAGAGGCATAGGAGCACCAACAATAGGAGAAAAAATACAAGTAGATAGGTATAATAATATTAGTGGAGCAAAAACTAGTTTTGTAGGTGGTAATGAACCAATAGGTTGGATGGTGAGCGATACTAAAATGATGGGGAATGTTACTTTTAACAATGTAGATTTTGCAAACGGTTCTGCAAAAAAAATAGTTGCACGCGTAGCAAGCGGACAAAGAATAGGCTCTATGGAGGTACGTTTGGGAAATCTTAAGGGAGATTTAATTGCAGAGTTTCCTATAAAATATACTGGTGGTTGGAATAGTTGGCAAACCATAGAAACAAATCTTTTAAAAGAGGTTTCTGGCATGCAAAATATTGTAGTTGTTTTTAAATCTGTTTGGGGTGCCGATAAAATTGTAAATCTAAATTGGTTAATGTTAAAATAAGAAGAATGTTTAAAAAGTACATATTTGTGATATGTGTTGTTTTTGCAGCACAGATTTTTGCGCAAAAACAGCCTAATGTAATTGTTGTTTTAGCAGATGATATTGGTGTAGGAGATATTTCTTATTACAGAAAAATGCATAGTAACAATGTGGTTTTAAAAACACCAGCTATAGATAATTTAGCTAAAAACGGAATGGTTTTTACAGATGCACATTCTCCTGCGGCATTATGTGCACCATCTAGATATGCAGTAATGACAGGCAATAACTGTTACCGTAGTTATGCTCCTTGGGGTGTTTGGGGAGCTTATGAGGCATCACCAATTAAGCCAAACCAATTAACTCTTGGTAAGCTTATGAAAAATGCAGGATACCAAACAGCTTTTTTAGGCAAATGGGGTTTTGGAATGGATTTTTTAAGAAAAGGGAGTGAAACAGAAGTATATAGATCTCCTAGAAAAAGAGTAGAGTTAGGCGTAGATGTACGTAAAATAGTAGGTAAAGGACCACTAGATAATGGTTTTGACTATAGTTTAACTTTTCCTGCAGGAATACAAAATGTACCTTATGTGGTGTATGAAAATCAAGAGTGGATGCCTTTAGAAAGAAACTCAGAAATTGGCTATATATCACAGGAGAATATGACCAAAAAAGGGGTTATTTTAGATAAAGATGAAGGCTTAGGAGATACAAATTGGGATCCGCACAATATGGGACCTTTACTTGTAAATAAAGCAGTAGATTATATTGCTAAGGCAGATATAAACAAACCTTTTTTTATGTATTACTGTTCTTTAGCAGTGCATTTGCCACACACGCCTACAAAAAGACTAAATGGTGAAAAAATAGCAGACCAAACACCGTCTAAACATTTAGATATGGTAAAAGAGTTAGATGTACAAATGGCTATGCTAGTAGCAGCATTAAAAAAGAAAGGTGTTTATGATAATACTATAATTTTGTTTACATCAGACAATGGGGGGTTATTAAAAAGGAAGAGTATACAATCTGGTCACAAATCTAACGATATTTACAGAGGAGGAAAAAACCAAGCTTATGAGGGCGGACACAGAGTACCTTTTATTGCTTGGTGGCCAGAAAAAATTAAGAAGAAATCTACATCTAAAACACCAATTTTAACTATAGATATTTTAGCAACCTTGGCAGCAATTACAAGTCAAGAAATTGAAGAAGGCCAAGCTAATGATTCAGCCAACTTATTACCAATTTTTACAGGAGAAAACAAAAGTAAAAAAGTGCACCCTTATTTAGTTACACAATCTGGTACTGGCAAAGAAGCAATTATTATTAAAGATGGATGGAAATTAATTATAGCTTTTGATAAAAAAGATAAAACTAATAGTACCAGAACTCCAGTAGCATTATTTAATTTAAATAATAATGTTACAGAAAATGAAATGCAAAATTTAATACACAAACCAGAGTTTGCATCTAAAATAAAAAGCCTTTTTACTACCTACAACATGTACAGAGATTCAGGAGAGAAAACTAAAATTTAAATAGATATTTACCATAAAAAAGCCCAAACAGTTAAATTACTCGTTTGGGCTTTTTTTTAAGATGTTACTTTTTATTTGGACTTTTGTAATTCCTTATTACTTGCAGTAATGCGTTCTTTTTGTTTTTTACTTAAACTTTGTTTTAAATACACCTCTGGTCTGTGATAAACGTGGTGTTTTTTCATTTCAGGATCGTTAATGGCAGTACTCAAATCACAGTCAAAACGTACTAAAATAGCATGATTTTTATCCCAAGTTGTTGCATTTGTAAAATGAGATAATCCCCAACTAATTCCGGTGCCATTTTTAGTATTTGTAAAGGCATCAGGCACATAAGGTCCTGCTGCTGTAGGCGTCATTTCTACTATAGAGGCAATTTTAAAATTAACACCATCTTTTGCAAACTGTACGGTGTTGTGCTCATTACCATCTCTAATTGTTAAAGCAGCAATTCCATCTTTAAAAGGGAACATAGTAGTTTCATGACCAGATGCTAAAACTGGATTTAGTTTATTTTTAGTAAAAGGTCCAAAAGGAGAATCTGCAGTAGCCAAACCTTGCATTCTTACCAAATCAGGTTTTCCATCAAAATCAGACTTGTAGTACAAGTAAATTTTATCTTTATATACTAAAGGATATGGGTCATGTATAGAAAACTGATCCCACGTACCTTTTGGTCCGTTAGGGATCACAATTTTATTAGTTGCTATCCAAGGCCCATCAGGAGAATCTGCATAAGACATTAGTACAGGGCAATCATCACCACGCAAACCACTAGCTTCACTAAAACCTTGGTAGTACATATAGTACTTTCCTTTCCATTTTAAAATATCAGCAGTACTAACAGATCTATGACCCAATTCTGGTTTAGGTGGTCTAGGTATGGCAACGCCTTGCTCTTCCCAATTAAACCCATCTAAACTGGTAGCATACCAAATTTCAGATAAATCCCAATCTGCAGAAGGTATAGTCTCTGTAGCCTGTTTAGCACCTTTAGGAGGTGTTTTGGTTTTTCTGTGTGTATACCAAACATAATACTTTCCGTTTTCAAAAATAATTTTAGAAGGATCTCTACGGCTAACAGTTCCGTCTCCATTGCTATAATCTAGCCCTTCTAATTTTGTATATTTAAATAAGGAGTACAACTCGTTGTCTTCTGGTCTTGGCGCTAAATAATTATCATAATTACGTTGCATAGCCTCACTTAACGGTTGGTTAGGTTTTTGTTTAGGTAATTCAAACGGAAAATTTTGTGCACAAACACTATTAGCCGTTAAAAAAAGGCAACTTATTATTGTTATTTTTAGTCTTTTCATATTATTTAGTATCAATTAATTTCCAAGTTCTTACCCAGTTATAAGTAGTAGTTCTTTCATCTTTAGAACCGTTCATTCCGCCATCTTCAGGAACCGGATTCCAGTCATACGTTTCTACAACCAATCTTAAATACATTTCTATATTAAAGTCTGCTGCAGGTTTTACTTTAGATACAAAATTACCATCCATAAAAAACAAAATTTCATCTTTAGATTTCCACCAAACACCATACACATGAAAATCTTCATAAGTTTTAGTATCAAGTTTTCCTTTAGATTTAACAGAGCCTTTTTCAAAATCACATCCTTCAGGAATATTTCTACTATGTGTGTTAGAGTTCATAGATTCATCAAAATACTTCATCCATTCTGCCTTATTAACAATTTGGCCAACCGTTTCTTGTATATCTAGTTCTGTTACTCTTTTGTTACAGCCATTTTGTTCTCTAGATTCATTTATTAGCCAAAAAGTAGAAGACATAAAGGTTTTGTTGGCTTTCATTTTACACTCGTAATACCCGTATTTCATTGCGTTTCTAGAGCCCACATAACCGCCACCATGTGTAAATGTTTTTCCGTTTTTAATAATTGGTTTGTCTAGTAGAGTAGTTGTAATTTGTAAACTACCATCTTTAACTTTAATATTGTCTGCCAAAAATAATCCTGGAGCACGCCCAATCCATCCTTGTCCAGATATTTGCCATTTACTCTCATTTACTTTTTTGCCATTAAATTCATCAGACATATTTTTTACCAATTTCCATTTTTTCTGGTTAGGTTTAGGATCTTGTCCGTCTTTAAAAAACGGAGCTTTTTGAGCAAAAGATTGCCCAACAATCATAAAAATAATAAGTAATGTAATTTTTTTAGTAACGTGTAAAATAGATTTCATTTTAGTTAGTTTAAGGTTTTATATTTGGTTTTGTAAGTACTTTAAACGCTCTTGTATTAGCATATTATTTTTTACAGTAGTATGTAGTTTACTTTGGTTAATAGGAAACGTATATTTCTGGTAAAAATCTTTTTGTAGTACAATGCTATTAAGTATTAAAAGTGCTTCTTTTGGTTTTTTAGATTGATATAAAAGCTGAATTAAATTATTAGAAGTGTCTTTTTTTGCAGCTATAGCTAAAAACTCTGCAGCTCTCATTTTATTTACTATATCTACATCTGTAAGCATTATGTTTTTAATTAGGTCTGATAAACTAGTTGCTTTGCTACCAAAACTTGTACTTGAAATTAACGCCCAATAACGTGCTGTTGAATCTTTGGATAGTAAATGTTTTTTTAGTTTTGTTTTAGCGTCTTTAAATGGTATAAGCTGTAGGTTAGCTATTTTAATGTACTTATTTAAATTTTTTTGATGTTTTTTACCATAAGCTAACGGATTTTTAAAAGCTTGCTCCACTAGTATATGCTCTGGATAAAATGATAGATCTGGCATAGCTTTTTGCCAAGTATTCATCTTTTGCCTAAAAGCTAGTATTTTATGCTTGTAAGCTGCATTTTTAGCCAAGTTATTGGTTTCATATGGGTCTTTTTCTACATCATACAATTCTTCTACCATCTTGGGCTTAAAAAAACTAGCCTGTGTAGGGTTAAGTTTGTTTTGTAGGTTTAGCGTGCTCCATTGTTTGTAGGCAAGTTGTTTGTACCTGTAGTTGTTCATTAAAGCATCTATGTTAAAAGGCTGAAAATTTCTAATGTACTTTAGGTTATTTTCTCTAATGCTTCTAACCATATCATACTTTTCATCAAACCTATCTGCATAACCAAAAGTAGAATTGTTGTTTATGGTTTTTTGTTTTACTGATTTACCCAAAAAAGCAGAACCATCTATAGATTTAGGAATTGTAACACCTGCTAAATTTAAAACTGTAGCGCTAAAATCTATAAAACTAACAAAGGTATTAGTTGAAGTACCTATAGTAAAAGGAGACATTTTTTTATATTTTTCTGGTATATAAACAACCAAAGGAACCTGTAATCCTGTTTCTTTTAAATACCCTTTACTGTTGGGCAAAACACCACCGTGGTCTCCGTAATAAAAAATAATGGTATTGCTTAACAGCTTGTCTTTTTCTAAAGCATTAATAACAGCACCTACCTCTTTATCCATTGCCACAATTTTGTCTCGGTAAAATGCATTGGTGTACTTAAATAGTTGTGTATTTGGGTGGTTTGGCTGTACAAAAACAGATTGCACGTTAGTTTTGGTTTTGTGAGAGTTCATTTCTTCTTCAGTAAAATGTAAACTTCCTTCGTGGGTAGTGCCTAAGTTGTGTACGTAAAAAAATGGTTGATTATTAGCTCTATTTTTCCAACTTGCTTTTCTAGAAGAATCGTCCCAAACATCTTTATTTTTAATAATATTATAGTCTTCTTTTGCATTATTGGCGGTATAGTAACCTGCGTTTTGTAAGTACTCAGGGAACATCTTTACTGTATTTGGTAGCACAATTTTTTTTTCGGATCTGTGGTAGTGCGATGCCAATTTTGGTCCGTAAACACCTGTAATAATACTAGATCTTGCAGCACTACAAACAGCAGCATTAGAAAAAGCATTGGTAAAAGTAATTCCTTTTTTAGCTAGTTTTTTTATGTTAGGAGTAGTTACACCGTGCTTGTTAAATAACTTTAAATAGTGTTTGGAGTTATCTTCAGAAACAATCCAAACAATATTAGGTTGTTGTGCTTTACCGTAAGAGCAAAAACATAACAATAGTAATAGTATATAGGTTTTATGTTTCATAAATATTCGCTTTTAAAAATTTGCTTTTAAGAAAACTAAATGTTAATACTAGTTGTAAAATATGCTTAAATCTGTTTGGTCATCAGTTTTAATTTGCCATTTTTTAAGCCTGGTTAGTAGGTCTTTAATAGTTTTTTGGTTCCTTTTTATAGCGCTAATATTGTTAGTCTCCCAGGGGTCTTTTTTTAAGTTATACATTTCTATAGTACCAGTTTTAGGGTATAAAATCAATTTATTATTTTTATGAATAATGCTTCTTTGGTCATTAAACATTGCTAAGTATATAGACTCTCTAGTTTTTTTAGAATTTATAAGTAATGGCATTAAACTTTTAAAGTCTGTAGTTTCTTTATCTTTAATTTTTAATAAACTAAATAAGGTGGGTACAACATCTTGCAAGTACACACGAGCTGTTATTTTATTGTTTTGTTTTACAGTTGGGGCTTTTATTATTAATGGAGCAGTAACGCTAGGTTCATACAAACATACTTTTCCGGCAACTCCATTTTCACCAAAGTTAATTCCGTGGTCTGATGTAAAAACAATAATAGTTTTATTGTAGATTCCTTTTTCTTTTAATGTGTTAATAATATCTCCTATACGTGTATCCATATGTGTTACCATTGCATTATTTTGCTGTACACGTTTTTGCATTGTTTTTGCACTTAAGGGGTTATTTGTATATTGGTATTTAACATTAGTGTTTAGTGGTGTATTATCTACAACACTGGGTGGTAATTTAACCTTGTCTGCAGGGTATAAATCGTAGTAATTTTGCGTTGTTTGCCTAGGAACATGTGGTGCGTTAAACGCAACATATGTAAAAAAGGGTTTTTTACTGTTGTAGTTTTTTATAAAGTTTATAGCTTCATTAGCAGTAATATCTGTAATATGTCCGGCTGGGGAGTTGTACGTTTTTAATTGTCCTGGTTGTATAGTACCTGTTTCATCAAAAATATTTTTTACACTTTTACCCATTGCGTGCCATTTACCAGTTATATAGGTGTGGTAGCCGTTATCATGTAGTTTTTCTGGAAATGATTTAGGAGCATTTTGTTTATTTATTTTTTGTGATTTCCATAAGTACTTACCATACATAAGCATAGTTCTGCTAGGAATACAAACTGCTGGTGACCAGCAACCCATATTATATGCAGCAGTAAAGGAAGTACCTTCTTCTGCTAGCTTGTCTAAATTTGGCGTAACCATAAACGTATTGCCATATGCTCCAATGGCTTGGTTGCTTTGGTCATCAGACTCTATAAATAATATATTTGTTTGTGAAAAAGTACTAAGTGTGCTTAGTACGTAAAATAATAGATATATTAAATATTTTCTCATCACCAGTTTAATTTCTTAATTAGTAGATAAAATTAGTTTAAGAGAAATGTATTAAGGGAAATAAACTACTATAATACTACCATAAATGATTTTTAGTTTTAACAGATATGTGTTAAGGCAACTAGATTTAAACAAAACAGTATCGTTTTATAGTTTATGATATCTTTTTTAGAGTTTTTTATAAAATCACCAACTAGTTTTATTTTTAAAAGAAGAAGCTTCTATAAAAATTAATTTTAGAACCTGTGGTTTGTATTTTTTAATAATCTAAAAAGATACTTAGGCTTATGTTGTCCAGTTACCTATAATTTTTTAATGTTTTGCATCTGGGTACATATCATTTGTATACCTATAAACTTCTGTTTTGCCCGAGCCTCTAGCAGCAACTATTTCAATTCTCCATTGTTTTTTAAGGTTCTCTAAAATTGATTTATAAGCTGGCTTGTGAATTAGATTATGTAACTCTGATGCATCATCTTTTAAATTGTACAATTCTTCATAAACAGGTTGTTCTCCTTGCAAAGGAGCCTCTATATAATTTCTATACACAGCAATACTAGGATCATGCATTTTATACAACATTTCATTTACAGGAATGTTAAACTCTTTTGCATATGCTATTTCTTTAGCTGCAGAAAAATTGTTGTTTTTGTAGTACCTAATGTATTTCCAATTTTTTGTTTGCACAGACTCGCATCTAGGATTTCCAAAATGTGTAGACCATAAATTTTCTGTAAAAACATATTCTCTAACCTCGGTTTTAGAACCATTAATTAGACTACTTATATTTTTTCCTTGATAGGTGTTTGGTATAGATATACTTGCCATAGCAAGCATAGTAGGGGCAATATCTATAGATTGTACTAAAGCATCACTCTTAATACCTTTTAGTTTTTTTTTGGCGCTGGGGTTGTATACTATTATGGGTACGTGTGTAGTTTGCTCATAACATAGAGCTTTGCCGCCAAGACCTTGTTGCCCACTAAAAAGCCCATGGTCTGATGTAAATATTATAATGGTATTTTTATCTAACTTAAGAGCTTTTAATTTTTGTAGTAGGTTGCCAATTAGCCTATCTATACCAGTCATTGCTTGTAGCTCTCTTATGTAACGCTCTTTAACTGTTGTAGGTGTATTTACATAATTGTAACCAGTTTGCCTATCTTCTGTATGCAATAAACTAGCAGGTAATTTAGGTGTTGTAATGTCTTTTTTTGCAATATAATTATCAGGTAACGGTATAGCTATATCTCTGTACATGGTTTTGTACATGTCATCATCACTATCTTTTAATTTCATAGACTTTGTGCCTGCTCCGTGTGGTAAATTAAAGTTTACAGAAAGCATAAAAGGTTTATCTGTTGGTCTATTTTCTAAAAAGTGTAATGCACCTTTTAGTTTACGTGCATTAGGGTCTAAAAAATCATCTACTGCTTCATTAATGACTTCGGGTTGTGTAAAGGCTATGGCGTCATTAAAAATAGCGTGATTGTCTTTAGGGTAAAACCCTAAATGTCCGTGTCCTGCATACCAATAATCAAAGTTTTTTTCCATTAATCCACTATGATAACCACCTTTACCAATAGGAGCGTGGTTTTTGCCTATCCAGCCAGTGTAATACCCATTATTACGCATAACAACAGAATATGAGTTTTGCCAAGCAACATTAGAAACACTAGTGCCAGAATTAAAATTTACACCGTGTTTACGCTCATACTGACTCAATAAAATGGAAATTCTGCTTGGCGTACATATAGCACTTGTAACGTGTGCATTAGTAAATAATATACCATTGTCTGCTAGTTTATCTATATTTGGAGTTTTTACAATTGTATTTCCTGTACAACCAAGCAAATCATAGGATTGATCATCTGTAAGTATAAATACAATATTTGGTTTATCTTGAGCTTTGCAAAATGCAGTATATATTAGAAATACAAAAAGTAATTTTTTCATTTTATAACTTTTTAATGTACACGTAGTAAGCCACGTTCTTTTCTCCTTTATCAGAAATAAAATTTGCATAGAACTTAGTTTTGCCTGCTTTTAAATTGATATTAAAGTTTGCTGATAAATCATTCTCTTTTACATCAATTTCTGATACTATTTGATCCTTAAACTCAATAGAAGCTTTACTATAATTTAAGTTTTTACCTTCTGGAATATCTTTTTCTAAACCAACAATTTCTTTAGTAGTAATTGGTGGAGTAGAAGTGTTAATAGGTAAGTTAGACTCTTTTGGATACCTCCTTAAAGCAACTTGGTAATTACCATCTTCTAAAATATGTACGCTCCAGTAACCAGCACCAATTTTACCTTGCCTAATTTGTATTTGGTTCCAAGGTTGCATAGTTTCTTTGCCGTGTGTATCGTGTGCAGTTAGTGTAATTGGGTTTTCTTTAGTTGTGCCAACTTTAAAATAAATTTCTTTATTAAAGTCTTTAGATACTTGTGTCCACCAGTTATTGTAAAAGCTTCTCATTTCTGCTACCTTTTCTTTATTGGTAGCTGCTATATTGTTTTGCTGACCAACATCTGTGCTAATATCATACAGCTCTTTACCGTTAATTAAACGCCAATTGTTTTGCATTACAGCAGAGCTTTTCCATTTTTTTGGGTTTTGAACACGTTGAGAGTCGGTAATTAAAAGTCTATTGTTTAAAGAGTCTTTTCCGCTTAATACCCTAACTAAACTTTGTCCGTCTATATCTAAATGGTTTTTAGGTAATTTTATGTTGCACAACTCAGCCAATGTTGGTAAAATGTCTATTTGTGCAGCAAGTGTATGTATATCTTTAGCGGTATTAATTTTACCATTTTTCCAATGTATAAAAAATGGCACTCTATGTCCGCCGTCATATTGGCTACCTTTGGTTCCGCGCATACCTGCGTTGTAGCCCGTAACTTTTCCTTTTCTATTATAGTATCCGGCAGATGTACCATTATCTGTCATAAAAATTAAAATGGTATTGTCTGCTATTTTTAGTTCCGTAAGTTTTTTTCTAAGCTTTCCAAAATTGTCATCAATATTAGTAATCATTCCATAAAAACGCTTTTGTGTATCGGCTAAAATGGAGTCGTTTAAGTCCTTGTACAAATCATAATATGCTTTAGGAACATTGTATGGTCCGTGTGGCGCATTTGGTGCTATATAACAGAAAAAGGGCTTCTCTTTGCTTTTTTGAATAAAATTTATGGCTTCAGTAAAAAAAACGTCTGTGCAATAGCCATTGTATTTTTCTGGTTTTCCGTTATGAAAGTAGGTGTCGTTAAAATAGGTGTTGTTCCAATAATCTGGGGTTTGTTGTACGCCACCGCCACCGTGCATTACTGTTTCATAAAAACCTCTATCCTGCGGCCTAAACGGATAGTTGTCTCCCAAATGCCATTTGCCAAAGGCAGCTGTAGCGTAACCGGCTTCTTCAAACATATTACCCAAAGTTTTTTCTTGCTCTCTAAGTAAAGACCAACCACCAACGGTATGCCAAACACCTGTACTGTTTGCGTATCTACCCGTCATTAAAGCTGCACGGGTAGGAGCGCAAGTAGGACTAACATGAAAATTAGTTAAGTGGTAACTTTCAGAATACAACTTATCTATATTAGGTGTTTTTATAACTGTATTTCCTAGAGCACCTATATCTCCATAACCTTGGTCATCTGTAATTACTAAAATTACATTTGGTTTGGTGTTTTTTTTAGCTATTGATGTTTGTTTTTTAGACTCACAGCTAACTAGTAACGCCAAACATATAACACCTAAAAAATAAGTTTTGTAGTGCCTAACCATAATTTATTTTTTTAAGTTTTCTGTATTTAAAATAATAGAACTTACATAACCACCAGAATCAGGAAAAGTGAGCTCTACAGTATTTGTTCCGTTTTTAATGTTTTCTAGTTCTACAGGTATTGGTATTACCCCAAAAAACTGTTCTCTGCTAGCTTGGTCATAACCAGCCCAATTATTAGGTACAATAACCTTAATACCATTTACTTTAACAATAGGTTTTTTAGATAAATTATGAGCTCTACCAAGTCCCATTTTTAAAGTAGCATTTCCTTTATTGGTAGAAATTACATTGTTGACAGTAAAAGTAATAGGAGCATTAGCTTTTATTTCTTGTAAGCAAGTTTTTGCATAATAGTTGTTTTCTTTTATAATATTAGAAAACGTATAATCTGCTAGGTCATAATCTAAAACAATAGTTTCGCCAGGTTTTAAGGTTAGTTCTTTTACAGCTTTTTCATTTGTAAAAAAAACAAGCTTAGGAATACCATTTTTATTATTGTAAGACCTTTTTACAGTTAAGTTGTTTACCAATTGGTTGCTAGTGTTTAGGTAGTCTATATTAATAGTTTGTACATTATCAGCTAAATTGTTTAAAGCAACATACCCCTTGTTTTTATTTGCAAACGCGTGTATTTGTATGTCTGGATTGTTAGATGTTGCATAAATACGTTTACCTTGTACACCTTTCCAAAGCTGCCAAAATTTTCTAAGGTGCGTGTATTTGTAGGTTCCATTTTTTCCTTTGCGTAGTAATACCCAAGGGTAAGGATGACCATTTGGGTTTCTACTATCTTTATAAAACCACGTTGCTTTACCAGTAATAAATGGTACAGCTTTTAACAACCTGTCTGGTTTGTCTAATAAAGACATTAATATGTTGTTGTATGATGTTAAACAAATACCATTTAGTGCAGCAGAATAAGGTTGTCCTTGTAAACCTTTTGCAGTGTAACCATACTCCGATATGAGATGAGGTTTTACAATACCCCATTTTTGATAACTATAAGACTCAATTAAATCTAAAATAGCTTCAGAATTACTACCAGACCTATAATTAAAGTCGCCTTCTACATTTCTACCATCATAAATATGGGTAGCAAAAAACTGCATGCTTTCTCCAGCGGTATCCATAAAAACCTTCATTCTGGTGTTCCAAATAGCAAAGTTATTTTTGTCATATTCTGGCCAAGCAGCACTATAACCGCCAACCATAATATTAGGAATTTCTGCGTGTACTTTATCTGCTACTATTTTATGAAACTCAGACATTTCTGAAATTACTTTAGGAGTCTTATCATAACTATCTACAAAATCTTTTGCGTGTACAAAAGGCTCATTCATTACCTCATAATATTTAGGCATTACTGGGTATGCTTTTTTAATATATGCTACGTTAAAAGCAGCAGCTTTTTCAAAATCCATTCCTAGTTTATAAGCATCTCTAGGGTGGTCTGTAATAATTAAATCTGTTGTTTTTTGTGAATCAAATAAAGGTGCTTTTATAAACCTTTGTGCATTTGCTAAGGCTAATTTAGTAGCATTATTTACAGATAAATCTCCTTTTTTATATTTAGAAAAAGGTCCAGGTCCAGCAAATGTTCTTCCAAATTCAATACCTAAATCGTTAAATAAATAATTGGGGTCGTCTGCCAAAGCACCGTCATTGTATGAAGCGTGCATTGCAAAGTATTTTTCTCGGTTTAATTCACTTTTATCTCCAATAAACTTTTGGGTGGTAAAATCTATTTGTACACTATTGTTCTGAGAAAAACAGAATGAGCAAAGTGTAATACTTATAAGCGTTAAAATTTTATTTTTCATATGTTTAAAATTTTGCAAATTTGTAATAATTATTGTCGCTTGTAATAGCAAAATATCCACCTTTAGGTAAGTTATTAAGAGCTACAGACTTGCTATCTTTTACCTCTAAAATTGTTTCTCCTTTTAATGTTATTATTTTTATGTATTTAAATGCAGTTGCACTTGGTAAGGTTAAAACTTTAGCTGTTTTGTTTAAAGATACCTGAATGCTTTTATCATTAATCTCTACTATGGTAAGTTGTTTTTGAGGTTTGGTAATTTTTAGGCCAGATATTTCTTTACTTACATACGTTTTATTACTAAAATCTTCTTGACTACCAAAAGAAACAGAGTACTTGTAATTTTTTCCCTCTAAAGGTATATTGTAATTTATAGTTAACTGTTTATCTCCTTTACCAGCAGATACCTTTATACGGTCTGATGATGCTAACCATTTACCACCCTCCCAAATTGCAGCTTGTATAAATATTGGTTCTTTTGTAATGTAACTTACTGGTACATTATATTTTGGATTACTAACAATATTAGTAGCCAAAAGTGGAGAAAACGTTACATTGTTAGAAAATGAAACAGCTTGTTTAACCATTTCTATGTTACTAATAACGTGCCCTGTACGTGTAGTTTTCCAATTGCCATTTACATCTCTTAAACTTAAAACAAGTTTATAGCCTTTGCCTATAGTTGGTTTTTTATTAGTTGTAATAGTTAGCTTTTTTATACCCTGACCTTTTTTTACTTTTACCTTGCTGCCAGCATAAAATTTAGAGGGTCCACCACTAAGTTCAACACTTAAGTCACTATCAATTAAAGCAACATAGCCAATAGTAAACTCATACGTAGTATTAGCTTGCAAAGTAGTATTTGGTTCTTTAATATAAATTACTTTTTCATTTTGCTCTTGTGCTATTATGCTAGTAAAACATAGTAAAAACAGCCAAAACAAGTATTTTTTTAGTGTTATTTTCATTGTTTTTTGGTTTGTTGGGTGGTTAATTAGGTGTTGGAAAAATGCATTATTTTACTTGTTTTAATACAAAGCCGTTTAACCACATATCACTTACATTGTTTAAATTTTTAAAGTTGATGGTTATTGTACTATTACCGTCTGCAGAAAACTTAGATGTAATAGATAATGGTTTACGTTCTCCTGTATTATCATTCTGGTAATAATCTACAATGTGGTCATCAGATTTTCTTGAAAAAGCACCATTAATATCTACAACTTGTACTTCAATTTCATTGGTCATTTTAACGTTGCCTCTTCTGGTATGGTGAAACGTTTCTATTTCATAATTACCTGCTTTTAAATTATTTATGCTAAGACTTAAATTTCCTTTTTCTGAATAAAGACCATCTGTGCCTACAAAGCTTAAATCTCCTAACATTGCGGTATCTCCTAACCATTTAATGTTGTCTGTAGCACTAACCGCTATAGTAGCATTAAAATCTTTTAGGTTGTAGGTTAAGTTTTTATTGCTATCACCAGTCCATTCTTCCCAATCAAATTGTACCAATTGTTTATTGCCTCCAATGTCTACTCTTGTTACAGGAAAATCGTAAATAGGATTAGCATTATTTATAATTTCATTTGTATTATAGGTTGATGTTGTAATACTTGTTTTAGCAGATTTTAAGCCTTTAGCTTTAGCTGTAATTGTAATTTTACCTGGAGTATTTTTTCCTTTTATGTAAATTGATGCAACACCATTAAAAGAGCGTGCAGGGTTAGCATCTATTTTACCATTGTCTATTAATTCTCCTGCACCAGATACAAAAAACTCTACGCGCTGCTTAGTGTTAGTAACTACCTCGCCATTTTTATCTAGAATAGATGCGTGTACCAAGCGTATATCAGATCCGCCAGCATAAAAAGGTTGGTTTGTAATATTTAAATCTAGTTTTAAACTATACGGACTCTCTTCTTTATGCCTTGTAAACTCGGTTATTTTTTCTCCATTTGTATAACCTATAGCTTTTAAGGTTCCGCTTTTCCAATTATATTTAAATGTAAATGAAGGATGGTTTAGGTTTAGTTTGGTAAGACTATTATCTGGAACTTGCCTTGCAATAAGTTTCCCATTGTGATAAAGCGCTACCTCTTGGCAATTGCTAAAAACTCTAACTTTTCCGTTTTTAGAAGCTGTTTCATCTGCAATATGTACCATTGGTTTATTTACCAATTCAGATTGATACCAGTAGTACACCGGTTTAGGAACTCTAAAAGCAGATAATACTCCATAAGTTGTCATAAAATCTCTTTTCCATTGCTCGTCATTTACATCTGGTTGTAAATGATTGTAATCTGCACCCAACCAAGTTATAGCGGCAAAATTGTTTTTATTGCCTTTGTACCTAGAAATATGAAACTGATTTACCTCGGAATCTGGTGTACTACCGTGCTCCATAACCATTGTAAAAGCACTCTCAGGAAATTCTGTTCTACGGTAATCCATAGTTGCGTGTACATCTGTAACACCTTCATTTTTTACTCCGTTCCATGGGCTAGATGCAGATGCTGTTAACCTAAACGGATCTTCTTCTTTAGCAACAGTTTGCATTCTTGGTACTGGACCTCTGTGATTTATTCCGGCACCCCAAACAATAATAGAAGGGTGGTTTCTGTGGTTACGTATCATAGTTCTTGTAGCAGCTTCTAAATTAGAAAACCAAGCATCATCACCCCATAAAATCCAAGTACTAGGTTCCTCATAAACCAAAATACCTAACTCATCGCAAGCATTTAAAAAAGCATCATCTTGTGTATAATGTGATGTTCTAATAATGTTCATTCCCGCTTTTTTATATTGTAGTGCTTCATTGTAATGAAAAGAATTAGGAACAGCATCACCTACATTTGGGTAGTTTTGATGACGGTTAGCACCAACTAAAAATAATGGCTCGCCATTTAAAACAAACCCTTTACCTTTTTCTAGGCTAAATTTTCTGAAACCAAATTTGTTTTCTACAAAATCTACCGCATTATTTTCATCATAAATAACAGAATTAGCTCTGTACAAATAGGGAGAATCTGGAGACCATAAATGGTAATTGTCTTCTATAGTTGCAGATTGTCTAAAGGTGTATACATTATTAGGCGCTATTGTTTTAGTAGAAGTAATTTTTTTTACAACCACGCCATCTTTATTAATAATTTTGGTGATAATCTTTGTGTTTTTAGCGGTATTGTTTTCGTTTTTTACGGTAGTTTTTATGGTAACCGTTCCGTTATGCTTGTTTACTGTTGGGGTGGTTATATGCACACCAGCATTAAAATCTTCCCAGTTGTAGTTAACGTGTAACTTATTGGTTGTTACCAAATAAACATCTCTATACAAGCCACCAAACTTTACATAATCTGTTCTGTGTGGGTCAGGAGCAATTACCTGACTAAAACTATTATCTGCCTTAACAGCAATAGTATTTTCTTTGCCCAAGTTTACAAAGTCAGTAATATCAAAATGGAAAGGAACATAACCGTTTACGGCATAGTTGCCAACTTTTTTACCATTTACCCAAAGCTCAGTAGCATTGTGTATGGCCTCAAACTCTAAAAATATTTTTCCTGTAGCATTGGCATCAATCGTAAGTTTTTTTCGATACCAACTAATGTCACGCAAATACTTTTCTTGTACCCAGGTTTCTTTTACGCTATCTAACTCATAAGATACCAATTGTGGTGTATGGGGTACTGAAACGTTTTCCCAATTACTATCGTCAAAATTAATAGTAGTAGGAGCGTTTGGTAAATCTCCTAAATGAAATTTCCAGTTAAAATTTAAGTTTGTTTTGGTTCTGTCACCAACAGTAAATCCTTCTGGTAAATTATTACGTTGTGCAAAACAAATTGCAGTAACAAATAAACTTAAAAGCGCTAATTTTATTTTCATTATAATGAGTTTTGTTTATAAGAAATTAAAATTATTTATTCTTGGTCTATTTGGTAATTAGATATGTATTGAAAAATAGAACATATGGTTTATTACATATTTTTAAGGTATTATTAGTGTTAAAAAGGAAAGTGTTTGTATAAAAAAAGACCTTGAATTATGTTTTCAAGGTCTTATAAATTTTGGTTAAAGTAATAAGTTATTTCAATTCTAATTCTTTTAATTCCTCTGTAGTTTCCCCTCTTAATTGTGTATATATAGAAACAAGTTCAGATAGCTTTTTGGCGTTTGTTTTTGCCAAATTGTTTTGTTGCTGTTTATCTTCTTTTAAATTATAAAGTTGATACTCATTAGCTATACCCAATTCTATGTTTACTTGTGTATTTATAGCTTTACCTGGGTAAGGCGGAATAAGCACCCAGTCGCCACTCCTTAAAGCTGTTTTTTTGCTAGCTTCTAAAATTAAATGCTTTCTTCCGTTGTTAGACTTTCCTAAAAATGCATCTAATAATTGCTTGCTATCATTTGTGTTAGTATTACTGCCTGTTAGTTTAGCTAGCGAACTAAGTAAATCTACTTGGCAAACCAAAGCATTAGATACAGCAGGCTTTATTTTTCCTTTCCAATACGTAATAAAAGGTACACGTGTGCCAGCATCAAATAAACTGTATTTGCCACCTCTTAAGCCACCTGCAGGTGTATGTTTTCCTAATTTTTCTACAGCATCATCAAAATAGCCATCGTTTAAAACAGGACCATTATCACTGGTAAATACAATTAAAGTATTTTCTAATAGTTTTTCTTCTTCTAATGTTTTTATAAACTCACCAATAATCCAATCTGCTTCTAAAATTACATCACCTCTAGGACCCATTCCAGATTTGCCTACAAAGCGTGGGTGTGGTGTACGCGGTACGTGTGGCTGTTGTAAAGCGTAGTATAAAAAGAAAGGCTCATTTTTATGCTCTGTAACATATGACTTAGCTTCTTTTAAAAAATGATCTGCCATATCTACATCACTCCATTTGGCAGCTTCACCACCTTTCATAAAACCAATTCTAGGAATACCATTTACAATGCTATTATTATGTCCATGATGCCATTTCATACTTAACAATTCCGGATTGTTTTTGCCTGTTGGTTGGTTGTCATAATTTTTAGAATAATCTACTTCTATAGGATCTTTTGGGTCTAAACCATCTACGTGTCCGTTTTTTATATAAACTGTTGGTACACGATCTTGTGTTGCTGCCATAATGTAAGAGTAATCAAAACCAACTTCATTAGGACCAGGAGAAACACGTTCATTCCAATTCACATTTCCTTGTCCAAGTCCTAAATGCCATTTACCAACAATACCAGTAGCGTATCCTTGTTTTTTAAGCATTTTAGGAATGGTAGTTTGCTCTGTATTAATTATAAGTGGTGCAGTACCAGGTAAAATTGCCGCATCTTTATTACGCCAAGGGTACACACCAGTTAGTAAGCCATATCTACTAGGCGTACAGGTTGCAGATGTTGCATAACCATTGGTAAACCTAACGCCATCGTTGGTAAGTTTGTCTATATTAGGAGTACTTATTTCTGTAGCACCATTAGCACTAATATCTCCGTAACCTAAATCGTCCATATAAATAACAACAATATTTGGTTTGGCGGTTTCCATTGTTGTATTATTTTTAGCAGAATTGTCTGCCTCTTTTTTAGTTTCTTTACAGCTGCTTATAAAAATACTAGTTGCAATTGCCAGCGAAACGTAAATATATCTTTTTTTGTTTTTAAGTAAATGTATCATTGAATTGGTTTTGTGGCTAAAATATTACTTTTTTAATGATTTTTCTCGTGTTTTTCTCCATCTTTTATCCTCTTTAACTACATTTTCTGCGTGTGGATCTAACCAACCAGGAGTCTTGTTTTTTGCATCCCAGTTGGCATAAGACTTTTCTAAATCTATACATATTTCTGGGTGTTGGGTAGCAATATCATATCGCTCTAAATTATCTTCTTCAATATTAAAAAGTAGGGTTTTATTTTTATAGGCACTTTTATACAATTTGTACTTGCCTTTTCTTACGGCATATTCAAAATTACCAGAAGATCTCCAAAACAGAGTCTTGTGCGGTGTATCTTTATTTTTATTCAGTATATAAGGCATTAAATCTACACCATCTAATTGTTTTTCTATAGCAGCATTACCACCAGCAGCATTTAAAAGTGTAGGAAATACATCTAATGAAGATATAGGTTTTTTATACCTACTATGTTCTTTTATTTTGCTTGGCCATGAGATAAAAAAAGGTACTTTTATTCCGCCTTCAAACAACATTCCTTTGTGACCTCTGTAAGGTCTGTTATCTGCATGTTGTATTCTTCCGCCATTATCACTTAAAAAAACTAAAATAGTATTGTCTTTAATACCATTAGCAACAAGAGTAGAATCTATTTTACCAATATTAGCATCTACAGCATTTACCATAGCAGCATAAACACTTCTGCCAGCATACTCTATATGTTTGGTTTGCTCTAAATATTTTTTTGTAGCGTGGTCTGGTGCGTGTGGTGCGTTATAGGCTAAGTAAATAAAAAATGGGTTTTTATCTTTTTTGTTGATAAAATTGATAGCTTCATTGGTAAAATCATCAGTTAAGTAGGTTAGTTCTTCCTCTGCAACTGGCTTTGTGTTGCGGTAAATAGTCTGAATTTTGCTTGTTGCTTTTCCCCAATAGTTCATACTTCCGCCAGGAAAACCAAACCAATGGTCAAAACCTTGTGCAGGTGGGTGCAGATTAGGATGATCTCCTATATGCCATTTGCCAATTGCACTTGTTCTGTATCCTTGTTCTTTTAATGCTTCAGATATTAGTTTTTCAGATAAAGGTGTACCAATTGTTGCATCATTTTCACCATTGTATGGCATATTACAGTCGTGCCCAAAACGCGCCTGATACCTTCCGGTAAGTAATCCAGCTCTAGACGGACTGCAATAAGGATGAGAAACATATCCGTTAGAAAAAATTACACCTTCAGAAGCTATTCTATCTAAATTTGGTGTAGGAATATCTGTAGCACCATTAAAACCAACATCTGCCCAACCTTGGTCATCTGTTAATACCACAATAATATTGGGCTGTTTTTGTGCAGTTATTAGTTGCGCAAAATAAAAGAAACAAAAAACAAGTATTACATTTTTAAGGCTACTCATTCCTATTTAGTTTTTATAGTTATTGTGGCAGAGGTAAGGTTATCTGCAGTAGCTGTTAATGTTATTTTACCAGGATTTTCTGTAGCTTTTAAAATGGCTAAACTTTTACCGTAAAATGACGTAATATAATTTACCTGAAAAGACTCTAATGAGGCAGAGTTGCCATTGCCAACAGCTTCTAAATTGCCATTACCTGATACTTTAAAATTAATTAGATGATTTGCTTTAGGACATAAGTTACCGTCTTTATCTTCAACCCTAACTGTAATAAATGACAAATCTTCTCCTGTAGCATTAATAGTATTCCTGTCTGCTATTAATTTTATTTTATGAGGTTTACCTGCTGTTTTAATTTCTTTTGTAGCTACAGGCTTTCCATTTTTATATCCAACAACTTTTAAGCTTCCAGGTTGGTAAGGTACATTCCATGAAAGTCTGTATTTAGAATCAATAGTACCACCTTTAAAACCATTGTATTCTGCAAAAATGGTAGTAGTATCTTTTCCTTTTATTTTTTTGCCATAAGATTTACCGTTTACAAAAAGTTCTACTTCATCACAATTTGTATACGAGTATACTGGTATGTTTTGACCTTCTTTACCTTCCCAATTCCAATGTGGTAATACGTGTACCATTGGCTCTTTTGTCCATTGGCTTTGGTATAAATAAAACCTATCTTTAGGAAAACCTACTAAATCTACAGGTGCAAAATATGATGCGTGGGATGGCCAATCATCATTCCAATATCCGTTAGTGGAGTTGTCTCTTCCTCCATAAGGAGTGGGTTCTCCTAAATAATCAAAACCAGTCCAGATAAATTCTCCCAACGAGTGTGGATTCTGTTTTTGAGCTTCAAATTCTACTTCTGGAGGGTATGTCCAAGACGGCCCAATATTTACATCGTAACTAGAAACCTGATTAGTTTCTTTGCTAACTCTTTCTTTTAATGGAAACTCATAGTAACCTCTAGTACTTGTTTGTGAAGATGTTTCTGATCCATAAAAAATCATATCAGGGTTTTGTTCTCTAATTTCTGCATAATAAGCAGGCTTGTAGTTAACACCAACAACATCTATTTGGTATGCTAATTTGTTTTTAAATGAAGCAGGGTAGTAGTTAAAACCAGCAGTTGTAGGTCTGGTATTGTCTTCATTATGACAAATGTCATTTAACATTTTAGCTATTTTCCAGCCATCTTTTTTACCTTGTTCTAAAATTTCGTTTCCAATACTCCACATAATTACAGAGGGGTGGTTGCGATCTCTTTTTATCATATCTCGCAAATCTTTCTCTGCCCATTTGTCAAAATATTTATGGTAACCATTAGGTACTTTAGCCTCTTTCCATTCATCAAAAGCTTCATCAATAACCACAATGCCAAGTCTATCACAAACCTGCAGCATTTCTGTAGAAGGTGGGTTGTGACTAGTACGCAGTGCATTTGTACCCATTTGTTGCATTATTTGCATTTGGCGTTCGGTAGCTCTGTAATTAACAGCGGCACCCAAAGGGCCAAGATCATGATGCATACAAACACCATTAAGTTCTACTGCTTTTCCGTTTAAATAAAAACCTTCTTTTTTAAACTCAATAGTTCTAATACCAAATTCTGTAGTATACTCGTCTATTGTCTTGTTATCTTTTATAACACGACTAACAGCTGTGTATAGGTTTGGTTTGCCAATATCCCATAAAATAGGGTTAGGAACTGTAATTTTTTGCACCTCTTTTTGTTCAGATGCTTTAGCTAGTTCTATTTTGTTGCTTGAAACAGCAACAGTTGTATTGTTAATGTCTAAAATGGTAGTTTCTAGTACAATGTTTTCAGTTGTATTTAAGGTGTTTTTTAGTTTAGTTTCTACGCTAACAACGGCTTTATTACTTGCCACTTTAGGTGTAGTAATGTATGTTCCCCATTGCGGAATATGTATTGGTTCGTTTAACTTTAAACGAACTTTGCGGTAAATACCAGCGCCAGGATACCATCTTTCGGATAAAACTTCTGGAGCCAATTGTACGGCAATAACATTGTTTTCTCCAAATTTTATAAACGGAGTTAAATTATACTCAAACCCACTGTAACCGTAATGGCGTTCTCCTACAAAATTGCCGTTAATATACACTTTGGAGTTGTCCATAACACCATCAAACTCTATAGAAATTTGTTTGTTTTTGTTTTTGGCGTCTACAGTAAAATGTTTTCTGTACCAGGCAATACCAGCTATAGGTAAACCACCTGTACGTGCATTATTTTTATCACTAAACGGACCTTCTATAGCCCAATCATGTGGTATGTTTACTTTTCTCCAATTGCTATCATTAATAGTTATGGCTTCTGCATTAGGAATACTATCTTTTATAAATAACCAGTTTTTATTAAAATCTTGGTCTGTTAAAACTTCTATTTCCTTTTCTTGACAAGAAGAAAAAAACATCAGAAAAAGTAGTAAAGCAGTTAATTTATATGTTTGCATATGGTTTATTTTTTAGTTTGATTTAAGTTGAGGTTTAGACGTAGAAATATCTAACGGGTCATTCATTGTTTTTTGAAGCTTTTGTAGTTCATTAAACAACTGTAGCACCCTGTTTTGCTCTTCCGGTAGGTTAGCAATATTATTCATTTCTTCAGGATCTGTTTGTAGATTAAACAGCAGTACTTTTTTAATTTTAGGGTATACAAGAAGCTTGTAACCATCTTTTCTTATCATTCTTTGTACATCTAAATACGCACCATAAATGCTTTTGTAATTGCTTTTTGTATTATTTTGTTTTGCTAACTGTAAAAAGCTATTAAACTCTATGTAATTAGGTTTTTTTATACCTGCAATTTCTAACGAGGTTGCCATAGCATCTTGCAAGTACACATCTGCAGTATTCTTTTTGTTTTTAGGGATATCTGGACCAACAATTATCATTGGAGGTCTAATACTGTGGTCAAATAAATTTTGTTTGCCAAGTAAACCATGTTTTCCCATAGCTAAGCCATGGTCTGATGTAAAAATAATATAAGTGTTATCCATTTTTCCTGACTTTTTTAATACTGTTAGTATGTCTCCTATTTGAGCATCTAAGTGCGTTATGCTAGCATAATACTCTTTTATATGAGTTTTTATGGCAAGCTCTGTTCTAGGAAAAGGAGCTAAGGCTTCGTCTCGTAAATCATCACCATTTGCAATATTGTGCCTGTATGGATACTCTGGTAAAAAGCTTTTTGGAATAGTAATGTTATTTACATTGTACATATCTTGGTAAGCTTTTGGAGCCTGCCTAGGATCATGCGGAGCATTAAAAGCCAAGTACATAAAAAAAGGTGTTTCTTTTTCTTTGGCAGAGTTAATAAAAGAAATGGCATCGTCTTTTAAAACTTCACTCCAGTGTTTTCCGCCTTTCCAGTAACCACCTTTAGTAATATCTGTAGGTAACCAAGTAGTATCTGTAGTAGTTTTTGGTCTGTTATAGCCATTAGGCATAATTGTTTTAGAATCTGGATTTTTAGTTTTGTTAAGAGAATCGAACTTTGCAACCATTGTTGCGTGGTCCCAAGCATCTTTTGGCATACCAGGTCTTATGTTAGCAGTATATTTAAATACTTTTGTAGCAGGAGCATCTACGTGCCATTTACCAGTCATATACGTGTCATAACCACTGTTTTCTAATAGTTTAGCCCAAGTTTTATCAATAGAATCTTGTTTTTTCCAATTTTGTCTAAAATTATTAGCTCTCCATACGGTTCTGCCAGAAATAAGCATTGCTCTAGATGCTGCGCAAACTGCACCGCTCCATGAACCCATATTGTATGCGTTAGTAAATGTGGTTCCTTGCTGTACAAGAGCATCCATATTTGGAGTCTTAATTTCGGAATTTCCTAGAGCATTAATGGCAGTGTAGGTTTGGTCATCTGTAAAAATAAAAACAATATTAGGTTGTTGTTTTTTTGACTTTGGATTGCTTTTTTTACCACAAGCACTAAGTGTAAGTACTAGTATTAAAATAGCTGTATAAATCTTCATAACTACATATTTTACCATAAAATTATTGTGCGCACTAAAGTTGTACGCACAATAATAAAATTAACTCCTATGTAACAAAGTTGAGATTTGCAGCTTTAAAAGTAGTATACAGATGGTTTTAATAATAAAACATATGTTTTTTATTACAAGCTATTCTTTGTCTGTAGTGTCTTCACTATTAATTCTAATGTATTTGCTAGGTACAACACCAAACTGTTTTTTAAAACATTTAGAAAAATATGATGCCGTATTAAAACCAGTCATGTACATAATTTCTTTTACAGATAAATCGCTCTTTTCAAAAAGCTGTACAGCTCTTTTTAACCTAATGTTTCTTATAAACTCACTAGAGGAGAGTCCTGTTAGTTCTTTAATTTTTAAATACAAGTTACTTCTACTCATATTCATTTCCTTAACTAACATTTCTACACTAAACTCTGAGTTCATCATATGCTTTTCTACAATTTCTATGGCGTTTTGTAAAAAAGTTTCATCAGAAGACGTAACTGTAACCTCGTTTGGCTGTAGTGTAATTTCTCTATTAAATTTTTTCCTTAATTTTTCTCTGTCATTTAAAATATTAGAGAGTTTAATCTCTAATAATTCTAAATCAAAAGGTTTTCTAATGTAAGCATCTGCACCAGTTTTTAGGCCTTCAATTTCTTTTTCTTGAGACGTTTTAGCAGTTAACATTACAACAGGAATATGACTGGTTTCTTGTGTAGATTTTATTTGGTTACAAAATTCTATACCATCCATAACAGGCATAACTAAATCTGTTATCACAATGTTAGGAATAAACTTTTTGGCAAGTTCTAATCCTTTTTGTCCGTTTTCGGCTTCATAAATATAATAGCTCTCACCTAATCCTTTTTTAATAAATGATCTTATATCTGGGTTGTCATCAATAATTAAAAGCATTGGTAATTTAGATCTAGACCGTGTCATATTCTGGTCTATAATATCATCCATAAAACTTATGGCATGCGACTCTGCATCTACCTTGCTGATAAATGTATTGTCTTCAAAAACCTCATGAAAGTTAAGCTCTTTCTTTTCTTCATAGGTTTCTTTATCTTTTGGTAACCAAACATAAAAAGTAGATCCGTTTTCAGAATCGCTTTTTACTTTAATAATACCTTGGTGTAGTTCTACCAAGTTTTTTGTAAAAGATAAGCCTATGCCTGTACCTTTAGTGTTTACATGAGTTGTTAATCCAATTTCTGTGTAAAAACGTTCAAAAATATGCTGCAATCTGTGTGCAGGTATACCAGGTCCAGAATCTTTTACTTGAATAACTATGTATTTAGATTGGTCTATATCTAGTGTAATACCTGTTGGCGTTTTAAAATCTGTGCCATTAAATATATCTAGTTTAATATTACCATTTTCTGGAGTAAATTTAAATGCATTAGAAAGTAAGTTGTTTATAATTTTTTCTACCGCATCAGGATCAAACCAACTTAAAATAGATTCTTTAGAAACATTAATTTCAAAATTAATATTCTTTTTTCTGCTTAAAAACTGAAATGGTTCACCAACATCTTTTAAAAATTCTACAATATTATTTTTACTTAGATTAAGGCTCATTTTTCCGTGATCCATTTTTCTAAAATCTAATAATTGATTTACCAAACGTAATAAGTAATCTGTGTTTTTACGCATTAATACATATTGGTCTTTTGCTTCTTTTGGGCTAATGGTATCTGCCTTTTTTAGCAAAAAATCTAAGGGTCCTTTTATAAGGGTTAATGGAGTTCTAAATTCATGAGAAATATTTGTAAAGAACTCTAATTTTAAACGGTGAATTTCTTCGTGTTTTTCTTTTTCTAAGTGCTCTAGTTCTAGCTGGTGTTTTTCTGCAGATCTAATTATAGTATATCTTCTAAAAGCAAGTAGCAGGGCAATTGCTAGTAATATATATAAAGCTTTGGCAATATTTGTTCTCCACCAAGGTGGTGTAACATCTATCTTTAACTCAATAGGGGTTTCATCCCAAATATAATCATTGTTAGATGCTTTTATTTTTAATACATAAGAGCCAGGCTCTAGGTTGGTGTAAGTGGCGTATCTGTTTTTTGATGTAGTATAGATCCAGTCTTTATCAAAACCTTCTAGTTTATAGGCATATTTATTTTTTCTGGATGCAGCATAGTGTAATGCGGCAAACTCAAAAGAAAAGCTATTTTCACTATACTTCAGTTTTATTTTATTTATAGAGTTTATAGATTTATCTAAAATTACTCTTCCGTTTATAAGCTCACCAATAGCAACTGGTTTGTTAAAAACAGAAAAATTTGTTAGTACAGTTTCTGGTTTAATTTTGTTACTAATTATTTCTTCTGGATAAAAAGTAGTAAACCCATTTACCCCTCCAAAAAATAGTTTTCCTTCTTTTGTTTTTAATGCAGTAAGCTCACTAAACTCGTTACTTTGCAGACCATCATTAACATCATAATTCTGAAAAGTTTCAGAGGTGGGGTTAAATTTAGATAATCCGTTGTTTGTAGACATCCATAAATTACCTTGGTTATCATCTAAAATACCTTTAATAACATTGTTAGGTAGCCCATCTTTTTCTGTGTAACGTTTAAAACGTATTTTTTTGTCTTTATTTACAATAAGTTTGTTTAATCCGCCTCCAAAAGTACCAACCCAAATGGTACCAGATTTACTCTCAAAAACAGTTAATATGTAATTGTGACTAAGTGTAGTGTCATCTTCAGGATTGTTTTTAAAAGTTTCAAACTTTGGTGTTTTTGACCTTTGTTGCTCTGGGGTTAATTTGCTTAACCCGTTACCAGTTGCAAACCATACATTTCCCTTGGAATCTTCAAAAATATCTCTAATAATATTGTTAGGTAAACTAAATTGTTGGTTGTTGTTGTACCTTAAAATGTCTTTGGTAAAACTAATACTGTCTTTATTAATTAACCACCTATGTATACCACCATTGTAGGTTCCTATCCAAATATTTTTTTGTTTGTCTTGAAGGATAGAAAATACGCTACCAGATACATCTGGAATTAACTTTAAATCGTTCTCATCTAATTTTTTGTTGCTTGTAACATCAATTTCATAAAGTCCGGGAGAAAACTCGCCTCCAATAAAAATTTTTCTTTTATTTTTTATTTTAACTTCTTCTATAGCAAATATTTTATTGATGTTGTTAAAGTGTTGAAACTGATTAAAATCTTTGGTAATCTTGTTTTTTTCAATAAAATTTAATCCTCCACCTTCTGTCCCAATCCATAAATTTTGTTTACTATCCTCAAAAATTGCTCTTACTTTATCATTACTTAAACTATTTGGGTCTAGACTTTTTTTTATGTGAGAAAACTGTTTTCTATTAGGATCAAATTTATTTACACCACCGCCATTGGCACCTGCCCAAATAATACCAGTATGGTCTACGTACAAAGATTTAATAGCGTTTTTAGTAAGACTATAATTTGGTTTTCTTGGGTCGTATATATAAGTGCTAATTAATTTTGGTGCAGTATTAGCATTGTTAGAAAACTCTAGTAAGCCATTATCTGTACCTACCCAGATTTTATTATTGCTAACTGATACTGCGTTACACGAGCCTTCATGTAAAAATTCTATTTGGTTGTTATCTTTATTAGGTGTGTATTTAAATAAACCTTTACTGGTACCTAAAATTAAATTGCCAAAACTGTCTTCTGCAATGGCTTTAACATTTACATCAGGGAAATTAATAAGTTGATTTACAGACTGAAAATAAATATTTCCATTATTGTCTCTAGATAATTTAGATAAGCCATGAGTGCCACCAATCCATACCTGGTGTTTGCTATCTTCAAAAAAGGTACTTACGTTATTAGTGCTTTTTATTGGTACAGAACTGTTTTGGTATAAGTTGTAGTGGGTAAATTTTAAAGAGTCTGCTGGCTTATTTAAATTGGCCATACTAATCCCTTTTACTGTACCAACCCATAGCCTGTTGCTACTGTCTCTAAAAAGTACTGTTATATAATTACTTTTTAAGGAGCTATTATCTTTAGGGTTGTGTTTAAAGGTTGTAAATTGTTCTGTTTCTCTGTTAAAATAATTTAGTCCGCCGCCAGTGGTACCAATCCATAGGTTTCCTAAATCGTCATCAATTATTTTCCAAATTAAATTACTACTAATGCTTTTATCGTTCTTAGCATCTGGTTTAAAGATGGTAAAGTTATAACCATCATACCTATTTAGACCATCATGGGTTCCAAACCACATGAATCTATCTTTATCCTGAAAAATTGTATTAACATCGCTTTGCGATAAACCGTTTTCTGTAGTTAAATGCTCAAACTTTAAAGAGTTTTGTGCATATGTTGTAGTACTTAAAATAAAAAATAAGCTAGCTAATAGTAGCTTTATTTTTTGGCGAATAAAAAGTTTGGTAGGGTTGATAGTCATACTAACAAATATATCAAAATAGAGGATACAATAAGTCATATGGTTTTTTGAGTTTGTTTATTGTATACAGTTTAGTTTTAATGTAATATATTGATAAGCAATCATTTAGTTGTTCTTACGTGTTTGTTTTTAAAAGCAATAAATAACATATGTTCTAGCTTTTAAAACATATACTGTAATTAACAAAATTGATATAAGCGAACTTTACCAAAGAGCTAATAACACAATTAACTGTTAAAAATAACTAACAATAACGCCATAAATAATGAAGTATATAGTTTGTGAAAAACCAGGAGAATTTCTTTTAAAAGAGAAAGATGCACCAGTTAGAAAAGAAGATGAAGCTTTACTAAAAATTAATAAAGTAGGCATTTGTGGTACAGATTTGCACGCTTATGGTGGTAACCAAGCTTTTTTTACATATCCTAGAATTTTAGGCCATGAGTTGGCATCAGAAGTTTTAGAAATTGGCGTAAATGATAAAGGAATAAAAGCAGGAGATAAAGTAGTTGTTATGCCGTATATAAGCTGTGGAACTTGTATAGCTTGTAGAAACGGAAAAACAAATTGTTGCACTAACATAAAGGTTTTAGGTGTGCATACAGATGGTGGTATGCAAGAACAAATTACTGTGCCAGCTTCTATATTAATACCAGCTAATAATTTATCTAATGACCAAATGGCAATTGTAGAACCTTTGGCAATAGGAGCCCACGCTATTAGAAGAGCAAATATTGTAAAAGGAGAAACTATAGCTGTTGTTGGTTGCGGTCCTATTGGCATAGGAATTATGAAATTAGCACAAATTGCAGGTGCCAAAGTAATAGCACTAGATTTAAATGAGCAAAGATTACAATATGCTAAAGATAAAATAGGAGTAGATTATACCGTAAACGTAGCTAATGATCCTGTGGCTAAAATTACAGAGATTACAAATGGCGATTTATGTACTGCTGTTTTTGATGCATCTGGACATAAAGGAGCACTAGAAACTTGTCCGTCTTATATGTCTCACGGCGGAAGATTTATACTAGTAGGCCTGTCTAAAGGAGAGTTAACCTATACACACCCAGCTATACACGCAAAGGAAATGACTTTAATGTGTAGCAGAAACGCAACAACTGAAGATTTTGAACATGTAATTAACGTGTTAAATCAGTTTCCTACAGATTCATTTATTACGCACTCTGTACCTTTTACAAAAATGATTTCAAATTTTGATAGTTGGCTTAAACCAGAAACAGGAGTAATAAAAGCAACTGTAAATTTTTAAAAAATAGCCATGTCTAAAAACTACATACAACTAGATGTTAAAGATAATATTATAGTTGCCATTACAGCATTAAGTAAAGGTACAGTAGTAACTATTGCAGGCAAACAAATAGTTTTACAACAAGATATAAAGCAAAAACATAAGTTTGCTTTGCACGACTTTAATCCTACAGATAAAATTTTTATGTATGGGGTTTTAATAGGTAAAGCAACCACAACAATTAAAGCAGGTAGTGCAATTACAACAGAAAATATAAAACATGCATCATCGGACTTTGCAAATAAAAAAGAAGAATTTGTTTGGAGTGCACCAGACATATCTAAGTTTAAAAACAGAACATTTAACGGGTACCATAGAAAAGATGGTAAAGTAGGTACTGCCAATTATTGGTTGGTAATACCACTAACTTTTTGTGAGAACAGAAATATTGATGTTTTAGAAGCTGCACTTACAGAGAAACTAGGGTACCAAACAAAAAAAGATTTTGCTGTAGATACAGATGCTTTAATTAAGCAGTACAAATCTGGAGCAAGCAAAGATGCTATTTTAAGTACGCCTATAATTACTACTCACGAGGAAATGGCTAAAAATAGGGTGTTTACTAATGTAGACGGAATTAAATTTCTAAAGCATAATGGTGGTTGTGGAGGTATTAGGCAAGACTCTGAAACCCTATGTAAATTATTAGCAGGTTATATATGCAACCCAAATGTTGCAGGTGCTACAATTTTAAGTTTAGGGTGCCAAAATGCACAAATTTCTATGCTGCAAGATGCCATTTTATCCATAGACCCCATTACTGCCAAACCAGTTCATTATTTAGAGCAACAACGTAGTTTAAGTGAGCGTAAATTTATTGAAGAAGCAGTTAAACATACATTTTTAGGTTTAATAGAAGCTAATAAAATTACTCGTAAACCAGCACCGCTTAGCAAATTGGTTTTAGGGTTAGAGTGTGGTGGTTCTGATGGATTTTCGGGAATATCTGCAAACCCAGCTTTAGGTTATGCGTCAGATTTATTAGTGGCTTTAGGCGGTAGTCCTGTTTTAGCAGAGTTCCCAGAGTTAAATGGCGTAGAGCAAGAAATAATTAATAGGTGTGTAACAGAAGAAGATTCTAAAAAGTTTTACAATTTAATGAGAGCGTACTCAGCAGCAGCAGTTGCTGTTGGTTCTGGCTTTGAGAACAACCCGTCTCCCGGAAATATTAAAGATGGTTTAATAACAGACGCTATGAAATCTGCAGGAGCAGCCAAAAAAGGAGGTACATCTCCTGTTGTTAGCGTGTTAGATTATACAGAGCAGGTTACAAAACCGGGTTTAAATTTGTTGTGTACACCGGGTAATGATGTGGAGTCTACTACAGGTTTGGTTGGTTCTGGTTGTAATGTAGTAGTATTTACAACTGGCCTAGGAACACCCACGGGAAACCCAGTTGCACCTGTTTTAAAAATGTCTAGTAATACCAGCTTATACCAACGTATGCAAGATATTATAGATATAAATGCAGGTACTGTAATTAGTGGCGAGGATACCATAGAAACTATGGGTGAAAAAATATTAGAACATATTATAAAAGTTGCTAGCGGAGAACTAGCATCAAAAGCAGTAATACATGGCAATAACGACTTTATTCCGTGGAAAAGAGGAGTTTCTTTATAAGTACTATTTACGTAGTAAACAACGCATTATAAAAATGGCAACAAAAGAAAAAACAATACAATTATTAGATAGGCATACGGCTAAAAAACCAGTTATACATCCCATACGTGTTATGCAATTTGGCGGAGGTAACTTTTTGCGCGCCTTTTGTGATTGGATGTTTGATGTGTTAAACAAAACAACAGCGTTTAATGGTAGTGTAGCTGTAGTTAAACCAACAGAAACAGGAGATTATACTGCTCTTAGAGAGCAAAACGGTTTGTTTACTGTAGCCTTAGATGGTATTAAAAATGGGGAAACAGTATCAGAAGTTACTTTAGTAGAATCTATAAGTACCATTATTCAGCCTTACACAGAATGGGATAAATATTTGGCATTAGCAGAGTTGCCAGAATTACGATTTATAGTTTCTAATACAACAGAAGCCGGAATTCAGTTTTCTGAGAATGATAAAATTGCAGATTGTCCTCCTAAAGAATTTCCTGCTAAACTAACATTGTGGCTGTATCACAGGTATAGTTATTTTAATGGAGACAAGGATAAAGGCTGTATTTTATTGCCTTGTGAGTTAATAGAAGATAACGGTGAGGCTTTAAAAGAAACAGTGCTACAGTATGCAAAACATTGGCAATTAAAACAAGAGTTTATAGACTGGATTTTAAATTGCAACCATTTTTGCAGTACACTGGTAGACCGTATAGTATCTGGTTATCCTACAGGCAGAGCTCCATTTATAGAGAAAAAAACAGGTTTTAAAGATAAACTTTTAGTTGCTGGGGAAGAGTACCATAGTTGGGTAATTAAGGCAAATGCATTGGTGCAAAAAGAATTGCCTTTTGCTAAAACAGATTTAAACGTACAGTTTGTAGATAATTTACACGATTACCGAGAAATGAAAGTGCGTATCTTAAATGGTGCACATACTTCTTTAGTTCCGGTTGGTTATTTAGCCGGTTTAAGAACGGTAAAGGAAAGTATGGATAATGAGGTGGTTAGCAATCATATTTTTCAAATTTTAGCTACAGAAATTAAACCTACGTTAACTAAGTTTTCTTCAAATGAAATAGATGCTTTTATAGATGCTGTTGTAGACAGGTTTAGGAATCCTACACTTCAACATTTTTTAATTGCAATATCATTAAATAGTACCTCTAAATTTCAATCTAGATTATTGCCAGCATTTAAAGATTATAACCAGTTACACGGCTCTTTTCCTAAACGTATTGCTTTTTCATTGGCTAGCTTAATTCGTTTTTATAAAGGTAGTTTTAATGGAGAAACTATTGCTGTTACTGATGATAAGTTGGTCTTTAATTTTTTTAAAAACCAATGGGAAATGGTAGATAATAAATCACAATCTGTAACAGATTTGGTTGCACATACCTTAGCTAATAAAACTATAGTTGGAGAAGATTTAACAAAGTATAAAGGACTGGTAGATTTTATTGCTAAAAGCATTACGGCTATTGATGAATATGGAGTAGAAGAATGTTTAAGAAAAATGGAAAAGTAATATGATAATAGATGCGCATCAACACTTTTGGAAGTATGAACCAACAAAACATAGTTGGATAGATGATACTATGGCTGTAATTAGAAAAGATTTTATGCCAGCCAAACTAAAGAAAGTTTATTTAGAAAATAATATAGATGGTTGTGTAGCTGTACAGGCAGACCAAACTATACTAGAAAATGACTTTTTAATAGACTTGGCTTCTAAAAATAATTTTATAAAAGGTATTGTTGGTTGGGTAGATTTTAGAGCAGAAAATATTGATGAGGTTTTAAAACATTACAGTAAAATAAAAATAATAAAAGGGTTTAGGCACGTAGTACAAGGTGAGCCAGACCATAATTTTTTATTAAGATCCAATTTTTTAAACGGAATAGCTCAATTAGAACAATACAATTTTACGTATGATATTTTAGTGTTTCCCCATCAATTGGGGGCAGTACTAGAGTTTGTGAAAAAGTTTCCTAAAATAAACTTTGTTATAGATCATATTGCTAAACCATATATAAAAGATGGTTTTTATGATGGTTGGGCTAACTTAATGTTGGCAATTGGCGCACAACAAAACGTTTACTGCAAACTATCTGGTATGGTAACAGAAGCAGATTACAAAACTTGGACACCACAAACTATAAAGCCTTATATGCAATTGGTTTTAAAAGCATTTGGAGCAGATAGGTTATTATTTGGGTCAGATTGGCCTGTGTGTTTAGTAGCGGGCAACTATAAAAGAGTAAAAGAGTTAGTTACAGATTTTATTTCCCAATTAAGTGCAGAAGATCAAGAAAAGATACTAGGGTTAAATGCTGTAAAATTTTATAATTTATAAAAGATATAAAATGGATTTAGGATTAAAAGATAAAGTTGTTGTAGTAACAGGCGCTGCAGGTATTAAAGGAAGTATAGGAGAAACAATTGTTCAGCATTTAGCGGCAGAGGGCGCAATACCAGTTATAGTTTGTAGAAATGATAGAGGTTTTGGGTACGAAAAAGAACTTAAAGAAAAGGGTATAGATGCTTTGTTTGTAAAAACAGATTTATCAGACCACATACAAATTGAAGCAGCAGCTAAAACAATAGAAGAAAAATACGGTAAAATTGATGCCTTAATAAATAATGTTGGTGTTAATGACGGTGCAGGTTTAAGTGCTTCTATAGAAGATTTTATGTATTCTCTTAAGCTTAATATGGTAAGTTATTTTGCAATGGCAAAATACTGTTTACCAATGCTAAAAAAAACTAAGGGTAATATTTTAAATATTGGGTCTAAAGTAGCACTTACAGGCCAAGGAGGCACATCTGGCTACGCAGCATCTAAAGGTGGAGTGTTTGGCTTAACACGCGAGTGGGCTGTAGATTTAATTAGCTACGGGATACGCTCTAATGCCATTGTTATTGCAGAAAGTTGGACACCTGCTTATGAAGCTTGGATTAAAACATTAGAAAACGGAGAAGACAAGCTTCAATCTATTGTAAAAAAAATACCGTTAGAAAATAGAATGACAATGCCTGCTGAAATTGCAGACCAATGTTTGTTTACAATATCCTCAAAATCATCACACACAACAGGACAGTTTATTACTGTAGATGGTGGTTATGTCCATTTAGATAGGTCTTTGTTAACGGAATAGCACATAAAATCATTTGTTCTATTATTTAAGCCGGTTGTAGCCTTTTGTAACAGCTGCTAATTTTAATTTTATATCAAAGTAATCATCCTAAATTATGAATTTAACCAACAATAAACCAATTGTAAAAAAGGAATTGTTATTTCCTTTTATAATGATAACCTCTTTATTTGCTTTATGGGGAATTGCAAATGACTTAACCAATCCTATGGTTTCTGCATTTAAAAAAGTAATGCCAGAATTGTCTAATATGCAGGCATCGTTAGTACAGTTTGCTTTTTACTTTGGTTATTTTTTTATGGCATTACCAGCAGCATTATTTATAAGAAAATACAGTTATAAATCTGGTATTGTATTAGGGTTATGCTTGTATGCTATAGGTGCTTTTTTGTTTTATCCGGCAGCAGCTTTTCAGGAGTTTAATTACTTTTTAATATCTCTATGGGTTATAACATGTGGTTTAGCTTTTTTAGAGACTACATCTAACCCACTAATTTTATCATTAGGAGCAAAAGAAACTGCAACGCAACGTTTAAATTTAGCACAAGCATTTAATCCTATTGGTTCTTTAATAGGAATGATAGTGGCTCAACAGTTTGTTATTTCTGCACTACGTTCTGATGATAAAAATGAAGCAGGGGAATTAATTTATGACGGGTTATCCTCATCTGCAAAGGCGGTAATTAGAGAAAATGACTTAAGTGTAATTAGCGTGCCATATATTATACTAGGAGTAGTAGTTTTATGTATTATGGGTATTATATTATTTATTAAAATTCCTAAATCTGTAGACGGAGATAAAATGTCTATTTCAGATTCTTTTAAAAAATTACTTGCTAATAAAAACTACATTTTTGGAGTAGTTGCACAGGCATTTTATGTAGGAGCACAAATTATGTGTTGGACCTATATTTTTCAGTACGTAGATAACATAAATGAAGGTTTACCAGCAAATAAAGCCTTAACGGCTACATGGTATAATGTAGCGGCAATGGTTATATTTTTAACTGGCAGGTGGATTGGTACAGCTTTAATGAAAACATTAAATCCGTCTCGTGTATTACTATTATTTGGTTTAGGCGGAGTACTATTTTCTGCAGGAGCAATTTTATTACAAGGGCAAGTAGGCTTGTACTCTTTAGTGGGTATATCTTTATTTATGTCTATTATGTTTCCTACCATTTATGGCATAGCACTTAAAGATATGGGAGACGAAGCTAAAATAGGATCTGCTGGCTTGGTAATGGCTATTGTTGGCGGTGCTTTAATGCCGGTTTTGCAAGGTGGAATTTTAGACTGGGGTGGTCCTGGTTTTTCAGATGTAAAAGTGTTAGGGTTTATACCAGAAATTAACTTTTCATTTATACTACCACTTATATGTTTATCTGTGGTTACTGCTTATGGCTATGTAACCTATAAATCCTCAAAAAAAATATAAAATGCAAACCAAAAGATATTGTTACTCTTGCGACCTAAAAAACGATTCTAAGCTTATTGAAGAATATAAGGCGTACCACGCAAAGGGCAAAGCTTGGCCAGAGATTACTAAGAGTATTAAGGATGCAGGTATTGTAGATATGCAAATATACCTTACAGGTAATAGAATGTTTATGATTATGGAGGTAGATGCTACTTTTAATGCCGAAAAAAAGGCAGAAATGGATGCTAATAATCATAAAGTACAAGAGTGGGAAAACTTAATGTGGAAGTACCAGCAAGAGTTGCCTTGGGCAAAAAAAGGAGAAAAGTGGATAGCTTTAGAAAAGATATTTCAATTATAAAAAATTAGTTTTTTTTAGTTCATTTGTTAGAGTTTAGACTGTTGTAATGGCGGTCTAAACTTTTTTTATGTCCAGTTTTTGTCTAGTCAAATATTTTCGTTATCAACTTATTTTTTTTCATCTTCAATTTTTAAAATAAAATTAATGAAAACTATACTTAAGGAAAAAAACTTCGTTTTAATGATTATTGCCTTCGTAATTTATATGGGCAGTTGTTCAAGTCAAGATAATAGTGATGCAGATAAAACGGCAACTGATAAAGAATTACCAAAAGAAGAAATTAAACCAGATAAAAATGATGTGTCTTTTTTGCCTAAACCAACTAACGGTAAAACTTGGACAATACAACCAAAGGTTTCTAATGAATTTAATTATGAAGAAGGAAAAGCATCTAATAAATTTTATAACCATTGGAATGATCGTTTTTTTAATGAATGGACTGGTCCAGGAATAACTCGTTATACACCTAGTCAATCTTCAGTTGTTGGTGGTGAGCTTGTTTTTAAAGCAAACATAGTAGACAATACAATTCTTACCGGTTGTGTAACTTCAAAAAGCAAAGTGTCTTATCCGTTATATATGGAGGTAAGAGTAAAACTTAGTGCATCTGTTTTATCATCTGCAGTATGGATGTTGAGTGAGGATTCAACAGAAGAAATTGATAATTTAGAAGCTTTTGGTGATAAGAGTAATGACTACTTTTCAAAACGTCTACATTTAAGTCATCATGTGTTCATACGCGACCCGTTTAAAGATTATCAACCAACAGGACCAGAAACTTGGTATGCAGATGGTAAGGGAACAATTTGGTCTGACAATTACCATAATTATGGTGTATTATGGGAAGATCCATGGCATTTATCTTATTATGTTGATGGTATACTGGTTAGAGAAACACCTGTTAACGAAATAGATCCAGAGAATTACACAAATGGTGCTGGCTTAACTAAACCAATGCATTTGATTATTAGCGCCGCCGCGCAATCTTGGAGAGAGAACCAAGGTGTAGATTTTTTAAATGACCCAACAGTAACTAACGAAGAAAAAACTGTTATGCGTGTAGACTGGATTAGGGTATATAAACCAGAGTAGTAATTGCGTATTAATAATACCAAGAAAAGCAGCCGAATTAAAATTAATTGGCTGCTTTTTATATTTTAATTTAGTGTGTTTTTATTCTATTCCATTACTGTATGCTACTAACACAATACCTATAATCATACAACTAAGCCCTAAGTATAAAAAGTTTCTTGCTTTTGTTGATGCGTTAACCCATTCTTTAGTAATAATACCACTAACAATAGCTGTTGCAACACATGAGGTGTTAAAAATGGCATAGCCAACAGTGTTACCAGAAGCTCCTAATTTGTAAGCAGCAAAGGCAAATAGGGCAGAAGCAGCATAATGAAAAAATGCCATTACTAGTATTAATACAAAGTTTTTACTAAAAGCAGGCGTTTTAAAATCTTTCCAAGCTTTTTTACTATTTAGTTGCCATAAAAAATAGGCAGTCATTACAATACCTCCACTAATAAAAATTGGGAACATAACGGCAACAGCAGTTATCCACTCTGCATTTCCTGCAGCTTGGCTAGCCTGGTGTAAATAAGGTCTTCCTGCCGCATTAGCATAACTAAAACCTGTAGCAAGTAAACCACCAACTACAGCTATTAAAATACCTGTAGTCATAGATCCTTTTTTAGCAGTATTTTCTTCTGAGTTTTTCTCTACTTTTTCTCTAATAAAGCCAGCTTTTCCGTTAGCAAAAATGCCAACTAAAACAACTAATAAACCAATTAAAATAATGGTTAGTTTGTTAGTAGGTGGTAAGCCATCTTCAATAAAAGGTAATACAGAACCTACTAAAATTATGGTTCCAATAAATAAAGAAAACCCTAAAGACAAACCAATGTGATTAATAGCCTTGCTCCACATCATAACTCCAACTCCCCAAAGAAAACTTGTAAGTCCCATTTTTATCCATATATCTGTTGGCATATTTCCAAAAATATCACCAAACCCTTTTATTAAAGTTATTGATGCAATTATTGGAACAACAAACATTGTTAGTAGAAAAAATAAGCTCCAAGTATTCTCATATTTAAAATCTTTGGTAAATTTTTCTGGTAAGGCATATAGGCCCAACATTAATCCTGCAAAAATTGCTAGTAATACTCCTTCTGTCATAGTTTGGTTGTTTTTTTGAGTGAATTAGTTATTGTTAAAATGAAAATTTAAAGACGGTTGTGCTCTTAAAATTTTCACCAGCTTTTGTAATAGATTTTGGAGAGTTTTTAATATTTGGTCCGTTAGGATACCTGTGTGTTTCACAGCATAATCCTCTAAACTTACCATATTCTAAACCATTTTCTCGTTTTAAATTATTGGCAGTGTATTTACCTGTGTATAAAAGCATACAAGGCTCTGTAGTAAAAACATCTAAACTTAATTGCTCATTTTCATTGGCTACTGTTGCTACTTTAGTTACTGTTTCTCCAGTATTATCAAAAACATAAAAATGTTCAAAACCATCATTCATTGCATTGTGTGCGTCTGCAATTTTTTTTGGGTTTCTTAAATCATCCACAGCATTAGATACATCTATTATTTCTCCTGTTGCGGCACCAGTTTCATCAATTTTTAAACGTTTATTGCTAAAAACTTGAGCTGTATGGTTCTCTATAGATGTGGTAAAGCCAGATAAGTTAAAATACGTATGGTTTGTTAATGATAATGGTGTGTCTGCATCTGTTGTTGCACTGTAGCTAATGGTTAATTCATTACTATTTGTTAGTGTAAATGTTACAGATACACTAACATTACCAGGAAAGCCCTCTTCTAAATTTTTACTTACTAAAGATAACTTTAATTTATTTTCACTAGCAGAAGTAGCATCTACGGCCCATATTTTTTTATCAAAGCCAACGGCACCTCCATGTAAATTATTAGGCCCACAGTTTTTTGCTAATTCATATTTTTGACCGTTTAAAATAAACGTAGCATCTTTAATTTGTGAGCAGTACCTACCTACGGTACTTCCAAAATAAGGAGCATTTTTTTTGTATTCATCAGAAAAATAACCATCTAAAGTGTCAAATCCACAAGCAATTTCTACTAAGTCTCCTTTTTTATTAGGTATTTGTATAGACGTAATCGTTGCTCCGTAATTGGTTATTTTTACCACCATTCCGTTTGCATTTTTTAAAGTATATAAATCTACTTTTTTATCATCTATAAGTCCAAAATTGCTTTGTATTGGTTTCATACTATTTTTTTTTATTGTTGATAAGGAGCTAGTTTTTCCCAGTTAAATACTACGCCTGTTCCTGCTTCGTTTGGAGCCACAGCTCTATGATTTTTTACAACAAGGGGTCTAGTTGTGTATTCATCTATAGGAAAACTATGTACTTCTAACCAACCTGCGTTAGGTTGGGCAGAAACTAAACTTACGTGCAGTTCTTGCATACCATGTGAACAAGCAGGAACTCCTTTTTTATCTGCTAAACGGGCAGCTTTTAACCAGCCTGTAATACCACCACAGTTTGATGCATCTGGTTGTATAAAAGAAAGCTTTGCTTGCTCAAAAGCATACTCAAATTCATGTATAGTGTGCAGGTTTTCTCCCATAGCTAAAGGAAATCCAGTTTTATCAACTATTTCTGCAAACCCTTTGTAATCATCAGGGATAATAGGTTCTTCAAACCAAGTAATATCGTATTGTTTAAAACCTTCAATAGCTTTAATAGCCTTTTCTATAGACATAGAATAATTGGCATCTACCATAAAAGTAACGTCTGGCCCAATAAATTCTCTTACCGCTTTTATACGTTCTAAATCTTCTTCTAAATTTTCTCTTCCTATTTTTATTTTAACAGCATTAAATCCGTTAGCTAAATAGGTTTTCATATTATTTAGAAGTTTTTCTATTGGAAATTGTAAGTCTATGCCGCCACAATATGCTTTACAAGTGTTGTTTGTACCGCCAGCCATTTTCCATAAAGGAAGGTTGGCTTTTTTACACTTAATATCCCAAAGAGCAATATCTATAGTAGAAATTGCAAATGATGCAATACCACCACGACCTACGTAATGTATATGCCACTCCATAAAATCATACAAGCCATCTATGTCTGTTCCATCTTTACCAATTAAAACAGAGGCAAAATCGTGTTCTACCATTGCCTTAATAGCGTGTCCACCTTTACCGCCAGTATAGGTGTAGCCTGTTCCAGTACTGCCATCTTCTAAAGTAATGGTAGTGGTTACTAGCTCAAAATGTGTGTGGTCTCCGTGTTTGGCATCATTTAAAACCTCTGGTAACGGAACCTTAAATAGCTTAGTTTTTACACTTTTAATTTTTGTACTCATTTTTAATCTTTAAAAGTTGCTACTATGCTTTATGTTTAATGTAAAATGTTTTCTTTTCCATATACTGCTCAAAACCATATTTACCATCTTCGCCACCAGAACCAGATAATTTGTAACCGTTATGAAAACCTTGGTGTTGCTCTCCGTGACCACGATTTACATAAATTTCTCCATATTCTAGTTCGTCATTACATTTCATAATGGTATTCATATCATTGGTAAAAACCATTGCAGCAAGTCCGTATTCACAGTCATTAGCATAACCAATAACTTCATCAAAAGTTTTAAACTTTAAAACGGGTAAAATAGGACCAAAAGACTCTTCATGAACAATAGTCATATCTTGTGTTACGTTAGTTAAAACGGTAGGCTCAAACCAGTATCCTTTTTCAAATTCTTTTCCTTCTGGTTTCTTTCCTCCAGTTGCAATTGTAGCTCCTTCTTTTATACTAACAGCAATTAAATGCTCCATATGTTTTAACTCGGCAGCATTTACTTTAGGTCCCATATCTGTATCCTCTAACATAGGGTTGCCAACTTTTAATGCCTTAGTTTTTGTTATGAATTTCTCCATAAAAACATCGTAAATATCTTCATGTAAATACATACGTTCATTACAGGTGCAAACTTGTCCGCAGTTGTCAAATCTAGAATGTAATGCAGCATCTACAGCAGCATCAATATCAGCATCTTTAAAAACTATAAAAGGAGCTTTACCACCAAGCTCTAACTGAACGTGAGTAAGGTTGTTTGCTGCGTTTTTTGCTATTTGTTGTCCTACAGGTGTAGAGCCAGTCATAGTTACCATTTTAGTAATAGGACTTTCTACTAGGGCATTACCCATAGCTCTTCCAGGACCAGTAATAATGTTTATAACACCAGCAGGTATACCCACTTTATTTGCTAAGTTTCCTAACTCTAGTGTTGCTAATGGTGTTTCTGATGTTGGTTTAAGTACAATGGTGTTACCAGCAACCAAAGCCGGTCCTAGTTTACGGCCAGCCAAAGCCAAAGGAAAATTCCAAGCTGTAATTGCAACAACAACCCCACGCGGAACTTTTTGAATCCATATTTGCTCGTTAGGGTTATCAGAAGGAATAATATCACCTTCAATTCTGCGAGCTCCTTCACAAGCGTATCTAATAAACGAAGCCGTAACAGCAACCTCAAAACGAGCAACTTTTAAAAGTTTTCCTTGTTCTTTGGTTAATAGTTGAGCCAAATGCTCTGTATTAGCATCAATTTCATCTGCCAATTTATATAACATATCTGCTCTAGAACGTGCTGGTAATTTTTTCCATTCTTTTTGCGCTTTTTCTGCTGCCTCTAACGCATCTAGAGCTTCTTCTGCAGTGCCGTTTTGTACATTTGCTACTACCTCTTCTGTAGATGGGTTTATAATGGCAATAGTTTCGCCAGATGTAGATTTTACCCATTCTCCGTTAATAAATAACTTGTATTCTTTAGTTGGTGACATAGTGTATGGTGTTATTTTTTTATGTTCGTTTTTTTAAATGCGTCCATGCGGTCTGCAGCATGGCCTTCAAACTCTCTTCTTAATTGCCAAAGAGGTCTTTCTAATGTAAGTTCCCAAGCAAATAATTGCTTGTATAATGTTTTTACTTTTTCTGGATATTGATTTGCTAAATTGTTTACTTCAGAAATGTCTTCTTTTAAATTATACAACTCTGCAGGCCTGTCTGGAAAACGAATTAGTTTCCAATCCATATTTCTAATAGCGGCTCTGTTTTCTTTTTTCCAGAAAAGAACCTTATGCGGTCTCTCTTTATTTTCTTCGTTTACATAAGGCATTAGGTCTACACCGTCTAGTTGTTTTAATTTTGATGAGTTTCCGTTTGCTACGTTTAAAAATGTTGGAAAAAGATCTAAGGTGCTAACTGGGTAGTTGTAAGTTGTATTTTTCTTAAGTTTACCAGGCCATGACATTAAAAAAGGTACCCTAATACCACCTTCTAAATGGTTTGCTTTTGTACCGCTAAGCGGACTATTGTTAGATTGGTTTGCGTCTGATGGTCCGCCGTTATCATTGGTAAATACAACTAGAGTATTTTTATCTAACCCCTGCTTATTTAGTTCATTTAAAACAGTTCCAATAGCTCTGTCCATTGCTAAAGTCATTGCAGCTAATATTTTTCTTTTGCCAGTTAAATGAGAAAAATGCTTTAGGTCTTCTTTTGTAGCCTCCATTGGGGTATGTACAGCGTTAAAAGACAAGTAAATAAAAAAGGGAGATTTTTTATTTTTATTGATGAATGATATGGCTTCATTGGCCAATTTATCAGTAAGGTAGCCTTTATGTTCTAAATAATTTCCAAAGCCTCTTTCAAGTCTGTCTTCATTTTTGGTTAGTACATTGTTTTTATCATACGGTAAATAGCTACGTGCACCGCCTCTAAAACCATAAAATTCATCAAAACCACGTTTTGTTGGATGAAAACGATCTGCGTTGCCCATATGCCATTTTCCAAAAAGGGCAGTAGTATATCCTTGTTTTTTTAAATAGTTTGCAATAGTAAGTTGGTTTGTAGGTAATCCCATTTCGTCACCCAACAAGCCAGAAGTACTCATATAACCAGGGACATTATTTTCTTCAAAACCAAATTTTTGCTGGTATTGCCCGGTAAGCATTCCTGCTCTAGACGGGCCGCAAACAGCAGCACTTACATATGCTTGTGTAAACTTTACACTTTTTTTAGCAAGCTTATCTAGTTCTGGAGTTTTAAATTCTGTACTGCCTTGAAAACCAAAATCAGCATAACCAGCATCATCAGAAAGTATAAAAACAATATTAGGCTTTTGTTGTCCAAATAGTAAACTCACCTCTAAAAGAACAAATAAGAGAACCGTTATTTTTATATTTTGATGATGCATTGTATATCTTTTAAATTATCTTCCCATCCATCCGCCGTCTACTAGCATAACAGCTCCACTCATATAATTAGCAGCTTCAGAAGCTAAAAAGACTACAGGGCCAGCAAAATCTTCTGGTTTTCCCCATCTACCAGCAGGAATTCTTGCTAATATAGATTCTGCTCTCTCTGGATTATTACGTAAAGCTTCGGTATTATCTGTAGCAATGTAACCAGGAGCAATTGCGTTTACATTTACCCCTTTGCCAGCCCATTCGTTGGCAAATGCCATTGTTAATTGTCCAATTGCACCTTTACTAGCGGCATAACCAGGTACAGTAATACCACCTTGGTAGGTTAATAATGATGCAGTAAAAACAATTTTACCAGAACCTCTAGCAACCATTTCTTTACCAATTTCTCTGGTAAGTATAAATTGTGCATTTTGGTTTACTTCAATTACCTTGTCCCACATTTCATCTGGATGTTCTACAGCAGGAGCTCTTAAAATTGTACCAGCGTTATTAATTAAAATATCTATTTGTGGATGATTTTTTTTCACCTGATTTATAAAAGCATAAAGAGCTTTTCTATCAGAGAAATCACATTGATAAGCACTAAACTTTTTGCCTTTTGCTTCTACTTCTTTAGCTACACTACTACCGGTTAATTCTAAACTAGCAGAAACCCCAATAATATTTGCGCCAGCTTCTGCTAAACCAATAGCCATAGCTTTACCTATACCTCTTTTACAGCCTGTTACTAAAGCTGTTTTGCCTTCTAATTTAAATGTATCTAAAACACTCATTTTTTATATAGTTTCTTTAAAAATTATAAACTGCAATCCATCAATACTTTCATTCCAGAAGGGTTTTTGTCAATGTTTTCAAACACTTGCTGAATTTTGCTTAAAGGCTGTACATCTGTAATCATAGCCTCAAAAGGAAGTTTGTTTTCTGTAATAAGCTCTATAGATTTTTCATAATCTTCTTTTTCATAAACTCTAGCACCAATTAAGCTTAATTCTTTCCAGAAGAATTTAAAAAGGTCTACTGGTTTTTTATCTCCATGTATTGCTACCATTAAAATTCTTCCTCTAATACCTGCAACCTCACACATAATATCTAATGCAGGTTGTACGCCAGCTACTTCAAAAACAACATCTGCTCTTTTGTTATCTGTTTTACTTTTAACGTATGCTACTAAATCAAGCTCAGTTGGGTTAACAGCGTCAAAACCAAGGTCCTTTGCCATTTTAATTCTTGTAGGGTTTACTTCAGAAATTATAACCTGTGCGCCAACTTCCTTTGCAACCATAGCAACCAACATACCAATTGGTCCGCCACCTAAAACAACAGCAGTTTCACCTTTAACTAGTCCGCTTCTGCGTACATCATGTGTTGCTACAGACAAAGGCTCAATTAACGCAGCTAATTTTAAATCTGTTTCTGGTTTTAGCTTGTGTAAAACAAACGCAGGTACATTCCAGTACTGTTGCATAGAACCAGGACTGTCAATACCAATAAATTTTAAGTCCTCACAGATATGATTAAACCCTTTATCTGAAGGTTTTACTTTTCTGTCATCTAAAGGTCTTACTACAACTTTTTCTCCTGCTTTAAAATTGGTTACATTTTTGCCTACAGCATCAATAACACCAGACATTTCATGGCCAATTGTTTGCGGTATAGAAACTCGTTTATCCATCATACCATGATAAATGTGTACATCTGTACCGCATACGCCAGAATAGGCTACTTTTATACGAACCTCATCATCTTTGGGTTCTTCAATTTTTTTATCAATTACAGCAAAATTTTTATTGCCTTTATATTGTGTTGCTATCATTTATTTAAGTTTCAAATAATAAACTAGTTTCATATTTGAAACAAATATACATTTTTTTATAATATGGAAAACATTTAAATAGAGTATAAAGTGTTAAAATCTAATGATGTAGCTACTAACCCTAGTTTAAATAAGGGTTGTAGAATATTATAATAATGAAATTTTATAAAAAGAGTAAGTTATTTACTGTGAAATAAAACCAAGTTTAACAGATATTTCTAAGGCGTATTTTGCTACAATTTGTCCTTTTTTATGAAATTCTTCATGTGGTAGTCTACCGTGTGGAGCTGTAATCCAGAGTGCAGCAACGGGGTAGCCAGACTCGTTAAATATTGGAGCACCAATGCAGTGTATACCTTGTATATCTTCACCATTATCTATGGCATAACCATTTTGTTTAACCAAGGCTAGCGTTTCTTTAAACTCTTTTTTAGATGTAATGGTGTTTTTTGTGTATTTAGTAAGACTAATTTTTTTTAAAATGCTATTAGATTCTTCTTTGGGTAAAAAAGCTAAAATACTTTTTCCGCCAACAGAACTGTGTAAATTAAACTGTGTACCTGGTTCTACAAATAATTTTACAGGATAGGAAGATGATACCTGCTCTAATATTGTGCCTTTAGTGTCTAATAAAACTCCAAGCATTACAGATTCCTTTAGTTCATCTCTTAAGGCACGCATAACATCTATAGACATTTCTACAATACTTTGTTCGTTCATTGCAGATATGCCTAGTGTAAGCATTTTTCTAGAAAGTGTAATTTTTTTAGTGGTCTCGTTTTTTTGCAAGTAATTTTTAAAAATTAGCGTGCTTACAACTCTAAAAGCAGTGGTTTTTGTAAGGTCTAGTGCTTCTGTAATTTCGGCAAGCGTTAAACCGTCTTTTTTAGTGGCTAATATTTCTATAACCATTAAGCCTCTTTCTAAATTAGGAACATTGTATTCAGATTTTAAAACTTCCTTTGGTTTACTCATTACCGGTATGCTTTTATACTGTAAAATTACTATTATTTATTTAACTAAACGTACAATAAAAAAAGGAACAATAATTTGCTGTTCCTTTTTTTTTGTGCTTAGTTTATAGTGTTACTTATTTAGATTTTACACCTTTAGCTCTGTGTGTAGTTTTTCTGGCAGATGTAAAACTCATAATACTTTGGTAGTCGCTACTATTGTATATATGTGTAAGTCCCCAGCGTAATATTTCTGTTGGTTCTTTTTCTGTATCTGCAGATCTGTTTAAGCCTATTGCATGAGCTGGTACACCAGGAATAACAGATTTAATTTCAAAATTAATACCATCTGGAGCCCATTGGATAGTATTTTTTTCTGGACCATCTGTAGTAATTAATGACGCAATACCACCATTGTATGGCCAAACACAAATTTCATGACCACTATTACTTATTGGGTTGTAAGGTGATTTTACGTAAGGCCCTAAAGGATTGTCTGCAATAGCAACACCATGGCGTATTTGTCTACCACCAAATGTAATTTTTTCGCCCATTTGCTCGCCTTTATAGTACAAGTAAAATTTGCCCTTGTAAGGCAAAATACAAGGATCATGTACTTTGTGACTATCAAAATCTCCTTTTTTCTCTACAGCAAAACGGTCTTGTTCTTCTCCTTTCCAAATACCATTATCTGCAGGACTAAGTATAGGCTCTTCACTTTTTGTCCAAGGTCCGTTTGGCGAATCTGACCAGGCTAAACCAACCTGATTTTTAACGCGTACTGTGTAAGGAGATTTTACGGTTTGGTAGCATAAGTAATATTTGTTCTGATATTTCATTATTTCTACTGTAAAAACAGATCTGTCATCATAAGCGCCTTTTTCACCTCTTGCAACGGCAATACCTTCTTCTTTCCAAGTTTCACCGTCTTCAGATGTAGCGTACCAAATATCACATCTATCCCAAGGAAAAACTTTTTCATTTTCTACATCACCACCAAAACCTTGTGAAGGTCCTGTGCTTTTGCTGTACCAAACGTAGTATTTACCATTTTCTTTAATTACTGCACTAGGGTCTCTACGTACAACACCTTCTTCATAAGCTAAATCACCTTTTAAAGGTTTAAGGTTAGAGAACTGTATAAACCATTCATTTCCTAAATCTTTTGGCCATTGCAAAGCTCTTTTTGTTGCAGCACTTAAAGAGTCTGGGTTTGTTATACCTAACTCATCAATTTGTTTTGGGGTAATTTCTAGTTTGGTTTCTTGCTCTATGGCAGTATTTGTAGCTTTGGTATTATTTTTACAGGCAGCCATTAGCAATAAACAAGCTATTGCACAAAATGCTATGCTTTTTTTAATCATAGTTTTAATTTTTATTAGGTTCTAAAGTAATTGTTATTTGGTTGCTTTTTAATGAAGCAGAATTTGCTGTAATAGTTATAGAAGATGTTTTATTTGCTAAAGATTGTATAATTAAAAGAGCTCTTCCTTTACTGGTTTTAATTGTATTGCTTTTAAAGTTTTGAGTGTTAGTAATGCTGCCATTGTCTACACCTAAAACGGTAGCATCACCAGTAACTATAAAGTTAATAGTTTGATTTTCAGTTTTTAAAGGGTTTCCATTTTTATCTGTAATTTGAGCAACAATGTGAGCAACAGCATATCCATCTGCAGTTAATTTTTTCTGGTCTGTGGTTAGTTTTATAGTTGTTGGTTTTGTTGTAGTTGTAATAGTATATTCTACTTTTTCACCATCTTTTAAGCCAACCGCTTTTAAAGTTCCTTTTTTGTAAGGAACTGCCCATTTGTAAATATGATCTTCAAAATCTGCAAGTTTTTTTATGCCTAAAGATGTATTGTTTAAAAATAATTCTACTTCACTGCAATTGGAGTATACTTCTACAACGGTGGGTTCATTGTTGTTGTAGTTCCAGTGATCATTTACATTGTGCCATTGCCATAAAGCGGTTTTCCATTTACCTTCTTTTTTTTCTATAGGATTACCATTAGCATCTAGTTTATAAATAGATTTATCTAAACTTTGAGAAGTAATATAAATATTGGGCTCATTGTTCCACAAAGCATTAAACATATGGTATGATGGTTTTTTAAACCCGGCAACATCTAAAAGTCCGCTAGAAGTTCCCTTTTTAGGCCATCCTTTATTAGATTCTCCCATATAATCTATTCCTGTCCATAAAAATGTACCAGAAATAAAAGGCCTTTCCATAACTGCTTTCCATTCATGCCATTGACCAAGATTTTCGGTTCCCATAAGTGGCAAATTAGGATAGTTTTTATGTCCGTAATCATATATTACTCTACGATAGCTAAAACCTATAACATCTAGAGCATCTGCATACCCAGACTCATAACTAGAAGAAGGTAAAATGCAATTTGCAATTACATATCTAGTGGTATCTAATTCTTTAGTCCATTTTGTTAATTTTTTTGCTGTTGTACCAATATCATACTTACCTTTTGGTAGTGTGTTAAGTTTTTGTTTAATAGTGTTTATACTGTTAGGAGGTAAAGACCAAAAATAATTTCCGCTCCAATCCATATTATTAAAAAAGCCAGTTGCATCTGCATTTCGTGGGTAAGTCCATTCAATTTCATTACCAATACTCCATTGAAAAATAGAAGGGTGATTTCTGTGTGATAAAACCGTATTTTTCAAATCTTTTTCAGCCCACTCTTGAAAATGTTCTGCGTAGCCTCTTGTAATGTAGTCAACGCTTCTTTCATTCATATTTTTTCGCTTGTCTTTTGGGTTATCCCATTCATCAAAAAATTCATCTTGTACAAGAAATCCCATTTCATCACATAGGTCTAAAAACTCATTAGAAGCTGGGTTGTGAGATATTCTAATTGCGTTGCAGCCTATGTCTTTTAATGTTTGTAAGCGTCTCCTCCATACGCCTTTTGGTACCGCAGCACCTACAAGTCCCGCATCATGATGTAGACATACACCTTTTATCTTTCTATTTTTTCCATTTAAATAAAATCCTGTGTTAGCGTCAAACCTAATACTTCGTATACCAAATTTTGTTTTCTGTGTATCTACAACTTTATTATCTAGTGTAATAGTGGTAATAGCCGTATATAGTGTAGGGCTATCTATATCCCATAGTTTGGGATTAGTTACTTTAATAGTGGTTAAGTCTTTTAGGCTTGTATTTTTAGCAACAGTTATATTTTTGGTATTGGTGTTAACTACTTCATTATTTGTATTATAAATAGTTGTACTTAGTATTGCTGTTTTACTGCTATTGTATTTATTATCTATAGTGGTTTGTATACTAATAGTAGCTAATTTATTAGTAACCGTTGGTGTAGTAATAAAAGAACCCCAAATAGGAATGTGTAATTTGTTTTTGGTAATAAACTTTACATTTCTGTAAATCCCAGATCCCGTGTACCATCTGCTATCTGCATATCTTGTTCTATCTACCTTAACATTTAAAGTGTTTTTATTTCCATTTTCATTTAAGGTAGATGTTACATCATAATAAAAAGGAGAGTAACCGTATGGGTGAAAACCTAGTTCATTATTGTTTAGGCTAATGGTTGCGTTGTTGTAAACGCCATCAAAAAGTATATATGCCACTTGGTTTTTGTGTAAGTTGGTAGTAAAATCTTTTTTATAATAACCAATACCGCCTAGTAAATAACCTGTAGCGCCCTCACCGCGTATAGAGTCAAACTTGTTTTCTACGCTCCAATCATGTGGTAGTTTTACTTTTCTCCACTCGGTATTATGAATTTTTGCAACAGTGTCTTCAAGTTTAAAATTCCAATCAAAATTAAAATCTGTTTGTACTGTTACAGGTTCTTTTGTTTTACAGTTAAAAGCCGTAATAATACATAAGGTTAAAAGCGCTATTTTATATTTCATTTTAAGAGTATTGGTTTTCTGGTTTTTTTAAATTGATTTTAGTCCTGTAGTGTAAATTTCTTTAAGACTATTGCTATAAGGAGATATGCAAATATGTGTATATATTGATACTTAAATATATATAAGTACTAGACAATAACTGAACAATGCACAATACGTTGTACGTTTTTAGACATTTGCACTAGATATTAATATGGCAACTACAAAAAATGGGCGGTTTTTAATAAAATAGACTTTCTATTAAAATGAAAGTGTAGGAGTAGGGAGAAAGGTTAATTTCTACAACGTAAATGTAAAGTAGATCCAAAATTTGGCTGTAAATAAAAAAACCTTGTAGAATTAATCTACAAGGTTTTTTTTAATATTTCTGTTTGTGACCGGGCTGGGGCTCGAACCCAGGACCCTCTCCTTAAAAGGGAGATGCTCTACCAACTGAGCTACCAGGTCATTATTCCAGCAAAATAGCGTACTGCTGTTTGCGGGTGCAAATATATGACCTTTATTTTATTCTGCAAGGGTTTTTGTCATAGAAAAATAGATAAATTACAACTTAATGCGTAACACCTTCAAAAAGAATAAATTATATTTAAAATAAGGCATAAAAAAAACCGAAAGTTTTAACTTTCGGTTTTTTATTTTTGTGACCGGGCTGGGGCTCGAACCCAGGACCCTCTCCTTAAAAGGGAGATGCTCTACCAACTGAGCTACCAGGTCATTATTCCAGCAAAACAGCGTATTGTTGTTTGCGGGTGCAAATATATGACCTTTATTTAATTTCACAAGGACTTTTATTAAATTTATTTTATTTTTTTTATTTCGGTATAAAATAGACCATCTTTGTATAAAAAAATAGATGCAAATAGTACTTGTTGGTTATATGGGAAGCGGAAAGTCTACAATAGGGAGAGAGCTTGCCAAGCGTTTGAAAATCAATTTTTTGGATTTAGATTCTTACATTGAAAAAAAGTATGAGATGTCTATTTCTGATATTTTTTCTACTAAAGGAGAAATATTTTTTAGAAAAGCGGAAATTTTATGTTTAAACGAAATTTTTGCAACAAATGATGATTTTGTACTCTCTACAGGGGGCGGAACACCTTGTTATGGAGACAATATTAATGTTATGACTACTAATACTAGTAATGTTTTTTATTTAAATGTACCCATACCAGAACTTATAAAGAGATTGGTAAAAGAAAAGGCAGATAGACCTTTAATTGCAAGATTACCAGAAAACGAATTGCCAGAGTTTATAGGAGCACATTTGTTTGAGCGTAGTTATTTTTACACAAAAGCTCACCATACTATATTAGTACAGCAAAAGAAAGCCGCTGAAGTGGTAAATGATATTGTAGAAAAGTTAGTTTAAGTACACTGCATCATTATTATCTTTAAATTCTACCTCTATATGTTCTTGTAAAGATGTAGATAAAGATAATCCTTTATAATCTGCTTTTACTGGATATTTTTTATGGTTTCTGTTTACCAAAACAGCTGTTTTTAATTGGCGTAAGGGTACTTTTAAAAAATGAAATACACCGTATATTAAGGTTGTTCCAGAATTTAATACATCGTCTATTAAAACAACAGATTTATTAGTGTATTCTTCTTTAGAAATAGAAGTTGTAACTCCGCTATTTAAAGGGTTTTTTTTATTCATTTTTACAGTACACAATGTAATTTTAGCAGTGGTAATAGTTTCTAAAACAGAGCTAAGCTTTTTTGCAAATTTTAGTCCGCCACCTTCTATACCAGCAATTACAATCTCTGTTTCCTCTACGTTAGCCTCATAAATTTGGTAAGCAATACGCTTAATTTTATGCTGAATTTGGTTGTGAGATAATATTTTGTTCTGCATTGTGTATTGTAATTTTATATAGTCAAATATACTAAACACTTTTTAAGTGTTATTCTTCTTCGGTAGAATTTGTAGTTGTGTAATCATCAATTTCTCTACGGTCTTTTTTTGTAGGTCTTCCTGTGCCTTTTTTTCTATAGTAGTCCTTAGAATATTTAAGCAGCTCAGAGTGCTCAAAAGCTTCTTTTGGTGTAGTATCTTTACGGTACATATCTACTAATTTAGCACCAACTCTGTTGGGTGGTACATCTAAAATAGTAAACTGGTAATTTATTTGGTTTTTACGTACCGTTATTTTGTCCATAGGAAAAACATCTCTAGATGGTTTTACAGCTTTATCATTAACTTTAACGTGCCCTTTTTTACAGGCTTCAGTAGCAATATTTCTTGTTTTAAAATAGCGCGTACACCATAAATATTTGTCTATCCTCATATTAACTCCAAATTCTTTGTTAACTACTTCTGCAAAAATAGTGGAAAATTGTATCTTGCGGCTCATAAATTAGAATAGATGAAATTTAAGAACGTTTTTTTAATTGCTTTACTAGCCATTTTGGTATGGGCTTGCAATAGTGATGATAATGGCTTTACTATAGAGCCTCCAAAAGCATTAAGTGAAATAGTAGACCAAGATAAAGACTCTATAGTTAAATACTTAGAGACACACTTTTACAACTATGAAGATTTTCAAAATCCACCAGCAGATTTTGACTATAAAATTGTTTTAGGAGAAATTGAAGGAGAAAATGCAGATAAAACACCGTTAATTGATATGATGACGGCAGTTAAAACAACTGTACGCTCTGAAGAAATAGGATTAACTGACAATAAAGAAGTAGAGCATACTTATTATTACCTTGTAGCAAGACAAGGAGTAGGAGCACAGGCTAATACAGCAGACTCAACATATATACGTTATGAGGGGTTGTTATTAGATAATACTGTTTTTGATGCATCTACATCTACTCCTTTATGGTTACCATATACAGGTAGAATTCGTGGCTTTTCAGAAGCAGTACAACATTTAAAAGCAGGCAAGGCATTAACAGAAGATGATGTTAATCCTGATGGTACTTTTGAAATAAGTGATTATGGTGTAGGTATGATAATTTTTCCTTCTGCTTTGGGTTATTACAATAATGCTACTGGTTCTATACCTGCATATAGTCCATTAATTTTTAAAATTGACTTAGTTGCTGTAAATGAATCTGATCATGATAATGATGGTATACCGTCTTACTTAGAAGATTTAAATGGTAATGGTTATTTGTATGATGATAATACAGATAAAGCATCTGAGGATGGTTCTTCTTCAATATCTACCGTGGCTAACTTTTTAGATGATGATGATGATAACGATGGTATTTTAACTAGAGATGAAATTAGTGATGAGGATGGTAATATAATTTTGCCTTACCCAGATACAGACGGAGATGGTATTCCAAATTACTTAGACCCAGATAATTAATAGTATTATCAAGCTTTATAAATTTAAAAAGCCCTAGAAAGTAATTTCTAGGGCTTTTTTTTGGTTCTTGTTATTACCTAATAACTATGTTTTAAATTATAATTTTAAAGATAAACTTAAAATAAGTTGGTCTGGTCTAGTGTCTATTCTATCTTTTTCTACAGATGTAATATCTGCATTAATAATATCAACTTCATTATCACTAAAGCCCCTTTCGTACCTAAGGTCAACTCCTAATTTCCCTAAGTTAACACCTACGCCTACATTAAGACCTACGGTAAAGTCGTTTTCTACATCGCCAATAGTAATGCCGTCATAATCTGTATCTAGAATATACTGAAAAGCAGGACCAGCAAATACGTTTAAAGGGCCAATTACTTTTGCGCCAACTAAAACAGGTAAGTCTAGTTTTTGCATTTTAAAATCTTCTGCATAACCAGATTTTAAAGAGGTATATACCAATTCTGGTCTTAAATATAAGTTACCATCAGTTTGTGCAAAAATACCAAAGTGAAAACCTACATTTTTATCAGGATCATTATATGCATCTTTTGCAGAGTCATAATAATCTCCGTTACCACCATAGTTTAAACCTCCTTTAATACCAAAACCAGCATCAGTTTGGGCAAAAGTTGTTAAACTTGCCAAAGCCATTGTAATTACTAAAAGTGTTTTTTTCATTTTAAAAGTGTTTTTTAAACAGAAGAGAGTGACTGTAAAAAACAATCACTCTCAATATGTTATTAATTAATACGTAAGTTAAGTATCAAAAACGATACCATTTTCTTACTTGCGTTCTATTACTTTTAAAACGGCTTTTTCTATAGCTTTATTGTCTAAACCGTATTTTTCCATTAATTGTGCAGGAGTACCACTTTCTCCAAAAGTATCGTTAGTACCAATAAACTCTTGTGGAGTAGGTAGGCTAGTTGCTAAAACACGAGCAACACTTTCACCCAAACCTCCTAAAACATTATGCTCCTCTGCAGTTACTATACACCCTGTTTTTTTAACAGAGTTAATAATAGCATTTGCATCTAATGGTTTTATAGTATGTATGTTAATTACTTCTGCAGATATACCTTGGCTTTCTAAGTTTTCTGCTGCAATTAATGCTTCCCATACCAAGTGGCCAGTTGCAACAATAGTAACATCTGTACCTTCTGTTAAATGTAGTGCTTTACCTATTTCAAATTTTTGATCTACTGGAGTAAAGTTAGCTACTTTTGGTCTTCCAAAACGTAGGTAAACAGGACCTTCATAATCAGCAATAGCAATAGTAGCTGCTTTTGTTTGGTTGTAATCACAAGGGTTAATAACTACCATTCCTGGTAACATTTTCATTAATCCTATGTCTTCTAAAATTTGGTGTGTTGCACCATCTTCACCTAAAGTAACACCAGCGTGCGAAGCACAAATTTTTACATTTTTACCAGAATATGCTATAGACTGGCGTATTTGGTCATAAACTCTTCCCGTAGAAAAGTTAGCAAAAGTACCAGTAAAAGGTATTTTACCACCAATAGTTAAACCAGCGGCTATCCCCATCATATTAGCTTCTGCAATACCTATTTGAAAGAATCTCTCTGGATTTTCTTCAATGAATTTATCCATTTTAAGAGAGCCAATTAAATCTGCACATAATGCAACAACGTTAGGATTTGATCTTCCTAATTCTGCTAAACCTGCACCAAAACCACTTCTAGTATCGTTTTTTCCTTGATCTGTGTATTTTTTCATATCCTTTATGATTTTTCTCTATAGTGTTAGAGAAGGTAGATTTAATTTTTATTAGTAGTCTCCTAAAGTTTCAGGGTTTTGTGCTAGTGCTGTCTCTAGTTGTTCATCACTAGGAGCTTTACCGTGCCAAGCGTGTGTGTGCATCATAAAATCTACACCATTACCCATTACAGTATGTAATAAAACACAAATTGGTTTTCCGTTACCTGTCATAGATTTAGCTTTTTTAAGTCCAGCTATTACTGCTTCAAGGTTGTTTCCTTCTTCAACATCTAAAACATCCCAGCCAAAAGCTTCAAATTTAGCTCTTACACTACCCATATTTAATACAGTGTCAGTAGAACCGTCAATTTGCTGGCCATTTAAATCTATAGTAGAAATTAAATTATCAACTTTGTTGGCAGAAGCATACATCATAGCTTCCCAATTTTGACCCTCTTGTAACTCACCATCACCGTGCAAACTATACACAATGTTGCTGTCTTTGTTTAGCTTTTTTGCAAGTGCTGCACCAATGGCTACAGACATTCCTTGTCCTAATGACCCAGATGCTATACGCACACCAGGTAAACCTTCATGTGTAGTTGGGTGTCCTTGTAATCTAGAATTAATTAGTCTAAAAGTGTTAAGCTCGTCTACTGGAAAGTATCCGCTACGTGCTAATACACTATAATAAACAGGAGAAATATGACCGTTAGATAAAAAGAAAAGGTCTTCGCCTTTACCATCCATGTCAAATCCTTCGTTTAGTTCCATTAATTCATTGTACAGGGCAACAAAAAATTCTGCACAACCCAAAGAACCACCTGGGTGGCCAGAGTTTACTTTGTGCACCATTCTTAAAATATCCCTTCTCACTTGCGTGGTCAAATCTTGTAATTCTTCCAGTCTTGGCATTTTATATGTTGTGTTAATTCGCGTGTAAAAATAAGTCCTATCTTTTGCGTGTACAAGGGTAGTTATTATAATTTATTAACTACTTTACTATTAATACACAACTTTATTTTTTTGTTAGCAATTTTTTGTAGATGAGTTGATTATATTTGCGGTCATAAATACTATAGTTTTTGAAATTTACATTAGAAAAAAAGGATCCGCAGAGTAAGGCACGTGCCGCTACAATGGTTACAGATCATGGTGTTATAGAAACACCTATTTTTATGCCAGTTGGTACAGTTGCGTCTGTAAAAGGGGTTCATCAGAGAGAATTAAAAGAAGAAATAAATCCAGATATTATTTTAGGAAATACATACCATTTGTATTTGCGTCCTAAACTAGATATACTTGAAGCAGCCGGTGGTTTGCATAAATTTATGGGCTGGGATCGTAATATTTTAACAGATAGTGGTGGTTACCAAGTATATTCTTTATCTGCAAATAGAAAAATAAAAGAAGAAGGTGTAAAGTTTAAATCTCATATAGATGGATCTTACCACTTTTTTACTCCAGAAAACGTAATGGAAATTCAGCGTACTATTGGCGCAGATATTATTATGGCTTTTGACGAGTGTACACCTTACCCTTGCGACTATAATTATGCAAAGCGCTCTATGCATATGACGCACCGTTGGTTAGACCGTTGTATGAACCACTTAGAAAAACTACCTTTTAAATACGGATACGAACAAACATTTTTTCCTATTGTACAGGGGTCTACATATAAAGACTTACGTAAGCAATCTGCAGAATACATTGCAAACGCAGGTGCAGAAGGTAATGCTATTGGTGGTTTGTCTGTAGGTGAGCCAGCTGAAGAAATGTACGCAATGACCGAGGTTGTTTGCGATATTTTACCAGAAGAAAAACCAAGATATTTAATGGGTGTTGGTACACCAATTAATATTTTAGAAAATATTGCTTTAGGTGTAGATATGTTTGACTGTGTAATGCCAACACGTAATGCACGTAACGGTATGTTATTTACGGCACACGGTACTATTAATATTAAAAATAAAAAGTGGGAAGCAGATTTTTCTCCTATTGATGAAATGGGAATTACATTTGTAGACACAGAGTATACAAAAGCTTATTTACGTCATTTATTTGCAGCTAATGAATATTTAGGTAAACAAATTGCGACCATACATAATTTAGGTTTTTATTTATGGTTGACTCGTGAAGCTAGAAAGCATATTATTGCCGGAGATTTTATAGAATGGAAAAATATGATGGTAAAACAAATGGATAAAAGATTGTAATAGTTGAGTATACTAGATAAATACATATTAAAACGCTACCTGCTTACCTTTGCGGTAATGCTATTGTTATTTGTGCCAATTGGTGTAATGCTAGATTTGGCAGAAAAAATAGCAAAAATGGTGCGTAATGAGGCGCCAACCTTAGAGATTTTAGAGTATTACATGAACTTTATTATCTATATAGGTAGTTTGTTATTTCCTATATTTTTGTTTTTATCTATCATCTTTTTTACATCTAAACTCGCCTCAAATACAGAAATTGTAGCAATATTAAGTTCTGGTGTCTCTTTTGGTAGGTTTTTAAGGCCTTATTTTATGGGTGCTACCATTATTGCAATACTAATGTTTGTAATGGCAATGTTTATTGTTCCCAAAGCCAGTTTAGACTATCATGAGTTTATATTTAAATACCTTAAAAAAGGTAAAAAGTTTCAGGAGACAACTAACATATATAATCAATTAAACGAAAACGAGTTTTTATATATTAGTAGTTTTGACCCTAACAGGCAACTTGGTAGTAATTTTGTATTAGAACATTTTGATAATGATGATAAATTAGCATACAAACTTACTGCATCTAGTATAAGGTGGATACCTAAAGATACTCTGTATAGATTAACAGGATATACTTCTAGGACTATAAAAGGTAAGGTAGAGGTAGTTGAAAAAAAGAGTAGGTTAGACACTATTTTAAATTTTAAAATAGATGATTTAACTCCTGTAAGTTATGTAGCAGAAACTAAAAATATTTTTGAATTAAATAAGTTTATTGAAGATCAGCGTAAAAAAGGGGCATCTAATATAAACACCTATGTAATGGCTAAGTACAAACGTTGGGCTTTGCCAGTTAGTGCTTTTATATTAACACTAATTGCAGTATCTGTTTCTTCAATAAAACGTAGAGGTGGTATGGGAGTTAACTTAGCTTTTGGAATTGTAATTGCCTTTGTTTACATATTTTTTGATAGAATTTTTGCTATTCTTGCAGAAAAGGCTGGTTTGTCACCCTTAATAGCAATCATAGTTCCTAACGCAATATTTGCAATCATTGGCTTATACTTGTTAAAAAATGCTAAGCGATAAATTTAAAAATTACCTGCACTTACATTTTATAGTATTTGTTTGGGGCTTTACAGCTGTTTTAGGTAAGTTAATAACTATAGATGCCTTACCGTTGGTATGGTATCGTATGTTTTTTGCAGCTCTTTTTGTGCTACTATTTATATTTGTACGTAAGAACAAATTAAAAGTTAGTCGCAAAACTTTATTGTTACTACTTGGTACTGGTGTAATAATAGCCTTGCATTGGGTAACTTTTTTTTCCTCTATAAAGGTGTCTAATGTCTCTGTAACCTTAGCAACCATATCATCTGGAGCATTTTTTGCAGCCATATTAGAACCAATTTGGTACAAACGCAAGGTTATTTGGTATGAGATTATTTTTGGACTTATAGTTATTGGCGGTTTAGGACTAATATTTAATATTGATGCATCATACAAAGAAGGTATTGTACTAGCATTAATTTCAGCATTTTTAGCAACAATATTTTCTTTAATTAATGGTAAGCTTATAAAAGAGCAGAAACCTTCAATTATTTCTTTTTATGAGCTTGGTGCGGGTGTAGTGTTTTTATCAATTTATATGCTTTTTCAGGGTAATTTAGGGCAAATAAATTTTCAACTATCAGTGTCAGATTGGATTTACATTCTAATACTAGCATCATTTTGTACTGCATATGCCTTTATTGCATCGGTTAAAATAATGAAATTTTTAAGTCCGTATACCGTAATGTTAACTACAAACCTAGAGCCTGTTTATGGCATTTTATTAGCATTTATAATTTTTGGAGATAGTGAAAAAATGGATCCTATGTTTTATTTAGGAGCATTTATTATTTTGATAACAGTAATTGCAAATGGCATTTTAAAAAACAGAACAGCTAAAAAAAAAATTAAAAGCAGCTAATAAACAAGTTGTTGTTTAACTTTTTTAGGTTATAAACTATCTTTGTTGATATCTACCAAAGTTTATTGCTGCTAATTTTATGGATTACATTATTTTTGCCTCAAAGTAAAAAAGTATGAGTTCATCTAATAGCGAAAGGTATAACCAAAGAGGAGTTTCTGCATCTAAAGAAGATGTGCATAATGCCATTAAAAATATAGATAAAGGTCTTTTTCCTAAAGCATTTTGTAAAATTGTTCCAGATTACTTAACTGGCGATAAAGAGCACTGCTTGGTAATGCACGCAGATGGTGCAGGTACAAAATCTTCTTTAGCCTATATGTATTGGAAAGAAACAGGAGATATTTCTGTTTGGAAAGGCATAGCGCAAGATGCTTTAATAATGAATATTGATGACCTTATATGTGTTGGTGCAACAGATAATATAATGTTGTCTTCTACCATAGGAAGAAATAAAAACTTAATTCCGGGTGAGGTTTTGTCTGCTATTATTAATGGTACAGAAGAACTTATAAATGATTTAAAAAATCACGGAATTGTAATACATTCTACTGGTGGAGAAACTGCAGATGTAGGCGATTTGGTACGTACTATAATTGTAGATTCTACCGTAACAGCAAGACTTAATAAAAAAGATGTTATAGATAATGCCAATATTAAAGATGGTGATGTTATTGTAGGTCTTGAGTCTTTTGGACAAGCAACTTATGAAACCGAGTATAATGGTGGTATGGGAAGTAACGGACTTACCTCTGCAAGACACGATGTGTTTTCTAAATACTTAGCAGAAAAATACCCAGAAAGTTTTGATGCTGCTGTACCTGAAGATTTGGTATATTCTGGCGCTGTTAAATTAACAGATACTGTAGAAAACTCTCCTATAGATGCCGGTAAATTGGTATTGTCGCCAACTAGAACTTATGCACCTATTATTAAAAAAATATTAGAAAAGTATAATGCTACAGACATACATGGTATGGTGCATTGTAGTGGAGGAGCACAAACAAAAATTTTACACTTTGTAGACAATTTACATATTGTAAAAGACAACCTTTTTCCTGTGCCACCTTTATTTAAATTAATACAAGAACAGTCTAAAACAGATTGGAAAGAAATGTACCAAGTTTTTAACTGCGGTCACCGTATGGAATTGTACGTAAACCCAGCTGTAGCAGAAGATTTAATTGCTATTTCTAAAAGTTTTGGTGTAGATGCTAAAATAGTTGGTAAAGTAAAGGCTAGTGCAACTAAAAAATTGACTATTACTAGTGAGTATGGAACTTTTGAGTACTAACTAACAACAATTTTTACCTTTTAACCGTTGTACTTATAAAACAACTAATTATGGAAAGAAAACAGTTTTTAAGAACCTTAGGTGCAGGTGCGGCTTTTGCTTTAACGTTTCCTTGTTTAGGTGGGTGTTCTAGTGATAGTGATGGTAATGAAGGTGATAAGAAAGAAATACCAACAGGTGTAGATTTTACTTTAGATTTAGAATCAGATGAAGCATCTAATCTGCAAACAAATGGCGGTTTTATTTTAAAGAATGATGTTGTAGTGGTTAAAAATTTAGAAGGTGAGTTTGTAGCTGCTACTCAAATTTGTAGTCATGAAAATTATGACCAAGTACGTTTTGCAAATGTAGATGGAGGTATATTTTATTGTGATGTTCACGGTTCTAGATTTAGTCAAACTGGTGAACCGTTAAACCAAGTAGATAGTAAAGCGGCAAAACCATTAAAAGTGTACCAAACAACCCTAACAGGTTCTACGTTACGTGTATTTGAATAGTTACCAGTATTTTGAGGCTTAAAATAATATGAAAAATTTAATTTTAGCATTATTTGTTTTCTGTACATATACTATTACGGCACAGGAGTGGAGTAGTAGTTTTAACAGTGCAGTAGAAAAAGCCCAAAAAGAAAATAAATTGGTTTTATTGGTTTTTTCGGGGTCAGACTGGTGTGCACCTTGCATAAAGCTAGATGCCGAGATTTGGCAATCATCAGAATTTAAAGAATACGCAAAAAAAAGCTTAGTTCTTTACAAAGCAGACTTTCCTAGAAAAAAGAAAAATAAACTTTCTAAAGCTTTAAGCTTAGCAAACAAAGAGTTAGCAGATACGTATAATCAGCAAGGATATTTTCCGTTGGTTGTGTTGTTAGATGGCAATAAAAATATTTTAGAAAAATCGGGATATAAAAACATTTCTCCTTCAAAATATATAGCGCATTTAACTACTTTTGTTAAGTGAAAAAAATAATATTCCCCCTGTTTTGTTTTTTTGTATTACTTACAGTTGCACAAGAAAAACACATAACTGCCCACAGAACTGTAAAATTAATGGGCAATAGATTTGATTTTACCATTGTTGCTAAAGAAACAGCAACAGCAAATGCTTATATAGATGAATGTATTGCAGAGGTAAAACGAATAGAAAAAATAATATCTTCATGGGATGCAGAGTCCCAAACTACACAAGTAAATAAAAACGCAGGTATTGCCCCTGTAAAAGTTGCTCCAGAACTTTTTGGATTGGTAGAGCGTGCCATACAAATATCTAAAGTAACAGATGGAGCTTTTGATATTACATACGCTGCTTTAGATAATGTTTGGAAATTTAATATAAATATGGAGTATTTGCCTACAGATACTCAGGTTGCAAACTCAATTGCAAATGTAGGTTACCATAATATTGTTTTAGATAAAGAGCAACAAACTATTTATTTACCTAAAAAAGGAATGAAAATTGGCTTTGGAGCCATAGGTAAAGGTTTTGCGGCAGATAAAGTAAAGGAATTAATGGTAAGCAAAGGTGTAGTTGGTGGTATTATAAATGCATCTGGAGATTTAACCACATGGGGAACACAAGTTAGTGGCAAAAAATGGCTTGTAGGTATTAGTAACCCTTTAGATGCAAAAAAAGTATTTTCTTGGTTACCAATTGTAGATTCTTCGGTAGCCACGTCTGGCAATTATGAAAAATACATCATTTTTAAAGGAGAAAAATACTCCCACATTATAGATCCAAGAACAGGTTGGCCTTCTAAAGGCGTAAAAAGTGTTTCCATTTTTGCAAAAAAAGCAGAATTGTGTGATGCACTTGCAACATCAATATTTGTAATGGGAGTAGAAACTGGTATGTCTGTTATAGAACAACTAAATGGGGTAGAGGTTATTATTGTAGATAAAAACAACCAAATACATAAAAGTAAAGGCATTACCTTTCAAAATAATTACTAATTTTAGACTATGAGAAATTTTATACTTCTTTTTGGTTTAATAATAACCGCTACATCTTGTGTTACCGTAAAAGGTTATGATAAGGTTTACCTTAATGATGAAGAAATGACCCTTTCAGCAAAAAACATAGAACGTTATGAAACCAATTTTCAGGTGTATAGAGAGTCTGCTTCTGGTGCTAACGGTGGTAAAACAGGCGGTGGCTGTGGCTGCAATTAAAAATAAAATAATGCAAAAGGTTTTTCTGCTATTAACGTTGTTATTTTCTGTTCTTATTTACGCACAAGAAGAAGCTACTTATACCAAACGTGTACTAGAAGATACAGAGGTAGATTTACTTTTTAGTTATTATGACCAAGATGGTAAAAATGCAGCAGTAACTGGCGGCGAGGGAACACAAGAGCTAACAGACGTTACATCTACCATTGTTGTAAAAATGCCCTTAAATAATGATGATGTACTAACTGTGGATGTTGGTATTTCTGCGTACACCTCTGCTTCATCTAGCAATGTAAACCCTTTTGATGGTGATATAACAAAAAGAACAAGTCCTTTTAACGCATCGTCTGGAGCATCAAAAAGTGATAAATTAATACATATTAAAACCAATTACGAACATAGCTCTAAAGACAGAAACAATATTATAGGAGCAAGTTTGTATGCAGCTAATGAGTATGACTATAGTTCTCTTGGTTTGGGAGTAAATTATGCCTATTTATTTAATGAAAAAAACACAGAACTATCTATATCTGGGCAGGTATATTTTGATACTTGGAAACCGCAATATCCGGTAGAATTAAGAGATGGTTTTTTTGATAGCAGAGTTACAGGTAACGGAACATACAGCCCTAATTTTACAGCATTTACAGATAAAAACAGAAACACATATGCTGTTTCTTTAGGCTTGTCACAAATACTGGGTAAAAAAGTACAAGGATCAATATTTGCAGATGTTATTGTGCAAAGCGGATTGTTAAGCACTCCTTTTCAGCGTGTGTATTTTGGAGATGTAAATGATTTTTATATTGATGATTTTCAACTAGCTGATGATGTAGAAATTTTACCAGACAATAGAGTTAAAATTCCAATAGGAGGTCGTTTAAATTATTATGTAAACGATGCTTTAGTGGTACGTACATATTACCGTTATTATGCAGATGATTGGGGAATTAATTCTAACACAGCAAGTATAGAGCTGCCTATTAAGCTAAATACAGTTTTTACTGTATACCCAACCTACAGATTTTATAACCAAACTGCCGCAGATTATTTTTACAAAAAAGAAGAAGCTGTCTCTACTTTAGATTACTACACATCTGATTATGATTTAAGTAAGTTTATAGCTCACCAATATGGCGCAGGGTTACGCTACAAAGATATTTTTGCAAAACAACGTATTTTAGGCTTTGGTTTAAAAGCTTTAGATGTAAGAGGAACAATGTATAACAGAGATAACGGTTTAGACTCTTTTATTGTTAGTTTAGGAGCAACATTTGTTAATGTTAACTAATAATTAGCTCTTTTTTCTTGTGATGACAGTTTTGTTGTTTATAAATCTTTAAAAATATCGTAAATTCGCAATCCAAGCGAAGCACGGATTATGATTGACAAATTAAATATAGTAAAACAACGTTTTGATGAGGTATCGGATTTAATTATCCAGCCAGATATTATATCAGATCAAAAGCGCTATGTAGAGCTCAATAGAGAATACAAAGATCTTAAAAAGTTGTGTGACAAAAGAGAACTTTATCTAGAGTACACCAACAATATAGAGGAAGCTAACGAAATTATTGCAGACGGTAGTGATGCAGAAATGGTAGAGATGGCAAAAATGCAGCTTGAAGAAGCCAAAGCAGGTTTACCACCTTTAGAAGAAGAAATTAAACTATTACTAATACCAAAAGACCCAGAAGATTCTAAAAATGTTGTGGTAGAGGTTAGAGCAGGTACTGGTGGAGATGAAGCTAGTATTTTTGCAGGTGATTTGTTTAGAATGTACACTAAGTATTGTGAGTCTAAAGGTTGGAAAACTAACGTTATAGATTTAAGTGAAGGTACTAGTGGCGGTTATAAAGAAATTCAGTTTGAAGTTACTGGAGATGAAGTATACGGAACATTAAAGTTTGAAGCTGGTGTACACCGTGTACAACGAGTACCACAAACCGAAACTCAAGGAAGAGTGCATACAAGTGCGGCAACAGTAATGGTATTACCAGAAGCAGAAGATTTTGATGTACAAATAGATCCTAAAGATGTACGTATAGATTTCTTTTGTTCATCTGGTCCAGGTGGGCAGTCTGTAAACACAACATATTCTGCCGTACGTTTAACTCACGTACCAACAGGTTTAGTTGCACAGTGTCAGGATCAAAAATCGCAACATAAAAACAAAGAAAAGGCATTTAGAGTATTACGTTCTAGATTATATGATTTAGAATTGGCTAAAAAGCAAGAAGAAGATGCTGCTAAACGTAACTCACAAGTTAGTAGTGGAGACCGTTCTGCAAAAATTAGAACCTATAACTACCCACAAGGTAGAGTTACGGATCATAGAATTGGGCTAACTCTTTACGATTTGCAGAATATTATAAATGGTGATATTCAAAAAATTATTGATGAATTAAGACTTGTTGAAAATACAGAGAAACTAAAAGAAGCATCTGAAATTTTCTAGTAAAACATAATTCTAAAAAAAGAAGAGATTTTGTAAGTTGATATATTGATGAATGAAGAAGTTCTGATTCAAAAAAAATCAATTGCAAAATCTTTTTTTATACACTTAAGTCAAAAAATAATACACAAATGACAACAGAACAGTTAGTAGCGCAAATACACAAGAAAAAGTCTTTTTTATGTATAGGTTTAGATGTAGACATAACTAAAATTCCGGAACATTTATTAAAGGAAGAAGATCCTATTTTTGCCTTTAATAAAGACATTATAGACGCTACCCACCATTTATGTGTAGCTTATAAACCTAATACCGCTTTTTATGAAGCATATGGTATAAAAGGTTGGATGGCTTTAGAAAAAACAATTAAATACCTAAACACCAATTATCCAGAAATATTTACAATAGCAGATGCTAAACGCGGGGATATTGGTAATACATCTACAATGTATGCTAAAGCATTTTTTGAGGATTTAGCATTTGATTCTGTTACTATTGCGCCATATATGGGAAAAGACTCTGTAGAGCCTTTTTTAGCCTTTAAAAACAAGCATACTATACTTTTAGCCTTAACATCTAATGCTGGTGCTTTTGATTACCAAACAAAACTTGTAGATGGTAAAGAGTTGTATAAGCAAGTTTTAGAAACATCTAAAACGTATAAAGGAGCAGAAAACTTAATGTATGTTGTAGGAGCAACAAAAGCAGAGTATTTGTCTGAAATTAGACAAATAATACCAAATAGCTTTTTGTTAGTGCCAGGAGTAGGAGCCCAAGGAGGTAACCTTGCAGATGTTTGTAAATATGGGATGAGTAGTAATGTAGGTTTACTAATAAACTCATCTAGGGGTATAATATATGCAAGCAGCAATTTAGATTTTGCTAAAGCCGCAGCAGAAAAAGCATTAGAGTTACAAGAACAAATGCAAGTAGAACTAGAAAAACTATACTAGTTTTTCTAAAGTTTTTCTAGTTTTAGTTGCTTTAACCTGTAAAAACTCGGCTAATTTAGTGTTGCTGTTTCCTATTTGTGCAGCCATCTCAATAAAAGAGTTGTATCTGCGTTCTAATAAAGAAATCATATTTTCTTCGTTAGTTAAAGGAGTAGTTGTGCCTACTTTGCAATATTGATTTTTCATAGCTAATGTTTTGTTCTTTACAAAGATACGTTTCAAATTGTGGTTTTGGTTCACTAATAAAGTGGTGTATGGCTAATAAATTGGTAATTTATCTTTTTTTTAACTTTAATTACTGAAAATCCTAACATTGTGATACAAACAATACATATAATTCATATTTTTACGCACTTATTACGTCATCAATCAATACAAAAATATATTGCTTAACTACACAACTTATAGACATAAAACTTCAAAAAAATGGGTTACGTTTATACACGGAGCAGGAGGTAGTTCTTCAATCTGGTTTAAACAAGTAAGAGCATTTAAAAGCAAGTTTAATATTCTACTAATTGACCTTAGAGGACACGGCGGGTCTAAACATAGTTTTAAAGATGTGTACGACAAAAAATACACCTTTAATTTTTTAACTGAAGATATTGTTCAGGTTTTAGAATTTGAAAAAGTTGATAAATCGCACTTTATAGGTATTTCTTTAGGAACCATTTTAATTAGAAATCTTGCAGAAAACTATCCAGATAGGGTAGAGAGTATGGTTTTGGGTGGAGCCATATTAAAGCTAAACTTTAGATCACAGGTTTTAATGCGTTTAGGAACCATTTTTAAGTCTGTGGTACCTTATTTATGGTTGTACAAGTTTTTTGCTTTTGTAATTATGCCAAATAAGAACCATAAAGAATCTAGATCTCTTTTTGTACGTGAAGCTAAAAAATTATATCAAAAGGAATTTATACGCTGGTTTAAGTTAACTGCTGATATAAACCCATTATTGCGTTTTTTTAGAACTAAAGATATTAAGATACCTGCTTTGTATATTATGGGGCAAGAAGATTATATGTTTTTACCTTCTATAAAAAAAGTTGTAAAACAACATACAGCTTCAGAATTGGTAGTTATAGAAGATTGCGGACACGTTGTAAATGTAGAACAGCCAGACATTTTTAACGAGAAAGTGATAAATTATATAGCATCGTTTTAAATACAAACTATTACAAAAAATAAAAACCGGTGCTCCCACCGGTTTTAAACTAACTAACTCAAAAAAATACTAACTCAATTTTTTTACAAAAATCGAAAATTTTGTAATATCCACGGTTAACTAAACATTAATAATAAGTTAGATAACTCGTTTCATATTTACATAACGTCCTTATTTTTAGATTATTGTAAAGTTGTAATAAAAATTAGTAATATTTTTAATCTTGTAAGGCAAATACTTTCTTAAGAAGATCTGTAGACCTAGAAGATACTTTATTTCTTATTTCTTTTTCTTCAACAGCAATCATAGTAAAAACACCTTCTAACGCCTGTTGTGTAACGTAATCTGTTAAATCTGGATTAACAGGTTGTACTAATGGAATATTGTTGTATTTAGTAATTAACTGCGTCCAAATTTTATCTGCGCCAACTTTAGAAAAAGAGTTTTTAATTACAGGATTAAATTTGTTATAAAGTGCAGTTTCTGTATTTGCAGTTAAATATTGTGTAGCAGCATTGTCTGCACCAACTAAAATATTTTTAGCGTCTGTAAAACTCATATTTGTAATAGCATCTACAAAAATAGGAGTAGCTTCGCCTACAGCATCTTCAGCAGCTCTGTTAATAGCTTTTAAACCTTCATCTGCTAAGTTGCCTAATCCAATTTTACGCAAAGTGTTGTCTACTTTTTGTAATTCTTCTGGTAATAAAATTTTTACCAGTTCATTTTTATAGTAGCCATCTTCTAATGTAAGTTTACTAACTTGCTTTTGTACACCTTGGTTAAGAGCAGCTGTTAGGCCATTAGCAATTTCTTGGTTGCTTAACACCGCGCCGCTTTGTGGTAATTGATTTACTACTTGTTGTAACTCTGCACAACTAACTAAGTTAAATAGAACAATTACCAAAAGTAATTTTTTCATAATATAAATGGTTTGTGTTTGTAATGTACCTTTTTTAGGTACTGCAAAAGTACTAAAAGCCTTGAGTTTTTTACTGTATTTAGTCTTTTTTTAACCTTAATTGTATAATCTTATTATTTCACCATTACGTTTACCTTTTACGCTTCTTACGTAAGCACCAACAAGTTTATTCATTGGTGTTGGCATATTTCCAGGAAAAAAATCTTTGTACTTTTCATAAGCATCTTCTACTACATTGGCAGATACCGCATTAACTCTAATACCGTTTTCTATTTCTAAAGCTACAGCCATAACAAAACTATGTATAGCTCCATTTACCATTGCTGCACTAGTTGTTTTAACAACAGGATCATCTGCCAAAATACCAGTAGTTAATGTTATAGAACCATTTTTGTTTACATAATTTTGGCCAATACGTACAAGGTTTACTTGTCCCATAAGTTTACTATTAAGTCCAATGCGGTAGTCTTCTTCAGTTAATTTGGCAAATGTATCCCATTTTGCTTCACCTGCAATGGCTATAATTGCATCTAGTTTTCCTGTTTTGGTAAACATTTTTTTTATAGAGGTGCTATTTGCAATATCAACAGTTACATCTCCGCTTGTTCTACCAGCAACAAGTACTTCTGCTTCATTTTTAAAATGTGCTGTTACTTTTTTACCAATTGTTCCATTACCTCCAATAATTAAAATTTTCATATCAACTTATTTAAAATTATACATTTCTTTTTTTACTAGGCGTATTGTTTTTTCGATTTTTATAGATCGTTAATGTAGCTATTATGCTCCATAATAAATTGGTTACAAATGGTGGAATTGCATTGTAATAGTAGCAATTTAGAGCAATAAAAAGTCCGCCTATTAAATTAAGGTACTTTCCGTAGTCTATGTATCTTTTATTTTCTAAAAGGGTAAGTGCATAAGCCAAAATAATAAAAGCAGAGCCAGACCAACCTAAAATATCTATTACGGGTTTCATTTTCTTATGTTTTTATATCTATATATCTATATATGTCTATATGATTATGTAAAAAAATACTAACTAATAAAGTTAACATACTCTTTAATTGTTTTTTCATTGCGCTTAAAATAAGCCCATTTACCGTGTTTGGTAAGTATTAATAGTCCGCATTTTTCCATATTTGTTAAATAGGTAGATATTGTAGACTGAGACAAACCAGATTTTTCTTGTATATAGGTAACACAAACCCCATCATTAAAATGTTTTAGCGTTTCGTGAGGCGGAAAATTCGCTTCAGGTTTTTTTAACCACTCCATAATTTGCATTCTGGTTTGGTTAGACAAACATTTTCCTATTTCTGTAGCCAATTTGATATTCATACTTCAAATATATCTATAATTCTAGATATATAAAAATGATAAATTAAGTTTAACCAAATTTTTAACAAATAGGCTCCCAGTAATTTGCGTGTAGTAAAAAGTTTTTAAACGTAATAGTTTTAGGTTTATCTCCTTTTTCTTTTATAAAAAATGCAGCTTTTTCTTTATCCCAGCCTAAAATTATATAATTATGCTGGATGTTTACATAAGCTTGGTAAATGTTTTTTAACTCTTCAAAAATACCAGCTAATTCTTTAGAGCTACTAAAATCATTATCAGTAATACTAGTATTTATAATCTTTAAGTCTTGTTTGGCAATGCTATCAATATTACCAGATATTAAATAATCTATAGTTTTACTATTTGATATGCTACTTACTATTTTTTTTAAGTTTGATATAGATTTTGGTGTAGCATTGTTTTGACTGTAACCATACACCCAAGCACTATTTTTATTAACATTTAAACCTAGCGGAATAAGCTCTGGTGTTACTTTAATATCAGTTCCTTTTATAGGAATTTTAAAATTTAAATAATAAGCAGGATGTTTTAAAAATGGAATTATTTGTGAAGATGAAAAAGTGCTAAAACCAAAATTATTTGGTAAAATTTGTTCCATTTCTTTATCTGAGCTCACATTTTTTGTCCAACTACAAACGTTTTCATTTGTTTTTAACAGAGTATAATTCTTGTTAGCATCTTTAAACACTGCAACTACAGCGCTGCAGTAACAACCACAAGTAGGGTATGTGCCACAAACTTCTAAATAACCATTTTTGGTGTCTTCTATAATTTCTAAATTGTTTTTATCTTTTTTATTTAAATTCTTAAAATTTGAAAAACAACTTTCTACGTTTTCCCAAAGTAAATTTTTTAACTCTTTATGTTCTTGCGCCCAAATACAATTAGATAATACTAAGAAACAAATTGTAAAAACATATTTTTTCATACACCAAAGTTTAGTTGTTGTAATTTATTTAAATATAACAAATTAAAGTCATTATTTAAAAACATCGGTATATTTAACCGTAACCTTTCTAAGGTTTTCAGATAAAGTTTTAAGCCAAATTAATTGGTTACTTATTAAATGTGATTCTTGTAAATTAAGTAGCGTGTCTTTATCTATTTCAGTTTTTCCGGCTTTAATATCTTTATCTCTAGCCAATGCTAAAGCATCAAAATCTTTTATAAGTTTTTGTTGCGCTTTATTTACGTGTGGTTCTTCTTCATCTGCAGTAAAATTTACTTGCTCTAAAATTAAAGCAGAATTTTTTAGAGAGTTATTTATGCTGTGTACTATAATGTCAAACTCCTTAGAAGCAGGTGTAGTTTTGTGGTTTAAAATATAACTACCTACAGATGCTATTGCAGATAACATTGTGTGGTTTAAGGTAACAATATCATAAATTAAAACAGATTGTTTTTGCTTAGACTTAGGATCTTGTGTTAATCTTTGAAAAGCAGCATTTAAATTGCTCATTGCTAAAAAAGCTTCTTTTCTGTACACTTTATATTCTAATGAATTACTTTCTTTATTATGATACAATTTTTTAGTAGCCTCTAAGTAATCTCTATTACTAAGTATAACCTTTAAAATAACGGTATCTAAATTTTTATACTCCCAGCTAGGGAAAACAATATAGTTTGCCAACAATGCAATGCCGGCTCCTATAATAGTATCTATTACGCGGTACTGAATTACGGAAAATGCATTAGGGTCTAACAAAGCATACACAAAAACAATGTTTAAGGTAATAAATGCCGCACCAGCTTTGTAACTTTGTTGTATTAATGAAAAAGCAAAAGTTAAAGATAACACTGCCAAAACCATATAAATAATGGTGTTTTGTGTAATAAGTACAATTATTGTGGCAATTATAGCGCCAATAATAGTACCAATTATACGGTTTTTAGAGCGTTCTTTAGTTAAACCGTAATTTGGTCTCATAATTACAATAATGGTAAGCACAATCCAATAAGCATTTTTAATGTCTAATACACTACCAATTGCAAATCCAAATATAATAGCTAATGATAGTCTTAGTGCGTGCCTTAGCATAGGAGACTTTAAACTAAAGTGTTGTAAAAGAATATTAAACTTATACTCTTGTAATGTTAAAAACTGTTTAGACTCCTGTGTTTTTAATAAAACTTTAGATACGTTTTCTGAGTTGTTTAAAACACGTCTAATAGCCTTAATTTCTGCTAAAAGTTGTTTTTGATAATCGTGTAAGTTGCGCAGAGTTATTGCCCCATCTCTAGCTTTTGGGAGCTTAATTTCATCTACATATGCATTAATTGATTTATTACACTCTTTAAGTGTTTTATTTAAAGAAGAAATTTCTGGTAATTTTCCTTTTTTTAGAAGTAGTTCTGATAAAGCAATAAGGTGATTTCCCATTACTTTATTCATTTTTTTAAAAGATTTTAAGTGATGCTTTTGAAGCTCAAAAAGAGAATCTATTTTAGAATAATCTAAGTTATTGGCAAGAGCAAGCTCAAAAACATCTACCAATGAAATAAAAATAAGTAGTCTTTTTTCATTAGATAAAGATCTACCAGATCGTTTGCGGTCTTTTAATAGAAGTTCCCTTAAAGTTTCGTGTTTTTCGCTAATTTGTGTTTGTATAACAAGTGCCTTTGTAGAGAATTTATCTCTTTTTGTAGGCTTAGTTAAAAGTTTAGCTCTAATTTTTAAGTACTTGCCGGTTAGGGCAGAGGTGTCAGACAATAGCTGGTCTACATCTTTTTTTGGAGAAATCCACCCAGATATTAAAGAAACTACCAAATACCATAAGCCACCAATACCTAATAATGCTATGTGTTGCCAAATTTCTGTGGCTTCTGTTTTTTTTACGGCCAATGCCAATACAATGGCTAACAAACCAGAAAAAGAAACCAAAGAGGCTCTAAAACCATAAGCAGAAATTAGGGCTATTATAAAACTTAAAATTGCTATAGCTATAAGTAGCAATGTAAAAATAGGCTTGCTAAAAAGGATTAGTATGGTAACAATTAAAGTTAGAGCAATACTAATTAAAATACCATTAATTTTGCGTTTTAGGCTTCCAGGAACATCACTTGGAGCATTTAAAAAAGCACCCAAAACTATAGAAGGCGCATACTCCAGTAGTCCTATTAAATAAAAAAAGGCTAACGGAATAACAACAGATATAGTAAGTACAATACCTCTATAAAAGCTAGATCCCTTTAAAAAGAGTTCTATAGTTTTTAAATACGTTGTAATTTTCTTTTGCATTAATAGCAAAGATAGTCTAATTGTTTTTTAGCTATTTTACTCTTAATGTTAATTAAAAAGCAACTAATTATTAGGTTTTACAACGCTTAATTAGGAGTATTTAATTAAGAATTTTGTTCTTTGGTTTTTCTAGACTCTCTAATTAATGCGCCTGCCAATACTGTAGTAGCGTCTATAATTAAACTATCTTCAATTTTGGTATCCTGTATAGCAAGCGGAATTTCTGTACAACCTAATATAACAGCCTGCGCACCTTTTCTGGATAAGTAAGTTGCAGCCATATTAAGGTTTTCTTTGGCTTTTTTATTTACAGGATTAGAAAAAGCTTTTATACCATAGTTGGCATCATATATAGAAGGATGAACAAACAAATTTTGAATGTCTTCTGAAGGTTGAATCACCTCTATATTATATTTAGCTAAAACATCTGGGTATACTTTTGCTAAAATAGTACCAGTTGTACCTAAAACACCAACTTTTTTTATTTCTGGATGTTTTGTAGCTATATACAACCCAACTTCTTCTATAAGATTTACTAGCACACAAGATTCTGGTATGCTTTTTTCTATTAAATTAAAAATTGGTTTAGCGTGTGCTGTATTACAAGGAATTGCAATAATATTAGAACCACTAGCTATAAGTGTAGCTATAATTTCTGATATGGCTATACCAGGATTTACAGTAGTTTCACCTAACAAATATTTTGTACGGTCTATTATTTTGTGTGGTACAGACAACATAGAAACCGGTAAATGTTCTTGGTCAGATTTTGCTTCTGTTAAATCGTACACCTTTTTAATTAAGTCTATACCTGCGTAACTGCCTACACCGCCTACAATACCAATTGTTTTATTAATCATAGCTAAAAAATTAAGAGTGTAAATAACAGTAATATTTACTGTACTAGTTCTAAAAAAAACTATAAATTTTTAGCCAAATCTGTTAACTTATGTATAGTGGCTGTAGGTGTAATTCCCCAAGGATCCATAATAGCATCTGGTGTACGTTGCACCCAAGCAGAGTGCATACCAAACATTTTAGAGCCAATAACATCAAAGTTATTACTAGATATTAACCAACTTTCTTCCTTTTTAGCATTGGTACTTTCTAAAAAATAGTCATATACAATAGGACTAGGCTTAAATATTTTTACGTGTTCAACACTAATTATAGCTTCAAAATAATTAAAAATATTGGCTGTTTTCAGTAATTTGGTAACGGCTTCTTTACTACCATTAGAAAAAGCAAATAATCTGTGTCCTGCAGTTTTTAAATCTATCAATGCATCTTTAACATCATCAAAGGCGGGTAACACAGTATATTCATTTAAAAGAGCCTCTTTTTGCTCGCAGCTTAAAGTAATTTTAAATTTTTTACATGCAAAATTTAAGGCATTGTCTGTACATACAGAAAAATCTGTGTACTTATCCATTAAACCTCTTCTAAATGAATACTCTAATTGCTTATCTCGCCAAGTATCCATAAATGGTTTGGCGGTATCTTTCCCCAATAGTTTTTCTAAAGATACAAGCACTGCAGAGGTATTAATAAGTGTGCCATATACATCAAATGCTAAAGTATACTTCATATCTTTTTTATTGGTGTAATTCTATTTTATAAACTGTAAAATTCATTGCAGATATATCTGCACTAACTTCATTAATTCTAGAATTGGTATAGTATAAATAGTTATTATAAATACTAAATGTGTCTGCCCATTTTACATCTTCCCCCTCTATTAAAATATGTACACTACCATCTGGTTTCCGATACATAATTTTATCATTTTCTAAATCAGCATAATACAAATAGCCTTTTTTGTCAAAAATCATTCCGTCTGGAGCGCTAGTTTTGGCTTCAAAAGTGACTTCTTTTTCTAAAGCTACACTATCTTTTAAAATTAGTGCAGCAGTTGGTATGCTGTACAAACTATAACCAGTAAGAGCGTGGTAATATAATTTATCATTTATAGTATCTAGAGCAATGCCATCAGAATGTACCGTATTTGTCCATTTTTTAGAGTTAAAGGTCAAAAAATTTACTTCTGCTTTTGTAGAAGAATGATTGTCTAAAACTCTTGTAAATTTTTCTGTTTTTAAATCTAAAATTACTAAGCCAGGGTTTCCAGAATCTGTAAAGTATATTTTATTTTTTTTATGATCTATTCTTAAATCATTTATGTAAGAGTTAGGGTGATAAGTGCCTTTTTGTAAAATATAGGTATGCTCTAAATTTTTGGTGTTTACATTAAACACAAATACTCTTGGCGCATCTAATACCTCTTGAAAAAGTGGACTTCTGGTATCTAAAACATATAAAAGATTGTTATAAGCAACAACAGACTGTACACCCACAAATTTGTTAGGAGAAACTACATCTCCAACCTCCCAAGAATTCCATTCTTTGTTAGGAAAAGGTAGGTTGTTATTATTTACAACTTCTAGTACAGAACTGTTTACACCTTTTCTCCATCTGGGAAAGTTTACAAAAATACGCCCCTTGTTACTTACCGTAACACCAGTAACTTGTTGTCCTTTAAAAGAGGCAACTTTAATAGGTGTGTTAACAGTAGTATTGGCTGTGTTTAATAAACTATCATTGGTGGTATTAGATTTTTTTTCTTTACAGGATATAAATAAAATACAAATTACAATTATGTAGCTTAGTTTTTTCATTGTTTAAGATTCTAATAATTCATTTAATACTTGTTTATAAACAGCTACAGGTTGCGCACCTGTTAATGCACTTTTGCGGTTAAAAACTACTGTAGGTACAGAGTTTACCCCTAAACTTTTCCAGTAATTTTCCTCAGACCTAACCTTGGTTCTTAACTCTTCATTATCTAATAAAGTAAAAGCTTTTGTAGCGCTTAAGCCAACAGCTTCTAGTTCTTGTTTAAGAATGTCTCTGTTAGATACATCTTTGCGTTCGCCAAAAAATGCATTCATTAAACGCATTTTTAATTCAGTTTGTTTGCCATTGGTCTTTGCATAATCTAACAATACATGTGCATTAAAAGTATTTGCCATACGCATACCCTTAAAATAATCAAACTTAAAACCAAGTTCCGCCCCAAAATCTGTCATACGCTCCTGTGACTCTTTCTGCTGTTCTGGTGTAGAGCCATATTTTTCTGTAATATGTTCTTCTACATCCTGACCTTGAGCAGGCATATTTGGGTTTAACTCAAAAGGTTGCCATTCTATTTCTATCTTATCTGCAATATCTAGTTCTTTTATTGCTTGTTCTAGACGTTTGTATCCAATGACGCACCAAGGGCAAACCACATCAGAAACAAGATCTATTTTTATCTTTTTACTCATAATTTAAAATGTAACCAGTTCACTAATTTGTAATTCTCCTTGTACATTGCTGTAGTTTTTTACATCATCTGCAAAAGTTTTAGCGTGCGGGCCAAAAGACTCTTGGAAAGTCTCAATACTATCAAACTTTAAATGTGCAATTGCTACATAAGGAGCAGGTTCACCAGGAACTCTGCTAGCTATACCTAAGTCTAGTTCTAAATCTTTTAATGCGCTACCAACAGCTTTTGAAACCATAGGCAAGTGTGTGTTTTTATAATATTCTGTATCAAACTGTACATTTTTAGTGTTTGGATACATTACAGATACTTTTATCATAATTTTTTATTTGTTTTAAGCACTAAAAAAGTGTTGCACATAAAATTACGAATTGTAAATATGTGCGCATACTTATTTGTGTTTTCTTTAAGTTTATTTTAAAAAAAAAAACCTTCCGTGGGGGAAACAGAAGGTTAAACGTCGCTATCTTCTTCATTCTAAAAAAACAACATATTGCGACAATTTTTTATTTTTTAGACCAAGCAAATTTTTGGAAAGCTTCATCTACAGGTGTATTAGCAATGTGGTTTGTGTAATTGCTAATTACTTTTTGAGATAGTCCTAAAATTATTTCTAATACTTGTTGCTCACCATACCCAGCAGCATAAAAAGCTTCTAAATCTTCTTTAGATACATTACCACGATTGCGTGTTATAGCTAATGTTATAGTACGTAATGCTTCTAGTTTAGCATCTGCAAGAGGAGTCTCATCGCGTAAAGCATCAATAATTGCATCATCAACCTTCATCATTTTTGCAATACCTGTATGTGCAGGCACACAGTAATGGCAAGCGTGTTCTACATTAATTGTTTGCCAAACAACAGTAAGTTCTTCATTATTAAAAGATGTTTCTGTAAATAGTTGGTGTAGCTCTTGGTATGCTTTTAATAACCCAGGAGCTCCTGCTAAAACACCGTGTAAACCAGGAATCATTCCGTAGGCTTTGTTAGATGCTTCTAATAATGGTTTTGCAGCTTCTGGCGCAGACTCAATGTTGTGTACTTTTAAAGTTGTCATAATTTTTAATTTTATGTTATTAATTTTTGTTTGAATTTAAATCTAAGCGTTTGCTTAGTTATCTTATAAAAAAAATGTTACAGGTTTGTAAATGTAACTTCTATTATATTATCTAGTTGCTCTTTGGTAAACATTTTAGAAGCTATAGATAGCCCTAAAATAGCATTCATTAAATAATCTGCTTGCTGCTGCACCAAAGAATTACTCTTTTTGTCGTCTTGTTTTAAATTACTTACAAATAAATCTCTAATTTCATTTGCAAATTTCTTTAACTCTACCATTACCTCAGGTTCTTCCTCTTCTTTAACCTCATTTACTGTATTGGTTACAAGGCAACCTTTGCGTATTTGTCCTTCTGTAGAAAACGTTATAAAATTGTAAAAATATTCCTTTATACCAACAACACCATTGTTAGAGTTTTTTAGCTTATCTTTTATACTATTTAACTGCTTTTTGTAATACTTAACGCTTTCTAAAAAAACTCCTTGCTTATTTTTAAAGCTAGCGTAAATAGAGAATTGGTTTATACCCATTTCTTTTTCTAACATACGAACAGTAGTAGCCTCATAGCCATTACGCCAAAAAAGGCTCATTGCTTTTTTAATTACTTCTTCTTCGTTATATTGTTTTTTACGTGCCATTATTAAATAACTACAGTGCAAAACTAAGCACTTGCTTTGTTATGAAAAAATATTTAAGATTATTTAACACAAAATCAAGATAAATGATTGTTTAAAGGCTTTAATTATCAATATAAACGGGTTTTATTATTGGTATTTCTTTAATAAAACAGTTTGTAGTGTCTTGCTTTTTTAAAAATAGAGGTGTAAAGTTTTTTAATTTACTTGTAAGCTGTTTTTTAGTAATAGTTGTATTGTATGAGGTAAAATAGAATAGGTGAGTTGTATCTTTTAAATTAATTCTGGGGCCCATAATAAGTTTTAGCCCAGATTCAATTTTTTTATTTTGTAGCTCTGTTTCTGAAAAAATAATTTTTCCTGACTGTAGGCTGTCTAGCTCGCTTATTTTTTGCTCTTTAGATTTAAAAACAGAAATATAGTTTTTTCTTGTATTTATTAAATTGGCTAATTGTTCTTTTTCTTTTTGGTTGTAATAATAACTAGAGTAGGTGATATAAGTTGTTTCTTGCTTTGTATTAACAATGTTTTTAATAAAGAAATTAGTCTTACTAGTTGTTAAAATAACTTTAAAGCCCAGGGAGTCTCTATTGTCTAAAAAATTATTTAACTCATTAGTTATTTCAGTGTTTTTACTAATTACAGTCTGAAAATCATAGCTATCAAAAACATCATAGTTTAAATTGGGTTTAATTATAGCTTCTACATTACTAGTGTCATTGGTATAGATAAACAAACTAGGGTTTTTAGAGATAACACTATCTGTATATCGCCTAAGTTCCATAACTGCTTTGTTGTGTTTATCTATAGACTCATTTACTTCAGACTCGTCTCCTCCGTAATGAATGTTTTGAAATTCTTTATTTTGTTTGTAATTCTGAATAATTCCAGGTCCAAACCATTGGAATAAATAGAATAATATTACACCACCAATTATTGCAGTTTTTAATAAGAGGTATTTTATATTGTCTTTATTTTGGTTTTCCTGTTGCATATTATTTTTTTTATAATACCCCAAAGATAACCCGCATCTAAAGCAATAAAACCACTGTTTACAGCTAAATATAATATCCGTAAAACAGGTTAATAATATAAATGTAACGCTTTAATTTTTTTAAAAAGTACCTACAATACCAATTTGACTACCAGAAAATTTTAAATTCCAAGTAACTAGTTTTGGTTTAATTGGGTAGTCATATAACTTTTCTTTAAACAAAAATTTATCAATACCATCTACAACAAAAATGCTAAAAGCAGCACCAAAGGCAACATCACTTAGCCAATGAGATCCGTTTACCATTCTAGAAATTGCTGGTACACTACCAACAGTATAAATACCAATTTTTGCCCAAGTATTATCAAACTGTTTAGCAACAGAATGTGCTACCGTCATTCCTAAAACGGTATGTCCAGATGGAAAAGAAAAGTATTCTTCTGTACCCTCAAAAGGTTTAAAAGTATATGGGTCTTTACCAGAATATGGCCTTGCGCGCCCAAAAGCAGAACGTGCCATAATTTGTAAATATCCAGCAGTAATAGAAGATGATATTATTAAAACACCTGTTTTACGTACTTGTTCGTTTTTAGTAAATAAGCCAACACCGTAAACACTTGCATTTAACGCAAAATAGTATTGTGGCTTGGCAAAGTAAAAACCAAATTCTTTTACAGCGTGTGGTAAGTGTGGTTCTTGATTTATAAAAAAGTCGCTTGTTTGTCTATCTGCTGCAGCAATAATAGCCGTACCAACAAATAAACTACCAAACTTTGCAAAATCTTTACCTTTCCAATGTAGAGGTCTAGTTACCGAGTGTTTTATGCCACGCCATGATGAGTTGGCATCGTACTTAAAAGTTTTCCAGATAGTTGTACTATCTGTAGGTTTATTTAATTGCTGAGCAGAACCAGTAAACGAACATAAAAGTAACAATAGTATAAAACCTAAACGCATAACTTGTGGTTTTTGTAATAGTTAATAATACTAATTTATGCATTAAAATTACCTTTGTAATCTGCTGTATTAGTATAGAATTAGCCAGCGAAATTAGCACTATATATTTATAGAAACAATGTAATTTGTTTAATTTATTAAGTTTAGAGGCTTTTTAAACGCTTAATTGTTACTTATTTTAAAAAGTAACAACACTTCATCATCATTAGGTAAGGTTGTGGTTCCTATTAATTTAAAACCTAATTTTACTAGTAAATTTTGAGAACTGCTATTATCTTTAGTGGTAATAGCACTAATTTCTTTTAAATTAAATGTAGAAAAAGCATTATGTTTTAGAGTATTGGCAGCTTCATAAGCATACCCTTTTCTTTCATATTCTTCTAAAAAAGCAAAACCTATATCTATACCCTCTAAACCATCTCTGTTATACAAGCCACAAGAGCCAATTTTAACGTTGTCTTCCTTTCTAATAACGGTATAGTTAGAGAAGCCTAATTGGTAAAGCTGAGGTAGCATTTTTTCCTTTATATACGTTTGAGCATCAGAAATATTAGTTACGTTTCGGTTACCAATGTATTGCAACCATTTAGGAGAATTTAAAAGTTGAAAAATAAATTTAGCATCTTCTTCTGTAGTAGGTTTAATGTATAACCTGTCTGTTTCAAATGCCCTATAATTTTTCATCTTTTAGCAACTGTTTTAGTATTGATTGGTTTTTTCAAAATATTTATTCATTACAAGTAATGAAATTAAATCTTCTCTCTTTTTGTTTTTAAATTTTTGCACATACGCATTTGCATTTTTTACAATCTCTTGTGCCTTATCTGGGTTATTTATATAATACTGTAGTTTTTCTTCTACATCAGAGAAATCTTCTTTTATAGCAACATAATGGTAATCTGGTATAAGAGTACCTTCCATAAACCAAGTCTCAAATTTAGCTTTAGGCATAACAGCTAATGAGCCAGAAGACATTACCCATTTAAGGTTACTAGCAACGTCATTACCCTCTAAACATAAAATAAATTTGTAGTGAAGTTTTTCAGAAATAGTCATTCTATTTACTTTCCATTTCTCTATAATTTTATGAGTATTTACCATACCAATATCACACATAGGATGGTTAAAATACATTTCTAAAAATTTAATTCTGTGTGGTTGCGATTTAAAAATTTGACCACGACTAACCAAAATGTTTTTCTTTTTGGCAAAAGGTACTTTATCTTTTTTAACAAACATAAAGTGTCTAACCTTATTCCATTTTAATAAAATTGAGTTTTGATTGTCATTAGCAACAGGTCTACTTTTAACAAAAGCAGGTTCTTTATATACCTTTGTTATATCACCAAACAAAAAATGTGCTTTTATAGACTGCTTAAAGTATCTCCCATATTCATACACATCAAAAAAATATTCTTTAGAACCTTTTTTTAGCTCTAATTCATCAAATCTTTTTGCTTCTTCAGATAAATTAAAAGGAATTTCTAATTTATTGTAATAGTTTACTCTAGTGTTAATTTCCTCTATTTCATCACTACTAAAACCGTTAATACTATCTAATTTTTTCTGTAATTTTTTTTGATAAAAACTTACAGGTATAAGCTGTCTTAAGTAGTTTTTTCCATAGTATTTTATTTTACTATTCTTGTGTTTATAAGACAACCTTTTTAATTCCATTAGTTTTATAATTTTTTTATTAATTAACGTGCAATTATATGGTAGCAATACCAGATAATTGCACAAATATAAAATACTAGCTTTTATATACGGTTATAAATTAAAATAAACCATATTTAAAACAATATAAAATGGACTAAAATAATAATGTAGGTTTTAAACTAATGCTCCGTTGGCACCAATTACCTGACCAGATATCCACTTAGAGTCATCACTAGCCATAAACAAAACTACTTTTGCTATGTCTATAGGCTTTGCTAGCCTGTTAAAAGCATTCATACTACTTAGTTTATTTATTTGTTCTTCTGATTTGCCTGTTAAAAACAACTCGGTTTCTGTTGCGCCAGGCGCAATTGCGTTAACAGAAATGCCTCTTCCAATTTCTTTAGCAAATACTCTTGTTATTTGTTCTACAGCAGCTTTTGTAGCAGAATAAAGTGCATAGGTTGGTAACATTAATTTTGTAGTACTAGAAGAAAAGTTTATTATTATACCATTATCTGCAAGCTTACTATCTGCCTCCTGTAAAGTATTAAATATCCCTTTTACATTTACATTAAATTGAATGTCAAAGTCTTTTTCTGAGTTATCTTTTAGTTTTTTAGAAATCATAGTACCAGCATTGTTAATTAATACGTCTATTTTTCCAAATACTTCTATACACTTATCAAATAGCGCTGTTACTGATTTTTTGTCGCTTACATCTGCCTTAACTACTATTACTTCTCCACCATTTTTTTTTATAATGGCTGCTGTTTCATTAGCTTCTTGTTCACTATTAGAATGATTTACAACTATTTTAGCTCCATTTTTTGCCAATAAAATAGCAACCTCTTTACCAATTCCTTTAGAAGAACCGGTTACAATAATTACTTTGTCTTTTAATTTGTTCATAAAAAATTATTTAAGTGCTATTAATTTATCAGCTACAAGTTTTAAATTATTTTCATTAATTTCTGGTTTATTGGCAAGAGGATACAACTGAGCGCCAGGTCTACTAATAAATGCACCTCTCCAATTTGCCCATAACGCACCAGCTATGTCCCATCCGTGAGCAGCAATTAACATACATTCTTCTGGTTTAACTTTCATTTTGCGTGCAGCCCAATCGTATGCATCTGTATGTGGTTTAAATTTTCCTATATCTTCAATACTTAATCTGTCATCAAAATATGAAGTTAGCCCTGCGTTTTTAAATTGTGTTTCAACTCCTATATTTGATGAGTTGGTAAAAGATACCAACTTGTAACCAGCCGTGCGCAACCTTTCTAAAGACTCTTTAACCTCTGGGTGAGCAGGTAAAGATCTAATTGGAGTTAAAATAGCCTTTTTTGCTTCTTCTGATGTTAGTTTAATATTATTATTTGCGGCCACCATTTCTAATGCAGCTGCGCCTATAATACCAAAATCGTTATATTGTCTTCCAACGGTACTAACTAATGAGTATTGCAACATTGTTGTAAACCATAATTTAAGTAAATCGTTTTTGCCTTCTAACGCGCTACCAACGCTATTTTTCATAGCAGTTAAATCTAACAATGTTTCGTTTACATCAAAAAATAAAACTTTTGGTTTAGTGCTATTTATGTTATCTGTGACATTATTGGTGCTGGCTCCAAAACTAAGTTTAGGAATTGCGGCAGCACCTATACCTACAGCGGTAGCTTTTTTAATAAAATTTCTTCTGTTTTTTTTCATAGTTCGTAATTTTTAAAACATTCTATATGGTATGTTTTTAGATAAAAAAATTATTCTTTTATTTGAGTTAAATATAATTTAAGGCCTTTAATGTATTCATTTAATATAGTGTCATCATTGTATAATTTTCTTATGCCTCTAATACCTTCAAAAGCACTTATTAAGTAAATAGCTACAGCTGTAGAATCTATATTTGTTTTTATAGATTTTTCAATTTTGCCTCTTTCAATTACGCTTACTAAGGCTATTTTCCATTCTTCAATTATACTTTTTAACGCTTGTTGGTATGCAGTTTCTGTATTTCCTATTTCATTAATAAGGTTGTTCATAGGACAGCCATTTTGTTTGTCAAAAAAAGGAAAAGACTTTAAACGGTTAACAAAAACCGATTCTAAAATAGTATAGGCATTGCCAGATTTCATAAGCGGAGCTATCATACCATCTGCAACTCTTTTTTTTACTTTAAGGCTAATAACTGCAGTGCCAAGCTCTTTTTTATTTTTATAATGATGATAAAAAGCACCCTTACTTAAGGTTGTTTCTTTCATTATTTTATCTATGCTTGTAGTTTTAAAGCCATTTTTATAAAACAAATTAAAAGCTTTGTCAACTATAAGTTGTTTTGTGATTTCAGATTTTAATTCTTGTTGCATACAACAAATGTAATAAAAAAAATACTAACCCGAATGTTTTTGAATGAATACAAAAATCAAGTTCATATTTTTCTTAGGAGTATAGTGCTACATTTAAAATAATAGCGTTTTTTATGTTTACGCTTATTGTAGGATAATTTGGGTTTTGTTTAGATTCTAAGGTTAATTCAAAATCTAAACTTTTAAAGTTATTTGTATATATAGCAGAAAGATAAAATTTATTTTGCCAGTTTATTAAATCAGGATTATTAGAAAAATCTTGTTCATTAATTTTTTGTTCAATTTCTAATAAATAGTTGCCTTGCCAATTTTCTATTAATTGGGTAATAAATTGTAACTGATTACTGTATGGAGCATAGTTATTTCCGTTTATAAAAATAGAAGACACGTAATCATTAACATTGTTAGTTTCTAAATTAAAGTACCCATACCAGGTATAGGTTTTAGCTGTACTATTTCCTTTTATTCTATCACTAGTAAAAACACCAAGTACAGGGTGTTTAAAAGTTCTTTTTTTTCCAAAAAGGAAATTTAAAAAGCTCATCATAATTTTAGTTCTGGTAAACTAAAGTAGTAAAAATAAATGCACTAATAATTGTAAAAGGTAAAAAATACAAAGCACTATTTTAGTGCTTTGTATTAGTAAAACAACAGTTTATTTAGCGTAAGCACCAGAAGAGTATGTTAACTCATAGCTGTGCGTGTAAATTTCAAAAACAATTCCAAAAGGGTCTTCTACATAACACATTTTAAAAGGTTTATCTTCTGGATAATATTCCCTAATTGGCATTCTTTGTTTGCCACCGTTAGCTACAATTTTAGCAATTAGTTCTTCAATATTAGGATCTTGAATACAAAAGTGAAATAAACCAGTGTTAAAAGGATTAAATTCTGGAGCTTCTTTAACTCCGTGAGGAAAAGAAAATAACTCTACACCAATACCATCTGAGGTAGCTAAATGAGCAATCTCAAACTCTGTCCAATCCTCTCCAAAAACGTCTATACACATTTGACCAATAGCTGTTTCTGTTTCTTTTTTAACCGTAGACGGCGGCATTATTACATACCAGCCCATAACGTTAGCATAAAATTCTACAGCTTTGTTTATATCTGGAACCGTAATTCCTATATGCGAAAATGACTTTGGGTAATCTTTATTATTTTTCATAAGTTCTAAATTAGATTGCAAAATTAAACTATATTTGCTTTGTTGGCAATAACTTACTGAAAAGTGTTATAGTTACCTAAAAGAGTAAAATACTGATTTATAATATTTTAATTTGTTTATTTTGAGTAAAGAAATTAGTTGTCCGTTAAATTATACAATGAATTTAATTGGAACAAAATGGAAACCATTAATCCTTTTTCATTTATTAGAAGAAGATTTAAGGTCTGGTATACTACAAAAGAAAATTTCTGGTATCTCTAACAAAATGTTTACACAAACAGTTAGAGAATTGGAAAAAGACAAACTTGTATTTAGAAAAATATATCCTGTAGTACCTCCAAAAGTAGAGTATGGGTTAACTAAGAGAGGAAAATCCTTAGAGCAAATTTTAAGAAATTTAGACCAATGGGGTTTAGAAGATTATAAGAAAACAGGAGAGTAGCGCACAGCCATTAAATTAATTGTGCAGCAATATGTTTTAATAAAAAGGTTTCTCGTTCTATAGACATTCCTTTTTTATTACTGTTAGCCATTGTGTTTTCGTTATGTTTAATAGCTTCAAAAATGTTAACCCATTTTGCAGACATACCATTATTTATCTCATAAGTTTCCATTTTACAAGCGCCTAATTCATCGCTAACAGTGCAAGTATAGCAGTAAGATATCATATGCTGTATATCATAATCTGTTTTGTGCCAAGGTCTGTATTCCTCGTAAACACCAAATGGTTTAATATTAGTAATGTTTTTAGCTCCAGTTTCTTCAACAAGCTCACGTATCATACCATTTACGTAGTCCTCATCCTTATCTAAACCACCACCAGGCAAACTATAATCCTCATACCTTTTTGTGTAAAGCAGTAAAATATTATTTCCTTTAATAGCAATGCTTCTTGTGGCTAACCTTGTAAATATAGATTTGTTTGTTAATGTTTTAATCTCTGGATGGTAGTGAGTTTTTAAAATATGCATATAGTAACTTCTATTTTTAGCAAAGGTAAGGCAACGTACCGTTTAGTTTAGGTGTTTAAATGTAAATACGTTTTCTTTATTTTTAATAGGACTATTTACCATTATTTTGTTCAATAATTTTTATAATTCTATTGTATGATATTTCAGATAAGTTCCAGTTGTAGCCACTAAAATCTGTAGTATTGGTAAACTGCACAACAACAGCGTCTATATTTTTATGGTACTCTGCAATACTTTGGTAGCCAGGTATAAGGCCGGTATGGTTGTACTTGTATATTGAAGCGTAAATTTCATTTTCAGTACCAGTAAATAAGCTACCATTATTTAAAGCACGTAAAAATATACCAACATCTTCCGCAGTAGCAATCATAGAGCCATAATTTGTGGTTTTAATATCGTTGTCTATACCTACGTAATAACCACTCATTAAGTTATCTAAATTAATATTATTAATAGAGTTGTATGTGTTTTTTAATGCTAAGGGATTTAAAATTACCTCCGTTATATAGTCAAACTTACTTTTTCCCGCAGCTTTTTTAATAAGCATAGAAAGTAGCAAGTAATTGGTATTACAGTACTCATACGCTGTGTTGGGTTTAAAGTTAGCAGGTTTACCAGCTATAAGGTCTAATGCTTGTTGGGCATTTTGTGTAGGATTGTTCCAAAAATTAGGTGCATTGGTATAATTAGGAATACCGCTACGGTGTTGCACCAACATTTTAACGGTAATTTTATCTGCATACTCAATTTTACCATTAAGCTCAGGAAAATAATAGGCTAAGCTTTTGTTTAGGTCTACTTTATTTTGGCCAATTAGTTTGGTAATAGCAACAGCAGTATACAGCTTATCTATACTAGCAATTTTAAATAACGCATTTGGCTTAGCAGCAATTTTTTGTTCTTTATTATGCCACCCGTTAGCATAAAAAGCAGGTGGTTTACCAGCAACATCTACGTATAGTATAACACCATCAAAACCATAATTAATAGTTTGGTTTAGTTGTTCCTGTATAGTATTTGGTAATGGTTTAAGCCAAGCGGTTACAATAGGCCAAGGCACATAAAATAAAGATACTACTGTAGAAATAAGCAGTAGTGCTCTAAAAATGTTTTTTTGGCTCATTGGTTACATTTTTTAAATGTGGGTAAACAACCAGTATATAATTTTAGCAACTAACAAGGTTAAAATTATACCTCCAGGAGCAAAAATATAATTATACCATTTTACTTTTTCTTTGGTGTTTTTCATATTGTTTTATGTTTATAACATAAAGTGCGTTTAGTAGCTAAGATAAAAAAATACAAACTAACAGCCAATTGGTACCATTTATAAATTATTTTAATGCATTTACACATATCTGTAATTTTACCACAAAAAATGTTTTTATATTGTAAGAAAATTAAGCATTAAAATAGAAATGTGCGTTTATTACGCCAATAGGGTTGAATAAACGCAATTAATTACGTTTATATATAGTTGGCAACAAGCTGAAAAAAGATTCTGGAAAATTTTATAATGGACGAAAAAACAAGAGAAATATATGAAAAGTATGGTATAAATCCAGAAGAACGCGAAATCGAAAATCGAAAGATAATTGAGGAACGCTACAACAACATTGACTCTGAAAATAAAGCATTTTTGGATAGCCTTTTTAAAAAAGCATTAGAAGAAAACTTCGAACACTATAAACATTATTTACGCAATCCAAGATTCTACTACTTTACGGATTTAAAATCAACAATCGGAGAAATTGTTAAATGCTTGATTACTGAATCGCATACAGCAGCAATAACGCTGACAAATCATTTTCTTGAAAGAATATTAAAATTAGCTTTAATTCAAAAAGAATCAGGAACACAACCTTCCAAAATAACAGATTGGAATGAGACTTACTCTGCGTCTGACAAATACTCTGGTTGGATTATGAACGATACAATCTGTGAATGCAAAAAACTGAAAATAATTACAGAGAATCAATTTAAGGAGTTGACACATTTACGACAAACCATTAGGAATGGATTTTCTCATTATAGTCCAAAAAAAATTTTAAGAGATTCCGAGAATACGATTGACCTAATTGATAAATCAGATTCTGAAAACAAAAAGATTGAGGGACTCAATTATAAAGAAATTCCAACATTACAAAACTTCTTCGTTAGAAAGTTTGCAAGAGAAAATTCAGAAGAATATTTTGATTACGTTTTCAATCTAATGTTGAGTATTGAAAGACATTTTAAAACTGAATATTACGAAAATGCAAAATAAAGCCAGTTGCCAACAATGTATAACCGCAATTACGGCGGATTCGACTACGTCCGAATCCACTCGGAATTGCTAACGCCAGTTCTAAACCGAAAATCATTAACTTTAAAACCGTAACTGACGGTTATACGAGACCGTTACCATACATACGAATGAACATTTTCGGATTTAAGAAAAAAAAGGAATATTCATCAAAGGATATTTTAAAGCAACTTGACAAGTGTGCGGAGGATTTTACGTTTCCAAT
>NZ_MDDP01000007.1 GCF_001999725.1 Cellulophaga omnivescoria
TATCTTAGTTGCTTGTTAAATAATTGTAATATATATAAAATAGTGATAATATGATACGAAATACCTCCGTTTTGTAAAATTTTAATATTGTTAAAAACGCTTAAATGAAGTACCTTTGAAAACAGCCAATCAGGTAATAATTATGTTAAATTATTTTGGTTATCTATAATTAATTTAATAAAATTATTAGAACTCGTAAGTAAACACTAATAAATACATTAATAAATGAAGATTAACAAGGTTTTAGTAGCTAATAGGGGAGAAATTGCTATCCGTATATTTAGAGCTTGTGTAGAAATAGGCATTAAAACGGTAGGTGTATACACCTATGAAGATCGGTATTCGTTACACAGGTATAAAGCAGATGAATGTTACCAGATTGGTGAAGATCATGAACCTTTAAAACCATATTTAAATATTGATGCTATAATACAGGTAGCAAAGGATAATGGAGTAGATGCCATACACCCTGGTTACGGATTTTTATCTGAGAATGCTGAGTTTGCACAAAAGTGTGCAGATAATGACATAATTTTTGTTGGGCCTAAAGTTTCTGTTCTTAAATCTTTAGGAGATAAAATAACAGCAAAAGAAGTTGCTGTGGCTAATAATGTACCTGTAATACAAAGTAGTGATAAAGATTTAACTGAGGTTGGTATAGCTATAGAGGAGGCAAACCGTATTGGCTACCCAGTTATGCTAAAAGCTGCATCGGGTGGTGGTGGCCGCGGTATGCGTGTTATACGTACACAAGAAGAGTTAGAAAAAGCTTTTCCTGAAGCACGTAGAGAGTCTTTAAATGCTTTTGGTGATGATACTGTTTTTCTTGAGAAATTTGTAGAAAACCCAAAACATATAGAGGTACAAATAGTAGCAGATACACACGGCAATATGGTACACTTGTATGAGCGAGATTGTTCTGTGCAAAGACGTTACCAAAAAGTAATAGAGTTTGCTCCGTCTATTGGTTTGCCACAAGAAACCAGAGATAGTTTGTATAAGTACGCTATTGATATATGTAAAGCGGTAAATTATAATAACATAGGTACCGTAGAGTTCTTGGTAGATGAAGATGGTAGTATATACTTTATAGAAGTAAACCCAAGAATACAAGTAGAGCATACAGTAACCGAAATGATTACCAATATAGATTTGGTAAAGGCTCAGCTATTTATTGCAGGTGGTTACAAATTATCAGACCAGCAAATAAAAATACAAGATCAAGAATCTGTAAAAATTAATGGTTACGCACTGCAGTGTAGAATTACTACAGAAGACCCTGCAAACGATTTTAAGCCAGACTATGGTGTGGTTACAACGTACAGAAGTGCTTCTGGTTTTGGTATTAGATTAGATGCTGGTAGTATTTACCAAGGCGTACGTATTTCTCCGTTTTTTGACTCTATGCTTGTAAAAGTTTCTGCAATTAGTAGAACCTTAGATGGATCTTGCCGTAAAATGCGTAGGGCATTAGCGGAGTTTCGTATTAGAGGTGTAGAAAGCAATATGGCGTTTTTAGATAATATTTTAAAGCACCAAACCTTTAGAGATGGTAAGGTTACGGTTAATTTTATTAAAAATGAGCCTTCGTTATTTGAGTTTGTAGAACCAAGAAACCGAGCTAACAAACTTATAGAATACCTAGGGGAAACCATTGTTAACGGAAATCCAGATGTTAAAAAGAAAGATCCTAACCACGTTTTTTCTAAGCCTAAAGTACCTTCTTTTGAAAAAATGAGTTCTTACCCAAAAGGAACTAAAGATTTGTTAACAGAACTAGGGCCTGAAGGTTTTGCTACCTGGTTAAAAAATGAGAAAAAAGTTCATTTTACAGATACCACAATGCGTGATGGTCACCAAAGTTTATTGGCAACCCGTATGCGTACTATAGATATGTTAAAAGTTGCAGAAGGCTACGCTAAAAACTTTCCAGAGATATTTAGTATGGAAGTTTGGGGTGGTGCTACATTTGATGTTTGTTTACGTTTTTTACAAGAAAACCCTTGGGAGCGTCTGGCGTTATTACGTAAATCTATGCCAAATGTATTATTACAAATGCTTTTACGTGGTTCTAATGGTGTAGGATATACAGCTTATCCAGATAATTTAATTGAAAAATTTGTTGAACAATCTTGGGAAACTGGGGTAGATGTGTTCCGTATTTTTGACTCTCTTAACTGGATGAAATCTATTGCACCAACTATAGAACATGTACGTAATAGAACCGGTGGTTTAGCAGAAGGATCGCTTTGTTACACAGGAGACATTTTAGATCCTAAAAAAACAAAGTATAATCTTAAATATTATATTCAATTAGCAAAGGATATAGAAAATGCTGGTGCGCATATTTTAGGAGTTAAGGATATGGCAGGCTTATTAAAACCAAATGCTGCATTTGAGTTAATATCAGCCTTAAAATCTGAAATTAATATACCAATACACTTACATACTCATGATACATCTTCTATACAGGCGGCAATGTATTTAAAAGCAATAGAAGCAGGTGTAGATGTTGTAGATGTAGCACTAGGCGGATTGTCTGGTTTAACATCACAGCCAAATTTTAACTCTCTTGTAGAGATGTTGCGTTTTCATGAACGAGAAAATAAGTTAGATACAGATAAGCTTGCAGAATACTCTAACTACTGGGAAACGGTTCGTAATTACTACTACACGTTTGAATCTGGATTAAAATCTGGAACAGGTGAAGTTTACAAACATGAAATACCAGGAGGGCAATATTCTAACTTAAAGGGTCAGGCTATAGCTTTAGGTTTAGAAGATAAGTTCCCAGAAGTTACAAAAATGTACGGAGAGGTAAACCAATTATTTGGAGATATAGTTAAAGTAACACCGAGTTCTAAAGTAGTGGGTGATATGGCTCAGTACATGATAAGTAATAATTTAACTGTAAAAGATGTGCTTGAAAGAGGAGATTCTATTTCTTTTCCGCAGTCTGTTATTAGTTTCTTTAAAGGAGATTTAGGTCAGCCCGTAGGTGGATTCCCAAAAGAACTACAAAAAATTATTTTAAAAGATCAAGAAGCCTATACAGAAAGACCAAATGCACATTTAGACCCTATAGATTTTGATAAAGAGTTTAAATCTTTTAAACGCAAGTTTAGAAAAGGTATGGGAAGGGATTTAGAAATTACAGATTTCTTATCCTATAAATTATATCCAAAGGTATTTACAGATGCTTACAATAACCACGTTAAATATGGTAATGTTATGAACATACCAACTAAAAATTTCTTTTATGGTATGGAAGTAGGAGAAGAAATTTTGGTAGAATTAGATCGTGGTAAAAACGTGTTAGTATCTTTAATGTTAAAAGGAGAGCCAGATGAAAACGGTTACGTTAGTATTTTCTTTAAAATTAATGGGCAATTACGTAATGTAATGGTTAAAGATAAAGCCGTAAAAGTAATTAAGGCTCAAAACGTAAAAATTGATAAAGATAATCCTAAAGAAATAGGAGCTCCTTTACAAGGGTTGCTGTCTAACGTTTTAGTTAAAAAAGGACAGGAGATTAAAAAGAACCAGCCTTTGTTTGTAATTGAGGCTATGAAAATGGAAACAACTGTAACTGCTACAGCCGAAGGCATTGTAGATAAAATACAATTAACAGGTGGTGCACTTGTAAATTCTGATGACTTAGTTCTTGTGCTTAAATAGTCGCAATTTAATAATCAATAAAAAAGAGCTATTCTTCTATAATAAAGAATAGCTCTTTTATTTTATGCACTTACAGCTTAAAATCTATATCCAATACTTAAACCAGCACGTACACCAGCCCAAGGACCATCTAAGTCTATTTCTGCGCCATTAGCGTCTACTTTATACTTAGTATCTACTAAAGGAATATCTGTGTCTTGTAAAGTTTCTAGTAAAGCATCTTGTTCGTTTTGAGATAAGACTCTAGAAGATACACCTTTTAAGTTTCCATTACTAGACCCAATATGCGGACCAGCAATCCACCAATCTAAAACAAGGTTGCTTCCTTGGTTAAACTGAGATCCAAATAACAAACCAAAAGTATTACCTTTAATAGTACCGCTAGTAGTTAAAGTTTCTGTACCTCCACCATCTGCATCAAAGCTAAAATTTACATTTTTAAAAGTGTATTTAGACGCTCTAAAAAACGGAGCTAAATAAAATCCTTTTCCGTATCCTTTTTTTCCTGTGTAAATACGTACTTCTGGTGTAAAACTAGAGTAGCTCATTTTACCGTCATTTACAATATTAGATAAATCATCATCTTCGTCTTCATCAACAAAAGAACTCCCAAACGGAATGCCGCCTTCTGGTATTGTTCCATAAGATAACGCCACAGAAAAAGTTTTGTTTAAAACTCTTTCATATTGAAATTGAAAGTTTCTAAAAACTAAACTTGTTAAACTCAGTTTTGCAATGTTTTTTTTGTCTTGATACTCTAAAATAGACTGTTCTTCATTGTTGGTTTGGTCAGTAGGTTCTAGTTCTTGTGCGTACGTAAAACACGTTACAGATAAAAACGTAGTTAGTAATAAGATTTGTTTTTTCATTGTTTGTTTTTAAATTGATTAAATAAAACTATTTATGTAGGAAATTACTACGGTTATATAACTTTATTTTTAAAAATTTTACTTTAAATTACTACTAATGTATTTTTTTATAAAAAAATAAAAGCCCTAGAATCATTATGATTCTAGGGCTTTTGCATATAAAGCTTGTAAGGTTATTTCTTATTTTGTTGATCCTTAATGGTTTCAGAATCAATATCAAACTTATTTGTGTCTATATCCGTATTACCTGTTGGGTTTGTAGGATTTGTTTGTTTTACTTTTCTTTTTAATCTCTTATCATCTATAATTCCCATATCATTTGTTTTTTATGTTCATCTACAATGTACAATTAATAATCAAAAAAAGTAGTTAATAGACTTGTAAGTCTTTGTTAATGAATGTTAAACGGGGGCTTTATTGCTTTTAGATAAACTATGTAAACTATCTATTAAATTCTTTACTTTTTGTTAGTTTTGCAATCTTAAATTATAAAAATGATTACAGTAGATAATATTGCAGTAGAATTTAGCGGATCAACCTTATTTAGTGGTGTAAATTTTGTTATAAATGAAAATGATAAAATTGCATTAATGGGTAAAAACGGAGCTGGAAAATCTACAATGATGAAAATTGTTGCTGGCAAGCAAAAGGCAACAAAGGGTAAAGTTAGTTGCCCTAAAGATACTGTAATTGCTTATTTGCCACAGCATTTATTAACAGAAGATAACAGTACGGTAGTAGAAGAGGCTTCTAAGGCTTTTAGTCACGTTTTTGAAATGAGAGACCGTATGGCTTATTTAAATAAAGAGCTAGAGACAAGAACAGATTATGAGAGTGATGCCTATATGAAAATTATAGAAGAGGTGTCTGAGCTTGGTGAGCAATATTATGCCTTAGAAGATGTAAATTATGATGCTGAGGTAGAAAAAGCATTAAAAGGATTAGGGTTTAAACCCGAAGACTTTACAAGACAAACAAGTGAGTTTAGTGGTGGTTGGCGTATGCGTATAGAACTGGCAAAAATACTACTGCAAAAGCCAGATTTAATTTTGTTAGATGAGCCAACAAACCACATAGATATAGAATCTGTAATTTGGTTAGAGGACTTTTTGGTAAACAAAGCAAAAGCTGTAATGGTAATATCACATGACAGAGCTTTTATAGACAATATTACCAATAGAACTATAGAGGTTACTATGGGTAAAATTTACGATTACAAAGCAAATTATACTCATTACTTGCAATTAAGAGAAGACCGTAGAGCGCACCAAATAAAAGCCTATGAAGAACAGCAAAAGTTTATAGAAGACAATATGCGTTTTATAGAGCGTTTTAAAGGAACATACTCTAAAACAAACCAAGTTTCATCAAGAGAACGTATGTTAGAGAAATTGGAGATTATAGAGATTGATGAAGTAGATAACTCTGCTTTAAAATTATCTTTTCCGTCTGCACAGCGTTCAGGAGATTACCCAGTTACTGTAGAAGACTTAACAAAAACATACGGAGATCATACAGTGTTTAAAAACGCTAACATGTCTATCTCTAGAGGAGAAAAAGTATCTTTTGTTGGTAGAAACGGGGAAGGTAAATCTACAATGATAAAATCTATTTTAGGCGAAATAGAGTATGAGGGCAAATGTAGTTTAGGGCATAATGTACAAGTAGGTTATTTTGCTCAAAACCAAGCGTCATTACTAGATCCAGATTTAACTATTTTTCAAACTGTAGATGAGGTTGCTAAAGGAGATGTGCGTACTCAAATAAAAAATATTTTGGGTAGGTTTATGTTTAAAGGAGATGATGTAGATAAAAAAGTAAGTGTACTATCTGGAGGCGAAAAAACAAGGTTAGCAATGGTAAAATTATTGCTAGAACCGGTAAACCTCTTAATATTAGATGAACCTACAAATCACTTAGATTTAAAATCTAAAGATGTTTTAAAAGAAGCATTGTTAGATTTTGATGGTACATTAATACTTGTATCTCACGATCGTGATTTTCTACAAGGCCTTGCAGAAAAAGTATTTGAATTTAAAGACCAACGTGTAATAGAACATTTTGAAACTATTGATGCTTTTTTAGAGCGAAATAAGATTAAAAACATAAAAGACATCGATTTAAAAAAGTAGCGATTGTATTTTATTTTTGATATAAGCCCAAACATTATATTTAATTATATTGTTTAGGGCTTTTTTTATTGTATAAATTGAACAGTTGAACAATTTATAAGTTGAATAGTGTTTTTAGTTTTAAACAACTTGTTTGTAGTTGGTTATATGTTTTGTTTAAACTTTCCTTAACAATGGCAGCTCTTTATTAATACTTACTTAATGCGTATTAATGTTTGTGTAACATTATTATAAAGTAGCCTCACTTTTAGCTTAACAGTAGCTATATAGTTTTGGGCAACTTAAAAACACACAATGAAAAAGAATTACTATTTAATTTTACTATTACTTACCGCATTTACGGTAACAGCACAAAACAAAGGAAGTATAACTGGTCAGGTTTTAGATGAAACAGGAACTCCTGTAATTGGAGCTAACGTGGTTATACAAAGTATATCAATAGGAGCAGTTACAGATGAAAACGGGACATACAAATTAGATGATTTGTCTTATAATACTTATACCATTACAGTATCTTACTTAGGGTATAAAAGCATAAAAAAATCAATAAATATTGCAGCTCCAAAAACAACTTTAAATTTTAATTTAAAAGAACCATCTTTTCAGTTAGATGGTTTAGTGGTTACAGCACAAAAAAGAGAGCAATTAAATAAAGATGTACCAATTGCAATAACTTCTTATGGGAGTGACTTTATAAATAACCAAGGTACGTTTGAGTATGATACTTTTTCAGATTATGTACCAGGTTTACAAATACAAATACAAAGTGTAAACAATCCTGGTATAGTTGTTAGGGGAATTACTAGTGATAGCGGAGACTCTAGAGTAGAGCCAAGAGTATCTGTTTTTCAAGACGGGGTTTCTATTAGTAAATCTCGCGGTTCTGTAGTAGAGTTGTTTGACATAGAGCGAGTAGAAGTTTTAAAAGGCCCACAAGGGACTCTTTTTGGTAGAGGAGCGCAGATTGGAGCAATGCATATTATTCAAAATAAAGCTAAAAATGAGACTTCTGCTTCTTTAAAAACAGGTATTGGTAATTACAATCAGTTTTTAGTAAACGGTTATGTAAACACACCTTTAGTAAAAGACAAGTTGTTTGCTCGTGTAGCTGCAATTTACAATAGAAGAGATGGTTATATAGAAAACCTTTCTGGAGGAGACCTAAATGGTAAAGAAACTTTGGCGCTTAGAGGCTCTTTAAAATATATAATTAGTGATAACACTACGTTTGATTTTATTGCAAATTGGCAACAAGATACACCTCCAGGAACTTCTTTTAAAAGTGGAACTTTTGCTCCTTTAGGAGGCGACTTAAACCCTAACTCTTTTGCGGATTTAGAGCGTGGTAAGGAACTAGGCTTAGACCGTACAGTATATGGTTTTACAGGAATTTTAAAGTCGTCGTTAAATGATAATTGGGATATAACTTCTACTACTGCTTATAGAAAATTTAATTCAGATGAGGCTTTTGATGCAGATGGTACTGCAGCACCAGTTTTATTTTTTAGAGAGGTTGCAGAAGGAGAACAATTTAGTCAAGAAGTACGTTTTAATTTTGATAATGATGATAAATTATCTGGTTTCTTTGGAGCTAATTTCTTTTATGAAAACGGGTCACAAGCAGTACCTTTTGAGGTTAATGAACAAAGTTACCTAGCACTTTTAGTAGCAACAGATGCTTTGGTTGTAAACGGTGTGCCAACTTTATTTCCTAATATTCCTAACGATCCGGGTAGTTTTGGGCCATTAGCAGGTGCTCCGTTATTACCTTTTAATAGTGAAAACTCTATTAATTATGGAGAAAATTATTCTGGTGATATTTTTGCAGATGCTTCTTATGATGTTACAGATAAACTAACATTTACATTAGGATTAAGAGCAACTTTAGAAAATAGTAATGCTGGTTTAGAGGTTATAAATGCAGAAAATCCAGGATTGTTAGGTAACTTTTTAGGAGCTTTCCCTAACAACTTATTTACGCCAACAAATGGTAGGATTTCGGCAAGTGAAACTTTTACATCTGCAGTAGGTAGGTTTGCTGTTAATTATGATTTAAGTGATGCGGTAACTTTTTTTGGTAATGTTGCGCGCGGTAGAAGACCAAACGTAATTAATGTAACAGCAACTGATGTAAATGTATTGTCAGACGAAACGGTATGGTCTTACGAGCTAGGATTAAAATCATTAATGTTAGATAATAAACTACAGTTTGATGTAAATGGGTATTATTATGACTATAGTAATTTTCAAACTACAATTGCACGTTTAGATGAAACAGATGGGTTAGTAATACTTCCTAACGATAGTGGTAGTGCTACTGCTTTAGGTTTTGAGGCGGCTATGCAGTACCAATTTGCAAAAAGCAGTTCTTTTTTTGCTAATTATGGGTATATAGATGCATCTTTTGATGATGAAGATTCAGACGGTAACCCACAGCAATTGGCAGGAAATACGTTTAGGTTAACACCAGAACACTCTTTCTCAGCAGGATTTAATATCAACCCTACTTTAAGTGAAAAAGTAGCTGTATTTTTAAGACCAACATATACTTATAAGTCTAAAGTTTTCTTTGAGGAAACTAATTTACCAAACATATCTCAGGATGGTTATGGTTTATTAAACATTAGAACAGGTATAACCATACAAGATAAGTATGAAATTAGTTTATACGCAACCAATGTTTTAGACGAGGAGTTTATTATAGATGCTGGTAATACAGGTGGTGCTTTTGGTATTCCAACATTTATTGCAGGTCCTCCAGCATTTTACGGACTTCAATTGTCAGTAAATTTTTAAACTAAATAATTTAAAAACAATATAATGAAAAATAAAAACACATATATTCTTTCTTTATTTCTAGTATTTGCGTTTTTTGCGACCGCACAAAAAGGCGCAAAAATGCAAGAACTAAAAGAGTTAGAGAAAAATATACAAATAGAGGAGAGTAATGTAGTAGGTATAAAGGCAGATAATGAAGCACATATTATATGGTCAGACGATTATAAGTATAAAAAATCTCCTATTGCGTTTGTGTATTTACACGGCTTTGGTGCTAGTTCTGCAGAAGGTGAGCCAGTAATGTCTCAGTTATCTGCTCACTTTAAAGCAAATACCTATATGGCCCGTTTAGAAGAACACGGAATTTACAGAGATAATACTTTTGAAAACTTAACACCAGAAAATTATATTGCTTCTGCAAAACAAGCAATTGCTTATGGCAAACTTATAGGAGATGAGGTTATAGTAATTAGTACATCTACAGGTGGTACATTAAGTTTGGCAATAGCAGCAGAAGATAAAGATATAAAAGCGTTGGTTTTGTATTCTCCGTTTATAGATTTGCTTAACCCAGCAATGAAAGCAGTAATACAACCAGGAGGTAAAGAGCAATTTATTAAGGCTTTAGGAGGTACAATGCAAGTGCAAGAACGTCCAGAATTAGAAGCAAAATATTGGTCTACCAACTACCACATAAATGGCTATATTTCATTAATTACTATGCTTACAAATACAATGACAACAGAAACTTTTTCAAAAGTCACTTGTCCTGTATTTTTAGGATACTATTATAAAAATGAAGAAGAGCAAGATAAAGTTGTTTCTGTGCCAGCAATGCAAGTAATGTTTAATGCTCTAGGAACACCAGAAGAAGATAAAACTAAAATGGCTTTTCCAAGAAGTGGAAATCACGTTATAGCAAGTGATATTAGATCCAAAGATTGGGAAGGTGTGTATTTAAATACAGTTGACTTTTTAAATAAAATTATAAAATGAAACTAAAAATAGCTATTTGTGGCCTTATTGGCCTTGGTTTTATGGCTTGTAAGCAGAGCGATAAAAAGAAAGAAAAAAAAGAAGACGCAACTCCGGTTGAAGAAACAGTGGTAACTTATAATTTTGATTTAGAAGGTCACCGTGGTGCTAGAGGTTTAATGCCAGAAAATAGTTTGCCTGCCTTTAAAAAAGCAATAGAATTGGGTGTAAATACTATTGAGCTAGATTTGGCTGTAACTAAGGATAAACAAGTTTTGGTTTCTCATGAGCCTTATTTTAATCCGCTTTTTTGTTTAGATTCTCTTGGGAAAACTATTGCTAAAAAAGATTCTATTGCATTAAATATTTATGAGCATACGTATAAGCAAACTCAAAAATACGATTGTGGTAGTATAGGTAATGTTAAGTTTCCAGAGCAAGAAAAACAGTTTGTAACTAAACCTTTATTGTTAGATGTTATAGCTCTTGCAGATTCATTAACAGCAGGTAATGCTACGCCAATAAAATATAATATCGAAATTAAGAGTTTACCAGAGGGAGATGGTATTTATCATCCTAACCCAAAAGATTTTTCTGATTTAGTCATAGCGACTATTAAAGATAAAATTGCTGTTGAAAATGTGGTGCTACAAAGTTTTGATTTTAGAGTGTTGCAATATTTACATCAAAATTATCCAGAGTATACATTGGCTGCTTTAGTATATAAAAATGATGTAAAAACTAATTTAGATACATTAGGGTTTGTGCCACAAATTTATAGTCCGCTACATAGTATGTTATCTAAAGAGGTCATAGCAGAACTACACTCTAAAAATATGAAAGTTATTCCTTGGACAGTTAATAATGAGGCTGATATGGAAAATTTACTTGCAATGGGAGTAGATGGTTTAATTACAGATTACCCTAACAAGGCTCTACAATACAGAAAATAATAACGCAAACAACCACAACCAAAAAAGCTGTTTCATAATCGAAACAGCTTTTTTTATGATAAATAAGTTAAAACTTATCTTATTTCTTGTACAAACTCTTTAATGGTATCTACACCATTTTCTGTAAGATGTTTTATAAATGCGGAGCCAATAATAGCACCTTTTGCATCTTCTGTAGCTTGTGTAAACGTTTCGTTATTATTAATACCAAAACCAACAATTTGTGGGTTTTTAAGTTGCATACTAGCTATGCGTTTAAAATAAGCAGTTTGCTCATCTCCAAAGCCAGATTTAGAACCTGTTACACTAGCAGAACTTACCATATAAATAAAGGCATCAGAGGCTTCGTCAATTTGTTTAATACGCTCGTTGCTAGTTTGTGGTGTAATTAAAAAGATGTTTTTTAAGTTGTACTTTTTAAAAATAGCTTCGTATTCATCCTGGTAAACAGCCAAAGGTAAATCTGGCATAATTAAACCATCTATACCAATTTCTGAGCATTTTTTACAAAAGTCTTCTACACCGTATTGTAGCATTGGGTTAAAATATCCCATAACAATTAAAGGAATAGAAACAGTTTTACGTATATCTTTTAACTGCTTAAAAAGTAAGTTGGTAGTCATACCATTTTTAAGGGCTATAGTAGAGCTGTTTTGTATGGTTGGACCGTCTGCTAGTGGATCACTAAAAGGCAATCCAATTTCTATCATATCAACACCATTAGCTTCTAAATCTTCAATAATTTTAACTGTATTGTTAAGCTCTGGGTAACCTGCTGTAAAGTACAATGAAAGAAGTTTTTTGTCTTCTTGCATTTTTTTATTAATTCTGTTCATTATACAATTTTATAAGTTAAAATATTTAATGTAATTATCTAAATCTTTATCACCACGACCAGATAAACTTAATACAACTACATCGTCTGGTTTAAAAGTTTTATGTTTAAAAATAGCTAAAGCGTGGCTACTTTCTATAGCAGGTATAATGCCTTCTAGTTTTGTTAGCTCTAAACCAGACTGCATAGCCTCATCATCTGTAGCAGAGTAAAACTCACCTCTTCCTGTTTTGTATAAATGTGCGTGTAATGGTCCAACGCCAGGATAATCTAAACCAGCAGAAATAGAGTAGGGCTCTGTAATTTGTCCGTCATTGGTTTGCATTAATAGTGTTTTACAACCGTGTATAACACCTTCTTTACCAAGCGCAGATGTAGCAGCGCTTTCGCCAGAATTTATTCCTTTACCTGCAGCTTCTACAGCAATAATACCAACTTCTTCTTCGTGCAAAAAGTGATAATATGTACCAGCAGCATTACTACCACCACCAATACACGCTACTACATAATCAGGATTTTCTCGTCCTTCTTTTTCTTTTAGTTGCCATTTTATTTCTTCAGATATTACAGATTGGAATCTGGTAACCATATCTGGGTAGGGATGTGGCCCAATTGCAGAACCAATAATATAATGTGTGTCTACAGGGTTGTTAATCCAGTCACGAATAGCTTCGTTAGTAGCATCTTTTAGTGTTTTACTGCCAGACAGTGCAGGTCTTACTTCTGCACCTAACATTTTCATACGTGCTACGTTTGGTGCTTGGCGGGCAATATCAATCTCACCCATATACACTACACAGTCCATACCCATTAATGCACAAACAGTAGCCGTAGCAACACCGTGTTGGCCAGCGCCGGTCTCAGCAATAATTCGTTTTTTACCTAGTTTTTTTGCCATTAAAATTTGGCCAATAGTATTGTTAACCTTATGAGCGCCAGTATGGTTTAGGTCTTCTCTTTTTAAATAGACTTTTGTATTGTACTTCTCAGACAATCTTTTTGCAAAGTACAAGGGAGACGGCCTACCTACGTAATCTTTTAAAAGCTGATCAAACTCCGCCTTAAAGTCGGGCTCTGCCATCACTTTAAGGTAATTTTGGCGTAGATTTTCTACGTTAGGATATAACATTTCTGGAATATAGGCACCGCCAAATGTTCCGTAATATCCTTTTTTTGTTACATTATAATTCATCTGAATTAGTATTAAGTTTTAAGTACTTTATTTAGATACTTAATGCTGTTTTAAATTCGTTTAATTTTTCAATATTCTTTACTCCTGGTTCTATTTCAAAACTACTATTTACATCTAAAGCAATGCAATATTTTGCAGCCGTAGTTTTTAAAAATTCTTTAATTTTATGTACATCATCTACACCAATGCCGCCACTTAAAAAGTAAGGTTTAGTAGACGGATAGTTTTCTAAAACAGACCAGTTAAAAGTGTAGCCGTTACCGCCAGGTAGTTTGCCTTTGGTATCAAATAAAAAATAATCGCATACTTTTTCAAAAGGAGTAATAACGCTAAAGTTAAAACTGTCTTTAATAGAAAAAACTTTTATTATTTGTGGTTGTTTACCTTTTAATCCTAAATTAGAATTTCGTAACCCTTTACAAAACTCGGGAGATTCTTTGCCGTGTAGTTGTACAACATCTAGACTGTATTGGTTAATTTTTTCTACCACATAATCTAAATCTGCATCAACAAAAACGCCAACTTTTTTAATGTTTTTTGAAATATTACCCATTTTTCCATTAAAAAACCGAGAAGAAGGTTCCCAAAAGATAAAACCTAGATAATCTGGTTGCAATGCTGCAACAGCCTCCATATTTTCTAGGTACTTCATACCACAAACTTTTAGTTTCATTAGGCTAAAGATTTAATAAAATTGGTGGCACTATCGCCAGGGTTATCAGTCTTCATAAAATTTTCACCTATTAAAAAACCTTTGTAGCCGTACGGTTGCAATTCTTTAATAGCATCTATATTGCTAATGCCACTTTCAGATACTTTTACAAAATCATTAGGTATTAACTCAGATAAAGATTTACTTGTGTCTAAACTTACTGTAAAAGTTTTTAAATTACGGTTGTTTACGCCTAGCATATCTAAACTAGGCATAATAGATTTGTGTAATTCTTCATCATTATGAACTTCTAATAAAACATCTAAGTTTAAACTTTTAGCAAACTCAGAAAATCGTTTTATTTCTTCTCTAGTAAGTATAGCTGCTATTAACAAAATAACATCTGCACCATAAGCTTTAGCTTCTAGTATTTGGTATTCATCTATAATAAACTCTTTACGTAATAGCGGCATTTGCACGGCTGCTCTAGCGGTTAACAAATCGTCTAAAGAACCACCAAAATATTTGCCATCTGTTAAAACAGACATACCGCATACACCAGCATTTTGGTAACCAGTAGCAACATCTTGTACTGATAAGCTATTGTTTATTACTGCTTTTGATGGCGATCTTCTTTTGTGTTCTGCAATAATACCAGAACTACTATTTTTTAATGCAACAGCTAAAGAGTTACAAGGTCTATTAAATAAAACTGAAGCCTCTAATTGAGATACAGGAATAAGAGTTTTTCTTAAAGCAACTTCTTTACGTTTGTCTAGTACTATTTTTTCTAATATATCCATTTATGCACTTAGCTTTTGTAATTTTTTTAATGCTTCTAAACCTTTACCACTGCGCAAAGATTCTTGCGCCATTAAAAAGCCTTCTTTAGGGGTGATATTTTGTACTGTAGCAATTGCGATACCTGCATTGGCACAAACAACATTGTTCTGCGGATCTGTACCTTTACCACTTAAAATATCTACAAATATTTTTGCAGAAGCCTCTACGGTGTCACCACCAACAATGTCTGACTGTTTAATTTGCTGTACTCCAAAATCCTCTGGTTTAAGCATATTTTCTGATAAGCGTGATATTGTTTTTGTATTACCAGTTAAACTAATTTCATCATAACCATCTAATGCGTGTAAAACAGTAAAGTTTTTATCTGTATTTTGATAAAGATAACCGTACATTCTTGCCAGTTCTAAATTGAAAACACCTACCATTTGGTTTTTTGGAAAAGCAGGGTTTACCATTGGGCCTAACATATTAAAGAATGTTTTTACTGCCAACTCTTTACGTATTGGTGCAACATTTTTCATAGCAGGGTGAAAAAGTGGTGCGTGTAATACGCATATACCAGCCTCATCAATAGTTTTTTCTAAAAAGCCAACATCATTGCTAAATTTTATACCTAAAGACTCCATAACATTACTACTTCCGCATTTGCTAGATACACCGTAGTTACCGTGTTTTGTTACTTTAATACCAGCACCAGCAGTAACAAAAGAGGCAAGCGTAGAAATATTAAATGTATCTTTACCGTCACCACCCGTGCCACATAAATCTATTGGATTGTAGGCAGATAAATCTACAGCTAAACAAAGGTCTAGTAATGCATCTCTAAAACCTTCTAACTCTTCAATAGTAACGCTACGCATCATATAAACGGTTAAAAAAGCTGCAATTTGACTTGTGTTATAATCACCTTTTGCAATATTAACCAAAACATTTTTTGCGTCTTCTTTAGAAAGAATTTCGTGATTAATTAATCTATTTAATATTGTTTTCATTTTTATATTTTTAGTTGAATAAGTAAATTTTTACAAATAGTTTGTTTTACTTATTTACCCAATTTTTCAGCATTTGTTTTCCTTTTGGTGTTAGTACAGACTCTGGATGAAATTGTACAGCGTTAACATCATACACCTTATGGCGTAAAGACATTATTTGTCCGTTTTCATCTACAGAAGTAGCTTCTAAAACATCTGGTAGGTCTGAGTTTACAACCCACGAGTGGTATCGGCCAACTTTTAGCTCGTTACCTAAGCCTGCAAATAAAACATCTTCTTTAATAACTGTAATAGTGGTAGCAATACCGTGGTAAACTTGCTCTAGGTTAACTAATGAACCTCCAAAAACCTCGCCAATAGCTTGCTGACCTAAACAAACTCCTAAAATTGTTTTGGTAGGAGCGTATGTAGCAATAATTTGTTTTAGTAAACCAGCTTCATCTGGAATACCAGGACCTGGAGAAAGTACTATTTTTTCAAAAGCATCTACTTCTTCAAGTGTAAGTTGGTCGTTTCTTTTTACAGTAACATCACAATCTAAATCTTCTAGGTAGTGCACTAAATTGTATGTAAAACTGTCGTAATTATCTATAACTAATATCTTTTTCATCTTCTTAAATATTCTCAGCTATTTCTAAAGCTTTGGTTAGTGCTCCTAATTTATTGTATGTTTCTTGTAGTTCGTCTTTTGGGTTAGATGCGGCAACTAAACCAGCGCCAGCTTGGTAATGTAATTGGTGATTTTTACTTAAAAAAGTTCTAATCATTATAGCGTGATTAAAATTCCCGTTAAAATCCATAAAACCGATGGCGCCACCATAGTAACCACGACTAGTTTTTTCGTATTTTTCTATAAGTTGCATAGCCATATGCTTAGGCGCACCGCTTAAAGTACCAGCAGGAAAAGTGTCTGCAACAACCTTCATTGTAGGTATGTTGTCTTTTTTAATGCCTGTAACTTTAGAGACCAAATGTATTACGTGAGAGAAAAACTGTACCTCTCTATAATTTTCTACGGTAACTGTGTTTCCGTTTCTACTTAAATCATTTCTGGCCAAATCTACCAGCATAACGTGTTCGCTATTTTCCTTATCGTCTTCTGTTAATTCTTTGGCAATAATAGCATCTTTTTCATCATTACCGGTACGTTTAAAAGTACCTGCAATTGGGTGAATTTCTGCTTTACCATCTTTTACAATAATTTGTGCCTCTGGCGAGCTACCAAATATTTTAAAATCGCCATAATCAAAATAAAACAGGTAAGGAGATGGGTTTACAGAACGTAGAGCTCGGTATACATTAAATTCGTCTCCTTTAAATTCTTGAGAAAATCTTCTAGATAACACTAATTGAAAAACATCTCCGCGCTGACAGTGTTTTTTTGCTAAATCTACGTGCTCTAAAAAATCTTCATCTGTTAAGTTAGAAGTTGCTTCTCCTTTTTTAGAGAAATTATAGGTAGCAAAGTTTCTTACGTTTAATAGTTGTTCTATTTCTGAGATATTACTTTCTGTGTTAAAGGTATGTGCAAATATGTAGGCTTCATTTTTAAAATGATTAATAGCAATTACATTTTTGTAAACTGCATAATACATATCTGGTATGGTAACCGAGTTATCTTTTTTAGCAATATTTACATCTTCAAAATAACGAACAGAGTCATAAGCCATATAGCCAAAAAGGCCGTTATTTATAAATTTAAAGTTATTATTGTTAGAGCTAAACTTTGTGCTAAAATTGTGTAAAACAGTAGCTACGTCTACAGTGTTGTCTATAGTTGTAGTATTGCTAGTCCCATCTGGATAGTTTTCAAAAATGGTTTCGTTTTCTATTTTTATAGATGCTATTGGGTTACAGCAGATATAAGAAAAACTATTATTATTTGCGTGGTAATCGCTACTTTCTAATAAAATACTATTAGGAAACCTGTCTCTAATTTTTAAGTACATACTAACAGGAGTAATGGTGTCTGCCAGTATTTTTTTGTAGTGCGATGTTAGATTGTATTTCATTTTAACTTTAAATTTTTAAATAAAAAAAAGGCTTGTCGTGATAGACAAGCCTTTTATGTATATTGTTACAATGGTGCTTTGCTCACGACGTTTGACGTAAGTTGTTCCACCACCATATGTTAGTTGTTATTTTCATTAGGTCAAATATATAAAGGAATTTTATAATACCCAACAAGAGTTGCATAAAAAATAAAAAACCTCACAAAAGTGAGGTTTAAAACATTTATTGGTTTTGTAAGTTTTAGAACTGCAAATCTACAACAAGGTCAAAATCGTCATAAATAGCCTTGTCTCCTAAGTTTTCTATAAAGCTACCAGACTTGTATTTAATGTCAAAATCGGTTCTGTCTATTTTTAAACTAGCAGTTGCTTTACTACCATAAACAGATATTGTAAAGTCTACCGGTTTAGTAATACCTTTAATAGTTAGTTTTCCTTTGGCAGTATAAGCATTTTTACCTGTTGCTTTATTCACTGTAAAAACCAATTTAGAAGTTGTATTTTTTTCAGTGCTAAAGAAATCATCAGACTTTAAGTGACCTTCTAATTTTTCTTTCATACCAGCTTCTAAGTCAGTAACAGTTAGTGTTGTCATATCTACAACAAATTCACCAGCAGAAAGTTTATCGTTTTTAAATACTAATGAACCGTCTTTAAATTGTAATGTACCTTCGTGAGAACCAGTTACTTTATATCCTTTCCAGGTAATATTACTAGCCTCAGTGTTAATCTTTTTTTCTTGAGCAGTTATTGATGCTACAGAAAATACTAATGCTAAAATGCTAATTGATAATTTTTTCATAATTGTTGTTTTTATTTGTGTTAATTGTCTGTGTTAAATTTATCTAATACTTTGTTTAAAGTTTGTAAATCTTCATCGTTTATGTTTTTTAGAAGGCTTTTTTCCATACTAAGCATTGCATTACTCATTTTAATGAGTTCTTCTTCGCCTTTTTTAGTAATGTAAATTTCTATTTTTCTTCTATTTTCTTTGCAAACAGTACGTTTTACAAAATCTTTTAAAATTAATTTGTCTACTAACCTCGTGGTGTTACTCATTTTAGACACCATTCTGTCATTTAAAGTACTAAGGTTTGCAGGTTTGCCATTTTGTCCTTTTAATATGCGCAATACATTAAATTGTTGTGCAGATACATCAAAAGGTTTTAGGGCTTCAGCTGTTTTTTCAGTTATACTTTGGTGTATTAACAATAGATGAATAATAGTCCTACCTTTTAAAGGTATAGGCTTATTTGTTTTTAAAATTCTTTCTACATCCATGTTGTTACAACAATTGTATATACAAATGTATGTAATTTTATTTTAATTACTTTTGAAAAAAAATATTTAAGATGGATTTAACACAGGAAGAATGGAGCGCAAAATTAGCTGAGGATGCTAACGCTTTTATATTAGATGTAAGAACAGAAGATGAAGTAGCTGAAGGTATAATACCAAATGCTGTAAATGTAGATATTTATAAGGGACAAGGTTTTATAGATGAACTAGAAAAATTAGACAAATCTAAGACGTATTACGTGTATTGTAGATCTGGTAACCGTAGTGGCCAAGCTTGTGCAATTATGAATAGCCTTGGTTTTGAAAACGCTTACAATTTAGAAGGTGGCTTTATGAACTGGGAAGGAGAAGTAACTGATAAATAAGTGTATGTATTTTCTTTTGTTTACATTAGTAAACAAAAACCTTAGTTATAGTTATGCGAGAAGACCTTTTACATTTTATATGGAAATATAAAAAATTACAACTAAAAGGTTTACAAACCACAAAAGGAGACGCAATTAATGTAGTCTCTGTTGGTACGCATAACTATAATGAGGGCCCAGATTTTTTTAATGCACAGTTAAAAATAGGAAACCAACTTTGGGCAGGTAATGTAGAAATTCACATAAATGCATCGGACTGGTATGCACATAACCACGAAAAAGATAATAATTACGAAAATGTAATTTTACATATTGTTTGGCAAGATGACGCAACGGTTTTTAGGCCAGACAATTCTGAAATTCCAACACTAGTTTTAAAAGATTTTATTTCTAGCGCAGTATTAAAAAACTACCAGAAGTTGTTTTCTAGTGAGAGTAAAAAGTTTATAAACTGTGAAAAAGATATTGCGTTTGTGGATTCTTTTTTGTTTCATAATTGGTTAGATAGACTCTATTTTGAAAGATTAGAGCAAAAATCTGTAATTATAACCCAGCTTTTAAAAGAATCTAACAACAATTGGGAACATGTGCTTTTTGTGTTGCTTATGAAGAGTTTTGGGTCTACTATAAATGGAGATTCTTTTTTTCAAATAGCTAAGAATATTGATTTTAGTATTTTTAAAAAGGTATGTGTAAAGCCAATACAAGCCGAAAGTCTTTTATTTGGTATGGCTGGGTTGCTTAATATAGATGATGTTTTAGATACTTATTATAGACAGTTAAAAAAAGAATACGCTTTTTTACAAAATAAATATAGCTTTACAACCAATGATGAGGTTTCAGTAGCTTTCTTTAAATTAAGACCAAATAATTTTCCTACTATAAGATTGGCTCAACTATGTGCATTGTATGCAAAACACCAAGCTCTGTTTTCTAAATTAGTCCTGGCTAAAAGCGTAGAAGAAATATACAATTTATGTGAAATAGTGGCTAGCGATTATTGGGATAACCACTATAACTTTGGTAAGGAATCTAAACAAAGCAAAAAAAGGCTTACCAAACCATTTATAAATTTATTAATAATAAATACAATTTTACCTCTTAAATTTTCCTATTCTAAATACATAGGAAAAGATAATAACGAAATTATTTTAGAAATCATAACCAACTTATCTTATGAAAAAAATACCATTGTAGATAAGTTTAAGTCCCAAAAAGTAAGTATTAAAAATGCAAAAGATAGTCAGTCTATATTGCAATTATACAAACATTATTGTGTAAAAAATAAATGTTTACAATGTGCAGTTGGTAATAATTTATTAAGCAGAAATAGTTAATTTTATAGTATGAATTTTTTTTATAACATATTGTATTATTTCCAAAAGCGAGGTTTTGAAGTTTGTAGACGTATTGCAGAGCGTTTTGGTATACGTGCAAGAATTGTGCGTACATCTTTTATATACTTAACATTTGCAACTTTGGGTTTTGGTTTTGCTTTGTATTTATTTTTGGCTTTTTGGTTAAAAATAAAAGATTTAGTGTACACTAAAAGATCTTCTGTTTTTGATTTATAGTAAACAACGATACCAAAAACAAGTATACAGTTTATACTGTTTATTTTTTTAATAAATACATTACATAAGTGAAGCTTTTAAAACTATTTAGGTCTAAAATATACATAGCTCAGCTATTAATAGTATCTATACTAGTTGTTGGGGTTTTAGGGTACAGGTATATCTCTAATTATAGTTGGATGGAAGCCGTTTATATGACTGTTATTACTATGGCAACAGTTGGCTTTTCTGAAGTTAAACCATTAGATACACCATCTAAAATATTTACTATATTTTTAATAATATCTAGCGTGTTTATAGTAGCTTACGCAATATCTGTAGTTACAGAATACGTATTAGGTAAAAATTCTGTGCAATTATTAAAAAAGAAACGTGTGAAAAATAAAATAAAAGATTTTTCTGGTCATATTATTATTTGTGGTTACGGCAGAAATGGTGCTCAAGCTGCAGAGCGTTTAAGCAGTTATAATAGGCCATTTGTTGTTATTGAAAAAAATAAAGAAGTTATAGAAAAGTATGAAGATGATGTTTTATTTATTGAAGGAGATGCCACAGATGATGAATCTTTAGTAGAAGCAGGAGTTTCTAAAGCTAAATATTTAATAACGGCAATGCCAGATGATGCATCAAACTTATTTGTTGTTTTATCTAGTAGGCAATTAAACAGGGAGTTATTTATAATTAGTAGGGCATCTTTAATAAATTCTCAACGAAAATTAATACTTGCTGGTGCAGATAAAGTTATTATGCCCGATAAAATTGGTGGGGACCATATGGCATCATTAGTAGTAATGCCAGATTTAATTAGTTTTATGGATAAACTCTCTACAGAGGGTAAACATACTACTACTTTAGAGGAAATTGCAATAGAAGATCTTACAGATAATATTACAGGAAATTCTTTAAGAGATTTAGATTTAAGAAAAAGAACCGGTTGCACTATAATAGGATATATTGCTCCAGATGGAGAATATATTATAAATCCTGAAGCAGATTTACAATTAGAATCTAAAAGTAAGGTTATTGTTTTAGGTAGACCAGAGCAAATTATGAAATTAAATGAAATCTTCCAGATTGGCTGATAATTTAGTTGAAAATTCTTGATTGAGTTGATTATTTTTTGGATATTGCCATCCTAACTAACTCAAAAAATTCAATCAACGATGAAGAAATACCTATATTTTCTTTCTTTTATTATGTCTATGTCTGTTTTTGCTCAAGACTTTAGCGTAGAAGGAAAAGTTTTTAATCCCTCAAAATCTATTAATGATGGGGTGATTAAGTTAGAGGTAAATGGAGGTGAAGCCCCTTATACCTATAAGTGGAGTAATGAAAATACTCCTTTAACCTCAAACAAAGCAACAGGTTTAGTAGAAGGTATACCATATACCTGTGTAGTTACAGATTCTAACGGTAAAAGTGTTACAAAAGTTTTTACTGTAGAATCAGAAGCAATTGCCGAAATTTTTAATGGTACAATGACTCCAGCCGTAAGCGCTTTGGGGTCTGTTTTGTTTTGGGACCCTTTTGCTGCTATAGGTATTTATGATCCTGTTGTGTATGCAGACTCTAAAAGAGTTGGTATTCCTAATTGGTCTCCAGAGTTAGAAGATAAGTTTACGCTAAAAAAATGGCTAAAATCTAACGGAGAAAAAGTAAAGCAAGGAGAGGCTATAGCAGTTTTGTCTAATGCTGCAGGAGACGATATAAATATCAATTCATTAGCAAACGGAACATTAAATCATTTAACAGCTGCAGGTAAGGTTGTATATAACTCAGATAATAAAGAGCATATAATAGAACAAGGAGCTCATTATTTTGCAGAAATTAAGTATGATGAGCCAGTTGTTTTAACACACCCTAATGGAGATCCTTTAACTAAACCAATTTCATTTATTGTAATTTGGTTGGTTTTAGGAGCAACATTCTTTACAATTAGAATGGGCTTTATAAATATTAGAGGCTTTGGTCATGCGTTAGAGCTAGCAAAAGGTAAATATGATGACCCTGATGCTCCAGGGCAGGTTACTCACTTTCAAGCATTAGCTACTGCGGTATCTGGTACTGTAGGTTTGGGTAATATTGCAGGTGTAGCAGTGGCAGTATCTTTAGGTGGTGCGGGAGCAACTTTTTGGATGATTGTTTGTGGTTTACTTGGTATGTCTTCAAAATTTGTAGAATGTACTTTGGGAGTAAAATACAGAGATATTTTACCAGATGGTAGAGTATTTGGAGGTCCAATGAACTATTTACGTTACGGATTGGAGAAAAGAAATATGAAAGGATTAGGTAAAGTGCTTGCTGGGTTATTTGCAGTATTAGCCGTGGGTGCATCTTTTGGAGGTGGTAACATGTTTCAGGCAAACCAATCTTTTGAGCAATTAGCAGGTCAGTTTCCAGCTCTAGCTGGTAATGGGTTCTGGTTTGGTGTGGTAACAGCAATTTTAGTTGGTGTTGTTATTATTGGTGGTATTAATAGTATTGCTAAAGTAACTGGTAAAATTGTGCCTGTTATGGCATCTATTTATGTTGTAGCTGCTTTAGCTGTAATTATAATGAACATACAAAATATTGGGCCAGCTTTTTCAGCAATTGTAGAGGGTGCTTTTAGTCCGTCTGCATTAAAGGGTGGTATAATTGGTGTCTTGGTTGTAGGTTTCCAAAGGGCAGCTTTCTCAAATGAGGCTGGTGTGGGTTCCGCTGCAATTGCGCATAGTACGGCAAAAACAAATAATCCTCCATCAGAAGGTTTTGTGGCGCTTTTAGAGCCATTTATAGATACAGTTGTTGTTTGTACTTTAACTGCATTAGTTTTAATTTTTACTGGTATGCATGAGGTAGAAGGTATGGCTGGTGCGCAATTAACGTCAGATGCTTTTGGTAGTCAAATTTCTTGGTTCCCATATGTATTAGCTTTAGCGGTATTTTTATTTGCCTTTTCTACAATGATATCTTGGTCTTACTACGGTATGCGTGCTTGGACTTACTTATTTGGAAAAAGTAAAAGAACAGAATTTATCTATAAAATGTTTTTCTTAGTATTTGTTGTAATAGGTGCTTCAGTTAGTTTAGGAGCGGTGTTAGATTTTTCAGATATGATGATTTTGGCAATGTCATTTCCTAATATAATTGGATTGTATATTATGTCTGGAGAGGTTAAAAAAGACTTATCAGAATACTTTAGAAAATTAAAGTCTAACCAGTTGTTTAAAAAGCAAATGGTAGAAAAAGAATAAAAAGTTTATAATGAAGAATTTTAAATCCCACTTTCAGTTTGATAAAGAACAGAAAAGTGGGATTTTCTTTTTATTGTTACTTATTGTTATTTTTCAGGTAGTTTATTTTTTAGTTTCTAACGGTAAATTTTCATCGTCAGGTAATAATTTATCGCATAATGAAGAGCTTCAGGCTTTAGTGGATTCATTAAAAAATCAATCTGTAAAAAACAATACTTTTAAAACTTATCCTTTTAATCCTAATTATTTAACCGACCACAAGGGGTATTTGTTAGGGATGTCTGTGGCAGAAATAGATAGGTTACATACTTTTAGAAAAACCGGCAAATATGTTAATTCTGCAACGGAGTTTCAAAATGTTACAGGTGTTTCAGATTCTTTGTTAAGTGCTATATCGCCTTATTTTAAATTTCCAAAGTGGAATACAAATAATAATAAGCAACAGTCTGTAGTACTTAAAAATTATAGTAAATCCGTTTATGTTGCAAAAGATATTAATACGGCTACAGCGTTAGAATTGCAGAAAGTAAATGGTATAGGAAAAATATTATCTGCTAGAATAATTAAGTTTAGGGATAAACTTGGTGGGTTTTTAATTAATGACCAGTTGCAAGATGTTTACGGATTAGAAAAAGAGGTGTTGGAGCGTTTGTTAAAACAATTTAAAGTGATTACTAAACCTAATGTTACTAAAATTAATATTAACAAGGCAAGTTCCTATGAAATAGCAAAGTTGGTTTACATAAAATATGATGTTGCTAAGGCTATTGTAACTTACAGAGAAGAAAACGGAAGTTTCACTTCTTTTAACGATTTAGTAAATATTGAGGGTTTTACTGTGAATAAGATTGATAGAATTAAGTTATATTTGAGCATTGATTAAAAAACAACAGGTATGGCAGGTATGTACTTCACAGAAGAGCATCAATTATTTAGAGATAGTTTAAAAGAATTTTTAAAAAAAGAAGTTGTTCCTAACATAGATAAGTGGGAAGAAGCTGGTGCAATAGACCGTTCTATTTGGAAAAAGTTTGGAGATATGGGCTATTTTGGATTGGCTACTCCCGAAGAATATGGCGGATTGGACTTAGATCTTTTTTACACAATTATTTTTCTAGAGGAATTGCAGAAAATTAATTCTGGTGGATTTGCTGCTGCAATGTGGGCGCATGCATACTTGGCAATGACTCATGTAAATAAAGAAGGGGATAAGAGTATTAAAGAAAATTATTTGACTCCTAGTGTAGCTGGTGAAAAAATTGGTTGCCTTTGCGTTACTGAGCCTTTTGGAGGTAGTGACGTGGCGGGTATGAGAACTACCGCAGAAAAAAAAGGAGATACATATGTCTTAAATGGTTCTAAAACATTTATTACTAACGGAGTTTACGCAGACTATATGGTTGTGGCGGCTAAGACAAGTCCTGAATTAGGAAATAAAGGTATTAGTATTTTTATGGTAGATAAAGAGACGGCAGGGGTGTCTGCTTCTAAGTTAAATAAACTTGGTTGGAGGGCATCAGACACTGCAGAAATTGCTTTTGATAATGTAACTATACCTGCAGCTAATTTAATGGGAGATGAAGGGAAAGGATTCTCTTACATTATGCAACACTTTGCTTTAGAAAGATTAATTATGGGGGTAAATGCGCACGCTAGGGCAGAGTTTGCTTTAGATTATGCGCGACAATATATGTCTGAGCGTACTACATTTGGACAAACAATAGATAAGTACCAGGCCTTACGTCATACTTATTCAGATTTGTATGCTGATATGGAAATTTGTAGAGAGTATAATTATTCTGTTGCATATAGGTTGAATAAAGGAGAGTATGTTGTAAAAGAAGCTACAATATCTAAACTTAAATCTACTAAAATGGCAGATGAGGTAATCTATGGTTGTTTACAATTTTTAGGAGGTTATGGGTATATGGAAGATTATCCTATGGCTAGAATGTTAAGAGATAGTAGACTTGGACCAATTGGTGGTGGCACTAGTGAAATCTTGAGAGAGATTATTGCCAAAATGGTAATAGATAAAAAAGAATATAAGCCAGCCACTAAGTAAGGTTGTCATTTTGGTAAAAATAATTTCCAAGAGATTATTGCTAAAAGGAACTGTACGTCTAATTTTTAGCTGTAGACTTTAAAGAAAATAGAGAATAAAAAAATAAGTAGTTGTTAATTGAAAATTAGTTTATATATTTGCAATCTTAAAAATCACAAAAGAGAGGAGGTTATTGCCCATGTTAATTATACCAGTAAAAGAAGGAGAAAATATAGATAGAGCACTTAAGCGTTTTAAGCGTAAGTTTGATAGAACAGGTGGAATGCGTCAGTTAAGAAAGCGTCAACAGTTTTCAAAGCCATCGGTTGTTCGTAGAGCTCAAATTCAAAAAGCACAATACGTACAAGGATTAAGAGATCAAGAAGAAGTATAGTTCTTTTAAGATTTAATTCTTAGTATTTTCGTATAAATCCTATTTAGGTTGATGTCTTTCAATCTAAATAGGATTTTTTCTGTTTAATAACATAAATTGTATCTTTAGTTGTTATGTCGTTAGAAGCTTTTGTATCATACCTGTCATTAGAAAAAAAATACTCAACACATACAGTGACTGCTTATAAGAAAGATATAAGTGAGTTTACGGAGTTTTGTGGGGTAAATTACCAATTGTCATCTATAGATGATGTTCCGTATGCTTTTGTGCGTAATTGGATAGTGGTTTTGGTTTCAAAAGGAATTTTAAATAGATCTATAAATAGAAAAATAGCATCATTAAAAGCGTATTACAAATTTTTGCAAAAGATAGGGCGTGTAGCGGTTAACCCTTTAGCAAAACATAAAGCTTTAAAAATATCCAAGAAAATAGAAATCCCATTTTCTTTTGAAGAGGTAGAGGCAGCTTTAAATGAGGTAGATTTTGAAGCGGGGTTTGAAGGAGAGAGAGATAGGCTAATTATAGGGCTTTTGTATGCTACTGGTATTAGAAGAATAGAGTTGGTTAATTTAAAACTTAAGGATGTAGATGTAAAAGCTAAAACAATAAAAGTCTTGGGTAAAAGAAATAAAGAGCGTGTTGTGCCTTTGGCTCCGTTTGTGTGTCCTTGGGTGTTAATGTATTTAAAAAGTAGAGATGCTTTGAAGGTGGTTAATGATGAGGAGTACTTTTTTCTGTTAAAGTCTGGGGATAAAGTGTATGAAAGTCTTGTGTATAGAATTATAAATCGCTATTTTAGTAAGGTCTCTTCTAAACAAAAAAATAGTCCGCATATAATAAGACATACGTTTGCGACACATTTGTTAAATGAAGGGGCAGATCTAAATTCAGTAAAAGAATTGTTAGGGCATTCAAGCTTAGCGTCTACTCAAGTCTATACGCACAATAGTATAGCAGAACTTAAAAAAGTACATTTAGCAGCTCATCCTAGAAATAAAAAGTGACAATTTTTTGTTTTACTGATATTGTTTAATTTAAAAAAACCTTCTCTTATGAAAGTAAACACGCAATCAGTTAATTTTAATGCAAACGGAGATTTAATGTCTTTTGTGCAAACCAGATTAGATAAGTTAGAAACCTTTTATGATAAGGTCATAAGTTCTGATGTTTATCTAAAAGTAGAGAATACAAGTTTAAAGGAAAATAAGATTGTTGAGATCAAAATTAGGGTGCCTAAAGAAAATATTATGGTAAAAAAACAATGTAAGTCTTTTGAGGAGGCTATTGACTCTGCGTGTAATTCTATTGAAAGACAGCTTGTTAAACGAAAAGAGAAATTGAGGGTGTAATTTTTTTTAAATTTTTTTTAAAAAAAGTTTTGAATAACTGAAAACTAGTTATACATTTGCAGTCCGTTAGAAATAGCGGGCTTTTTTAAAGCAAAAAAGCAAGGTTAAAAGCCGATGTAGCTCAGCTGGCTAGAGCAGCTGATTTGTAATCAGCAGGTCGTGGGTTCGAGTCCCTCCATCGGCTCTAAATTTTGAAAATTAAGTCTTGGTTTTAAGTTTTAAATCAAGTATTTTTGAAAGTTCATTTTGTACTGAAAAAAAAGTTTTGGGGAGATACTCAAGCGGCCAACGAGGGCAGACTGTAAATCTGCTGACTACGTCTTCGCAGGTTCGAATCCTGCTCTCCCCACAAATTAGTTAAAGCAAAATAAAATTAGGTTGTTTTGTTTGAAATAATGAAAGTTGTGAGTTTTTAAATTTTTTTTAGAAATTTGCACAAAAAAAAGAATGCGAGAGTAGCTCAGTTGGTAGAGCGTCAGCCTTCCAAGCTGAATGTCGCCGGTTCGAACCCGGTCTCTCGCTCTAAGTTTTTTTTAGATTAAAGTATCTAAAAAAGAGTTGTGTGAAAACATATTTTGAAGTTGATTTTTTTGGAAAGAGAAAATATGTTTTTATAGACAGCGATGTCGTTCCTGATTATAGGCATTGGTTTTTAAGTTATTTTTAAATAATAACGATTAAATTAAACAACGTTTTACGCCGGTGTAGCTCAGGGGTAGAGCGTTTCCTTGGTAAGGAAGAGGTCACGAGTTCAAATCTCGTCATTGGCTCAAGAAGTATAATTTGTACACTAATATATAACTAAGATTAAAACTCATTAAACATGGCAAAGGAAACTTTTGATCGTTCCAAACCGCACTTAAATATAGGTACTATTGGACACGTAGATCACGGTAAAACTACTTTAACTGCTGCTATTACTACAGTATTAGCAAATGCAGGTCTTTCTGAATTAAGAAGTTTCGATTCTATCGATAACGCTCCAGAAGAAAAAGAAAGGGGTATAACAATTAATACTTCTCACGTAGAGTATTCAACTGCAAACCGTCACTATGCACACGTAGATTGTCCAGGTCACGCAGATTATGTAAAGAACATGGTAACTGGTGCTGCTCAGATGGATGGTGCTATTTTAGTAGTTGCTGCAACTGATGGTCCAATGCCTCAAACTCGTGAGCACATCTTATTAGGTCGTCAGGTAGGTATACCAAGAATCGTTGTTTTCTTAAACAAGGTTGATATGGTTGATGATGAGGAGCTTTTAGAGCTTGTTGAGATGGAAGTTAGAGAATTGCTTTCTTTCTACGAGTATGATGGTGATAATGGTCCTGTTGTTTCTGGTTCTGCTTTAGGTGCACTTAATGGTGAGCAAAAATGGGTAGATACAGTAATGGAATTAATGGAGGCTGTTGATAACTGGATTGAATTACCAAAGCGTGATGTAGATAAGGATTTCTTAATGCCTGTTGAAGATGTATTTACAATTACAGGTCGTGGAACTGTTGCAACTGGTCGTATTGAGACTGGTGTCGCTAATACAGGTGATGCTGTTGATATCATTGGTATGGGGGCTGAAAAATTAGCTTCTACTATTACTGGTGTTGAGATGTTCCGTAAGATATTAGATAGAGGTGAAGCTGGAGATAACGTAGGTATCTTGTTAAGAGGTATTGAAAAGTCTCAAATTAGTAGAGGTATGGTAATTTGTAAGCCAGGTTCTGTTAAGCCACACTCTAAGTTTGAGGCTGAGGTTTATATCTTGAAAAAAGAAGAAGGTGGTCGTCATACACCATTCCATAATAACTATCGTCCACAGTTTTACGTAAGAACAACGGATGTTACAGGAACAATCAATCTTCCTTCAGGAGTTGAGATGGTTATGCCAGGTGATAACTTAACTATTACAGTAGAATTATTATCTCCTATTGCACTTAGTGAAGGTTTACGTTTTGCTATCCGTGAGGGTGGTAGAACAGTAGGTGCTGGTCAGGTAACTAAGATCATAGAATAGATCTAAAATAATTACATTACATTGAGGGTGTCCTGCCAAGGTGGGATACCTTTCGATGTAAATATAGACGGGCGTAGCTCAGTTGGTAGAGCACTGGTCTCCAAAACCAGGTGTCGGGAGTTCGAGTCTCTCCGCCCGTGCAATAGAAAGGAAATGCGTTTCCTTTTATTTATAAATAATAAAGTAAAACATTCGCATGCTAACATATATTAAAGAATCAGTAGAAGAACTTAGAAATAATGTTACATGGCCAACAAGAGCAGAAGCATCTAACCTTATGGTTGTTGTTGCTGTTTTTACTATTTTGTTTGCCTTGGCAACTTGGGGTGTAGATGAGCTTTTTAGTAAAGCTGTTAAGTTTTATTTTGATAAAGTTATAAACTAATAAGCCTTGTACTATGTCAGAAGTATTAGAGAAAAAATGGTATGTAGTTAGGGCAGTAAGTGGTCAGGAAAATAAGATAAAAGGTTACATTGAAAGTGAAGTAGCTAGGCTTGGTTTTTCGGATTATTTAGAGGATGTTTTAGTTCCTACAGAAAAAGTAGTTCAGGTTCGTAATGGGAAAAAAATAAACAAAGAGAAGGTTTATTTTCCTGGGTACATAATGGTTAAAGCTAATTTAGGTGGTGAAATGGTTCATATCATTAGATCTATAACTAATGTAATTGGCTTTTTAGGAGAGGTTAAAGGTGGTGATCCTGTCCCTTTAAGAAAATCAGAAGTAAATCGTATGTTAGGAAAAGTAGACGAACTAGCTGTTACTACAGATAGTGTTGCTATTCCTTTTGTATTAGGAGAAACAATAAAAGTTGTTGATGGTCCTTTTAATGGTTTTAATGGAACTGTTGAGAAAATCAATGAAGAAAAGCGTAAACTTGAGGTAATGGTTAAGATTTTTGGAAGAAAAACACCATTGGAGTTAAGTTATATGCAAGTTGAAAAAGTATAATTAAGAACTGTTACATAGTAAAAATGTGTGTTGCTTCCGAATGATGCATATTTTTCGAATTTAATTTTATACAATGGCAAAAGAAGTAAGTAAAGTAGTTAAGCTACAAGTTAGGGGAGGTGCAGCGAATCCATCGCCACCGGTTGGACCCGCTTTAGGTGCTGCCGGAGTTAACATCATGGAGTTCTGTAAGCAATTTAATGCGCGTACACAGGACAAACAAGGTAAGGTTTTACCAGTTGTTATCACGGTATTTAAAGATAAGTCTTTTGACTTTATCGTAAAGACACCGCCAGCGGCAGTTCAGCTTTTAGAGGCAGCTAAGATAAAGAAAGGATCTGGCGAACCTAACAGAAACAAAGTGGCAAGTGTATCTTGGGACCAAGTTAAGCAAATTGCAGAAGACAAAATGGTAGATTTAAACGCATTTACTGTAGAGTCGGCAATGAGTATGATAGCAGGTACTGCAAGATCTATGGGTTTAAAAGTTTCAGGTACTAGACCTTTTTAAAATCTTAAAAGCAATTTAAAATGGCGAAATTAACAAAAAAGCAAAAGGACGCTCACGCAAAGATAGATAAGAATAAACTTTATTCTTTGGAGGAAGCATCTGCTTTAATAAAAGAAATAACGAATACAAAATTTGATGCATCTGTAGATGTTGCTGTTCGTTTGGGTGTAGATCCTAGAAAAGCAAATCAAATGGTGCGTGGGGTAGTAACATTGCCACACGGTACTGGTAAAGATGTTAAAGTTTTGGCTTTAGTAACTCCAGATAAAGAAGCAGAGGCTAAAGAAGCTGGTGCGGATTATGTTGGATTAGATGAATATTTGGATAAAATAAAAAGCGGTTGGACAGATGTTGATGTAATTATCACTATGCCAAGTGTAATGGGTAAATTAGGGCCTTTAGGTAGGGTTTTAGGACCAAGAGGTTTAATGCCTAATCCAAAAACAGGAACAGTTACTATGGATATAGCTAAAGCTGTATCTGAAGTAAAAGCTGGTAAAATTGATTTTAAAGTTGATAAAACAGGTATTGTACATGCTGCTATAGGGAAAGTTTCTTTCTCGGAAGATAAAATTGCAGATAACGCAAAAGAATTGTTTGATACACTTATGAAATTAAAGCCTACTGCTGCAAAAGGTGTTTATGTAAAAAGTATTTACCTGTCTAGTACAATGAGCCCAAGTGTTCAATTAGATCCAAAAGTAGTAGCATAACTGTTGCTTTAAAGTTTATATTATGACAAAAGAAGAAAAATTAAACGTAATAGAAGATTTAACTTCACAGTTGGCTGAAAATGCAACCATTTATTTGGCGGATATTTCAGGTTTAGATGCTGTAGCTACTTCAGATTTAAGAAGAGCTTGCTTTAAAGCGGGTGTTAAACTTTCAGTTATTAAGAATACATTGCTTGCAAAGGCAATGGAGGCTTCAGATAAAGAGTTTGGGGAACTTCCAGGAGTGTTAAAAGGAAATACTTCTTTAATGTTTTCTGAAACAAGTAATGCGCCAGCAAAATTAATAAAGAACTTCAGAAAAAAATCTGACAAACCTTTATTAAAAGGGGCTTTTATTGAAGAAGAAGTATATATAGGAGATGATCAATTAGATGCTTTAGTTAGCATTAAGTCTAAAGAAGAAGTTATTGGCGATATTATTGGATTGTTACAATCACCAGCTAAAAACGTTATTTCTGGACTTAAATCTGGTGGTGGAAAAATCGCTGGTATTCTAAAAACATTATCAGAAAAATAGTACGCACTAAAAACAATTATATTTTAAAAATTTATTAAACGATAGAAAAATGGCAGATTTAAAAGATTTCGCAGAACAATTAGTTAACTTAACTGTAAAAGAAGTAAACGAGTTAGCAAATATATTAAAAGATGAGTACGGTATAGAGCCTGCTGCTGCTGCAGTAGCTGTTGCTGCTGGTGGTGCTGCTGCTGGTGGTGAAGCTGCAGATGAGCAAACTGAATTTGATGTTGTATTAAAATCAGCTGGTGCTTCTAAATTAGCAGTTGTAAAATTAGTTAAGGAATTAACTGGTTTAGGTTTAAAAGATGCTAAAGATATCGTAGATAGCGCACCAAAAGCTGTTAAAGAAGGTGTTTCTAAAGACGAAGCTGAAGGTATTAAAAAATCTTTAGAAGAAGCAGGAGCGGAAGTTGAGCTTAAATAATAGCAACAACCATAACGTTTTTGGGATAGGTCTTTACGCTATATGCGTATAGACCTAATCCCATTTTTATATATATTGTATATGAAGTAATATACTACGAGAATACTATTCATAACATAATTTTGTCCATTGATGTTCACAAAACAGACTCAAAGAATAAATTTTGCATCAGCTAAGAATATTCCAGATTACCCGGATTTCTTGGACATTCAGATTAAATCATTTCAGGATTTCTTCCAACTTGAAACTAAATCTGATGAAAGAGGCGACGAAGGTTTGTATAATACCTTCTTGGAAAACTTTCCAATTACTGACACAAGAAATCAATTCGTATTAGAGTTTCTTGATTACTTTATTGATCCACCTAGATATTCTATTCAAGAATGTATAGAAAGAGGATTAACCTATAGTGTTCCGCTAAAGGCAAGGCTAAAACTTTATTGTACGGACCCAGAACATGAAGATTTTGAAACTATAGTACAAGATGTGTACTTAGGAACAATTCCTTATATGACACCAAGTGGTACATTTGTTATTAATGGTGCTGAGCGTGTTGTTGTATCTCAATTACACCGTTCTCCAGGGGTTTTCTTCGGACAGTCTTTCCATGCTAACGGTACTAAATTGTATTCTGCAAGAGTAATTCCTTTTAAAGGTTCTTGGATTGAATTTGCAACAGATATCAATGGCGTTATGTACGCATATATTGATAGAAAGAAAAAATTACCAGTAACAACCTTGTTTAGAGCTATTGGCTTTGAACGTGATAAGGATATTTTGGAAATCTTTGATTTATCTGAAGAAATTAAAGTTTCAAATGCTGGACTTAAAAAAGTATTAGGACGTAAACTTGCTGCTAGAGTATTAAATACATGGCATGAAGATTTCGTAGATGAGGATACAGGTGAGGTTGTTTCTATTGAAAGAAACGAAATTGTATTAGATAGAGATACTGTTCTTGAAAAAGAACACATTGCCGAAATTATGGAGGCAGATGTAAAAACTATTCTATTACATAAAGAAAATAATGCACAGTCTGACTATGCAATTATTCATAATACATTACAAAAGGATCCAACAAACTCAGAAAAAGAGGCTGTTGAGCATATTTATAGACAATTGCGTAATGCTGAACCGCCAGATGAGGAAACAGCACGTGGTATTATAGATAAATTATTCTTCTCTGATCAACGTTACAACTTAGGTGAAGTAGGTCGTTATAGAATGAATAAAAAGTTACAGTTAGATATTGGAATGGACAAGCAAGTCTTGACTAAAGAAGATATCATTACTATAATTAAGTATTTAATAGAGCTTATAAACTCTAAGGCAGAGATTGATGATATTGATCACTTATCTAACCGTCGTGTACGTACAGTTGGTGAACAATTATCTCAACAGTTTGGTGTAGGTCTTGCTCGTATGGCTAGAACTATTCGTGAACGTATGAATGTTAGAGATAATGAGGTGTTTACACCTATAGATTTGATTAATGCAAAGACATTGTCTTCTGTTATTAATTCTTTCTTTGGTACTAACCAGCTATCTCAGTTTATGGATCAAACTAATCCATTAGCAGAAATAACACACAAGCGTAGATTATCTGCACTTGGGCCAGGAGGTTTATCTAGAGAGAGAGCAGGTTTTGAGGTGCGTGATGTTCACTATACACACTACGGAAGACTTTGCCCTATTGAAACTCCTGAAGGACCAAATATTGGACTTATATCATCTCTTGCAGTTTATGCAAAAGTTAATCCAATGGGCTTCTTAGAAACTCCTTACCGTAAAGTAACTAATGGTGTTGTAGATACTGAAGAGTATGCATACCTAAGTGCTGAGGAAGAAGAGGGAATGAAAATATCTCAAGCCAACATTCCTTTAAAAGAAGATGGTGAAATTGATGTTGACAAGGTTATTGCTCGTGAAGAAGGTGATTTCCCAGTTGTAGATCCTGCAGAAATTAATTATACAGATGTTGCTCCAAATCAAATTGCATCAATATCTGCATCTTTAATTCCTTTCTTAGAACATGATGATGCCAACCGTGCATTGATGGGATCTAACATGATGCGTCAGGCAGTTCCATTATTAAGACCAGAATCTCCAATTGTTGGTACTGGTTTAGAACGTCAGGTAGCATCAGACTCTAGAGTTTTAATTAATGCAGAAGGAGATGGTGTTGTTGAGTATGTAGATTCTCAAAAAGTCACTATTAAGTATGATAGAACAGAAGAAGAACGTTTAGTTAGTTTTGAGGAAGATTCTAAAACATATAACTTGGTTAAGTTTAGAAAAACTAACCAAGGTACAAGTATTAACCTTAAGCCTATTGTAGAAAAAGGAGATAAGGTTAAAAAAGGTCAAGTATTATGTGAAGGTTATGCTACACAATTGGGTGAATTAGCCTTAGGTAGAAATATGAAAGTAGCCTTTATGCCTTGGAAAGGGTATAACTTTGAGGATGCAATTGTAATTTCAGAAAAAGTAGTACGTGAAGATATCTTTACATCTATACACATTGATGAGTACTCTTTAGAGGTTAGAGATACCAAATTAGGTGCAGAAGAACTAACACATGATATTCCAAACGTTTCTGAAGAGGCTACTAAAGACTTAGATGAAAACGGAATGATCCGTATTGGTGCAGAAGTTAAACCTGGAGATATTTTAATAGGTAAGATTACTCCAAAAGGAGAGTCAGACCCTACACCAGAAGAAAAATTACTTCGTGCAATATTTGGAGATAAAGCAGGAGACGTTAAAGATGCATCTTTAAAAGCATCACCATCATTAAGAGGTGTTGTAATAGGTAAGAAATTATTCTCTAGATCTATTAAAGATAAACGTACTCGTGTAGAAGATAAAGATGCTATTAATAAGTTAGAGCTAGAATACGAAGTTAAATTCCAACAGCTTAAAGATATATTAGTAGAAAAACTATTTACATTAGTTAATGGTAAAACATCACAAGGTGTACTTAATGATTTAGGAGAAGAAGTTCTTCCAAAAGGTAAAAAGTATTCTATGAAGATGTTAAACTCTGTTGATGATTTTGCCCACCTTGTAGGTGGTAGCTGGACAGTAGATAAGGATCTTAATGCCATGGTTGCGGATTTAATTCACAACTATAAAATTAAGCTTAACGATCTTCAAGGAAACTTAAGAAGAGATAAATTTACTATTTCTGTTGGTGATGAGTTGCCTCCAGGAATAATGAAATTAGCTAAGGTTTATGTTGCTAAAAAACGTAAACTTAAAGTAGGTGATAAAATGGCCGGTCGTCACGGTAACAAAGGTATTGTTGCTCGTATAGTACGTCATGAAGATATGCCATTCTTAGAAGACGGAACTCCAGTAGATATCGTATTAAACCCATTAGGTGTACCATCTCGTATGAACATTGGGCAAATATATGAGACTGTATTAGGTTGGGCCGGTTTAAAATTAGGCAAAAAGTATGCAACTCCTATTTTTGATGGTGCTACATTAGAACAAATTAACGGATACACAGATGAAGCAGGTATACCACGTTTTGGTCATACTTATTTATATGATGGTGGAACCGGTAAACGTTTTGATCAACCAGCAACTGTAGGTGTTATTTACATGCTTAAATTAGGGCATATGGTAGATGATAAAATGCACGCTCGTTCTATAGGACCTTACTCTTTAATTACACAACAGCCATTAGGTGGTAAAGCACAATTTGGTGGTCAGCGTTTTGGAGAAATGGAAGTATGGGCATTAGAAGCATATGGTGCGTCTGCAACACTAAGAGAAATATTAACAGTTAAATCTGATGATGTTATTGGTAGAGCTAAAACGTATGAGTCTATTGTAAAAGGCGAAACAATGCCAGAACCTGGTTTACCAGAATCTTTCAATGTATTAATGCATGAACTTAAGGGATTAGGTTTAGATATTAGATTGGAAGAATAACAAGACCTTGTCTTGAACACTATTTGTTAGATATATTTAATTTTAAGATCACCATATTGTTATGGCTAGACCAAAGGATAATAATACAATAAAAAGGTTCGATAAAATTTCAATCGGATTGGCATCACCAGAAGCTATTTTGGCAGAGTCAAGAGGAGAAGTTTTAAAACCTGAAACAATTAATTATAGAACCCACAAACCAGAAAGGGATGGTCTTTTCTGTGAGCGTATTTTTGGACCTGTAAAGGATTATGAATGTGCATGTGGAAAATACAAGCGTATCCGTTACCGTGGTATTGTTTGTGACCGTTGTGGGGTAGAGGTTACAGAAAAGAAAGTACGTAGAGATAGAGTTGGGCACATTAACTTAGTAGTTCCTGTAGCTCACATCTGGTACTTCCGTTCTTTACCAAATAAAATAGGTTACTTATTAGGATTACCTTCTAAGAAATTAGACATGATTATCTATTATGAGCGTTATGTTGTTATTCAGCCCGGTATTGCTAAAGGACCAGAAGGTGAAGAAATTCAGAAAATGGATTTCTTGACTGAAGAAGAATACTTAAACATACTAGAGTCTATACCAGTAGAAAACCAATATTTGGAAGATACAGATCCAAATAAGTTTATTGCTAAAATGGGGGCTGAATGTTTAATAGAGTTATTGTCAAGAATTAATTTAGATGAATTATCATTTGAATTAAGACATAAAGCAAATACAGAAACATCTAAACAACGTAAAACTGAAGCGTTAAAACGTTTACAGGTTGTAGAGTCATTAAGAGAGTCTCAAGAAAATAGAGAAAATAGACCTGAGTGGATGATTATGAAAGTAATCCCAGTAATTCCACCAGAACTTAGACCTTTAGTGCCATTAGATGGTGGACGTTTTGCAACATCAGATTTAAATGATTTATATAGAAGAGTAATAATTAGAAACAATCGTTTAAAAAGATTGGTAGAGATAAAGGCTCCAGAAGTAATTCTTAGAAATGAGAAACGTATGCTTCAGGAATCTGTAGATTCTCTTTTTGATAATACTCGTAAGTCATCTGCAGTAAAAACAGAATCTAACAGACCTTTAAAATCTTTATCAGATTCATTAAAAGGTAAGCAGGGTCGTTTCCGTCAAAACTTACTTGGTAAACGTGTAGATTATTCTGCTCGTTCGGTAATTGTTGTTGGACCAGAGTTAAAATTATTTGAGTGTGGTTTACCAAAAGATATGGCTGCCGAGCTTTACAAGCCTTTTGTTATACGTAAGTTAATAGAAAGAGGTATTGTAAAAACGGTTAAATCTGCAAAGAAAATTATAGATAAAAAAGAGCCAGTAGTTTGGGATATTTTGGAAAATGTTCTAAAAGGACATCCGGTATTACTAAACCGTGCTCCAACGCTTCACCGTTTAGGTATTCAGGCGTTTCAGCCAAAACTTATTGAAGGTAAAGCAATACGTTTACACCCATTAGTTTGTACGGCATTTAACGCCGATTTTGATGGGGATCAAATGGCTGTACATTTACCATTAGGTCCTGAGGCAATTTTGGAAGCTCAGTTGTTAATGCTTGCATCACACAACATATTAAATCCAGCTAATGGTTCGCCAATAACAGTACCTTCTCAGGATATGGTTTTAGGTCTTTATTATATGACTAAAGAGCGTAAATCTACTCCAGAGGTGCCAATTAAAGGTGAAGGATTAACATTCTATTCAGACGAAGAAGTTGTTATAGCTTTTAACGAGGAAAGACTTGATTTGAATGCAGGTATAAAAGTTAGAGCAAAAGACTTTAATGAAGAGGGTGAACTTGTATACCAAATAATACCTACTACAACAGGTAGAGTTTTATTTAATATGATGGTGCCAGAACAGGCAGGTTATATTAATGATGTATTAAATAAAAAATCTTTAAGAGATATTATTGGTGGTATTTTGGCTGTTACAGACGTGCCAACTACTGCAGAATTCTTAGATAAAATAAAAACTTTAGGATATGAATTTGCCTTTAAAGGTGGTTTATCTTTTAGTTTAGGAGATATTATTATCCCAAAAGAAAAACACGAAATGATTGCAGAAGCCAACGGTCAAGTAGACGGTATTATGGCTAACTACAACATGGGTCTTATTACTAACAACGAGCGTTACAACCAGGTAATTGATGTTTGGACATCTACTAATGCAATGCTTACAGAGTTAGCAATGAAGCGTATTCGTGAAGATCAGCAAGGATTTAACTCTGTGTATATGATGCTAGATTCTGGTGCAAGGGGTTCTAAAGAGCAAATTCGTCAGTTAACTGGTATGCGTGGATTAATGGCTAAGCCTAAAAAATCTACTGCAGGTGGTGGTGAAATTATTGAAAACCCTATTCTTTCTAACTTTAAGGAAGGTTTATCAATTCTTGAATACTTTATCTCTACTCACGGTGCACGTAAAGGTCTTGCAGATACGGCTTTAAAAACTGCCGATGCAGGTTATTTAACTCGTCGTTTGGTTGATGTTTCGCAAGATGTTATCATTAACACTGAAGATTGTGGTACTTTAAGAGGTATAGAAGTTTCGGCTTTAAAGAAAAACGAAGAAATAGTTGAGTCTTTAGGAGCTCGTATTCTAGGTAGAATATCATTACACGATTTATTTGATCCAGTAACAGAAGAGCAATTATTATCTGCAGGGCAGTTAATAGTAGAGTCTGATGTTAAGAAAATTGAAGCATCACCAATAGAGAGTGTAGAAGTACGCTCTGCATTAACCTGTGAAGCAGAAAAAGGTATTTGTGGTAAATGTTATGGTCGCAACCTTTCTACTAATAAAATGGTACAAAGAGGTGAGGCTGTAGGTGTTGTTGCTGCACAGTCTATTGGAGAACCTGGTACACAGTTAACATTACGTACCTTCCACGTGGGTGGTATTGCAGGTAACATTTCTGAGGATAATAAATTAGAAGCTAAATTTGCTGGTATTGCAGAAATAGAAGACTTAAGAACTGTTAATGGTGAAGATAATGAGGGGAACAAAGTAAAAATTGTTATCTCTAGAACATCGGAAATAAAAATAGTTGATGCTAAAACAGGTATTACTTTAAGTACAAGTAATATTCCTTACGGTTCTCAGCTAGCTATAGAAAACGGTGCTAAAGTTGCTAAAGGAGATGTAATTTGTTCTTGGGATCCATATAACGGTGTAATTGTATCTGAATTTACAGGTAAAGTTTCTTATGAAAATATAGAGCAAGGTGTTACATACCAAGTAGAAATTGATGAGCAAACTGGTTTCCAGGAAAAAGTAATTTCTGAGTCTAGAAATAAAAAGTTAATACCTACATTATTAGTTAAGAATAATAATGACGAGATATTACGTTCTTACAACCTTCCAGTTGGATCTCACATTATGGTGGATGACAACGATAAGGTTACTGAGGGTATGACATTAGTTAAAATTCCTCGTAAGTCTGCTAAATCTGGTGATATTACGGGTGGTCTTCCAAGAGTTACTGAACTTTTTGAAGCACGTAACCCATCTAACCCGGCAGTTGTTTCAGAAATTGATGGTGTTGTTTCTTTTGGTAAAATTAAAAGAGGTAACCGTGAAATTATTATAGAGTCTAAATTAGGTGATGTTAAAAAATATCTAGTGAAATTGTCTAATCAAATTCTTGTACAAGAAAATGATTATGTTAGAGCTGGTATGCCATTATCTGATGGATCTATTACACCTGCAGATATCTTAGCAATTAAAGGCCCTTCTGCTGTACAACAATACTTAGTGAACGAAGTTCAGGAGGTATACCGTTTACAAGGTGTAAAAATTAATGATAAACACTTTGAGGTTGTTGTTAGACAAATGATGCGTAAAGTTCGTATACAAGATCCGGGTGATACTATTTTCTTAGAAAACCAATTGGCGCACAAAGAAGATTTTATCAAGGAAAATGATGAAATTTATGGTAAAAAAGTTGTAGAAGATGCAGGAGATTCTGATAACTTAAAAGCTGGACAAATTATTACAGCCAGAGAGTTAAGAGATGAAAACTCAATCTTGAGACGTGCTGATAAATCATTAGTATCTGCTAGAGATGCTGTTGCAGCAACGGCAACACCAATTTTACAAGGTATTACTAGAGCATCTTTACAGACTAAATCGTTCATTTCTGCGGCATCGTTCCAGGAGACAACTAAAGTATTAAACGAGGCAGCAGTAGCTGGTAAAGTTGATAACTTAGAAGGATTAAAAGAAAATGTAATTGTTGGACATAAGATACCTGCTGGTACAGGTATGAGAGATTATGATAGCATCATAGTAGGTTCTAAAGAAGAATATGATGAGATTATGGCTCGTAAAGAGGAACTTAAATTTTAAGTTGTATGAGTGATTCTAATCAAGATCAGAAACAAATAAATATAGAGTTAGATGAAAAAACTGCTGAAGGAGTTTATTCTAATTTAGCAATAATTAACCACTCTGTATCAGAATTTGTAGTAGACTTTGTTAGTTTAATGCCAGGAGCGCCAAAGGCAAAAGTGAAAAGTAGAATAATACTTACGCCACAACACGCCAAAAAGCTTTTAAAAGCATTAAATGATAATGTTCAACGTTTTGAAAAGGCTCACGGAGCAATTAAAGATTATGAGCAGCCTTCAGTACCAATTAATTTTGGTCCAACAGGAGAAGCATAATAAAAAAACCACGCAATTTGCGTGGTTTTCTTTTTAATAAACAATGGGTAATAAAAAAGCCAAACAATTTATGTTTGGCTTTTTTTATTTTCTTGTAACACTAATTGTTATTCAAACTCAGATGTAAAGTGTAGTTTTACACTTGGGTATTTTTGCTGTGTCATTTGTAAAGAGAACTGTGAGTCTGCTAAAAATACTAGTTTTCCAGACTTATCTTTTGCTAAAAACTTTTGTTTAACACGCTTAAATTCTTTAAACTCATCATTATTTTTGTCTGTAGGTTCTACCCAACAAGCTTTAAAAACAGGGAAATTCTCATAAGTACATTTGGCGCCATATTCATGTTCTAATCTGTATTGTATAACTTCAAACTGTAAAGCACCTACAGTACCAATTATTTTACGTCCATTCATTTCTAAAGTAAATAATTGTGCTACACCTTCATCCATTAACTGATCTATTCCTTTATATAAAGGTTTAGCCTTCATAGGATCTGCATTATTAATGTATCTAAAGTGTTCTGGACTAAAACTAGGTATACCTTTGTAGTGTAACTCTTCTCCTTCTGTTAACGTGTCACCTATTTTAAAATGCCCTGTATCATGTAAACCAACAATATCTCCTGGGTATGATATGTCTACTATTTCTTTTTTCTCAGCAAAAAAAGCATTTGGACTAGAGAATTTTAGTTTCTTTTTGTTTCTAACGTGTAAATAAGGCTTGTTGCGCTCAAAAGTTCCAGACACAATTTTAATAAACGCTAGTCTGTCTCTGTGCTTAGGATCCATATTAGCGTGTATTTTAAAAACAAAACCTGTAAATTCTTTTTCGTTTGCTATAACCTCTCGTTCTTCTGCTTTTTTTGGTCTTGGAGAAGGAGCAATTTCAATAAAACAATCTAATAGTTCACGTACACCAAAGTTATTTAAAGCAGAGCCAAAAAATACAGGTTGTTGTTCACTAGCTAAGTATTTTTCTTTACTAAATTCAGGGTAAACCCCGTTTACTAGCTCCAAATCATCCCTTAAAGTTTGTGCGGCTTTTTCACCAATTACATTTTCGAGCTCAGGGTTTTGAACATCATCAAAAGCAATGGTTTCTTCAATGTTTTTTTTGCTGTCACCACTAAATAAATTTATATTCTTTTCGTATATATTATAAATTCCTTTAAAGTCGTAACCCATACCAATTGGGAAACTTAATGGTGTAACAGATAAGCCTAATTTTTGCTCTACTTCGTCAAGCAAGTCAAAAGCATCTTTACCTTCTCGGTCTAATTTATTTATAAAAACAATAATTGGTATTTTTCGCATTCTACATACTTCAACCAATTTTTCAGTTTGTTCCTCAACACCTTTTGCAACGTCAATAACAACAATAACACTGTCTACAGCTGTTAAAGTTCTAAATGTATCTTCAGCAAAATCTTTGTGTCCAGGTGTATCTAAAATATTTATTTTCTTATCCTTATATATAAAGGCAAGTACCGATGTAGCCACGGAAATCCCTCTTTGTCTTTCAATTTCCATAAAGTCACTGGTGGCAGATTTCTTTATTTTGTTGTTTTTTACGGCACCTGCTTCTTGTATTGCGCCACCAAAAAGTAATAACTTTTCTGTTAGTGTTGTTTTACCAGCATCGGGGTGTGATATAATACCAAAAGTCCTTCTCTTTTGTATTTCTTTTTCAAAACTCATTTAAAAAAATTTGTTGCAAAAGTACGGTAAATAATAGAATGCTAATAACTCTGTTAACAAATATTAAGAGGTCAGATTATTAGATAGTTAACTTTTTTTACTTTCGATAAAGTACCTTTTTTTTAGATAATCTAATTTCTGTAAAATTGCTTTAAGATATTTTTTTTGTTAAATTTTTAAAGGTGAAAGTTAAAAAATTAACATTTAAACGATTAAATTTGCGCTTCAAAGAACGGATGTAACTTATAATATCAAAATTAATGTAGTATTTAAAAATAACTTTAACTTAGCATCCAGTTTAAGCAAGAAGTCCCAAAATCTTTTTAGGTAAACTTAACAAACAATGCCATGGTGATTAGTAACACTAACTATCATTTATGGAAAACTTTACTTTAGTATTAAGCAGGTCTTTTAATAAAAAAAGGGCACCTCTGTTTACGTTTTTACTTGTATTTATATTCTTTACATTAACTGTACACGCCAACTTTGGTCCTGGTGTAGATACAGATGGTGATGGCGTTTTTGATCACATCGATATTGATGATGATAATGACGGAATTATTGATACGATAGAAGGAGATGGAGATGTAGATAAGGATGGAATACCTAATAGATTAGATATTGATTCTGATAACGATGGTATTTTAGATAACATTGAAGCACAATTATCAGTTGGTTATATTGCTCCAAGTGGTATAGATTCTGACGGTAATGGTTTAGATGATGCTTACGAAGAAACACCAGGAAGCTGTGGTGGTTTAACACCTATAGATACAGATGGTGATACTAGAAAAGATTATTTAGATATAGATTCTGACAACGACGGAATTTTAGATAATGTTGAAGCTCAAACTACAAAAGAATTCACCCCGCCTTGTGGTATGGATTCTGCTCCAAAAAATGGACTAGACGACCATTATGAAGATTATTGTGGAACAGGACAAGGAATTACTCCTGTAGACACAGATGGAGATTCTCACCCAGACTTTAGAGACATAGATTCTGACGATGATGGTATTATAGATAATATTGAGGCACAAACAACAGATGGTTACATCGCTCCAAAGGGTAAAGATGCAAATTGTGATGGTTTAGATGATGCGTACCAGAGTTGCCCAGGATTGGGGTTAACTCCTGTTGATACAGACGGAGATAAGAAGCCGGATTTTAGAGATATAGATTCTGATAATGATGGAATTACAGATAATACTGAGGCTCAAGGAGCTAATGCAATAATTAGCCCTTGTTCTTGTGATACAGATGGTAATGGTTTAGATGATGCTTATGAAACTACACCTGGATCAGGAGAAGGTATAACACCAACAAATTCAGATTCAGACTCTAATCCAGACTTTAGAGACATAGACGCAGATAACGATGGTATTCCAGATAACGTAGAAGGTCAAACAACCGATGGTTACATAGCACCAAGCGGAAACGATTCAGATATGGATGGTTTAGATGATGCTTATGAAGGATCAGGAGACGAAGGAATTACACCAAACAATCACGATGGTGAGGATACGCCAGATTATATTGATTTGGATAGTGATAATGACACAGTACCAGATAACAATGAGGGTAACGACTTTAATTTTGACGGAGAACCAGACCAAACATTTACAGGAGTAGATACAGATGGAGATGGTTTAGATGATGGTTATGAAGGAACAGATGTAAACGATGGTTTTGATGTTAATGATGAAATTAACGATCCAGCAAACGATTTACCAGATACAGACGGTACAGAAGATGTAAACTACAGAGATTTAGATGACGACGGAGACGGCATAAATACACCAGATGAAGATGCAGATGGTAATGGTGACCCAACTAACGATGATACAGATGGTGATGGTACACCAGATTATTTAGATCCTACAGATGATAGAAAAGACACAGATGGCGATGGTGTTCCAGATGCTGTAGATTTAGATGATGATAATGATGGTATTTTAGATGCAGTAGAGGATCCAAACTTAGATGGCGATAATGATCCGTTAACAGATCCACTTGATACAGACGGAGACGGTATACCAAATCATTTAGATATCGATGCAGATAACGATGGTATTCCAGACAACGTAGAAGGTCAAACAACTGATGGTTACATAGCACCAAGCGGAAACGATTCAGATATGGATGGTTTAGATGATGCTTATGAAGGATCAGGAGACGAAGGAATTACACCAAACAATCACGATGGTGAGGATACACCAGATTATATTGATTTGGATAGTGATAATGACACAGTACCAGATAACAATGAGGGTAACGACTTTAATTTTGACGGAGAACCAGACCAAACATTTACAGGAGTAGATACAGATGGAGATGGTTTAGATGATGGTTATGAAGGAACAGATGTAAACGATGGTTTTGATGTTAATGATGAAATTAACGACCCAGCAAACGATTTACCAGATACAGACGGTACAGAAGATGTAAACTACAGAGATTTAGATGACGACGGAGACGGCATAAATACACCAGATGAAGATGCAGATGGTAATGGTGACCCAACTAACGATGATACAGATGGTGATGGTACACCAGATTATTTAGATCCTACAGATGATAGAAAAGATACAGATGGCGATGGTGTTCCAGATGCTGTAGATTTAGATGATGATAATGATGGTATTTTAGATGCAGTAGAGGATCCAAACTTAGATGGCGATAATGATCCGTTAACAGATCCGCTTGATACAGACGGAGACGGTATACCAAATCATTTAGATATCGATGCAGATAACGATGGTATTCCAGATAACGTAGAAGGTCAAACAACCGATGGTTACATAGCACCAAGCGGAAACGATTCAGATATGGATGGTTTAGATGATGCTTATGAAGGATCAGGAGACGAAGGAATTACACCAAACAATAACGAAGGAGAGGAAACACAAGATTATATTATATTGGATAGTGATAATGAAACAGTACAAGACAAAAATTATACAATACTAACGAAAGCAGCAACCATACAAGT
>NZ_MDDP01000008.1 GCF_001999725.1 Cellulophaga omnivescoria
AAAAAATAAAAATGAACAATAATACTCTTACAAAATCAGGTGTTTTAAATAAAAAGGAAATTTCAAGTTTTAAATTTTTACTTATAAAATCGAAACTAAGTGAAAATATAAAAAAAATATCAGTTCAATTAGGTTTAAAATCGTATTCTAAATTTAATTTTAATGATTTAAAAATTCCAGATTCAAAATTAGCTCTTTTAGCTATTGAAGAAGCAAATGATATCTATAACCCTATTCTCCTAAAACATTGTTATCGAACTTTTTTCTGGAGTGCAGGAATCGCCATTTCAGAAGGAATAAAAACAGACAATGAACTCCTATTTATATCTTCTATTTTACACGATTCTGGATTAACAGACAAACACAATCATATTTGCTCTAAACAATGTTTTGCTAATTACGGCGGTGATTATGCTAAAAAATTTGTCATTAAAAATGGAGCTCCCATTAATAAAGCTAATATTATAAAAAAAGCCATTGATATGCATTTATACCCTAATGTGGATATAAATAAATTTGGTAATGAACCTTATTTATTAGCAAAAGGTGCTACAATGGATGTTATTGGGAGTCATCATTTTCAACTTCCTAATAAATTTATTACAGATACTCACAAAAATTACCCTCGGATTAACTTTAAAAAAGATATTATACAAACAATAGAAACATTAAATCACAAAGAAAATACTAGAGCTGATATTCTTTATAAAATGGGATTTGATAAACTAGCTAACAAAAACATATTAGACACTTACTAATTCCTTTAATTAATAATTAACTTAATGAAATCATTTTTAAACTCAAATATAGGCAGACTACGTTTGTTAGCAGTTCTAGAAGGTAGTTCTTTACTTATATTACTCTTTTTTTCTATGCCTTGGAAACAACTTTACAATATAACCTTATTAACTTCAATTTTAGGTCCTATTCACGGTATACTTTTTCTGCTATTTGTTATAAATACTATTAATTTAGCAATAGAAAATAACTTAAAATTCAAAAAAACAACTTGGAAAATTTTAATTGCTTGTTTTATCCCATTTGGAACAATCTATATAGACTATAAAATATTAAAACCCTTATATGAAATACATTTGAGAAATATAAAATAAAGCCAGTGGGTAACAATGGTAACCGTTGCACAAGCCAATAATAAATAGTTCAACTGTGATAAAAAAACGTCTTTAGAGACGGTTTTTTTTTATACACTTAAAATTTTAGGTGATTTAGAGGGTCCTAAAAGCGACTTAATAGCTTTATAAAAGGTGTTTTTGAGACTAAAATAAAGCACAAGTGCTCCTGCACCACTTTTAGTGCGTTTTTCAATAAATTTCATATATTTTTTGAGGTTGTAAGCAATAGCTGAGAGTTGCATACATTTATTGGCCTGTTTTATACCAATAGTATTTACCTTGTTTAAACCCATAAACTGTGTCAGGGTTCCAAATACGGGTTCTACGGTGCTTTGCCGTTTTCCTTTCAAGTAGCGCCCTTGATTACTGTTTACTCGAGCTATATTACGTTGGTATTCCTCACGATAATAGGTAACGGTAAATTTCTTTTCTTGGGCTGATTTCCCTAAACACGATGTACGAATCGGGCAGTCAATACACAACTGTTTTGACCCGCGATATTCCTTCTTTTTGGTGTTATTCTTTTTTTCTATAAATACCTTTTTAAACGGTATGGTTTTACCTTCTGGACAGGTGTAATGATCCTTCTCTTTATCATAAGTAAATCCATTTGGACCACCTTTATAAGTCCCATGAGCAGGGATAAAACTTTTTAAACCTATAGCTTCTAGAAACGCATAATTCTCTCCGCTACTATAGCCCGTGTCGGCTACACAATTTTCCCAAACCAGCTGTGATTTCCAAAGCCGTTGTTTTACACGCTTAACAATGTCTGGTAAGTGCTGACTGTCTTTACCGTCTGCGTGGTACGCTTTTATATCGCTTATAACATGGTTTGCAGTATCTACAGTAAGCTGACTGAGGTAATTAAGTTTTCTTGCTTTGCCGGGTTTTACAATAATACGCGCATCGGGATCGGTTGGACTATAATGGGTCTTATTACTCGTGTAGCGACTGCCTTTTACGCCCGCTCCTGGGCGAGCATCTTGATCTTTTGCCCATTTGGTATTACGGCTTTTTATAGCCTGTAATTCTTTGGTAGATGCAGATAAAGTTTGCTGATTTTTATCTGCTTTGTTTTCTTTAGATTGCCTTAAAGGGGTGTGCTTATCTCGATTGCTAATGTTACGAATTTGGCGCAGGTGATGTTCTAAATCTTCTTCGGGAACTTTAAGTTCTAATGTATCCATAGAAGCATTCGCCTTTACAGGGGCTGAGTCTATGGTTTGGGTATGTCCAGCGACCATACCTGCTGACACACATAGTTCAAAAACCTTTATAAAAACAGATTCAAAGACGTCTTCTGGAAATAATTGTCGTGTACGGCTAATGGTAGAGTGCCAGGGTAATTCTTCGTCTATATCATAACCTAAAAAATACAGTATATCCAAACGCATGCTACAATGTGCAATAAGCTTGCGAGGGCTAGTTATATTTTCTAAATATCCCACTAAACAAAGTTTAAAAAACACAATGGGATCGATGCTTTTTTGTCCGCTTGATCCATAGAACTTTTGAGTGGTTTTATAAAGAAAATTAAGATCTATAGCTCTATGAAGCCGCCGGTAGAAATTGTCTTCTGGTACACGTTCGCTAAGTCTAAATTGATTGAATAGCTTCTCTTGATATGTCTTTTTCCCCTGCATATATAAAGATAAGAAACATTCGTTTTTTAAGCAATTGCATTACTGCTTTTTTCTTAACTTGTGCAACGGGCACAAAGGCTATAAGTAATACGGGTTTGGTGTTTAATCAAAAGTTTAGTGTATTTTTATGATGTCCGCCAAATCTTTTGATTTGGCTTTGAAATAGAAAAATTAAAACAAAATAAAAAGTTTTGGCTAAGTGCTCAATCGGAAATTAATCGCTTATTTATTCCCGTACTAACCATAGCCTAAACCGTTGTACAGCATTAGAGAAACAGATGAAAAGAATCATTGATTTAAATATTGAATACATAAATCTTAAAAAAGAAAAATTAAATATTGACGGAGGAAATTCTGAAATAGAAAAATTTGAGGAATTTTATTTAGAGGAGGTTTTGAGTTTTGCAAAAGAGAATGATTATTCAAATCATCAATTGATTCAAGAAATAGGAAAATTAAAGATTGAAGACAAAACAGAATGGATAAATGAATATCTATTAATTAGATTAATTTGGAAAGTAGAACTTAAAAATGACACTGAAAGTAAAGATTTACTAGAAAAATTGATTAGAAAACTAATATTGAAAAATGATATCAATAATGCCGAGGAATATTATTTAGAATCCTATTTAGATATTTGGAATTATGATTTAGAGGGTTTAATACCGATTGACATTTTGGAATCTGTAATCTTAATGAAAAATCAGAAAAACATTATTAGATATGGAGCTTTTATAAAAGCTGTTTCATATTTAAGTGATTATCCTGAATCTGAGCAAAATGATGTTTTAAAAAAAGCAAAAAACACAAAATTATACTCAGAGGATGAATATTATAAAGAATGGATAGACTAGATTGAAAAGAAAAAACGCTGTACAACACTATATATAGCAAATTGGGCGATTTGTGCTTAACCCAAAAATTCGTGTCTATTTACAAAGTCGCCAAATCTTTTGATTTGGTATTAAAAGATAAAAATTAAAACAAAATAAAAAGATTTGGCTTGTGTTTAATCCAAAAGTAATCGCTTATTTTCTGCCCAACTTGCCATATATTTAACGTTGTGCACAAGTTAAAAACCGAACTTATAGATGAAATTTGAACTGCCATTTAAAGAACAAATCTATAACGAACAAATGACTCTGAATTTCAACACTGCTTGGAATAAGAATCTGAAAAAAAATAAAAAAAGACTGATTTGGGCAATTCCAATGATTTTATTGGGTGGACTAATAATTTATGGAGAAAACAATCTTGGATTTTTATTCATCGCAATCGGAATTCATTACTTGATTAACTTCTATGATTATTATTCGTTTTACAAGAAAAGTAAGAATACGTTTTTTGAATTAGTGGAAACGGAAAAAAACGGACAAATAAAAGCGAAAGAAAATTCTTTTTGGGAATTTAATGATGACCATTTTAGATATAAAGACTATAAATATGAGGCAAAAATAAAATGGGAAGCTTTCAAAAGTACTAGAGTGATAGACAAGAATTTGTTTATTGACCTTAACGTTGGGAATAACTCATCGTATGTAATAAGTGAAACTGAAATAGGAACTGACAATTTCCATAAATTAACTGAATTTGTTAGAAAGAAAATTGCACAAAAAACCAGTGTACAAGTTGAGGAAACAGAATGAAAGCGAAAATTGAAAAACATAAAGGAAAAGGGAAAGTTTACATTTGGACTTATAATGACAATAACCGAAATTATCCAGGTTGGAACTTTACGGTTGATTTAAAAGCGAGCGAAAACCTTTCTGAATTATTGAATTTAATGAATGCCTGCGAATGGTCAACTAAAAAGAAAATAACGACTGAATTGCCAACTCAAGCGCAACTGAATGTTCCGAATAACCAAAACGGAAATGCCAAATGGAAATCAAAACCAAATCTGACTCTGAATTGCAAAACGTCTGAATCGGAAAATCATTGGATGATTAATGAACTTGATAACGGAATTGAAATTCAATTCGGAAAAGCAAAACTGACTGAATTACAAAATGCAATAAAAGGAATTCCAAAAGGGAATGGAGATTTTGCCATTTCTGACCAAAACGAGGAGAATATTTTGTACTTCTGGTGGAATTTAGAAAAACAAAAAACCAGTGCACAACAAAGTACTGTGTATAAAACATAGCTAATAAAGGCTTTCCGAGAGGTTTGTGTTTATTTACAAAGACCGCCAAATTTTTAAATTTGGCTTTTAAGATTGATAAGTTAAAAACAAAATATAAAAATTCGGCTCTGTGTTAATCCGAAAAGTTAGCGTCTTTTTACACGCTACGTTTCATACAAACACGTTGTGCTTAATACAAAAAGCTAAATTAAATCAATGAATAAACTACTAATTGGATTAGCAACTTTAATCCTATTTGGTTGCAATACCGAAATCAAAAATGAGCAAAAAAACAGTAAGAACGAACAAAACCCTGAAACAGAAATAAACGGAAAAATTAGGGTTTTAAATTTTGGAACTGTTCATTTAAGCCAAACATCAGACGCAAATTCTTCTCAAATAGATTTGAATGACCCAAATGAAAAAGCTGACTTAAAAAAACTCGTTGAAAAAATCGTTAAATTTAAACCCACTATTATTTGCCTTGAGTTAGAACCTAAAAACAATGACTATATAGCTTCGACATATTCGGAATATGTAAAAGACCAAACTAAAAGATTAAATTACTCGGACGAATTAAATTCAATTGGACTTGAAGTGGCGCGACTGAGTGGCTCAAATCGAATTTATGGAATAGACAGCCAAACAGGTTTTGATTACCCAAGTTTAGTCGAGATTGCCAATAATAAAGTCGCTGACAGTCTTTACATTTCAGAAGTTATGAATAACTATCAAAGGGTAAACGCTTTAAAATTGAAAGAACAATTTAGGACGATCAACACGAGAGATTATAAAATGGAAACATTTAACTTATACAATTTTTTAGCGACACAACATACCAAAGGAAATCAGGAAGGAGTTGATGAAATTACTAAATTCTACCAACGGAATCTAAAAATGTATAGTAATTTTAACGATATAGAAATGACCGAAAACGACAAAGTTTTTATCCTTTTAGGAGCAACACACACTGCCTATTTTGACATTTTTCTGGAAAATAATCCAAAAATTCAATTAGAAAATCCGAATAAATATACTGATTACTAAAAAGTACTAAGCACAACAACGGTAACCGTTGCACAAGTCTATAATTTTGTAAAAAACGAATAGATATAAGCCTCTTAAAGAGGCTTATTTATTGTTGCTTGGTAATTATAAAGTTAATTTTGAATCTCTTAATATTGCTAAAAAGACTTGCCAATAACATTTTTTACTTAAAACAATAAAGCAAGCTGTCCCGCTCCACTTTTTATATGATTTTTTATAAATTTTAAGTATTTCTTCAAATTATAGGCTATAGCAGACATATGCATTATTTTATTTCACTGCTTTATACTGTAGGCTTCCCCTTTTTAGTAAAGCCTACATAATAACCTAAACAACTACAAACACTTATTTTAAATACCCGTTCTATTCGTTTTAAAAACAAAAGTATTTGAAATAACCGTTTAAGATCGCTTATCTAGTGAGTTGGAATCAAAACTAATCAAGTTGAACATTTGACGCATTCGCGAACGTACTCTGCAACCGTAACGCTCTCCAAGTTCTTTTGCATTTAAGTTTGTAGTGGCATGTGTTTTAACTTTTTGTTCTGAGTACAAATCATATCTTGACAGTAAAATTTCTCCCATCACATTGCAATCTTTTCCATAATGTCTTCCCATTGGCTCAACTCCTAAATCATCAAAACAATAATAATGATTATCTCCATAGTCGTTTATGGTTTTATATCCAATGTGATTGAAACCAAATGAAATATTACGACTAGGTATTATTTTATACGGTTTTTGATGTGGAACCATATACCTCAATAACTTCATTAGACTTGTTTTACCGCAACCTACAGGTCCTGTAAGCAAGATTCCTTTATGAATATCAACATCTAGTTTTTTACAATTGGTTTCATCCTTGATAAAATAATTACAGAGTTTAAAAAGCACCGCTCGGTCTTCTTCATAGACTTTAAATTTAGAACCAAATAACAATTTTCCTTTAGCGTTAAGGTAAATTAGCATTTTATCAAAATCGTAGATTATCTGATTCCCATCAAGTTCACCTAATTGATACTGAAGTTTTCCTTCACTAATGATATGTGGTTTAAGGTTATTCATAAAGGCTCATCATAGTTTTTATTTGAACTCGTCTTTAAGTTGTCCTGATATGGGTCAGTTGTGCTTTGTTTCTCTTTAGTTTTACAATTCTGTGCATTTAAAATTTCAAAAATTTCATGTTTGTTTATGTTTTCACTGTTTTTAATAATTTGTATATGTTTGTTATTAGATACCAATGCTTGTTCTGTACTTGTCTCTAAATTAGACTTCTTCCAAGCTAGAACTTGTTCATCACTTGTCTCAAAATCAAACATCTTAATTCTACTCCCTCTAAAAGGATTATGAGAGGGAGAATACAATAAATAGTTCCAATGACTTAATTCCTTAATACATTTATGATACGTTGATTTTGATCCTATTTTGGACAAGGTCATCACTTCCTCTCGATTGATAAAAAATTCATCTTTAAAATAATTCGTATTCCAAATTTGGAATAAGGCTACATACAGACTTATGTGAGTAGGGTTCAATCGTGAGTCATTAGAGAATTGTATAAATACTCCATTCAGGTGTTTGATATAATTAATCTCTTTCAATTTAATATTTTAAAATTTATTATGAATCCTATTATTTTCTAAAATATTTATGATCTCTTGATAATTATAGTAAAGCACTCCTCCTATTTTTGTGTAGGGCAATGTACCATTGATTCTCAAGTTCTGTAAAGTTCCTGGAGAAATTCCTAATAGCTCTCGAACTTCTGGAGACTTAATCCATTTTTTTTGTTTAAGGTTACTTTGTCCGTTTATGATTTTTTTAAATTCTTGAATTAGTTCCAATTTAAACTCTCTTAAATCATCACTTGTAATAATTGTTGCTCCCATTTTGTAATTTTTTTAATAACAAAGCCGTCATTTTGCTCATCTAATTTTTAACAACGGCTTTGTATTGATTTGACTTTCGTTGTACAATATTGAGAACTTTCTAAGATTATATTTCAATAGATACTCCCAAGTTGGGAATTTTTATTTTGTTGTTTTTTCTGTGAAATATGCCTTAGGATTAAATCCTTCAACCATTACATTCATTGGAATTGTATACTCTATTAAAATACAAAATACGTTTACTAAACTTTCCCACCTTGGGGTTATGTATGGATCCAAATAAAAAAAAGAGTCCTTATCCCTAAAGCACCTACACACTGAAAAACAGATGATTTTATAATTTATTGAGAATGAAAAATACTATGAACATCATTATGAATTTTATCAAAATTCAACTGCAGTTCTTTTTCTGTGTATTCTACTGTTTTTGGAGGGGATATTTTTTTCATCTTTTGCAATTTAAATTGCGTTCTTTGATCTTTTCCATCAGCGAAACAAATAAATTCTCCTTGCTTTAAGCGAAAAAAGATATCTGCTCTATTTTTTGGAGTTTCCTTTTCTCCTATTGTTAGGCGAGTATCAAAATCTAGATTAGATCCACGGCTAGTACTCTTAGTGGATTTTTTAACAATTTCAAAGAAGCGTTCATAATATTTAGCTGTGTCCGGATCATTTACTTTTCCAAAAAATTGATAAGAGAGGTTACTTAATATTGCCTTACTTACTTTTTCTCCGTAGAGAATATCATTTTGAATTTTATCCTGCATCACATAAATTGTAGCAATGTTATAACTTCTAAGTGTAGCTGGAATGCGTTGCATATTTAAAAGTCGGATTGTAGGAGCTTCTTCCATAAGTAAAAAAGAGGGCTTTGAATTTCGCACACTCATTTGTTTAGTGATTGTATGAACAATCATTGCAATTACAGGGGAATAGGATGTCTGGAATTTAGGGTTGTTTACTAAAGAAATAACATTAGCCCTAACATGATCATTACTATTTATATTTAGTGGTACCTCATCTTCTGACAATGCCATGAATATACGTTTAGTGCTAATTCTTTTAAGAGCGTTTGCCAAGGTACTCTTCACTGCTGCTGTTTGTCTATCCGATTCTTTACCACTTATAAAAGCATCTGCCATTGCTTTAGAAGTTCTGTTGGACTCTAAAAACAATATAAGGCTATCACTGTCTAGATACTGATAAACAGCAATTAAATGTGGTAGTGTACAGAATTGAGGATATGTTGTTTTGAGTTTCCAAATTAATCCACCAATCAATCCTTCGGCTGCATCAATAAAAAATTTTGTGGCTCCTGAATTGCCCTCTTCTTTTTGCTCCAATAAATTTTCAATTAATACACGAGATATTTCATTTACACTTTCTTCATTTTCCATATACCTTGGAGCTATTGGATTTACCTTATGATGAATTTGATCAAAAGATATTGTAAAAAAAGGAATATTATGATCCTCAAATAACGGATAAGCCATCTCTGTGAGTTCAAAATTTTTATAATCATGAATAACACCTGAGAATCCATATTTACTAAAATGTTGTAATAAATTAAAAACAATACTTTCTGTTTTTCCGCTACCTGCCGACCCAATAATTGACACTCCTCTTCTTATGTTTTGAATTTTAAAACCTCCAGATTTTACTTTAAAATTGACCACATATTTTTTAGGTACGTTGTTTTCTCTAGACTCGTAAAAATATACATAAAACACTACCCAAATAACTACCAAGGGGACAACCACATAAAGTATAATATGGGCGATTAAATTTATCATATTCCTATAGAGCTTGAATTTATTCCTAGTTCAACACCACGTTTTAGTTGTTTTATAACCTTAAGAGCCAGTTTAACCTTTGTGGCTGGTATATTTATTCCAGGCACTCCCATATTACCCAAAATTTTAAATGCAATTGCCTTTTCGTCCGAAGGCAACCCTAATATTGTTGAGAAATACAGGTGCTGATTTTTTAAAAATACTTTTCTTGCTTGATATGTTTCGGCATAATTCCTTTTATACTTAAATTGCTGATCAAACCTCTTCTCTGCATTTTCAAAAAATAGATCTCTATCAAAACCACGCTTTACTATTTTCCCATTCATAACCGTATTTGCTGCCTTATACTTACTCCCTGGCGATAAACTCACTGAATTTGAAGCATCTTTTCTACTTACAATAATGTGTATATGACTTTGGTTCCCTTCTTTGAGCATTCCTTGAACAATTCTTTTTCCGTTTAGTTGATGAGGCGCAGTTTTTTCTAACTTGTCTATTTCTTTCTGGATTTTTTTTATCTTGTTCTTCTCCCCTAAACTAATCGCCTCCCGAATATCTTTTTTTAGAGCCAATATTTTAGTGGCAAAGATTTGATTTTCTTTCACTTGTTTATCAGTTCCCTTAAACCTTCTTTGGTGTTCCACTTTCGCATAATATTTTATATCATCAATTGTGATTGGTTTACCATTAATTTCTCTATTAAATGAATTCACATAATCTTTCATTAGTGCTCTGGTGTAGGCTTTTAAATCTGCGCTACTATTTTGTAATTGGCTCAATTCATATTTACTTGGACTAACCGTAATAGCGTAAAACTTTGGTTCTTTCTTTTTTAGCTTACTGGTATTCTTATCAATACCTTTACTAACATCTTTGGCACATATTTCATCCTCATATTGATTAAAAAAATGTTCCATTTCATTACTTTCAATTCCAATGTTTTCTTTTTCCAAGTAATCGACATAATTTGCCACACTCTGAGAAAATGACTCTCCCAATTTTTGAGGGGTTATGGTGATATACATAAAACTTATGCTTATAAATTATTATTTTTCTCACTAAATCGGGTTGGAAGTTCCTTTCTATTTTTCCTTTCAACCAACAATGATTTACTTTTAGGTTCCATTTCTTCAAACAATGCCTGTAGCATAGCTACAGTGGGTTTGGTCTGTTTTTTTTCAATATCTCTTAAAATTGCAATTACTGCACTAATCCTTTTTTTAATTAAATTTTCTAATGTATAAATCGTTGAATCCAAAGATTTATCTGGAGATAAATTATTAGCTTCAAAAAACTCTAACATTAATAGAAGCGTCATTGAATTTGACTTATGAAGCTTTTTACTATAGAGTCTAAATTTTTTAGCCACTGAAGTTTTTATACTTATACTTTCAAACGACTCTTTTTCATAACCTTTATCCATATTTCCGTGAAATAAATATTGAATTTATTGAATTGAAGAGGTTTATCCATTAATTTCATAAGAGTATGAAACATTAAGAAACATATAAACACTTCATTACAAGCTATTTAAATACAATAGTTGTAGTGTAACACCGCTTTAGCGTGTTATCCTCTTGCTTTTCCTTTTTTATTCGCGACCGCGAAAAAAATTCAAACAAACTGACAAAAGTCAGTTGCCTATTTTCAAAAAAAATCCTATATAAATGTATTTAATTAGTAGAAAAGAGAAAAACGAGATTTATGGCTAAATACATTGAAATACCACTAACAACTATGATTGAGATATTATGGAGAAAAAAAAAAGGCGTGGTACAAAATGAAAGACCTTATTTAACAAAGGTCTTTTTAAGTTAAGTGTTTAAACAATTATTCAATTACTGGTTTTACAGCAAAGCATTATCTGCAAAACTATAATAGTTGCCATTGGGAGTAATAATCAAATGGTCCAAAACTTTGATATCGAAAAATACTGCTGCTTGTTTTATTTTTTTGGTAATATTTTTATCTGCTTCGCTTGGTGATAATGTTCCTGATGGATGATTATGGGAAAGAATTATGCCAACTGATAAGGATTTTAAAACCACTGCAAATAAAATTCGTACGTCAATCAACGTACTATTAATACCACCTTGAGATAACTGAAATATTCCTTTTACCCTATTATTATTAGCTAAAAGAATTACTTTAAAGGACTCATACATGGCAATGGTATTTTTATTCCAATGTTCATATAACAATTCACTTGCATCTTTTGATGAATTTATCTTACGCCAGTACGTTTCTGGTGTTTTATCCATATAACTAACAGTTATTTCACTTATTACATTTTTCATAATATGATATTTAGGTTAAACATAAAGAGAGTGTACCTAGTAAGGTATCACTCTCTCTTATTACAATTAATTACCATTAAAGAATAAAATTTCACTTACTTCTATTTCTGTTACATAGCGCTTGTTTCCATCTTCTGTAGTAAAGTTTTTTGTCTTCAATTTTCCAACAACACCTAACTCTTTTCCTTGGAATACATAATTTTCTATGATATCCGCTTTAGCTCCCCAGGCAACAAGGGTATGCCAGTTCGTATCTGTTTGCTTTTCATTATTACTATTTTTGTATTGCTCATTTGTGGCTAATGAAAAACGAGCAACTTTTTTGCCTCCTTCTAGGTTCGTAATTGTTGGCTCCTTCCCAACATTTCCAATTAATTGTACGTAGTTTTTAATAGAACTCATTTGTTTAGATTTAAAGATTAATATTTAGTTAAATTCATTTACTTATTATATCTAGAGTGTTTTCCTTTTTTAATTTTAGGACCACTTCATTTTGGGTATTTAAAAATGATTTTTCGCTAGGATATTTTAATTTACTTTCCATAGAGCCTTCGTTGTTACCTTTTTTGATGCCCTATTGGATTCAATCTTTAGATGTGATACAACGTATAAAAAAGTGTGAGTAACGAACCTGGTTTATGCCGTTGAATCACATCTAAAGATTGTTGTTTTGCTGAAGAAAAAAGGTAATAATGAAGACTAAAGTATAAGTAAAAAGCAGTGTGAATTTGAAAATAACTGGAGTGGTACTAAACAATAAATTGGAAGTATTAAAAAAATAAAATAATCACATCCTAACCTTTAAATGAAAGTATTTTAAAAATAGAACACAGAAGTATTATAAGCTAGAATAGTGTATTAATTGGAAATACTTAAAATCTTAATCCTTATTAAAGACTAAAGAATTATATAATCAGAGGTTTTTTTGATATAAAATTACTTGTACTTAATATTAAGCAATTCTTTAGGATGAACTTCTAAACCTTTAGCCAATTCTAGTAATGTGGATAATTGAATATTTCTTTTTCCTTTTTCTATTTTGCTAATATCACTGTAGTCTATATTACAGCGTATAGACAACTCACGAAGACTTAATTTTTTCTCTACCCTTAATTGCTTTATTTGTTTACCAAACAATTTCAAAAAAATATCCTTGGTGTTATCCATCTCTTCACATTAGTTACAAATAACAAGTTGATAAGATTAAATTGAAAATTTGTGGGTAAAAAAACCCACATTTGATATTTTTTGTTATATTTGACTATATTTTATATAAATTTGCGATTCTTCATTTAAACATATTGAAGCATTCGCTTTGAATCTCGTATCAGAAAACTGGTAATTTGAAAGGAACGAGAAGATAAGTACGATGCTCACGTCTATGGCGTGGGCTCACTTATTGTTCCTCGGTATACCAGTACCCCTGATACAATAATGTGAGTTCCATGCTTTTTTTTGCACATTTGATTCATTGCAGGACTTCTTATTTATAAAGATCCAGTTTATTTAAATTTTCAAGCGACTAATTCACAGATATAAATTAGTCTGATTAACGTTTAAATTAAAAAATATAAGCTATGAACTGATCCTACAAAAAAACAAAAGCCTCCCAACCACTGTTGCCACAATCGTTCAGGAGGCTTACTAAATTAAGTAACACTTAACTCATTCAAAATTATGAAAAAAAATCATAAAAGTCTGGGCAGAACCCTTATATTCTGTACATTCTATATTATTACCACATTTTGCTATTCTAATGCAAATTACAACAATTGTAATCTATCACTTCAGGATAGTATAAAAATCATTATTCAAGGAAAAATAACTGACCAGTTTAAAAACCCAATTCATAATGTTCATATCGGTATATCTGGTAGAAAGAGCGGCACAATGTCGAATCAAGAAGGTATCTATTCTATTAAAGCTTTTTATAATGACACTCTTAGAGTATCTTATTTGGGATACAAAACACAGTTAATAGCTATAAACAATAGGAAGAAAATAAACATTCAGTTGATAGAGGACATTACTGAATTAGATGCCATAACTTTAAACGCTGGTTATTATAAAGTTTCCGAAAAGGTAACTACAGGAAGTATTGTTAAAGTATCTAAAGAGCATATTGAATTCCAACCTGTATCCAATCCACTTTCAGCACTTCAAGGAAGAGTTACGGGGGTGGAAATTGTGCAATCTTCAGGTGTTCCTGGTTCAGAATTTTCTATAAAAATAAGAGGTCAAAATAGCATTAGACAAACGGGGAACTCTCCTCTTTATATTGTAAATGGTGTACCCTATTCTTCTAATAGTCTTGGTGACGTACAAACCTCTGGGTCGATATTGCCAGGAGGAAAAGGAAGCAATCCTTTAAACAATATCAACACCTCAGATATCGAGCGTATAGAAATTCTTAAAGATGCTGATGCCACTGCAATTTACGGATCAAGAGGTGCTAATGGTGTTGTATTGATAACCACAAAAAGTGGTACAGCAGGAAAAACCACCTATAATTTTAATATAACAACTGGTTTTGGACATGTCTCTAATAGACTCCCCCTACTATCCACTCCTCAATATATCGCGATGCGTCAAGAAGCGTACCGAAATGATGGGGTGACAGAAATACCTAGCAATGCCTATGATATCAATGGTACTTGGTCACAAAGTAGAGACACCAATTGGCAGAAAGAATTTTTCGGAAAAACAGCGATATTTTCAAGTGTTCAATCTTCCATAAGAGGAGGTACAGAGCGAACAAAATTTATGATTAGTAACAATTTAAATCGACAGACCACTGTATTTCCTGGAGAATTCGAAAATATTAAATTCTCTTTGTTGTCTACGCTTCAACATAGAACAAAGGATGACAGACTAAGCCTAAATTTTTCGATGAATTACACTAAAGACAATAATAATTTACTATCTACAGATTTGGTTAGGGAAGCCTTATATCTACCTCCCAATGCTCCAGAACTCTACAATGAAGATGGTACTTTAAATTGGGCTAATTCAACATGGAACAATCCCCTACGCCAACTCGAATCAGAATATTCCGCAAGTGGAAATAGCTTAATTGGTAATTTAACTATTGATTACAAGCTATTAGAAAATTTAAAAATAATTGGCAATTTAGGGTATACTGAGAGTAGTTTAGCCGAATTAAGAACTATTCCTTCAACCACTCTAAATCCTGCCTATGGTCTTGGAAGCGAGGCCTCATCAGCGATACATAACGCAGGTAGCAGAAAATCTTGGATTATTGAACCACAACTGCATTGGAATTTTAATCTGAATGACGTTAAAATAGCAACTCTTTTTGGCCTAACCTTTCAAGATCAAAGAAGTGAAAGGTTAGGGCAATATGCTAGCGGTTTTTCTAGTAATGCACTCATTGAAAATATAGCGGCAGCCTCTAATCTTTACATTTTAGGAAACACGGAGTCCAACTATAAGTACAATGCATTCTTCAGCAGATTAAATATGAACAAAAATGGGAAATACATAATAAATCTAACGGGCCGACGAGATGGTTCAAGTCGTTTCGGAGAAGAAAAACGCTTTTCAAATTTTGGAGCAATTGGTGCGGCCTGGATTTTATCCGAAGAAAAGCTATTTAAAAGGCACCTACCGTTCTTAAGTTTTGGAAAAATAAGGGCAAGTTATGGTGTAACTGGTAATGATCAAATTGGGGATTATCAATATTTAGATACCTATACTGTAGGTTCTTCTCAATATGATGGAGTTACTGGCATTCACCCAACACGCTTATATAACCCAAACTATAATTGGGAAAAAAACAAAAAGATTGAAATTGCGCTGGATCTTGGTTTATATAATGATCGAATATTTTTCAGCACTAATTTCTATACTAATAAATCATCTAACCAACTCATTGGTATACCACTACCAGGAACGACAGGGTTCAATATAGTTACAGCGAATTTAGACGCGATAATTGAAAATAAAGGTTGGGAATTTGCTATAAATACCACAAATATTTCAAATTCAAAATTCAAATGGTCTAGTTCCATAAACTTAAGTATTGCTAAAAATGAACTACTCGAATTTCCTGAATTAGAAGGTTCTTCCTATGCAAATGAATTAGTTATAGGGGAATCATTAAACATTGTAAAAGTTTATGATTTTAATGGTGTTGACCAAGAGAGCGGTTTGTATACGTTTACTGACGTTAATAGTGACGGAGCAATCACTCCAGTTGAAGATAAGCAAACTATAGTAAACTTAGATCCAAAATATTATGGTGGTTTCTCAAATCATATCACTTGGAAAAAATTTTCATTGGATGCACTGTTTCAGTTTACGAAACAATTGGGTTACGATTTTTATGCTTCCTCAGGAGTGCCAGGCAGTCAAAGAAATCAAACTACGGCTGTTCTTAGTCGTTGGCAAAATCCAGGCGACGAAACTAGTTTACAAAAGTACACCAGCGGACTTAATTCTGATGCGTTTGAGGCATACACAAATTATAGTGAAAGTGATGCTGTATTAACTGATGCCTCGTACATAAGGCTCAAAACAGTATCCTTGAATTATAACCTTCCTATATCGGGTACTCTTGATGGTAAATGTCAACTCTTTATTCAAGGACAAAATTTATTGACACTTACAAAATATAATGGTCTAGACCCTGAGACTAGATCTAGTAGTGTTCTTCCTCCTTTAAAAGTCATTTCTATCGGAACAAAAATCACATTTTAACCTCATTAATTATGAAATATAATCATAGAATATACCAAATTTCCATTTATTTAAAAATATTTGTTGCAATTCAATTCAATCTTGTATTTGTCTCATGTGAAGACTTTATAGCTGTTGAACCCCCAAACAATCAATTGACTGGAAGCATTGTTTTTGAGGACCCAACAACAGTTAGAGCTGCATTATCCAGTGTGTATAGTGATCTAAGGGATAATTCTTTACTTACAGGAGGAACCTCTGGTCTTTCATATATCATGGGTCATTATGCTGACGAGTTAACATTTCATAATTCATATCAGATAGAAACAAAATCTTTTTATGAAAATGGTGTTCTACCCACAAATTCTATAATTTCAAGTTGGTGGAATAGTGCATTTAGTCTTATTTATTCTGCAAATTCTGTAATTGAAGGTGTTAGCAACTCCAAAACCTTAACAAGTACTGAAAAAAAAGAATTCCTTGGTGAAGCGTATTTTATAAGGGCTTATATTCATTTTCAGTTGGTCAATTTATATGGTAAAATTCCATATATCGACACAACTGATTACACTAAAAACAAAGGAGTTTCCAAATTAAGTGAACCAGAGGTATACACTAAAATTATCGCTGATTTGAACTTGTCCAAATCGCTGCTTAAAGAAACTAACACTACTTTAAATACTATTCCTAACAAATGGATTTGTACCGCCTTTTTAGCTCGAGTTCACCTTTATGCAAAAAATTGGGACTTGGCTTTAAAGGAAGCAACGGCCGTTTTATCTGCAAATACTTATGCACTTAACACAGACATTTCTAACGTATTTCTAAAGAACAGTCCAGAAACCCTCTGGCAATTAGACACAGGTAATAATGGCTCAAATACTGTGGAAGCACTCACATATATTTTTGTTTCAGGCCCTCCTCCCCATACCTCTTTGACGAATGATTTTATAGCCTCTTTTGAAGATGGAGATTCTCGTTTTGAACATTGGATTGGCAAGGTTTCAGATGGCACAAATGAATGGTATTACCCTTACAAGTATAAAATAAATTCAGCTTCTGGAGAGACTAAGGAATGTTCTATATTTATTAGACTACCTGAGTTATATTTTATTGCCGCTGAGGCAAACATTCATTTAAATCACCTTGTAAACGCTCAACATCAATTAAATATAATACGAAAGCGAGCAAATTTACCTTCACTAGATTCTACAGATCCTACCTTTTTACTAGAAGCCTTATACAAAGAAAAAAGAATAGAATTTTTTACAGAACAGGCACATCGTTGGTTTGACCTAAAAAGAACCAATCGCGCATTAGAAAAACTAAACTCTTTAAAACCAAATTATAAAGAGACAGAACAGATATTGCCTTTACCAGCATCCGAATTACTTCTTAATACTAACCTACTTCCGCAAAACGAAGGGTACTAAATCTCTAATGGTAATGAAGAACTCAAATTTAAAATTAGCAATTAACACCAAAGAGTTTTTAAGCTGTCCTTTGTTTTTTTTATTTATTTTGTTAGTCGCCTGCCCTATTTCAGGGCAGGCTTACAATAGGGTAAAAGATATCCAAGACCTGATTGCTATACGAACAAGTCCTAAGCGTATACTTTTTGAAATTGATGAAAATATTTTGGAACAAGATATGCTATTCCTTCTTAATGGAATTACATTTAAACATATTCAATGGATAAAAGAAGGTTCAAATATTTTGTTAATAGAGCCCGTAATTACATCATCATCTGGTGCTATAATTGTACCTGGAGATAAGAAAAAAATGGAACCCAAGATTATTGGTGTTTACCCAATTACAGATACAACATCCAAAGAAAAACATATAATAGATGTAACTTCTTTTTTTCGTAATGAAATACAAACGATTTCCAACCTATCTACTGTTAAATATACTTACTCGGATAATGAACTACTCATTCGTTTTAAAAATAGCACCACTGCTAATTCCCAAATGGAGCTATTAAAAACGTACTATTTCAGTTTTTCTTTATTGCCCAAACCTATGAAATCAAGGCTTCATGATCACAGATTGGGTTATGCTATTGAAAACGCGTATGATCCAATAAATCACTTTCATAAACCTGCAAAAGCTAATATAAGTAGGTGGCGATTGGTAAATAACAAAAGTAAAGAACTGATAAAACCAATTACCTTTTATTTAGATCCAAATATACCTGATTCCTTAAAAAGGTATGTGAAGGCAGCTGTTTCAGAATGGTTACCAGCATTTACCGCTGCAGGATTTAAAGGTGCAATTGAAATAAAAGAAACGGATAAAGAAAATACGGAATGGATAGCTCATTCTATAAATAGTTCATTAATTCGCTGGGACAGCAGTACTAACCAAAGAGGTGTTGATAAGACATTAGGATCAACGGCATACAATGTAATTGATTTTAGATCTGGGGAAATTTTAAAATCGACTGTGGTTATAGGTGCTGACATTGAGAATATTTCGGATGCTTATTTTATAAGGTGTGGTGCCTTGGATGCCCGAGCCTACACCTACCCTTTTCCAAAAGATCTCATTGGTAGATTGATTCAATCTATAGTTGCTCATGAACTGGGTCACGCCTTTGGTTTAAAAGATGGTAATTATGGAGAGTTTGCTTATCCGACTAAAAAAATCAGAGATACCACTTGGCTTCAAAAAATGAGTCATACCCCTAGTATTATGAATTATACTAGGTCAAATTATGTTGTTCAACCTTGGGATGGCATACCCACCAATTTATTACATCAGAGAGTAGGTCCTACAGATGAATATACCATCATATGGGGATATCAAAGGTTCAACTCAAAAGAAGAGGAACATGTCACTTTAAAAAGTATGATACAATTACAAGATTCTATACCGTGGTACCGTTTTTATATCTCTCAATATGACCGAATAGGACCAACTCATAGCAACGAAGTTTCTGACAGTGATGACCCTATACTCAGTTGTGAATTGGGTTTACAAAATATGCAAAGAGTTCTACTCTTGCTTCCAACGGTTGTAGAAAACTCTAATGATTCATCCCTTTATAATCGTATATACTCCAAAACCCTAATCTTTTGGAAAAACCAAATGTTACACAATAGCTCTTTAATAGGAGGGCTTAAATTAATACACCACACTCAAAACCTGGGTGAAAGTACATATAAACCTATTCCTTTAGATCCTCAGCGCAAGGCTATGGACTATTTAATTCGCAATGCGTTTGAAGCTCCTAATTGGCTTATACAACCTCATTTTATTGATAAAATCGAACACACAAGTTCTTCTAATAAGCTTGTACTTTATCAAATCGAAATATTAAAAGATTTGCTACATCCTTTAAAGCTCAACCGCCTGTCATATATGGAAAAAACAAAAGGATTTGAAATGATTTCAAAAGAATTATTAACTGAATTAAATAGAGGTATTTGGAATGAACTAACATCTACTAAGATTACAATTTCACCGGAAAGAATGGAATTGCAACGAGCATATATATCCCTAATTTCTTCCGCAATTAATAAGGAAAAGAAGTATACCTATAGTGAAGCAAATTCAAGATTATATCAATATTCTGAATATTCAACCTCTTTATTTTACTCAATTTTTAGAGAACTACTTTTAAAAATAGAAGATGGACTTGAAAGAACTTCTGATATCCTTGTTAAAGGGCATTTAGAATATAGCTTACAACAAATAAAGAATGCCTTACAGCTTACTAAAAATTAAAAAGAGGAAGCCTTTTTGGCTTCCTCTCGGGTGTTTTTCAACTAGTTCTTATACACAACCCTTGGACAGGTGGTATCGTTTGCATTGAACTTACCAAACGCTTGTTGTTTTCCGTTGGTACATACATTATTACCCGTAGGCAAACATTTGATAGGCTCTGACATACATGGTGCAGGGCTATCAATATATCCATTGATGGTACTTGCCTCATCCAGGTTTGAATTCACTGAAGTTGTAAATGCACTAGTTACAGCAAAAATAATTGCCAACACCGGTATCCATAATTTTAATTTTTTCGTTTCCATAATACGAATGATTTTAAGAATTAATGATCTACTCTATAATCAGGTTTTCGATCTTACTCCTGCTATTGGCCAATAGATTTTATTATCATTATAGTTTTAAAGCTAATACGTATCAAAAAATTGTGGTTTTAGTTCATATATAGATAGGCTATTCCCTACTAGTCCTACCAGGTAATTTTCATACACTTGAAGTTCTCTGAGACTCTCGTTTTCTATGTTATAGAAATAAAAACTAAAGTCATACGTTTTTTTTCTCCAGTTGTATACGTCAATAATTGATGCTTGTTTGAGCATTTTAGACTCTTCATACCTTCCCAGTCTATTAGAATTTATGAACATTAACTTGGGTGACAACGCGGCTAATTTATTTATAAAGAGTGGTGGAGCATTCATCTTTACTTCGCCATTATTGATAGGTTCAGATAAGCTGATATTTGCAGTTGCAACAGTATCAATAGTTGTATTTTTTTGGACCATTTGTAGGTTCTTATCTAGAATCAAATACTGATTACGATAATAGTAGACATAGCTTAAAACACTTAATTCTTTTTCTGTTACCATCATACCATCTACATCAAAAACACCATCTATTTGTCTCTCTAACAAATCAAAATTTAAGGTAACCTTTCCTTTTTTATTCCCAACCTTAGAATAAAGGCCCAAGATAGACGCCTTAGTCTCCAAGTGAATTGATTTTATATATAACCTATTAGAATCAATTGGAATAGCATTCATAAAGTAGACCTCGTCTTTCATCCACAAATGAGCATCCCAATTATTTATTTTTCCTCTATAAATACATGGAACGGAACCATCCATCACAAAAAAGTAAGGAGGAGATAGCTTTACGTTTACAGCATTAAAAGGTAAATCACTTTCATTAAGATTAATCATTATATGTGAGGTATCTCTAGTTTTAATATTTACTTCTAATAAGTGTAAAGGAGCAGTTGTATTTCCCAAGTACAATTTATTTTCAAAGTAACCTGCAAAATAATAAGAATTGTATCCAATAGGTACATCCTGTATTTTGTTTACAGGATGGTGAGGATACCTTCTTACAAAGGCATTATTTCTATGCATTCTATACTCCGACTTTAAAAATAAAAACGTCACGAAACCAATGCTTAAAAAAGCAATTAACGAAAGTTGTATTACAATCTTTTTTCTTGACATAGAACATTATTTTTATGGATATACTCATATGAATAAATACCACTAACGGCTAAAAGAATAAAGGCAACATTAAACAGAATATGCTCCTTCCATCCCAAAACTTCAAGAACGCCTCCACAAGAGCAAGGGATATAATCACTAAAATAAAGGGTTACTACTATATATGTAGTAAACATCACAAGAAGCGCATAACTTAAATAAAACGCGACTAAAACATACCGAGGAATTATAAAAAGTAAGGCGACCACACATTCGATTCCTGGGAGTACCCAAACTAACCATTCAGCATATGCGGATAATGTAGGTGATTGTCCAAGTTGAATTTCAAACTCAGAAAATTCAATCCATTTACTGGATGCAGCATAGACAAATAATATTATAAATAGAATTTGCCCACCACTCAGGATATAGCCATATGATTTCTGAAGCAAGGTCATAAACTTTAATTAGATTTGGTAAAGTTCTGGAATTCAATTTATTTTTAAAGGATGTTTCCTTGCTCAAATGGGATTACTTTAAAGCTTATTATCTTTTATGTTATGGTAATTTCTTAAGTCACTTGGCGTATAGTTAAACATTTTCTTAAACACTCTAGAGAAATGTGGCATACTTTTAAATCCAACGGCATAAGCTATAGACTTTATTGAATCGTCACTATATTGAATTAACATTTGTGCCTTGCGCAAACGTTCTTGTATTAAAAAACGATGTACTGTAATTCCATAAAGTGCCTTAAATCCATATTTCAATTTAAATTCATTGGTTCCCAATTCCAAGGCAAATTCTCTTAATGATGGGAATTCCATTTCGACATTGTTTACAATTCTATCATATCCAGTTCTTATTTTCCTTATATCCTCATAACTCAATTTTACTTTTTGTTTGAGATTATTCTTTTTTGAGTTAGGAAAATTTATAGCTTTATTATTTATTTTGCCTTTGAGGTTTAAATCCAGCTGTTCTTTATAACTGGAATGATGTATCACTGTTAATAATAGCCAATTCTCGGTTCCTTTTAAATTCTGAAATAAGGAAATATAAACCGTTTTGGGAATACTAAGTCCTTCTTTAGTTTTAAATTTTAATTGTGTAGATGTTTCAAATAAATTCTTCTCATAGAATTGCTTTATTACGGTATCCCATTTTAGCGCACTTTCATTTTCTAAGAATGATGTAAATGGTTTTCCTATAAAAGTATCATTTGAATACGACAAGATTCCAGAAGCATTTGCATTGACCATTTGAATAAGAGAAGTTTGATTCAAGACAAAGCTCATTTGAGCTATATCCAAAGGGATTTTGGATGAATTTAAAATCCTCTGATGGATATTTGCATTTTGCATTTCTTCTGCAAACATATTTAAAGTCATTATTAAAGCTTCAACTTCATCGTTATTTGAGGAACGTTCAATTCTATAATAAAAATTACCTACGGCCAATTCCAATAACATTTCATTGATAACATGTATCCTTTCTAGATTTTTTTCTTCCATATGAACTTCTTTAATGGACTTATACGCCCTTCTAAAAAGAGTTTGCTTATTTGGACTACAGTACTTTATACTTATTAAGAAATAACAAGGCTTCTTCTGTACTTTTAAATGATGCTGTGGGAACGGCTGAATTACTGGTTTTCAAGTAAAATTCAGACATCATTATAGATACAGGAGAATCTACAATAAGTGCAAGTGCACTTACTAGGATAGATCCTTCTCGAGCCATATAAACTCTTGCTGCTTTATCAATTGCTTTCACGTGCCTTATATCGCATAGTATTCCACGCTTCAAACCTGAGTGAAGAGAAAATTGATCTTTTATTACAATTTCAGCAGCTTGTAAATTTAGAATAACATTTTTGCGATAAGTGATATAAATGATATCGTCAATGAGTTCATAAGTTGCATATGTATTCCCAACTGTTACTAACATGATGTAATGAAAACTGGTTATTTCTGGTATACAATTTACAAAATTTAAATCAAGACAAATCCTTGTTAGTTTCCCAACCTTATCCAAAATGGATTTTCATTTACCTAAAAAGGAGTAAATATTAACTTTTAAGGAGTAAACAAACTAGATTCTTAAAAATTTCAGTAAAAGACAGTAAATTATATCCATAAAATTTCTAAAGATTATAATAATTATGAGAAATCTAATTCTTACTATGCTTCATCATATGAAGTGTAGTCACACAAGAATATCGTATGATGAAGGTTTACGACTTTTTTCAAGACAAGTATTAGTCCTTAGCATAACTCATTAAAATAAGAATTAGCTTTTTTAAGTATGGAATACCAAAAGTTAATATTAGATTTTGAAACAAAATTAGAATCATTGGAGTCTCGTTCTGATGATATTTTATACAAAGCAGAAAACGGGATTAGCAATGCAGAAAAATGTATAAAAATGTTACGAAAAAGAGTAGTTCAAAATGGTTTCAAAACGAAAACTGAAGAAATCAGCTTTTTTAAACATATTAAACCTCAAATATTTAGCCGCTTAATTTATTATGTTCGCTTATTCAATATTGAAAGTAAACGTCCTAGAAGTAGTTCTAAATTCCAAATAAAGTACCTCAATAATCATATTAATAAACTACAAATGTTTTTTAATGAAAATTTAGAGTTTTATCATTATTACCGCCGAGGTGCCACTATTCTAGACGAACAATATTTTGTAAGAGGAAAATCTGATCTAAGATTACCAACGGGCTCCTTTCACTTTTTTATTGATGACCAATTTTCCACAAGTCAAGACACAACTGTAGCTACGATAATGGCATACGATATGCTTATTGTATACCTACAGCAAGAAATTGAAAAACTTCAAGCTTTTAAAGACACAAAACCTAATACTATGAAAAATTCTTCTTCAACATTATTCTGGACAGGAAGCAAAACAGATTTAATAGAATTGATTTACGCCCTCCATAGCAGTGGTGTTATTAATAGTGGGACAGCAGATATAAAAAAATTAGCTTCTCCTTTAGAACAAATTTTCAATATTAACCTAGGTAACTATTACCATACGTTTATTGAAATCAGGGCACGTAAAACTAGTAAAACAAAATTTCTAGATAAACTCATTACTTCACTTCATAAACGATTAGACGATTCTGATTATTCATAAGAAAAGGGCTACCTAGTAAGTAGCCCTTTTTAGGGGAAAAGGTAACTAACTCAAATAAAACTCTAAATCCCTATTTCCTCAAACAATTCAATTAAGCTCTCATTGGAAGGCCTAGGAGCATCACGATCTATAATTTTACCTTGTGGATCTATTAAAATAAATCTTGGAATTCCGTTAATTAGGTATTCCTTTATAAACGTTGACTCAAAGTTATTATCAGCAATTAACTGAATCCCCTCCAATTCCTCTTCTTTCACCATTTTCTTCCACTTCTCGTAATTCTCTTCTTCATCAACCGATATACTTACAAATTCGACATTCTTATTATGATACTTTTTTTCTAATTCCTTTAAAAAAGGAATCTGTCTTATACATGGTCCACACCAAGTTGCCCATACATCGATATACACATATTTCCCTTTAAAATCGTCTAAAGAAACTTTTTTTCCATTTATGTCTGAATAATTATGAAACTTAGGAGATGTTTTTCCTTTTTGAATTTTTAATAATTTTGAGTACATTTCTGTAATTTCTCCTTCATTTTCTTTGTTCGTAGAAATTTTTAGAAACTTCTGGTAATAATCTTCTAACTCTTTTGCATAAGATATACCTTGCTTAACACTTTCAAAAACTAAGATATTTTTAATTCTTTGATTTGGAATAGTTTCAATCGATTTAAACAAAGAGTTGTTTCTACTGATAGAATCCTTTTTCCTTATTTCACTAGCTTTATCCATGTAGTGATCGGTAACAATTTCTTTATAAGCAGGTGCAAAAGTAAAATCAACAACACTATTATAATCAAAATCATTAAAGTCCTTTAAAAATTCATTAGAAACTTCGAACTCATCATTTTTGGTATAATAAGGGTGATAGCGAACGTATTTTTTTAAATTGCTTAAAAATATATAATTGATATTTCTTTTCTCTTTCTCTACAAATGATTGATTAAGGTTTTCTGATTTTTTTAAATTGATTTGCAAATCATTAGATAGCTCCTTTAATTTTAATTTAAAAGAGTCTTCATTTAATGTAAAAAGTTCTTCTTTTTTACTAAAATGATTATTAACAATTGAGTCTCTTTTGTTCATATATTCGCTTTCCAATCTCCCTTTACCTGTAATATGTAATGTATTTCTAAAGTTTTTTACATCAGCTACTAAATTTAAATCATACTCTTTTTCTAGGTAAAACTTGACTCTATTTCTATTACTATAAAGATGATAAATGCCTGGCTCAATATTTTTTAATGTATCTATAAACGTACCATCACTCTTCACTTCTATTTCTTTTTTTATCAAGGTGTTTGGATTGTATATATGCACTATTTTATCCTTGTCGTTTAATAATTCACCCGAAATTATAGCAAAATTTACTTTATTCATTTTCTTTTCTTGTTCATTACAGGACACCCCCAAAAGAAATGCAACAAGTATTACCAAAAATATTTTTTTCATAATGTTATCCTTCATTTTTTAAAATTAAATTACTTATCTCATACATCTGATTTTATAGAGATACTAAGTTTATTACAATTATTTTCTCAAACGTATCCCATCTAGACAGAATAAAGACGGGTATAACATATTATCTTCATTGTTAACATATGAAGAAGTCATTTTAAACAAAACTTTATCAACGCTACCTAGTTGAGTTAAATCAACCTTATACCAGTCATCTAAAATAACATTATGCTCAAGATTTAATGGGTTCGCTTTTGGCCTTACTCCCATATAGTAATTTATCTCTCCAGTCTTATTTCCTTGATTGTATCCTTCAATTATTAATTTGATAAAACCTTTATTTGTTGCATTGGCAGCTTCAACGGAATCCCTTTTTATTTCTTCAATAGAGGCACCTCTAGATCTGGCTATGTCCGCCGCAATTGAACCGGCTTTTACACGTTCTATCTTTTCATGGTTTTCTAGACTTAATAGCTTGCTATCCTCAGGTCCTGGTAGAAAGAATCTACCGTACCTATTCGTTGAAGTATTCGGAATTTTAATATTTCTCACCTTTTCTCCGTCAATAGTATTATGCAGCGTACTTTGATCCAGAGTGCCTGAATAAATGGTTCCATATTTTGATAAAAGATAATTATATGTTGTATTAGCAACTAAAATATGCTCTATAATACGTGGTTCTTTCAATGAAAAAAATGCATTTTCATTTTCTGTATTTCCTACTAAAAAATTACCAGTTCGATTTGGTGTATTGGTAAAAACACTAAACTCTGTTGAATCAATGGCCGCTTGTTTTTCAATCGGCGTTAAACTATTCGAACCAAAATCAGGGCTAAGACTCCATGGATAAGACCTCCAATTTTTGTTAGATATTGCAAAACCAGAAAACTCTCCATTACCAGTATCTATTGCATTAAAAATTAGCACTCCGCTTTCTTCACTTCCTACTTCAAACGGATTATTTCGTATTTCGAATGAGAAGCGGTTTAATTTAATATCGTTAAATGTTATATCTTTTGGATAAGGAACGGTAATTTCAATATCATCTTCACAAGACGACACCACAAATGTTATCGACATAAACCAAAATGTCTTTTTAAGTATATTGATCAATTTCATAATTTTTTCTAATTAATTTAAATCTGGATTTTGCTCCATTAAAACGTTACTAATAATTTCGGCATCTGGAATCGGCCAACATAATTTGTTCTCTAAAAAAGGGACATCTTTTTTTATGACTTCAATCCACCTTTTACCATTAGTTCTGAAACGGGCAGCTGCAAAAAACTCACTTCCGTTTTCTAGAAAGAGTTCAAAAAAGTATTCCTTAAAAATACTATCCATTAGTTCATCCCTATTAATTGGATTTACACTTGGTAAAGTAGGATTTGTTCTCTGCGCTCTCATTTCATTTATTGGAGCAATAGCTTCTTGAATTGAAGCCCCTGTCCTTGCAAGCAACTCTGCTTTCATTAGGAATAATTCAGGGTATCGAAAATAATAAGTTGCGTATTTTTCTTCTGAATTTTGTTGTCCCTCATACATTCCAAGTCGAGCTAATTTTTTCCAAGCCCAAAACCTTCTATCATCCCATGTTTCAGGAGCTCTAACATCTCCTGTAACTATATCCCATCTAGGGTCTTCTGTAAACCAATCAGCACCAAAATTCAATCCTGCATCAAGTGTTGCTCCTGTAGCTAAAGGAAGACTATTTCCTCTATAAACAATATAATAAGAATACCCTCTAGACGTATAAGCTCTACTACTATTATTCTCTAAATACATAGCAAAAAGATTTTCTTTAGAATCCCATGACTCTTTATATACATTTCCCATATCAGGTTCCATAGAGAAATTTGATGGTGAATTTTCCAATACTTCTTGAACAAGGTTCAAAGCTAAATTCAAATCTTGGTCACTATTATTATACCCAGAGCGATACAAAATAATTTTAGCTTTCAAAACTTTGGCAAACTCCTTTGATAAATGCCTAGGCGTCGTGAAATTTGGCAAGTTTTCAATAGCATAATCTAAATCTTCAAAAATTTTAATATAGCTTTCTCCCACACTTAACCGTGCTTTTTCTACATTACTTAAATTTACAACCTCATCTCTGTAAAGCAGACCATAAGGATCATCATCTCCTGACCACCAATGACCAAAATTCCATAGAATATTAGAATTAGTCCAAGCTCGCATACATTTGGCCTCAGCTATTAAAGCTTTCCTTGCCTGCTCATTAGGAATTGATTCACTAGGCAAGTTTTCAATTCCATCAATAGCAAAGTTCACGGCATTAATAGTTATATAGAAGTTTTCCCAAGCTTCAGTTATTTCTGTTGAAGCGTTGAGTTGAGAATACTGCATACTATAATTATTTTCATACCAGTTTACAAACCCTGATTTTGAAGCCAAAGAATTATACAATTTTCCTGCCCATGTATCTTTTTGAATAGTAGAATAAATACCCCCAATAGCTGCTTCAGCCTTATTAAAATCGGTAATAGCATTATTCTCATTTAATGAATAATGTGGTTCCTTTTCTAAAAAATCACTACAGGAGATTAAAAAGATAGAAAAGAGACATAAATGTAATTTGTATATATATTTTTTCATTTTGCTTGTTATTTTATAGTAAGTTTTACACCAAAATTGAATATCTGAGCGGATGGATAAGTCCCATAATCAACACCCATACCCGCACCTATAGAAGATGAAGACCAATTACCTTGTGGATCAAAGCCAGGGTACTTTGTAATCGTAAGTAAATTAGTGGCTTGAAAAGTAAGGTCAACACCTTTTAGAAGTGTCCCATTTAAATATTTTTGAGGTAATCTATAAGCAACATTTAAGGTACTCAATCGTAAATATGACGCATCATATAAATATAAATCAGAAAAATCAGAATTCTTTGCTAATCCATAATGCCCGATTCTTGGAAATTTCGCGTCATATGGTGAATTTAAAATTGCACTTTGATCTGCCACTAAATTGTTTTGATTGTACCTTCCTGTTCCTCTAATATCGGACTTTGGTAAATTCCATAATCTTTTATGCCCAAAAGCATAGTTAAAAGTTGTGTTGATCATAAATCCTTTATACTGATATGTTAATCCAAACCCACCAAATGCGGTTGGGGTGGATGACCCAAGGTTGACTCTATCCTCTTCATCTATTACACCATCTTTATTTTGATCTATATAATACATATCTCCGAGAGTTTCTTCTGAATCAGTATAGTATACCTTGTTACCCTCGTTGTCAACGCTTTGCAAAGCAATAGATTCCTCTGCGGTAACTAATAAACGACCTGCTGTTTTAAAACCATACCACTCACCTGTTATGTCACCTGGTTTCACTTTCATATAAATATTCCAATTACTAGGAAAATTTAGTTCTTCTGCGGTACCATTAATCTCTGTGATTTTATTTTTATTGGAAGCAATATTAAAATCAAATGTCAAGCGTGAGTCTTCTTTTTTTAGAATATCATATTTAATATCAAACTCAACTCCTCTATTCTCAACAGATGCCACGTTAGATGATATATCATTAAATGCACTACTCGGAGGTAGGGGTGAATCATAAATCAATTCACTACTATTTTTTTTATAGACACCAAAAGTTCCTCTAATCCGATCATTAAAAAGACCAAAATCAAGACCGATATCTGTCATTTTGGTTTGCTCCCATTGTAGATTAGGGTTTCCGATGGAATTGGGTACAATAGCTGGTAATTCATTATACTGTTTTGACCCTACACTTGTAATCCAATCGTAATTCCCTAGGTTTTGGGAACCCGTAAGACCCGTAGAAAATCTTAGCTTTAAATAAGAAAAAATATGTTCTATTTTTTCTTTTTTCATAAAATTCTCACCAGTAATCAACCAAGCTATAGCACCTGAAGGAAAAAAACCCCATCTCTGATCCGCACCAAAACGAGATGACCCATCTCTACGTACAGTTCCAGAAATAATATAACGATCATCAAATTTATAATGTAAACGTGCAAACTGAGATATCAATGAATTTTCACTTTTAGAATCACTTATGTAAGGTCGATTTGCGGCTGACCCAAAATTATTTAAAATTTCATCATCTGGAAAATTAGTTGCGCTTATATAGTAACTTTCAGAAATACTATTTTCCATAGAATAACCTGCTAATACTCTTAGATCATGTTTTTTTCTAAAAAGGTTTGCATAAGTAAGTGTGTTTTCCCATACATTAATTGAGCTCTTAGCATCATTAAAAGTTCGCTGTCCATTATAATTAAATACAGAACCTCTTCTTTTATATTCCAAAGATTCACTATTAGAATAATTATTAGTAAAAGATGATTTTAATTGAAGTTTATTTGTTAAATCAAGCTCAAAAAAACCGGTAGCACTTAGAGTCAATCCTTCTCCTTTGTTTGTATTTCTCAAAGTTGTATAAGGGTTTTCAGTATAAGGATCTTGAGTAAAGATTGTTCCATCTTCATTAAATGGTGGAATATCAGGTCTGATTTTGTTTAAAACTCCTAACATTCCATCTTTGTTATCCGTTTTACGAGTAGAAGCATTTAAATTTACACCGAACCTTAACTTATTACTCACCCTAGTGTCTAAATTTAATCTTCCTCCATAAAGAATACTTTTTCCTCCTTTTATAATACCCTCATTCTTTTTATGATTAAAAGACACAAAATAAGTAGTTGCTTCTGATCCTCCCCTCACTGATAAATCCTGCTGTAAAGTTAAAGGGTTAGTGGTCATTTCATCCTGCCAATTCGTATTACCAGGAAAATATGCTCCTTCTAATATTTTAAAATCACTTTTATCAAATTCACTTGTATTTAAATCATAAAAAGCTTGTCTATCAAGATAAGATCTTACAAAATAATCAAATCCCCCTTTGGTCATTGCTGATTCTCTAGCCGAGGCATCAGAAAACCTTACATAATCCGGGGTTTCCATATATTTAAAATCATTAAAATTTTGCTTTTGAAGCCCTACTCTATTAGAAATCTCAATAGTTGGATCCATTAAAGTACCGCCTTTTTTAGTAGTAACAATAACAACTCCGTTTGCTGCTCTAGATCCATAAACCGCAGTAGCAGAAGCATCTTTCAAAATATCTATACTTTGTACATCATTAAGATTAAGATTATATAAGGTATTTGCAATATCCCCTGAAGTTGATGCTGAATATTGGGGTACACCATCAATTACCCAAAGTGGTTGATTATTTCCTGATAACGAAGATGCACCTCTAATTACTACGCTAATAGGTGAAGTTGGAGAAGCAGACTGGATATTCACATTTACTCCTGATGATTTCCCTTGAAGTATACTCTGCACACTTGCTCCCATAGGAGCATAACCTATTTCCTTCTCACTTATTCTGGATACGGAGCCTGTTACATCTTTTACAGTAGAAGTACCATAACCTATAACAACTACTTCATCTAAGGCCGCTGGTGACGGTTCTAGTGCCACATTAATGTTACTTCTCTCCTTTACTTGAACTTCAAGAGATTTATATCCCATAAAACTAAATAGCAAAATTGGGTTAGTCTTAGAAGATGGTAAACGAATCTTATAATTACCATCAAAATCGCTCATTGTTCCTTTTGTTGTTCCTTTTACTATAATGTTAACTCCGGGTATTGGAATATTTTTTTCATCTACTACAGTCCCAGTAACAAATTCTTGTGATTGTGTACTAATATCCTTTTGATAATCAGTTCTCTTTATTTTCTTTTTTATGGCGATTATTTTTCCAGATGAAAAATCACATATAAAATTGCCATTTGCCAAAGTTTTTTCAAGTAGTTTATTAGCTCTGATAGTTCCTTTATTTAACTTAATCTTAGGATAATTATCAAATAAATCAGAACGATAGATAAAAGTATAATTCGTTTGATTTTTAATTATTTTAAACACTTCATTTACAGATACTACTTGATCTGTAGGAATTTTAATCCTTACATTTTGTGAAAACCCAATTTTAGAAGTAAAACTAAAAAGGGTTGTACAAAATAAGAAAATAAATGTTTTCATAATTAAAGTTAGAATCTTCCTTCTATGAAGAAAGAGAGTGTTAGTCAGTTTTTTTTTCATAAATTTGTTTTGAGTGGTTAAACTTTTGATTGCTTACTAATTAAGGGGATATAACGGCTGTGAGAGGTTTTGTTTTATCCCTTTTTCTTTATTGTAATTTTTGTATTATTTTCATTTACTTTATAATTTATATTGTTTGTAATTTGAATTGTTTCTAAAATTTCAATAATTGATTCATTTCTACTAAGAACTCCTGTAAACTTTATATTCTTTATATCTTCGTCAGTAATTAAAATTTCTATATTATACCATCGAGATAACACTTTAACAATCTCAGATAGTGTTCTATTTGTAAAGCTAAATTTCCCTTCTACCCATGAAACTTCATCAGCTGCATCTACTCGATATACTTCGAAACCATTGACCCCTAAAATGAGTTTAGACTGTTCTCCTGGAAGCAATATAGCCGTATGACTACCATTATTCATCGCAATACTTCCCTCTACTAAAGTTGTCAAAATTTCAGTTTCGTTTTTATAAGCTTTGATATTAAATTCAGTACCCAATACTTCTACTAATTGCTGTTCATTCTTTACTCTAAATTTTGATCCATTATGTTGAGTACTAGGAGAGACATCGAAGTAAGCTTCTCCATATACTAATTCAACTTGTCTGTTCTCACCTTCTTTAAAACTGACTGGGTATTTAAGTTGGGATTCAGAATTCAACCAAACTTTTGTTCCATCCGTTAATTTCAGAACAAACTTTCCTCCTCTTGGTACAGTAATATAGTTATACTTTAAAAGTTCCGCTTCACTATAATTATTAACATTAGTAGTGTACACTAATTGTCCTTTAGAACTAACGGCATTTTTATTTTTAAAAGATTCCTTTTCATCCAATTCAATTTCTCTCCCATCTTCCAAGGTTAATATTGCCTTGTCCTTACCAGGTCTTATTACTGAATTTATTTGATTTCTGTTTTGATTGCTAGAATCTGAAGTGTAGGATATTAAGAAACCTAACGTAAGGAATAGAATTAATGAAGCTGCCAAAGCATATTTATAAACCATTGAAGCTTTCAACCTCTTACTCTTTTTAATTTCCACTTTTAAATTATGTAAAATTTGACCAGTATCAGGCTTTGAAACGATAAGAAGAATTTTATAATGCAATTTCACAAAATTCTCAAATACCTTAGCATTACCCTCTACGGCAACCCATGTGCTGAGTGCATCCAATTCTGATGGAGATACTTCACCATTTAGATATTTTATAATTAATTCTTCTATGTCTTTATTTTCCATTTAAATTCTAATCACTTAATACTAAGACAAACACAAAACTCAACACCCTCACTTTTTATATTTTTTTTCTACATTTACCCAAAAACTAACACAAAAAAACTCAAAACCTTCCCTTTATGAACTTTAAAGATGATAGAATCTTGATAAAAGAATTGCAAAAAGGAAATGAAAATGCCTATGTATTTTTAGTGCACCAATATGATAAAAAACTTTTTTCGTATGCTCTTTCACTCTGTAAAAATCAAGCCTCTGCTCAGGATTTATTGCAAAACGTTTTTTTAAAAATCTGGAAAAAAAGAAAAAGCTTGAATGTCAATTTTTCCGTAAAAAGTTATTTATATAGATCCGTATATAACGAATTCCTAAATGAATGTAATCGGGAGAAAAGTAAATCTTTAATCGAAAAAGAATACCATTCCTCACTTCAAAAAACAGTAGAAGATTCTTCTTGTGAAGATGGAGAACATTTAAAAGCATTAATCCTCAAAGAAATAGATAAATTACCACAAAAATGTAAGGAAATTTTTAAATTGAGTAAAGTTGAAGGCCTAACGAATAAAGAAATTTCAGATTTCACAGGAATTTCCATAAAAACTGTTGAAGGACAAATAACCAAGGCATATAAAAAACTACGAAAAAGTCTTTATAATAATGTCAAGCCATTCCTGATTATCATCTTAAAAATAAAAAAATACAAATCACTTATTACATTAAGAAATAGATAGTTCTAACATTAGTTATATATACTTTTAATAACTTGATGTAGTTCTGTTGCAAATCAATTATTGTATTAAAAAATACAATTAAAATTAAATAGAGTAAATTATAAATTATTTGATATGAAAATATTATTAAGAAAAATAGGGTGATACTATTGTTAGTTATAACATATTTAACTCATATAAATTATAAGTAATATTTATATACGAAGTTAAAAATTAGTCTCATATACATTTTTACGTCTTTCCAAATTTTTTTTAACACATCCTATTCTAGATGTTACTATATGAAGTATCCTCAACTAATTTCGGGATACTCATTTAATTCGCGTTACTCAACAGACTACACACGATCTCAAAATCTTATACGCTTTTGCCATATGACCTTCAACAGTCTTAACAGAGATATTCATATGCGAGGCTACCTCTTTATATTTCATACCTTCCAACTTACTTGCTACAAAAACATCTTTACATTTAGGAGGTAATACTCCTAAACAATTATATAGTTGTTTATAGGTAATTTCATATGATTCTGTTTCAATAATCTCAGGAACCTCTTCTAAATGGCGAATTGAATTAATTAGATTCAAACGGTTATTAAGGCGGTGAAAATCGACTAGTTTATTATAAGCCATTTTATGCAAATAGTTCTTTACAGAATGTTCAATCTTAATTTGCTCTTTTTTAAACCAAATTTGTTCGAATGTATCATGAATAACATCTTCAATCACTATTTTATTTGTTGAGAAAGATAAAAGATAACCAAATAAATCGTCATAATAAGTTTTGTATAATTCGTTAAAAATCAATTCATTATTAATTGTAAAAGTTTTCATTATATAGTATATTAAAGCTCAGTCAAATAAAAACATGCTTTTACCCGACAACTTGTGTTTAAATAAAATTTAGGAATATAGAAAGGACAAACCTAAACATCTAAAAAGTTTTGATTTCAAATAATCAATCTCTTTTTCAATCTTCGGTTCTCATAAGAAATAGGACAATTATTGTTTTATGACTTCATTCTTTTATAAATTATAAAGCCAAATACGAGCACTAAGACAACACCGAAATGTATTATATAATCGTTAAAAAAAGAAGAATTTTCCTCTTCAACTTGCAGAGATGGCTGTATTTCATACCATTCAATTACCTCATTAGGTAGCATAGCTCCTTCTCCGCTTTCTATTTTTTTAGCAGGTAATAGTTTTATGAATTTTATACTGTCTTGGCGCGCTATTGAATCCTGAATAGTCATAGGAAATTCTTTATTAGATAAAAATAAAGAAACTATATAGTCTCCATATAATTATTACTATTGTTTATTTGTTTTTAATTGATTTTTTAATCCCTCTAAGAAACTTCCTGTTTCTTTTAAAACATCTCTTTTTAAGTTCTTTTTATCCTTCTTATCAACTTTATCCTTAAGAACATAATACGTTTTAATAGTCACAAAACATTCTAAATCATTTGCTCTATTGACTTCAAAATAGTAGAAGTAACTCGAAAATAAGGAATTTGGATTCAAAACTTTAAAACCAATTTTCTTAAATCTTGGAGAAATCACCACGACTTCTTCTTTTCTTTTTGAACCATTTGCAAAAAAAACTTCACGTACAGTTCCTATACCCTTTCCTTCTATTTTTGCATTTAAAACAATTGACGAACCAAATTCTTCTACATTAGAAAAAACAAGTAAATATTTCCACACAGTATCCACTGGAGCCTCAATCATTACTCGTTTTTCTACACTTGGGGGAATAGCTTTTGCCGCTTTCATCTGCCCGTAACCATAAAAACTGGTTAGTACAAACCCAAATATAAAACTAACACTTTTAATTGTATTCATAGTTAAAAATCAATTTTTTAAAAGCTTTCTGATCTTTGTATAAAAATCAGAAAGCTATATTTAAATAGTTATCTCTTCTTAAAATCCTCCTCCGTTCATTTTCATCATAGGGATTGTGTGTATCTTTGTTCCCGCTGCTTCAGCTTCTTTATCTGCCTTTTGGGCTGCTAATTGAGCAAGTTCTGCTTCAGTCTTATTTCCTAACTTAGCTAAAACATTACTTTTCGCAGTTAATATCGCTGCTTTGTGTTCGATTTTCGTTTCCTTATTTTCTGCTATCTGTATCCACTTTAAAGCTTTAGCCCATGCAACATCACTTTCATAGGTGTTTACGATGGTATTTACATAATTAACTATATCGGCAGTATCTGATGTTAAATTAAATTTAACCACATAGTCGATAGTTTCTATATATTGACTCTTATCCTCCAATCTTTTGAATTTATTTATTAGTAATTTACCAAGTAATCCTGGAGCATCTTTATACTCAGAACTTTGTAAAAAATCAATTAGGGCGGCTTCTTTTTCTGTTTCAAAAGGCTTTTTTCCATACCAGTAGGTCCATGTTTGAATTTTATCTGCTATAATTTTATAAAGCATATCATCCACCTCTTTATTTCCGTTAGTCTCTTTAAGTTTATCAGCATTATTCACCAAATACTGAAACTCTTTTGAATTTGGATCTTTCATAAAATGCTTTAAAACTTTCCAATTATCCTTTTCTAATAATTCCTTATTAGTCAATGAACTAATATAGTCTAAAGCTACTGAGCGCTCTAAATCTTTATGATATCCTAATCTCAAGGATACTAGATAGTCATAAATAAAAACCCCATTTCTCTCTCCATTATCATATCTCCGCTGCAGATTGATAGCCACTTTATCGTCCTGTAAAGCCATTTTAGAATATTCTAAAAATTCTTCAACATCATAAGCTCCTACAACTCGATGAATAATCGTTCCCGATTCATCAAAGTATAGTAATGTTGGAAATGCTTCAATTTGCCAATCTGTTTTAAGTTTTATGCCCTCTCCCTTTTCCATATCCATTTTTAAATTGATAAAATTATCATTGAAAAATTTAGCTACATCTTTATTTGTAAAGACATCCCTATCCATTATTTTACATGGACCGCACCAGGTCGTATAAGCATCTACGAAAATAGGCTTATTTGCTTTTTCAGCCATCTTTAATGCTTTCTTCCATTTGACTCCTTTGAGGAATTTTATATTATACTCTTGTGCTTCTAATTGATAGCTAATCATAATAGCGAAGATAAACACAACTAATTTTGACATTATTCTCATATTATATTAATTTTTATTGTTTTCTAAATTGTTTTCTAATTGTATCCTGGGTTTTGGATAAGTACATTATCTGACAAATCAATTTCTCTTTGTGGTATAGGAAATATTTTTTCATCTTCTGTTAAATTTATATTTCTCAGGGGTCTTTCTGTCCTAATAAAGTCAAATCGAGCTCTGCCCTCAAAAGCAGATTCTACATATCTTTCAAAATATAATGCTGTTAATAAACTTTCCTTGGTTGGAAAATCAGCTTCAACAAATAAATTTAAATTGCTTCGTTCTCTAATCTGATTTAGTAATTCGATAGCTTCCATATTTACTCCATACAGTTGAGTTAATGCCTCTGCCTTATTAAGCAATACCTCTGCGAATCGAATTATTTGAACATCATCCCTTTGATCAGAATTGTTATACTTGAAAGTTGTTTGCTCATAAATTGTAGCCGGATTTGTATTGTTTGGGTTGCCTTCATAAATCAACTCTAATCTTCTTTTATCATTAGGATCCATAGCTTCTATGAAGTCAGACGATACGTAAATGTTTTTGATATAATAAGGAATGTTGTGTGCTCCAAATTGAAAATTACCACCGTTTGAGCTTACAGGAAACCCGAATATCACTTCATCATTAAAGTTAGAAACGATACCATCTGGGTTATTTGGAAACAATTCTCGCAACTCCTTTTCTAATGAGTACTCCTGATTATTTTCGACAATAGTAGCCACCTCAACACAGGTTTCATAATCTCTTTTATAGAGTAAAACTCTAGAGAGAAGTGCTCGTGCAGTTGCCTTAGTTGCTCTAACTCTAGTTTTATTTCTATCAGCATATGTTTCAGGCAAATCAACTATAGCTTCCTTTAAATCTGTTTCAATTTGAGTATAAACTTCAGAATTTGTATTTCTCGGAATTAAATCTGAAGGATTGTACCCATCATAAGGTTTCAATTGTAAAGGTACACAGAGTCCCTCGAAATTAGCTGTTAATCCACCGTGTCCAAAATAACATAATAACATAAGATAGGAATATGCTCTATTGAACTTTGCCTCAGCAATATGTTGCAACTCTAGAGTTTCGTCATATGTACCAAAAACAGGCACCTTATCAATAAACACATTAGCGACATTAATCGTTTCATAATATTTTGTCCAAATATTTTCCACTTCTGAATCTGTGGAAACCAAATTTCCATTAAAATAATTAGAGTAGAACGAATTAGAAATTAAGCCCACATAAGGCAAAGATGCATCAGCAATAACGTGTGTATTCCCTGTACTGGCTAAAAAGAGTTTATGATAAACATCAGACAAAGCTGCCTCTGCATTTTCCGCTGTTGAAAAAACTTCTCTCTCAATTAAAATGTCTGTTGGCGCTAGGTCTAAACGATCGTCACATGACCATACACTAATTATTAAGGTGAAGAGTAGTAGTTGAATATGTATATTTTTCATAGTATAAAATTTTAGAATCCAATATTTACCCCTAGACTATATGATTTTGACTGAGGCATCGTTAGTTCATCATAACCACTTAATAAAGCTGATGAACCAAATGCACTAACTTCTGGATCAAGACCTGAATAATTTGTAAATGTTAACAAATTATTTCCTTGGATAAATATTGACAAATCATTTAAATGTAAATCGTTTAATATCTCTTGGGGGAGGCTATAAGAAACCTTTATGTTTTTTAAACGGATATATGATGCATCCTCTAAAAACCTATCAGAATCTCTTCCCGCCGTATAATCTACTGCTCCACTACCAAAACCATTAGAAACAATTGAAGAGTTATTCAGTTTTGGAATAGTTGTACGATGTCCAGTAATAAGCCAATAGTCTAATATGTCTTTGCTTAAATTATGGGCTTTATCTGTAGTATAAGTATAAAGAAGTGCTTTTGTACCATTGTACAATTGATTCCCCGATGAAAATGTAAAGAACGCATCCAACTTCCAATTTTTATATGAAAAACTGTTTGTTAATCCTCCATAAAAATCAGGTAATGCATCTCCCATTGGTTTTCTATATTGAGATGGGTTCTCTAATGTCTGAGGAGGTGTTGTACTTTGAGAACCGTCGGGGTAATTCCATACTGGATTACCTGTTAATGCATCTACCCCATCCCAATCATAGAGAAAAAATTGTCCAGCTGATTTACCCTCTGCAAAATATTTGTAACCCAATTCTGCTCCAGTGACATCATTGCCTTCAAAATTTAACTTCAGTATTTTATTGGTATTTCTCGAAATATTGAAACTAGTTATCCACTTAAAATTATGGGTCCGTATATTTTCTGTATTTAGTTGAACTTCCCAGCCTTTATTTTCCATATCTCCAATATTCTGTTGCTGTAAAGCGTATCCTTGATACCAAGGAACTGCAGAAGCATATAATAAATTGTTTATCTTTTTATGATAATAATCAACGGTTACACTAAACCTTTCATCAAAAAGATCAATATCGACGCCAAGATCTAAAGTCTTTGTGCGTTCCCATTCTAGATTTGGATTATTTGGTTGTTCTACCTGTAAGATTTCCGAACCGTAATAATTCAATGGTAGAGAACCTCCTGCTCTTAACAACTTATAGCGACCTTGGTTTCCGTAATAACCACTAGACCCATCAATACCAGAAAAACCTATACTCCCCCTAAACTTTAGTTCATTAACCCAGTCTAATTTCTTTATAAACTTTTCTTCCGAGGCCCTCCACCCTAATGAAAAGGAAGGAAACCCAATGTATCTATTATTTTTATTAAATCTGGAAGAGCCATCTATTCGATAAGTGATGCCCCCTAAATATTTATGATTATACTGATAATTAAATCTTGCAAAAGCAGAAAAAAGCGCCCATTCTCGAACTATTGGATCTACAATTTGAACTATACCAGCTTGATGAATATCTAAAATATCATCATTTGCAAACTCTCGGCCGTTCACTGCCAGAGATTTCTCTCTAGATGTTTCAAAACTCTGACCTAAAGTACTATTAATAGAATGAACTGTATTAAAAACTTTGACAATTGTAGCTGTGTTATTAATTACGAACTTTTCATTCTTTAAGTCTCTTTCAGTTGCATTTCCTCCAACAATGTCTGGTCTACTAATGATTCTGCTATAAGCGTCAGAATTGTAATGATCTATACCGACCTCTGATTTTAAAGTCAACCAGCCTATAGGCTTATATTCCATATAAGCATTACCAATAATTCGATTATCCTTTACATAGTTTAAATCCTTATACGCTTGGGCTATAGGGTTATCAATGGTACCAAAACTATTGGGATCCAGTCCAAAATAATAATCTTCATTTTCTGAATATATATGAACATTGGGCGCTTTTAATATGGCATTTCTATAAATACTAGGAGCATTTAATGCATCATTATCTGAAAAACTAAAAGTTCCATTTAAACCAATTTTTAATTTATCAGAGAAATCATAATCGATATTCAATCTGGTATTAAATTTTTCATAATCCTGATTGACGATATAGGAATTTTGTTTTAAGTGAGATGAACTAAAATAATAGCTAAGTTTTTTTCCTTTCTTATCAACTGAAAGATTCGTACTACTGGTTATTCCGGTACGTAAAACATTATCCAACCAATTGGTTTCGTTACCGTTCACAGGAAAAGCATTTTGATTCTCACTATTCAAGAACTCATTGTATACCTTAGAATACTCTTTAGCATTTAAAAGTTCTGGTTTATTTATTGGGTCACTAAAAGTTGTACTTGTACTAAGGCTCACTCTTGTTTTTTTGGATTTCGCTTTTTTAGTAGTAATTAGAATAACACCAGTTGCTCCTCGTGATCCATAAATAGCTGTAGCATATGCATCTTTTAAAACTTCTATGGATTCAATGTCATTTAAATTGAGCATTGATAATGGATTTCTCTCAAATTCAGATTTATGCTCCAACGGACTAGCTACTGATGTTCCTCCAAAACCAGAAAAAGGTACGGATCCTCTTTCAAAGTCTGTTGTATTATTACTTCTATTAGAGCCATAAATTGGTACCCCATCTATAACAATCAATGGATTATTACTATTTGAGTTTAATGAACTAATTCCTCTAATGGTTATCGAGGTAGCACTTCCTGGACTCCCTGAGCTAGACATAACTTGAACTCCAGAAATTTTTCCTGTCAGTGCGTTGTCAAAACTTACTGCAGTTTGGTCTATTTTATCACCTTTTAATGTGCCTATTGCTCCTGTAAGATCCCTTTTCTCTTGAATACCATACCCAATTACAGTAACTAATTTTAATGCTTCGACATTTGTTTCCAAATAGATTATTATATTTTTGGTATCCTTTATAGTATATTCTTTTGTAGAAAACCCCATAGACGAAATCACTAAGACATCTCCTTGATTTGCATAAATTTTAAATAGCCCATCAAAATTAGATGCAACACCCTTATTTGATCCTTTTATAAGTATAGTTGCTCCGGAAATAGGCAAATTATCATCTTCTGAAATAATCTTACCCTCTATTTCAATTGTTTTTACTGAAACTGTTTTTTTAATATCCTGAGCATAAGACATTAAATTCCAGAACAGCAAAATACCAAGTACTATTATATTTTTAATATTCATTCTATATTCTTTAGTAGATAAATAAAGGGTATTTACGGTATTGTACTCGATAGGCAAACAAAATGTGTTCCTTCGATAATCAATAACTCCCTTTATTTATTAGAAGTTATTTAGTTAAGTTTGTTAAGCTTTCCAGACCACACATCTGTTAAGGTTGTATATTGAGCCTTTCCATCAATAATTGAGGTGGTTTGTCCACCTATTATTAATATATTACCTTGATGATCTACTACAATATTAGCATTACATCTTGCCGTGAAACTATCTGGTAGTTGTTGAAATGTTTTTGCCTTTTCCCATGTAACACCAGTATCTTCAGATACTAATATTTCAGAAGTACAAGTGCCATCTGAAGTAGCACCACCAAACATCCATAATTTATTATCATAGGTAACGATACTCGCTTTAAATCGCGGAGAAAAAGCATCCTCAGATACAAGAGTCCAATTCACTCCATCGTCTGAAGACCAAACATCACTTAAAGGCACACCATTCAAATCTAACCCTCCTAATATATACATTCTACCATCAACTGTAAAAGATGCTGAATGTGTTCTTCTTGGCATATCAACGGTATATATCCCAGTTGTATCAAAGGTTACATCATCCAATGATTTTAGTGTTACAGAAGAAATTGCTGCTGCCGGAACATATACTGCGTCTGGCTTGTAACCATTCAAGGTCCCAAACACTGCTGTATTTCCCCCTATACTATAAATTATATTTTCGACAATGAACGAGGAGGTATTAATTGAAGCTATGGAAGAAGGTCCCCATGTTCCTGGAATTGCTAAAGCCTCCTCTATTTTATTCCAAGAGGTTCCATCTGATGTTGTATACAAATCAAATGTCAGTGCTTTTTGGTAATATGCCGGTATCCCCAATCCATAAGGGTCTTTCAGTTCTGCAAAGCCAACCACATAAGCAATTCCATTCCTAACTACAATATTATGATTTGACCCTATAGGAAAATCTCCTATTGGTGTTTCTTCTGTCCAATTTTCACCTCCAACAGAACTATACAATTTAGACTCACCAAATTTTCCTTCTTTACCAGTAATTAAAAAATGTTTCCCATTGAGCTTAAAGTATTCTTGTGATTCATAATCTACATCGAAAGCATTTGGACTCAATTGGTTCCATTGTACTTCATCAGGATTTACTAGAGAAACATTAGCCTTTACGGTATAAGTCCTTTTCGAAACACCATCTTTAGCTGTTAGGGTGTAGGTGATTTCGTTTGAAAAATCATTTGCAGTAACTCCACTTATTTGTTCTACCCCATCAACAGTTACGGTAGTTCCCTTAATAGCAACAAAGGTTGCTGTTAAACTACTCACATCAAATTGATAAGGGAGTATATCGGTATTCTCAATGATATAAGTACTATTATCAATTCCAAATGAATAACCTTTTATACTTTCATTTGAAAAGCCAAATTGAATAAAACCCGTTAAATCATCTTGAAAAATATCATCATCTTCAGTACATCCACTTAATATCAAAATACTAAATAAAAATAGTAGGTTGATATACTTTAATTTTTGTTTTGCTATCATAATTAACAAAATTGAATTGGTTAATAAATTAGTTGGTTACAAAAACATAACATTATGTTATTGTTTTGTTGATAGCAAACTTAAAAGAAGTGTTTAAAAATAAAATAGGGATAATTCCTCATTTTAAGATTTATTTAAATTAAAGTCCTAAGTTCTACTATATTTGTTAACGAATTAATAACGTATGAGGCATTTTAAATTCATTAACATAATTATTTTAGGGATAGTTTTATTCTCTGAGGGATGTTTTAGTCAAAAGCCAAAGGATTCAATTCATTATTCTCAATTGATAACCGAACTCAATTATAAATACTACCAAAACATACATAAAAACCCGATTAAAAGTTTGGAATATGCCCGAAAGGCATATGAATTCAGGAGTAAAATAGAATCAGAATTAATTCAGTTTAAAATAAAACTCAATTTTGCAACGGCCCTTTTTATAAACGAAAAATATATAGAAGCATTAGACGTTTTGAACAAAATAGAAGATAACAAATTACCTTTAAAAAGTAAAGCCTTACTATTTACATTGAAAGGTCTCATTGAAAATGACTTAAATCAATTTACTGAAGCTGAATATCATTATAAATTAGCTTTAAATTTATATAAGAAACTCAAAGACAAAGACAATCAATTTGCCATCTTAAATAACTTAGGTATTCTATATAACAACATAGGAGAATACAAACGATCATCTGAGTTATATTTAGATTGTTATGAATTAATTCCTCACTTAACCACAAAAATTGATCTGTATAAGTATTATATGAATACTGGTATAGTCAGCTTTAATTTAAATGATAATAAAAAGGCAGAAGAGCTGTTTAGTCGAGCCTTAGATGAAGCTAAAAAAAACGGTGATTCATTACGAATTTTTAAAACCCAAGATAAATTAGCAGAGGTAAATCAACTCTTAAAAAAGCTAAACATAGCCTTAGAATATCATAAAAGAGCTTTAGATGGGTATCAAAGATTATGCTTAAAAAAAGAACAAAGTAAAACCTTGCTAAAGATTGGTAAAATTTATACCCTAAAGAAAAATCAAGATAGTAGTCTTTACTATTACAAATCTTCAAAAAAAATAGCATTAGAATTCTCTTATAAACAGGAAGAATTAGAAGCTTCTCTTAGTTTGGGGCAATATTTTCAAAAAAATCAAAAATTTAAGGAGGCTCGTACAGCTTATATTGGTATACTCAAAAATGATAGTTCAATAGTTAATAATAAAATTCTAAAAAATACTTACTTTAATTTGTCTCAAATTGAAAAACAAAGCAATAATAGATCGAAAGCATTTCAATATTTAGAAGAGTATTTTAAATATGATAAAATCTTGAGAAATCAACATTTTGTGTCTTTAAATGAACAAAAAGAAGTTCAACAAAAGCTACTAAAAAAAGAATATGAATTAGAAAAATTACATTCTATAAATAATATTACAGCCCTACAGTTAAAAAACAAAAGTCAACAGTTAAAGTCACTAGTGATTTCCAGTATATTAGTTTTATGTATTACCATTTTGCTTCTAACTTTATATTTACAAAAGAGACGAGCAGAGACGCGTCTTGCTATCCAACATAAAAAATTGATAAATTCTAATAAAGAGATTAAAGAAAATAGGAGTGAATTAATTCGAATTAACCAAATAAAAGATCAGTTGCTATCAATAGTTGCCCACGATGTAAAAAGTCCAATTACCAATCTTAAAAATCTACTTTTTATCTTAAGAAATAATTTTGATAGTTTAAGTAACAAAGAGATCAAAAGTAACTTAAGTATTATTGAATCTAATTCAAACAATTTACTTCATAATTTGAACAATATCCTAAATTGGATTATTACTCAAACATCGGGTACTCATATCAAACTAAGTACATTTTCCCTTAATAAGCTTATAAAATCTAACTTAAAGCTTATTGAAAGTACCATTTATGTCAAAGATTTAATTATCCATTTTCATCCGGATAAAAGCAATAACAAAATAAAAAGCGATAAAAACATTGTAGATCTTGCCCTTCGAAATTTACTATCGAATGCTGTGAAATTTTCTCATAAAAATGAAAAAATAATCATTGAAATCAAGCGTATTTCAGAACATCTAATCGAAATTCATGTTACCGATTTTGGCATAGGTCTTCACAAAGATGCTGAAAATATTTGGCTTAAAAAGTTAGAAAATATCCCAAATTCAAAAGGAACAAATAATGAAAAAGGGTATGGAATAGGACTATCCTTATGTCAAAAAATGCTATCCAAAGTAAACTCTAGAATTTTATACAAAAAAAACGAACCAGTAGGTTCTATTTTTATCATACAACTAACCAATTTCTAATATTATGAATGAAATAAAAGTGCTTATTGCAGATGATCATTATATCGTTAGGTTAGGCTTAAAAACTTTAATTAATTCCTATGGTAGATATAAGGTTCTGATCGATACCTCGAATGGTAAAGAGGTTTTGAATTATTTATCTTTAATAGATCTATTTATATTAGATCTTGAAATGCCCATAATAAACGGAGTTGAAGTTTTAGAAATTATTAAAAGGAAATATCCCGAAAAAAAGGTTATCCTTTTAACCAATTGTATGCATATCCCCACATTAATTAAAGCTAAAAAATTAAAACCTAATGGTTTCCTATTTAAAGATGGTATGCATGAGGAAATTAAAACCTGTATGGATCAAGTTTTAAAAGGTAACTTTTATCAAGGTAAAAGTTGTCTTCATTTTTTTTCCCTACATCAGGAAGAGATTAAAACATTAGAAAACTTAATTGAAAACTTACAAACCTTAACAAAAAGCGAATTAAAAGTCTTAGTTAAAATTTCCGAAAATCTATCAACTTCAGAGATTGCAGAATTGCTTTATAACAGTCCAAAAACAATTGACAACCATCGCACTAATATTGCTAAAAAATTAGACATTACGGGTTATAATAATTTACAGGCTATGGCTATAACTAACAAAATATTAATTTCATCATTATGTAAAAACTCTTAAATTAGTTCGCTTTTTAAATTACGTACAACCACTTTTCAATCTTTTTATTGTTAAACGATATTAAAAAAGAACACATCAAAAATATGATGCGTTCTTTTTATTTGTTTTTTATTCCGCTGGAAATATCTCTTTTAATTTTTCTTGTAAAGCCTCGCCTCTTAGGTTCAATGCCATTACTTTTCCTTCCTTATCAAGTAATACCATGTACGGAATTCCTGAGAAAACATAATCTTTCATAATTTTTTTTGAATCTTTAGCTATCAAAAGTGTTCCTTCCAAATTATCTTCTTTAACTGCCTTTCGCCATTCCTTTTCTTTTTTATCAATCGAAACGCTAACGACTTCAAAACCTTTATCTCTGTATAATCTATATTGTTTTTGCACATTAGGTGATTCTATTCTACAAGGCCCGCACCATGAAGCCCAAAAGTCAATCAATACATATTTTCCTTTAAAAGAGCTTAAAGAAATTAAATTCCCATCTAAATCTGGAAAGGTAAAATCAGGAGCAACAGCACCGATACTCGTTTTTGAAACATTTTCAATCTTCTCAAATAAATCTGATTTTGCATTTAGAATGTATGAATCATTTGGAAATTTCGCTGCTAATAAATCATATTGCTCAACCATATAATCCTTATGATTCTTCCAAGACAACCCTTCTAAAGCTTTAATAACTGTAGGATACTTGCTATACATTTTAATTATGTTTTTAATATCCCTCTCGTGGTATTTTGACATTACATCCCATTCATTTAACACATCACTTTTCCATTCCTCAGAGTCCGATAAAGAGGCCCTATACTGTTGTCTTCCAACAGCAATCATATATTGATAATTTTGATAACTCGACCAATGAACAGCATTTAAAACATTATTTTTTTCTCCTCCATTTATATGTACATGTGGAGGGTTTTTAATTTTAACTTTTGCCGTATCAATACCTCTAAAGTCAATAGTTAAATCTTCATCATCTGCATAAAATTCAACTCGTTGTTGTTTATAAACATCTAAAGTGTAATACCCAGGATTTTCAGTTAGCATCTCAAAAGAGTAATTGTTCAAAGAATCTAATTCAATTTTCATAAACAGTTCAAACTCATTATCTTCATTTCTCTTGTTCAATGTAATACCAAATCTATCTTGACTATCAGCAAATTCGATATGTCCATTTACCCTTATTTTAGCCAGTTCTGAATCATTTATGGACTCCTGACATGCTATCAAGCTAAAAAAAATCAATGCTACCCCAACTAGTTTTTTCATATATTAATTATATTGTTGTTACTAAAATTTGAAGTAAAAGTATTACCTATATTTCATTCATATCTAGGGAACATTCCTCATATATTACGTAAACTATTACCATAAAAGTGAATTCATATAAAATGAAAACCTCCCAACAAAGAGGTTTTTGTTGAGAGGAAATCATAATTTTAATCCAAATAAACTAGTACACCTTAAGAGGTCATCAAAACTTAAATTTTATCCCTTGAGCTAGTGGCATTTCTGTCGAATAATTAATAGTGCATGTTTGCCTTCGCATATATGCTTTCCATGCATCAGATCCACTCTCTCTTCCCCCTCCAGTTTCTTTTTCTCCACCAAAAGCTCCTCCTATTTCTGCACCTGAGGTACCAATATTTACATTCGCTATGCCACAATCAGATCCCTTCTGTGATAAGAATAATTCAGACTCTCTCAAATTTAGCGTAAATATAGAGGATGAAAGTCCTTGTGGTACATTGTTTTGAATTTGGATCGCCTCATTGAAATCATCATACCCTATTACAAATAGGATAGGCGCAAAGGTTTCCTTAGTTACGATAGACATCGTTTTATTTGCTCTAATTAGTGTTGGTTTTACGTAGCAACCTGAACCATAATCTTCCCCTTCAATTTTCGAACCTCCAAAAATTAGCTCTCCCCCTTCTCTTAGCGCTGTATCTATAGTTTTCTCATACAATGAAACTGCCTCATGATCTATTAAGGGCCCCATATGACTATTTTCACTTAAGGGATTACCGATGCGCAACTGAGCATACGCATTCTCTAATTTTACGACTAAATCCGGAAGAATCTCGTTATGAACAATCAATCTTCTTGTTGACGTGCAACGTTGTCCTGCTGTCCCCACTGCTCCGAAAACAATTGCAGGAATGGCTTGATTCAAATCTGCTTGCTGGGTAACAATAATTGCATTATTTCCTCCTAATTCTAAAATTGATTTTCCAAGACGGCCAGCTACTTTCTGAGCCACACTCTTCCCCATTTGGGTGGAACCAGTTGCGGAAACAAGATTTATGTTATGGTCAGAAGCAATTAACTTGCCAATGAGTGCGTCACCAATAATCACATTCGAGATGCCCTCTGGCAATCCATTCTTTTTTAGAACTCTTTTAAAGATTTCTTGACAAGCTATCGCTGAAAAAGGTGTTTTTTCAGAAGGTTTCCATATACAAACATTCCCACAAACCCAAGAAATTGCCGCATTCCAAGCCCAAACAGCTACAGGAAAATTAAATGCTGAAATAATACCGACTACTCCAAGAGAATGCCATTGTTCAAACATTCTATGATTGGGCCTTTCTGAATGCATCTGCAATCCATACAACTGTCTAGATAAGCCCACAGCAAAATCGCATATATCAATCATTTCTTGTACCTCTCCCAATCCCTCTTGCAAACTCTTGCCCATTTCATAACTTACTAATTTCCCTAGTTCGTTTTTATCGTTACGTAATTCGTCTCCAAATTGCCTCACAATATCTCCTCTTTCAGGAGCTGTTAACGAACTCCAATACGGAAATGCTTCTTTTGCTTTTATAACAACTTTGTTATAATCATCCTCCGTTGACAATTTGACGCTTCCAAGTATCGCCCCATCAACAGGAGAAACTATATCCTTGCTAGCACCCGATGCTTTCCAACTATAACATCCTGTAGATACAGAATAATTCTCTTCATTATTACTTAAATAATCGACCATTTTTTACTTTTATTTTTTGATATATGTACTTTCAAATATTTTATCTGCATTCGCAGATTCAAAACCTTCTCTTCGACTTATCTTTTCTGAATTTCCAGATGAAGGTAAAGGTAAACGTTCCGCAAACTCAACATAACTACCAGGAATCATCACTTTATCTGTATCAGAAAACTTTGCTAAAACCAACTCTGCCATTGTACTACTTTGTTTTAACAATCCATCTTTACTTACTTTTATTTTACCTCCTGAAGAATTAAGTGTGATACCTAGTGATTCAATAAATTCATTAAATTTCTCGATACTTTTATAAGCACCTTTCAGATTATGTATACTAATGGTATAATGATTCAGGTAATATCGGTTATAAATGGTCCATGCCGCATATTCACTTTCATTTAAAAGCGTATTATACTCTTTTAATGTAGGTAAGTTCCACAAGGGTTCAACAAAAAACTTATTTACAGCCGCTACATCATTCAAATCAATTGTATCAATAGGATCTGAAATCACTGAAGAGGTGTATTTATAGATAACCTCCTTGGCAACATCTGAAAGTTCTGAAACTCTCAATTCACTTAGAAATACTCTTGGAAACTCCGGTTTGGGAGGAGCATACCAGTAGGCATTTAATTTTTTTCCTTCAAAAGAGTAATAATCTCTTTTTGTGTACCCATAATGCAGAAAAATTTTTTCCAAGGAAGCTATTCCTAGGTTAGGAACTCCAAGGGTTCTAAATGCAATATGATCATTAATAATTTCATCTTCATTGGCTATGATTTTATGCTCAACCATAGCCTTAGTTATTTTCTCTACATTAGGCACCTCTTTTTTATAAGTGTCCAATAAAGCCTTATAGATTTTTGCTAGCTTCTTATATTTCTCTGTATTCATATTTATATATTTTAATTACACTCTTAAAATTATACTTATTTTTGATTTGTTCCAATTCATATTAAATATCAAATGATAAGTAAATCAAATCAATTAGAATTAAGGCAAGTCCAATATTTCATTATGTTATCCACAACTTTACATTACCGTAAAGCTGCCGAAAAATTGCATATATCCCAATCTGCACTAAGTCAGCAAATAAAAATTCTGGAAACAACCTTGGGAGCTAAATTATTTGAAAGAACCAACAGAAAAGTAACTTTAAGCTATGAAGGTTCTGTATTCTTACAAGAAGCTAACTTAATCGTTGAACAAGTTGACAGATCATTAGAAAACTGGCAAATGAAAAAAGAAGGTAAAAAAGGGCAACTAAAAATTGGTTTCGTTGGTTCTGCTATGCAGAAATACTTACCAAAGGTCTTAAAAAAGTTTAGTTCCGATCAACCATTAATAATGCTTAATCTTCAAGAAAAAACCAACAAAGAACAACTTGAAAGTTTACTTTCAAATAAAATAGATATCGGTTTTATAAGATCAAATAGCATACCTTCAATTATGGGTATCAAACTTGTTTATGAAGAAAATTTCTCCCTTGTATTACCTCAAAATCATCCCTTGAATGAAGTTAGCTTTACCTCCATTAAACAGCTGTCAAAAGAAAGCTTTATACTATTTCCAAATGATTTTAGCCCTATGTTCTTTCAACAGATTCTAAATTTATGCTTAGAAGCGGGTTTTAGTCCTAATATACAGCATCAATCCATTCATGCACCTACAATATTTAAATTGGTAGAAAATGAAATGGGAATCTCAATTATTCCTAACAGTTTAAGGGATGACAAAAACTACAATGTTAAATACATTGAATTAGTCAAAACACCCCAAAAAACAAGATTGTATGCAGTATGGCTTGCCCACAACAAGTCCAAAGTATTACATTATTTTTTAAATCATATATAAGCACCCGACAATCATTAATTGCCAGGTGCTCTTTATTATATTCATTTAATCAATAGCTGTATTTGCCTGTATTTCTGATAAAGGTACAGGGAAATAACTGTGTTGAGTAGCATTAAACCCACTTCTACCGGCTTCATTCATCGCTGAATCTAACATTCCCCATCTTCGTAGATCAAAAAAGCGTACCGACTCAAGACTTAGTTCCATTGTTCTTTCATGTTGAATTTGTTCCCTTACAGCTGCTTGAGAACTAACTGAAATTGCAGGCATTAACCCATGTACATCTCTTATCTCATTGATTATTGGAATAGCTTCATCTGTTCGTCCTATTTCATTTAGTGCCTCTGCATACATAAGTAGTACATCTGCATATCTCATCAGCACCACATTTACACCTACATAGCTATTGTCTCTAACAAAGTTCGGCAACCACTTTCTAAAATATGCACTATTATCCTTAGCTTCAGGACTTCCATAAGTTTCCGTCATTAGAACATCCCAAGTACTTCCTTGCATTTCATTAGTACTTGGATTATTATAAAATGGATCTTTAAAGTACAATGAGCCATATAAACGATTATCATACAAACCATTGGTAGCAGTCATTCCTTCAGTTTTCATATCATCAACTAATCCAATGGAAGCTTCTAAACCTCCCCAACCGCCAATAGACCAATCCCCTATAAAGGCATGTAGTCTCGTTGCGTTATAAGAAGTAGCATCACCCGTTTTAAATTGCAATTCAAAAACCGATTCTATATTATTTTCATTTTCTCCATTAAAATTACCTACAAAATCAGGAAACAAATCATAAACATTACTGTCTACTACTTTTTGAAGCGCATCTGCTGCATTTGCAAAGTCTGAAACTTCAGAAGAAGAATCATCACCAGCTTTATACAAATATGCTTTGCCTAAGTACGCATAAGCTGCTCCTTTAGTTGCCCGTCCAACATTCTGTCCGTTGTATGATGTACTCAATACTTCTCCCGCAGCTTTAAAGTCCTCCAAAATTATGTTCCAAGCCTCTGTTCTAGTTGCCAGGGGTTTATCTAACGTTTCTGCTGTAACGACATCTGTTCTAACAATTATCTGATCAAAAAGAGTCAATAATTTAAAATGGTAATAACCGCGTAAAAACGTTGCTTCTCCAATTATTCTCTTTTTGTCTTCACTTGATATTTGTTCTGGTGTCATTTCTCCGACTTTACTAATAACTTGATTCGCAAAATTCAGCCCTTTATAATTCGTACTCCACAACACATTTAAAAAAGTATGTCCGTTGGTATAATTAAAATTAAAAATAGACATCCAATGGCTATAATTTGATGCATCAGGACCAGGCAAAGCATAGTCGGACCTAAAATATTCAATTACAGGTCTACCTTCTTGCCATCCATCCCAAAAATTACTTCTTGCTTCTAATTCTGAGTATGCTGCCGTAAGACCTGATTCTGCATCCTCTAAATTTCGCCAATACGAAACGGAGGTCAATTGATCTGGGGAAGTTTGTTCTAAAAACTCCTCTTCATTACAAGAAGTAACGAGTGTCATTACAGCACATATTATACAAATTTTATATATCGTATTCATTTTTTCAGTTTTTAAGATTAAAATTCAAATTGTACACCCAAAATCAATGATTTATATTTTGGATATAATGTTCTATCAATACCCCTTGATAAAATCCCTTGGTTTTGTCCACTAACACTTGAACCAACTTCTGGGTCAAGGCCACTATAATTCGTAAACGTAAATAGATTTTGTCCTGTTATATACATTCTGAATCTATTCATTCCCATAGTTTGAATTAAATTCTCCGGTAATGAATATCCGATTTGAATTGTTTTTATTCTTAAATAATCACCATCTTCTAAAAATCTTGTAGAAGCACGATTATTTCTATTTGGGTCACCGAGAACGGCTCTTGGAACATCTGTATTAGTATTTGAAGGAGTCCAAGCATTTAATGCCTCTTGCCTGAAATTTCTTCCTGTATCTAAACTCAATAATGTAAAGTCATTTCCATTATATATTTTATTCCCTCCTACTCCTTGAAAAAATAAACTCATATCGAAACCTTTATAATCTGCACTAAGCGTAAAGCTATACTCAAATTTAGGAATGGCAGTACCTTGATACTTCTCGTCATCCGAATCTATAACACCATCTCCATTTTGATCGACAAATCGAATATCTCCAGGAGCAGCGTCCGGTTGAATTAAATTACCGTCAACATTGTGTGCTTCAACTTCACTCTGGTTTTGAAAAATTCCGTCTGCTACAGGTAAAAAATAAGCTCCTGGCTCATATCCTACTTTAGTTTGGTTTACGAAATGGTCGGAACCAAATAATAAACCGACACCATAAAGTGTTTGATCCTCATTACTTAACTTGGTTACTTCACTGTTAATTGTAGTGAAGGTTCCAAATAAAGAATAATGAAATTCTGAATCCTTGTTGGTATACCCTAGTTCTAGTTCTACACCACTATTTTTAAACTCTCCAACGTTTACTATTGGACTGTTTACTCCTGCTGATGGAGATACTACTTTAGTAATTAACAAATCCTCAGTAGTTCCGGTATAGTAGTTGATTGATCCTTTTATTTTATTTGAAAGAGCATTAAAATCCAATCCAAAATTAGAAGATGTATTGGTCTCCCATTGCAAATCATCATTTTGTAAATCTCGGGCTATTCCTCCTAAAAAAGATGTTTGTGGGCTTCCAAATACATATCCTCCATTATTTTGGCTTTTTCCCTGTGCAATTAAAGCAACATAATCATAGTACCCTAAAGCACTGTCATTACCAGCTTGTCCCCAACTATATCTTAGCTTTAAGAAATTGAAAAAGTTTTGGTTTTTCATGAAATTTTCCTCAGAGAGTTTCCATCCTAATGCAAACGAAGGAAATACCCCATACCTGTTATTCTCTCCGAATTTAGAACTACCGTCACGTCTAATACTACCTTGGAAAAGGTACCTATCATTATAGGAGTAATTTACCCTTCCAAATTGAGATGCCAAACTATATTCTGCATTAGTACCTTCCCCTGAGAAAGTACCGTCTGAGAAAGCATCAAGTGTTTTAAAGTTTGAATCCAGTATGTTAGCAGGTACTTTAATTTCTTGAATAGCCCCGTCTTCTATAGTACGTTCTATTTTATATCCTTCGCTTTGGATATAATTCCGCTTAAAAGGTTCTGAAATTCTCTGATATCCTGCTAAGAAATTAAAAGAATGTTTATCAAAATCAAGAGCATAATTTAATGTGTACTCTTGGTTGATCCTTTTAAGTTCACTGTTATACTCCGAAATAAAGGCAAATTCTCTGCCTTCTTCTTGAACACCCCTTACTTGAAACGGTTGATTAAAACTAAAACTGTATGTGCTTAAATCTGAATATGCCAAACTTGCTTTTGCCGTTAAACCTTTTGCTATTTCATAGCTTAAGTTTACATTACCCAAAAAATATTTTGTTTTTGTGTACTGTTCGATAAAATTGTTCTCTCCAACCGGGTTTCTATGATCTGGGATATCGCCATCTCTAAACCCATAACCACTTGGTTTAGTTTCATCATAAACAGGAATTAAAGGAGACATATAGTAGGTTTCTCTTAATGAAAATTTATAAGGTTCTCTATAGGTTTCGCTGTAATTCAGGTTTGTAGCTAACGTAAACTTACCTTCCGTTATAGACAAATTAGCATTCATACCTTTTTTAGTAAATTCTGACCCAATTAGCAATCCTTGTTCCTCTGCAAAATTTCCTCCAATACTATAATTTACGTTATCAGAAGCGCCACTAATACGAACATTCATTAAGCTTAATTGCCCCTCTTTATGAGTTTCGTCAATCCAATCTGTATTCACATTTGGGGGAGACTGTAAGTAAATTGGTAAATCGGCACCTGCATTCTCGTACATAGCTCTATGTACACTAAGATAACCATCAGCATCCAATAAGTCCATTTCATTTCTATTGGTATTTATACTAATGCTAGATCCAATCTCAATTCTAGGCTTACCTTTTTTTCCTTTTTTGGTCGTAATAATAATAACACCATTTGCTGCTCTAGTCCCATATATTGCTGCAGAAGCGGCATCCTTTAAAACCTCCATTGATTCAATAGTACTAGGATCCAAATAGTATGGATCAGCTTGAACCCCATCAATAATATATAAAGGTTGATTGTTTCCAAAACTACCAACTCCTCTAATCATAACATCTGCGGTAGCCCCAGGAGATCCAGAAGAAGAACTTACAGTCACACCAGAAACTCGTCCCTGTAAGGCATCCGTTGGAGAGGTCGTCACTACTTGGGATAACTCATCTCCCTTTACGGTACTAATTGCACCAGTAACATCACTCTTTTTCTGTGTACCATATCCAACGACTATTATTTCACTTAATCCTTCTGCATTTTCCTCTAAGACAACCTGTATATCTGTTCTATCTGCAACAGACACTTCTTTCGTTGAAAAACCAATATAGGAAATGATTAATGTAGCATTTGAGTTCTTTAAAGTTATGGTAAAATTCCCGTCAAAATCAGATTGTGTACCATTGATGGTGCCTTTTTCTAGAATATTAGCACCAGAAAGTGGGTAGTTATTCTGATCTAGAATTTTACCTTTTATAATTACCTCTTGAGCACTTTTTTTCAACTGTAATTTCGGACCAATCTGTTTTTCAACTATTATAGCCCCTTCTTTGGTAAATCTATATCCAAACTGCCCATTATTAAGGCATTTATCAAGTAAATCAGCTGCATTTATAACTCCTTTTGTAACCTTTATTTTTGATGCTTTTGTGAACCAATCGGATCTATAAATAAAAGAGTGTTCTGTTTGTTGTTTGATTAAGTCAAACACTTGTTCTACGGTTAATTCTGCAGTCACTTTTATAGTAACATTGTCATTTTGGGAGAATCCTGATTTAGGACTAAATCCAAATGCTGCTAAACAACATAAAAAAATAAAGGTTCTCATAATAATACGCAATAAACTTTTGGAATACCCAATAGGTACCCTAATCAATTTAGTTTTCATAAATTTGCAATTGTTAGTTAGTTATTTATAATTAATTAATCATCAAATCTTGGGGATGGAGCTTTAAATGTCCAAGTCTAAACTCCATTCCCTTTTTTACTTCACTTTTACTGTTTTTCCTATAGTTTCAAATTTTAATTCATTAGTACTCTCTATAATTGTTAATATATTGTCTATTGCTTGTTTTTTAGAAAAAACACCAGTAAACTTCACTTTTGTAAGCTCTGGATTAGCAAAAAAAACTTCTATGTCATACCATCTAGCCAAGGTTTCCATAATCTCTTCGAGGGGTAAATCTTTAAAACTAAATAGGCCATTTTTCCAAGAAATCTCATCAAAAACATCAACTTCTGATATTTGAATGGATGTTGATTTTAAATTTAGAACTGATTTTTGATTAGGCTTTAAAGACTTTTCTAGGTCTCCATAGTGCAATTGTACCTTACCCTCTATCAAGGTTGTTGCTATATACTCTTGATTAGCGTATGCTTTTATATTAAATTCAGTTCCTAAGACTTGAATATTCTGTCCTTTTGATATTACTCTAAATTCCTTTCCGTTATGTAATTCGCTTGAGGACACATCAAAATATGCCTCTCCGTATAGCAATTCTACTACACGTTCTGATTCCTTATCACTGAAAATTTTAGGAAACTTAAGTTTTGATTCAGAATTTAACCAAACTTTGGTTTTATCAGACAGTGTCAGAAAAAATTGACCTCCTCTTGGAATGGTTAGGATATTATACGCTGTTACCGCACCTCCCTTTTCACTATCTTTTTTATAAATAATTTCTGTTCCATTACTGGTTACATTTGAATCTGTATAATTTTTACCAGCGGTTAAGACAATAGTTGAACCATCATCTAAAGTTAAAGTTGGTTTATTTCTATCTATAACCTGCTCTTTTTCAGGGCTACCAACTATTTTATGGCCTTCTGCATTGTTCTGTTCTGCCAGTATTGCATATAAGGCTCCAAAAGTAAGAGCAAGAATTGCGGCATAAGGAAAAAAGCGTTTTAATTTAAACGTCTTGCTTAGTTTCGAATTAACAAGAACCCAACCTTTTTCAGAATCAATTTCAATAGGGCGATTTGTACTATTACGTAGAACGCTCTGATAATATTTTTGATGCTCAGGAGAAGAATTTAGCCAAGTATCAAATTCTATTTGCTCTTTATCTGAAAGAGTGCCATTTATATATTTTTGAATGAGTTTAAACTCCATTAGTCACAGTTATTTAGTACTATGACAATTAAAAACGAATTAGGGGTGACAAAAAATTATTAAATTTGTAAAAATAATAGCTCCAAATTATTAAATAGATAAAATCCAAATAAAAAACATCAATCTACTTAGTTTTATCCTAGCTCTTTTAAGTTGTGTTTTAACAGTATTGATTGAAATATCTAATTCCTCTGCAATTTCTTGATGTTTATAGTCATTAAAAAACTTCAACATCACAATCACTTTCATTTTAGCAGGCAACTTATCTAAAAGCTTTAAAATTGGTTTTTCTTGAAGCTCGGTATCTGAGAGTGTTGCATAATTTAAATCGTGATCAAACAGAGACTTAAGTTCTATTACCCCCTCATTATCTGTGATGTTTACTTTCTTTAGAAAGTTTAAGCATCTATTTTTTGTCATAGTAAAAAGATATCCCTTTACAGAAGAAGTAATTTTCAAATCTGCTGCATTTTCCCAAATGTAAATAAATATTTCCTGAACAAGATCTTGGCTATTGTTTTGATCATATAGATAGTTATATGCATAATTAACTAAAGCTTCATAATAACGATTAAAGAGAACTTCGAAGGCCATTTTATTCCCTCTTTGAATCTCTTTCATTATTAGATTAAAGTCTTCTTCAGTTCTCATTAAGCAATTTTAAACAATTAAAAATACCATATTTAATTAATAGTATTTTTACACAAATGTATTTTTTTTTTACTATAAATCAATAATTATTCATTTTTTGATTTTTTTTTGTAATTTGCACGATTCCAATTTTTCAAACAAAACAAGATTTTTTTTTAAAAAAAATACACTTCACTATCCGATTTTTCTAAAAAAATCAACAATTATATTCAATAGAATACTCGTATTTACATCTTATTTTTTTATCTATTACACTTAGAAAACTTTAAACATATTATATATTTGAATATATGTTAATAATTTTAAA
>NZ_MDDP01000009.1 GCF_001999725.1 Cellulophaga omnivescoria
ATTTTAAGTTGTTGAATATACAGTAGATTGGCTCTTTACAATTTTTTTTATTATGAATAAAGATAAACAAATTTATGGTGTAGATATAAGCAAAGATGTCTACGATGTGTGCACACCAGAAGGAGATTTATATCAATTTAAAAACAGCGCTAGCGGTTTTAAAGCATTTGCAAAAATTTTATCAACCAAGGCTCATTGTGTAATGGAAGCCACAGGATATTATCATTTTCAGTTGGCCTATTTTTTAAATAATAAAGGCATAGCAGTATCTATTATAAATCCATTAAAGATTAAGCGCTTTATCCAGATGAATCTATCTAAGGTAAAGACCGATAAGAGTGATGCTATTTGGATTATGAAATACGGCAAGAGCCAATCACTTGCATTATGGAAAGGCGATAGTGAATTAATGCAAGAAAACCTTCAGCTTACTCGTTTACTGAGTCTTTACACAAAACAGAGCACCCAGCTAAAGAATAAGATACACGGCGAATCAACCTTAGGTAATCCATCAAAAGTAGTAGTAAGTTCCTTAAAGAGCCAGCTTAAATCGCTGTCAAAAGAGATTGAAAAGCTAGAATCTAAGTTATACGAGAATGTTAAATCAGCCCATCAAAAGTCTCTAACATTATTAAAAAGTATCCCAGGAATAGGAGAGAAAACACCTATATCCTTAATTGTTTTAACCGATAATTTTACACGATTTGATTCTTATAAAGGATTATGTAGTTATGCGGGTATCACCCCAATAATCCGAGAATCAGGAAGCAGTGTAAAGGGACGTCCTAGAATTAGTAAAATGGGCAATGCAAAACTGAGAAATCTACTATTTATGTGCAGTTTTAATGCCTGTAAATTTAATACCGCTTGCCGAGCTTTATTTGAAAGGTTGTTAGCCAAAGGAAAGAGTAAAAAATTAGCTTTGATTGCCGTGTGTAATAAGCTACTAAAACAAGCATTTTCAATCGTGAAATCAGGCCTGCCTTATGACCAAAATTATAGAAATGTAATAAAATAAAAAATACTAAAAAAAGTTGTTTTTTACCTCAGTTCTTTGTTAGCAAACGTTTTTTCTTTTATCGCAACTATCCTAATTCTTTTATAGTCAGCAAACCATTTTCCGTTGATCAGGCATTGTTCCTTTACTTTTTCCTGCACCTCACTTTTAATTTCCTCCATATGATTTTCGGAAACTCCGATAAAAAAGTTTTCTCCGAACATTGAAATCCAATCTTTTATTCCAGAATTTTCGTCTGCAAGTTCAGTCGGTCTGTCATAATGTTCTGCAAAAAGAACTCTAAATCCAGCCGATTCAAGTTCAGTTGAATATTCTCCAATTGTTGGAAAATACCATAGGTCTAATTCGGATTGCTTTTCATAACCTCTTGTCTTCAATGAGTTTCTCAGTTCATTGACTATTGTTTGTACGTTTCCTTTACCTCCAAACTCAAGAACAATTTTCCCATTTGAATTTAAATTTTCGTACATACACTTTATGGCGTTTTTGAAATCGTTCACCCAATGCAGTGTTGCGTTTGAAAAAATCGAATCAAATTTTTCATTGAATTTGAAATTACTGGCATCGGCAACTTGAAACTCAATGTTAGGGAATTTCGATTTGGCATCAGAAATCATTTCAGCTGATTTGTCAATTCCAATCACTTCTTTGGCTAGTCCGCTTATTTTAAAAGTTAATTGTCCTGAACCGCACCCCAAATCTAAAATTCTTTGATTCTCTTTTGGGTCGAGAAGATTAATAAGACTTTCTCCATAATGATAGACAAAAGAATGTTTCTCATTATAAAGTTTAGGTTTCCATTTTGTTATCGTATCGTTCATTTCTAATGTTTGCTAACGTTTATGTATAAGAATAGTTGCGGGTTTGTATGCTAGGATTTTCCGAAGGAAAATCAGACGTTACAAACACGCAACGACCTTTGATTAAGCACTAAGCCGCAATTATTATTATACTGTGTGCCTGTTGCACAAGTTAGTAAAAATTTGACATAGTGTTAATCTTATCTTTTCATAAGATTCATAACTTTAAGAATGCAAGGCAAAAAAGTATTTCAGGAGAAATTGTTTAATTCCTTTAGTTTAAGTTCACGAGTTCCAAAGGAAAATTTCTATCGTCGGTTAAATGAGGTGTGTAATTTTAATTTTCTGTATATTCTTACAGAAAAATATTATGGTTCAAGCGGACAAAAGAGTATAGACCCTGTTGTGTTCTTTAAGTTATGTTTGGTAGGCTATTTAGAGAATATTATTAGTGACCGCAAGTTAATTTCTCATTGTTCTATGCGTCTAGATATTATGTATTTTGTAGGTTATGATATAGATGAGGAACTACCATGGCATAGTACTATTAGTCGTACGCGTCAACTTTTTCCAGAATTAATTTTTGAACAAGTATTTACAAAAGTTTTACAACTTTGTATAGAAAACGGTATGGTTAGTGGTCATACCCAGACTATAGATAGTGCTCCAGTAAAAGCTAATGCGAGTATGGATACTCTTGAGTTAAAGGTTCCTGAGGAAGAATTAGAGGAACATTTACAAAAAATTAGAGCCATAAGTTCAATGGACAAGGAGCAACCACGCCGAAAGAGTAAAGGTGATAAGTCGGGCAAGGATCAGCGAAAAATAAGAGCTAATACAAAAGAATTAACAGCTATAAAGAGTAGAAACAAGCGTTGGTCAAAAGATCAAGATCAACGTCCTGGGGCAGGTAATAAAGGCTCAAAGTACACCAGTAATAAGACACATTATAGCCCTACCGATCCCGATGCTCTTATTAGTGTAAAGCCCGGTAAGGCAAGAAAGCTTAATTACCAAAGCCAATTAAGTGTAGATATCGCCAACCATGTGATCACCGATATTAAGGCATATCACGCAGATGGCAAGGATAATCAACAATTACAAGATATTGTAAAGCGGTTACAAAGGCGTTTGTGGCAACAAGGTTTATTGTTTAAGAACTGTGTAGCAGATACGGGTTATAGTAGCGGAGAGAATTATGCATTTCTTGAAGGTCAAGGATTAAAAAGTTTTATACCACCTCATGGCACTTACAAGGGAGGTCCAGATGGTTTTATGTATAATGAATCAGAAGATCATTATGTATGTCCTCAGGGCAAGGTTATCCCTTTTACCAAGGAATTTTTAGATAGCCGAACCAAGACAAAGAAGAAAGAGTATCGGGCTAGAAAACATATTTGTATAGGTTGCCCCATACGCAGGATTTGCTTAGGTAAAAGTGCACAAGAGAAGAAATTTAGTGTTACGTACTATAGAGCGGAATATGAAAGAAATATTACACGTGTAAACAGTAAACAAGGTAGGTATATGAAAGGCAAACGGCAAAGTACTGTAGAACCAGTCTTTGGTACCTTAACACAGTTTATGGGGCTCAGAAAAATAAATACTATAGGTATAAAGCAGGCAAATAAAATAATGCATATGTCTGCTATTGCCTATAATTTGAAGAAATACTTAAAATTTACAAAAAAACATGTAAAAAGTGGAGCGGGACAGTTTGCTTTATTGTTTTTAGTAAAAAATGTTATTGGCAAGTCTTTTTTAGCAATATTAAGAGATCCAAAATTAACTTTATAATTACCAAGCAACAATAAATAAGCCTCTTAAAGAGGCTTATATCTATTCGTTTTTTACCAAATTATAGACTTGTGCAACGGTTACCTTTGTTGGGCTTAGTTTTTTATTTTAAGTTTCTTATTATTCCATCTAACCGAGTTATCTCTGGAATTATTTGAACATCAATTCGGTTCTTTTCAGATTGCAAGTCTATTTGAGATTGAACGCTATGAGTTGTATGAGCAAACGAACCTCTCTTTTTTCCGAAATCATCCATAATATTTAACCAAGTTTGGTCAAGGTCAGATTCTTCAACACCCAATGGTAATAATATTTTCCTTATATTTTTTGATTTAACTCCGTGATTTTTATTCAGTAAATTAATATAGTGTATAACTGTTTTATTTATCCTCGATTCAATACTATTTTTATCTGGTTTATTATCCCAAATAATATCTTTAGCACAAAATGTCATAACTGATAAAAGACAGTTGCTTTTCTTTCTTGTTGTTTTCCATAAATCCAATGATTTTTGAATTTTTTCTGATGCCATATCTTCAAAATAGGCTTCTATTTCCGCGTGGACTAGAATTACATAACTTCTAATTTGGTCAGACTCCTTTTTAGTATAGTTACCAGAAATTTTGACAGCCGGAAGCAAATTATTTTCTATAGCACTAATCCGAGACAATAACTTGTTATGTCTTAATGAATTAGCCATTATTTAAATTGTTTGTTCTAAATATCCATTTTCATTATAGTAAGGAACTACAATAGGAACATCTAATACATCTGCTAAAGCATTTCCCCAAGTTGTTAACCTTTTAAATGTGTTGTCCATACTTTTGGTTGTGTGTTCAAAAGAGCTTAAAAATGCCTCATCTACAATACATAGATTTTTGAAAGAGTCCAAAATTGGTGTCATTTTAGTTTTAGCCTCTTCTAAAATTTCTGGAACACTAAAATAGTATACCATTATGTCGAATATTGCACGATTAAAATTGTTTTGAAATGAATCACCTAGCCACTTACTGAAGGCTTGTTTTTGTCCTCCATATAGTTCAATTGTGAATTGAATAGCACTATCTAAATTTTTTGCATCTGCAATAATTTTGTCTTTATCATTCTCCCAATTCTCATTTAAAATTTTAACAGTATTATCAAATGCTTTTTTCAAATTCCCTTCATACACTTTTAGGAAGTACTTATTTGCGAAATATCGAATAACAATCTCGACATCTCTCATTCTATAATCAGGTTTTTTAAGATTAAGCATATTTCTAATTCCTTCACTTTCAATTGAAAATTCATCAGCAAAATCAATAAAAGGACCTGGATGTAAAGCTTGTCTCAATTCTTGTGGACTCAACTTTATACTTCCAGTGTTCAAACGAAGAAATACAGTAAATAAGAAAGATTCATTTGGCCAATTTTTTATTATTGTAGTTCTTATACTTTGATTTTCTAGTTGATTCAATTCATCAATGTACTCAGCATCTTCTTTTAATTTCTTATAAGTTTTACCACTTAAGTCAGTTAATATTTCTAAACCTATAAGTCTAAGAGGTTTAAATTCATCATCTGCTTTTTGCGAAAAGAATCTACGAATAGTTAAGAGTCTTTGCTTGCCATCAATTACTATATATTTACCTCTTTGGCCTTTCTTTTCTGCAAGTATTATTTGAGGAATTGGCAGTCCTAGAATAATAGATTCAATAAATCGACTTTTAGCTTTGTTTGACCAAGCATCTCTTCTTTGAAATTTAGGGAATAAGTCAATATTGCCTCTTGTTAGTTGGTTGTTAATAGTTTCAGCAGTCCAATCAGTTCCCCAAATTACGGATTGACTAAAAGAGTCGTCATTTTGTTCTATGTCTTCTTCGTTTTCTGCTCCAATATCTTCTGGGTCAGTAAATAAGCTTTCATCTAAGTCGTTATTTTCCATATTGTTTCTATGTTTATTCAAATTAAGCCCAACTAGTTAGTAAACGCAGTTTATTGCGTTTATTTCTCTTTCAAATATATATTATTTAGGTAACATATCTAAAGGGCTTGTAATATTTATAAGATTAGTAGTACTAACATGGGTGTAAATTTCTGTAGTTTTAGAGCTATTGTGCCCCAATAATTTTTGTATGTACCTTAAATTGGTGCCTGCGTCTAATAAATGTGTAGCAAAAGAATGCCTTAAGGTGTGCACTGTTGCGGGCATATGTACCCTAGCCTTCTTTTTAGATCTGTTAAATACCTGTCGTATGCTAGAGGCACTATACTGCTTTCCATCTGCGCCCTCAAACAACCACTTTTAGGTTTGTATACTATATAATATGCACGTAATTGCGCTAACATAGTAGGTGATAATAACGTAATTCTGTCCTTGTTACCTTTTGCGTTTCTTACCCATACACGCATATTGTTAGAGTCTATGTCTTCTACTTTAAGGTTTATACATTCAGATATTCTTAATCCGCAACCATATATCATCTTTAAAATGGTTTTATGTTTTATGTTATTTGTGACCGTTATAATGTCAGCTACCTCTTGTAAAGACAGTACTTTAGGTAGTTTTTTAGCTTTTCTAGGTCTACAAAAATCATATTTTAATAGTAAAATATATGGGATGTAAAGGAAACTAAGTTATTTTTTATCTCATGAAATCCTATAAATAATTTTATTTTGAGAATATTCAAGAAAATTCAGTTCAAATTGTTACTTTAAATTGTAGTTATTATAGGTCTCGAATACTAAAAGTACAAATTAATTTTTTACAGTTTTATCTTCAAATATTGCTATTACATTAATTTTTAGGTATAACTAATATACTTTAAAGCTCTTATTTTTGATAAATTTTAAATTTTTTCTAATTCACTTGTTGCTCCGAAACTATATGAACGAGAAGTAAGTCTTTTTTTTCTTTATTACTGTAACAAACTAATCTTAGTGTCTTCTATTTTATTTCTTTAGAACATCCAAAGTATTTCTTTTATATACCTATTAATATCAAATTAAAACTCTCTCATAATTTTTAGTTACTATAGTTTGAGATTCCAATTAAAACACACATTGCCAATGCCTTAATATTTCCGACACTTGAAAGATAATTTGCTTCGTCGATATTAGTTAAAAAACCAATCTCCAGAAGTATTGATGGGCAGTTAACAATAGTTTCACGTAGGACCTGAAAATTTGCAAATTTTAGACCTCTAGTTTTAAAACCTAATTTACCTGAGGTCTCATTTGAAATAGCTAATCCTAATTCAATAGCGTCATTTGTAAAGCGTGAATCAGAATTATGTACAAATACCTCCATGCCTTTAGCATTGTTTTGGGATGCATTACAATGCAAGGAGATAAATAGATCAGCATTTAGAGTTTTAGCCAAATATGCTCTATCATTCAAAGAAATTAGAGTGTCTTTATAGCGCGTGACGTAAATCTCAAATTTATCATTTAAAACCATTTTATTCAGTCTTACTATTTCTTTAGCTATATTGAAAACTACCTCTTTTTCCTGAATACCATACATACCAATTGCACCTATATCTTTTCCACCGTGTCCTGGGTCAATTAGTATGATTTTTTTTTGACCAAAAATGAGACACATTTTTAGGAACAAAATCATAAAACTGACGTTTTTGAGCCTTGTTTTCCATTTAAGTTTCATAGTTGAGACGATTTTTTTTATCCATACCAATACAAATTAATGTTATTTGTTTTCAATTGTAATCAAACGAATTTAAATAATATTTTTTATATAAAATACTAGTAATCAATGATTTGCATTCTAATATAACGTATTTTTCATAATGTAAAAATGAAACAAAAATTAAATTATTTCAATATGAAAAAATTACCTTCTTTAACCGTCTTGTTCCTTATTATTTCAAATACCTTATTTGCGCAAATTGGAGGAATTGAAAATTCTGTAAACGATGTTTCCGATACCATTAGGGCTATTTTTCCTATTATTTTAGGCGTCATCTTCTTAATAGGTTTCCTTTTCAATGCAGGCCATTTTTTTGGTGAAAATGCAGATCTTAAAAAAGGAATCACGCGGGTATTGGTATTTGTGCTTATTGCAGGAGCGGTAGTTGGGATCTTTACTTATCTAATCGGAATTGTAGTCTAAGTCGCTAAGAAACAATTTTAAAACAATTCTGACAATGAAAAATTACCAAGTCTATAAAAATATTAGAAAACGAGCAGTGATTATGGGTTTACCAATTTCACTATTCGCACTTATGATAACCTCTGTACTTGGGACATTACTGATCATCATATTTTCATTCAATTTTTTTGTTGTTTTTATTGTATTTATATGGAATACTGCTCTATATGTTGCATTGACCAATCTTAGCAAGCATCCAACAATACTCCACTTTACAAAAGTATTTCCAAAAACCATCAGCAATAAAAATGCCTGTGTCGCAGGCATTTTTAAAGGTCAAATACTTAAAAAATAGCAATCTATATGAACAAAATAAATCTCTCCTCACACTATCCTATAATAGATATCAAGGATCATATTTTATTTGCCACTAACGGTAATGTAGTGCTTTGTTATAAAGTAGATTTTCCTGAAATCTATTCCTTATCAGAAAATGATTTTGAGGACGTACATGGCGTGTGGTTTCAGGCTTTTAAAGCATTGCCTGTGAGCACGGTTCTTCACAAACAGGATATGTATCAAAAGGTAACTTATGACGCCAAGACTATTCCAAAGGATAGTTTCTTAGCTAGGGCTACAAATACCTATTTTAAAGGACGAGAATATATGAAACATACTTCTTACTTATTCTTTACGCTGCCCATCAATAAAGCTTTGAATGCTTCCAAATTTACAAATCCATTTCGCAAGGTTGAAAAGGAAATTTATAAAAAACTTGACCATAATGTATCGGAGTTTATTGCTTCCGTAAACGATGCAGTTGCTTATATCAATAATAGCCACAAGGTAAAGTTAATACCACTGAGTCCTGAATCCATAAAAGACATCAGTGATACTTACTTTAATGGTTTTAATGAAGGTTTTGATACGGATATTCAATTGAAGAAAACCAACATTGAAATAGGTGAACATCATTTTGATGTTTTGGCAGTTAATAGTGAATTGTGTTTTGGAGATGTAGTACAGACTAGTAAAACCAATGCTAAATTTACTTCAGATGATTTTGTGTTTCACCAGGGGTTTATGGATGGTTTAGGGTTGAGTTTGAACGAAAATCATATGGTCAATCAAATTATTTATCTAGATGATAAACATAAGTGGCGCAAGTTACTCGATAAGAAAATAGAGGAATTAAACAAGAGTTCCAATTTTGGAACCCAAAACAAAGTCGTCTTAAAAAAAATTAAGGCGATTGTTGCTCAAATTAATGCCGATGATAATTCAAGAATAATAAGGGGACATTTTAATATCATTTTTTGGTCTAGAGAAGATAGAGAGCTTTCTAAAATAGCCTCTAAAATAAAGGCGGAGTTTAAGGAGCTTGATATCGTTCCTTATTATCCAAAAGGGGAGGAACGTAAAAATTATTTTCTGAATTCTTATTGTTGTTTTTCTTCTAACTTCTCTAATGAAGATTTGTATGTAACCGATTTGAAGCACGCCTTGTGTTTGTATATCAACAATACCAACTATAAGTCAGATGCTACGGGTATCATTTTTAATGATAGACAACATAATATTCCTGTACTTAAGGACGTATGGGATGAGGAGAAGAAACGTATTAAAGCTAGAAACTTTGCCATTTTTGCACCTACAGGAGAAGGAAAATCTTTTTTAGCCAATAATATCCTTCGACAATACTTTGAGGCGGGAGTTCGACTAGTGATTATTGATTTAGGGGGGTCGTATTCTAAGTTTGCTAAACTCTATCCTGATGACCATATCATACTGCGTTATGAGCAAGGAAAGAATTTAGGAATCAATCCTTTTTATATATCCAATCAAAGTGATTTGACACCAGAACGGTTAGAGGATTTAGCTGTTTTTATATTAGAGCTTTTGGCTTCAGGAAAAAAAACTTCCAAAGCTGAAGAGGTAGCCGTTAAAAAAGTCTTATTGTATTATTATGCGGTCATTAGAACGGGGCATTCATTGGCTTCTTTATACCAATTTATCGAAAAGAAAAAGGATACCCTTATTGCTGAAATCAATGTAAAGGAAACGCATTTTAGCGTCTACAATTTTTTACACATTCTTTCTGAATATGTGGATAATGGACTGTATAGTTTTCTTTTCGCTATAAATGAAGATCAGACTTATAAAATTGAAGACAAACGAATGATCATTTTTGAATTGGATGAGGTAAAGAATAATAAGGAAATCCTTTCGGTAATGTTAAAGCTTATTAAATCAGCAATTCAAAGAACTATTTGGAGGAATAAAGCTGAAAAGGGAATCATTCTGTTTGATGAGTTTGCGAAACAACTCAAATTTGAAAACGTATTAGAAAGTGTAGAATTCTATTATCAAGCCATTCGTAAACAAAATGGAGCTATTGGCGTCATTCTCCAATCGATCAATCAATTGCCTAATAATTCTACTTCAGCAAGTATTCTAGAAAACACACAAGTAATTTATAGTCTTCGAAATGAAAAAGGCTATGACGAATTACAAAAACGATTGAACCTGTCTAGTCACGACTTAAATCAATTGAAATCTATTAGAAACAATTTTACGGGTGCTAGAATCTACACTGAAATTTTCATCAAAATTGGAAAGGAAAGCAACATTTTTCGATTAGAAGTTCCAAAAGAGGTTTATGCGGCCTACCTAACAGATGGAAAAGAAAGCGATGCTATTATGGCCATTTATAATGAAGTAAAGAATATGGAAGCCGCCATAAATGGATTTATAAAAAGTAAGTATAAATAAAAAAATAAACATTATGAAGAACCAGATTAGAATAACCACCTTATCAGTTGTAGTTTTCTTTTTAATACAAGCACGCGGGACGTGTCAGGGAATGCCGGTGTACGACAACACTAACTTTATTAGCCTATCTAAGTCGTTAATTGAATCCGCAAAACAGACTTCTCAATTATTAAAATCAGTCGAATTTTTAAAAAAACAAAAAGAAAACATTGAGAAGGTGAACAATGTTATAAAGCAATTGAAGGCGGTGCGTGAATTAACAAGGAACAATCAAAAGCTATTTGATATTGTACAAGGTGATTTACGAGAGATTCTAAATTCACCTTATATCAAAGCCGATGAGGTTCATCGGGTTTCTGAATCTTTTAATTCCATTATCGAAAGTTCTTTAGAGGGCTTGGAGTTTATGGATCAGATACTTTCAAGTGATAATCTTAAAATGACAGATGCTGAACGTGCTGAATTTCTTAAAGCAAAAGAGCTAGAATCCAAAGAAATGGTGGTTGAAATAGAAGCTAAAACTAGACGTTATCGCGAAATTATTGCCTTTAGGAAAATGCAGGATAAAATCAACAACAGAGAAACCAATTACTAATGGCTGGATTTGTTTTAGGCATAGGGTTGGAATATATTGATGCAGTATTTACAACCATTAAGAATAGTGATTTTTCGCAGTATACTATTACTGGAATGAAAACACTTGCGCTATTATTTTTTCTCATTAATATTTTAAAAAAATACAATGAAGGTGTTGCGAATAATGAGGGATATACTTGGGGGTTAACACCTTCAGAACTCGCGAAGAATTTTGCAGTCGTTATTTTGGTTATTTTCTCGACTCAGGTATTGACTGTTTTTGATGGAATTTTAGTTGCCATTGAAAATCAATACAGGGATACTGCGCCTGCTCTTCTTCCATTGCAAATGCAAGACATTGATTTGGAACAGGATGTTGGTGCATTGGAAGCTGCAAAAAAAGCACTGGCCTTACTTTATGAAGCTTTAGTAACACCATTATATGGATTAAAAGCGATCGCTTTTATTGTGGGTATATTTTTATGGTTGCTGGATTTGTTTATTTATCCCTTGTTTCTGGCAGAGCGTTATTTCTTGCTAGGGATTATGCAGGCCTTTTTTCCGTTGGTAATTAGTCTAGCTGTATTTGAAAAATTTAGAACATTGGCATACAATTTCTTTAAACTCTATGCAGGGGTTTATATGTTAGTACCTGCTTTTTTTTTGGTCAATGTCTTTGTGAATAACCTCTATACTGAAATTAACACCAATTTCTGGGGTGAATTATTCGGTACAGATTGGGGAAGTGATTTTTTTGCGCCCTTACTACAATTTGGATCAATAGGGTTTATCGTCTTACTCAAATTCAAGCTGTATCGCAAAGCAACATCTTTTGTATTTAAACTCTTTAGCGCCTAATTAATTATGAAAACACCTTATAAAAATATTTACAGTTTAATGAAGCTAAATCGTTTTGTTGTATTGACGGTTGTGATTACAGCTGCTCTTACTTGTATCGTTTCATTGATACTCGTGATACAACTTCATAAGGAAATGGTTCACAATGCTTTTGTAGTCAATACCGATGGACATATAATTCCTTTAAAACTTGTTTCTCAACAGGAAAATTTAGAAGTAGAAATACAGGCACATTTAGAACTTTTTCACACCTATTTCTATAACATAGATGCCAGTAATTACGATAAGAATCTAGATAAAGCTTTATGGTTAGGGGATAGTACAGTGGATGCCTTGTACAGACAGAAGAAAGCAGATGGAGTTTACAACCGATTATTACAATATTCATTGCTTCAAAGAGTATTGAAGATTGAATCTAGAATCGATATACAACAAGAACCGTATCGCTTTGAAACTACGACCATTTTTGAAATCAATCGAGGATCTATTGTAGATGTTTATGAGCTGATAACAACGGGAAACCTAATTCATGTTGATAGAAATTTCCCAAACAATACGCATGGCTTTTTGATTACCAATTTTTTTGAAAACAAACTTAAAAAATTAGAGACTTATGGGGATAGAAAAGAATAAAATTGTTTTTGCAGCTGTCATACTATGTGTGGTTTTATTTATAGGTTCATACGCAGTGATCATGCTAGGAGAAGATGAAGAAGCAAGCATTGAAAATAATCAAATCCTAATTCCTCAATTAGAAGAAAGACAAAAAGAATACAAATCCAAACTGGAGGCGATAGATGACTTGAAAGAAGAAAGGCAGACTAATGCTCCAAGTATTTATGATGAGCGCTTATTGGACTCTACAGGACTTTATGACCCTTATCTGTTGGATAAACAAAAGATGCGAATTGTGGATAGTATCTATAACGAAGGTCGCATTCGTTATTCGGATAGCGGTTTTAATAAGCCCGTAAATAAAGTTTTACCTAGTATAGACCTCAAAAAAACTATAAAAGAAACAGAAAAGGAGGGAGGCCATAGGACAGCAAAAGAACTTGAATTAGAGCATCTATTATTCTTTGCTTCAAACCCCTTAGAAAATCAAAAATTAGCCATTAAAAAAATGGAAGAAGTGATTTTTGTTCGGGTAGATGGAACACAAACAGTAAAGACCAATTATCGTTTACAACTGCGATTGACAAAAGAAGCTTATATCAATAATACTTTAGTGCCAAAGAATACTCCCATTTACGGCTTTGTAAGCTTTAAGCCCAACCGTACAATGATAACTATAGAAAGCATCAACAACATACCAGTTGAACTAAAAGCTTTTGACTTGCAAGATGGGAGTGAAGGAATATATGTAGAGAATAGTTTTCAAGCCAATGCGAGACAAGAAGTTGAAGGAGGTATTGTGGATGATATACATATTCCTGGAGTGCCTCAAGTAAGTGGTGTCAAAAAAATATTTCAACGAAATAACCGAACTGTAAAGGTGACTGTGACTGATAATTATCAATTACTCTTAAAAGTCCAAAATGAACATTAAAAACTAGCGCTATGAAAACCTATATTATTTACCTCTTCCTAATTTTTTCTACAACTATAAATGCTCAAAGAGTAGTAGATACGATATATGCCAATGAAAAAAAGAATGTTGCCTTGTTTTTTTCAAGTCCAATACGCCAAGGTATAACAGGAACAGTAAACTTTGTATTTACGTATAACCGTGAACAAGAAAGCTATTTTGGTTTGTTACAGGCAACACCAGGAACAGAAAGCAATTTATTGACGATTACTAGTGATGGTAAAATCTATTCTTATATTTTAAAGTATAAAAAGGAATTACAAAAACTGAATTATTTTATCGCTGAGAGTGAAAGCATAGGAAATGAGAACCCTGAGATACTGCAATCTTTACCTGTTGCGAAATCAGTGGCTCACGGTCGAATTAAATATTTCCAAAAATTTAGTGACTACTTGTTAAGGTCGTCTTCTTCATCCATAGCAAGGAGGTATAAAAAAGGAATCAAATTACAATTGGAAAAAATGGTATATGCTGGTTCTGAAGTATACCTAGCCATTGAAGTAAAGAATAAGTCTGGAATCGATTTTGAAATTGATTACCTGACTATTTATAGAACTAATGGGAATAAAAAAAGGAAAGCTTCTTATCAAAAATTACCTTTAGGGATTAGGTATAAACACAAAATGGAAACGACTATAAAAGACGGTGAATCTTCTCGATTTATTTATGTGCTGCCTAAATTTGTTCTGGGTGATAATGAACGTTTAGAAATTGAGTTGAAAGAAGCGCATGGGAGCCGGAAAGTGATTTTGAAAACGAAGGTTTAAAGCATTTTTAAATAATTTGAATTCAACTTTTCTTTTGGTTATGCATATGTTTTATTAAATGGAAAGAATATAGTGTTTGTTACGTAAACAAAACATTTATGGTATAATTCTATGTTTATTAAAGGGTTAAATGTTGCAAAAATAAAAGTATATCGTCTTGAAGGTATATAGTTGTAATATGAAAAAAATATTTTATTTATTGGTATTAATTTTATTCTGGAATTGTGATGATAAAAATAATAAACCTATGAGTGGAAATTATAGGTTTATTGGTGATAGTTTAAAGATAGAAAAAAAACTAAGCCAACATAAACTACCAGGTTTTAGTATTGCTGTATTTAAAAATTATAGAATAATACATGCCCAACAATGGGGGGTGAAAGCTGCAAACAACCAAGAAAAAATAGATGTAAATACTTCTTTTTCTACAGCTTCTATTACAAAACCAGTTACAGCATTACTATGTTTAATTTTGGAAGAAAAAGGGCTGATCAATTTAGATGAACCCATTAAAAAATACTTGAAGAGATGGCAACTTCCAGAAAGCGAGTTTACTAAGAATATTAAAGTTACTTGGAAACACTTACTTTCTCATACAGCAGGCACTAGTCAACACGGTTTCTCCGATTTTTATGATGGTGATACTGTTCCTACAATTGTTCAAAGTTTAAAGGGACAACTTCCCCGATATAATGATAAAGAAATAGAGTTTCTTTTTGTTCCAGGAACAAGCTGGAAATATAGTGGTGGTGGTTACGTAATTGTTCAAATGGCATTAGAAGATCATTTAAAAAAACCTATAGCTGAATTGGCTCAGGAGCACATATTCACCCCATTAAATTTGAAAAATACTACGATGATTCAACCAAATGAATATGGATTTTTGAGTAATGTGGCCAAGGTACATGATGAAGATGGAAATATTATAAAAACAGGTTTACCTATTACTCCTCAATTGGCCCCATCGGGTATGTGGTCAACACCTACCGATCTAGCGAAGTTGGCCATTGAGATTCAAAATGCGCTCAGAAATAAAGGAAATACTGTAATCAGTTATGAGGTAGCCAGAAAAGCAACTGCAATTTCCGCTTTAAAAGATGCTGCAGGTGGTTGGAGTTTGGGGTGGCAACTTTCGTTTGGATATGATAACTACAATTGGTTTCAATGCAATGGTTCAAATACAGGGGTAGGAGGAGATATATTTGCAACAATGGAAGATGGTAATGGGTTTGTTATTTTTGCAAATGGAGAAAAATCAAATAGATTTCCCGTAATAGATTATACAAGAAATACACTATTAAGTATAATGAAATGGAAAAAAGAGATTCCAAAAAATAAAATTAAACCTATACCGACAAATGTACAAAATGCGCTAGTTGGTACATATGATGATTTCTTGTATCAACGAAGTTTTGAAACTATTATTGTTGCTAAAAACAATCGTCTATATATTCAGTCTCCTTTTTTTGAACATTTTAAAGGCACTAAAGAAAGTGAAATGGTGTATCTTGGAGATAATGTTTTTAAAATTATAGATTACCCTAATTTTATAAAAGTAGAGACGAATAAAAATGGGCAGGCAATAAACTTTCTCATATATCGGGATTCTCCTGATACTCTTGCAGTAACTATCCCTTTAAATAAAAAATAAAGTAACTAACCTTTTTTTTGAAGTCAAATAATCATTTGGCTCAACATAGTCGAAATCTGGAGAATCGGTAAAAGATTATCTTTACGAAAAGTTGAAATCTTTAAAAAAATATCAAATTATAAATGAATTTTGAAAACCAACTCATCTTCTTTTTTAGTGCTTTAGGAGCATTTAATGGATTTTTATTATCACTCTACTTTGGTATTGTCGCACAAAGAAAAAAATTCTCAAATTACTTTTTAGCCTTATTACTTTTGGTATTGAGTATTAGAATTATCAAATCTGTCTTCTTATTTTTTAATCCAAATTTATTTAGTGTTTTTGTACAAATAGGGCTTTCTGCTTGTGTATTAATTGGACCAGCACTATACCTGTATAGCGTATCTCAACTAAAATCATCGAATACTATAAAATGGTGGATTCACATAATTCCTTCTTTTAGTATAGTGATTATATTAGGAATTCTATATCCATATTTAGGCAATAGAGAATTGTGGACCAAATTCTTAGTTAAGGGGATTTATTTTCAATGGTTGATTTATATTCTTTTAACAGGTTTTAAACTAAAACATATTCTAAAAAAAATATTCTCAAAAAATATAAAGTTCAACGAAGTTGAAGTTTGGTTGTTAAGTATTTTTGCAGGAGTATCAATTATTTGGCTTTCTTATAATATTGGTTCTTATACATCGTATATAGTAGGAGCATTATCATTTTCATTTGTTTTTTACCTTTTAGTTTTATTATGGTTATTTAAACAGAATAAAAACACTTTATTTTTTGAAGAAAAAGTAAAATACGAGAATAAGAAAATTGATAAAGAAGAGGTGAAATTAATTATAGAAAAATTAACTGTGATTAATAATGAAAAACTCTTTAAAAACCCCAATTTAAAATTGTCAGATATTGCTAAACAACTAAATATTTCTACTCATCAATTATCACAACTTCTAAATGATAATTTAGGGAAATCATTTTCGCTATTTATAAACGAATTTCGAATTGAAGAAGCAAAACAGTTATTAATTTCAAGTGAAATATACACAATTGAAACTATCGGTTACGATTGTGGCTTTAATTCTAAATCTACTTTTTTTACAACTTTCAAGAAGATAACAGGAACTACACCTGCTCAATACAAAAAAACTAGATTCCAAAAACAAAACAATTAAAAGTCTTTATTTACATAATAGTAGTTCGGATTTATAATAGAAAACCTTTATAGATAAGAATGATTGCATATTGCGGTAAATTAAAACCGTATGCAAAAAATTATATTTCTTTTATCATTAATTTCTATTCTAATTGGAGGTAAAACCTCTCAAAAAGAGTCTGACAAAATACTCTTTGTAGTATCTAATCAAGATACGTACGGAAATACAAATTTAAATGCATATAATCATTTTTCTGAAATTGTATTGGCTTATGATATTTTTAAAAAATCAGGTTATAATGTAGATTTTGTAAGCCCAAAAGGCGGAGTAATTCCTATTGGATATATAAACAATTTTGATAGCATTCAGAAAAAGTATCTAAACGATACTGATTTTAAGAATTTGCTTAAAAACACACTTCGTCCAAACGAGATTAATCCATTAAGTTATAAAGCAACCTATTACAGTGGTGGTGGTTCTGCAATGTTTGGAGTGCCAGAAAATAAAGAAATTCAAACTATTTCAAGAACTGTTTATGAAAACAATGGTATAATATCCACCGTTTGCCACGGTACCGCAGGTATTGTCAATTTAAAATTATCAAACGGAACATATTTATATGAAGAAAAACAAATAAGTGGCTATCCTGATATTTTTGAAAATATGGATTCGGAGAAATATAAAACCTTTCCTTTTTCTATAGAAAAAACAATTAATAAACGAGGAGGAAATTTTTCATATTCAAAAGAAAGAAATGCAAATTATTTTGAGGCAGATGGAAGATTAGTGACAGGTCAAGATCCTTCTTCTTCAATATCGGTTGCCAAAAAAGTTATAGAATTAATAGAAAAATAAATCAATATAAATATAAAAAAAATGAAAACAACAATCTTAACATTATTACTTTGCATTAGTGTTACACTAAATACATTTGCTCAAAAGTCTGATTATAGCCTCGTAGAAAAAACAGTTTCCTATTATTTAGACGGTGGTACAAATAATGACTTTGAAACGCTGAAAAAAGCCTTTCACCCTAGTGCAAGTATGAAATTTATCAAGGGAGAAAGCTACACAGAGGTAAATGCTATTGATTTCTTTGAAAAAGCCATCAAGCCAGGACCAAAGCAAAATCGCACTTGTATCGTAGAGCAAATCAATATTGCTGGTAATGCAGCTAATGCACGCCTTCGTATAGACTACCCCAGCTTCTATTTTATCGATTATGTGAATTTGTTAAAAATTGATGGGGAATGGAAAATAGTAAACAAGATATTCCACAGACAAAACAAAAAATAATTAATATAAATCTATTCGAAAGGATTATCGTGGTATAAAAATACTAATGATGAAAATCATATAATAAGCTTTAATACAAACTATTACTAAAATTAATTTAAAAATGAAAAAACTTCTAAGCCTTTATATCATAATAGCTTTTTCAACGGCAAGTTGTCAGCAAACTAACATTGTGGACTACGTACAACAACAATATGAAAAGGGAGAACTCAATGGAAATGTATTGGTAGTAAAAGGCGATTCCGTACTTTATGAAAAATCTTTTGGTATTGCCCATCCTGAAACAAAAGAACAGTTGACAGCTGCACATCGTTTCAGCATTGGTTCAATTTATAAAGAATTTCCAGCGGTTGCTGTAATGCAACTCTGTGAAAAAGGAAGCCTCAAAACTGATGATAAAATTAGTAATTATTTAAGTGATTTAGATTTGCCTACTTGGACATCTTCAATAACTATACAGCAGCTATTTAAGTACACCAGTGGTTTACCTAAGGTGTCATGGGAACATTATGTGGATAACAAAATACCAATTACAGAACAATTACTTTTGAAAGATTTAAGAAAGGTAGAGGAACTCGTTTTTAAACCTGGTACGGATTATCTGTATTCAAACTATAACCCCTTATTATTAACGCTTATCGTTGAAAAGGTGACTGGGCAATCTTTCGAAGATTATGTTCAACAACATATCTTTAAACCTGCAAAGATGACCGATAGTTATTTTGGCAAGGCAATGCCATACAAAAACGAAGTACTGCCTGCTATAGCATTTGATAAAGATTACAATTTTGATCCCTTTACAAATAGAGAAGCAAAGTTTTTAATGTTGTTTACTGCAAAAGATTTGTACCAATGGCTCTATCATTTACATAGTTATCAATTGCTATCAAAAGCATCTATAAAGTTCCTTTCAGAAAGAGAAGGCTCACAATCACCTTTAGGAATTTTAGAATGGGACGGTGACCAACTTGAAGTGCACCATCATCATGGTGAACAAGGAAACTATGAAAGCGTCATTAGATACTACCCTAAAGATGATTTGTACATTGTGATTTTAAAGAACCAAAAGTATTTTAATGTTATGGATATGGCAGATGAAATACATAATATTGTAACCAACACTAAAAATTAAAATATGAAAAATTTAATTATTATAATATTAAATCTCTCAAGCATAAGTCATTTACAAAGTCAGACTTTAAATGGAAACAAAGAAGACATTCAAACCATACTGAAAAACACAGAAGACTTTTCAAAATACGTAATGGCTTCAGATTACACGAATATTGCTAAATGTTATACTATTGATGCAAAAATATTTCCGAATAACACTAACATATAAGAAGGTGAGGATATTATTACCTATTGGACACTTCCTAACGGTGTAAGTACCACTTACCATAAAATAACCCAAACTGAAATAAGTATTATCAATAATACTGCTTATGATTATGGGTATTATGAGGGCAAAACCAAGCACAAAGACGGGAGCATAAATACCTGGAAAGGCAAATATGTAATCGTTTGGAAAAAAATAGATGGCGATTGGAAGATGTACTTGGATATTTGGAATAAATTGTAAAATATCAGAGCGAATGTAATATTTCATTAGATGTCTGACAAGATTTTTTAAAATTAGAAATGGATGAAAGCGGGCAATCTATAAATTTTATCATATTTAGAGGTTCCCCTGATATTCTTGCAGTAAATATTCCTTTAAATAAAAAAGAAAAGTAACTAATTTTTATTCTCTAGATATTAAATAATCATTTGGTTCAACGTAGTCAAAATCTGGAGAATCGGTAAAAAACTGTCTGAGCTGCCAAACATGACCTGAACCGTAAATTAATAAAAGGCGTTCTTCTTTATCAAAATCGGTTATGTCTAACGTGTTAGCAAATATTCTCAAATTTCTTCGGTACCACCTAGCTACATTATCCGCTCCTAAATAATTATCGCCAGCACCTTCTATTATTTTCGTTAGATATGACTGATGGTCTTTACGCCTGTTCTCAGGATTATTCAGCCTTAATAAAAGCTCTGTAAGAGTTCGGGTAGTTTTCAATGAATCTCCTATTTTATAAAATGCATCAAAGTCGTATCGTCTTGCTTTTTTATATTGACCTTGTGATTTTAAGTACGCATCTTCGTCATAATTGTCCCAATCTAAATTTACACCAAACCAATCGGCAGAGGCATCAGAACAAAAAATTCGGTCGTGGCCAAGTTTTTTGGCAAGTTTAAATCCTATTTGATAAACTTCGTTACTCTTTTCGCTAATATCAAAACTATCTTTCAAATAGTTTTGATACTTTTCATTAACAATACTATCTGCTTTAATTCTATTCCATTCCAATAGTATTTTGGTAGGTTTGTATTCTGCTATTTTGTTGAGAAGTGTCTCCAACTCAACTTGTCTTTTATCTTCCAAAATATTAAAAGGAAATTTAGGTTTATAACCATCCAAACCAGCATCATTAAAATGAAAAACACCCAAAACCATTGCTTTAGTTTTATGTTTTCCTATAAAGAAATTAGGGTCTTCTATTGGGCTTAATTTGTCCAATATTTGCTTCTCAATAATTATCTTGTCTTTTTGTTGGTTACAAGAAGTAAGTAGTACAAGAACAGTTAATATGTGAATTAGATTTTTCATGTTTATATAAAGTTTGGTTTTTTAAAGGACTGTTTGTATTTGCTTTTGTCGCACTTTCGTAACTATTCTTTTGTTTTTAAAATCCTGTAAAACTAGATATACTAAACAGCTAGAAATTGTAAAAAATCGACATTTTGAATCTATTAAAACGATTTTACCGCACTTTAAATTAAGAATTATTCATTTATACTGTCTGACCTGAAAAAACAATTTCTTTAAAGGAAGATAGTCTTTTAGTTATTCTAATGATTATTGATATATGCTGAGCGGTAGCGTTGATGGTGTGTTAGAGAAAGTTAGGTATCTCCCTTTCATTGTAAGATTAAAACAGATATTTTTTAACAGGCCAAACACTATTCAGTAGCATAACAGTTTCAATTATTTGTTAAAAGTAATTTCTATAGAAAAAGTAGCAACTTCTGAATTTATAAAACCTATTATAGCACTTATTTTAGAATGGTACTTTTTAGATGAAAAGATTACTGGTCAATCTATAATATCAGCGGTTATATTATTAACTGGGGTTTATTTTATAAATAACAACAAAATAAGACTACCTAAATAATAATATACCTTTGAAACTATATTGTAACAAAATACAGACCTATACGTTGTATTATAAATTGAGTTGTTTGAAATAAAGCTAACCAATTCAAAAGAAGAAATAATGTGTTAAAACGGAATTAACTAGAAAATGGAATACAATTTAATACCACCTTGCAAAGAACTTGAAAGCCACATAAGTCATTTTTGGGTTTGTACCTGGGATACACCTTTAGAAAAACCGAACACGACATACTATGTTGTTGGTAGTAGTTTATCTGAAATTGTTTTTGCCTTTAACGGAAATGAAAAGAACTCTAGCTTTCTGTTTTCAGCCATTCAGGGTCATACCCATTTAGCTAATCAGTATCCGGTAGATGAATTTCATCATCTTATAGGTGTAGCGTTTTATTCGTATGCAATCCCCAATTTTTTTAATATTCCAGCAAGTGAACTTAATGAAAAGTTCATGCCTTTGAATACATTTCTTGGTAAGGAAGGCATCCTGTTAAATGAAAAGATAGAAACAGCCTCTTCAACTAAAGAGCGTATTGATGTTTTATCTGAATATTTTAAATCGCTTTTGAACCAACCTAAAATGGAAGACCCATTAATAACAAAAGCAATTAAGGCTATAAAAAATGGTAATGGGAACCTGAAAATTGAACCACTTGCCTATGATTTTGGTCTGTCTCAAAAACAATTTAACAGACGGTTTAAACAATACTCAGGGTTTAATCCTAAAACCTATTCAAGGGTCATTCGTTTTGAATCTGTGATTAAACAACATCCTACTAGTTCAAGTCTTACAGAAATAGCTCATGAAAACGGCTATTTTGACCAAGCCCATTTTAATAATGAGTTTAAACTATTCACAGGATTTAATCCAAAAGACTTTTGGAGCCTAAGCGACGACGATATTTAAAACGTCTATTTTTTACAATTTTTAGAATCTTTAGTTGAATAGTTTTGAGGAGTAAAACCTAAAACAGCTCAACTAAGGATGAATTACAGAATTGAAAATAAAGAAAAAATAATCGGGCTCTTTCTGTTCATCGGACTAATTGCAGGAGTTTTCAGCATAGCACCATCAATTGATTCCGCAAACTATTTAACAGAAGCTACCACAAATTCCAACCAAGTAATTATAGCTGCCATATTTCAATTTATAATGTCCCTAGTCTATTTAGGCATTGCTATTTTACTATATCCTATCGTTAAACAGTTTAGCCTTAGTTTGTCCATTGGCTTTTTAAGTTTCAGAATTCTTGCTGTTACACTTTCCATTTTGGGAACAATTCTAATGCTTGGTCTTCTTATTTTAAGTGATAATTACGTTAAAGGTACTTCTATAAACTTCATAGAGATTCAAACATTAGCAGGTATATTAAAATCATCTCGCGATACTGTAAATCATATTTTCATGATTTTAATATTATGTATTGGTAATATTATGCTTTATGTCATATTTATTAAATCAAAACTTCTACCTAAATGGATTTCTATTTGGGGAATAACTGGAGCTGTCTTATCCATAATTGCAAGTGGTTTAGTTCTATTCAGTATTTTGGATATTATAACGGTAGAATACATAGTTTTAAATGTGCCAACAGCTATTTTAGATATAGTACTGGGTATCTGGTTGATGTTCAAAGGATTTAATAAAAAGTCACTTCTTTATCTAAAAAAAAACAGACTTAATATGTAGCCTTTTTACTTAGGATGTCCATTTTTTACAATTTTCAAAGTTTTGTTCTAAGTAGTTTTGCCGTTTTTAATTGACCTGTCTAAATATTTAAAAGCATGACACATAAAGAAAAACCTAAAAAGTCATATTATGCACTTATTGCAATTTCTGTAATCGCACTTCTGTTTAATCAATTTAAAGATGATGTTCTTTTTCAAGGAACTGATGAAATTGGCACTGAAATATCAATAAATAAGTTTCACGAATTAAAGAAACAAAAAGATAGCGATGGTAAAAGGTACTCGATTATTGGTCATGCAACTATTAGTAATTCTGATATCACGAGAGTAATTGGAAGACCTTTAAAGATAATATTTAATGACGCGGATAACAATTATATAGAGCGTTTTGAACTGTATTTTGGAGAAGGTAATAATGAATTTTATCTACCGAATGAATTCACACCTGAGGATTTAGTATTGTTTGATAATGAAGGAAATAAACATACATATAATGAAAATGTACGTTTGTCATTTACATTTAAAAGAATAAAAAACGCAATCCCAGAGAGAAATGAAGAAACTGGAGAGTATGTTTGGAGTTACAGCCAAATAAGAATTGACTCAGTAAAATAAATTATACATTACAAAATATACCAGTTACAATTTTAAGGATTGTTCGTCCTAATATATACATCAAACAAAAGAATTATGAAAATTAAATTATTGCTTGTCTTATCAATACTAGTGCTTACAAATTGCAAAAATTCAGAAAAAAAAGAAGCCCCTAAATCCTTAGATAAAGTTCAGATTGCCATGGATAAAAATGTAGATTCTCTTCTTTTAGATTCTAAAATAAATGCTGTTTCAATCGGGGTTTATAAAGATGGAAAAAAGTATATAGCTCACTATGGAGAACTAGATAAAGGGAAAAACAATAAATCAACGAACGAAACAATCTATGAAATTGCATCGGTAAGTAAAACGTTTACAGGAGTCTTAGTTGCCAACGCTGTTTTAGAAGGAAAACTAGCTCTTGATGATGATATTAGAAAGTATCTAAAAGAAGACTTCAAAAACTTCGAATATAATGGTGAACCTATAAAAATCAAACATTTGTTGACACATACCAGTAGAATGTCAAAATTCTTACCTGAAAGTATCAATGCGCTGTTAAATGACTTTAATGAAGATTTACCTTTTAAAGTATATGAAGTTCAAAAGGATTACGGTAAAAAAGAATTTTTTAACGATTTGCATTTGATAAAACTAGATACTATTCCTGGTGAAAAATATGCATATTCTAACGTTGACACAGAACTCATGGCGGAAATACTGGAAAATGTTTATGACAAATCTTTTAATGACATTTTGAAAGACTATTTCCAAAAGAATGCTGATATGCATGATACCTATGTAGACCTTCCAAAAGATAAAGAACAATATTTAGCTAATGGTTATGGAATGACTGGTAAACTTGTTCCACATGAAGTCGTTATATATGGTGCTGATGGTGGTGTAAAAACCACTATGCCAGATTTAGTTAACTATATGCAATTGCATTTAGACCCTAGCAATAAAGTAGTTGCAGAATCTCACAGAAACCTTCTTGAAAATGGGAATAGAGAAATAGGCTATTATTTCCCTATTAGAAACAATAAAGAATACGGTACGTATTACAGTATGCACGGAGGTGGTTTTGGTAGTCAAAATTGGTTTTTCCTACTTCCTAAATATAATTTGGGAATCTCTGTGATTACAAACCAAAGCGACTTGGACACAGCAGATAAATTAATGAAAGTTGTTAAAGGCCTAATTGAGGATTTGAAATAATATAAAAGATGCGAGTTCATTAGTTACAAACGAAAATAAAAGCGGATAATTCTAAGTTTAACAAACAGCAACAGAAAAGCAAAAGCTCTACGTTATAATAACTTTTGATTTTTACTACGATTTGAACAAATAATAAAATTATAATTATGAAAAAAAGTTTTTTACTAGCAATTACGATAATAGGTTTTTCAATTTCGTCAAATGCGCAAGACATCAAATTTGGCTTTAAAGGAGGGGTAAATTTCTCTACTATAAACGGTGATAATTTAGACGATATAGATGCAAGAACCGGATATCATATAGGTGCTGTTGCACAAATTGTGTTGACAGATATGTTTGCTTTGCAACCAGAACTTATCTATTCTGCTCAAGGAATTAAAAATTTGGATATTGACTATATCAATATTCCTGTTTTATTAAAATTCAAATTTGCTAAACTTTTTAGCGTAGAGGCTGGACCCCAATTTGGTTTTATAATTAATGATGAATATACACTGGTTGAACCAGAAAATATTGATTTTAGTGGAGTTCTAGGTGTTGGAGTAGAATTCGGTTCTTTTTTCGGTCAATTACGTTATAATATTGGTTTTACTGATATTGTAAAAAATGTTGATACAAAAAACTCTAATTTTCAAGTTTCTGTAGGGTATTATATATTCTAAATATCTATAGAGGAATAGATTAAAACGAAAATCTTAACAGCATGAACAAAATACTATTAGCCTTAATAATTGTTATTCCTTTAAACGTATTCTCACAAGAGTCTAGTTGCGAAGAAAAACTAGAAGCACAATTGCTTAGTAAAATAAAAAAATACGAATCTAAAAATCTTGTACCATACTATTCAGAAAAAGATGAAAAATGGGGGTTTCTAGATAAAGAGTCTAAGAAAAAAATTACAGTACCTATTTTTATGAAACCTGTCTTTTTTGGTCCATGGCTTAGTGCAGACCATGCTTTTGAAACTAGAAACAATGAAGATGGTTGTAAAATAGTTTTAAAGGGTTCTAAAAGCAATTATGATGTGCGTTATGTTTCAGAGGGGGATTATGGCATCTCAAGACAATTATATAATGAATCATTTGAAGAGGTAACAAACAATAGAGAAATGATTAATAATGACATTTCCGGTTTTGAAGTAGATGAAGATGGAGCTATCACTTCTTACAATGGTAAATATTATGATTTTAATAATAATGAACCGCTAATTGATAGATTTGCCATCCAATTCAAAGAAAAATACTATGCGGTAGTTAATAAGCATGAAAATTTTATTACCACCTATTCTATTATTGAACAAGATGGTGAAGTAGTTGAAGGTTTTGAGAAAATGCGTGACCGTCCTCGCTACAAATATACCTTTGCGACCCTAGAAGATTTGTGGTTTTTAATAGAAGTAGAAAATAATAGAGAGGGTTATGTCTTTAGGTCTATTAATCAAAAAGAATCTCCCGTAAAATTTGCATCCCCATATAGTATGACCATATTTCCTAAAACCATTGGGTACGCTATTCTAAGAACAAAATCGGGATATGGTGTATTGGACTTAACAACAATGAAGTGGAAAATAGAACCGGCTACTGAAAACGTTTTCTACTCCTTACATTATGCTTCATCAGATATATTGTTAGACAAAAATTATCCGGAACATAATGTTCCAGAGATTCCTCTTGAAGAGATATATGAAAATCGAAAAAAATCGAATATTTATGTTCTTAATCCTAAAAATCAATTCCAAGATTTAGACCTAAACTTATATATCCCTAAAAACTAGTATGATCCCTGTAAATCCTACATTTTAAATCTTATAAACTAGATGATATAGAAATGTTATAATTAGATTTATAAAGTGTTGTTTATATTTTAGCAAAACAACAAATCCATGTCATATTGTAGCTAAAAAAAAAGAACTTTAATGCTAATTTTTGTCTCACTACTGAATATTGCGATTTTTCAAGGAATCGTTTTAAGTTTAATTATTTTAAAGTCACCTTTTTTTAAATCTAAAGGGAATAATTTTTTAGCATGCACGATATTTACATTATCTCTACTTTTACTCAACCTTGTTTTTGAAGTTAATGGAGCATATAATGTTGTTCCTATCTTAAAAATTTTAGATAACGTAGAATGGGTCTTTATTTTACCCGTATTTTTCTTCTTGTTTGTAGAAAATCAAATTAATGATCCTCTTAAAAGTTTTAAAAAAAGAATTTGGTTGTTTATCCCTTTTGGATATTCTGTAATTATAAATGCTATAGACGCTATTTTTGATTCCAATTCAGTCGGAATTGTATATGATATATTAAGTCAGATTGAATTTCTATTGATCTTAATATTTCTACCTTTTATTATATTACGTACTTACACTTTAGTTAAGTTTTCCAACGATGAACAAGACAAAAGATGGATTATTGTTTTATGGTTTTTAATTTCGGTATTTCAAATAATATGGCTTTTATCAATTTTAATTGCTTTGTTTTTTGATTACAACATTTCTTATGCAATGAAAATTCTTGCGTTGTTCGTTTCTTATATAATTCATTGGACAGCATATATTGGAATATATAATTTTAAACTAGCCAAGGATAAAGTTGCAATAAGAAAAATATTAAAAGAAAAAGTATCTACTCCTTTTATTCAAACACAAATTGTTAAAAAAAACTTAGTTAACCAAGAAATATTCAATCAAGAAAACGATTATTATACAAAACTAGAAAAATTGTGTAAAGAACAGCACATATATAGAGATAACTCTTTGGATAGAATTAAAGTCGCAGAAAAACTCAATATAAGTGTTGGTTATTTGTCCCAAATTATTAACAGCATAAGTCATGAAAATTTCAATACTTATATCAATACCTATCGAGTTGATGACGTTAAGAAAATGATAGTTGATTCGGAATTTGATAATTATAGCTTGCTTGCTATCTCAATGGAAGCAGGATTTACTTCAAAAACTACTTTCAACAAATCCTTTAAGAAAATTACGGGTGTCACCCCAAACGAGTACAGAAAATCTAATAGATAAGTGCCGATTTATTCACTCTGAAGTTTTTGAAACCTTTTTAATCACGGATAAATTACTTTAGCCTCATAAAAATATTAATACACTTTTAATGAAAAAAACAATTTTAGTCACAACAATGCTATTTTCACTTTTTCTAGTTAAAGCTCAAGATCAAAATAGCAATACAGTTTACCAATTTGAAAAGAAAAATGATGTAAAGCTCAATGCATACTCTACGTCACTAGGCCTTTTTGAGGTTACATATGAAAGGAATTTAAATAAAAACTCTTCATTGGGAATTGTAGGCTTATATGCATTTAGTCAGAAATTTGATGAAGATGTCAATTATCAAATTTCACCTTTTTACAGAAGATACTTTAGTAAAAAATATGCTTCAGGTTTTTTTACGGAAGGGTTTGCAACACTAGGTTCTATCGATGGAAAACAACTATATGATTTAGATGGAAATTTAACCTTAAACGAAGGACCTGATGTAATTGATTTATCATTAGGAGCAAGTGTTGGTTATAAATGGGTTACCAAAAGTGGAATTGTTTTTGAAGCTTTATTTGGTATGGGTGGTAATTTGTTTAATGCATATAAAACAGACCATGATATTATAAATCGTCGTGCAATAAGTATTGGCTACCGATTTTAATCGCAGTTTCAACAAAATGTAAATTAAAAAGCTTAAAATATAATATGTAGGCGTGTTTAAACAAAAAAACTTGTACTACTAACACAGAGGAATTGACGGTATATAGAATCATTAAGACTTAATCTGGATAGAAAATAATGTTGGGTTAAATGATATTGCCAAAAACGATGTGAGTTTAATTACCTACTAACTTTTAAACCTTTCTTCAACCATAGTCTTGTAACTTTCGCCAATAGGAATTTCTATTTTGCCAATTTCAACATCGCTCTTCGTAAAAGCTGTTATTTGAAAATAATTAACAATATAGGAGCGATGAATGCGTATAAAGCGACTGTCTAACTCTTTTTCAAAAGCAGAAATACTAAATTTTACAGTATGTGATTCATTTACTAAATGAATCTTTATATAATCTTTTAAACTTTCTATATATAAAATTTCGGCAAAATCTATTCTTATTTTTTTTCTGTTTTTTGTTACAAAAATAAAATCATCCTTTTCGGTAGTTAGCGTAGTTTGATACTCTTGACTATAACTATTTTGCTGTTGTTTAAATTTTTCAATTGCTTTAAAAAAACGTGAAAAACTAATAGGTTTTAATAAATAATCTATAGCGTTCAATTCAAATCCGTCCAAAGCATAATTCCTGTAAGCTGTTGTAAATATCACATTAGGTTTGTGAAGCAAGTTTTTAAAAAAATCTGTACCCTTTAAAACAGGCATTTCTATATCTAAAAATAATAAATCTATTGCTTGCCGTTGTAAAATGGCACTTGCTTCTATTGCACTAGAACAAGAAGCTATAAGCTCAAAATCTGTTAATTGCCCTATGTGAGCTTCGATTAACTCTCTAGCTAATTCTTCATCGTCAATAATTAAACATTTGTACTTCATTATTTGGCAAGTAATTTTAAAGTTACTTCATAGGTTTCTTTAGCATTTTTAATATCCAATATATAATTATTTGGATATACTAACTCTAACTGCTTTTTTACATTTTTTAAACCAATACGACTCTCTTCACTATTTTCAAGGCTAGCATTAGGCTTAGTGTTTTTTATATAAAAAACAATCTGACTATTTTCAAGGTTAATATTTATTTCTATCAAAGCTTCTTTTAACTCTTGGCTAACGCCGTGTTTAAAAGCATTTTCAATAAAAGTTAACAATAAAAGTGGTGCAATATTCACATCTTTTTTAATATTGTTTTCAAATAAAATTTGAACGCGTTTACCATACCTTACTTTTTCTAAAGAAAGATAGTTGTTAATCAGCTCGATCTCTTTTTGAAGCGAAACGAAGGTATCATTACATCTATAAAGCATATAATCTAAAATATCTGCTAATTTTTCTATTACATCCGGTGTTTGGTCAGATTTTTTTAATGCTAGCGAATACAAATTATTTAAAGTATTAAATAAAAAATGCGGATTTAATTGATGCTTTAAGGCAGTTAATTCTGCTGTTTTCTTCTGTTCATTTAACTTTAAAAGCCTTTGCTGATTCTTATAAAACTGAGCCATTAGAAGTAATACGGCAGGTGTTAAAAACAAAATAGATTTACTTAAAAAAACAGAGAAATTGCTAAATCTTTTCCAAAATGAATCTTCCGCATATTTTTTAGCTATGTCATTATAGTACTCTATATATTTTGGTTCATATAAATACATATGAAGTGTAACATACAATGCAAACATTAGAATTAGTAAAATTATAAGCCAAAAAATAAAAAGATAGTTTCTTTTTTCGTTTAAAAATTTTGGAACTAACAGATACAAACAAGTGTATGCTGTGATTATTTGTGGGATTATGATTTTACAGGTAGAGTGAAATAACTGTAAATAACCTGCTTCAAAATTACTAACATTTATAGAAAGAATAAAGTATAGGAACACAGATATCCAAAACAATAAATGTTTGAATAATATAGACCTATATGGGTTGTATTTTTTTAAAAAAGGCTTCATCTGAAATAGCTAAAATACAATTATACTGGCTATTATTATTTAAAAGTCGCTAAAACCGCTATCTAGGATGTCGAACATAGCTTTTTTGATGATAAGAGTATAATTGTTAAAAATATCCTTTCTGTGGGCATTCATTAATTACTGGTCTATTTACTTAAAATCGTATATACCTCACTTATACTTTTGAATCAAAATACTTTTAAATATGAAAAACTTAATTTTTACTTTACTATTAGGGTTTATTGCAATAACTGCTTTCGGACAGAAAGTTGGAATGAGTTCCGATGAGATAGATCTTTCAGATCGTCAAGCTATAATCACCACAATTAAAAATTTTTATATAGGCGACCACACAGGAAGTATAAAACATAAAAAACTTTCTATGCATGAAAAAGGGGCATACAGATATGTAAATAAAGAAGGAAAATATAAAGAAAGTGAATTTCGATTAGATTCTGACAATGCTGATCCAAATTACAAAGAAGAGCTTTTGAGTATTGAAATTTATGATAAGATATCCTTTGCTAGACTTCGACTAGATCAATTTCACTCTAAAATTCCTGAATACAAATTAATGATACTTCATAAGGTTGATAGCCAATGGAAAATTACCAGTATCTATTGGGGTTACGGAATAAAACAATAAAAATAATATATCATGAAATACTTACTCTATCTGATGTCTTTCTTGTCATTTTTCTTAGTCTTTTCACAAGCCAATAAAAACCATAACAAGATAAATGAACAGCAATTACTTATTACTATTTATGGAAATCAAAATTCTAAAAAAATTATTAATTACGATAAAAGCTTTGTAAGTGAATCTAAACTTTTCTATGAAAGTTTAGAAAAAAAGAGTCCCACACAATTATCTGATAAAGAGAAAATTGGATTTACACTAAAAAACTATATAGAAGGGAGTTCTTATAATAATCTTGAACAATTAGAAAGTGTTTTTACAGAAAATGCCACTTTATACTTAACAGTTGGCGGTGAATTTAAATCGTTAACACCAAAAGAATATGTTGCTTTTTTTAAAGATGCTGAAAAAGGAAAGTTTAATGGTCGCTATGGAAAAGTATTATCAATTGAAGTAGTAAAAGATATAGCAACTGCAAAAGTAGAAATTTCTATTCCAGAAAGGAAAATGATCTATATCGATTTACTTCTACTAAAAAAAATTGGAGATAATTGGAAAATAATTAGTAAAACAGCAACACGAGTTGACGGTAATTAACATGAACTATATCCTAAAATGTTAAGCATAATGAAATACAACTTCAAATTTTTAATCTTTTCTATAATCTTGCTGATTGCGAGCTGTAAAAATAATCAAGCCAATTCTAATCTTTTAAAAGCTAATAAGATATTAGTAAATGACTATTCTACAAAAATTGACAGCTTAATTCAAACAACAAAACCTAGAAAGTTTAACGGTGTAATTTCCATCACTAAAAATGGGAAAGTTATTTATTCTAAAGCATTTGGATATTCCGATTTTGAAAATAAAACTCGCATTTCGTTACAAGATAACTTTAGAATTCAATCTAACAGTAAACAAATTACCGGAGTTTTAGTTTCCAAAGAAGTAGAAAAAGGAAACATTAACCTACATATCCCTATCAAAAACTATTTACCCGAACTTTCAGCATCTTGGGCAGATACGGTCACCGTTCATCAATTGCTCAATATGTCGGCAGGAATTGAAGACTTAGATAAACCCTTATTATTTGAGCCTGGTACAAGTTTTCACTACAGCAATCCAGCTTATGGTCTATTAGGAAGGATACTGAAAAAAGTAACAAAAAAAGAGTATAGCCAACTTGCTAATGACCTTTTTAAAGAAATAGGTATGGATAACACCTATTGTTACCAACTCAACAATAGAAACAAATATTTAATAAATGGTTATCAATGGATTGAAGACAAGTTTCAAAAAGTAAATTTTCACACACTTGGTTTTACTAATGAAACTTGGAATGATTTTGTTCCAACAGGTGGTATTATCTCAAACGTTGCCGACTTGCATATTTGGGACTCTAAATTGCATAAAGGAGAGCTACTAAAATCTGAATCCTATAAAAATATGACGACTTCAGATGTGCCAGATTTGTTTGCCGCTTTAAGTGATAAAGAAATCTATTACGGATATGGAGTTGACATTTGCGACGAACCGGTTAAATATATTGGTCACGGTGGCACAGGTTTTGGATTTGTTTCAATCAAATTTTATGTTCCTGAAAAGGATTTAGACGTAATTGTTTTAGAAAATTTATACAATAGTAATATCCCAATCAATTACCATTTTGAGAAAGAAATACGAAAAATAGTAATTAATAGCAGCCTACTAAAGTGACAAATAACTACAACCAACACCTTTTAAGATTTATAATAAAAAATAATAAGATGAAACTTTACACAACATTTATTATGTCCTTCCTTTTTATAGTTACTAACGCGCAGGAACCAACAATTACTTATGTAGACACACAAATTGACGTAGATGGCAAATTCAATGAAGACGTATGGAATACTTTAAATTCACATTCTGGTTTTTATAATTATGCACCAACGGATGTTGGTTTGGCAGAAAATCAATCATCAGTAAAAATGTTTCATAATGGAGAATACTTGTATGTTAGTTTAACATATAATGACACAACAAGCAATACGCAAGTAAGTTCTTTAAAACGAGATGTTCCTATTGGGATAAGCGATGGATTTGTAATGGTTTTAGATACCCAAAACCAAGAACAAAACGCCTATTATTTTTCAGTAAATAGTTATAGCACTCAAATAGATGGTATAGTAGAGCGTACTAATGAAGGTTATGATTTTACCACAAGTTGGAACACAATTTGGAAAGCAAAAGCTTTTTTAAATGACAACTTAAAGCAATATGAAATAGCGATTCCGTTAAAATCATTAAATTTTAATAGTGACAATAGCGTCTTTGGAGTTCAGTTTTATGTAAGAGATATTAAAACGAATTTATGGACCATTTTAAAAAATGTGAAACGTAACTATCGCTTATTTGATTTGCGTTTTACTGAAAAATTCAGGGTTGAAGATTTACCTAATTCATCCGCTTCACGTTTTGCGGTTACACCATCGGTAACAGTAAATAATCAAAACGATGTAGTTAACAATACCAATGAAACAACAATTAAACCTAGTTTAGATGTCCAATACAATGTAACGTCGTCATTAAAATTAGATGCGACCATAAATCCAGATTTTTCACAGATTGATGTAGACCAACAAGTAACAAACCTTACCCGGTTTTCAATATTTTTTCCAGAGCAGCGAAACTTTTTTCTTGAAAACGCCGATTTATTTTCAAACTTGGGGGTTGAGGGCATAAACCCCTTTTACTCAAGAAGAATTGGAGCTGAAAACCCTATTCAAATTGGACTAAAATTATCAGGAAATGTATTGCCAAAAACAAGAATTGGTGTTTTAAATGTGCAAACTGATAATGAAGATACAAATGCTTCACAAAATTATGGAGCTTTAGTCGCAGAACAACAACTCAATAAAAACTTTACTGCAACAGGGTTCCTAATAAATAGACAGGAAACTGATAAATTCAGTTTTAAAAATGATTACAATCGGGTAACAGGAATCAACATAAATTTTAAATCAGACAATAATAAATGGATTGGTTTAGCCAACTTAGGAAAAAGTTTTAATGATAATATCTCTGGTGATAATAGTTTTTACAATGCAGGAATTTGGTTTAATAAAAGAGGTTTTAACTGGAATGCAGCTATAAAAAATGTGGGTAAAAATTATATTACAGATGTAGGCTTTACCCCACGCCTATATAACTATGATGCAATTAATGATGTAACTATTAGAGAGGGATATACACAAACTACTATTGGTACTAGATATGAAAAATTTTACGATAACTCTAAAACGCTAAACTCAGTAAGATATCTAAACTATAGCAATGACACTTATTTTGATGAAAGTGGAGATTTAAATCAATCATCACACTTCTTTAATGGAGCAGTTTTTTTTAAAGACTTGTCATCTATCTATTATGTGTACACCCAAGAATATGTAAACTTAAAATATGGTTTTGCACCTTTAGGAAATGGGAATGCCCTAGAACCTGATACCTATAATTTTGGGATTTTCAAAATAGGATATAATTCTGCGAATAATCAAAAATTTAGATATCAGTTAGACGCACAAAAAGGAAACTATTATGGAGGAAGTAGAATTGCAGCTGGTGCATATATAAACTATCAATTATTACCTTTTGCAAACCTTCAATTGAATTATGATTTTAATAAAATAGATTTAGATTTATTGGGCAAAAAAACGTTTCACCTAACCCGTTTTACTGGGGAAGTATTTTTCAATAATCGATTAAACTGGACTACCTATGTGCAATACAACACACAAAGTGACAACTTTAATATAAATAGCCGCTTACAATGGGAATACAAGCCATTGTCCTACATATATCTTGTGCTTTCAGATAATTATAATCAAGACATTATACGTAAAAGCTGGGGATTAGCCTTTAAAATGAATTATAGGTTCGATTTTTAGAGTTGACAAAATCGAGCAGTCTGAAATTATAAAAATGTCCATTTTTTACAATTTTCATAATATTTCAAAAAGTAATTTCGCTAATCAAAAAAACAAAATTTAACCTACATTTAGAATGACAAAAAGCATAAAATTATTCGCGACATCAATTCTTACAACTATTTTCATACTTGGTTGCAGTAAAGATGATACTACTGAAATACCTATAGAAATTAAAAATGCTACTATTACATCTTACTCTAATGATTTTGGATATTCAGGAGAAACAATATCTATTTTAGGCACAAATTTTTCTGAAGATAAGACGGATGTAAGTATCGCTTTTGATGATATTGCTGTAGAAATATTAAGTTCCAATACTACAGAAATCAAATTCAAACTACCAAAAACAACAAACTTAGTTCCTGTACTTAAAATTCAAATAGCAAATACCAATCTTACAAGTGCTTATCAAAATGATTATAATGGCAACATTGCTGTTTTACCTAAAAAGATAGGCGAATGGGAGCTTACACCCAATGCTGTTCCATGGACTGAAGGAAAGACATTATTTAAAACACAACAGGTAAACGGTTTACGCTATTATTTCTCCGTAAAAGATAATGGAGGGGGCGGTCATACGTACCGTACATTAGATGGAGGTATTACTTGGGAAGATTGGGCTTCTGTAGGTTTTTTCGGAACATTCTACGTCACAATTAATGATGAAGGCTGGGCAGATTTTGCACGAATTAATAAAATACCCGTTGGAGGTTCTACTTTAATTAACAATACAATTTTTATAAATCCTGATACTGAAAACACTATAAACTGTGGTTTATATATATCTGAAGATATGAGAACAGGTATTGCAGCATTTTCCGATAAAGTCATATATGAAACAACAGACGGTATTAACTTTTCAGAAGTTTATAATAATAGTTCCAACAACAATGAATTACGTTCATTCTTTGCTTTAGATGAAAACCATATTTGGGTTGGTGGTAGAAACAACTTGGGAAACAATCCTGTTGTTTTATATAAAAATGGAGAGAATTCGCCTTGGCAAGAAACCATAATTGATGGTAATTCTACCGAATCATATCCTTTTGTTTTTGACATTGAATTTTTAGATGCCTCTAACGGTTTTCTACTATTATCCACAAATACGGCAACGGGTGACAATGCTGAAACTGTAAAACTATATAGTACAATTGATGGCGGTAGTACCTGGACACAAAAGGATAACTCACCAAAATTTTACGACATTGCCTTTAAAAATCAAAATGAAGGATGGGGCGTTTCAGAAAATAAAATTTATAAGACTACCGATGCTGGTACTACTTGGCAATTATCTTTTACGCATTCAGAAAATTTAGGAGGTATTAACTACAAAGATAATGTAGTAATGTCGTTAACAAGAGGTGGTCTTCTAAAGTATTTTTATGAATAACCAGATTCTAAGATTTTAAAATATTCCTAGATATAAACTTTTAATATTTATGACTTAAAATTAAAACATTCCCAAATGAAAAATAAAACCTACTTAATTCTCATTTTTATAATACTCAACAGCTCTTGCGGTAAAGATAACTTAGAAGATATAGGAAATGACATTGTATCGGACGTTCCTGAAAATACAATAACAACACCTTGTAGTTTTAACTTATCTGACCTAACCGCTGATTCCACTATAAAAATTGATTGCTTGTTAGACCTAAATGGACAAACAATTACTTTGCCTAATAATGTAAATTTTGAGTTTAGTGGAGGAGATATAATAAATGGCAAACTTATTTTTTCTAATGGAACCATTGACGGAAGGCTCTTAAGTTCTAAATTAGAAATTGAAGGAGAAGTAAGATTAGCATCCCCTACTTTCAAATTTTACGCTGTTAGGTGGGATATAGTTGAAGGGAACACCACTTCTGAAGTAGCACTAGCTAATACGGCTATTTTAGAAAAAGTATTTTTCTTAACCAAAAAATTAGAAGCCTCTACTTTTTTAATCGATAAGCTCGATGCTTTTTTTGAAGTTACTAAAACAACGAGTACTGCTACCAATGCTAATTGGTATCCAACACTAGAAGCTGTTAACATCCCTTCCAACTTCAATTTAAAAATGACAGAAAATACTCATCTACGAATTTATCCTGGTGATAAACATAATAGAAAAGGTGGTGCCATATTGGCCGTTAGGGATGCTGAAAATATTACTGTAACAGGAGGTAATTTATATGGCGATAGGGACCAACGTGTCTTTTCTGCTGATGATAATGGCCTGGAAGGAAGTCACCTTTTTTATATTCATTCAGGAAGAAACATTGTGGTAGATGGAGTTCGTTTTCAAGATGGTTCATCAGGTACTTTTGCCATATTTTCATTTGGTTTTTCATATAATCCAGATTATAACCCTACGCAAAACGTCACTATTAAAAATTGTATCATAAAAAACTCTAGAAGAATGGCCATTGCATTAGTAGATGGTAGAGATATTACTATTGAGAACAATACATTTATTGACGCTGGACAGCCGTCTACGAATACAGATGGCGGAGAGGTTGGTTATGCTATAAATATAGAACCAGAACGTTTTAGAGATGATAACGGCATATTAAAAGAACGTCAAAAAGTTTTCGATGTTTTAATTAAGGGCAATACCGAGAGCGGTAGCCGTGGAGGCTTCCTTACACTTACAATAGGTCAAGATATTACTGTTGAAGATAACGATATAGGTACAAGAGTAGTTTACTCACTTATATCAGGTGCAAAAATCATTAACAATAGATTTAAAGCAATTGACACCGCATCAGACAGCTGGGCTATTTTCGCAGCAGGTAGTGGAGAGACCGTTTTTAATAACGAAATAGCAAACAATATAATAGAAGGGTATAGTGCCGGAATCATTGTTGGTACTATCGATGCTTTTGTACATGATAACACAATTACCAATTGTGAAGCAGGAATTCAATTAAGTAAAGCAACTAAATCAAGAATTTATGCAAATACCATTACGGTGGAAAAAAATGGAATACAAGCCACCAATACGAATAATGATGACATAGAGATAAAAGACAACACTATAATATCATCAAGTGGTTTTCTCGTATATTTTGCTCGAATGAACAATAATGAAGAACATAAAAATCAAGAAGTAGTTTTTGATAATAATTTCTTTTATGGCTCAAGAGCACTTACCTTTTCAAATGTAAATGGTATTACTTTCAAAAATAATCTAGTAGAAGGTGGTCTTGAAATTGGGAGTGCAAAACATATTGAAGTTACTAATAATACTATTAAACCAAAAGACAGAAGTGGTTTAAGATTATTTGACACACATTTAAATACCGTAATAACCAATAATAATATTTATTTACCTACTGGTGGAAAAAGGTATTTATGTATTGAGAATAACTCAACAACGCCAAATGAAGTCTACCTGAGTGATAATGCGTGTAACTAATTCTGATTGAATTACAATTGAACACAAATTTACAAATAATTAAAAATTAACTACATTGAAAATTTATTTCGCCGGCCCCTTATTTAGTGTTGCAGAACTAAACTTTAACAACGCTTTAGTTAATAAATTAGAATTACTGGGATATGACGTTTTCTTACCTCAAAGAGATGGTATTGAATTTAAAAAAGTACCTTTTGATGAAATGACAGCAACTCAAAGAAATATGATTATTTTCTCTATTGATAGGGAGCAAGTTTTACGCTGTGATATTTTTCTTTTTGTATTAGATGGAAGAGTACCTGATGAAGGAGCATGTTTTGAACTCGGAATGGCATATACTCAAAAATACTTATCAGAATCCTCGAAACAAATATTAGGATTACATACTGACATAAGAGCTTCATTTTTAGAATCTAAATTAAACGCAATGATAGAGGTCCCCTTTGATGAAATTTTTTCTTCTGAAAATGATTTGATTCAATTTCTTTCAAGATAGTATTGGTTTTTAATCTGTTCAGCATATTTGTTTATGAGATATTTATTCGCTTTTTGTCTTTTTGGAATACTCTTACCTTGTCAATTGAGCGGTAAAAATAAACGGAAAGACTATACTCAATTAATCTCCAAAATAGTTTCCATAATTAATCAAAGTAATTTTAAGGGAGTCATTATGATTTCTACTGATTCGGTTGATATTTATTCAAGCGCAATTGGCTATTCAGATAGAGCAAAGAGTTTTAGGTAGTAATGCAGGAGGGAAGGAATCAATGAAGGGGAATGGTATAATACTGCTTATGATAGAACACATGATATATCACTAACAGGATCATATGAACTAAACGATACATGGTCGTTTGGATCTAACTTAGTTTTCCAAACAGGAAGACCTGTGACTTACCCCAATGAGCAGTATCAATATGAAGGTTTGTCTATAGCCAGTTATTCTAATAGAAATGCAGATAGGTTGCCATTATACCATAGATTAGATATTTCGGCTACGTATAGCCCTAATCGCAAAAACAGATAAAAAATGGCAGGGAGAATGGATTTTTGGTATATATAATATGTACAATAGAAAAAATGCGGCATCTATTTCTTTTTCTCAAAATCTAGATACTGGAGCAAACGAGGCAAGTAGAACAGCAATTTTTGGAGTAGTTCCTTCAGTTACCTATAATTTTAAATTTTAAAACAATGAAATTACATATAAAATATTTATTAATACTAACCGGATTGTTTTTTTCTGCCTGTACAAATGTGATAGATGTAGATTTACAAAACGCGGATCCAAGATTAACAGTAGAGGCGTCTTTAAACTGGGAAAAGGGGACATCTGGAGCTAATCAAAAAATTAGATTAAGTACATCCACACCTTATTTTGCATCTAGTCCAAATAAGCCAGTAACAGAAGCTAGTGTAAAAGTAGTGAATACAAATACTAATGAGGAATTTATATTTACTCATAATGGCAAAGGAGAGTATATAACATCTAGTTTTGTACCTATACTTAATAACACCTATATTTTAGAAGTAGAGTATTTAAGTGAAAAATATACTGGCACGGAAAAAATGATTTCTGTTCCAGATATAACCAACCTTAGCCAATCTAAAGAAAATGGATCTAATGATGAAAATTTAGAGATTAACATTACATTCAATGATCCTAAGGGTGAAGAGAATTTCTATTTGCTTAAACTTCATAGAGTAGGAGACGTTTTACCTGAATTAATAGTTATAGAAGATGAGTTTGTAGATGGTAATGAAGTTGAGATTGTTTATGAAAAAGAAGAGGACGATACAACAGATAAAAAAGAAATTTTCGTAACGGGAGATGTTGTTGATATTGAGTTTTTTGGTGTTTCCAATTCATATTATAATTATATGCGTATTTTAATAAAGCAATCATTAGGTTTAGATATTTTTAGCCCTACTCCAGTTGCTTTAAAAGGAAATTGTATTAATACAACCAATTCTGAGAATTATGCATTTGGTTACTTTAGACTAACACAAGTTGAAAAAACAAGTTATACGATACAATAGTTTTTTAATTAAAAACAAATTCTATGGAAAATTATGAGTTTAATACTGGTTCATATTTAAATAGGCTGGGCTACTTTTTAACAAATCAAAATAATATGGAAAGACCTATTAAAATATTTTAATTATTGTTACAGAATTTGCAGTATGTTTTCAATATTAACGATAGTTTAAATGAATTTTATTATTACGAAAAGCAATATGATTTGTCCCAAAAAAACTATTGTACATCTAAAAAGCTAAATAGGATTAATTTAAAGTCTTAGAAATTGATAATTGAAAATAAGCAAAGTGAAAGAATTGGTTACAATCTGTATTTAATTCATTGTTAATTATAGGCTATTTAATAAATTCTTATTTGGCTTGCTATCTTTTATATACAATGGATTATCGAAGTCGGAAAGTGATTTAGGAAAAAGTTAAATTATTTTAAAG